>NZ_JAUSUJ010000027.1 GCF_030813915.1 Rhodoplanes tepidamans
TCCTTGTCGGACAGGCTGACGAGATCGCGCGCCACCGGCCACGGAATCCCGATGTCCGGATCGTCGAAGGCGATCCCGCCCTCGCACTCCGGCGCATAGAAGTCCGTCACCTTGTAGGCGACCTCGACATCGTCATCGAGCGTGCAGAAGCCGTGTGCGAAGCCGACCGGCACCCACAGCTGCCCGCCCGTCTCGGCCGTCAGCTCCGCCGCGACGAACCGCCCGAAGGTCGGCGAGCCGCGCCGGATGTCGACGGCGACGTCGTAGATGCGCCCCCGCACCGCCCGCACCAGCTTGCCCTGGGCGTGCGGCGGCACCTGGAAATGCAGCCCCCGCACCGTCCCCCGCTTCGCCGAATACGACTGGTTGTCCTGCACGAACCCCGCCGCGATCCCCTCCTGATCCAGCAGCCGACGCGCGTTGAACGTCTCGCAGAACCACCCGCGCGAATCCGAGAACCGGCGCGGGACGATCAGGCGGGGAAGCGAGGTGGAGGACAAAGCGACTTTCACTCCCGAAGGAAGGCGGATCGATCGAACTTTACCATCCGGCCGATGTTATACAAGCGACCTGATGTTATACTCGTGACCGAGCGCCGGACCGAGACGACGCCGGAGCTACGGCACCGACGCCTCGAGTCTCACCGGCACATACTGAAGGTCGCGGTTCATGGTGCCCCGGCCGTTCCTGAGGTGTCCTACAGTGAACAGCAGAACGGCGGTATCGCCGTCGATGGTGTCGAAGTTCGCGGACGTGCTGTCCGGATCGATCAGTGACGGATAGTACCAGTACTGGTCCGGGCGCTCCTCGCGTGGCTTGATCGGCGCCCGCATGATGCGAGCGACCTTGGACCACGCCTTCAGATCTGGCGAGGTCGAGGCATAGAAGCCGGCCACCGGCCGATCGTCGCCGGCAAGCTGAAAGCGGCCGGCCAGCACTGCGATCCAGACGCCGTGCTTGGCACTGTAGGCGAGCGACCGCGCCTCGAAACCGAGATGGGGAAGCTTCACGCACCTCCTGGCATCCTCGTCCGACTTGACGTCGACGTCGAAGCCGGTGAGGCTCAGCGCGCGCCAGCCCCCCGCATCCATCGGGTCCGACGTCCTGAACAGGCAGTTCCCCGACGCCGCCTGATCCGAGCCCTGCATGTACACTATCGTGTAGAACGCGTCGTCCTTCCTGACGATGTTCGTCGTGGTGAAGGCTCCGTAGCGGCGATCCGCTCCTTCGGGATATCGGTCCGAGAGACTGACGACCACACGGTCCTTCGGAGCGAAAAGATCGAAGCTCCGCCCCATGTCGGACGACCGCGCGGCGAGGATCTTGTTGAGCCAGCACTTGCCGATGCGCCCGGCCGGATCGCAGCCGGCCTGCCTGGACTCGATCGCGAGATCCTGGCTGACCAGCGCCGCGACGTTCTTCCCGTCATAGGTGTAGGTCGCCTGGATCCACAGCTTGCCGGTCCCGGCTGGATAGTCGGTCCCGCGCAGGAGCGTTTCGCAGGACGGCCGCAGTGACGCGAAATCACTGCCGATGAGCGCCCAGTTGGTGCGGTGGGTGGCGATCAGGACGATCTCGCCGTCCGCGCGTCGGAACGCCCGCGCCGGCGAGTCCGGAATCTGCTCGTCATCGCAGCGTTGACGGTTCCATTCGTAGAGCACTTGCTGGTCGCCGGCGACCGTCAGCGACACGGCGGGACCGTCGGAGGCGTGCCCCGGATGGACGGAGCCCGCGACCGCCACGACCAAGAGGATCGGGAATAGTCGTTTGCGCATGTCACCTCCTCGGTCTTCCTCGCCGAACACGTCGGCCCCAGGACGTCGACCGCCCCGCTCGCGGCCGCTGTCTCTCTCCGCGCCCGCAGGTGCGCGCCGTCAGACGATATCCGTCGGAATCCAGTCGGGCAGCGCGAAGACGGCCCGTGGCCGGACGTTCTGCGGAATCCTGTAGTAGTCGTTCTGGAGGGTAATGCCCGCGACGATCTTGGCGATCTCGGGTCCGAAGAGGAAGTCCTCGGACTCCCGGAACGGGCAGTCGTCGAGTTCGATGAAACGCTTGAGGACGGCCCGGTACTCCGCCGTGGTGTGGCCGGAAGACGCCGCATTCTTCCAGACGATTCCGCGCGTCGTGCGAAGCCGGAGCAGACACTGGCCGACATCGACCCACCGGTTGTGGATCAGATAAAGCCCACCGAAGCTCGGCTGCGCGGTGCTGCCGTGAAATCCGCCGGTCCAGCGCACCGCCCGCCGCACCGCCGAGGTCTTGCACATCGGCGAGACGAACTGAACATGCCGCCGCTGCGCGAGTATCGGGACCGACAGATCGAGTGGCGCGTCCGTCGTGAGCTTGTGGATCAGATTGAGGCCGATCGCCGTGTAGGCCTCCCTCTCGTCCGCGGTGAAAAAGGCCAGCAGGTTCTCGAAGCGCCGCGGGTCGGCGATCAGCAGCTCGTCGGAATCCGTGTAGATCACCAGATCGTAGTATCGGAACAGATTTCTGGCGAGGTCGGAAACGAAGTTCGCACGCTTGCCGTCGTCGAACGGAACCCGAGGCAGCTTCATCACCGAAACGTCGCCGGCGACGGCGGCGACCGAGCCGTCGTCGCTGCCGTCGTCGACGACGAGGAGGTCGACGCCCGGGATCTGCTTGCGGTAATGCCGGATCCAGATCGGCAGATTGAACGACTCGTTGTAGACTTGCGTGATCGCACAGATCTTCATGCGAACGCTCCTCGCCCCTTCACCTCACCGATCCGACGCCGGCGGATCCCCGAGCGGCGGCAGGACGCAGCGTCCCGACCGTCCGGACCGGCCGCCATCAGGCCGGCCGGCGTACGAACGACTCGAGATGCGACGACGGCTTCAGCCCGAGCTCCGCGAACAGCGCCCTGTAACGCGCCGCTATCTCGGCCCGATTCACTTCGAACGCCACGGGGTCGAACTTGGTCGCCGCGAACATCCGCTTGATGTCGTAGCGATGCTCGATCATCTGCGACGGCTCGAGCCCGGGAAGCTTGAGCTTCGCCGCGAGCTCGCGGGTGCGCGTGTCGTGCGTGACGCACAGCGACGGGATCCCGGACTGGAAAGCCATCATGGTGCCGTGGATGCGCGTGTTGATCGAGCAGGAGAACCGCTTCATGTAGACCTGCCAGGACGGCACGCTGCTGGGCACGTGCCCGTAGTCCAGGAGGAACGCGCGCAGCTCGTCGACCGACATGCCGAGAAACGTCGCGACCTCGCCGAAATAGGCGGAGTCCTGCTCGTTCAGCGTCTCGCGGTACATGGCGGCGATCAGCTCGGGGGGACGCTGCACGATGTAGGACGAGCCGCGCTTGAGCTGGACGAGACGCACCAGCTCGCGCTCCACGCTGGTCAGGTTGCCCTTCCGGCAGGCCGCGTGGACCGCGATGCTCGTCGGCTCCAGCTCCTTCATCCTGGCCGCGACCGTCTCACCGAGCTTCCGGTCCGGATTCATCAGCACGGACGGGCAGCCCAGAACCTCGACATTGGACGCGCCCAGCGCCTTGCAGACCTTCGCCGAATACTCTCCGCGCACGCCGATGAACGGGGTCCGGGCCGACACCTCGACCAGGAACTCCTTCACGTTGTCGGCGACCGGCGGGATGACGTCGTCGCGCTCGGACTGGGCGCCGAGGCCGACGATGACCACCGGGAGGTCGAGTTCGCGGACGATCTCGGTGATCGGCGCGAGGTTGGAGTGGGTCCCGATGAAGTTCGCCGCCGGGATGACGAACGCCCTGAGCCCCTTCGGAAGCGACTTGCCGGCCGTCTTCCACGGGACGAAGGTCACCTCCTCGTCGAGCAGCCGTCGCGCCGTGTACCAGAAGGCGAGATTTCCGACGTTGCGGCCGGTCACCCGCATCAGACCGGCGGAGGTCTGGATGTCGGGATTGGTCGCCGTCCCGTCGTTCGCCGCCAGCACGCCGATCATGCGCAGACCCTCTCACGCCGGACGATGTTCATCGCGTCCACCATCACATCCTGTTCGGAATCGCGCAGCGATCGAGCAGGCCCTTGAAGCGGTCGTAGTTCGACCCGAAGTTCTTCTTGAACGGATCGAACTGTCCGGGGTCGAGCACCTTTTCGAGCGGCTGCTCGAGAATCGCCTCGGCCGAGTAGGTCGGGATCGAGAACGTCTCGGCGAGCTCGCTCGAACGCGTGTCGTAGCTGACGACCACGCCCGGAACCCGGTTGGCGAGCGCCGGCAGGACGCCGTGCACCCGGTAGCCGATGGCGAAGTCGTGCTTGCGGATCATGGTGTCGTAGTCCTCGACCCTGTCGTTGAGGAACAGCCTGCTGCGATATATGTCGGTCAGCCGCGCCTCGTTCTCCGGGGTGAACCATTCCGCCTTGCGGAGCCGCTCGGTGGCCTGCCCGATGGCGGCCTCGTCCTTGGCGAAGAACGCCTTCTCCTCGGGTTCGCCGTGGATCGTGACGGTGGTGTCGTAGGTGTCGGAGACGCGCAGCAGCAGCTCCCGCTGCATCCGGGTGAAGGCCTTGGTGTCGGCCGCGTAGTAGTGGCTGGTCTCGCGCCGCAGGCTGAAGGCGATGCGCTTGTTGTCGGCCGGCGCCTTGAGGGCGAGCTTCAGGTCGCGATCGCGGTTGCGGAACAGCGACGGGCAACCGACCACCTCGACGTTCTTGATGCCGTTGTCGGCCAGCACCTCGGCCGAGAAGGCGCCGCGGACTCCGATCGCGCGGCTCCGCTCGGCGATCAGCGACCAGATCCGCTTGCTCTCGTCGGACAGCTCGACCTTGCGGCGCGCCTCCGCCTGGGCCCCGACCCCGATCGCGTAGACCGGGATCTTCAGCTGCCCGAGCACCCACTCCGCCTTCTCCCACCGCATGTACTCGTGGATGAAGTTCGAGGCGCGCAGGATCACGTAGTCGAAGATCGCGTTGTAGCGCGCGATGTCCGCCTCGGTGGGGTTGGCGATCTTGAGGACGTCGAGGTCGGCGAAGTCGAGCAACTTGAGGATGGAGTCGTACACCATCATGTCGCCCGTGTTGAAGTAGCTGTTAATGTAATCCGAGCGGACCTGATCGTAGATCATGATCTTGTCGTGCTCGTAACGCTTACCGGCAGGAATCATCACGAGGATATTGGGCTTTCGCGCATTCATTCTCATTTCCGTCATGACCTGGGCGTTGTTTCGGACGTTAGTCGAAATGCCGGCTAGGCTCAACCGGCCCGGGCCAAACTCAGATACGCGATCGCATAATCGTCATACGATATCGGCTGCGTTATGTTGGAGGCGAGGCGCTCCCATAGGCCGCTGGTGGTGGCGGCCTCGGCCAGGGTGTCGGCGAGATCGACGGGGCTGCGCGCCTCGAAATGCAGCCCGGTCACGCCGTGCTGCACCTTCTCGGCCATGCCGCCGATGCCGGCCGCGATGACGGGCCGGCGGCAGCAGAACGCCTCCTGGATGACCATCGGCGAGTTTTCCCACCAGATGGAGGGGACCACCACCCAGCCGACCCGGCTCATCCGCTTCGGCAGCTCGTGCGGCTCGTAGGCGCCGACCCAGCGCAGCGAGCCTTCGACGATCAGGGGCGCCCGCAGCTTCTCGATCAGGTCCTGGTAGCGCTGCTCCTGCTGCTCCAGATTGGCGCCGTGGATCTCGACCTGGATGCTCCGCCGCACGTCGGTCCGCATCAGATGCAGGGCCTGCAGCAGGATGTCGACGCCCTTGAACTCGGTGATCTGGCCGAAGAAGCCGAACCGGTGCCTGAGGCTCTGCCGCTCCGAGGAGAGCGGCCGCGCGCCGAACTGCGGCTGCCCGTTCTCGATCACCACGATGTACTCCCGCGGAATGCCCCAGGCGATGTAGCGCTGCCGCAGGAACTCGGACGGCGACACGAACATGTCGGCCGCCTCGAAGTGCTTCTGGATGTAGTGCTTGCGCAGCCAGAACGACTCCGCGGTGCGCTCCGGCATGCAGCTGCTGCACTCTTCCGGGCTCTCCTTGTGGCACAGCCGGTTGCTGCGCGCCTTCACCATCTGGCCGCGGTTCAGGCAGATCGCCATGTACTCGTGCAGGGTGAGGCAGACGAAGGCGTCGGGCAGCTCGCGGCGCAGCTCGCGCAGCATTTCGAGCCCGATATGGGCGTAATGGTGCACGTAGACGACGTCGGGCTTCTTGACCTTCAGGAACCCGCGCAGCGACTCGTAGATGCCGTTCGGATAGGCGCTCCGCAGCAGGAACCAGTCGTGCATGTCCTGCCGCCACAGATACTCGTTCGGGCGCCGCATGGCGATCATCCCGTGCGACACCGAGGGCAGATCGGTCCTGGCCAGGAAGTCGACCGTCTCGACCGACGGGTTGTCCTTCAGGGAGCGGTACAGGTTGAAGGCGGCGATCTCGGCCCCGCCGACGCTGAAGTCGGGATGGCCGTGGGCGATGACGAGAACCTTCATGAGGCGCCTTCCGCGGCGAGAATGGCCGTGATCGCCGTCTTCCACCGGCGCTCGTGGCGCCACGCGTTGTAGCGGACCACGAAGTTGCGGAAGCTGTCCTGGCCGATGGCGGAGAACGACTGGCGCTCGAGGTGGACGAGGTTCACGTCCTCCACGCAGACGAGCGAGAATCCCGCCTCCCGCACCTTGAGGCAGAGATCCGAGTCCTCGAAGTCGCCGACCAGGAACCCCTCGTCGAGGCCGCCGATGCGCAGATAGTCGGCCCGCCGCATCAGGAGACACGCGCCGGTGAGGGCGGTGCGCGGCGTCGCCTTGGGGCTCGGCGGCGGCGCCTCGAGCCCCATGCCCGGATGCTTGTTGACGTGTGCGTTCAGATCGGGCTCCCACGCGAAGGCGATGCCGTCGTGCTGGACGGATCCGTTCGGGTAGAACAGCCGCGCACCGACGGCGCCGACGTCGGCCCGCGACTCGAGCACGGCCAGCATCTTGCCGAGCCAGCCCGGCTCGATCGGGATCACGTCCGAGTTCAACAGCAGGAGGTTCGGTGCTCGCGCGACCGCGATGCCGACATTGTTGGCACCGGAAAACCCGCGGTTGTCGCCGGCGGACACGAGGCGGAACGGGACGCGGTTCGCCTCGAACAGGCGGGGCGCCGCGCGCCGCACGTCCGACAGGATGCGAGGGTCGTCGACCACGTAGATCAGCTCGGCACCGTCGCGGATCTCCTCGTCCTCCGAGAAGGCGAGGAGCTGGTTGAGCATGAAGTCGAAACGCCCGAACAACGGCACCACGACGGAACAGCGCGGGTCCGCCGGGAGCCGCCCGAATTCGGACAGCTCGACGCGGTCGCGCGGGCGGCCGGCCAGCTTGGCCTGCACCAGCGCCTCGATGATCGGTCCGTCGTGCTGCTCCAGCCGCTCGAAGAAGCGGTCGGCCGGGGTCGGAAACGCGAAGGCCCAGCGCGCGAAGCTCACCGGCTCCTGCGGTGCGGCGTCCCATCGCGCCGCCGCCACCGTGCAGGCCTCGTCGCCGTCGACGGCGATCAGGCGGATCTCCTGCCCGAGCAGGATCGGCCTGCGCCAGGCGTGCATGAACCCGGCGTTGAACGTGTCGTTGCCGAACTCGTGGCCGAACGCGTCGACGATGTCCGGGCGGTGCCAGCGGATCGCCTTGTCGGCCCAGACGAAGCCGCCGGCCGAATCGGCGAGCGCGAGGCGTACGCCCGGGCAGGTGACGACCCATCCGACGACGAGACCGCCGTGGGCCGAAACACCCTTCGCCTGCTCGACGAAGCCGCGCGCCCGCGGGCTGGAGATCGGAATGACCTGGGCGGCGACGCGGGCGCAGAGACCGGACCGGTCGCCCGCCGCGGCGAGCACGAAACCCAGCCGGGCCTTGTGCTCGGCGGCGAGCCGCTCCAGTCCGGGATCGTCGGCCTGCGGCGCGCCGAGCTCGAAACGGGTCCCGCACAGCCAGAAGCTCGTGCGCTTGCCGAGGTCGATCGCCGCGAGCATGCCGCGGACCTTGTCGGCCGAGGCGGGATACGCCATCTCGAGATCGGGCCGGCGGAAGAAGGTCACGGCGCCGGCACTCGCCCGTCCGCCGCCGCGCTCGCCCGGACGCACCACCTCGGCGCCCTCGTAGCCGGCCACCCACCCGGAGACGAAGACGAGCCCGTCGATCCGCACCACGTAGTCGATCGCGAAGCCGCGGAACACCGCCGCGTCGTGGTCCAGCTCGGCATAGGGAAGATCGGTGCTGCGCAGCTCCACCACGTCCGGTCGTGACGGATGGGCCGCGACGGGAGCGACGTCGCGCGCGCCCGCCTCCTCGACCTCCCCACCGGCGGACGACGCCGGGGCCTTCTTCGGACGACTCATAGTTGTTACCATGACGGACCAGCGAGATATGTTACATGATATGCCAGCGAGCGGGATACGCCATTAGTGTGATAGATTTCACATTACCGAACATGTGCTACGAATGCCACATTCCGATGTCATGTCCGTCGCGATCCGGCGACGGCGCGGTCCGGTACGGCGCGGTCCGGCCGGACCTCTTCGGCGAGGTGCGTATCGAATGGTCGGCTCCGGCAATGGCATAGGGCGCGCCCGCGGGCCGCGCCTGCGGATCTCGCCGCGGGCCGCGGACGACGGCGCGCAGCGGACGCCCGGCGCGGACGACCGGCGCATCGGGGCCACGGCAGCCCTCGCCGCGGGCGCCGCCGATGCAGAGCCCGACGGGACGGGAGCCGACGAGCGGCGCGTGAGCGGCGCCGGGACGACGTCCCGGGACCGGGCGAGCCGGCGCGTTCTCAACGCCGGGTGCGGCATGCGCTCGGCCCGCGGCAAGCTGCACGCCCTGTTCGCTCCGGCCGGGTGGGACGAGACGCGGCTCGACATCGCGCCCGAGACGCAGCCGGACGTGATCGCCTCGATCACCGACATGAGCGCCGGCTGCGCGAGCGCGAGCTACGACGCGGTGTGGTCCTCGCACACGCTCGAGCACCTCTACGCCCATCAGGTGCCGCAGGCGCTGGCCGAGTTCCGCCGCGTCCTCAAGCCGGACGGCTTCGCCCTGATCACCTCGCCGGACATCGAGACGGTGGCGGCCCTGGTCGTAGCGCACGGCCTCGACCACGTCGTCTACACGTCGCCGGCCGGGCCGATCACGGTCTCCGACATGATCTTCGGGCACGGCCGGTCGATCACGCGGGGCAGCGTCCACATGGCCCACAACACCGGGTTCACCTGCGACCGGCTCGGCACCCTGCTGCTCGACTCCGGCTTCCCCGCCGTCCTCGTCGCGCGCGGCCGCTACGATCTGTGGGCCCTCGCCTTCATGGAGAGGGCGGACCAGGAGGCGATCCGGGCCGACCTCCGCGCCGTCGGCTTCGACCTGTTCGACGACGAGGCCGAGGCATCGTGACGTCGCGCCGATCGGATCCCCCGCCCGCATGCCCCGAGGGCCGCCGTCCGGCCCACCTGCACCCGACCGGGAGGCGACGATGAGACTCGCGGAACATCCGATCGCCCTCGACGGCGACGCCCTGAGCCGCCGCATCTTCGCCCCGGTCGCCTACCGGATCGTCCGCGACACCGCCGTGGTCCCGATCGTGATCGGCGAGGTGTTCCGACTCGCGTCCTTCTTCCCGGTCGTATGGCGGCGGCGCGAGGAAGACCTCGATCTCGTCGTCGTGCGCGCCCTGATCGACGAGGCCGGCGCGCAGCCCGCGGGCCTGCGCGGCGTGCATCCGCTGGTGCTCCAGGCCTATCCCTTCGTGCTCGCGACACGGGTGGACGACGCCTGCACCCGGCTGATCGACGACGCCGTCGCCGACGCACCGACCGACATCGGCGCGTCGGTCACGGCCGCGGACGGGCGGCCGAGCCTCGCCACCACGCTCCGCCTGCGCATGCTCGAGCTGGTCGAGCGTCAGCTCCCGCTCACCCGCGCCGTCGGCCGGGCCCTGGCGGACGCCGATCTGCTGCAGCCCTGGGATCTGACCTTCGACATCGAGGGATCGATGATCGGCATTCCGGACCTGTCGGTCGCCCGCCAGGAGGCCTTCGCCACCGGGGCCTACGGCGATATCGTCGGGCGGCACGGCGCGGCGGCGGCCGAGCTGCTCGGCTTTCATCGCATCTCGCTGTTTCGCGCCGGCGTGGTGGTGGCGGCAGCCCGCGCCCATGTCAGGGAGCGGCTCGCCCGGGTCGCCGAGATGGCGCGCCGCGCCGAGCCCGGAGCCGCTCCCGGCCCCGCCGCCGCCGTCTCCGAGCGAGTGCGGCCATGACGCTGCGATCGCTCCGCGAGGTGGCGCATCTGCGCCTGTCGCTCCCCACCGACCAGGGCTGGGTGAAGGACCACGCCGTCCTCCCGGTCGGCTACAGTGAGCTGCATCTCTGCGCCCACAGCTTTCCGGTGGTGGTCCGCTTCGTCGCCGCCCGACCGATGCTCGGGCTGCTGGTCGATGCACGCTACCTGGCCCGACCGCCGCTCGATGCCGACGGCCGCTGGCAGGCCGGCTACATGCCGATCGCCGTGCGCTGCCATCCGTTCCACCTGCGACAGGGGAGCGGCGATCCGCTCGACGAGGTGACGCTGCGCGAGGACGCCGGCGTGCTGGACCCGCAGGGCCCGGTCGAGATCGCGCGGGACGGGCGGCCGGGCCCGCAGATAGCCGCGATCCACAAGCTGCTGGTCACGCTCGCCGCCGGTCAGGCCGGATTTCCGGCCGCGCTCGACCGGCTGATGATCGCCGACCTCCTGGTGCCGCTGCGGCTTCCGGCGGCCGACGGCGAGGCGGCGCCGTCCCGCGGTGACGCGCCGCAGTTCTTCACGGTCGACCACGGCCGGTTCTCGACGCTGAAGAACGGCGCGCTCGCCGCGATGGCCCGCCACGACCTCCGCAGCATCGAGATCGCCACGGCCGCCGTCTTCTCGCAGCGGCTGTTGGCGCGCGGTGCCCTGCCCGAGCCGGACGAGACGAGCGAGCCGGCGCCCCCGCCCCTCGACCGTCAGCTCCAGCAGATGGTCGACGTCGATCGCTTTCCGCTCGCGCTCGACGACGGCCTGCTGTTCTGGCCGGAGGACATCGGCTTCGCGCGCGAGCCGGATCCCGAGGCGACGCCGGCCGGGCCGCCGCCCGGCTCAGCGCTCGCGGAGCGAGCTGGCGAGGCGGTTGACCAGCGGTGAGAGCAGGAACTGCAGAACGGTGCGCTCCTCGGTCCTGATCAGAGCGTCAACCACCATGCCGGCCGACAGCTTGTCCTCGATCTCGCGCGGGATCGAGGCGCGCTCCACCGCGACCTCGACGGCGAAGTAGGGCTGTCGCGTCACCTCGTCGACGATGCTGTCCCGCGAGATGCTGCGGACCGATCCTCCGATCGGATGGATCTGGTACTGCGTGAACTGCGGCACCCGGATCTCCACCGGCATCCCCACGACGATGCGGTCGACCTCGGTCGAGCTCACCTTGGCGCGCACCACGAGCGTGTCCGACGCCGGCACGATGTCGAGGATCGGATCGCCGGGCTTGAGAACCCCGCCGACCGTGAAGATGCGCAACTGCTGCACGGTGCCGGACACCGGTGCCTTCACCTCGACGCGCTTCGTCGCATCGCTGGCGACGACGATCTGCTGGACGAGGTCGCCGAGCGACTTGCGCACGTCCGGCAGCGCATTCGCCGCCTCCTGCCGGTACTCCTGGCGGAGCTGCTCGCGCCGCGCCTCCAGCTCGGCGATCTTCTCGCGGGCCTTGTCGTGATTGATCTTCGCCGTCTGCAGGGCCCCCCGCGTCGCCATCTCCTGCCGCTCGAGCGTGGTCACGCGCGGCAGCGCCACGAGCCCGCGCTCCAGGAGCGAGCGGAGATTCGGCAGCTCCTGGCCGATCGACTGGAGCTGGTCGCTCGCGGTCTTCTGATCGGTGATCGACTGCTCCACCTCCTTGCGGGCCTGGGCGATCAGCTTCTCGATCACCTCGGTCGCCTGCAGCAGGCTGCCGCGCCGCGCCTCGAACTGACGGCGGTTGTCCTGCATCGCGTTGGCGACGAGCGGATCGCCGCCCGCCTTGGCGACCTCGTCCGGGAACACCACCGCGTCGGCGAGGCCGCGCTGTGCGATGAGCCGGGCCTCCAGCGCCAGCGTCACGGCGAGCTGCTGGCGCAGGATCTTCTCCGCCGCACCGCTGCGGGTGGGGTCGAGTCGCAGCAGCACCTGTCCCTCCTGGACCGCGTCGCCGTCGCGGACCATGATCTCCTGCACGATCCCGCCCTCGAGGTGCTGGACCGTCTTGCGGTAGGACTCGACCGACACCATGCCGCCGGCGACCACGGCCGAATCGATCCGGGCCACGGCCGACCAGCCGCCGAGCCCGACGAAGGTGAAGACGATCACGCCGACGCCCAGCCACAGCATCGATTTCCAGTCGGACGAAGCGACCGGGGCCGGGACGTCCTCGATGCGTTCCTTGTCCATCTCAAGACCTCCGGCCGTCCAGGGCCCCTTCGATCACGGTCAGCGACGTCGGCGCCTTCAGCCGCGGGATGCGGTTGACGATCTGGTCGCGCGAGCCGAACGCCTGCACGGCGCCGCCGTTGAGCACGAGGATGTCGTCGCAGACATTCAGGATGTTGACCTTGTGGGTGATGATGACGACCGTGGTTCCGCTGGCCTGGAGCTTCTGGATCATCGACGTCAGGGCCTGCTCCCCGAACGCGTCGAGATTCGAGTTCGGCTCGTCGAGAACCACGAGGCTCGGATCGCCGTACACGGCCCGCGCGATCGCGATCCGGTTGCGCTGGCCGCCGGAGAGCACGTGCCCGCCCGGCCCGACCCGCGTGTTGTAGCCTTCCGGCAGCGCCTTCACGAGATCCTGGATGCCGGCGAGCTCCGCCGCGGCGATGATCCTCTCGATCCGCTCCGGGGTGTCGGGGTCGAAGCGCGCGATGTTGTCGGCGATGGTGCCCGGAATCAGCTCGACGTCCTGCCCGATATACCCGAGATGGCGACCGAGCTCGTCCTCGTTCCAGTGCGAGAGCTCGTGATCGCCGATCGTGAGGCTGCCCCGCGCGATCGGCCAGATGCCCACGAGCACGCGCCCGAGGCAGCTCTTGCCGGCGCCACTGACGCCGACCACGCCGAGGGTGCGGCCCTGCGCGAGCTGGAACGAGATGTCGTGCAGGATCATCCGCTCGCCGGTCGGCGCGCCGGCGGAAACGCGGGACAGGGCGAGGGTGCCGACCGGCCGCGGCAGGCTCACCTTCCTCGGACGTTCGCCCGCGTCGCGCAGCAGATCGTCCAGACGATCGAGCGAGGCGAGGAAGTTCGAGTACACCCGCCAGTTCGAGATCACGCTGTCGAGCGGCCCGATGCCGCGATTGATGATGAGGAGCGCCACCATGATCGAGGCCGGCGCCACCATGTTCTCCAGGTACAGCAACGCGCCGACGGCGTAGATGACGATCATCTGCATGACGCGGGAGAACCGCACGATGCTGGCGATCACCTCGGTGCGCCGCGCCCCGGCGGACCGCCAGCCCAGCATCTTGGAATGCAGGGCGTACCAGCGGTCGCGCAGCGCCGGCAGCATGCCGAGCGCCCTCACCGTCTCGGCGTTCCGGGCGATCGCCCCGCCGAACTCCTGCGCCTTGATCGACATCTGCTGGTATCGCCGGCTGTCGCCCTTGACGAGCACGTGATTGAGCAGCGCGAGCAGGACCATCTTGCCCATGATGACGATGGCGACCACGGCGAAGGCCCAGTGCACCAGCGCCAGCAGCACGACGTAGACCGGCATGTAGACCAGGTCGAAGATCGAGATCACCGGCGAGCCGGACAGGAAGTCCCTGACCGTGCTCAGGTCGGCGAGCGTCGAGGGAGCGGAGGCGGCGCGGGCGGCCGACTTCGGCCGATGCAGGAGCTCGAAGAACGATCGGCTGAGCCGATCGTCGATGGCCACGCCCAGACGGTCGAGGGCCTGCCGGCGGATCCAGTCGAGCACCATCATCAGGGCGATGACGGTGGTCGCCATCGCGGTCAGCACCCACAGCGTGCTCTCGCTGCGGCTGACCATCACGCGGCCGTAGACCTGCCACATGTACATCGGCCCGGCGAAGTACAGGACGGGCATGAAGAAGCTGAACAGTCCCAGCGTCGTGTAGGCCGGCAGCAGGGGGCGAAGCTCGGCGAGAGTCGGGGAGGAGAGCTTCCGCTTCATGGTTCGTCCGTGAGTTGCGCGAGCCGCGGCCGCGACGGACGCTCGTCGTCGAGGCCGCACCGCACAATAACAAATCGGCCCCGGGCTAGCATCCGAATGCGGCCGAATACGGCCGGCATATCATAACTATGTGATACCGCCGGCCCGGCGGCCGCGGGACCGCACGACCGCGGGCGGCGCAACGCGCTCCGGCCGCCCGGCCCGCGGTGTCGGGGACCCGAACGGCAAACGCCCCGGCGAAGGCCGGGGCGTTCCGTTCAGGGCGTCTCTCCGGCTCAGGAGAGCGTGCGGGTGTCGTCGGTGAAGACCAGCGTCTCGACGTCCTTGATCTCGATCGTCTGACCGTCCGTGAAGGTGAGCGTGTAGTAGCCGGTGCCGCTGTCGTAGCTGATGTCGCCGACGTCGGTCGTCGCCCGCCCCTCGAACACCACGACGTCGTTGTCGGCGCCGCCGTCGATCGTGTCGGCGCTGGTCTGGCTCTGGACCAGGAAGGTGTCGTCGCCGGCGCCGCCGACCAGCGATTCGGCGCCGCCGGTCGACTCGAGCGTGTCGTTGCCGATGCCGCCGTCGAGCGTGTCGTCGCCGCTGCCGGTGAGCCAATCGTTGCCGTCGCCGCCGTCGAGCGTCGAGGCGCCCGACGTGTAGTCGACGATGCGGTCGTCGCCGTCGCCGCCGGACAGGTACTGGTCGGCCCCGGAGCCGCCGACGATCAGGTCGTCGTCGCCGCCGCCGTAGAGCGAGTCGGCGCCGGCGCCGGCGACCAGCGTGTCGTCGCCGGCGTCGCCGTAGAGCTCGGCGCCGACGCCCGTGCTCGACCACGAGACGACGCTGTCGGCACCGTCGCCGCCGTGCAGCTCGTCGGAGCCGAAGCCGTACAGCGTGTCGCTGCCGGTGCCGCCGTCGAGCAGCTGGCCGGTGCCGGAGCCGGCGACCAACAGGTCGTTGTCGTCGCCGCCGTAGAGCGAGTCGGCGCCGGCGCCGCCGATCAGGGTGTCGTCGCCGGCCTCGCCGTCGAGCAGGGCCGAGTCGAGCGTGTCGCTACCGGACACCAGGCTGTCGTTGCCGGTGCCGCCGAAGAGGGTATCGGAGCCGGCGCCGTAGATGGTGTCGCTGCCCTCGCCGCCGTCGAGCGTCGAGCCGCCGGAGGTCCCCCAGTCGGCGAGGAAGTCGTCGCCGCCGTCGCCCGACAGGAGCTGGCTGCCGCTGCCGGCCACCAGCACGTCGTTGTCGTCGCCGCCATACAGGCTGTCGGCTCCCGCGCCGCCGACGAGCAGGTCGCTGCCCGCGTCACCGTCGAGGATCGCGCCGTCGACGCTGCTGACCGACACCAGCGTGTCGGCCCCCTCGCCGCCCGAGACCGAGTCGCCGCTCCCGACAACGACGTAGTCGTCGCCCGAGCCGGCCAGCACGGTCGAGGCCGCCGCGTCGTAGAGGCTCAGCGAGTCGTTGCCGACGCCGCCCGCCAGCAGGACGCTCCGCTCGGTGTCGGTACCGACCACCGTGATGTTGGTGCCGGCGGCGTTGTCGCCGATCACCACCGAGAGGTTGGGCGCCGTGTCGGTGTCGACGACCGCGGACGTGCCGGTGAAGTCGAGCGCCTCGGTCTCGGTGTCGATCGTGTCGACCGTGTCGGTCTCCTCGATCCAGGCGTTGGTGCCCGCGTTGCCGTACAGGGTGTCGAGAATGGCCTGCTGGACGGCGGGATCGAGATTGCCGCCGTTCCCGCTCAACTGGGCTTCGAGTTCGGCCTGGGTCAGATACGAAGCTGCCATGTCGTGTCGCCCCTCTTCAAAGATGATCGACCCGGCTGCGCCCGTAACGTCGGGCACCGCATCGCGCACTGCGCGCCGCCTGGGCCGCCGCTTCGGAGTTATGTTAATCCGACGTTATCCAAAGCGTCAACATGATATTTAATGAATCGATAGTCTAATGCCGACGAGATGCTTCTCATTTTCGTCATAAACGCACGATCGCCGGCGGCCTCCATGACCTTCGTCTCGGACATCCAGTGTTATGTCACGGTATTCGAGCCCGGATACGAGCCGATCGTCCGCGCCGCCGAACGTCGATAGCCGACGTCTCCGCATCGGCTGCATGTTTTTCTCGCGTCCATTGCGTTCGATCGTCGCCGAGATCGTGCCCGCCGGAGATTTCGCACCTGCGAAATCTCCGGGTCTGCATGATAATCACTTCGGCTCTTCGTACGTCGTTTCACGAACGGAGGCGCGCGGTCCGCTCGCGCATCGCGTCGCATGCGGGCCACACCGGGCCGGAATTCGGAATTCGGGACGACGGGACCGGACGCAGCGCCCGCGGGACGCCGATCACGCCCGGATCAGTCCGCCGATTCGGCGAAGGTCACACGCCGGCTGCGCGCGCGGCTGGGACGCGCCGCCCCGTGGGCGCCGGCGGTCTCTCCGGCCTCGCCGGCGAGCAGCGCCAGCGTCCGCGGCACGCAGATGCGTTCCGAGTCGTAGAGCTCGACCACGTGTCGCCGGGCCTCGGCCCGCATCGCCTCGAACCGCTCGGGATGCGCCAGGGCCTCGATCACGGCGGCGGCGAGCTGCTCGGCGTCGAAGAACGGCACGAGGCGGCCATTGCGGCCGTCGATCAGCTCGCGCACCGGTTCGGTGTCCGAGGCGATCACCAGGCCGCCGGCACTCATCGCCTCGAGCAGCGACCACGACAAGACGAACGGATAGGTCCAGTAGACGTGGGCGGAGGAGACCTGGAGCGCCGCGACGAAGGACCTGTACGGCACCCGGCCGACGAAGTGGACGCGGCGACGGTCGACCGCCCGCCCCACCTCCTCCAGCATCGTCTGCTTCCAGGTCTTCCCCTCCGGCGCCCGTACGCCGTAGCCCGGATCGTCGCCGCCGATGATCACCACCTCGGCCGCCGGCCGCGCCGCGAGGATCGCCGGCAGGGCCCGCATGAACACGTGAAATCCGCGCAGCGGCTCGAGGTTGCGCGACACGAAGGTGACCACCTCGTCGCCCTGGCCGAGATGGCGGCCGGACGGCAGCCGGAAGCGGGCGCTCCGGTCGGGCCTGATCTCGTCGGTGTCGACGCCCTCGTGTACGACGCGGATCTTGTCGTGGAACTGGGCCGGATAGGTCGAGCGCTGCCATTCCGTCGGCGACAGGCCGATGTCGCAGTCGGCGAGCGCCAGCAGGGTCGCCGCGTTCTTCAGATGCAGGCCGACCTGCCCGTCGAGGCCGGGTGCCGGAAACTCCGGGTCGAAGCCGACGTCCCGATTGGTCGCCGCGTAGTAGAACTCGCAATAGGCGACGATGCGGGCCGCCGGGAACATCGCCCGCAGGGGCAGCGTCTCCCCCCAGCCCGGATGCGCCACGATCACGTCGGGGACGAAGCCCGAGGTCTGCAGGCTGGTGAGGGCGTAGAGCACCTCCTCGGCGCGCCGGCATTCGAGATCGAAGCGGCGGGCGAACGGATGCGTGGCGGACGTGTCCATGTCGGCGACGCCGTATTTCAGCAGCCGCACGCCGGGAATGCCGCGCGCCGTGCGGGTGGCGACTGCGGCGACGGCGTTGCCCGGATCGCGCACCAGGGCGCGGGCGACATGCTTGAACTGCGCCGGGAAATTGTTGTGGACGAACAGCACGTTCATCGCGGGGGACGGCGCCTCGCATCTAAATCTGTTGTGGAGTCCGGACGAACACGGCACGATGTGTTACATATCACTTCGCTGATGAGAACCACCACGTCGGACTTCGTCACGTTGATGTCGTCGCATCATATCATGACGACGCGTTCCGGATCGCCGCGCGCCGGAAGGCGACCGGCCGGACCGCCGGAGGTGGCGGTCCGGCCCGGCGCAATGTTCGGAATCGCAAGGGGAATGGGCTGTCATGGCGGTCGCTAAGGGCCAGAGGAAGCCGGTCGAGATCGGGCGGGGCGTGTTCCTGCTGCGTTACGAGAGCGCCGAGGACGACGCACGGCCGCCGTTCGTCAGGGTCCACGCCGACGGTGCGAATCTGGATCTGGTGCTCGAGCCGGACGCCGGCGAGCCGGTGCTGTGGCAGCCCGGCGCCTGCCTCGTGATCCGTGCCGAGCGGCCCGGGCGCCTCGAGGTGGAGGTGGCGTCGTCCCATCCGAACGGCTCGGTCGCCGCGCGCGTCAAGGTGGAGAAGCTCTCGCAGGGCGACGCGCTGCACGGCGCCGGTCCGATCGGCGGCGCCGGCCAGCCGCTGGCGCTGGACGGGTTCCGGCTGCTCGGCCATGTCGCCGGCATCGGCGACGTGACGGTCGCGGCGGACGAATGGGTGGCCGGCCCGCGGGCGCCGTCGCGCATCGAGGGGATCGCCATCGAATGGCCCGACAAGCCGGCGGGACTCGAGCTGCGTTACGCCGTCAAGTTCGCGGGCGGGCGTGGATCGCAGGCCGGACAGAGCCGGATGACGACGTGCGGCCGGTTCGCCGGCACGCGCGGCCGCGCCCTGCCCCTCAGCGGCATCATCCTGGAGATCGACGGGATGGCGGGCGACGTCGACCTGGCCGTAGAGGCGCTGTTCCTCGGCTCGGCGCCGGTGCGCGCCGGCGGCAAGCGCGTCGCGCTGTCGGGCCCGACCGGCCGCGAGCCGATGGTCGGCCTCCGGGTCAATCTGGTCGAGCGTCGGGCCGTGGTGAGGATGCCCGTGGTCTCGCCGGTGCGGCCGGCGGCCGTGGCCGTCGACGAGCCGGTCGCCCGGCCGAGCGGACGCGTGCGCGTGTTCCGCAGCCCGGCCAAGCAGTCCTGACCGGCCGGATCGCGGGCGGGCCGCCGACGTGCCACCGAACGCCGGATCGTCCCCGCTCCCCGCCCCCGGCCCGGCCGCCCGGTCCCACGTGGCCCGGCATGGCGGGCCGGCTCGCCGCCCCACCCTCTTCGACACGCCACATCACCAGGCGCTGGAGCTGATGGCCGCCCGCGCTCTCGGCGAGGGCGACGACGCCGGGGCCTTCGCGTTCGCCGATCGCCGCTGCCGGATCGCGCCGGCACCGCAGGCGCACAGTTTCCTGCTGCGGGCCGAGGCCGCGCACCGCCTCGGCCTCGGCGCGTGGGCGATCGCCGACTGCCGCCGTGCCCTCGAGCTCGCCCCCGACAACGTGGCCGCCTGCCGCCGCATGCTCGCCTGGAGCAGCGGGCCGGAGCAGTGCCGTGCCGCCCGCCGGCTCCTCGCCCAGGACGAGGACCTCGACGTTCTGCGCAAGGCGCTGGCGATCGTGTGGGCGAGCGGCGACCGCAGCTTCGCCACCGTCGCGGTGCTCGACGACGCGATCCGCGGCTGGGCCGCCTGGCGCTGCGACGCGCCGCTCGAGATCGCGGTCCGCGACGACGCCGGCGGCGAGATGACGGTGTCGCTGCCGGCCGACCCGTTCCACCGGCTGAGCGACGCCGAGACCCGCGCGGTCGTCTTCGACCTCGCCCGGCCGCCCTCCCCGGCTCCGCAGACCATCCTGCTGTCGCTGCGCGGGGAGCCCGTGCATGCGGTACGGGCGGCCGCGACGAGCGTGAGCCGCCGCCCCGCCGGGCTCGCCCGGCCGCGCCCGGAGGAGGCGCGCCCGTCCCTGCGCGTGTTCGCCGGCGAGACCCGGCCGACCGTCGTGATCGTGCCGGTCTACAAGGACTTCGAGGCGACGCGCCTGTGCCTCGACCAGCTGCTGCCGGAGCTCGGCGGGCCGGTGCGCGCCGTCGTGGTGAACGACGCCAGCCCGGACCCGCGCATCCGCAAGCATCTCGCCGCGATCGCCGCCGCGCCGTCGCTGGAGCTCGTCGAGAACGCGTGCAATCTCGGCTTCGTCGGCGCCGTGAACCGCGTTCTCGAGCGGATCGTCGACGAGGACGTGGTGCTGCTCAACGCCGACACCGTGGTGCCGCCCGGCTTCCTCGACCGGCTCGCGGCGGCGGCGTACGCCGCGCCCGGCATCGGCACCGCGATGCCGCTCTCCAACAACGGCGAGTTCGCGAGCTTCCCGGTGCCGAACGAGGTCAATCCGCTGCCCGCCGTCGAGGAGATCCTGCGACTCGACGCGCTCGCCGCGGAGGCGAACGGCGGCGTGGTGGTCGACGTGCCGAGCGGCATCGGGTTCTGCCTGTACGTCACGGCGGCCTGCGCCCGCGCGGTCGGCCCGCTGCACGACCGCTTCCATCGCGGCTATCTCGAGGACGTCGACTACTGCCTGCGGGCGCGCGCCCTCGGCTTCCGCAACGTGTGCGTCCCGTCCGTCTTCGTCGGGCATGCCGGGTCGCGCTCGTTCCAGGAGGAGAAGCGCTCGCTGGTGCTGCGCAATCTCGACATCCTCGACACCCGCTTCCCGTTCTATCGCGCCGAATGCCTCGCCTTCGTGGAGGCGGATCCGCTGCGCGGGGCGCGCGGCCGGCTCGAGGCGGCGGCGCTCGACGCCACTCATCCCGTGGTGATCGTCGGGGGCGGCGGGGCGCTCGGCGAGATCGCCCGCGCCCGCGGCCGCCGGGCCCTCGCGGCCGGCGAGAGCGCGCTCGTGCTGACGGTGGCGCCGTCGCGCCGCGGCACCGTCGCGGCCCTCGCCCATCCGGCCGACGCATTGCCCCAGTCGCTGCGGTTCGGGCTCGACACCGAGGACGGGCGCGCCGCGCTCGACGCGCTGCTGCGGCGCCTGCGTCCGGCCCGCATCGAGATCGTCGACATCCGCGCCGTGTCGCAGGGGTTGCTCGACCTGATCACGACTCTCGGCGCACCGCTCGACGTCGTCGTCGCCGACGGAACGCTGCGGCACATGGCGGAGTGCCGCGAGGTCGTCGCGCGAGCCGCCCGGATCGTCGCGCCCGACGCCGATGCCGAACGGTTCGCGCAGCGGCTCGTCGATCGTCCCGTCGTGCGCGATCCGGTGCGCCGCAGCGCGGCGGAGGCCGCGGCTTCGGTGCCCCCGGTCCTGCGTCCCCGCTCCGCCCCGGACGATGCGAGCACGGCCGCGCCGCGGCTCGGCATCGTTTCGGGGCGCGGCGACGCCGGCGAGTACCGGCTGCTGCGCGCCGTCGCCGACGTGCTGCGCCGGACCGCGCCGGCCGCCCGCATTGTGGTTCTGGGCGGCACGCTCGACGACATCGGCCTGCTGCGCCTCGGCACCGTGTTCGTCACCGGCCCGGTGACGCCGGACGAGCTCGACCGGATGATCGAGGCGCATCGCCTGACGCACGTGCTCGCCGGCATCGGCGCGCCGCTGTTCGGGCACCCGCTGATCGCGCGTGCCCGCACCGCTGCGCGGCCGGTCGCCTTTCCCGACTGGTCGGAGGCCGCGGTGGCGGCCCGCGGCGGCGATCTCCCGCTCGACCCGCGGCTCCCCGACGACGCCGTGGCGGAACGCCTGCGCGATTGGATGATGCCGTGACCGCGATCAGCGCCGCCAGACGCAGCGAACCGACCGCCGCCCCGTTCGACGGCCGGCTCGACCGGGTCGACGAACGCCTGTTCTCCGGCTGGGCGCTCGACCGCGGCGATCCGGGCCGCCGGCTGGTCGTCGAGCTGCTGATCGACGGCGTCGCGGTGGCGAGCATGCGGGCCGACCTGCCGGTCGAGGATCCGGCGGCGCGGACGGACGGCGACGGCAGCTGCGGCTTCGTCTTCGCGCCGTCCCTCGCTGCGCTCGCCGACGCCCGCCGCGTCGAGGTGCGGCTCGCCAATCTCGACATCCGGATCGGCGAGCCGGTCGCGCTCGACGCGGCGTTCGGGCCGAGCCCGGCGACGACCGGCGCGGGCGGCGTGCGCTGGCTCGGCGGCCTGCGCTTCTCCGGATGGATCGCGCCGAACCCCGAGGACGCCTTCGAGGTCTTCGTCGAGGTCGACGGCGAGCCGATCACCACCGTGACGGCGACCGGCTGGACCCAGTCGCCGGCCGCGCCCGACGACCGCCGGCCGGTGCGCGCCTTCCAGGCTCACCTCCCCGAGCGGTTCGCCGACGGCACGGTCCACCGCCTCGTCGTCACCGGGCCGGACGGGATCGACTTTCCCGAATGCCCGCTCGCCTTCGTCGCCTTTCCGGACGGCCTCGCCCGCACGCTCGACGGCCTCGCGGCCCTGGAGAGCGAGCGGATTCGCGGCGAGCTGTTCGACCGGCTGATCCCGGCCTCGCTGCCGACGAGCGCCTATGCGGAGTGGCGGGAGCGCTTTCCGCTCGCCGCACCCGAGCCGATCGCGGTGCCGCTCGCCATCGTCATGGTGGGGCCCGGCGACGTCGACGCGACGCTGGCGAGCCTCGGGCCCCAGAGCCACGCCGACTGGATCGCCGGGGCGATGCCGGCGCTCGCCGAGCCGGCCGCCTTCGAGGCGGAGGCACTGCGGGCCTTCCTGTCCGACGACGCCCGCGAGGCGAGCCACGTGGTGTTCGTGCCGGCCGGCGCCGCGCTGGCGCCGACGGCGCTCGCCCGCTTCGCCGCCGCGGTGCGCGAGGCACCGGACGCGCCGGCGGTCTACTGCGACTTCGACCTGCGCGCCCGCGACGGCACGCTCTGGCCGCTGGCGCTGCCGGCCTTCGACTACGAGCGCATGCTCGAGCAGGGTTACGGCGCCTATCTGTTCGCGACCGACCGCCGGCGCGCCCTGCGCGCCGCCGCGGCGGGCGCCGCCTCGCTGTTCCGCCTGTTCAACGCGACGCTGGACGACGACGCCGCGGCGGCCGGCCGGATCGTGCATCTGCCCGGCGCGGCGGCGACGATGCCGGCGCCGGTCGTGCCGTCGCCCCGGGCGCTGCTCGCCGCCACGACGGCCCATCTGCGCGCTCGCGGCACCCGGGCCGAGGTGACGCCGGGCCGCGGCGCGTTGCTCCCCTGCGTGCACGTGATCCGCAAGGCCGCCGAGACCGACGTCACCGTGATCGTGCCGACGCGCGACCGCCACGACCTGCTGCGCCGCTGCCTCGATTCAATCGCCCCGGCGGTGGCGCGCGCGAACGGCCGTATCCTGGTGCTCGACAACGAGACGAGCGATCCGGCGACCCTGGACTATCTGGCCGGCCTGCCGTCGCGCCACGTCGCGGTGATGCGGATCACGGGGCCGTTCAACTTCGCCCGGCTCAACAATATCGCCGTGGCGGCGAGCGGCGGCCCCCATCTGTGCCTGCTCAACGACGACGTCGAGGCGCGCGACGCCGACTGGCTGGGCGAGATGCTGTCGCGCCTCGCCGATCCCACGGTCGGGGCGGTCGGCGCGCTACTGTCGTGGCCGAGCGGCGTCGTGCAGCACGGCGGGATCGTGCTCGGCCCCGCCTTCCGGGCCGCGCACGCCTTCCACGACAGGCTCGACGGCGACCCCGGCTACGGCGATCTCCTGCGGGTCGCGCACGACTGCAGCGCCGTCACGGCGGCCTGCCTGCTCACCCGGCGGGCCGACTGGGAGGCGGTCGGCGGCATGGACGAGATCGCCTTCCCGGTGAACTTCAACGATGTCGACTACTGCCTGAAGCTGCGCGCCGCCGGCCGCCGCATCGTGATGACGCCGCACGCCCGCCTGTGGCACCGGGAGTCGTCGAGCCGGGGCCGCGACGACCGCCCCGACCGCGCCGCCCGCTACGAGCGGGAGCTGCGCATGCTGCGCTCCCGCTGGGGCGAGGCGCTCGCCGCCGACCCGTTCTACAGTCCGGTGCTGTCGCTCGATCCGGTTCCGTACGCGGCGCTGGCCTGGCCGCCGCGCGACCGGCGGGCGCGCACGGCGCAGGCGCCGGTGCCGGCCGATATGCCGGACGGCTTCTGAGGCCGGCGCTCAACCGCCGGGAGGGCCGCCGCGCACCTCGCCCAGGGCGGACGACACCTGCGGGCCGCCCGCCCGCGCCGCACGGCCGAGGCTCGCGAAGGCCTCGTCGAGACCGGCCATGATGGCGCCGCGATCCCATGCGCGCTCGGCCCGCTGCCGGGCGCCGGCGCCGAGCTCGGCGCGCAGCCCGGAATCGGCGGCGAGCGTCCTGACGGCCGCGACCAGGTCGTCGACATTCCCGGGGCGCGTCACCAGCCCGGCCCCTTCGGCCTCGCAGGCGATGCCGGTTCCGGGCTCGGCCATCACCACCACGGGACGGCCCGACGCGAGCATGCCGGAGAGCTTCGACGGCAGCACCAGATCGGCCGCCTCGGGCCGCTGCGGCATCAGGTGGATGTCGGCGGTGGCGAGCAGCTCGGACAGCCGCTCGGCCGGCTGCAGGTCGAGAAAGCGGAGATTCTCCAGCCCCTCCCCCAGCCGCTGCAGATCCTCGCGATGCGGACCGTTGCCGCACAGCACGAAGCGGATGTGCGGATCGGTCGCCTGCAGGGCAGCGGCCGCCGCGACCACCAGGTCGAGGCCCTGCTTGTGCGACATCGCGCCCGAATACAGCGCCACCACGTCGGACGGGCCGAGGCCGAGCTCGGCGCGGAGCCGGGTGTCGCGCGCGCCCGGGCGGATCGCCGCGACGTCGACCCAGTTGCGCAGCTCGTAGAGCCGGTGGCGCGGCACGCCCTTCTGCTCCAGCCGCGCGATCATCTGGGGCGAGATGGTCGACACCCGGTCGAACACCCCGAGGATCCCACGCTCGACCACCAGCATGGCGCGCCGCAGGCCACCGTCCTTCAGCAGGCCGAGCCCGAAGGCGGCGTCGATCTCCAGATCCTGCAGATGGAGCCAGGCGGTCGCCCCGCACATCCGGGCCGCCAGCGCGGCGATCGGGGCCGAGAGCAGCGACGGCGCCACGGCGAACACGATGTCGGGCCGCCACGACAGCGCCGCCGACGCCAGCGGCAGCGCGCTCGACGCCGCGAAGGAGGCGTGATGCAGCAGGCGCCTGGCCCCCGACGGCCGCGCCGGCACGTAGATGGGCGCGCGCACCAGCGACACGCCGTTGCGCCGCTCACGGCGGTAGAGCCGGACGCGATGCGCCGCCGGCGTGTGCCACGCCGGATAGTAGGGGGGCGCGGTGACGACCCGCACCTCGTGGCCGAAGCCGGCGAGGCTCTCGCAGAGCTCGGTGTTGTACTTCGGCACGCCGATCAGGTCGGGCGCATAGTTGATGCCGCATACCAGGATACGCATGGGGATCGGTTCCGGTCTCGCCTGTGGCTGGGAGCGCGGCGCCGGCGCTCTCCGCCCGCCGCGGCGCTCGCGTCCGGGGCCGCACGGCGGCCGGCGCGCTCGTCGTGCCGATGCGGCGCGACGAATTATGTTATAGTCTCGTTACTACCATAACGATGATGATATCGCAACCATGGCCCGGCCGGGCGCCCCCGGCCGGACACGGCCGCTGGGCGCGGAGCCTGTCCGAGCGGCGTCACTCCGCCGTGCCGGCGCCGGGCGGCGGCGCCGGCAGATCGGCATCCTCGCCGCGCAGCAGCGCGAGCAGACCGGCTTCGGCGTCCCGCGCGGCCGCCCGGATCGCGGCGAAGCGCGCCGCCGCGGCGGCCGCGACGGCGCCCTGCCCCCCGGCGCGGTGGCGGTCGAGCAGCGAGAGCGCGAACGGCACCGCCTCGTCGACGAAGATCGCGGCGGAGCGCGCCACGAGCGAGCCGGAGCCGGCCATGTCGCCGGCGATGCAGCCTCGCGCGACGGTCGCGACCGGCACGCCGTGGGCGAGCGCCTCGAGCAGCACGGTCGGCTGTGCCTCGTTGACGTAGTCGGTGGGGAAGACGAGCAGCGACAGGCCGGACAGGAAGCGGTCCTTGTCGGCGCCGTACACCGGCCCGATCCAGGTGATCCGGCCGGGAAAACGCGCGGCCGCCGCATCCAGATAGGCCGCGACCGCATCCGAGCCGGCCGGGCCGGCGATCACGGCCTCCACGTCGGCGCCGCGCGCGAGCAGCGCCTCGACGAGCGCAATGCAGCCCCGGATGCCCTTCTCGAAGGTGATGTTGCTGAGGTAGCCGAGACGGAACCGGGCAGCGTCGCGGACACCCGGCACCGGCCCGGTGGCGACGGCGGCGGCGTTCGGCAGGATGTGGCTGCGCACCTCGCCGTAGCGTGCGACGAAGCCGTCCCGCATGGCGCCGCACAGGAACAGATGGACGGTGCGGCGGCGCGGCGCCGCCATGACGAGAAGCCGCATCGGCAGGCTGCCGCGGTTCACGTAGGCGAAGGAGTGATGCGAGAGGGCGATCGTGCGCGTCCCGCGCAGCCGGGCGACCAGCACGCAAGCGGCGTCGAGAAGCAGGCCGAGCCCGCCGTCCAGCACCACCACCATGGCCTCCCGCCGCGGGCCGCGCAGCAGCCGTCCCATGACACCGATCGCCGCGAGAAGCTTGTCGCGATAGCCGCGCAGGCCGTCGCGATCGTCGCGCCCGGGCAGGGCCAGCACCTCGACGCCGGCCGGGCCGAGCAGGTCCCGCAGATGCGCCGAATAAGCGGTCTGGCCGGTGAGCGGCGGCGCGAACGGCGCCACCAGGGCGATCGGCATCGCCCTGGACCGCTTCATCGGGGCGAACATCCGCACGACGACATCCGCACCACGAAAATGATATTCTCTTCACCTGACGGCATCACGCGATCGGCCGGACGTTTGTAACGGAGGGCTCGCATGTCGTATACTGACATAACATATCATGGCGACCACATGACAGCCGACGTCGCGTTCCCGTTCCCCGCGTGCCGCCCCGCCGAGCCCCTCTCCGGCCGGCGTGTCGCCCGTCCGTCGGCGCCGTCCTGGCCGGGTGCGGTCGCGCGCGGCCGGCCGGCACGCCGGACCGGGCGACGCCGGCCATGAGCCTGCGGCGGCGGACCGTCGACAACACCGTCGCGAACATCGTCGGCGTCGGGCTGACGGCGCTCGCCCAGCTCGCCACCGTGCCGGTGCTGTCCGCCGCCTGGGGCATCGCCGGCTTCGGCACCTGGCTGATGCTGGCGACGATTCCGACCTGGCTCGCGCTCGGCGACTTCGGCTTCGGCACCGCCGCCACGGCCGAGATGATCGCCGCCGCCGCCCGCGGCGAGCGCGCCCGCGTGGTCGCGGTGTTCCAGTCGGTGCTGCTGCTGACCCTGCTGGCGGCGGCCACCGCCGTCGCGCTGGCGAGCCCGCTCCTCGTCGCCGACCGCCTGCCCGGGCTGCCCGGCTGGGCGGCCGCGCACGGGCCCGCCGTCGCGGTCCTGGTGGCCTATGCGGCCGCCGCCCTGGTGTCGCGCCTGTTCCTCGCCGCCCTGCGGGCCAGCGGCCACTATGCCTCGGCGACGATCGCCTTCGAGACCGCCACCTGCCTCGAATGCCTCGCGATGCTGGGGGCTGCCCTGCTGGGGGCCGACCATCTCGGCTGCGCCCTCGTGCTGCTCGGGTGCCGCGCGGTCATGACCGCGGCCTTCGCGGCCCTGCTGACGCACCGCGTCCCCGATCTGCGGCCCGGTCTCGCCCATGCCTCGGCGGCGGACCTGCGCCGGCTGCTGTCGCCGGCGGTCGCCACCCTCGCCTTCCCGATCGCCTTCGCGGTCAACATCCAGGGCATGACGCTGGTCGCCGGCACCGTGCTGTCGCCGGTCGCCGTGGCGGTGCTGGAGCCGGTGCGCACCGCGAGCCGTGTCGCCATCCAGGTCACCGGCGCCGTCAACCGCGCCACCATGCCGGAGTTCGCCGCCGCGACGGCGCGCGGCGATCACGCCGCCGTCCGCAAGCTCGTCGCCGTCAATGTCGGCGTCGCCGCCGGCGTTCTGCTGCCCGGTGCCGCCGCCTTCGTGCTGCTCGGGCGGACCGTGGTGGAGATCTGGTCGGGCGGCCGGATCGTGCCGGAAGCCGGCTTCGTGCTGCTGATGGGCATCGCCATGCTGATCCACGGGCTGTGGCACTTCACCGCGAACCTGCTGCTCGCCGTCAACGCCCATGCCGACTTCGCCCGCGTGCTGGTGGCGAGCGCCCTCGTCTCGGTCGCCGCGGCGGTGCCGGCGGCGCACCTGTTCGGCCTCGACGGCATCGCCGGCACGGTGCTGCTGTCCGAGAGCCTGTGCCTGCTCGGCGTCTGCCACGCGGTCGACCGCAGCGGGCTCGCGAAGGCCTGGGCCCCGGCCCGCGCCGTGCCGGCCCCCTGATCCGAACCAGCGAGCACCGCGGCGATGCGAATGGACTCTCCATCGAGGCTCGAAGCGACGGCGCGGCCGGTGCGGCCGATCGGCGTGTTCCATCCCGGCACCCAGCACTCGTGGCAGACGGCGCGCGCCCTGCAGGACGTGTCCGACCTCGGCTGGTACGCCACCTCGATCTTCTGGATTCCGAAGCGCTTTCCCTACCGCGTCGTGCCCTGGCTGCCCGGGCCGCTGCGCCGCCGCGTGGAGGCGGAGCTGCGCCGCTTCCATCACCCCGCCCTCGATCCGCAGCTGGTGCGCACCCACAACGGCCCCGAATGGGCGATGCGGCTCGCCGCCCGCGCCGGCCTGCGCCGGCTCGCCGCCCGCTTCCAGGCGCGCAGCAACACCGACTTCGCCCGGCCGGTCACCCGCCTGCTGGCGCGGGAGCCGGTTCGCGCCGTGTGGGGCTACGACCTCTCCTCCCTCGAGGTGTTCCGCGCCGCCAGGGCGGCCGGCGTGACGACCATCCTGGACCGCACCATCGGCCATCCGGCCACGTACAACCGCGTGATGGAGGAGGTCTACGACGCGTATCCGGCGTTCTTCCGCTCGCCCGACTGGCGCATCGACCAGGCGACCATCGACCGCGCCGACGCGGAGCACGCGCTCGCCGACCGCATCCTGGTCGGATCCGACTTCTGCGCGGCGACGCTGCGGGAGGCCGGCCCCGCCGCGGTCGATCCGGCCCGGATCGAGGTCGTCGCCTACTGCTTCGACGATCACTTCTTCGCCGCGGCGCGCCGGCCGCTGCGCCGCCCGGAGCGGCCGATCCGGTTCCTGTTCACCGGGCTCGCCGGTCCGCGCAAGGGCATCCACCTCGTCCTCGAGGTGTTCGCCAAGATCCCGCGCTCCGCGGCGAGCCTGACCATCCTGGGCGAGATGCAGGTGCCGCCGGAGACCTTCGCCCGCTTCGCCGACCGGGTGGAGCATCATCCGACCGTCGCCCGCCGGGACGTCGCCCGCTTCATGGCGGAGGCCGACTGCCTCCTCTTCCCGAGCTACTTCGAGGGCGCCGGGCTGGTGCTCTACGAGGCGCTGGCGAGCGGGCTCGGCATCATCCAGTCGCGCAACGCCGCCGTCGTCCTGCCCGAGGACTCGGAGCTGCTGATGCGCGCGCTGTCCGAGGACGAGCTGATGCGCTGCGTCACCGCCGTGATCGAGCGGCCGCTGCTGCTGGAGCAGCAGCGCGCCGAGGGGCTCGCGGCGGTGCCGGCCTACACCTACGACGCCTATCGGGCGCGGGTCGCGGAGATCGCCGGCCGTGTATGACCTGCACCTCCTGTTCACGCTCGCCGTCTGGGCGGCGCTGTGCCTGCTGTTCGTCAACAGCCGCTGCGCCTCGATCTTCCATCCGATCGCCTACTATCTCGCCTTCCACGGGCTCGTCTTCGTGGTGCGGCCGTTCTTCCAGCACTATCTGGAGCTGAACTCGGTCTACGCGCTGTATCGCTTCTGGCCGGACCCGGAGGTGAAGCACGTCACGCTGCTGATCGCCAATCTCGGGCTCGCGAGCTTCTTCCTCGGCGCGATGTGGACCGGCAACCTGCCGATGCGGTTCCCGACCGCGGAGCAGCAGGACGCGCAGGACCGCCGCGGCCCCCTGCTGATCGTCACCCTGCTGCTCGTCTCGCCGCTGATCCTGATGTCGATGCGCTACGCGCTGAGCATCAATTTCGGCGAGTACGACCTGCGCAACATGGTGCGCGACGCCTCGACGTTCCGCACCCTCTACACCGACACCTCGGCCTACATCGCCGACGCCAACCTCATGCTCGGCGCGCTCGGCGTCGCCATCGCCTGGGCCTACCGGTTCCGGCCGGTGGCGCTGCTGCCGTTCGTCGCCTTCGTGGCCCTGCGGCTGACCATCGGCTGGATGCGGCACAGCTTCGTCCTGATGACGATCGCGCTCGCGCTGCTGTTCCTGTTCGACCGGCGACGCCGATGGCCGGCGCCCTGGATGGTCGCGGTCGGACTCGCCGGCGCCGTGATGTTCAGCGCGCTGTCGGAGCACCGCAGCCTGGTCGCCGAGTGGATCACGGGCGAGGTCACCCGCGCCCGCGTCGTCACCGAGCGGGCCCACTTCTTCGACGGACTCGACTTCGCCAATCTCGAGTTCGTCGAGTACATCGTCACCATCGTCCCCGGCCAGACCAAGACGTTCAACTACTTCTCGAACAGCCTCGAGGTGCTCACCGCCCCGATCCCGCGGGCACTGTGGCCCGAGAAGCCGACCGGCTCGCCGATCAGCTTCTACAACATCAACAACTACGGATACCCGATCGGCATCACGTTCACGGTGGTCGGCGAGGGCTGGCAGTCGCTCGGCTATGCCGGCGTCGTCGTCTGGTGCCTGCTGGGCGGACTCCTGTGGGGCGGCGCCTACCGCCTGTTCGTCGCCAACGTCACGTCGACCTTCGCCACCCTGTACTACCTGCTGGTGCTTCCGGTCTCGCTGATGTGGTTCCGCGACGGCGTGCTGATCACCCTGGTGCAGTTTCCGCTCTCCTTCGTCGCGCCGATCCTGCTGTGCCAGCTCCTCGGCCGGGTGGTCCGCCCGCGCACCGGCGCGGCCGCACCGGTCCTGCGGTCGCCCCGATGAGGCGCGGGCTCCCCGGCATCGTCGCGCAGCTGCTGCTGTGGCCGCTGCCCTGGCGGCTACGGCGCGCCGTGCTCCGCCGCGGGCTCGGCTTCCGGATCGAGGACGGAGCCCGGATCGGCTTCTCGGTCGTCTGCGCCGGCGCGGTGCGGCTCGGCGCCTTCAGCCGCATCGGCCACCTCACCCTCGTCCGCGACCTCGCGCGGCTCGAGCTCGGCGAGCACGCCGTGATCGGCAATCTCAACAAGATCGCCGGGGTGCCACGCGACGCCGCCGGCGCGTTCGGCGACGAGCCCGACCGCGATCCCTCGCTGGTGATCGGACGCCACGCCGCCATCACCAACTCGCACCTGATCGACTGCACCAACCGGGTCGAGATCGGCGCCTTCGCGACCGTCGCCGGCTGGGGCACGCAGATCCTCACCCACGGGATCGACATCGCCGCCTGCCGGCAGCGCTCCGCTCCGGTGACGGTCGGCCCCTACGGCTTCGTCGGCACCCGCTGCGTGCTGCTCAAGGGTGCCGTGCTGCCGGAACGCTCGGTGCTGGCGGCCGGCTCGGTGCTCGGCCGCGCCGAGACGCAGTCTTGCATCCTCTACTCGGGCGTGCCGGCCGGCCCGGTGAAGCCGCTCGATCCGGCCTCGCTGTATTTCTCCCGAACCGTCGGACGCGTCGCATGAGCACGCGCCGGCGTCTCGGGACGATCCTGGCGGCGCTCGCGGTCACGATCGCTGCGCCGGCGGGCGCCGACGCCGGCGAGGCGCCGCCGCGTCTGGTCCTCGCCCACTACATGGCGTGCTGCCCGCGCTCCGGCCTGGAGGCGACCGTCGCCGACCTCTCGGCCGAGATCGCGGCGGCCCGCGCCGCCGGCATCGACGGGTTCTCGATCAACTTCGGCGCCTACGCGGCGGAGCCGCACTATCCGCGCATCATCGCGCGCCTGTTCGAGGCCGCTGCGGCGTTTCCAGACTTCCATCTCGTCCTCTCCTTCGACCAGATGGACGTCGCGGATTCGATCCCTGTCGCAGAACGCTATGCGGACCATCCGAGCTCGCTCACGCAACACGGCGCGCTCGTCGTCTCGGGCTTCGGCCTGACTCCGCGCTGGGCCGAGACCTTCTCGGCCGGGATGCGCGAGCGCGGCATTCCGGTCCGCCTGGTCCCGAACCTGCTGCCGGCGCGCGGCGGCCTGTGGGCGCGGATCAGCGGCGCGACGGCGTCCGGCTTGCGTCACACGCTCGACGCGACGCCGGCGCTCGCCGGGCTGTTCACGTTCGGCGCCGGCCGGCCCTACGACGAACTGGAGACGGAGCTGCGGGACGCCGCCGCGCTGCTGGCCCGGCGCAGCCGGATCCACATGGCCGGCATCTCGCCCGGCTATCGCGGCCTCGGCGGCAATGCGCGGGTGTTCGAGAACGACGGCTTCGAGGGCATGCGCCGCCTGTGGCGGGCCGCGATCGAGTCCGGGACTCCGTGGGTGCAGCTCGTCACCTGGAACGACTGGAACGAGGCGACCTATCTGCAGCCCTTCGCGTCGCCGTTTGCCACCGTCTGGCGCGATCACCCGGCCTGGCAGCGGCTGCCGGACCACGGCGGATTCCTCGCCGCGAGCCGGTGGTACATCGACTGGTTCAAGAACGGGCGGCCGCCGCCGATCGGGCGCGACCGGCTGTTCTACTTCTACCGGCCGCACCTCGAGGACGCCGAGGGCGTCGTCGACTTCGCACCGGAGACGCGCGGCCGCCCACGCTTCGCCGACACGCTCGTCGACCGCGTGCATGTCGCGACCTTCCTCGCCGCGCCGGCCGACGTCACCGTCACGGTCGGCGACCGATCGCAGACCACGCGCGTGCCGGCCGGCGCCGGCGCGGTGTCGGTCCCCATGGCAATCGGCGACGTGGCAGTCGAGCTGCGCCGCCCCGGCGCCGCGCCGCTGCGCGCCGTCCTGCCGGTGCCGATCGGCCGCACCGCCCTGCCCGGCAACTTCGACACGCTGTCGGGCGAAGTCACGTTCGGGGAGAGCCCGCGATGACGCCCGTCCCGCTCCGCCGCAGCGCCGCACCGCTCGACGCCGCGGCCGCCCGGCCGCTCGACGGCGGCCCGAGCTTCGGCCTGCGCAATCGCGCCTTCCGGGCCGCATGGGGCTTGGCGTGGCTTCTGCTGGCGCGGTGGACGCCGCCGCCCCTGCACGGCTGGCGCCGCCTCGTCCTGCGGGCCTTCGGAGCCCGGATCGCGCCCGGCGCCCGCATCTACGGCTCGGTGCGGATCTGGTACCCGCCGCACCTGTCGGTCGGCCGCAACGCGGTGATCGGCCCGGGCGTGACCTGCTACAGCCAGGCTCCGATCACGGTGCACGACCGCGCCGTGGTCTCGCAGGGCGCCCATCTGTGCACCGGCAGCCACGACGTCGCCGATCCGCATTTCCAGCTCGTCACCGAGCCGATCGTGATCGGCGCCCGCGCCTGGATCGCCGCCGAGGCGTTCGTCGGCCCCGGCGTGACGATCGGCGACGGCGCCGTGCTCGGGGCGCGCGGCGTCGCCTTCCGGGACCTCGCGCCGTGGACCGTGTACGCCGGCAATCCCGCGCGGCCGCTGCGCGCCCGGGTGCTGCGCGACGCCGACGGTCAGCGCTGCTCGGAATAGACGTAGCGGGTGATCTCGGTGCCGGTGCCGATGCCGATCACGGCGTCCCGGCGCGTCAGTCCCGGCACCTCCACGCGGGTGCAGCGCTCGGTGCGGTGGAGACAGACCCGGACCTTGATCACCTTCGGACAACGGTTCTCGACGCTGACGATGTGATCGAACAGGTTCGGGTTGACGGCGCGCCCGCGCGCGATGGTCTCGACGTCGAGGCAGATCCGGCCGATCGAATCCTTGCTGGCGATGCCGTCGCGCTCGGCGACGACCTTGGGCCGCGGCATCGGCGCGAGCTGGCCGGCGGCGACCGTGACGCCTGCGAGCGTCGCCGCCACCGCCAGCCCGAGAACCGCGACGCGCACCTGTTTCAGCGGGTCCACGGCCGGTCCTCCCGCGGCGCGCGTCCGGGCAGGTCGATCGCGTAGCCCATCGCGTCCAGCGACCGCGCGAACCCCTTCCGGCTCTCCTCGCTCACTCCGGCGAGGCGCGGCACGAGCCGGTCGCGCACCGCCCAGCCGGCACCGGTCAGCACGGCCGGCATCTCGGGAAAGCGCGAGTTCACCAGCAGCGCGAACTCCTGCGGCACCCGCTCCTGCAGATCGGGCGAAAGCTGAGGGAAGACGGCGAGCGCGAGCCGGATGCGGCGCACGGCGATCCATCCCTCCGCCGGGCCGAGGTCGTAGGAGCGAAGGAGAAGCGGGAGATTCTCGGGCGTGTAGCCCTCGACCGTGTTGCGGTACCAGAACAGCGACAGCCACAGATACGGATCGGTCGGCATCGTCGCCAGCGCCCGCTCCAGAAGGCGGCCGAGCGTGGCGAGCCGCTCGTCCATCGCGCTCCGGCGCCCGTCGCGCATCGCCGTTTCGGCCTGATGCAGCGTGATCACGACGGCGCCGCGCAGCGCGGCGGGCCGCGGGAGGGTGTCGGCCTCGACGGCGGCGATGCGCGGTGCGAGCGCCTCCAGATCCTCGGTCCGGAAGGTCTCGCCGCGCAGCACCGTCTCGGCGAGGTCGTCGAGGTCGGTCGGCAGCCTGCCGCTCGCCAGCATGGTGCCGGACCAGCCGAGCCCGACGATCGCGAGGAGGACCAGAACGGCCCGGCACCACGGCACCGCCATCATTCCCGTGCCATGCGTCCTCAGCCGCGCCCCTGGCCGTAGCTGCCGTAGCGACCGCCGTAATAGGCCCCGCGGTACGACGCATAGCCGCCGAAGGCACTGGTGCTCGCCTTGTTGAGCACCACCCCGAGCAGCCGGTCGTAGACGCCGGCGGCACCCGAGAAGCAGTGCTCGACCATGTCGACGCGGGTCCGCCCCCACTCGATCACGTAGACATAGGAATCGACCAGCGCGGTGGTCGCCCGCACGTCGACCACCGGAGCGAGCGGCGGGAAGTCGAGGATCACGTAGTCGTAGCTCGTCCGCAGCTCGTCGACGAACCGCTTCATCGCGGCCGAGGCGAGGACCTCGTTCGTGTGGAGGAGCTTGGCGGTGGCGCCGGCCGGAACGAAGGCGAGCTGCGTCAGCCGGTCGGTCAGCACGGCATCGGCGAACGCCACTCGCCCGGCGATCACCTCGACGACCCCGTGCACCACGCCGGGCGCCAGCGCCCGCGACAGCGAGGGGTTGCGGAGGTCCGCATCGATCAGGACGACCCGGCTGCCGGCATGGGCGATCAGCTGCGAGAGATTGGCGGCCACCACCGACTTGCCTTCCGCCGGAACCGTGGAGGTGATGCCGATCACCCGGTTGGCGCCGATCATGTCCTTGAGGTCGGCGGCGACCTTCAGCGACCGGATGCCTTCGGCGAAGGGCGAGAACGGCTCCTCGACCACATGGGACAGCAGCGCGTCGCCCGCGGCGATCCGCCCGTCCGCCGCCTCCGTCGCGGTCGCGCCGGCCTTCGTGGCCGGAGCGCCGACCCGCGGCAGCACCGCGATGCACGGCGCGCCGAGCATCTCCTCGACCTGTGCGCTGGTGCGGAAGGCGTTGTCGCCGATCTCGCGCAGATAGCCGATGCCGAGGCCGAGAACCAGCCCGCCGGCGACCGAGATCGCGAGGACGAAGCCGGTGCGCGGATGGCTCTTGTCGAGCGGGCGCGAGGCCGGGCTGATCAGCCGCGCTTCGGAGATCGGGAACGACTGCTGCTGGACCGCCTCCATGTAGCGCTGCAGGAAGCTGTCGTACATGGCCCGGTAGGTCTGCGCGTTGCTCTCCAGCTCGCGCAGCTGCACCTGCGCCTGGTTGGTCGACTGCGTCTCGGAGACGACGTTGGCGAGGCTGCCCTTGATGCTGTCCTCGCGGGCCCGGGCGATGTCGTAGTCGCTCTGGTAGGCCTGCTGGATGCGCTGCAGCTCCTGGCTGATGTTGCGGCGAATCTCCTGCATCTGGTTGCGCAGGCTGACCGCGGCCATGTGGTTGCGGCCGTAGCGTTCCGACCAGGTCGCCTCGCGGCCGGCGAGGTCGACGTACTGGTTGCGCAGCTTGATGATCGTCTCGTTCTTCAGCGCGTCGGCGACCGACTCGTTGGGGATCTCCTGCCTGAGGATGTCGTTGATGCGGTCGAGCCGTGCCTTCGCCTCGGCGGTCGCGGCGCGCGCCATGATGAGCTGGCTGTTGACCTCGGCGAGCTGCTGCTCGCTGATGAGCCGGCCGCCGGTGTCGACGATGTTGTTCTTCTCCTTGTACTCGATGACGGCCCGCTCGGCCGCCGACGCCTGGGTGCGCAGCTCGCGGATGCGGTCCTGCAGCCACAGGCTGGCCCGCCGCGTCGCCTGGTACTTGGCCTCGAGCTGATCGACGATGTAGGCGTCGGCGATGGCGTTGACGATCGCGGCCGCCTTGTCCGGGCTGAGCGAGCGGAACGAGACCTCCATGGCGTAGGTGAGACCGACGCGGCGGACCGTGCGCTCCTGCTCGAACTTTTCCAGTGCCCGGCGGGTGAGGTCGTGCTCCGACCGGACGCCGGGCCCGCCGCCGAGCAGATCCGTCACCCAGCCGATCGCCGCCCCGAGGGCACCGCCGCCCCGCCCGACGAACTCCGGATCCTCGGTGAGCCGCAGCTCCTTGATCACCGCGAGGCTGATGTTCTCCGACTTGAGAATCTGGACCTGGGTCTCCACCGTCCCGGCATCGACCGCGACGTCTCCGAGCACCGACTGCTGCTGGAACACCTGGACCTTGCGGGTGTCGATCACCATGGTGCCGGTGGCGGTGTACTGCGCCGGCGTCGACACCAGGTAGGCGAGCCCGAGCGCCGCGGCGCAGGCCAGGACGACGAGCATCAGCGGCAGTTGCCGGCGCACGACCCCGACGAACGACACCAGCTGGGCGCCGAGCGAGGGGGCCGGCCGGGCCACCAGCCGTTCGGAGGGCTGCGTCGGCTTGTCGATCTGCAGCATCTCGTTCCGTCTCGCGAATGCCCGGGACAGGGTGGTCGTCCGCTCCGGACGGCGGCCCGCCCGCGTCAGGCCCGGGCTGCTGCCGGCGCCCGCCTCACTGCCCGCTGACCGTGGTGGTCGACGTCGACAGGCCGCCGGCGCTGCTGATGGTCATGCCGCTGGTGAGATTGTTGCCGGGATTGTCGGTGGCGTTGTTGGCGAGCGCCGCACCGAACGGACCGACCGACGACGAGGTCGAGCCGGTCGCGCCGCCGATGCCGGTGCCGGCGCTGCCCCCGGCACCGCCCGCCGCGCCGATCGCCGTGTCGGGATTGATCAGGGCGTAGGCATCCTTGGCGGGATTGCTGGCCGAACCGGCGACGGCGAGCTGAATCTGGGTGGCGAAGGCCTGGTCGGGACGCAGGCAGATCCGGTAGGCCTGCCCCAGGCCGGAGCCGATCGCCGACTGCTGATTTCCATTGGCGCTGCCGAGCAGGCCGACGACGGGCTGCAGCGTCGCCGGATCGGACGCCACCAGGTCGCGCACCTGCGATATGAGCTGGGCCCCGCCGTCCGGATGGCGGCTCAGCAGCCCGGCGGGATCGGCGACGAAGCCGCTCACCGTCTCGGCCGGAAGCGCCTGCCGCGGATCGTAGCACGCCGCCTCCGCCGCACCGGCCGAGACCAGCAATGCGAGGCCCGCGAGGGCCCGGATCGCCCGATGGATTAACATTATCATCTCCGATCGACGTTCGCGCGACGCTATCATAACGGGCCACGGGCGGGAAACGAAAACACGCCTCGCCGCGAGCCGGACCTCCGTCGGTCCCGTGTTAACATCACGTCCGGGCACCGCTTAACGCCCGGCCGCGCTCCGGAACGACTGGGCGAGTCCGATTCCGATCACACCGAACACCACGATGGAGCATCCTGGCACCTGCAACGAGAAGTCGATCGTGGTGTGCAGGCCGGCGAGCAGCGCGACGCAGAGGCCGGCGATCGGAATCGCGCGGTCGCGCCGGCGCACCACGCTGCCGCGGGCGAGCACGACCAGGATCGCGGCGAAGCCGAAGACCACGGCCCCGGCGAGCGGCAGGCCCAGCTCGGCGGCGAGCTCCAGCGGCGTGCTGTGGGCCGCGTTCCACACACCCCACAGCGAGATCCCGGTCGACCGGTAGGCCGGAAACACCGTCGTGAAGGTGCCGAGCCCGGTGCCGGTCCACGGATGCGCGGCGACGATCGCCAGCGTCGAGCACCAGGCGGAGAGCCGCCCCGCATCCGCCAGACCGTGCGCATCGAAGCGGCTGCCGACGCTTCCGCCGATCACCTGGAGCAGCAGAACGGCGGCCGCGGCCAGCCCGGCGGCCGCGAGCAGCAGCGGCCGGACGCCGGCGAGCCGGCGGCGGAACACCATCAGGACGGCGAGACCGAGCGCGAGCAGCGTCAGCATAGTGCCGGCCCGCGACGCGGTGAGGAAGGTGGCGACCAGGCAGAGCGCCGTCATGGCGGCCGGCAGGAGCACCTGCCGGCTCTCCCGCCGCGTGGCATCGAGCGCCACGCACATCGCGGACCACACATCGGTGCCGTCCGGCCAGCGCCGGCGCAGCCCGTCCATGAGCATCAGGGCCCACAGCACCGTGCAGGCGCCCAGATAGACCGCCGCGGTGTTGCGGTTGACGAAGGTGGCGGTGAGATTGCCGACGTAGAAGGTCTTTTCGCGCCAGAGGAGCAGGCCGGGCGCGAGGACGAGCGAGGCGATCCCGTAGGCCGCACAGGCCGCGCCGGCCCACGATACCGCGCGCAGGATGCGCCTCGCGTCGTCCCGATCGGTCCCCACCGTGATCGCCAGGACCAGCACCAGGACGTTGGCGAGCGGCGCGCCGAGCGCGAACAGCGGCTGCCCGCGCACCGCCGATCCGACCGGCGGAACCGCGACGCCCAGCAGCGCCGCCGTCTCCGCCCAGGCGGGATGGACGGGCGCGAGCCAGGGAGCCGCGAGCTGCTCGTGCAGCACCACCGCATAGCCGACGACGACCGCCGCGACGCCGCCGACGGCGAGCCGGTGCGGCGTGCGCAACCCGCCGACCGGAGCGAACGCCACCCCGATCGCGAGCCAGCCGCACCATGCCGCCACGGTCGCCGGGTCGCGCGAGCCGAACGGCAGGGGCGCGACCGTGACGGCGATCAGCAGGCACCAGAAGGCGACGCGCCCGGTCCACGGAGGCGTCGCCGCGGGCGCCGGCGCGTGACCGTCCGCCCCGGCGAGCGCGCTCGGGCACGACGGCGCGCCGTTGTCACCGCGCACTGGTGGTCGCGACCGTCGCCCCGGAATGGATCCGGCTGTTGTAGCGGGCGATGTAGATGTCGTTGATCAGGTTGACGCCGTTGTCGCTCGTCCCGATCGCCGTGTTGAGGAAGTTCAGGAACTTGGTGGCGTCGACCTGTGCCGAATTGGCGACGTAGACGATGTCGAACGGACGCATCTGGACCTTGGTGGCGTGGAAGTAGCCGGCCGGATCCTGGAAGCTCACCGTGAACACGATCGGAATCAGCCCACCGGAGAATTTCGAGCAGTCGACCCCGAGCTTCTCGGCGACGTCGCGCGGCTCGCGGCGATAGAGGAAGATCGAGCCCGGATCCGCCTGCGTGTCGAACAGCCCGCCCGCCTTGGCGACCGCCTGGGCGAGATTGATCTTCCAGGCGTCGAAGTTGAACTCGCCCTGCTGTCCGGTGGCCCCGAAGGCCAGGAACTTCATCGGCTCGCGATAGACATAGATGCGGTCGCCCGGCTGCACGTAGATGTTGTTGACCGGCATGTAGACGAGATTGGCGAACGGCACCGTGGCGCGCTTGCCGTCCCGCTCGAGCAGGACCCAGGTCTCCCAGCCGTTGCCGCTGATGCCGCCGGCGCGGGTCAGCGCGTCGGTGATGCGGTCGAGCGCACCGGTCGCCGGCATCGGATAGCGGGTCGGACTGCGCACGTCGCCGACCACGCTCACCAGCGAGGTGCGCTGCTCGGACAGCGAGACGACCACCTGCGGCTCGATCGCCCGGTTCCTGATCCGCTCGACGATCTCGTTCTGCACCTGCACGTTGGTGCGGCCGGCCGCCCTGATCACTCCGGCATAGGGCACCGTGATGTTGCCGTCGTTGTCGACCGTCTGCGACGGCAGGGTCACGTAGTTGCCGGGCCGGACGCCGGCCTCGATCGGGATGAACAGGCCGCCCGCCGCCGCCTCGAAGATGGTGACGTTGACGACGTCGCCGACCCCGAACTTGATCCCGCTCGGCGGGCGCCGGTCGGTGAACACGCCGCCGAGGACGTTGGGCTCGTGGCTCTCCAGCACCTGGACCGCGTGCGCGTCGAGGCGGACCAGGGCGTAGGGGAGCGTCGGGCTGGTCTCGGTGCGGATCTCGAGGCTCGACGGGCCCGACATCGGAATGAAGCCACAGCCGCCGAGTCCGACCGCCACGAGCAGGCATCCCACGCCGTACATCAGAGATGCTGTTCGCATGCCGCCGCCCCGAAGCCGGACTCGTTACATAACACGTGACACGTTATTGATACCGTCCGGACCGGTCTCGGACAATGACGCACGATGCCTCGATTACACACTGGTGGTGGTTCTGTCCGGGACGTTGCACTGCGGCAACACCGCGATGCGGCGCTCGGCGCAGGGTTCCATGACGCCCGTCGCCGTCGCGACACGGATCGCATGCGCGGGTGTACGATCGGTATTTTCCCGCGATCGTCGTGCCGGACGGCGGAATCCGACGGATCCGGCGTCCCTGTGGTGCGCACGATGCACGCCCGACGACGCACGAGCCGCGCCGGACGCGGCGCGCCACCCGGACATCGTTCTTTCGTCTCGCTGGTATGTTATTTATTCGATACTATCGTTAAGGCGACCTCTAACATCGTGGTGACCCCGAGCCATGAAGATCTCCGTCGGCGTCGGCGCGGGTGGACCGTGACCAGCGTCCTGGAAAGCGACATGGCCGCCGGCGGGCGGCTGCCGCCGGCCCGTGGCGGGCTCCCTTACGGCGTCATCGAGCCCTTGTTCGCCCTGGCGGATTCGGTCCTGATCGTCGCGGCGGCCGTGCTGGCCGGCGCGGCCTGCCAGGCCGCCGCCGGCGGCAGCCCGAGCGACGTCGCCGCCCTCGCCGGGCTCGGGGTCGTCGCCTGTGTGACCTATGCGCTCGGCGGCTATCATCTCGGCATCTACCGTCTTCCCCACCTCCTGCAGCGCGACCGCGGCTACTCCCGGATCCTGGCCTGCTGGTGCTTCGCCGTGCTGGCGCTGACCGTGGTGCTGTTCCTGTTCAAGATCGGCGCCGCGGTGTCGCGCGGATCGGTGCTGAGCTTCGCGCTCGCCGGCGGCCCGGCCCTCATCGCGTGGCGCCGGACCGCCAAGCGGCGGCTCCAGGCGGCGCTGGTCAGCGGAACGATCCGCGGACGTCGTGCCCTTCTGATCGGAACCGTGGAGGAGCTCGCCCGCGTCACCCGCCGCGACCTGCTGGTCAGCTTCGGCGCCGAGGAGATCGAGCGGGTCGCCCTGCCGGGCGGCGGCGGCGCATCCGACGCGGCGGCCGTGGAGCAGGCCTTGGAGCGGCTCCGCGCGGTGCCGCTCGACGAGGTGCTGCTGGCGGTGTCGTGGTCCGACCCGGAGCGGCTCGACCTCCTGCGCGCCCGCTTCCGGCTGTCGCCGCTGCCGGTGAGGCTCCTGCCGGACCGCGCCGTCTCGGCCGTGCTCAAGCTCCAGTCCGCGGTGGCGCGGCAGTCGTTCACGGTGGAAATCCAGCGCGCCCCCCTCACCGCCGTGGAGCGCGGCACCAAGCGGCTGATGGACATCGCGATCGCCACGGTGTCGCTGGCCGTGCTGGCCCCGCTGATGGCCGTGGTGGCGATCGCGGTCCGCCTCGATTCACCCGGTCCGGTGATCTTCCGTCAGCGCCGCAAGGGCTTCAACGGCCGCGAGTTCGTCGTGTTCAAGTTCCGCACCATGACGGTGCTGGAGGACGGCGCCTCGGTGGTCCAGGCCCGGCGAGTCGACCCGCGGATCACCAGGCTCGGCCGCATCCTGCGCCGTACCAGCATCGACGAGCTGCCGCAGTTCCTCAACGTCCTGCGCGGCGAGATGTCGGTGGTCGGGCCGCGCCCGCACGCGGTCGTCCACGACGACGAATACGGCAAGATCATCGCCAACTACGCGTTCCGGCATCATGTGAAGCCCGGCATGACCGGATGGGCCCAGATCCACGGATACCGTGGTGAAACCGCGCAGCTCCACCTCATGGAGAAGCGGGTACTGCTCGATCTCTGGTATATCAACAATTGGACGATCGCACTGGACTGCCGGATCGTCTTGAAGACGGTCTACGAACTCTTGCGCGAACCGAACGGACATTGATCCCGCCCCGCATTGTCACCATATCATGCGACATCGTATCCCGCGATTTGTGAACGCATTCGCGTAATACTACTTCGCACCACTGGCGATTGATTCAGATCAAGTCGAAATCCGACAGGACGTTTAAAGCGTCTAACGGGAAAACGTGTGCTGCTGTCGGGATTTGGTCGCATGGCCGCCGCGTGAAATCGCGTTTGTTTGTTCTGGGATTCCAGTGTAAACAAGCCACATAAGCAGAAAATAACCAGTTGCCAGGAACGACTGAGATGGTCGGAAGGCGTCACGGCTCCGAAGAGATCGCGGACAAGCTGGCCCAGGCGGACGAACTCGCCGCGAAGGGAAAGAACCAGCAGGCGATCTCCAAGGCACTCGGCATCAGCGTCATGACGTATCATCGGTGGCGGAAGCTTCGCGCCCCACCGTCCGCCAAGTCACAGGACCATTCCGAGCCACGCCGCGCCGCCGCACCCCCGGCCACCTCCCCGGTCGCCGACTCTCCTTTCCTGGACGGTGCCACGCGGCTGCACGAGCTTGAGACCGAGAACAGCCGGCTGCGCCGGCTGGTCACCGACCTGCTGCTCGAGAAGATCGGGCTGGAGGAGGAGCTCAGGGAGCGCAGCGAATCGAGCCCGCGACGCTCCCGTCGCGGTTGAGCCTACCGTACCGCTCTCTCGCAGGCGGCGACCGGAACTCACCGTCACCCCGGCTCGCCCGGCTCACCTACGGTCGGTCGCGACCGTCGGCGGAACGGCGGTGTCGGCCGCCCGCTCGGAGCTGGTCCGAGCCTCACGACGCATCCTGATCACGCCGGAGCTGCGGGCGGCCCCACACGCGGGTGCGATCCGGCAACGACCCGCCGGCGGCTCCGGCGCGTCCGGATCGCGCATCGCCGACGGGCCCGCGGCGAGGACGCCCCGGATTCGGTCCGGCGGACACGCCACCCGCGCGATGTGATGTCCGGACGGCCCGGCCGTCGCGGATCACATCTCATGTTACCGTCCGTTCGAAACGATATCATCCGATCGGGTCGTTCCCGTCCTTGCCGTCCCGCATGCGGCGGTCCCGGGACCGTCGCGCATCCGGCCGTACGGCACGGGAACGTCGCACGGCTGTGTCCAGTCTGACCGGCCGCGTGGCCGGACTGCCCGCCCGCCGATGGGGCGTACGGGAGCGCCACGACGGAGCCTACGCGCCACTCCCCGCACGTCGTGAGAATACGGCGGATGTCCGCCGGTCGTCCGACCGAGCGGTGATCGCCGACGAGGTCGTGTCGCGACCCGCCGCCATGCTTCCGCCGCGGCGAGATGTCAGATCGGCGGCTCGCGATGTGCGGATATGTGAGATCGGAACGACGGCCGCCGCGGTGCATGCCGCCGGCATGTCCGGGATGCCTTCGTGTGACCTTATCATGATCGCATTGAATACGATAAGATCGACGAGCCCGCCCGGATCCGGTTCTCCCTGGATGCAGAACAGCGTTCTCCGCGAAATCTTCACGTCGCACGGAAGACGAATGACGTTTCCGCCGGACGAACCGCTGATGAACCGCGGCATCGCGGTCGAGCGGCTGCTCTACGTGCTCGACGGTCAAGTCCTGCTCCACGCGACGTCTCCGGACGGTCGCGAGACGGCCTACAACCTCTGCCGCCGCGGCGACATCATCGGGCTGACGTGTCTCGCGTCGAGCAACGTCGCGCATTGCGACGTCACCACGATCACGTCGTGCGAGGCGCTGATGGTGGAACGGATGCTGTTCCATCGCCTCGTTTTCGAGAACGCCGCCGCCACCCAGGAGGCGTACGACCGCGTCGTCGAGATGGTGTGGCACGCGACCAGTCTCGCCGAAGGCCTGGCGTCCCAGAGCCTGAAGGCGCGCCTCGCGAGATGGATCCTCGCCCGGCTCGAAGACGGCGGCGTGGCGCCCGAGCCCGGCGCGGTGCTGCCGATCGACGCCAATCAACGTCTGATTGCAGCGTTCGCCGGCGTCTCGCGCGAGACCGTGAACCGCCAGCTCAAGACCTGGGCCGAAGACGGGATCGTCAGCGTGTCGGGACGGACGTTGCGCGTTCTTCGTCCGGAACAGCTTCGCATCGCTGCGCAATACGTGAAGGATGTGCACCGGATCTAAACATCGTCCGCTGTGAGGTGTGTCACATTCTTTTGGCCGGGAATTTGCTACACGATAAACTTGTGAGTAGACCTCCGACCGGTGATGGGGACAAGTTTGCTATCCGTGAAGACTTCGAGATCGATGCGCCCGCCGCGTCGACCCGCAGCGACCATCCACTGTCTCGCGAGCGCGCGAATGCGGAGCGATACGCACGCGATCGTGGCGCTCGAAAAGGAAAACGCCGCGCTCATGAAGATCGTGAAACAAACCACGCGCGACATCGAGCGTCTGCGCAAGGAACTGACGAGCCTGTGAGGCGCGCGGCCGCGACGACATCCCATTCCCTCGGGCGATCGGTCGCCTCTCGGCCACGCGCGGCGACGATCACGGTGGAAGCGAGGTGTCGCACGCCTCGCCACGACCGCCGCTCCCCCGCCCACGGACCGGCCAGGCTGCCGCAATAGACATCAGATCGCCCCGCCGAGGCGCGGCGACGCGGAGTCGGCGAGGTGCGGCCAGACAGGTTCCGCGACGTCGCCGCTCCGGCGGAGCGGCGCGCGAGAGATCCGCGGGCCACCGGTCGACCCGTCCGGTCGGATCACAAGATCCGATTATCATTCGCATCATTATCATTCGCATCGTTCGCGTTCCGGACGGCTTCTAGAGAAGCATCATCCGGTCGTGCTCGACGATCAGGCAGGTGAGCCGTCCGGTCGCATAGGCGCCGGTGTCGATGTTGATCCGGTTGGCGAGAAACTCGGGCTCTCGGACCGGCGTGTGCCCGTGGACGATCATCTTACCGTGCCAGTCCTCCGAGAGCAGGAAGTCCTGCCTGATCCAGAGCAGATCCGTCTCGGCCTGCCGCTCGAGCGGCACGCCCGGACGAACGCCGGCGTGGACGAAGAAATAGTCGCCGAGACTGAAGAACGGCATCAGCGTCGCGAAGAAGGCGTGATGACGATCGGGCAGCGCGCGAGACAGGGCGCGCGACAATTGGATCGGGTCCGCCTCGGCGGGAGCCAGCGACGGCCGCACCCCGTACGACATCAATGTCTCGAGCCCGCCGAACTGGCGCCACGTCCGCAGCACCGTCGGGTCCGACAGGAAGCCCGTCACGTAGGTCTCGTGGTTGCCCTTCAGGAAGACAGTGTCGCGATCGCGGCTGCGGCCGATCAGCGCCTCGATCACCTCGCGCGATCCTCCGCCGCGGTCGACGTAGTCGCCGAGATAGACCTCGATCGCGTGCGTCACCGGATGGGCTTCGAGGTCCGCGTCGATCCGGGCGAAGACGCCGCGCAGCAGATCGTCACGCCCGTGGATGTCGCCGACCGCGTAGACGCGGACTCCCGCGGGGAGCGACGGCGGTCCCGGCCTCGATGATTCCAACGTCCACACCAGATCCATGTCCGATCGGATCGGCGCCCCACGCCGCGCCGGTTCTCGCGGTCACCGGATAACAGATCGGTCGGGCCACATCCACCGCGGAGCCGCGGCGCGGCGGCGCCTCCGGACTTTCCCGTGGTGCCGGCCCGAGGCGCCCCGCGAGGGCCGGGCCGTTGCCGAAGGCTTAAGCGAAACGCACCGATTCGACGAAAAGACGAGTCGCATACGGCTCGAATTGCGCGTTCTCCTCGAACCCGACCGAAATCGCCCGCGTGTATCGATGACAGCCGCCCGGACCAGATGGAGCGGTGGTGATGGCACGAGGTGTCCGTTCGGTCGCGATCACGGCGGCCTTGCTCGCGAGCTGCTGGAGCTTCGGGGCCGAAGCGGCCTTCTACGGCCTGCCGCGCGTCCTCAAGCAGCAGACGGCCCGGCTGCAGCTCGACGAGCCGGCGGCCGCGCCGATGGCGCACACCCGCTTCTGCCTGCAATACCCCGACCAGTGCAAGGTGCGCCGGATGGTATTCCGGGGCGGCCCGACCCGGCTCACGAGCGAGCGCTGGGCCGATCTCGTCAGCGTCAACATCGAGGTGAACCGGGCGATCCGGGCCGAGCCGAACACGCTCGGCGTGGCGTACGAGCGCTGGCTGGTCGCGCCGCGTGCCGGAGACTGCAACGACTACGCCGTGACCAAGCGGCACGAGCTGATGAAGCGGGGATGGCCGGCCCGCAACCTGCTGCTGGCCGAGGTCGTCGTCCCGTCCGGCGAGCATCACCTGGTGCTGGTGATCCGCACCACCGACGGCGACCTGGTCGCAGACAATCTCGCCGCCACCATCCGCCCGCTCGCCACGCCGCGCTATCGGTGGCTGAGGGCGCAGTCGCCCCGGAACCCGCTGTTCTGGTCGACGGTCGCGCGTCCGTCGAGCTGACGGCCACACGCCGCGACCGAGGTCCCGGCTCCGTCCGGCCGTGCCGTCGCGCGATGCCGCACGAGGACTCTCACGGGCACCGACACCGGCGCCGGCGAGGCCGAACGACCGACATCAGAACACGCGGGACTTCTCGGAGGTCTCCAGCGGCGCAGACCCGGGCGCCGCGAGCGCCCGGGCGCGGGCGCAGACGAGGAGATGGCGCACGGCGACGCCGGCCAGATAGCCGGCCTGGAGCACGAAGCCGAGGAGCATCGCGAGCCCCAGGGCGCGGCCGGGCGTCATTCCGGTGGCCACGGCGACCGCCGCCAGCACCACCGCCATCACCAGGAAGGTCGGAACGACGCTGAGAACGACATGGCGCATGCCGAGCACCGCGCCGACGAGCCCGACCAACAGAACCGCTGCCACTGCCATGAGATCCTCGCCCCGGCAGGGTCCATGTTAAATGTTAAGGCCGCTCTAAGGGATATCGTCGAAAGCCGACGATCCGCGGCGGTCCCGCCGCGGACGACGGGCGGCAGCGGCGCTCACGCCACCCGCCGGCCGGCGCAGAACACCCGGCGGACCGCGCAGAGGCCGTCGACCCAGCGCACCCGGATCAGGTCGGCGCGCTTGCCGACCGCGATCTCGCCGCGGTCGGAAAGGCCGACCGCCTCGGCCGGCGCCTTGGTCGCGGTGCGGACGGCGGCGGGCAGGTCGACCGCCGGAACGATCTCGGGCAGCCGCAGCACCGCGAACAGAAGGCTCGACGGCACGTAGTCGGACGACAGGATGTCGAGCACGCCGGCGCGGGCGAGGTCCACGGTGGCGACGTTGCCCGTGTGGGAGCCGCCACGCACCAGGTTGGGCGCCCCCATCAGCACCCGCACGCCGGCGCCGTGCAACGCCACGGCGGCGTCCGGCGTGGTGGGGAACTCGGCGACGGCGATGCGGTCGCGCACCGCGTCCTCGACATGGGCGAGCGTGGTGTCGTCGTGGCTCGCGAGCGGCACCCCGCGGGCCTGTGCCAGCGCGACCAGGGCCGCGTAGTTCGCCTGCGCGTGAGCGGCCTGGAATTCGACGCGCCTGGCGAACAGCGCATCGAGCTCGGCGTCGGAGATCCCGGCCTTCTTGCCGCGGTAATAGGCCCGCAGCTTCGCCTCGTCGCGGAACTGGCGCTGCCCCGGCGTGTGGTCCATCAGCGAGAGGAGCCGCACGTCGGGCCGGTGGATCAGCTCCTCGGTCTCCCTGACGGCATGCGGCATCGGCACCTCGCAGCGCAGATGGAGGAAATGCTCGACGCGGAGCAGCCCCGCGCCGCGCGCCGCGTCGATCGCCTGGGCCAGCGTCGCCGCCTCGCCGGCGACCTCGTCGGCACCCTCCTCCCGCCACACCCGCAGCGAGTCGAGCACCGTGGTGATGCCGCTGGTGGCGATCTGGCCGTCATAGGCGACGACCGCCGCCGCCGCCGGCCAGGTCACCGAGGGCCGCGGCATGTAATGCGCCTCGATGTGATCGGTGTGCAGCTCGATCAGGCCCGGCATCACCAGGTCGCCGCCGCAGTCCTCGCCGGGCTCCGGGGCCGTCCCCTCGCCGATCTCGACGATCCGTCCCGCGACCGCGGCGACCCAGCCGCGCTCGATCACCCGGTCGGCGAGCACCAGGCGGGCATTGACGAGCAGGAGATCGGCGGGTTCGGTCATGCGAGGCTCGGGATGTCTGAGGGGCGGAGGCCGGAGGGGCGACAGCGTGTCTCCCGTGTGGACGATGCCAGCGTGACAGCAATACGACGGGCCGGCCGGGAGCACGAGCCGGCCCGTCGTTCCGGCTCGGGCGGAACGCTGGTAAGGATCGGCCGGACCGTCACCCGGCCGTCCGCGATTCATGCGATGGGTGCGCGCCGCCGGTCCGTTCGAGGAGTGCCGCCGTGACCGCACCGCGCTACGCGATCTATTTCGTGCCCGCGCCGACCCACCCGCTCCATCGGCTCGGCAGCGCCCTCCTCGGCTACGACTGCTACGACGGAACCGAGCCGCCGCCGCCGACCGGCGCCGGCCTGCCGGAGGACTGGCCGGCGCTGACCGAGGAGCCGCGCCGCTACGGTTTCCACGCCACCCTCAAGGCGCCGTTCCGGCTCGCCCAGGGCGGTGACGAGACGGCACTGCGCGAGGCCGTCCGCCGCCTCGCCCACGCGCAGCCAGACATTCCGCGGATCAGGCCGGTGGTCCGCACCATCGGCAGCTTCGTGGCGGTCGTTCCGGCCGAGCGGGTGCCGGCCCTCGATCGTCTCGCCGCCGACTGCGTCACCCGCCTCGATCGCTTCCGTGCCCCGCTCACCGCGGAGGACCGCCGCCGCCGGCAGGGCGCGCTCACCACGGAGCGGCTGCGCGAGAACTTCGAGAGCTGGGGCTATCCCTGGGTCTTCGAGTCGTTCCGCTTTCACATGACCCTGACCGGGCCGCTGCCGGCGGATCGCCGCGACGGTCTCGCCGACCATCTCGCCGGTCTCGTCGCGCGGCATCTCGGCCCCGGACCGCTCGCGATCGACCGCATCGCGCTGCTGAAGCAGCCGGAACCGCAGGCGCGGTTCCGGGTCATCGCCGCGGCCGATCTTCCGACGCAGGCCGCCGTCGGCCCGGCCCTGCCGCGCCCCTGATTCCCGACCGCACGCCCCGGCCGCTGGCGGGCGGGGATTCGCGCCGCGGCCCGGCTGCACCGGAAATCGTTAAAATTGTCCGTACAAAAGTATTTCTCGATAACCATCTTTTCTAACAAGGTCTTAATGCGTGACATTTAAGAATTCGGGATTGGAAGGTGGAAACGTGCGGCCGAACGAAGGACTGGCCGCAGGCCGTCAGGACGTGACATGGACACGAGCCTCACCATAAGGCCGCCGAGCGTCGTCCCGATGGGCGACTATGCTCGGCCTGCGGCCATCGAGGTGCCGGCGGTCCAGACCGTGCTGCCGAACCACCAGACCGTCGCGGCGCTCGGCACCAACGTCTCGACCTCGAACGATCCCGACCTCGCGCAGCACGGAAACCCGCCGGCCCAGGAGCAGCCGTTGCAGGCGCAGACGCGCCAGGCCATCGAGCAGACCACCCGGGTCGTCATCCTCAATCCGGAGACCCGCGAGGTGATCTTCCGGGTGATCGACTCGCGATCCCGCCAGGTGCTGCGGCAGGTTCCGGACGAGGCCCTCCTGCGCATGCGCGCCTACAACAAGGCGCTCGAGGAGGGAAAGAGCCCGGCCGACGTGCTGACGCAGGCCGACCTGCAGATCTGAGGCGCTCCGCCCTGCGGCTCCGCGGCGGTCCGCGCATGCGCACGGGTCAGGCCGCCACGCCGACCCGACACGTCCCGCCCCGCTTCCCTCGCCCGCCGTCCCGTCGCGCCCGTGCTGCGTCGTCCGCCCGGCGTCGCCCCTGCCCGCGCCTCGCCGACGGCCTCGCCGGAGTGCCCCGGCAGCGCCCGCGACGCCCCGGAAACGCCACCCGCGCCGGGGCTGCGCCGGACCGGTGTGATTAACGAAAACCTAATCGAAACCAATGTGTTCGGTTTCCGACCGGAGGCCCGATGTTATCCCGGAATTAACCGGCCGTCTTTACGCTTGCTTACGCTCCGCCGTGCGATCACGGCCGGCGACCATGAAGGTCGAAGCACCACTGCCAGTACGGCACACAACCAGAAAGGTTGAACTCCATGTCTTCCGGTATCACCCTCTCGGCCGGCGTCCGCCAGAATCTCCTCTCCCTCCAGGCGACCGCGGACATGATGGCGACGACGCAGAATCGTCTCGCCACCGGCAAGAAGGTCAACTCGGCTCTCGACAATCCGTCGAACTTCTTCACCTCGCAGTCGCTCAGCGACCGGGCGGGCGACCTCAACTCGCTCCTCGACTCGATCGGCCAGGCGGTGAAGACGCTCGACGCGGCCAACAACGGCATCACCTCGCTGACCAAGCTCGTGCAGTCCGCGAAGTCGATCGCCCAGCAGGCCCGCTCGGCGACGGCTCCGGCCGCCACCTACGATGCGCTCAACGTCACCGGCACGCTCCCCTCCGAGACCATCTCCTCGACCATCGCGGGCGGCGCCAACGACCTGTCGGCGAAGGCCGTCAACCTCTCGTTCACCAACCTGGCCGAGACCATCGGCACCAAGACCGGCACGGTCGACCTGACCTCCGGTCCGGGCGGCGCCGGTGCCGCCGGCACGGTGCAGATCCGCGTCACGGCGTCGGGCGTCGACAAGACCTTCGACGTCACGCTGGCCGGCACCGAGGCCGACTTCGCCGCCACCCAGGCGGTGTTCGACGCCACCACGTCCGGCACCGTCGGCGACACGCTCGACAACTACATCACCATCACCGACGACGGCTCGGGTCACATGGTGCTGACGGCGGCCTCGGCCGACGTCGACTTCTCGATCAGCGCCGCCGGCTCCGGCTCCACGGCCGCCACCCTGACCGCCGTCGGCCTCACCGCCACGACGCACAATTCGACCAGCCTGCTCGACCAGATCACCGCCAACGGTGGAACGGCGGGCACGTCCAGCCTGGTGCTGAGCGTCACCGGCCAGACCGACAAGACCGTCACGTTCGGCAACAGCGGTGGTCAGGTCTCGACCATCTCCGAGCTGAACACCTGGATCAACTCGAACCGCGGTGCGGCGACCGGCTCGATCTCCGGCACCACGTTCTCGTTGAGCCTGGCGGCCGGATCCGGCAATGCGATCGGCTTCAACGCGACCGATGTCGGCGTCACCACGGCGCTCGGCCTCAGCGCGGCGACCGCCGACTACAACTTCGGCACCGGCGCCCGTGGCGGCATGGGCTCGGCGCTCTCGAAGTCGTTCAACAGCGACCTGACGCTCGGCGAAATCGAGACCGACCTCGCCAACGGGACCAGCATCTCCATCACCGTCAACGCCAACGACGGCAACGGAGCGCAGACCCAGACGGTCGGCCTGTCGGGCGACGACAGCCTCGACGACGTGGTGACGAAGCTGAAGGGCAACGCCACCCTGAACGCCAACCTCGACATCACCAACCAGGCCGGCAAGCTGAAGCTGGTCGCCAAGACTGCCGACGTCGACTTCTCGATCGCCGCCGGCACCGCCACCACGGCCCTCAACATGACGGCCGGCTCCTACAACTCGACCAGCCTCCTCGACCAGGTCATCGCCGGCGGCGGCACCGAAGGCGACACCATGACGGTGGCGGCCAACGGCGGCGCGGCCCAGACGATCACGTTCGGCAAGGGCACGGGCCAGGTCTCGACCATCGCCGAGTTCACTTCGGCGATCGCGAACCTGTCCGGCGTCACGGCGAGCGTGACCGGCTCGGCGTTCTCGATCGGCGTGGCGGAAGGCACCAGCCAGACCTCGCTGACCATCGCGGGCGCGACCAACACGCTCACGGCGATCGGCACCAGCGCCCAGACCAAGTCGGGCGTGAAGCACGAGGGTGACCCGAACGCCACCCGCGAGAGCCTGCAGAAGGACTACAACGACGTCCTCGCGCAGATCGACGCCCTGTCGAAGGATGCCTCCTACAACGGCATCAACCTCCTCAACGGCGACGATCTCAAGGTGGCCTTCAACGAGGACAACTCCTCGTCGCTGACCATCAAGGGCGTCACCTACAATGCGTCGAACCTCGGCCTGAACAAGCAGAACGGCACCACGTTCCAGGACAACACGAAGATCGACGAGACCATCTCGGCGATCAACGACGCCCTGACGTCTCTGCGGACCCAGGCCTCCAAGTTCGGCTCCAACCTGACGACCGTGCAGACCCGTCAGGACTTCACCAAGAGCATGGTCAACACCCTGCAGACCGGTGCCGACAACCTCGTGCTGGCCGACAGCAACGAGGAAGGCGCCAACATGCTGGCCCTGCAGACCCGGCAGCAGCTGTCCACCACGGCCCTCTCGCTCGCCAACCAGGCGAACCAGGCCGTCCTGCGGCTGTTCTGATCTCCGGGTCCTGCCGCACAGGACCTTCGCTCGGGACCTTCGGGTCGACATCGACGGCGGGGCTTCGGCCCCGCCGTTTTCTTTTTGTCCGACGCCCGCGCCCTGTCCGACGTCCGCACGCTCGACACGCCGAGGATGTTTACGATACGTTAACGATCGCGGCCGCGCGGCCGCCGAATTCCTCCCGGCCTGATCGCAGGCGCGCCGAAGGACCGCCCGAAACGGGTGGATGCGGCGCCCGGAGGGGACCGACCCGGCAAAAATTGCTTATACGTAAAGAATCCGGAATTCAGGCGCTGATTTTTGAACGTCGTTATCGAGCCGTTAACGATCTCGACCCTACGCTCTCCACGTTCGGCAAGAGGCTACCGCGAATCGGAACCGCGAGCCCTCGGCGCCGGCCCGAGATTTCGACGGAGAGGCTCCCATGTCGTCCAACATCACCCTGTCCGCCGGCGTCCGCCAGAACCTGCTCTCGCTGCAGGCGACCGCGGACCTGATGGCGACCACCCAGAACCGTCTCGCCACCGGCAAGAAGGTCAATTCCGCGCTCGACAACCCGTCGAACTTCTTCACCTCCCAGTCTCTGGGCGACCGGGCCGGCGACCTCAATTCCCTCCTCGATTCGATCGCGCAGGGGATCAAGACCATCGAGGCCGCGAACAACGGCATCACCTCGCTGACCAAGCTGGTGCAGTCGGCCAAGTCGATCGCCCAGCAGGCCCGCTCGGCGACGGCGCCCTCGGCCACCTACGACGCGCTGAGCATCACCGGCTCGCTGCCGACCGAGATCATCGGCTCGGCGATCGCCGGCGGCGCCAACGACCTGCAGCCGAAGGCCGTCAACCTCTCCTTCACCAACCTGGCCGAGACGATCGGCACCAAGACCGGCACGGTCGACCTGACCGCCGGTCCGGGCGGCGCCGGCGCGGCCGGCACGGTTCAGATCCGCGTCACGGTGGCGGGCGTCGCCAAGACCTTCGACGTCACCCTGGCCGGCACCGAGGCCGACTTCGCCACCACCCAGGCGGTGTTCGACGCCACCACGTCCGGCACCGTCGGCGACACGCTCGACAACTACATCACCATCACCAACGACGGCTCCGGCCACATGGTTCTGACCGCGGCCTCGGCCGACGTCGACTTCTCGATCAGCGCCGCCGGCTCCGGCTCCACGGCCGCCACCCTGACCGCCGTCGGCCTGACCGCCACGACCCACAACTCGCAGAGCCTGCTCGACAACGTCATCGACAGCGGCGGTACGCTCGGCACCTCGAACATGATCCTCAAGGTCTCCGGCCAGGCCGACAAGACCGTCACGTTCGGCCACGGCGGCGGCATGGTGTCGACGCTCGCCGAGCTGAATTCGTGGATCAACTCGAATCGCGGCGCGGCGACCGCCTCGATCTCCGGCACCACCTTCTCGCTCGGCCTCTCCGCGGCGACCGGCAACTCGATCGGCTTCACGCTCTCCGACGTGGGCGTCGCCGACGCGCTCGGCCTCAGCGCCGCCGAGGCCGACTACAACTTCGGCTCCGGCGCCCGCGGCGGCATGGGCGCGCTGCTCAGCAAGACCTTCAACAGCGACCTGACGCTGGGCGAGATCGACACCGACCTCGCCAACGGCACCAACATCGCCATCACGGTCGACCCGAACGACGGCACCGGCCCGCAGACCCAGACGGTGGGCCTCGCCGGCACCGACGACCTCGACGCCGTCGTCACCAAGCTCAAGGCCAACGCGATGCTCGGGGCCAATCTCGACATCTCGAACGAGGCCGGAAAGCTGAAGATCGTCGCCAAGTCCGCCGACGTCGACTTCTCGATCGCGGCCGGCCTCGCCACCACGGCCCTCAGCATGACGGCCGGCAGCTACGCCTCGACCAGCCTGATGGACCGCCTGATCGCGGCCGGCGGCGCCGAGGGCGACGTGTTCACGGTGTCGGCGAACGGCGGCTTCGCCCAGACCATCACGTTCGGCAAGAGCACCACCCAGGTGTCGACGCTGGCCGAGTTCACGGCGGCGCTCGCCAACCTGTCCGGCGTGACCTCGAGCGTGGTCGGCACCGCCTACACGCTCAGCCTCGCCGAGGGCACCAGCCAGACCACGCTGACCATCGGCGGCTCGACCAACACGCTCACGGCGCTCGGCACCAGCGCCCAGACGCTCAAGGGCGTCAAGCACGAGGGCACGGCGAACTCGACCCGCGAAAGCCTGCAGAAGGACTACAACGACGTCCTCAACCAGATCGACGGCCTGTCGAAGGACGCCTCCTACAACGGCATCAACCTTCTCAACGGCGACGACCTCAAGATCACGTTCAACGAGCGCGGCACCAGCTCGCTGACCATCACGGGCGTCACCTACTCGTCGTCGAACCTCGGCCTCAACAAGCAGAACGGCGCGTCCTTCCAGGACAACACCATCGTCGACCAGGTGATCGAGTCGATCAACACGGCTCTGACCACGCTGCGCACCCAGGCCTCGAAGTTCGGCTCGAACCTCTCGACCGTGCAGGTCCGCCAGGACTTCACCAAGCAGATGGTGAACACGCTGCAGATCGGCGCCGACAACCTTGTCCTCGCCGACACCAACGAGGAGGGCGCCAACATGCTGGCCCTGCAGACCCGCCAGCAGCTCTCCACCACGGCCCTCTCGCTCGCCAACCAGGCGAACCAGGCCGTCCTGCGGCTGTTCGGCTGACGCCGAAGACGGCGCGGCGGGCTCCGGGGCCACGGCCCCGCGGCGCCGCCGCTCCCCCCGGCGACGGTTCCCGCGGGGCGCGGATACGGAGCGCTCCCGCGGGCCGCCCGCCCGAAACTCTCCCAACGATCCAGAAGAGATCGACGCGGCTACGCGCGAGCCGCACGAACCAGGCGTGCGTCCTTTTCAAAGTGGGCCGTCTGAATAAGCATGTCTTAACGGCACAGGGCTAAAACGAGAGCCATCGTGCCGAACGTGGCACCAGGAGTCTCCCCAGATGCACAGCGCGGCGAAAGCCTATGGACAGGTTGCGCAGCAGATCGCCAATCCGCGCGAGCTCGAAGCCCGCCTGCTGCTCAAGGCGGCGGCCCGCCTGCAGCACCTGCGCGAGGACTGGGAGAAGGACCGCTCCGATCTCGCCGACGCGCTTCTCTACAATCGCAAGCTCTGGACCGTCTTCCTGACCTCGGTGACCAGCCCCGACCATCAGCTCCCGGCGGCGGTCCGGCAGAACGTCGCCAATCTCGGCCTGTTCGTGATGAACCACACGCTCGACATCCAGCGTGATCCGCGGCCGGAGGCGCTCGTCGCCCTCATCAACATCAACCGCGAGATCGCGGCCGGCCTGCTCGGCCAGCCCTGAGCTCGCCGGCAACGCCGACGACGACCGACGCCCCGCGGAGCCCGCGGGGTGCGCGGCGGGCCGACCCGCCCGCCGCGGCCGGCCGCGGCCCGCCGGCGGCTGCCGGCTCTGCCTCACTCCCTCCGCGCCCGACAGCCGTCCGATATCCCCCGAGCCGCCCGCGCGACGTCTACCGTCGGGCGTCCGCCGCGCGACGCGCCACGGTCGAATCGCAGCCCGACGACACGGGCGACGCGTCGCGAAGACCGCTCCCCGGTGTCGCCCGAATCGGACAAGCCGCTGACGACAGGGCATGTTTCGCGCCTTAACCGTTCGTTAAACCAGATGGTTAACGATTGGTGAGACTCACGCGGAGAGCGTCCATGGCCCTCAAGGTCGAACTGAAGCCCGGCGAACGCATCATCCTCGGGGACTGCGTCATCACCAACTCGGACCAGCGGGCCCGCCTGCTGATCGAGGGGGAGACGCCGATCCTGCGGGAAAAGGACATCCTGACGGCCGAGACGGCCGACACGCCGGCGAAGCGCATCTATCTCGCCATCCAGCTGATGTACACGTCCAAGGACGCGCGCGCCTACCACGAGATCTATTTCAAGCTGGTCAGCGACATCCTCAAGGCGGCGCCGAGCACTTGGCCGCTGATCGAGAGCGTGAACAACCACATCCTCGCAGGCGAGATGTACAAGGCCCTCAAGGAGGCCAAGAAGCTGATCGCCTACGAGCGGGAGCTGGTGGACCATGCCCTGCATCGCAACGGCGAACAGTCCGGAACGGGCCGCGCCCGTTCCGCGTGACGTCCAGGCCCGTCTCCTGCTCGACGCGGCCCTGCGGCTCCAGGCCGTGCAGTCCCGCTGGGACGGCAGCCGAGCCGCCGTCGACGAGGCGCTGTCCTACAACAGGCGCCTCTGGAACGACTTGGTGGAGGCGGCCGGCGATCCGCGGCCGACGCTTCCCTGCGAGGTGCGCCAGAGCCTCGCGAGCCTCGGACTCTACGTGGCGCACCACACCGACTCGATCGCCGCCGATCCGCGTCCCGAGCGGTCGGCCCGCTGATCGGCATCAACCGCGACATCGCCGAAGGCCTGCTCGGCCGCGCCTGAGGGCGGCGCACACCGCCCGCGGCCGGGCGGTGGCGGATGGCCGGCATTTGATTGGACATCAAAGTATCTTGCGTCCGCCCACCCGGCCGGCTTAGGCTCGCGACCGGACTGGCCGCATCGGGCGGCCGGTCCGTGCCCCCCGCCTCGCGGACGGGGGCGGCTGCGAGGACCGGGACGCATGCGCGGCACGTCGACCGAGAAGGTCGCGAACGGATCGGGCGGCGCGGACGGCGGGGCCGGCCTGCGCATTCCTCCGTCCCTCGCCGATCTCGTCGGCTATCATCTGCGCATCGCCCAGGAGGCGTCGTTCAACGCCTTCGCGGCGGGCGCCGGCGCCGCGGGCCTGAAGCCCGGCTGGTACACGCTCCTCACCGTGGTGGCCGAGAATCCCGGGCTGACGCCGACCGAGATCAGCCGGCTGGTCGGCCGCGATCGCTCGACCCTCACCTCGACGCTCAAGGCGCTCGACGGCCGCGGCCTGATCGCCCGCAAGGCGAACGCCACCGACGGCAGGAGCTACGGCGTCAGCCTGACGCCGGCCGGCCACGGCATGCTGAAGAAGCTCAAGACCATCGCCCGGGCCCACGATGCGCGGCTCGACGCCATCGTGGGCGGGCAGAAGGCGGCGCTGATCGCCGTGCTGCGCCGCATCGTCGAGGGACTCGAGGAGGATTGAACGCGCCGCTGCGGCGCGGCTGCGACGACACGACACCGGATCCCGGAACGGGACCGCAAGAAGCGGCCGAAGGCCGAGACATGTCCGAGGAAACGACCACGAGGAGACGACCATGACGGAACTCACCCCCGTCCGCATGCCCGTACGTCCACTCCGCCGCACGGTGCCGGCGTTCGCCGCCGCGCTCGCCGTGTGGGTCGCGCCCGCCCTGTGGGCCGCGCCCGCCGCGGCGCAGGAGAAGCCGATCCTCCTGAAGATCTCGCTGTGGGTGCCGCCGGCCCATCCGCTCGTCCAGTCGGCCCGCGACTGGGCCGCCTCGATGGAAAAGGCCTCCGGCGGCACCATCAAGAGCGTCGTCTTCCCGGCCGAGCAGCTCGGCAAGGCGTTCGATCACTACGACATGGTGCGCGACGGCATCGCGGACGTCGGCTATGTGAGCCCGGGCTACCAGCCCGGCCGCTTTCCGATCATCAACGCCGCGCAGCTTCCCTTCACGGTCACCAACGCCAAGGGCGGCTCCGTCGCCGTCGACGCCTGGTACCGCAAGTACGCCGGCAAGGAGATGGCGGACACCCACTTCTGTCTCGCCTTCGTGCACGATCCCGGCACGCTCCACTCCAAGAAGAAGATCACCCAGCCGGGCGACCTCAAGGGCGTGAAGGTCCGTCCCGCCCAGGTGATCATGGGCGAGCTGGTGACCACGCTGGGCGGCACCAACGTCCAGGCGTCGGCGCCGGAATCGCGCGACGCGCTCGAGCGCGGCGTCGCCGACGCCATCACGTTCCCGTGGAACTCGATGTTCCTGTTCGGCATCGACAAGGTGACGAAGTACAGCCTCGACGTTCCGCTCTACACGACGGCCTATGCCTGGACCATGAACAAGGCCGTCTACGACAACGCCTCGCCGGCCCAGAAGGCGGTCATCGACCAGCACTGCACCAGCGAGTGGGCGGCCAGGCTCTCCGGCCCGTGGACCGACTACGAGCACGCCGGCCGCGAGAAGATGAAGGCGGCGTCGGGCCGCGAGGTGGTCAAGCTCGACGAGGCGCAGATCGCCGCCTGGAAGGCGGCCGTGCAGCCCCTGCGCGACACCTGGGCCGAGAGCGTCCGCAAGGTCGGCGGCGACCCGGCGGCGATCGCGGCCGAGCTGAAGGCACAGCTCGAAGCCCAGCAGGCTGCCTTCTAGAGCGACGTTCGGTTCCGACGAACCGGACCCGGCTTCCGCGCGTCCCCGCGGACGCGGGGACCCAGGGACCGCACGACGTGCGGCTCCGAAGTCCCGCGTCCGCGGAGCGAGCGGAGTGTCGGCCGGCTTCAGTGGACGCCGATCCGAGCGCGCGGCGCCGACGCCGGCGATCCCGCCTCGGCCCGATCATCATCCCGGAGCCCCGCCATGGAAATCTCCCGACGCCCGAGGGGGCGCCCCAAGAACGCGATGGACCGCTTCATCGCGGCGATCGAGTGGATCGCGGCGGGCTTCGTCGGCCTCGTCGCGCTCGACATCTTCGTCTCGGTGATGCTGCGGTATCTGTTCGCCGTGTCGATCCCGGACGGCTACGACTTCGGTCGCATGTTCCTCGGCATCCTGATCTTCTGGGGCATCGCCGCGACCAGCTACCGGGGCGCCCACATCACGGTCGATCTCGTCTGGGATCTGGTCGGGCCGCGCCTGAAGCGCGCCATCGACGTGTTCGCGACCCTGGTGCTGCTGCTGGTCGTGACCGTGCAGACCGTCATGCTGTTCGACAAGGTGGTGGCGACCAGGGCGCAGAACATCCTCACCTACGACCTGCAGCTCCCGGTGTGGCCGTTCTTCGCGCTCGCCTGGGCGGGCGACGCGGCCGCCGTGATTCTCATCGCGGTGCGCACCTTCCGCCTGGTGTTCCATCCCGAGCGCGTCCGCGAGGGACGCTCGCTCGAGCCGGTCGAGTGAGCCCGATGTCCCAGGATCTCGTCGCCGTCGGCGGCTTCGTGCTGCTGTTCGTGCTGATGCTGCTGCGCGTTCCGGTCGGCATGGCCATGGGCCTCGTCGGCGTCGTCGGGTTCGGGCTGATCACCGGCTTCGGCCCGGCGCTCAAGCTGATCGCCCAGACCTCGATGCGCACCGTCACGGACTACACCTTCGGGGTCATCCCGATGTTCCTGCTGATGGGCGCCTTCGTGACCAATTCCGGGATGAGTCGCGAGCTGTTCCGCGCCGCCAACGCGACGATCGGGCATCTGCGCGGCGGGCTGGGCTTCGCCACCATCGCGGCCTGCGGCGGCTTCGCGGCGATCTCCGGCTCCTCGGTCGCCACCGCCGCGACCTTCTCGACCGTCGCCTATCCGGAGATGCGGCGCTTCGACTATCCCAAGGCCTTCGCGGCCGGCACCATCGCGGCCGGCGGCACGCTCGGCGCCATGTTCCCGCCGTCGACCGTGCTGGTCGTCTACGGCATCATCACCGAGCAGGACATCTCCCGCCTGTTCATGGCCGGCATCGTCCCGGGCCTGCTCGCCATGCTGATGTACATGGCGACCATCGCGCTGATCGCCACCGCGAAGCCGAAGCTGCTGCCGGCCGGACCGCGACTGCCCCTGCGCGAGCGCCTCGCCGCCCTGCGCGAGGTGTGGGCGCCGGTGGTGCTGTTCCTGTTCGTCATCGGCGGGCTCTACGGCGGGCTGTTCACGCCGACCGAGGCGGGCGGCGTCGGCGCCGGCGGCGCCTTCCTGATCGGCGTGCTGCGCCGCAGGCTGTCGCGCGACGCGATCCTCGACGCCCTCCTGCACGCCACCCGCACGGCGGCGGCGGTGTTCACGGTGCTGATCGGCGCCCTGATCTTCGGCTACTTCCTCACCCTCACCGGCACGCCCCAGAAGGTCACGGCGTTCATGACCGGGCTCGGCATCGGGCCCTACGGCGTGCTCGCCCTGATCCTCCTGATGTACCTCGTCCTCGGCTGCCTGATGGACGCGATGGCGATGATCATCCTGACCGTGCCGATCATCTTTCCGGTCGTCACGGCGCTCGGCTTCGATCCGGTCTGGTTCGGCATCATCGTCGTGATGACGGTCGAGCTCGGCCTGGTGAGCCCACCGGTCGGCATGAACGTCTTCGTCATCAAGAGCGTCGTCGACGAGCTGAGCTTCGCCGACATCTTCCGCGGCGTCGCCCCGTTCGTCGTCACCGATCTGATCCGTCTCGGCATCCTGGTCGCATTCCCGGCGCTGGCGCTGTGGCTGCCGAGCCTGCTGTGACCCGCCCGTTCCCCGTTCCTGCGAGCCTCCGATGAAATCCGTTCCCGAGACTCCCCCGATCACGGCCGGCGGCGCCCTCCTGGCGCGACTGAAGGCCCTCGGCGTCGACTACGTCTTCGCCAATTCCGGCACCGACTTCCCGCCCATCGTCGAGGCGCTGGCGCAGGCGGCCGCGACCGGCACGGCGGTGCCGCGGGCGCTCGTGATCCCGCACGAGCACGCCGCCATGGGCATGGCGCACGGCTACTTCCTCGCCTCCGGCCGGCCGCAGGCCGTGATGGCGCACACCAATGTCGGCCTCGCCAACTGCGCCATCGGGGCCATCAACGCGGCGACCGAGCGGGTGCCGGTGCTGCTGTTCTCCGGCCGCACGCCCGTCACCGAGGCGGGACGGCTCGGCTCACGCACCGTGCCGATCGGCTGGGGCCAGGAGATGCGCGACCAGGCCGCATTGGTGCGCGAGGCGGTCAAGTGGGACTACGAGCTGCGCGTGCCCGAGCAGGCCGGCGAGATCGTCGACCGCGCCCATGCGATCGCCCAGTCGACCCCGAAGGGGCCGGTCTATCTGAGCCTGCCCCGCGAGGTGCTGTGCGAGCCCTGCCCGGCCGATCGTCTCGACGCACCGCCGGTCATGCGGCCCGTCACGGTCGCGCCGCCCGCCGCCGCGATCGCCGAGGCGGCCCGTCTTCTCGCCGCCGCCGAGCGCCCCGTGATCGTCGCGCAGCGCGGCGCCGGGTCGGCCGAGGGCTTCGACGCGCTGGCGCGGCTCGCCCAGGACTGGGGCATCCCGGTCGTCCAGTACTGGGCGATCCAGCTCGCCGTCGCCACCGACCATCCGATGGCGGTCGGCACCGATCCAGCACCGTGGCTCGCCACGGCCGACGTGGTGCTCGCGATCGACTGCCTCGCCCCCTGGTCGCCGGACATCCATCGCCTGCCGCCCCATTGCCGGGTGATCCAGGCCGGGCCGGACCCGCTCTGGGCACGTTTTCCGGTGCGCGACTTCCCCTGCGACCTCGCGCTCGCCGGCGAGACCGCCGACCTGCTCGTCGCGCTCGAGGCCGCGATGCGGCCGCTGCGGGCCGGCGCGCGGGAGCGGTGCGAGGTGCGGCAGCGGGCCGTGGCGGAGCGGGCCGCCGCGATCCGGCGCGCCGTGCAGGCCGAGGCCGAAGCGGGATGCGCGGCGCCGATGACCAAGGCCTGGGTGAGCCTCTGCCTGTCGCGCGCCCTGGAGGGGCGCGACGCCGCCGTGCTGTCCGAGCTGGGCGCGCCGCTCGAGCCGCTGACGCTGCGCCGCCACGGGAGCTGGCATCAGGAGCCCCATTCGGGCGGGCTCGGCTGGTCGTTCCCGGCGGCGCTCGGGATGCAGCTCGCCGGCCCCGACCGGCTGATCGTCGCCACCATGGGGGACGGCTCCTACATGTTCAGCAATCCCGTCGCCTGCCACCAGATCGCCGAAGCGCTTGCGCTGCCCGTGCTGGTGATGGTGCTGAACAACGGGGAGTGGGGTGCGGTCAGGAGGTCGGTGCTCGACGTCTATCCGGACGGGCATGCGGCGCGCAGCAACGCCATGCCGCTCGTCTCGCTGGCCCCCTCGCCCGACTTCACCAGGGTCGCCGAGGCGAGCCGGGCGCGGGCCTGGCGGGTGGAGGCCGGACCGGAGCTCGCCGCCGTTCTCGCCGCCGCGATCGACCACGTCACCACGACCCGGACGCACGCCCTGGTCGAGATCCGCATCCGGCCGTGAGCCGGGCTCGATCCCGGCGCGAGCCGGCGCTGCGTCGCGCCTCGGACTCCTCCGCACTTGTGCGCGGCGGCGTTCGGCGTGATCACGGGCCGGCCGGCTGGCCGGCCCATTCATGGAGTTTCCCTTGCCCGCTCCGTCGATCCCGGACCTGCGCCGACGCGCGCGGCGCCGCCTGCCGCGCTTCGTGTTCGATTTCCTCGACGGCGGCGCCGGCAGCGAGGCCGGGCTCGCCCGCAACGCCGTGGCGTTCGACCGGGTGCTGTTCCGGCCGCGCGCGCTGGTGGACGTCGAGGCGCGCAGCCTGAAGACCGCCTTCCTGGGGCGTGACTGGGCCGCCCCGATCGGCCTCGCGCCGGTCGGGCTCGGCAACCTGGTCTGGCCCGGGGCCGAGCGCCGCCTCGCGGCGGCGGCGGCCGCCGCCGACATTCCCTATGTGCTGTCGACCCCGGCGACCACGCCGCTCGAGGCGATCGCGGGCGTCGCGCCGCACCACGCCTGGTTCCAGCTCTATGTCGGCAAGTCGCAGGCGATCGTCGACGACCTGATCGACCGGGCCGCGGCGGCCGGCTACGGGGTGCTGGTGGTCACGGTCGACATTCCGGCGCCGGGCCGCCGCCTGCGCGACCTGCGCAACGGCTTCACCCTGCCGTTCCGGCCGAGCCTGCGGCTGGCGCTCGATCTCGCCCTGCATCCCGCCTGGTCGCTGGCGACGCTGCGCCACGGCGCGCCGCGCTTCGCCAACCTGGAGAAGTACGCCCCGGCCGGCGCCGGCGCCCGCTCGCTGGCGGCCCTGATGGCGGAGCAGAGCTCGGGCCGGCTCGACTGGCGGCTGCTCGCGCAGATCCGCCGGCGCTGGAGCGGCCGGCTGGTGGTGAAGGGCATCCTGTCGCCGGACGACGCCGTGCTGGCGCGCGAGGCCGGCGTCGACGCGGTGTGGGTGTCGAACCACGGCGGCCGGCAGCTCGACGGCGCGCCGGCGACCCTGGCCGTGCTGCCGGCGATCCGGGCCGCGGTCGGGCCCGACTTCCCGCTGGCGGTCGACGGCGGCATCCGCTCCGGCGAGCACGTGATCAAGGCACTGGCGCTCGGGGCGAGCTTCACCTTCGTCGGACGCCCGGTGCTCTACGGCGCTGCGGCGGGGCCGGCCGGCGCGGCCGAGGCGATCGCGATCCTGGTCGCCGAGGCGAGCGGAACGCTCGCCCAGCTCGGCCTGACCGGGATCGACGCCGTCGACGCGCGCTGCGTGGACCGGACCTGACGCGGTCCGGCCCGGTCAGAGATAGTTCACCAGGTTCAGCTTGGAGAGCAGCGCCGTGGTCTGCAGCGAGGCCTGCAGGCTCGTCTGCAGCGCCAGGATCATGGCCGCCGACTCCTCCATCGGCACGCCCTCGACGCTCACCAGCATGTCGGTGAGTGTCGCGGTCGTCTGCGTGTGGCGGTCCTTGGCGGTCTGGATCGCCTTCTGCGAGCCGCCGAGATCGGCCGTGATGTCGGACACCTTCTGGACGCCCTGCTGGTTGCCGAGGTTCGACTGGACCCGATCCATGAGGGCGGCGAACCGCCCCTGCCCGTCGGCGTCACTCGCCGAGAAGCTCACCGCCGCCATCACGCCGACATTGGCGAGGGCGATGCGGAACGCCTGCTCGTTGGCCCGCATGCCGTAGGCGACCGTGATCTCGGAATCGATGCGGGCGACCGCGGTGCCACGGGCCGAGCCGGCGCCGGCCTCGCCCGTGTACCAGGTGAGCGTGTCGGCCGTGGTGCCGTTCCTCAGCGTCGTCGCGGTGTCGAAGGGCGGCCCGTCGACGCGCTGCGGCGGGCTGACGTCGCCGGCGTTGAAGAACTCGTTCGACGCCTGCACGGCGGAAGCCGCCATCAGGCTGGTGCGGGCGAGCGTGCCGACCGAGGAGGTCACCAGCGCGTGCAGATTGGCGAGCGTCTCCGCCTCGGTGATGCCGATGGCGAACTGGTTCTTCTCCGTCGGTGCGTCGACCACGTCGGCGACGCGGTTGCCGGCCGCGAAGCCGAGCGCGTCGAGGGTGGCGGAATCGCCGCCGAGCGTCACCTGCTCGCCGGCCGACGACTTGAACACCAGCTGGCCGCCTTCGTTGGCGACCGTCACGCCGGCATTGCCGCCCGGCAGCGAGCCGAGCGCCGCCATGATCTTGGTGGCGGCCGTCGAGGCGCTGTCGCTGGCGTCGAGGCCCGAGATCGTCACCGGCGCGCCGCCGTTGAGGGTCGGAGCGTTGATCGTGATGGCGCCGGGTGTGCCGCCCAGGATCGCGCCGGGCGCCGCGAAGCCGCCGGTGCCGACCAGGCTCTTCGGCGTCGACACCGCGGTGAGCACGAGGTTCTCGCTGGTGCCGTCGGGCAGCGTGAAGCTGAACGTGACCGTGTCGCCGTCGCGCGGCAGGGTGCCGCCGAGGTCGACCGACATCACCGGGGGTGCGCCCGCCGGCTGGGTCGCGGTGGCGCCCTGGATCGTGGTGGCGATCGCCGAGAGCTTGAAGCCGAACACCGAGCCGGCGACGTCCTCGCCGATCGACACGACATTGGTGGGGGCGGCGCTGGTCGCCGCGAGGCCGAAGGTCGCCGCCGCGGCGGTGCCGCCGACCGTGATGGCGCCGGTGCTGCTCGCCGCCGTGACGGTGAGGTTGCCGTTCGCCGGGTTCACGGTGGCGGTGCCGCCCGTCAGCCCCGAAAGCGCCGTGTTCAGCTCGGCGATGGTCGAGACCTCGCCGGCCCCGGTGCCGAACGTCACCGCGACCGAGCTCGTCCCGATCGCCACCGTGAGGGTCTGGCCGGCCGTGACGCCGCCCGCCTGGGTCAGCAGGTTGGTCGGCGCCGTGGTGCCGACCGACAGTCCGAGCTCGGTGAGCAGACCGGCCGAGCTGCCCGCCCCGATGTCGATGGTCGCGTCGGCGTCCGCCCCGGTGAGCACGAGGTGGTTCGAGCCGTCGAGCGACGCCGTGACGGCCGGCGCGTCGGGCGCCGCGGCCGTGGTGAGCGCCGTGTTGATGGCGTCGCGCACCGTGGCGCCGTCATCGCCCGCATTGATCGTGACGGAGACGCCGTTGATCTCCAGCGTGCCGCCGGCCGACGTGTAGGGAAGGCTCAGATCGGCCGTGCCGGTCGCCGCCGCGGCCGCGTCCGGCAGCAGCGTCGCGGTCGTCCCGGTCAGGCTCGCGATGGTCGATGTGGTCGCCGGGATGACCAGCCGGCCGAGGCCGCCGGCGCCGAGATCGGCCTGGTTCCGCTCGGTGATCAGCTGGATCAGCCCGGCGCGCGGGCCGAGGCCGTTCAGGATGCGGTCGGTCGTCTCGACCGCGGCCAGATCCGGGCTCTGGCCGGAGAAGATGTACTGGTCGCCGAACTGGGTGTTGAGCGCACCGAGCATGCGGTCGAGCTGGCCCTGCGCCGTCACCTGGTCCTGGGTGCGGCCGTTCTGGGACAGCACGTAGTTCGCCTTGGGGATCGAGGTCTTGACGGTGCGGGCCGCGGCGTCGATGTCGGCCAGCGCCGTCTGGGCGAGCTTGAGGCGGGTGTCCAGCTGGGCGATCGACCCGTCGAAGGCCGACACGACCGACAGCTTCGAGCGCAGCGCGATGGTCAGGCCGCGGTCGAGGCCGATGCCGGCATAGGTGTCGGACCGCTTCTCCGTCCCCAGCTGGCGCTGCAGGTCGTCGAGCTGGCGACGCATCGCCACCAGGCGCTCGACCTGCAGCAGGCTCTGGCTTCCCAAACCGGTGATCGCCATGGCTTCACTCACATCATCTGGAGCAGGGTCTTCAGCATCTCGTTGACGACCGAGAACACCCGCGCGTTCGCCCCGTAGGCCGTCTGCAGGGTGAGGAGCGTCGTCATCTCCTCGTCGATGTTGACGGCGGCGCCTTCGTTGAGGCGCTGCTGGAGCGCGTCGACCACCATCGTCTGACCCTCGGCGAGCTTGGCGGCGCCGGCGGCGTTCTCGCCCTGCTGCGCCATGGTCTGGCGCAGGAAGGACGAGATCGAGCCCGAGAAGGGCGCGGTCTGCGAGCCGATGCCGGTCTGCGGCGCGAAGGTCTGGGTCGCCGTGGTCAGCCGGTCGTAGAGGAAGTTCGGCCGCGTCTGGTCGGCCGACGTGGTGCCGGTGTCGTAGACCACGAGCCTGCTCGGGTCGGCGAGCAGCGCCGGATTGATGGTGATGCGTCCGGCGAAGCCGACCGACTGCGGATAGCTGCCGGCGACCGCGCCCGAGTAGTACTGGGCGCCGTCCATGAAGAAGGGCAGCTCGGCCGTTCCGCCGGTCAGCGAGGTCTGCGTCTTGGTCACCGAGGCGGAGACGAGGTCGGCCGTGCTGGCGGCGCCGTCGTCGAGGACCCGCAGCGTCGTGCCCGACGGGTTGGAGAACTGCACCTGCCCGGTGAAGGCGGCGTTCATCTGGGCCACCGCGGCGGCGAGCCCACCGGAGAAGTCGATGCCGATCACCTTGTCGTTCGGGTCGGACGTGAGGCTGTCGGACAGCGGCAGCGCGCCCGGATCGTCGACCCGCACCAGGGTGGCGCTGTGCAGCTTGCCGGTCAGCGTGTCGGTCCAGCTCACCTTGACCGAATTGCCGGCGAGCAGGCCGGAGACGTCGAGATCGAAGCCCGCCTGTGCCCCGGAGGTGACCGGGGTGCCGGCCGTGGTGACGTCGGAGAGCGCGCGCGAGATCGACGCGGCGAGCTCGTCGAGCTGCGTCTGCGCCTCGACCAGAACCTTGTCGCGCATCTCGAGATAGGCGGCGATCTCGCCCGAGCGGAACGACCTGGTCTCGATGAGATCCATGGTGCCGCCGGCCGAGTTGGTCACCACGATGGTGCCGACCTGGCGCTTGGCCGGATCGGCGCTCCACTGCGCGCCCGGCGACATCATGCCCTGGGCGTCGAACGACAGCGTGGTCGCCTCGGCGCCGGCCAGCTGAATCCCCGAGCTCGTGAACACGGTGACCGAGTCGAAGGCGTCCTCGGTGACGCGGATGTCCATCAGCTCGGAGAGCTGGTCGAGATAGTAGTCGCGCTGGTCGAGCAGCGAGGCGCGCGTCGCGTCCTCGATATGGGACGAGGTGAGCTGGGTGTTGACCTTGGCCAGCCCCTGCAGGCAGGTGTTGGCGTTGCGGATGCAGTCGGCCAGGCCCTGCTCGGCGTTCTCGCGCAGCGCCTGGATGTCGGCCGACATGTTGTTGAGCTGCTGCGCCATCGCCTGGGCGGTCGAGAGCACGTTGACCCGCGTCGAGTAGTCGGACGGGTTGGTGGTCAGCGCCTGCAGGGCCGTGGTGAAGTCGTTGTAGACCGACTCGATCGAGGTCGCCGAGTTGGGATCGGCGTAGATGTTCTGCAGCCGGTCGTAGAACAGCGAGCGCAGCTCCGCGTAGGAGCCGCCCGACGCCTCGGTGCGGAGCTGCCGCTGGACGTACTGGTCGACGATGCGGTTGACGGCGGCGAGCCGGACGCTGACCAGGTCGCCGCCGGCCGCGATGGTCGCCGTCTCGGTCGTCTTGCGGACGTAGCCCGGCGTCTGCGCGTTGGCGACGTTGGCGGCCACCAGCGACAGCCCGCCCTGCGCGGTCTTCAGGCCGGCCGCGGCCGTCCCGAGCGCCTGTGTGAGACTCATGGCGTGCCCTCCGCCGTCGCCGCGCTATCGTCAGCGCAGCATGTTCAGGAGATCCTGGATCATCTGGTTGCTGGTCGTGATCACCCGGGTGTTGGCCGAATAGGCCTGTTGGGTGACGATCAGCTTGGTGAACTCGTCGGCGATGTCGGTGTTCGCGCCCTCCAGCGAGGCGCCGACGATCTTGCCGGACGCGCCGTAGACGGCCTCGCCGGACTGGTCGGTCGCCTCGAAGGCGCCGCCGTCGATCCGCTTGAGGAAGTTCGCGCCCGAGAACTTGGCGAGCGTCACCTCGGCGAGGTCGATGGTGCGGCCGTTCGAATAGGAGCCGGTCACCCGGCCGCTGTCGTTGACCGAGATGGTCTGCAGCGATCCGGCGGCGTAGCCGTTCTGCGACAGCAGGTTGACCTGCACGTTGCCGTTCGCGTCGGAGAACTGGGTGATGCCGCCGGAGCCGAAATTGACCGTGATGTCGCCGAGGCTCGCCCCGTCGACCGTGACGTCGCTCAGCGTCCAGTTGGAGATCACCGGGCTCATCTGCCCGTTTGCGTCGAAGGTGAAGTTGGCGCCGAAGTTCTTCCAGGCGACGTCGGTCCCGGTGGCGCTGGAATTGACCTGGTAGAACAGGTTCCAGGTGTCGGTGTGGCCGCTGCCGAGCGTCGTCGAATCGATCTTGGCCCAGCGCAGCTGGATGTTGGTCGACGAGCCGGACACGTCGTAGACCGTGATGGCGCCGCCGCCGACCGTCTGCGACACGAAGGTGGTGAGGTCGTTTCCGATCACGGTCTGGTTCGACGGCAGCGCCGAGGAGGTCTGCAGGCCGAACATCAGCCGGTTCGCGGTGCCGCCGACCTCGATCGTGTCGGTCGAGCTCGATGCCGTGATGGTCATGTTGCCGTTGAGCGAGTTCACGCTGGCGACGCCGCCCGTCAGGGTGGCGAGCGCGGTGTTCAGGTCGGCCATCGTCGTGATGTTGGGCGACGGCCCGAAGGTGAGCGTGAGCGTCGGGTTCGAGCCGATCGTGATGGTCAAGGTCTGGCCGGACGACACCGCCGACTGGGTGAGCAGGTTGGTCGGGTTGGTGGTGCCGACCGAGACGCCGAGCTCGGTGAACAGCGCGGCGTTGGCGCCGCCGAGCGTGATCGCCGTCTCGGCGTCGGCACTCTGCAGGACGAGGTGGTTCGAGGCGTCGAGCGTGGCGGTGACGGCCGGATTCGCGGCGGTGTTGATGGCGCTGACGACGTTGGCCGGCGTCATGCCGGCGGTGAGGACGACGTTGTTGCCGTTCACCGTGATGGTGCCGGCGTTGACGAGGGTGCCGGGCAGCACCGCCGTGCCGGTCAGGGAGGCGTTGGCGTCGGGGCTGAGGGTCGCGCCGGAGCCGGTCATCTTGGCCGCCTGCGGCGTGACCGCGATCGGGTTGGCCGAGTAGTCGACCGGGTCGAGCAGCTCGGAGCCGACCGTCGAGCTGTCGTGCGACGGCGTGAACGGATAGCGGGCCAGGTTGGCGCGGTACTGGATCTCGGTGGTCGCCTGGGCGGGCAGGAAGTCGTTCTTGAACTTCAGCAGCTCGGGCACGCTGCCGGTCAGGTTCCCGGTGGTGGAGTCGACCGGGATGCCCATCAGGTAGTAGCCTGCGCCGTTGACCAGGTAGCCGTCCTTGTTCGGCTGGAAGTCGCCGCGCCGGGTGAACTGGTTGACGCCCGAGAAGATCGGGTTGTTGTCGGTCATCCCGGTCGGCTTCATGACGACGAAGTAGCCGTCGCCGTTGATCGCCATGAAGGTGCCGATCGAGCTGGTCTGGATGTCGCCCTGCACCGTGTTGGTGCCGCGCGAGGACGCCATGACGCTGCCGGCGACCTGCTTGGACGGCTGGTTGTCCTGGATCAGGTCGGTGAAGCTCGTGTCGGTGCGCTTGTAGGCGGTCGTCTGCGCGTTGGCGATGTTGCCGGAGATGTTCTGAAGCGCGAAAGACTGCGCCTGCATGCCCGTGACGGACGTAGTCAGCGCACCAAAGATACCCATCGGTCGTCTCCACTCGGCCGAGCGGCGCGCGTGACTCCTGCGCGACCGCACCCTGCCGGAGCTTCAGCAAGCCCCGTGCCGGCAAGTGGATGTGATGGATTTCAATGAGTTAGGTCCGGCGACGCCGCTCCGCACAGAGCCTCGTCCCGGCAAGAACGGCCATCGGCCGGCATATTTTTCCGGCCAACACCAAACGCGTCTGCGCGCTTCTGCCGAAGCACACATCCGCGGGCGGGCGAAGGCCTCCCTCCGGCCGCATGTCTGTCAAACGGGCGCTCCCGCGAAACCAGGCGCGGATTTTTCGGGGCGACGCACTTTTTTTTCGACCGGTGCGACCCGCCGGCGGCCGGACGCCGCGCCGGTCCACTCCGGACCGCCCGGACCGGGTCCCCGGCTCGCCGGCTTGCCCCACCCCGGCCGCCGCCCTACTGTCCGGGGAAACCCGGACATCGAGGACGAGAGATGCGCTTCGAAGGCACCAGCGGCTATGTCGCCACCGACGACCTCAAGGTCGCCGTCAACGCCGCCATCGCCCTCGAGCGACCGCTGCTGGTCAAGGGCGAGCCCGGCACCGGCAAGACCGTGCTGGCCGTCGAGATCGCCAAGGCGGTCGGCGCCCCCCTGATCGAGTGGCACGTCAAGTCCACCACCAAGGCGCTGCAGGGCCTCTACGAATACGACGCCGTCTCGCGCCTGCGCGACAGCCAGCTCGGCGACGAGCGGGTCAAGGACATCCGCAACTACATCAAGCGCGGCAAGCTGTGGGATGCGTTCGTCGCCGACGAGCGCCCCGTGCTGCTCATCGACGAGATCGACAAGGCCGACATCGAGTTCCCCAACGACCTCCTGCAGGAGCTCGACCGGATGGAGTTCTACGTCTACGAGACCGGCGAGACCGTGCGGGCGCGGCGCCGGCCGATCGTCGTCATCACCTCGAACAACGAGAAGGAGCTGCCGGACGCCTTCCTGCGCCGCTGCTTCTTCCACTACATTCGCTTCCCCGACCAGGACACCATGCGGGCGATCGTCGAGGTGCACTTTCCGGGCATCAAGCAGCGCCTGGTCGCCGAAGCGCTGAAGCTGTTCTACGAGATCCGCGACGTGCCCGGGATGAAGAAGAAGCCCTCCACCTCGGAGCTGCTCGACTGGCTCAAGCTGCTGATGGTCGAGGACATCGGCCCCGAGATGCTGCGCGAGCGCGATCCCAAGAAGCTGATCCCGCCCCTGCACGGCGCCCTCCTCAAGAACGAGCAGGACGTCCACCTGTTCGAGCGGCTGGCCTTCATGGCCCGGCGCGAGGGGCGCTGACGCGGCCGGCGCACCCGCCGCGGGCGGCGCCGGAGCCGCACCGGGCGACACCGGGCCGTCCGCGCGGCTCAGTCGCCGGGTCGCGGCGGCGGACCGAGCACGTCCTCGGCCGCGAGCGACAGTCCGGGCGGATCGAGCGCGAGAGTACCCTCGCCGACGATGCGCGTCTCGATCAGGTCCCCTTCGCCGCGGCGATGATGGATGACAATCCGCCGCTCGGTGTCGACGATGAGATAATGGTGGATCGACGGAACACGGAAATAGCCCAGGAGCTTGTCGCGGAGATCCCGGGTCGCCGTGCCGGGCGACAGGACCTCGACGACGATCACGGGCGTCTCGACCACCAGCGTGTCGTCGGGAAGCGGGTCACCGCAATAGACCAGGGCATCGGGCTGGAACGTGGTGTGCTCGTCGATGCGGACGACGACGCTGTCGGGAACCACGTGACACGATCCGCACCCGGCCGCGATCGCGCGATCGAGCACGCCGACGACCCTGTAGATCGTCGTTCCATGCCCCAGCCGTTCCGACGCCACGCCGACCACCGTGCCGTCGAGCAGCTCCCACTTTCCCTCGCGGCCGTCCGCCCAGGCGAGGAACTCGTCGACCCGCATCCTTGGTCGCTGCGCGATGGTCATGGATGAAATCTAGCACGACCGCGCGTCGCGGCCCATGGCGACGGACTCCCATGGCGGCACAATCTCAGTCGCCCTCTCCCCCGCCGCCGTCGCTGCTGCCGCGGTCTGACGAGCCGGCGCGCTCCACGACGGCCCGGCCTCAGATCAGGTCGTGGCTGATGCAGTAGCGCACCGCTTCGCTGCGGCTCGCCGCCGCCGCGGTCCGGCACGGATGCTCCTCGGGGCGACGCCCGGACCGTGGTCCGCTGCCGGCCGTCCACTCGCGCGTGCCGGCCTCTCCCGGGTCGGTGACGAAGACGAGACGATCGTGCGGGCTCATCGGGCTCTCCTGACCGCGGCCCGGATCAGCGAGGACGATCCGGGCTTCTGGAAGGAGGCTTACGGCACGGCCGCGGCTCGTTCCGTGAGGCCGGTCACACGGCCGGACCGCAAGTGGGTGCCGCCCCGCCCTATTGCATCTTCACCTCGGCGAGGCGGACGACCTCGGCCCACTTGCGGGATTCGGTAGCGATGTAGGTGCGGCTCTCCGCCGGCGTGGTGGCGACCAGCAGGCCGCCCTGGTCGGCGATGACGCGGGTCGCCTCCGGCTCGCGCAACGCCTTGGCCAGGGTCGCGTACAGCAGGGCGACGCGATCGGCCGGGAGACCGGCCGGCGCCAGCAGGGCGTAGATGGTCTCGGCCTCGGCGTCGGCGACGCCCGCCTCCGCCATGGTCGGGACGTCGGGCAGCACCGGCGAGCGCATGCGGGCCGTCACGGCGAGCGGCACGATGGTGCCGGCCTTGATCTGCGGCAGCATCACCGGGATGTCGCCGAACAGCATGTCGATCTGGCCGCCCATCAGGTCGGTGAGGGCCGGCGCGACGCCGCGATACGGGATGTGCACGATATCGATCTTGCCGGCGCGCAGCCGGAACAGCTCGGCAGCGAGATGCAGCGACGTCCCGTGCCCCGACGTGCCGAAGGAGACCTTGCCGGGCCGCGCCTTGGCCATCGCGACCAGCTCGCCCACCGTCTTGACGCCGAGATCCTTGCGGACCGTCAGGACCTGCGGCACCGCCGTGATCACCGTGATCGGGGTGAAGTCCTTCTGCGAGTCGAACGGCATCTTCGGCATCAGGTGCGGCAGCATCACGAGCGCGCCGCTGGCGCTGATCGCGAGCGTGTAGCCATCCGGCTGCGACTGCGCCAGGGCGCCGAGCCCGATCGTGCCGGCCGCGCCGGTCCGGTTCTCGACGATGAACGAGGCGCCGAGATGGTCCTGCAGCAGCCGCGCCACCAGCCGCCCGATCAGGTCGGTCGGGCCGCCGGCCGGGAACGGGACGATCAGCTTGACGGGCTGGCTCGGATAGCGGGCCTGCCCCGGCGCCGAAGCCGGCGCCACCGCGATCGACAACGGAACGAGCCCGAGGGCTCCGAGAGCGGTGCGTCGCGTCAGCATGGCGTGATCTCCTGGCTCGGTGGTGGACCGCGCGCAGCACCACGGCCACGGCGGAGACACGTCGCTCCGGCCGTGCGATGCGCACGAACATCGATGTGAGGCGGGCGGGCCGGGACATGCGTGAGATCGCGCGGGCGCGCCGGCACGGCGTCCCGTCGACCCCACCTCACGTCACCGGAGGGGGCGTCCGCGGCGTGTTCCTCTCGGGTCTCTTCAGGACCCTTTAGGCGATTAGACTAGATTGTTGTCCTTTTAGCCCCGACCGGCCGGACTTGCAAGCGGGAACGCCGCGGTCACGCGACCACCGCGGTCGCGATCCCCTCCGCTCCGGCGTGCTGCCGCAGGAGCTCCGCGGTCCGGTCGAGCGTCGCGACGAGGCCGTCGGTGCCGCCGAACGCGGTGACGACGAGCAGGATCCGCCGCGTCTCGACCGTCACCATGGCGCGCTCGGAGTCGCTGGTCGGGCTGCCGAACGGCCCCTCGGCGTCGACATAGACGGGCAGGCCCTCGAGGTTCAGGAGATCCTTGCCGATGCCCTTGTAGGTCTCGCCGGCGGTCGCGACCCGCATCAGCACCTCGTCGCCGACGATGCGGTCGCGGTCGTAGACGCCGAGCGACTGCCGGCTCTCGATCGAGACGAGGTTCATCAGATCGACGACGGTGTTGATGCGGTACAGCCCGAGCCCGCGCAGGATCCGCCGCATCAGCGCCTCCTGCGAGCCGCGATAGCGGGTCGGATCCTTGCCGAGCGCCCGGTAGGCGCGGCGCAGCGCCTGCACGGCCGGCAGCCGGGCGATGTCCTCGATCACCATGTCGCGCGTCACCGCCGCGGCGCAGGCGTCGAGCGCGGCCCCCAGCGCGGCGCTGCCCGTGGCGTTGACGACGTCGGCCTCGACGAGGCCGAGCGCCAGCGACGGGCAGGCGGCCCTCACGGCCGGATCGATGGTGATGTGCATGTCGGGCCCTCGAGCAGACGGCCGCATCTACATGCTCCGGGCGGCAGACGTAAAGTCCGCGCGCCGGCGCTCCTCACCCGCAGGGCGGCAGCTCGCCGGCGCCCGGGACGTCCTGCAGATCGACGTCGCGCAGCAGCGGAAAGAACCCGCCGTCCGGCTCGGTCTTCAGATAGGTGGTGAGCAGGACGCGCTGCGGCGCGGCGTCGGTCCGGCACGCCTTGGCGCCGACCCCGATCGCGAGGGAGCCGCGCTCGCCTCTCTCCTTGCGGGCCAGCATGTCGCGGCGCGCCGCCGTCACCCGGGCGACGTCCGCCGGATCGAGCCGATAGGCCCAGACCGCCATGCCTTTCGTCACCTCGCCGCGCAGGCCGGCGATCTCGCCCGGATCGGCGAGATCGGCGAGCACGTATTCCTGCACGACGGGCGCCGCGCCGGCGACCGTGACGGTGAGGCGCAGCGTCACGCTGCGCGGCAGCGGCCGCACGCCCTCCGGCAGCTTCACGGCGACCCGCAGCACCGCCGGATCGATCGCGGCGAAGTCGGTGCGGGCGAGCTTCACCATGGAGGTGACCGGCATGCTGGAGCAGCCGACCAGCAGGGCGGGCGCGACGAGCAGAGCGGGCAAGCGGTTGAAACGCCGAGACAAACGCATCATCAGACCTCGATTGACGAGAATGACTTATTGTTTTACGATAATTCATCATCGCCAATCGATCAATGAGGTCTCTCCGATGTCCTGGTCGTCTCCCCTCGCCGACGACGCCGCCGTCGCATCGTCCCAGGCCCGGCTCGCCCGCCTGTCCCGCCGCATGGCGTGGGTCACCACGGTCGGCATCGTGCTGATCATCGTGCTGATGGGGCTCGCCTTCGCCATCCCGGACTGGAGCCGCAACCTGCTGCTCAACCGGCTCGGGGCGACCGGCGCCAAGCTGCCGCTCGGCCCCGCCGAGCAGGCCGCGCTCGCCGCCATCTACGCCGTGCCGATCGGCGTGATGGTGTGGGGCCTGTGGCACGTGCGCGCGCTGTTCCGCGATTTCGCCATCGGCCGCGTGTTCACGGCCGACGCGGCGGAGCGGCTGCGGCGGTTCGGCCTTTCGGTGCTGCTGCAGGGGCCGCTCGGGCCGCTCACCGCGACCGCCCTGGCGCTCGCCCTGTCGCTCGGCAATCCGCCGGGCCAGCGCTATCTGGTGCTCACCGTCTCGATCAACGACTACGTCGCCCTGATCGTCGGCGGAGTGCTGGTCGCCATCGCCGCCGTGATGCGCGAGGCGACCCGCCTCGCCGACGAGAACGCCGCCTTCGTGTGAGCCGCCCGATGCCGATCCTGGTCAATCTCGACGTCATGCTGGCGCGCCGGAAGATGCGCTCGAAGGAGCTCGCCGAGCGCATCGGCATCACCGAGCAGAACGTCTCGCTGCTGAAGTCCGGCAAGGTGAAGGGGGTTCGCTTCGACACGCTGTCGCGCATCTGCACCGTGCTCGACTGCCAGCCCGGCGACATCCTGGAGTTCCGCCCCGGCCCGGAGGACGCGGCGGAGGACGGCCGGGACACCGCCGGCGACGGCTGAGCTCAACGCCCGCTCGGACGGCCGTGGCGGCCCTCGACGGGCCGCGGGCGGTCCGGCATCGGCTCCGGCGCGGGTTCCTCGCTCCGGCTGTCGATCGCCTTGGCGCGGCGCCAGTCGAGGGCGTTGGGCGGCTCCGGCGCGTCGACGGCCCCGAAGGAGGGGTCGGCGTAGCGCCGGCCCCAGACCGCCGGCGGCGGCCCCCCGTCCTCGTCGTAAGCGGTCCCGGCGGACGCCCCGGGCTGCGGCGCCGCGGCGACGGCCCGCACCTCGGCCCAGTCGGCCGGCGGCGGCGGGTCGGCCGCATCGTCGTCGTGCCGGTAGAGCGGCAGCGCGGCGGCCTGCCGCTTGCGGTCGCGCCGCTGCGCGAACCGCGCCTCGATCGTCTCGCGGCGATTGCGCACCCGCATCCGTCCTTCCTGGATCAGCCGGCCGGCGGTGCCGCCGGCCCACACCAGATCCCAGGGCTCGAACTGCCGCCAGGTGTCGTCGTTCTCCACGATGGCGCGGGCGATCAGGTTGCCGGCGATCGCCGTGGTGTTCAGGCCATGGCCGCCGAACGCACCGGCGACCCACAGGCCGGGCGAGATCTCGCCGATCTGCGGCATGCGATGGAGCGCGAAGGCCATGCTGCCGTTCCAGGCATGGGTGAACTCCACCGGCCCGAGCTGGGGGTAGACGGCGGCGATCGCCGGCCCGAACGACCGCTCGGCCACCTTGCGCGGGTCGGACGGGAAGCAGGTCCCCTCCCCGCACCACAGGAGCCGGTCGCCGTCGACGACGCGGTAGTGGTGATTGGCGAAGCGGGAGTCGCTCACCGCGCCCGGATAGGCGATCGCCTCGCGCAGCCGGTCGCCGAGCGGCGCCGTGACCGCCGTGGTGCTGGTGATCGGCAGAACCGTCGCGGCGAGCCGCGGCATCAGCTCGCCCATGTGGACGTTGCCGGCCAGCACGACATGGCCCGCCCGCACCATGGCGGAGGGCGTCGCGATGCGCTTGCGGACGCCGGCCGGATCGATCTCGCGGGCCGGCGTGCCCTCGAAGATCCGGACCCCCGCCGCCTCGGCGGCGGCGGCGAGGCCGAACGCGTAGTTGAGCGGATGGATGTGGAAGGCGTTGGGAAAATGCAGGGCGTGGAAGTACGCGTCGGACTTCAGGAGCTCGCGCACCTGCTCGGCCGGCCACCCCTCGACGGCCGCGCCGAACTCGCCGGCGAGCAGCGCCAGCGTCTCGTCCATGTCGTCGACACCGTCGCTCTTGGACACGTCGAGCCAGCCGCGCGCCGGCTGGACGCCGGGCAGCTCGCGCTCGCGAACGAGCGTGCGCACATAGGCGACCCCGGCCTCCGAGAGCGTCCACAGGCGGCGGGCGCGGTCGAGCCCCACCCGCTCGACGACGGTGCGGGGATCGGCCGCGAAGCCCGGCAGGACGAAGCCGCAGTTTCGGCCCGAGGCACTCCAGGCGACCCGCTTCGCCTCCAGCACGGCGACCGACCAGCCGAGCCGCGCGACCTCCAGGGCCGTGGTCAGCCCGGCGAGTCCCGCCCCGATCACGCACACGTCGACGTCCAGATCGATCGTCAGCGGCGGCCGTTCGGGCGCCGCGACCGCCGTCGCCGCATAAAAGCTCCGCCCGTAGTCCTCGGCCGCTGTATCGTCCATCCTGCCTCGCTCGCCGGCTCGCGCCGGATCCCCTCGCCGGGGACATCGAATCGATATGTCGCCGTCCGTTCACCGCCGCCGGGTGGAATGGGATGCCCCCGGCTTCCCCCGCCACCGGATGCAGCCTAGACTTTGTGCGCCGCCACATGGAATTTGCAACCCATGCGTCGTCTGATTCTGCTCCGTCATACCAAGGCCGATCCCGCCGGAGCCGGGATCTCCGACCACGCCCGCCCGCTCAATGTCCGCGGCATCGCCGCGGCGGACCGGATCGGGGCCTACATGGCGAGGCACCACCTGATGCCGGACGGTGTCGTGTGCTCGACCGCCCAGCGCACCCGGGAGACCTGGGCCCGGGTCGCCCAGCAGTTCGGCGATCCGCCGGCCGCCACCTTCGAGCGCCGCGTCTACGATGCATCGACCGAGCGCCTCCTGGCCACCCTCCGCGACGTCCGGGACGAGGCCCACGCGGTCCTGGTGGTCGGCCATAATCCCGGCCTGCACCAGCTCGCCACCACGCTGATCGCCACCGGCGACGTCGAGGACCGGGAGCGGCTGCGCGAGAAGCTGCCCACCGGCGGCCTCGTGGTGATCGATTTCGCCGTCGACGCCTGGAAGGACGTGCATCCGCGCGGCGGGCGGCTCGACCGCTTCGTCACCCCGCGGAGCCTCGAGGACGATACCGCCTGAGCTCCGCCGGACCCTCGCGGGGGTCGTGATCGGCGAATATTTACGGATCGTTAAGCCAAACATCTACGATTTGATCGATCGCCGGCCGGGATCCGGAACCCGGCCCCTGCGCGGGACGTTCAGCTCTCACATATCGAGGAGGTCATCCGCGGGCCGCGTCGTCCGTGGGATGCAATCTCGGTTGTGGGGGCGCGCCGATGGAACCGGAACGCCGTCCCGACGTTGTCTCGGTGCTCGATCGTTCCAATTGGCTGCTGTGCCATGACTCTGAAGTTTGACCATCCCCGTTTCGACGACACCCGCGAGCCGCTCGCCTATGGCGACGTCCGCCGGCCGGTCGCGAGGCCGTTCGACACGCGCGAGCTCGACAAGCTCCCGCAGCCGACGGACGACGATCCTCCGTACCGTCCGTGGTGGGTGGTCGATCGCGCGTGACGGTCCCGGGCATGCCCTGCTCGGGGCTGGCGGGGGTCGCACCGCTCGCGCGGCGTGGTCGAATCTGCTATTTTGTTTCACATTGTGATCTCGTAACGGCGGACGTCCCAGGCGCCCGCCGTTTTGTCGTCTGGTTCGGGTGCTTGTCTGTTCGCGCGGGTCGGCTCCGGTAACCTGCGCCATGTCTGCGTATTTCGTTCGCCCGGGTGTCCCCGTCTCGAAGCTCGTTCAGCCACGAGGGTCTCATGATTCGGTTCGCCACGATGTCGGCCGCGGCAGCGATCGTCTGTGCTGCGCTCTCCTCCCAGCCGGCGGTCGCCCGCACGCCCTATGACGGGCCCTGGAGCGTCGTGATCATCACGGATCGCGGGACCTGCGACCGCGCCTATCGCTACAGCGTGCAGATCGTCGACGGCATCGTCCGCTACGCCGGCGAGATGGGCATGGACTTCCGCGGCCGGGTCGGCCGCGGCGGCGCCGTCTCGGTCAGCGTGGCGGCCGGCGGTTCGCGGGCCGACGGCCGCGGCCGTCTGGGCCGCGACTACGGCGGCGGCACCTGGGCCGGCTACGGATCGACCGGCCGGTGCTCCGGCCGCTGGACGGCGGAGCGCCGCTAGCGGCGGCGCCCGTCACGCCGCGCGCTCGTCCGGTCCGTCGTCCGGCGCGAACCGCTCGATCCGGGCGAGCGGCGGCACGAGCCGCATCCAGACGAGCGTCAGCACGATCGCCCCGACGCCGCCCACCAGGGCCGAAGCGACAGGACCGGTGCCCGCCGCCACGGCGCCGGCCCGGAAGTCGCCGAGTGTCCCGGTGGTGCCGGTGAACATCGAGTTGACCGCCATCACCCGGCCCAGCACCGCGTTGGGCGTGCGGGTCTGGATCAGGCCCTGGCGGATGACGACGCTCGTCGCGTCAGCCGCCCCGTAGACGGCGAGCGCCGCGAGCGACAGGGCGAGCGAGGTCGAGAGCGCGAACACCACCGTCGCGGCGCCGAAGACCGCGGTCGCGGCGAACAGCTTCAGCCCGAGACGCCCGTCCGGTGCCCGGCGGGCCAGCACGGCCGTGACGGCGAGCGCCCCGACCGCCGGGGCGGCGCGCAGCAGCCCGAGGCCCCACGGGCCGGTGAGAAGGATGTCGCGGGCGAAGATCGGCAGCAGCGCCGTGACGCCGCCGAACAGCACCACGACGAGATCGAGCGTGACGACGCCGAGCAGCACCGGCTGGCCGCGCAGATAGACGAGCCCGGCCATCAGCGACTGCAGGCTGAGCTTCTGCCGCGGGGCGGTGCGCACATGCGGCGGGATCAGGGTGGCGAGCGTCGCGGCGACCGCGAACAGCGCCGCACACAGCGCGTAGACCGTGGTCGCGCCGAAGGCATAGATCAGCCCGCCCAGCGCCGGGCCGCAGATGGTGGCGGCCTGGTTGGCGCTCGCCGAGGCCGCGATGGCGCGGGGCAGCACCGCGGCCGGCACCAGCCCGGGCAGCAGCGCGTGCATGGTCGGGATCTCGAAGGTGCGGGCGGTGGCGATCAGCAGCAGCAGGCCGAACATCAGGCCGCGGCCGATCTCGCCCGACGCCGTTCCGGCGGCGAGCGCCAGCGCGAGCAGGCCCATCGCGGCCTGGCACAGGCGGACCACGCCGCGGCGGTCGTAGCCGTCGGCGAAATGCCCGACCAGCAGCGACAGGAGGACGAACGGCACGAACTGCACGAGCCCGACCAGGCCGAGATCGAGCGCGCTGCCGGTGAGCTCGTAGATCTGCCAGCCGATCGCCACCGTCTGCATCTGATAGGCCGTCACGCTGAGCACGCGCGAGCCGAGGAAGCAGACGAAGGCGGGCTGCCGCAGCAGGGACGGCGCGGCACCGGACGGGATCGGATCGGTCACAGGGGATTCGGGCGGAGGTTCAAGGAGATCGGCAGACGAGCTTAGACCATGTCGGGGCGCCTCGTCTGCATCGATCCGGGGTCCCTCGTCGGACGAGGTCCTGCGCGTATCCGTCCCGCCGCCCGGGCGGAACGGTGCCGGTGCGCCCCGCGTTGAGCCCCGACGATGCGGCGCCCGACCCGCGCCGGATCTGAGCCGCCCGGGCCAAATCGGCCCGGCACAACGACAATCCGAATTCGTGAGGCCCCGATGCTGCGCCGAGATGCCACCTGCCTGATCGCCGCCGGACTGCTCGGTCTGGCGGTCGGACCGGCCGCCGCCCAGGCCCCGCAGCCACCGGTCACGCCCGACCGGCCGGCCGCCGGAACCCCGAGCCCGCCGGCCAGCCGCCTCGACTGCCCGCCGGGGGTCGACCCCGGCCGCGCCCCCGCGCTCGGCGACCAGGGCGCCGCCGGGGGTGGACGCGGCGGGTCCGCCGGCACCACCGGCGCCGGCGACAGCCTGTCGGGCCAGCTGTCGCATTCGCGCGGCGTGGTGTGCCCGCCGGCCGGCACCGACCCCGGCATGGTCGAGCCGCCGCCGGCCGGCGGCGCCCTCAAGGTGATCCCGCCGCCCGGCACGCCCGGCGGCGAGCCGGCCCCGGTGCCGAAATAGCGCAGGGCCGTCGCGCCGGCGCTGCCGGCACGACGACGAAAACGCCCGCGGATCCCGCGGGCGTTACGATGTCGCTTCGGATCTTCTGGCTTTGGACCGGGTGGCTTTCGACCGGGAGCTTCGGCCCGCTCCCGGTCCGTCATCCGGACGGTCCGTCACCCGGATGCGGTCATCCGGCGGCGCGGGCCTTCACGTTGACGCCGCCCTCGGCCATCGAGGTGAGCTTCACGTCGGTCGCCTTCTCCTCCTCCAGGGTCTTCTCCAGGACCTTGGCGCAGTCGGCGCGGCCGAGCTGCTTGGCCCAGGCGACCAGGGTGCCGTAGCGGGTGATCTCGTAGTGCTCGACCGCCTGCGCCGCGGCGATCAGGGCGGCGTCGAGGACCTTCTGGTCGTCGACCTCGCCGGCGACGTCCTCGCTCTCCTCGATGATGCCGTCGATCGCCGGGCAGTCGACGCCGCGCACCTCGATGCCCTGCATCCGGAACACCTCCTGGAGGCGGGCGATGTGGTTCTCGGTCTCGCCGAGATGGGTCTTGAAGGCCTGCTTGAGCTGCGGGTCGCCGGCCTTCTCGATCATCTCGGGAAGCGCCTTCACGATCCGGTTCTCGGCGTAGTAGACGTCGCGCAGCGTGTGCACGAAGAGATCGTCCATCGTGCGGATGTCCTTGGAGAAAAAGCCCATCTGTCGGATCCTGTGATCGGGTGTGGCGGGCCTGTCGCGGCGGCCGTGCGGCGGCCGCGAGCCCCGGTTCGCCGGCCCGGCGTCGGGTCGCGGCTCGTCGGACCAACGGCACAGAAAGGGCCGGGTTCCGGCCCTTCGCCGACCGCGATCGCTCCACCGTTTGACCTTGATCAAGGTCCTTGTCGTCAATCTTCCTTTACAGTTTAGCCCATGAACAGTGTCATCGCGCTCGCTGAACGAAACGTTCCCCGATACACCTCGTATCCGACCGCGCCGCACTTCACGCCGACGGTCGACGCCAAGACCTATGCCGGCTGGCTCGCCGCCCTGCCGGCAGGCTCCACCCTGTCGCTCTACCTTCACGTGCCCTTCTGCACGGACATCTGCCTCTACTGCGGGTGCCACACGAAGGCGGTGCGCCGGGCCGAACCGCTCGACGCCTACACGGACCGGCTGATCCAGGAGATCGGCCTCGTCGCGTCCAAGGCGGGCAGCAAGCAGGTCGTGCACATCCATTGGGGCGGCGGCACGCCGTCGATCCTGGGCGCGGAGCGCCTCGGGCGCATCGTCGCGGCGATCGAGGGCGCCTTCGACCTTTCGACCCTGCGCGAGCACGCGGTCGAGCTCGATCCGCGCCGGCTCACCCAGGAGCTCGCCGATGCGCTCGCGGCGATCGGCGTCACCCGGGCGAGCCTCGGCGTGCAGGACTTCTCGCCCCATGTCCAGGAGGCGATCGGGCGGCTCCAGCCGTTCGAGACGGTGCGCGACGCCGCCGCCATGCTGCGCAAGGCCGGCATCGACCGCATCAACATCGACCTGATGTACGGCCTGCCGCGCCAGACCATCGCCGATGTCGAGCGCAGCGCGAGCCTCGCCGCCTCGCTCGATCCGGCCCGCCTGGCGCTGTTCGGCTACGCCCACGTGCCGTGGTTCAAGGGCAACCAGAAGCTCATCGACGTCGCCGCGCTGGCCGGTCCCGGCGAGCGCATCGAGCAGGCGCGCGCCGCCTCGCGGACGCTCGCCAGCCACGGCTACGTGCCGATCGGCCTCGACCACTTCGCCCGGCCCGACGACGACCTCGCCACCCTGCAGCGCGGCGGCCGCCTGCGCCGCAACTTCCAGGGCTACACCACCGACGAGGCCGACGGCCTGATCGGCTTCGGGGCGAGCGCCATCGGCAAGCTGCCGCAGGGCTTCATCCAGAACGCGGTCGACATCGCCGGCTATTCCCGCACGGTCGAGAGCGGCTCGCTCGCCACCATCAAGGGCGTCGCGGTGTCCAGCGACGACGTGCTGCGGGCCGAGATCATCGAGCGGCTGATGTGCGATCTCGGCGTCGATCTCGACACCCTGCCGGCCGCCAAGATCGGCGACAGCCTCGACACCAGCTTCGCCCGCGAGATGCACGATCTCGACGGCCTGGTCGCCGCCGGCATGGTGCGGATCGACGGGCGGCGCATCAGCATCACCGAGGAGGGCCGGCCCTTCGTCCGGCTCGTGGCAGCGGCGTTCGACGCCTATCTGCCGCAGAACCGCTCACGCCATTCGGTGGCCGTCTAGGTCACACAAGTCGTACTGTCGACGCATATTGCGATGGCCGGGGCGCGCCCCGGCCATCGTCGTTTGGGCGGCCGTTCACGGTGGCTTTCGCCCGAGCGGTCCGCGGTCGCTTCGATTCGTCCCCCGTCATTCCGCGGCGCGCGCACCGGCGCGCGCACCCGGAACGACGGAGAGCCGATCGACGGCGCCCGCCGTCACGCTCCGTCCCGACCGGCCTCTCCGCCGCCCTCCGCGCGCAGCCGTGCGGCGATCCAGTCGATGAAGGCGCGCAGCCGCGGCGACAGGTGCTTGGCGCGGGGATAGAGCACCGAGACGGGGGTCGGCGACGGCGGCGTCTCGGCCAGCACCGGCACCAGGGCGCCGGAGCGAAAGTCGGCCTCCAGCCGATAGCGCGGCGCCTGGATCAGGCCGAGGCCGGCGCGCGCCGCCGCCGCATAGGTCTCGGCGCCGTTGACGGTGAGGAGCGACGGCAGCCGCACCTCGCGCCGCTCGCCCGCCACCATGAACTCCAGCGGCAGCACGGCGCCGGTCGCCGACGAGCGGAAGCCGACCATGCGATGGCCGTCGAGATCGTCCGGACCGTGCGGCACGCCGTGCCGCGCCAGGTAGTCGGGGGACGCGCAGGTCGCCTCCGGCAGCGCGGTCAGCCGGCGCGCCACGAGATCGCTGTCGGTCAGCGTGCCGACCCGCAGCACGCAGTCCATGCCCTCCTGCAGCAGATCGACGTAACGGTCGCTCTCGCTGAGCTGCACCTCGATGTCCGGATAGGCGCCGAGAAACTCCGGCAGGTGCGGCACCAGAATGCGGCTCGCCATCCCGCCGTGCACGCCGACATGCAGGAGCCCCTTGGGGCTCGCGCCGGCGAACGCGCCCTCCGCCTCATCGAGGTCGGCGAGCAGGCCGACGCAGCGGCGGTAGTAGGCTTCGCCGTCGAGGGTCGGGCCGACATGCCGGGTGGTCCGCTGCAGCAGGCGGACGCCGAGCCGCGCCTCCAGCGCCTTCACGGCCTCGGTGACGGAGGAGCGCGGAAGGCCGAGATCCTCGGCCGCCTTGGAGAAGCTCCTGCGCTCGACCACCCGGGTGAACACCCGCATGGCGTCGAAACGGTCCATTGTTCGCTAATCTCGAATAGTGATGCCATCTAACGGTAGATTATCTTGTTCAAGCGAACTGCCAAGTATCTCCCCGTCAGCCGCCGCCAGGCGGGCAAACCGAGGAGAACCGCCATGACCGTCACATCCGCCACCAAGGTCGCCATCGTCACCGGGGCGTCGCGCGGCATCGGCGCCGCCATCGCCGAACGGCTCGCGCGCGACGGCTTCTCCGTCGTGATCAACTTCGCCGGCGACGCGGCGTCCGCCGAGGCGCTGGTCCGCCGGATCGAGCAGGCGGGCGGCCGCGCCGTCACGGCGCGCGCCGACGTCGCCGACCCGGCGGCGGTGGCGCGCCTGTTCGAGGCCGCCGAGGCGGCGTTCGGCGGCGTCGACGTCGTCGTCGTCAATGCCGGGATCATGACGCTGGCGCCGATCGCGGAGAGCAGCGACGCGCTGTTCGACCGGCAGGTCGCGATCAACCTGAGGGGTGCGTTCAACACGCTGCGCGAGGCGGCGCGGCGGCTGCGTCCGGGCGGCCGCATCGTCACCCTGTCCTCCAGCGTCACGACGCTGCTGCAGCCGACCTACGGCGTCTATGCCGCCACCAAGGCGGCCGTCGAGGCGCTGACGAGCGTGCTGACGAAGGAGATGCGCGGCCGCGGCATCACCGTGAACGCGGTGGCGCCGGGCCCGACCGCCACGGCCCTGTTCCTCGACGGCAAGCCGGCGGAGCTGGTCGACCGTCTCGCCAAGGCGGCCCCGCTGGAGCGTCTCGGCCAGCCCGAGGACATCGCCGCGGCGGTGTCGTTCCTGGCCGGCCCGGACGGCGCCTGGATCAACGGCCAGGTGGTGCGCGCCAATGGCGGCCTCGCCTGACCCCATTCCCACCGACATCGCAGGACCTGCCGCCATGAGCGCACCCATCCCCACGCGCGCCTCCGCCCCTTCGGCTCCGTCCGCCGGCGGGACCCGAGAATCCGCCGTCCTCGTCACCGGCGCGGCGTCGGGCTTCGGCCTGATGACGGCGCAGGCGCTGGCCGACGCGGGCCACACCGTCTACGCCTCGATGCGCGAGACCGCGGGCCGCGCCCGTTCCGGGTCCATGTCGACCCCTCGCAGGACGGCGCCGAGGTGGTCGCCGCGGTCGCCGACCGGGTTCGCCGGGAGCTCTACCGCGCGACCGGGCTCGAGCGGCTGCTGCGGCCGCAGCGCTGATCCGCCGCCGCACCATGCCACCCAAGAAAAAGGGCCCGCTCGCGCGGGCCCTTTGCTTGCCGCCGGCCGTGGGGATCAGGCGGCGGCGCGGCCGCGGCGGCCGTTGCTCTTGGCGGGCTTCGCGCCGCCGCGCGAGGACCCGCCGCGGGCCGGGCTGCGGCGTGGCGGCGCCTTGCGGGCGGCCTTCGGGTTGGCCGACTTCTTCGCCATCGCGGTCAGCTTCTTGTCGGTCGCGACCTCTTCCTTGAGGGTCTCGGTGAGCAGCGTCGCGACGTCCTTGCGGCCGAGCTGCTTGGCCCAGGCGACCAGGGTGCCGTAACGGGTGATCTCGTAGTGCTCGACCGCCTGCGCGGCGGCGATCAGGGCCGCGTCGAGGACCTCCTTGTCCTCGATCTCGCCGGCCACGTCGTTGGCCTCCTCGATGATGCCGTCGATGGCCGGGCACTCGGTGCCCTTCGGCTCCTGGTCGAGCTTCTTGAACACCTGGTCGAGCCGCTTGATCTGCCGCTTGGTCTCGGCGAGATGCGCCTTGAGGCCGCGCTTCAGCTCGGTGTCCGTCGCCTTCTCCATCATCTCGGGCAGCGCCTTCTCGATCTGATGCTCGGCGTAATAGACGTCCTCGAGCTGATGGACGAACAAATCGTCCATCGTGCGGATTTCGTCGGAGAACATCGCCATGCTTGAAGCTCCTGAACACGGTCCTGGCGGACCTTTGGGGATTTCTGCGCGGCCGATCCATGCGACCGCCGCCACAGCCGCAATCTCGCCACCAACGAACCACCATGACCCGGGTTCCGCGCATCGCCCGCGAACGAGTTGAATCGCGGGCGGAAATGCGCAGGATGCCGGTCCGGCCCGAGTCGTTCGGGACGCCACCCGCCGGGCCGCCGAACCACGCCAGCCGGACATCACGCAGCCGAGCCATGACCGACGAGAACGCACCGTTCCCCCGTGTGCTCATCCTGTGCATCGCCGTCACGGGCGGCGTGATGGCGGCCGTGACGGCACAGCTCGCCTATGCGCGGCTCGGACTCGATCTCGGTGCGGCGTGGCGCGACATGATGGGTGCGCGCACCGGACAGATGCGCTCGGCCTTCGCCTGGTGGGCGATCGCGCTCACCGCCTTCGCGGCCGGCCTGGTGATCGCCTGGATCGTGCGGCTGATGGCGTCCGCGCAGTCGAGCCTCGCAGCGGTGCGATGGATCGGCGGCGCCGTCCTGGTGGTCGCCCTCGCCCTGGTGGGCCACGAAGCGGGAGCGCCGACCGGGCTCGCCCCCGGGGCGGGCGTCGCGCTCGGCCTGATCTCGCTGACGGTCGCCGGTCTCCTGTCCCTGCTCGGCGCCTACTTCGCCACGCGGCGCTGAAACCGGTCGCCACCGGACGCATTCTCTCCCGGGAGACGGAGGGCTGGCGCGCAGGTGGGCGGGATCCGGGACGGACGCGGCAAGCCGTGGACATCACAAAAAAAACACGCACGCCGTGATAGAGAATCCGGACGTGACCGTGCCGACTCGACCGGCCGTCCCGAGGCCGATCGAACCGCCGCGCCAGCCGAAGCCACGCAAGCTGCAGCGCTCCGCTGCCGCTCGCAAGCCACAGCAATGCATGCCGCAGCGATGCCAATCGCAGCATTTGGGGCAGGTGGGACAATGCGATCGTGGTCCGTGACTTTCCGAGCGTCCCTGTCGGTTCCGTTCGGTCTCGCCCTCGGCCTCGGGCTCTGTCTCGGCGTCGCGGCCCTCGTGGCCGGGCCCGAACCCGCCGTCGCGGCACCCCGGCAGAAGCTGGTCTGCCCGAAAACGCTCGAGGAGCCCGGCGCCTTCGCGGATGCCGCCGAGCATGCCCGCTACGCCGCCTGCCTGCGTCAGGCCCAGGCGCGCCGCGCCCGCGCCGCCAAGCGCAAGCAGGACGGCAAGCCGGCCGAGGCGGCGGCGGCCGCTGCCGCTGCCGCGGCCGCGGAGGCGTCGCCGCGCGAGGCGACCGGCAACACCCGCCCCGGCGGCCGCGACTTCGCGGCGGCCGACCAGGCGATGGCGGCGATCCCGGGCATCCCCGACGCCCGCTTCTGGGGCGACTCGGAGGCCGACTACATGCGGGTGCTCGGCGGCGTCGGCGGCGATTGGCTGGCGCTGTCGGCGGGAGGCGAGGATTCGGGCTTCGGCGCCGGCCTGCTGACCGGACTGTCCGAGAGCGGTCGCCGCCCCGACTATGCCGTGGTGACCGGGGTGAGCTCCGGTGCGCTGCTGTCCCCGTTCGTGTTTCTCGGCTCCTCGCGCGACGCCGAGATGCGCGACAACTTCATGGCCCTGAACGCCGCCGAGGTGTTCGAGGATCGCCGCACCCCGGAGAGCCTGCTCGACACCTGGCCGCTGCGCGAGTTCATCGCCAGGCGAATCACCCGCGAGCTGATCGACGCGGTCGCGGCCGAGCACAGGCGCGGCCGCCGGCTGATCGTGATCACCGCCAATCTCGACATCGCCCGCCCGGTCGCCTGGAACATGGGGGCGATCGCCGCCGCCGGCACCGAGGCCTCGGCCAAGCTGTTCCGCGACGTGCTGGTCGCCTCGAGCGCGATCCCGGGCCTGTTTCCGCCGATGATGATCGAGGCGGAGGCCGGGGGAAAGCGCATCCAGGAGATGCATGTCGACGGCGGCCTCGCCGCCACCATCTACGCGGCCCCAGATTCGATGCTGCTCGCCGGGGCGACGCAGCCGCTGCCGATGAAGAGCCTCACCATCGTGGTCAACGGCAAGCTGCAGTCGAGCTTCGCCGTGACGGACCGCAGCCTCGTCGGCGTGCTGGGGCGCTCCCTCTCGGTCGGCGTCAAGCGCGGCAGCCGGTCGACCGCGGTGCTGGCGGCGGCGGCCGCGCGGCGCAGCGGCGTGCCCTTCAACATCGCCTTCGTCGACCAGGACTTCGACTACCCGAGCCGCGGCATGTTCGACGCCGCCTACATGAAGGCGCTGTTCGAGTCGGGCGTGAAGCAGGGCCGGAGCGCGGCACCGTTCCGATCGGGCGTGCCGGGCGCCGCGGAGGGGCCGGATGCGGCGGCGCGCGCCCGCACCGGCGCGACGACCGAAGGCGCGGCCGCGCAGGCCGGCGACACCACGGCGCGGTGACGCCGAGACGAGGCGCCCGGACGCGAAAAGCTCGGCACCGCAGTGCCGAGCTTTCGGTCTCAGACAGGCACCCGGTTGCGTGGACCCGGCGCCCGCCCACTGAGCGCCGCAGGTGTTAACGGAAGCTGACCGCGATCACGGCGCCGGCCCGCGGACCGGACGCGGGCCGATGCCCGCAACCGGCTCCCGGCGCAGGTAAAACGCGGCTCGCTGCGGCGTGGTGCCGCGCCGTGCGGCGCGCCGTCGCAGCGCGCCGGTCCGGCCCCCGGTCGTCGTGATCGAGCCGCTCCGCGCGCCGTCGCCGCGCTGCGGGCATGACGGCTCTTGCCGCGCCGCCCGCCCCGGTCCAAAGCTTGCGGATTGCGTCACCAGATCGATCGAGCCCCATGTCCCGCCTGTTTCGCGTCTCCACGTTCCGCGGCTTCCTGCACGGCCTGCGCACCGAGGGGGCGTCTAGCCTGGTCCGCCTCGCCCGCAACGAGCTCGCCGAACCGCGCCTGGCGCTGACCCGGAAGGTCCGGGCGGCCGCGACCGCGGTCGGCGACCACTTCCGCCGCGCCACGACGGCGAGTGCCGCCTGGTCGGACGACTGCCTGCAGCTCGTCTGGGATCTCGCCGCCGCGCCGGTGTCGTTCGACTTCGCCGCGACGCTCGCCGCCGCGGAGATCGAGCGCCGCAAGCGCGGCCTCGCCGGGATCGTCGTGATCGTCGTGCCGGGCCCCCATCACGGCGTGAAGCGCGAGACCCCGGCCCACGAGGCCGTCGAGGATCCGGAGACGCGGCTGTGGCGGCTCCGGCACGAGCTCCTGCCGATGCTCGCCCTGCTGCCGAGCGTGCGCGGCCACGCGGTCTGCGGCGACCGCCGGCAGGCCTGGTCGCTGATCGCCGAGGACGACCGCAAGGTCTATCCCGACGGCTACCGGGTCTTCCTCCCGGCCCGGCCCGAGGTCGCCGCCGCCCGCGAGGAGGCGCGGCGGGCCGGCACGGTGTGGCCGCTGCTCACCGCGTCGTCCGCCGGCCGGCGGGCCGCCGAGGAGTATCTGTCGCGGATCGCCGACGGCCGCCGCGCCGTGGTGATCACGCTGCGCGCCAGCCCGCTCTCGCCGCGCCGGAACAGCCGGATCGACGACTGGATCGCCTTCGCGCACGGGCTCGACCGCGACCGCTACGTTCCGGTCTTCGTCCATGACGGGCCGCCCGGAACGGCGGCGCCGGCCGGGCTCGCGGATCACCCGGTATGCACGGCGGCGGGCCTCGACATCGAGTTCCGGATGGGGCTGTACGAGCGGGCCTGGCTCAACATGGGCGTCCTGTCCGAGCCGCTGACGCTCGCCTGGTACAACGAGCGGGCCCGCTACCAGGTGTTCGTGCCGCTCGACGCCGAGACCGACGTGACGGCCCGGGCGCTCGAGGACGCCGGCCACCGCATCGGCGGCGACATCGAGTTCGCCCGGCCGTGGCAGCAGCTGGTGTGGAAGACCGACGAGCTCGCGGCGATCCGGCTCGCCTTCGCCGTGATGGAGCAGCGCCTCGCCGCCATCGAGGCAGTCGAGCGCACCGATCCGGCGACCCTGGTTCGCTGAGGAGCAGGCGCCGATCGCCGGGGCCTTCCGCCGTGGGCCTGTCGGAATCGGCGGTGGTCGGGATCGGCGGCGGAAGAAGGGACCGGCTGGCGGGCTCCGCCGATCGACGCCTGCGACCGGTGCGCGGACGTCATCGGTCACGTCCCGCCGCGCGGCGGCGGGGACCGAAGCGGGATCAGATCAGGAAGGTCAGGACGGTCGACAGCACGCAGCCCCCGACCAGCAGGGCCCAGTCACCGCGATCGAAACCGAACAGATGCTGGGAAGCCGCGGAGTCGCGGTACGCGGAGTCGTCGTACATGGCCGTCCCCCTGACAACGACGTTTCGTATGCGACCATAACGCGCAGACGGCGTCCGGGTTCCCGCCGCTTAACGGAATTTTAACGATTTTGGTAAACCGGCCCGCCGGGCGCCGAAAAGCCGTCCGCAGGCGTCGCGAGACGCCGATCGGACGGGACAGCCGGGATGTGGAGGTGAGGCGCGCGGCGGCGTCCGGCTCAGGCCTTCGGCCGCCAATCCGCCAGGAACGCGTCGATGGACTGCAGCCAGTCGGCGTTCTTGGCGAGCAGCTCGGAGGTCCGCGCCATCATGGCGAAGTGATCGCGCTCGTGCACCGAGGTCGTCGCCTCTGCACGGTGGGCGAAAGTCAACGCATTACGTAGGTGCTGCTCGGAGTCGAGCAGCACTTGCCGGGGCGATCGGCGCATCACACGTCCCCCGCCTGATACTTATACTTGAAAAAGGATCTGTATATTAGCTCGAAAAGGTGGCCGGAGTCTACGACCGGTTGTGCCTTTCCACAGACAACGATGCCGGCCGAACGAAGGACCGCTCCGCGCCGGCGCAGGCACGGTGGCGCCACACGGGAGGACCGGGGGCGCGGGAGCCGCCCGATCTCGCAAAGAAGCACCCGTTCTGATAGGCATTTCGCAGCATCCGAAAGCGCCTGCCGGCATCTATAATTCATCTGGATCAATCAATCAGTTGTTTTGATTTGCTTTCCTGATGAAATGCCGGCCGAATTAGCCCGGGTCCGGGCCCCGCCGTGTGCACGGCCGCTGCACTCGCCTCGACGGAGATTCGCATGCTCACCCTCAGACGCCTGGCCCTGTGCGCCGCCGGACTGGCCGCCACCTCCCTCGTCGCATGGACCGAGCCCGCCGCCGCCCAGCGGGTGATCCGGGTCGGCCAGGCCGACACGCTCACGGGTCAGAACCTGCCCGAGCTGATCGCCATGGCGAACACCGAGAAGCGGCTCGGGGTGAAGTTCAACGTCATGGCACTGAAGTCCGACGACGTCGTCTTCCAGGCTGTCATCAACAACGAGATCGATATCGGCATCGGCGACGCCTACAAGGGCATCGACACGCTGAAGGCGCCGGTGCGGCACTTCTTCCTGCTGCGGCGGGTCGCCTATTTCCCCGTCGTCAACAGCGAGTTCTACAAGACCTGGAAGGACCTGAACGGCGCCGACATGGCCGTGCACGCGCGCGGCTCCGCCACCGAGGCGATGGCGCTGCAGATGGAGAAGGCGAACGGCATCAAGTTCGGCCAGATCAGCTTCGTGCCCGGCTCCGAGGTGCGCATCATCGCGATGCGGCGCGGCACCATGAAGGCGACCCTGCTGGACCTCCCGAACACCCGCAAGCTGACCGCGGAGGATCCCAAGAAGTTCATCGTGCTGCCGGTCGAGACCCAGTCGGCGAGCGACGAGATCTTCTACGCCACGACGAAGTTCATCGGCGAGAACAAGGAGCTGGTGCAGACGCTGAGCGAGGAGCTCCTGAAGTCGCTGCGCGCCGTCAACGCCGATCCCAAGGCGCCGGCGCGGCTGCGCACCGAGCTCGGCCTGCTGAAGGACCTGCCGAAGCCGCTCGCCGACGACATCACGCCCTATTTCGAGATGGCGGTCCCGGGCGGGCTGTTCCCGACCGACGGCGGCGGCGCCGCGGCCGCCAAGGCGGACTTCGACTTCCTGATCGCCGCCGGGCGCTTCAAGGGCCAGAACTCCGACTACAAGGTCGAGGACTTCTGGGACCTCGCGCCCCTGAACGCCGCGCTCGCCAAGGTCGGCAAGAACTGACGCGCCCCCTGCCCCGGTCGTGAACGATGACTGAGATCGACCCGTCGCCTCGGACCGGGGCAGCCGCCGTGCTGGAGGTCGCCGACGTGCCGACGGCCCCCGCGGTCGCGGCCGGCGAGGCCGCCGGCGGCGGCCTCCTCGACCGCAGCTGGCCCTGGCAGCTCGCCTCCTTCGTGCTGGTGCTCGGCGCCTGGGAGATCGCCGGGCGATGGCCGGTCAGCCTCGCCTTCCCGCCCTTCTCGCAGGTGATGACCGCCATGGCCGAGATGGTGGCGGCCGGCGACTTCGTCCGCGCCTATGCGGTGACGCTGCCGCCGCTCGTCGTCGGGGTCGGCATCGTCGGCGTGCTCGGCGTCGTGCTCGGCATCGCCATGGGCCTGTCGCGCGGCTTCGAGTGGATCGGCCTGCCCCTGATGGTCGTGCTGCAGACCGCGCCGATCGCCGCCATCATCCCGCTGCTCACCTATTTCTACGGGGTCAGCGCCACCTCCAAGATCGCCTCGGTGATCCTGCTCTCCGCCCCCATCGTGGTGCTGAACTCCTATCGCGGCATCCGCAACACCAACGCGTCGCTCCTCGACATGTGCCGCTCGTTCCTCGGCACCCGGCTGCAGCAGGTGACCAAGATCATGCTGCCGCACGCCAGCGGCATGATCTTCGCCGGCCTGCGCCTCGGCATCTCGGCGGGGTTCATCGGCGTGGTGCTGGCCGAGCTGCTGATCTCGCCCACCGGGATCGGCGACCTGATCAGCTACAACCGCTCGATCGCCCGCTACGACAAGATGTTCGCCGCGATCCTCTCGATCCTGGCGCTCGCCACCGTGACCCTGTCGCTGCTGCAGCGGCTCGAGAACCGGCTGTTCCGGCCGGACCACGCGGTCTCCTGATGAACGCCATGACCAAGCCCCTGCCCCAGGCCCCGCGCGACGCCGCCGCGCCCGACGACGCGCCGCCGATCGTGCGGGTCGAGGGCGTCACCATGCGCTACGCCAACGGCGTGACGGCGCTCGACGGCATCGACCTCGATTTCCCGCGCGGCAAGCTGACCACGCTGCTCGGCCCGAGCGGCTGCGGCAAGACCACGCTGCTGAAGATCGTCGCCGGCCTGTTCCGGCCGACGACCGGAACCGTGGCGGTGAACGGCAAGGTCGTCACGGGACCGGGACCGGAGCGCGCCCTGGTGTTCCAGGACTTCGCCCTGCTGCCGTGGGCGACGGTGCTGCGCAACGTCGCCTTCGGGCTCGAGCTGCGCGGCGTGGCGAAATCCGAGCGCGAGGCGATCGCGGCCAGGTACATCCGCGAGGTCGGGCTCGCCGGTTTCGAGAACCAGTACCCCAACCAGCTCTCGGGCGGCATGCGGCAGCGCGCCGGCCTCGCCCGCGCGCTCACCGTGAACGCCGACATCCTGATGATGGACGAGCCGTTCTCGGCCGTCGACGAGCAGATGCGCCGCAAGCTGCAGGAGGATCTCCTGTCGCTGCTGCAGGTCGAGAAGAAGACCGTGATCTTCGTCACCCACTCGATCGAGGAGGCCGTCTACCTCTCCGACCGCATCGTGCTGCTGTCGCGCCGCCCCAGCCGCGTCTCGGCGATCCGCGACCCCGGCATCGCCCACGACCTCCCCCCCGACCAGATCCGCCGCGACCAGCGCTATCTCGACACCGTCGACGAGATCTGGGACACGCTGAAGCAGTACCTGCAATGAGGGCGGGCTTGCACGACCAGCGCCGCACCCTTCGCTTCACCTCTCCCCTGCGGGGAGAGGTCGACGCGCGCAGCGCGTCGGGTGAGGGGGTGCCGCGGCCAGCCGACTGGCGCTGTAAACCCTCCCCCCGGGGGGGGGGGGGGGGGGGGCCGCCCCCCCCCCCCCCCCCGCGGGGGGGGGGGGGGCCCGCCCCCCCCCCGCCCCCCCCCCCCCCCCCGGGGGGAATAAAAAACACAAAACAACCCACACCCAC
>NZ_JAUSUJ010000028.1 GCF_030813915.1 Rhodoplanes tepidamans
CTTCCAGCCCATCGGCAAGGCCCTCCCCGCCGATCTCTAGACCTGTCACCCATGTCGTCGGTCTAAACTGTCACCCATGTAGCCGGTCAGGACCGCCCGTTTTCCCTCTCCCGCGAGGGGAGAGGGAGGAATGGGGCCGGCGCTACCGCCTCTTCCGGCCCTTGCCGCGCAGCTCCCGGATGGCGCGGGGCACCGGGACGAAGCGCTGCTGGCTCTCCTCGTCGACGACGAAGCAGGCGTAGTGGTTCGCCTCCGGGACGCGCTTGTCGGTGGCGCAGCGGTCGAAGGCGGCGAGCTCGGAGGGCATCTGATAATAATAGTAGGGGGCGATCATGAAGCGCTGCTCGCCCTCGCCCCAGCCGCCGAAGCGGTCGATCTTGCCCTTCAGCTCCGGGGCGACCGACACGATCATGTCGCGGAAGCCGTCGCCCTCGATGAAGTTGTCGGGCAGCTGGTCGAACGGCCCGTCGAAGTAGTTGTTCACCCGCGAGTTCGAGAAGGCGACGCCGACCAGGATCCTGCGCTGGCGGCGGTCGTCGACGAAGAAGCCGTAGCCGGTGCGCTTGCCGATGACGATGCGGCCGGACTTCTCCGGCACGAACTGCTCGGGCACCGGCGCGGTCTCGTCGAGCACGTAGTGGAACAGCTTGAGCCGGCGATTGAAGATCAGGAAGAAGCGCAGCCCCGACTCGTCGAAGATCGGCCCGACGAAGGCCTCGTCCGGCCCCAGCACGCCGTCCGGCGGCGTCACGCCGGAGAGGTCGTTGAGCTCGAACAGCACGCTCTTGTCGCGGAACGTCACCCGGTAGAGGAAGCGCTCCACCTTCTCGACCGCGACGTCGTTGGTCTGGTCGAGGGCGACGTGGACGACGTCGGTCTCCTCGCGCCAGTCGGCGAGATCCTCCGAATAGGCGAAGTGCAGCCGCCCCCTGTCGCGGTCGCTGGCGTCCAGCCGGATGTTGCCGTTCCACGGCGCGCCGTCGAGCACGAAGGTGAAGTAGTAGTAGTTTTCGGTCGGGTAGACCTTCACGCGGTCGGGAAGCTGGCCGAACACCGCGGCGAACACGGCGACCGGATCGTCGGTCTTCAGCGTGGTGCGGCGCTGCAGCCCCTCGACATAGGCCTGGTTCGTCCGGATGGTCGGCACGGCGTCGTCGGCGAGGGCCGGAGCGGCCGCGACCGGCGCGCTCGTGACGAGCAGCGAAACGACGAGGTGCGCGAGCAGGTTTCGCCGGCGGGGCGTGATGGAGGCGTGGCGCCGGAACGCGGCAGGCCGGCGGCGTGCACGGAACATCGCAGGGTCTCCAGGACGAGGAACGTCCCCTCAGGTGCGGCACGAAAGTGCGGTTTTCTTGACGGCCATCAAACCGGGTGTCGCATCGGGCGAAGACGGTTCGAACCGGACGTGGCGTTGCACCGACAAGACATCGTCAACTCCCTGGAGGTGCGGTCATGGCGTGGCGAATGCTGACAGTCGCGATCGCGGCCCTGGGCGCCTTGGGCGCCTTCGCGTCCGCGCAGGCGGAGCCCCGGATGGCTCTGGTGATCGGAAACTCGGCCTATCAGGCCGTCACGGAACTGCCGAACCCGGCCAACGACGCCAAGGCGATGGCCGAGCTGCTCTCCGCCGCCGGCTTCGAGGTGACCACGGCGCCGGATCTCGGCCAGGCGGAGATGCGCAAGGCGATCGGCGACTTCGCCGCCAAGGTCGCCGAGCGGGGGCCCGACACGGTCTCGCTGGTCTTCTACGCGGGCCACGGCCTGCAGGTCGACGGCGAGAACTTCCTGGTCCCGGTCGACGCCCGCATCGCGCGCGAGGCCGACGTGCCGCTGCAGACGGTGCGGCTCGCCGACGTGATGAACGCGCTCGCCGCAGTGCCGAGCAAGACTCGCATCGTCATCCTCGACGCCTGCCGCAACAACCCGTTCTCGGAGATCAACAAGGTGGTCGGGCGCGGGCTCGCCATCGTGGACGCGCCGTCGGGCTCGATCGTGTCCTACTCGACCGCCCCGGGCTCCGAGGCGGAGGACGGGGAGGGGAGCAACAGCCCCTACACCCGGGCGCTGCTCGGCGTCGCCAGGGAGCCCGGCATGCCGATCGAGCAGGCCTTCAAGCGGGTGCGCTACGCCGTGCACCAGGTGACCGCGGGGCGGCAGACGCCGTGGGAGAGCTCGTCGCTGACGGCGGACTTCGCCTTCTTCCCGGGCGTCTCGACGGCGGCCCCGGTGGTCGCGGCGACCGAGGCGGCCCCGGCCGCCGCCGGTCGGCCCGGCGGCCGTCCCGCCGCCACGCCCGCGAGCGTCGGCGGCGTCCCCGGCCAGAAGGTCGCCGCGCTCGGCGGCCCGCGCATCGCGATCCGCTCGGTCGAGTCGTGGCGCGACGAGCTCCGGCCGCTGCCGCAGTTCGAGGCCTACGAGCGGGTGATCCGCGAGGATACGCTGGAGGCCTACCAGGCCTATCTGCAGCTCTTCTCGGCGGCCCCGTTCCAGGTCCGGGTGCGCGAGATCGTCGAGCGCCGCAAGGTGATGGTCGCCTGGTACACGGCCGTCACCGTGAACACGCCGGCCTCCTACGAGCTGTTCATGGCGCAATACCCCGACTCCGACCTGCTGCTCACCGCCCGGAGGCTGTTCGAGCGGGCCGGCAACCGGCAGATCGCCATCGCCACGCCGGTCGTCGCCGCGCCGTGCATCTGCACGCCGGCGCCGGCCGTGCAGCCGACCCGACGCAAGACCGAGAAGCCGGAGAAGGAGAAGAAGAGCAGCAAGCCGAGCAAGCGCACCGCGGTGCGCGACAGCGGGCCGCCGCCGCCCCCGCCGCCTCCGCCGCCGTCGGGCCCGCCGGTGTCGATCGGCGTGATCGGCATCCCGATCGGCCCGATCGGCCCGCGGCCGCACGGTCACGGCCCGGTGGTCCGGCCGGGCGGCCACTCGCACGGGCCGGTCGGCTCGTCCTCGGGCGGCGGCGTGCGCGGCACGCCGACCGGGCCGGTCCGCGGCGGCAGCCCGGTGATCCGCAGCGGCCCGTCGCCGAACATCCGCGGCGGCGCGGGATTCGGGCTGCGCTGACGCCGTGCGGCGGTTCCGGGCGCGCGGACCGCGATTGGCCGCGCCCCGGACGACCGGAGCGGCGGCCGATGCTCGGGGGAACGGGACGAGGGCAGGTGAAGGGGGCAGGTGAGGCGGGGCGCCGTCGCCTCACGCCTCGACGCGGTCCCAGCCCTCGGGGCCGAGGCGCTCCTGCGGCAGGAAGCGGGCCTTGTAGTCCATCTTGCGCGAGCCGCTCACCCAGTAGCCGAGATAGACATAGGCGAGCCCCATGGCACGGGCGCGGGCGATGTGGTCGAGGATCATCAGGGTGCCGAGCGAGCGGTGGCTCTCCTCGGGCTCGAAGAACGAGTAGACCATCGACAGCCCGTCCTTGAGGACGTCGGTCAGGCTGACGGCCAGCAGCTCGCCGCGGCGGCCGTAGCCGGTCTCGCCCCCGCGCCGGCGGTACTCCACCAGCCGCGTGTCGACATGGCTGTCCTCGACCATCATGGCGTAGTCCAGCACCGTCATGTCGGCCATGCCGCCGTCCTGGTGGCGGGCGTCCAGATAGGCGCGGAACACGCCGTACTGCTCCGAGGTCGGCACCGCCACCCGCATCTCGCCGGCCAGGTCCGGGTTGCGGTCGAGGACGCGCCGCATGTTGCGGGTCGGCCGGAAGTCGTCGACCACCACCCGCACCGAGACGCAGCCGCGGCAGCCCTCGCAGGCCGGCCGGTAGGCGATCGACTGGCTGCGGCGGAAGCCGCCATGGGTCAGCAGGTTGTTGAGGTCGCCGGCGCGCTCGCCGACCAGGTGGGTGAAGACCTTGCGCTCCTCGCGGCCCTGAAGATACGGGCAGGGCGACGGCGCCGTGAGATAGAATTGCGGCGTGTCGCGGGAATGCTGGGTCACGAGGCCGACCCCGATCCGGAGGGGCGGGGCGGGGCGATCCGTCCGCGGCGATGCGCCGGCCGAAGCGACACTCGGTGAAGCGGTATTTGGCCGAGAGGCATCCGGCGAGGCGGCATCTGGCGGAGCGGCGTCGTGCGGCCGTCATCCGCCGGTTCCGATCCGACCTGCCCCGCGCCGGCCCATCGCACGCCGACACCCACCGCGCCGACCACCATCTCGCTCAATAATCCAGCCCGGCCGCCCGCAGGCGCCCGGCCCGCTGCCCGTTGTTGATCACCACCGTGCCGAGCAGGATATCATGGAGAAGCCGGCGCCGGTGATTGAAAAAGCACACCAGCAGCACCAGCGGCGACAGGGCCGAGACCGACACCCAGAACACCACGGCGTGCACGGCGCCGAGCAGGAAGGACGGCGGCTCGCCTGAGCCCGTGCGCATCTGCAGATCGACCATGCGCATGCCCAGTGTGGCGGATTCGGGCCCGCCGAGCGTGGTTCCGTAGTATACGAGGGCCCAGACCACGGTCGCCGGACCGGCGAGCCAGAACAGCGCCCACCCCAGGCCGAGCGTCACGATCCCGAACAGGAACACCAGGATCGCGAACGCCGCCACCGGAACGAAGAGGACGACGACGTCGATCATGAACGCGATGACGCGGCGCGGGAGCACGCCTTCGAATCGCTCGGGCTCCAGGAACGGGTCGTACGGCCGGCGATCCGCATACGGGTCACGGGTCCGGTCGGAGGGCGCGTATGCCATCGGGGTCCTCGGCGGGATGCGGGTCGCGGCTCGCCCGGGCGGCGAGGCGGCACGCCTGCGCTCTCCGACATGGCCGTCGCCGGCGGCCCCTGCAAGGGGTGGGCGAGGCGGTGCGGCATTCTCGCGGCGGACCGTCGCCGGGAGGGCCCGGCCGTGACCGTCACGCTCGCCGACATCCAGGCCGCCCGGACGCGTCTGACCGGCCAGGTGATCGCCACGCCGATGCTGCCGGCGCCGCGGCTCTCGGCCCTCACCGGGGCCGAGGTGTTCGTCAAGTACGAGAACCTGCAGGTCACCAACTCGTTCAAGGACCGCGGCGCCTATGTGAAGCTGGCCGGCCTCGACGCGACGGCGCGGGCGCGCGGCGTCATCGCCATGTCGGCCGGCAACCACGCCCAGGCGGTCGCCTATCACGCGCAGCGGCTCGGCGTGCCGGCCACCATCGTGATGCCGGAGACGACGCCCTTCGTGAAGGTCGCCTCGACCAAGGCGTTCGGCGCCACCGTGGTGCTCGACGGCGAGACGCTCGCCGAGTCGCAGCGGCGCGCCGAGGCGATCATCGCCGAGAAGGGCCTCACCCTGGTGCATCCCTACGACGACCCCGCCATCGTCGCCGGACAGGGGACCATCGCGCTCGAGATGCTCGAGGCGGTGCCGGATCTCGACATGCTGGTGATCCCGATCGGCGGCGGCGGGCTGATCTCCGGCAACGCGATCGCGGCGCACGGCATCAGGCCCGACATCGAGGTGGTCGGCGTCGAGGCGGCGCTCTACCCGTCGATGCGCAACGCGCTCACCGGCGAGGCGCGGCCGATCGGCGGTCCGACGCTCGCCGAGGGCATCGCGGTGAAGAACGTCGGCCAGCTCACCCGGCCGATCATCCACGAGCTCGTCTCCGACATCGTGCTGGTCGACGAGGCGCAGCTCGAGCAGGCCGTCAACGCCTACCTCACCCTGCAGAAGACCATGGCCGAGGGGGCCGGCGCCGCCGGCCTCGCCGCCATGCTGGCGCGGCCGGAGCGGTTCCGCGGCAAGCGGGTCGGGCTCGTGCTGTGCGGCGGCAACATCGACCCGCGAATCCTCGCCTCGATCATGGTGCGCGAGCTCGAGCGCCAGTCGCGCATCGTCTCGATCCGGCTGACGATTCCCGACCGGCCGGGGGTGCTCGGCCACATCGCGACGCTGCTCGGCGAGCTCGGCGCCAACATCCTCGAGGTCGACCACCACCGGCTCTTCCTCGACGTGCCGGCCAAGGGCGCCAAGATCGACGTCACGGTCGAGGCGCGCGACCGCGCCCACGCCCGCGAGATCGTCGAGGCCTTCGCGACCCACGGCTACGATCCGGAGCGGATCGAGACCGTGAAGGCGATCGAGTAGGGGCGCCGGCTCGAGACCGGAGGCCTCGCCCTCACAGCGGCTGGTTGCGGTCGATCTGCCAGGGCTCCAGCGTCGGCGCCGGGGCGGAGACGTCGGTCTCGATCTCCGGGCGCGGGCGGGGCAGCGGAATTGCCTCGGCGGACGGGCGCTGCCGCGGCAGCGGCACGAGGCCGGCGAGCGGCGTCCCGGCCTCCTCGTCGACCTCGTCCGGCACGGCGGCCAGCGGCGGCGCCGCGAGCGACCCGGTCTCCTCGCCCGCCGAGACGGCGGCGAGCACCATCGGGCCCGGGCTCGCGGGCGGGTCGATGTCGGTGGCCTCGGAGCGTGCCACGGTCGCGGCCGAGGGGGCGGCGACGGCGATCTCCGGGACGGGCACCGGCGCGGGAGCCGGAGCAGGTGTCGGCGCCGGCGCCAGGGCGAGCGGCGGGGCCGGCTCGGCCGCAGGCGCGGCCTGGGGCAGCGGGCCGTCCGGCATGGCCGTGACCGAGGCGACCTTCAGGATGGAGAGCGTCGGCGGCGCGCCGTCACGGGCGGCCAGCAGGGCGGCGGCGACGTCGGCGCGCGGCCCGGTCGTGTCCTTGAAGAGCGTGTTGGCGACGAGCACCCAGGTGCCCAGCCCGCCGACCGCGACGGTCAGCAGGACGAGCAGGGCGCGTCCGCCGCGTCCGGGGCGTTCCCGGTCCGGCCGACGGCGGCCGAACCTCGCGTCTTCTTCGTCACGGTACGGCATGGTCCCCTCCGCACGCGTCACCGCGAATCCGCAGGCCCGCGGCCGCGGGCCGGGCTCGACGAACGGCGGCGGGGAACGCCCGGACGGGCGCCGTCCTCGCTTCAACGGTCGGTCAGAACAGCCGGCCCTGCTTCAGCTTTTCCGCAACGCGCGGCGCGAAATAGGTGAGAATCCCGTCTGCCCCCGCCCGCTTGAAGGCCATCAGGCTTTCCACCATGGCCTTCTCGCCGTCGAGCCAGCCATTCGCGGCGGCCGCCTGGATCATCGCATATTCTCCCGATACTTGATAGACAAAGGTCGGGTGCGAGAAGGTTTCCTTGATGCGATGGACTATATCCAAATAGGGTAGCCCGGGCTTCACCATCACCATGTCGGCGCCTTCCTCGAGATCCAGCTCGACCTCGCGCAGCGCCTCGTTGGTATTGCAGTAGTCCATCTGGTAGGTGCGCTTGTCGCCGGTCAGCGTGGTCGACGAGCCGACCGCGTCGCGGAACGGGCCGTAGAACACCGAGGCGTACTTGGCCGCGTAGGCCATGATCTGGATGGACTGGTGGCCGGCCTCGTCGAGACCGTCCCGGATGGCGCCGATGCGCCCGTCCATCATGTCGGACGGCGCGATGATGTCGCAGCCGGCGTCGGCCTGCAGCAGGCTCTGGCGGATCAGGACGTCGACCGTCTCGTCGTTGAGGATCTGGCCGTCCTGCAGGAGCCCGTCGTGGCCGTGGCTGGTGTAGGGGTCGAGCGCCACGTCGCAGAGGACGCCGATGTCCGGCACCTCCTTCTTGATCGCCCGCACGGTGCGGCAGACCAGGTTGTCCGGGTTGAGCGCCTCGCTGCCGGTCTCGTCGCGCAGCTTGGGGTCGGTGTAGGGGAACAGGGCGAGGCAGGGGATGTCGAGCCGGGCGGCCCGCTCGGCCTCGCGCACCGCCTGGTCGACCGAGATGCGCTCGACCCCCGGCATCGACGGAACGGGGACGCGGAGATTGTCGCCGTCGACCAGAAACAGCGGCCAGATCAGGTCGTTGGCCGTCAGGACGTTCTCCCGCACCATGCGGCGCGCCCAGTCGGTGCGGCGGTTGCGGCGGGGCCGGTGGACCAGGTCGAGGCCGTCGGTCCGCGGCGAGCCCGCCGGCTCGGCCGGGACCACCCGGACCTTCGACTCGATCGGGCGCCCGTACTTGATGGCCATGGCTCTTCTCCGTAATGGTTCTCGGCGCTGAATGAATTGGTGGCGTTCTAGCGCGTTCCGGATCGGTGTTCCATGTCCTTGACACTGCTTATGCGTGACACCCCCGGGCACCGTCGCGGCGGGCGGTCGGCAGGAAGGATCGCGTCGTGAGCGAGCCCTATGGCGCCGGGCCGATCGAGCAGCTCGACCCCGTCCAGGCGGAGGACTACCGGCCCGACCGCGAGGGCTGGGCGTGGTGGCTGGTCGTGTTCCTGCGGGTCGCGGCCGGCATCGCCATGCTCAAGGGCCTCTACCACTGGGCGGCGGTGTGCGGGATCGGGGCGGGGCCGCACGAGGTGTTCGACGCCCAGTCGCTGTCCTGGCAGACCGCCACCGTGTTCTTCGCCGTGATCGACCTCGTCGCCGCGGTCGGCCTGTGGCTCGCCGCGCCGTGGGGCGCCGTGGTGTGGCTGACCGGCTCGGTCACCATGATCGTCGTGCAGATCTTCTTCCCGCTGATCTACGGCTTCCACTGGCTCGTCGTGGTTTTCCTGGTCGCGATGATCGTCGCCTACCTGTTTTTCGCCGTGATGGCGGCGCGCGAGCAGGGGACGTGAGCGTGGGCGGCCCGGCCGGGGTTTGTCTCGGCCGCCGCGATGCTATAACCTTTCCGGGCTAGACGGTCCTTCCTTCCCGTGCCGGCGCGGCGTCCGCGCGCGGCAAATCTCCCGCGACGTCCGGCTCGTCCACCCGAGAGGTCGAGACCATGGTCCGCTCGCTTCGCTTGGCCGCGCATGCTGCCGGCTTCGCCGCCGTCGCCCTCGTCGTCCTCCTCGCCGCACCGGCCCGGGCCGAGTACCCGACCAAGCCGATCCGGGTGATCGTGCCGTTCTCGGCCGGCGGCGCCGTCGACATCGTCACCCGGCTGGTCACGCAGCGCATCACGGCGGAGCGCGGCTGGTCCTTCGTGATCGAGAACAAGGCGGCGGCCGGCGGCATCCTGGCGACCGACGCGGTGGCGAAGTCGGCCCCGGACGGCCACACGCTGCTGATCGCGACGCCGAACCACACCATCAATGCCGCGCTGAAGGCCGGGCAGCTTCCCTACGACTGGGAGCGCGACGTCGTCCCCGTGTCGGTGGTCGCCGAGGTGCCGGAGCTCCTGGTCGCCCATCCGGCGGCACCGTTCACGGACTTCGCCGGCTTCGTCGCCTATGCGGCGAAGAATCCCGGCAGGCTGAGCTACTCGTCGGCCGGCAACGGCACGCTGCCGCATCTGACCATGGAGCTGCTGCTGCGCCGGGCCGGCGCCCAGGTGCTGCACGTGCCGTATCGCGGCGCCGCGCCGGCGCTCACCGACCTGCTCGCCGGCGTCGTCCAGCTCAAGCTCGACACCTATGCGACCAGCAACGCCCATGTGGCCGCCGGCCGGCTGAAGGCGCTCGCCTTCGCCAGCGCCCGCCGCTCGCCGCTGATGCCCGATCTGCCGACCGTCGCCGAGCTCGGCTTCCCGGGTTACGAGGGCGTCCTGTGGATCGGCCTGATGGCGCCGGCCGGGACGCCGGCCGCGATCGTCGAGGCGGTGGCGACCGCCAGCGTCGCGGCGGTGCGCTCGGAGGCGCTCGCCGAGCGGCTCGTCCGCGACGGCATCGAGCCGGTCGGCAGCACGCCGCAGGACTTCGCCGCCCGCATCGCCCGAGACGTCGTGCAATGGCGCGAGCTCGCCGGGGCCGGCAACATCACCATCGATTGAGACGAGGGAGCCGTCACGGCCGCGCCATGCCCATCCTCACCCAGCCGCCCGATCCGAACCCGAAGACGCCGCGCTTCGTCTGCCCGCCCGGCAGCGTCGACACCCACATCCACCTCATCGGGCCGTCGGACCGCTACGCGTTCGACCCGACGAGCTACTACGTCTCGGCCGACGCCCTGCCGGAGACCCACATCGCGCTGATGGCGACGCTGGGCCTGTCGGCTGCCGTGCTGGTCAGCCCCGGCGGCTACGGCCGCGACACGCGCCTGCTCGCCGACGTGCTGGCCCGGCATCCCGACCGGTATCGCGGCATCGCCCTGGTTCCCGAGGACATCACGGATGCCGAGATCGACCGGCTGAACACGCTCGGCGTCCGCGGGGTGCGCTTCATGAGCGGCTCGCGCGGCGGCGTGCTGCCGACCATCTCGGAGGCGGTCGCCGCCCGCGTCGCCGCGCATGGCTGGCACGTCCAGTTCTATCCGCACGGCGCCGACATCGACGACTTCGCGGACCGCCTGCTGGCGCTGCCCAACACGATCGTGCTCGACCATTTCGCCAGCGTGAAGGCCGAGCGCGGCGTCGACCAGCCGGCGATGCGGACGCTCAAGCGGATGCTCGACACCGGGCGGGTGTGGATCAAGCTGTCGGGCCCGATGCGCTGCGTGCCGGGAGACTTCCCCTATGCGGCGGTCACGCCGATCGCCCGCGCCCTGGTAGCGCATGCGCCGGAGCGGCTGGTGTGGGGCAGCGACTGGCCCCACCTCAACATGGACGGCCGCGGCATGCCGAACGACGGCGATCTCGTCGACCTGATCCCGGAGTGGATCGAGGACGCGGCGGACCGCCGGGCGATCCTGGTCGACAATCCGGCCCGGCTGTACGGCTTTCCCACGCGCGGGTGAGCCTGCGGCGGTCGTGCAGGGCTGTCCGGGCATTGCCCGGAATGTGGTTTGAAGGACCGGGGCGAGCGCTCTATCCTGCCGGCGGGCGCTGCAGCGCGGCGCACGGGGCCGATGGCCGCCGCGGCCGGCCCGCTTTCCGGATGGATTGGGCGATGACCGATAAATTGCCGGACGTGCTCTCCGAGCTGGAGCGCAAGGTGCTGTGGTTGGCCGCGTGGATGATCCACGAGGCCAACCACCTGCGCGACAATGTCGACGGGCTCAAGGTCGGCGGCCATCAGGCCTCCTCGGCGTCGCTGTCGACCATCATGACGGCGCTGTACTTCCACGTCCTGCGGCCGCAGGACCGGGTCGCCGTCAAGCCGCATGCGAGCCCGATCTTCCACGCCATCCAGTACCTGCTCGGACGCCAGACGCGGGAGAAGCTGGCGGCGTTCCGCGGCTACAAGGGGGCGCAGAGCTACCCGTCGCGCACCAAGGACACCGACGACGTCGACTTCTCCACCGGCTCGGTCGGGCTCGGCGTCGCCCAGACGCTGTTCGCCTCGCTGGTGCAGGACTACGTCCACGGCCACGGCTTCGCCGCGGACCGGCCGGCGGGCCGGATGATCGCGCTCGTCGGCGACGCCGAGATGGACGAGGGCAACATCTTCGAGGCGCTGCTGGAGGGCTGGAAGCAGGGCCTGCGGAACTGCTGGTGGATCATCGACTACAACCGCCAGAGCCTCGACGCGGTGGTGCGCGAGGGGCTGTGGGAGCGCTACGAGAAGCTTTTTCGCGCGTTCGGGTGGGACGTGGTCATCCTCAAATACGGCGTGCTGCTCGAGGAGGCCTTCAAGAAGCCCGGGGGCGACCGGCTGCGCACCTGGATCGACACCTGCCCGAACCAGCTCTATTCGGCCCTGACGTTCCAGGGAGGCGCCGCCTGGCGGCGGCGCCTCCCTGACGATCTCGGCGACCAGGGCCCGCTGAGCGCCATGCTGGACGAGCTGTCGGACGACGATCTCGGCCGGCTGATGACCAATCTGGCCGGACACGATCTTCCGACTCTCCTCGACGCGTTCGCAAAGATCGACCACGACCGGCCGACCTGCATCATCGCCTACACGGTGAAGGGCCACGGCCTGCCGCTCGCCGGCCACAAGGACAACCACGCCGGCCTGATGACCACGGCCCAGATGGAGACGTTCCGTCAGGCGATGCGGATCCGGCCCGGGCACGAATGGGATCCGTTCGAGGGCCTGTCGCGGCCGGAGGAGGAGCTTCGGGCCTTCCTGCGGAACGTGCCGTTCGCGCAGGGCGGGCCGCGCCGCTTCCGCGCGCCGCATGTCGAGGTTCCCTCGGCCCTGAAGGTCGAGGTCGCGCCGACCATGTCGACCCAGCAGGGGTTCGGGGCGCTGTTGAACGAGGTCGGCCGGCTGAAGTCCGATTTCGCCGACCGCGTCGTCACCACGTCGCCGGACGTGACCATGTCGACCAATCTCGGCGCCTTCGTGAACCGTCGCGGCCTGTTCGCCCGCGAACCGATGGTCGACACCTTCAAGAGCGAGCGCATTCCCTCGACCCTCACCTGGGAGTTCTCGCCGAAAGGCCAGCACGTCGAGCTCGGCATCGCCGAGATGAACCTGTTCATCCTCCTGTCGGCGCTGGGCCTGTCGCATTCGCTGTTCGGCGAGCGGCTGTTCCCGATCGGCACGCTCTACGACCCGTTCGTCTGCCGCGGCCTCGATGCCCTCAACTACGCCTGCTACCAGGACGCCCGCTTCATCCTGGCCGGCACGCCGTCCGGCATCACGCTGGCGCCGGAGGGCGGGGCGCACCAGTCGATCGGCACGCCGCTGATCGGCATGGCGCAGGACGGGCTCGCCGCCTTCGAGCCGAGCTTCGTCGACGAGCTCGCCGTCATCCTCGCCTTCGCGTTCGACTACGTGCAGCGGGACGGGGAGGGCGAGCCCTGCGAGCGCACCTGGCTGCGCGACGAGACCGGCGGCTCGGTCTATCTGCGTCTCTCCACCCGGCCGATGGAGCAGCCGCAGCGCGCCATGACCGACGCGCTCCGGCAGGGCATCATCGACGGCGCCTACTGGATGCGGAAGCCCGGGCCGAACTGCCAGGTGGTGGTCGCCTACACGGGGGCGATCGCGCCGGAGGCGATCCAGGCGGTCGGCCTGATGGCCGAGGACCGCCGCGACATCGGCCTCCTCGCCGTCACCTCGGCCGACCGGCTCAACGCCGGCTGGACCGCGGCGAGCCGCGCCCGCGAGCGCGGGCTGCCGCACGCCCGCTCGCACATCGAGCGGCTGATGGCCGAGCTGCCGCCCCATTGCGGGCTGGTCACGGTGCTGGACGGCCATCCCGCGACCCTCGCCTGGCTCGGCGCCGTCGCCGGCCACCGCACCCGGCCGCTCGGGGTCGAGCATTTCGGCCAGACCGGCGCGCTGCCCGATCTCCACCGCCACTACGGCATCGACGCCAACGCCATCGTGGCCGCCGCCCAGGCGATCGCCCCGGGCCGGCCGATCCGGTACCTCAAGGCGCTGTGAGGGGGCGGCTCGCGAAAAACTCGTGTCCCGGGCGCGGCGCGTAGCGCCGTGACCCGGGACCCAGGGGCGACGAACGAGGCGCTCGCCGCTGTGACCTCTGGGCCCCGGCTCGGCGGTGCGTCAGGCCTGTTGCCTGACGCACCTTGTCCGGGGCACGCGGCCGAGAATCGCAGCCGCTCTCCACTCCGTCGCGCGCCGTCGTCTCGATCGCGTGGCCTCTCACCAGGAGACGCGCAGGCCGCCGGTGAGCTGGTGGGCGCTGGCGTTGCGGCGCAGCTCGCCGTCGTAGGCGGCGTAGATGCGCACCGCGTCGCTGCGCCAGCCGGTGATGGCGAGCCGCGTGACCAGGGCGTCGCGGCCGGGATCGGCGGCCGAGACGACGAACGGCGTGTCGAGCAGCGAGGCCTGGGTGGTCAGGGCGTCGTCGCGCCAGTCGTGGCCCCAGCCGAGCCGCACCTCCGGCCGGAAATGCACGCCGTCCGGGGTCGACAGCACCGTGCTGGCCGCGAGCCCGACCGTCGAGGTCAGCTTGTCGAAGGTCTGCCGCGGATAGGCGAGGCCGAACGTTCCGGTCTCGGTGAAGCCGTCGCGGCGGAACGTCTGGGCGGTCAGGCCGACATACGGCATCAGCGTGAAGCGGTCGGTGGCGAGCCGCCAGCCGGCCTCGCCGGCGGCGAGCGCGGCGATGCCGTCGGTCGCCCCGGACACCCCGGTCCCGGCGACGCTGCGCGAGGTCGACTGGGTGGCGACGCCGGCCGCCAGCCGTCCGTCGAGCACCAGCGGGCCGCGCGTGTAGCTGGCGTAGACCGACCCCGCATAGGTGTCGGACGTGCCGGTGGTGCCGGCGCTGTCGCTGGTCGTGCGGGTGAAGCCGAAGGCGCCGCCGGCGAGGAAGTCCGGCGCGAACAGGCGGTCGGCGCCGGCGACGCCGCCGCCGCTGCGGCTCTTGCCGCCCGGCAGCCCGCCGGCATCGCCGACCCGGGCCGTGCGGCCGAAGGCCTGTCCCCAGACGGACCAGCCGGCCGGCGCGGCCGCGACCTCGCCGCCGTCCGCCGATGCGTAGGCTGCCAGCGGATGGCCGGCCGTGCGGGTCTCGACGCCCACCTCGCGGCCCGCATAGGACAGCGCGACGCTCGGCGCGAAGGCCGACTGGACGGCGGCGCCGCCCGACTGCCACATCATCTGCCGCTCGGCGATGGCGTTGCCGAAGGCCGTGAACGCGCCCATGACGGCGCCCACCGCGGCCGGCTGTCCCTGTCCGGTCATCTGGTCGACCAGCCCGGCATAGGCGGCCGTGCTGGTCTGCTGATAGAGCGCGTCGTAGATGCCCTTCGCGGCGTCCGACGGACGCACGCCCGCCTCCGGCCGCCGGCTGTCGAGGACCGCCGCCACGGCCTGCTGGTTGGCGGTTCCGGCGAGCGTCCGGAACGACTCCGGCGTCACCACCAGCGACAGCGAGGTCGGCGCGTAGAGCACGTCGAAGCGCGTGCTGTCGCCGAGCCCGGCGGTCGGCTGGAGGAGACCCGAGTAGGAGCCGGCGATGCGGGCGCCGTCCTCGGCGGTCAGATAGGCGAAGCGGGTGCCGAGCGCCGCGGTGTAGTCGTTGTTGCCGCCGGCGATGCCCCGCATCACCGGCACGAGCGTGCCGCCGACCGAGAACGTGTACCCGCCGCCGGTGACGACGATCCGGTCCCAGGTGCCGGGGCCGCCCGGCACTTCGAGGGTGCCGTCGACGTCGAGCCGGGTCGTCGCCGTGGCGGTCTGCGCGACATTGCCGGCGAAGGTCAGCAGGCCCGGCGAGGAGCCGGCGAGCGGCGTTCCCTCGGGCAGCACGCCGCCGTTGTTGGCGGCGAGATCGGCGTAGTTCGGCACCGCGCCGGACGCCAGCGTGCCGGCGATCGTGACGGGGCCGGCGATGGTGCCGAAGCCGGCCAGCGTGCCGGCCTGCTCGACCATCATGGAGGTGCCGAGCGTCAGCGTGCCGCCGACCGCGAGCGTGCCGCCGGCGACGACGACGCCGCCGGTCGCCGTCGTCTTCCCGGCGACGATCAGCGACCCGTCGCCGGCCTTGGTGAAGCCGCCCGCGGTGGTGAGCGGCTGGCTCCAGTAGGTCGAGGTCTGCGCCGCGACGTCGACGGTGCTGCCCGCGGCGAGCGTGGTCGGGCCGTCGGTCGCCCGGTCGAGACGGATCATGCCGTAGCCGTAGACCGCATCGAGGCCGGCGGCGCCGAGATCCTCCGTCGTCGCGAACAGCAGGTTGACCAGGTCGGCCGACGAATAGCCCGGAAACGCCTGGCTCAGGACGGCGAGCGCGCCCGAGACGGTCGGGGTCGCCATTGAGGTCCCGCTCATCTGCGCGTAGCCGCTGTTCGGCACGGTCGACAGGATGCCCTCGCCGCCGGCCGGCTGGTCCCCGCCCGGGGCGGCGACGCACCAGCTCGCCGTCACGCCGCACATGTTGGCGTAGGACGCGATGGTCTTGTTGATGTCGACGGCCGTCACCGCCACGAGCCGGCCCGGCTGCGAGAGCAGCGACGAGAAGTCGTACAGGTTGCCGTCGTCGTCGTAGACGCCGGCATTCGCGTGCGCCGGCTGGATGAACGGCGTGAGGGCGATGCCGCTCGGATTGCGGCCGGCGATCGGGTTGCTGTCGCGGTCGTTGCCGGTCGCCGCGACGACGATCTTGCCGGCCGCCAGCGCCCGCCCGACCGCCGCCGCCTCGTCGGCGTCGATCGCGGCGGACGGCCATGTCGGCAGGCCGGTCTCGCCGTCGAGGTTGGGGCCGTAGCTCGCATTGTAGATCGTCACGCCGGCGAGCGACGTGAAATAGTCGAGCGCCGCGACCGACGGATTGCCGACCGCCGCGGTCGCGGTGCCGAGCATGCGCAGGACGACGACGCCGGCGTCGTAGGCGACGCCGTACATGCTGGCGGGATTGGTCGGGTCGTAGGGCGCCGCGACGATGCCGGCGACATGCGTGCCGTGCGACCCGAGATCGCCGGTCTGCGCCGGGTCGTAGGTCGCGCCTTCCGCCGGCAGTACGAAATTCATGCTGCGGGAGTCGATCTTCTCGGCGAAGCCGGGCACCGTGCTGGTGAAGCCGGTGTCGGCGACCGCGACCGTCACGCCGGCGCCCGTGTAGCCGCGCGCATACGCGTCGGCGGCGTGGATGAGGCCGAGCCCCCACTGGTTCCGATACTGCGGCGTCGCGGCGAAGCTCCCCGGATCGTCGGGCGCGCCCTGCGCGAAGGCGCCGGAGCCTTCTGCCAGGACGAGCGTCGCGACTGCCGACAACAAGAGGCGCCGCCGAGCGGCGAGCCGATCCGAACCACGCATTCTGCTTCCCCACCAGGACTTGTCGAACCCGGCCGCCGTTCGTCGCGTCTCATCGGGACGGCGGCTTCGACGACTCCGCGGCCGCCGGTTGAAAGCCCAGCCGCGACTGCTTATGGGCTATCAACTCAGAAACATTCAGTCATGGGGAGAGGCTTGGACATCCGTCTCAATCGATTGCACGGGCGTATCGATGCCAGGGCGCGGCGGGTGGCCGCGAAGCTGCCTGTCTCGCTGTTCGATGCCGCGGATCTGCCGTCGCCGGAGCGGTTCGCCGCCTGGCGCGAGAGCATCGGTGTGTTTCTGGACGTGTCTCTGCTGCGCCCGGGAGACGAGGAGCGCTACGACTGCTGGGCGGAGAGCTACCTGGTGGACGACCTGGTGTTGTCGCGCTGCGCCGCCAACGCCCAGAAGTTCGATCGTCGGCCGCTGCGCGTCGCGCAGGATTCGATCGACCACTACATGATCCAGCTCCTGGTGGAGGGGACCATCGACATGGCGCTCGCGCGGCGGTCGCTGTCGTTCCCGAGCGGGCAGTTGATCGCATTCGACCTTGCCGACACCATGGACACGGTCAACTCCGATTTCGATCTGGTGTCCGTGATCATCCCGCGGCGACGTCTGGCGCCGCTTCTCGCGCGGCCGGACTCGCTCAACGGGGCCGCTGTCGATCCGCTGAGTGGGACGGGCCGGCTGCTCGCCGCCTGTCTGGCGTCGCTCTACCAGTCGGCGCCGCAGCTTTCGACCGCCGAGGCGAGTGCCGCGGCCGTGGCGTTGATCGACCTGATCGCGCTGGCCTTCAACGGCGTCGACCCGGCCGGCGGCGACGTTCCGGTGGCGGCCGGCAGGGCCGAGCTCCTGCGGGTGCAGAATTTCGTCAAGGCCCATCTCGCGGCGCCGACGCTCGGGCCCGACATGATCGCGGCCGCGCTCGGCATCTCGCGGGCGCGGCTCTATCGCCTGTTCGCGCCGATCGGTGGGATCGCCGAGTATGTCCGCGAGCAGCGGCTGCGCCGCTGCCTGGGCGATCTCGTCTCGGCCAAGCAGGCGCACCGCCAGGTCGCCGAGATCGCCTATGCCTGGGGCTTCTCGGATCCGACCCATTTCGCCCGCGCCTTCAAGCAGCGCTTCGGCCGCACGCCGTCGGAGGTCCGCCGTGCCGCGCCGCCGCTGGCGCGCCGCGACCGGCCCTCGCTCGACCCGCGCGTCGGCGACCGCCTGCACGAGGAGTGGCTCGCCGGCCTGGGGTGAGCGGGGCCTCCCGGGCGCCACCGGGCGAGCCGCGCGACCGCGGCTGGCGTCCGTCGCCGCGTTGCCGCCGCACTCCTCCGACAAGGGTCGCGGCGGGACCGGAGGGCAGCGCATGAAGCGGTCGGCGGCGGTCGTGGGCGCGGCCCTGGTCGTTCTGGTGCACGCGGTGGGGGTGGCCGTGGCGCACCCGCACGTCTGGGTGACGTTCCGAAGCGAGATCCTCTACGCAGCCGACGGGCGAATGAGCGGGGTCCGCCACGCCTGGACGTTCGACGACATGTTCTCGGCCTATGCCCTCCAGGGCATCGCCCACGCCAGAAAGGGCTTCTACACGCGCGAGGAGCTGCGCTCGCTCGCCGAGGTGAACATGACGTCGCTGAAGGAGTACGACTACTTCACCTTCGCCAAGGCCGACGGCCGGACGGCGGCGTTCTCGGGTCCGGTCGACTACTGGCTCGAATACAAGGATCCGAGCCTGACCCTGCACTTCACACTGCCGCTGAAGACCCCCGTTGCCGCGAGGGCGGTGGCGATCGACATCTACGATCCGTCCATCTTCGTCGATTTTGCCTTCGCCACGGACCGGCCGGCCACTCTGGTCGGTGCGCCGCAGGGCTGCCGGCTCGCCCTGGAGCGTCCGCGCGAGCCGACGGCCGCCGAGCAGCAGCGGCTCAGCGGCCTCGACGCCGTGCCGCTCGACAAGTCCGACACCTGGGGCGCCACCTTCGCCAACAAGATCCGAGTCACCTGTCCGTGACAGTCACCTGTCCGTGAGATGCGTCCCGGGGTGTTCCGGGCTCCGCCTTTCCCCTCGGGGTGAGGACGGCCATCCGGGTTCGCGCCGCCGGGCCGGATCGCAGGCTCCGGCACCGCCTTTGGCGATACCTCGGGACGAAAGCGGAGAGAGGTCGGCTCGATCGCGCCGAGGCGCACCCGGCGGTCACCCGGCCGGGGTCTCGCCCAGCCCGGTGATGCGGATGCCGGCGTCCGGAATCTTGTAGGTCCGGTTGATCCAGATGAGCACCGAGGTGAGCGCCTCGGCGACCACAGAGTTGGCGAGCGGGCCGGCGTCGATGCCGCGCAGGCCGGCGTCGCCGGCGAGCCGGATCGCCACGGCGCGCGCCTCCTTGTCGTCGCCGGCGACCAGCACGTCGCAGTCGATGACCTTGTCCGGGTCCTTCAGCTTGTGGGCCGAGACGTTCTGGAACGCCGAGACGACCTTGACGCCCTCGCCGAGCGCGGCCTGCAGGGCGACGACGCAGGAGTCGGTCGCCGGCAGCTGCACCCGCGACACCTTCGGCGGCACCAGCGGCACCGTCACGTCGATCAGGATCTTGCCGGCCAGCACGTCCTTCAGCCCTTCGACCGTCGCCATCTGTCCGGAATAGGGAACCGTCAGCACGACGACGTCGGCATCCTTCACGCCGTCGGCCGACGCGGCCCCCGAGAGCAGCGGCGCGCCGAGCTTGCCGTTGAGCTCGGTCGCGGCGGCCGCCGCCTTGGCGGCGTCGCGCGACCCGATGGTGACGCGGTGGCCGGCACGGGCCCAGCGCATGGCGAGGCCGCTTCCTTCGGCTCCGGTGCCGCCGACGACGCAGACAGAGAGGCTTTCGGTCATGATCCATCCTCGGGCCGAACGGCCCACAGCCACAGCAGAGCGTCCGCGTCGGGAAGCCTCGCGCGATCGCGTCGGGCGGGATGGAGCCGGCTCGGGCGGGGGGCGGGGGTGCCGGCGGACGATGCGCCATCTGGGACCAGCCGGCGCCGCGATGCAAGCCCGAAGGCGGCGCGACGGGGCTGCGGCCGGATGTCCCGGATCGTTCTCGCGCAGGGCGGGACCTACGACCAAAATACGCCTCGCCAAGGCGGCGGCCTCTGCTAGACTACGCCGCGTTGCGAGGGCGAGGCGACCCGTTTCGGGGCCGGCCGGCGCACCACAAGAAGACTGCGAAGACGAAACTTCCAACGAGAACACGAGGGCGGCCGACCCGGACCGCCCCGCCCAGGGAGGAGACGCGGCGTGACGTTTCGCCGGACACTCGAATTGCATGCTTCGCGCGGAGTTTTCGCGCGGCCGAAACCGTGCGCGACCGCGCCGGCGGCGGCCGCGCCCCTCGCGCCGCGAGCCCGTTGATTGCGCACCGAGGGAAGCGGACCGCCCTCCATGGCATCCGACCACGTCATCGAGACCGAGGGTCTGACGAAGGAGTTCAAGGGCTTCCGGGCGGTCAACAATGTCCGCCTGCGGGTCGCCCGCGGCACCATCCATGCCCTGATCGGGCCGAACGGGGCCGGCAAGACCACCTGCTTCAACCTGATCACCAAGTTCCTGCAGCCGACGACCGGCCGCATTCTCTACAACGGCCGCGACATCACGGCGATGAAGCCGCACGACGTCGCCCGCCTCGGGCTGGTGCGCTCGTTCCAGATCTCCGCCGTGTTCCCGCACCTCACCGTGCTGGAGAACGTGCGGGTGGCGCTGCAGCGGACGCTCGGCACGTCCTATCACTTCTGGAAGCCGGAGACCTCGGTCGCGGTCCTGGACGACCGCGCCATGGACCTCCTTGAGCAGGTCGGCGTCGAATCCTACGCGCATCTGCAGGCCGTCGAGCTGCCCTATGGCCGCAAGCGGGCGCTGGAGATCGCCACCACGCTGGCGCTCGATCCCGAGATGCTGCTGCTCGACGAGCCGATGGCCGGCATGGGCCGCGAGGACATCAGGCGCATCTCCGACCTGATCCGGCGCGTCGCCGCGAACCGCACCGTTCTGATGGTCGAGCACAACCTGTCGGTGGTCGCCGATCTCTCGGACCGCATCACCGTTCTGGCGCGCGGCGAGATCCTCGCCGAGGGCTCCTACGAGGAGGTGTCGTCGAACCCGGCCGTGGTCGAGGCCTATATGGGGACCGGCCATGGCTGAGGCGCTGCTCCAGGTCCGCGACCTCGAGGGCTGGTACGGCGAGAGCCACATCCTGCACGGCATGACCTTCGAGGTCGGCCGCGGCGAGGTGGTGACGCTGCTCGGCCGCAACGGCGCCGGCAAGACCACCACCATGCGGGCCGTGATGGGCATGCTGCCGAAGCGCTCGGGCTCGGTGAAGTACGACGGCCGCGAGCTGATCCATCTCAAGTCCAACGCCATCGCCAAGGCCGGCATCGCCATCTGTCCGGAGGAGCGCGGCATCTTCGCCAGCCTCTCGGTGAAGGAGAACCTGCTGCTGCCGCCGCGGGTGAAGCCGGGCGGCCTCGACCTCGAGGCCATCTACAAGCTGTTCCCCAATCTCCGCGAACGCTCGACGAGCCAGGGCACGAAGCTGTCGGGCGGCGAGCAGCAGATGCTGGCGATCGCCCGGATTCTCCGCACCGGCGCCGACCTCCTGCTGCTCGACGAGCCGACCGAGGGGCTGGCGCCCGTCATCGTCCAGCAGATCGGCGCCACCATCCGGATGCTGCGCGAGACCGGCTTCACCATCGTGCTGGTCGAGCAGAACTTCCATTTCGCCGCCACGGTCGCGGACCGTCATTACGTCGTCGAGCACGGCCAGGTGATCGACATGATCCCCAACGCCTCGCTCGAGCAGAACCGGGAGAAGCTCAAGACCTATCTGGGCGTCTGACTCGGACCGTCGGATCCGGGTCGCATCCCGCCGAGAGCCGACCACGCCGCTTGTGAACACGCTGCACATAAAAATCCGGAGGAAATGAGATGAAGACCAAGTCCATGCTGCTCGGAGGCCTCGCCGCCGCGGCGCTGTGCGTCGGCACGACCGGGCACGCGAGCGCGCAGATGAGCGACGGCGTCATCAAGATCGGGGTCCTCAACGACCAGTCCGGCACCTATGCGGACCTGTCGGGGCAGGGCTCGGTCTTCGCCGCCAGGAAGGCGGTCGAGGACTTCTGCAAGGCGCAGAAGTGCGAGAAGATCGAGGTGGTGTTCGGCGATCACCAGAACAAGCCGGACATCGGCGCCGGCGTGGCGCGCCGCTGGTACGACGTCGAGCAGGTCGACATGATCGTCGACACGCCGACCTCCTCGGTCGCGTTCGCCGTCAACCAGATCACCCGTGAGAAGAACAAGGTCTTCCTCAACTCCGGCGCCGGCGCCTCGGACCTCACCGGCAGCGCCTGCTCGCCGAACCTGGTCCACTGGACCTACGACACCTGGGCGCTGGCGCACGGCACCGGCTCGGCGATCGTCAAGCAGGGCGGCAAGTCCTGGTACTTCCTGACCGCCGACTACGCCTTCGGCCACGCGCTGGAGCGCGACACCGCGGCGGTGGTCGAGAAGATGGGCGGCAAGGTGGTCGGCAAGGTGCGCCATCCGTTCCCGGCCCAGGACTTCTCGTCCTTCCTGCTGCAGGCGCAGGCGTCGAAGGCGCAGGTGATCGGGCTCGCCAATGCCGGCGCCGACACCATCAACTCGATCAAGCAGGCCTCCGAGTTCGGCATCGTCCAGGGCGGCCAGAAGCTCGCCGGCCTGCTGGTCTTCATCACCGACGTGCACGCGCTGGGCCTGAAGACCGCGCAGGGCCTGACCTTCACCGAGGCCTGGTACTGGGACACGAGCGACGCCAACCGCGCCTTCGCCAAGGAGTTCGCGGCGGCCAACAAGGGCAACTATCCGACCATGGTGCAGGCCGGCGTCTACTCGGCCGTGATGCACTATCTCAAGGCCGTGCACGCGCTCGGCTCCGACGCCGACGGTGCCAAGGTGGTCGCCAAGATGAAGGAGATGCCGACCGACGACAAGCTGTTCGGCAAGGGCACGATCCGGGCCGACGGGCGCAAGATCCACGACCTGATGCTGGTCGAGGTGAAGAAGCCGGAGGAGAGCAAGGGCCCGTGGGACTACCACAAGGTCGTCGCCACCATTCCGGCCGCCGAGGCGTTCCGGCCGCTCGCGGAGGGCGGCTGCGCCCTGGTGAAGTGAGGCGAGGCGCAGCGCTGCCGCACCTCTCCCCGCGCGCGGGGAGAGGTGAGAAACGTCGAGACGAGGTGATGCGAAGATGTTCGAGCTGCTCGGCGTGCCGCCGCAGGCCCTGTTGGGCCAGCTCCTCCTGGGGCTGATCAACGGCGCGTTCTACGCGCTCCTGTCGCTCGGACTCGCCGTCATCTTCGGCCTGATGAACGTCATCAACTTCACCCACGGCGCCCAGTACATGATGGGGGCCTTCGTGGCCTGGATGCTGCTGCAATACGCCGGCATCCCGTACTGGGGCGCGCTGGTGCTGTCGCCCCTGATCGTCGGGGCGACCGGCATCGTCATCGAGCGGCTGCTGATCTCGCGCCTCTACCACCTCGACCATCTCTACGGGCTCCTGCTCACCTTCGGGCTCGCCCTGATCGTCGAGGGCCTGTTCCGCCAGCAGTACGGCTCGTCCGGGTTGCCCTACACCAACCCGATCCCGGGCGGGCAGAATCTCGGCTTCATGTTCCTGCCCTGGTATCGCGGCTGGGTTGTCGCCTTCTCGCTCGCCGTGTGCCTGGTCACCTGGTTCACCATCGAGCGCACCAAGCTCGGCGCCTATCTGCGCGCCGCGACCGAGAGGCCCGACCTCGTCCAGGCCTTCGGCGTCAACGTGCCCCGCATGATCACGCTGACCTACGGGGTCGGCGTCGGCCTCGCGGCGCTCGCCGGCGTGCTCGCCGCGCCGATCTACACCGTCAACCCGACCATGGGGTCGAACCTGATCATCGTGGTGTTCGCCGTCGTCGTCATCGGCGGCATGGGCTCGATCGCCGGCTCGATCGTCACCGGGTTCGGGCTCGGGGTCGTCGAGGGGCTGACCAAGGTGTTCTGGCCCGAGGCCTCCGCCACCGTCATCTTCGTCATCATGGCGATCGTCCTCATGGTGCGCCCGCAGGGCCTGTTCGGAACGCCGCGATGACCAGCACCAGCCGCAGAGCCTCGGGCGGCGCCGGCCGCAACGTCGACCTGATCGTCTTCGCCGTGCTGGTCGCCGCGCTGCTGGTCGCGCCGCTCGCCGTCTACCCCGTGCTGCTGATGAAGGTGCTGTGCTTCGCGCTGTTCGCCTGCGCCTTCAACCTGCTGATCGGCTACGGCGGCCTCCTGTCCTTCGGCCATGCGATGTTCTTCGGCTTCGCCGCCTACGTGTCGGGCTACACGGTGAAGACCTGGGGCTTCTCGACCGAGCTCGGGATTCTCGCCGGCACTGCCGTCGCGGCCGCGCTCGGCCTCGTCGCCGGGGTGATCGCGATCCGCCGGCAGGGCATCTACTTCGCCATGGTGACGCTGGCGCTCGCCCAGATGGTGTTCTTCTTCTGCCTGCAGGCGCCGTTCACGGGCGGCGAGGACGGCATCCAGGCGATCCCGCGCCGGCCGCTGTTCGGCCTGGTCGACATCTCGGGCGACCTGTCGCTCTACTACGTCGTGCTGGCGATCTTCGCGGCCGGCTTCCTGATCATCTGGCGCACCATCCACTCGCCCTTCGGTCAGGTCCTCAAGGCGATCCGCGAGAACGAGGCGCGCGCCGTCTCGCTCGGTTACGCGGTCGACCGCTTCAAGCTGATCGCCTTCGTGCTGTCGGCGACCCTCGCCGGCCTCGCCGGCGCCACCAAGGCGCTGGTCTTCCAGCTCGCCTCGCTCACCGACGTCACCTGGCAGATGTCCGGCGAGGTGGTGCTGATGACGCTGGTCGGCGGCATGGGCACGGTGTTCGGGCCGATCGTCGGCGCCGCCGTCATCGTCGTCATGCAGAACACCTTCACGGGCTTCGGCGAGTGGGTGCTGGTGGCGCAGGGCTGCATCTTCGTGCTCACCGTGCTGCTGTTCCGCCGCGGCATCGTCGGCGAGATCGTCGCGATCGCCCGCCGGCGCGCGGCCGCGGGCGAGGCGGTCGGCCGCGAGGCCCCGGCCGGCGGGTAGGGCGCCCGGGCCATCCCCGGCCCGGCGGGGATACGGCCGGGGGGCGTTCGGCCCCTGCCGCCCCACTTTGCTGCACTGCAAGAAAGAAAATTACAGAAATTAAGTACAGTGCGACACAAAACTGTTGCGCCGCGTGCGCGGGTACGTATCATTCTACAGATGCAACCCGTAGCAGGAGCGACCCCGTGCTTCAGCGCAGCGATCTCGTCGCATTCATGCCGACCTCCGACATGTGCCACTACCTCGCGCGCGTCGCCCACGGGCACGCATCCTCGCTGCATGCCTGGGTGGTCGACGGGCTGCGCGATCACGGGCTGATCGACCGCCACGACCGGCTCACCGAGCACGGCCGCCGGATGCTGGCGAGCGAGTAGGGCGGCGGCGGCCCCCGGCCGTCACCGTTCCCGGGCCGTCACTCCTTCCGGACCCGTCCCGGGTGCTCGCCGCGCGAGGCGTCGCGGCCGGCGACGCGCTCGCGCCGGTGCTCCAGCTCCAGCGTCACCAGCCGGGCCAGCAGGGTCGCCGGATAGAGCTGGCCGATGATCGTCTCGATGTTGCACAGCGCCCGCGCAATCGGGTGCACGGGGGCGATGTCGCCGTAGCCGGTCGAGGTCAGGGTGACGAAGCTGAAATAGATCAGGTTGGCGGCCAGCCCCGGGCTGTCGACCACCTCGAGCCCGGCGAAGGCGTTCGGGATCGCCATCCCGACCACCGCGAAGACGGCCACGAAGGCCGCCGCGACCAGGAGATACAGCAGCACGGCGCCGATCACCCGGTGGGTGGTCACGCGGCCCGGGCCGAACACCAGCCGCGCGACGACGGATCCCAGCACCAGCGCCAGGATGAGCCAGCCGCCGGCCGCCAGCACGATGTCGGTCTTCGACGGGGTGCTGAGCCGCATCACCACGGCGGACGCGTTCATCAGCAGGCCGACCGACAGCGCCGCGAACACCCACGGGCTTCCCGACAGCACCAGCGCGCCGGCGATGATGCCGAGCAGCACCAGCCCGCCCAGAATCTGCGCCGGCTCGGCCCCGCTCGCCTGCAGCGGCACGGCGACGAAGAACAGCACCACCAGCAGGATGGTCAGCACGGTGAGCAGCTGGTCGCTCCAGCGCTCCTGGGCACGGCGCAGGCGCGCCCGGAAGCCGCGGGCCGGCCTCGCGCTCGCCGGATCACGCATGCTGCGGCTCCCCGGCCGGGGCGGCCAGCTCCGCCGGGGCGGCCCCGGCCGCCGGGGCCGACGCCGCGGGCTGCGGCGCGCCGGCGAGCGCCGCCCGCCGGCGGGCGATCAGGTGCTCCAGCCGGGTGGTCGCCAGCATCAGGGCGGCCGGGTCGGCGGCGTCGGGGTCGCGCGCCGCGATGCGGTCGAGCGCGTTATGCAGGATGCGGTCGATCTGCCGCTCCAGCGCCGCCACGGCGGCCTCGTCGCCGGTGGCCTCCACGGTCTCGGACAGCGCCCGCAGCCGCGCCAGCGCGTTGTCGCTGTGGCCGGCGTCGCGCGCCATGAACTTCCAGGCCGCCGCGAACAGCGAGGTCAGCGAGCCGAGCAGCATCGAGCCGTAGAAGATCTGGTCGCCCCAGCGGTCGAAGAAGGTCTTCACGTCGCCGTCGAAATAGGCGGCGGCGCCGGGATGGATCGGCACGAAGGCGTCCTTGTCGGTCGACGGCGCGCTGATCTCGGCGAGGATCGGATAGGCCGCGACGAGCTCGCGCCTCGTGTCCATGATCGCCTTGGCGAGCGCCGTCACGGTGTCGTCGTCGAGCGCCTTCCGGGCGAGCAGGTAGACGGGCACGCGCAGCGTCGTCAGGTCGTCGTCGGGGACCGGCGGCGCACCGCGCAGCGTGCCCTTCGGCAGGTCGTAGCTCTCGTAGGCGCGCACCAGCGCCGCGATGGCGCCGGCCGCCTCGATCGGCACCAGCCCGACCGTCTGCTTGCCGGACGGGAAGAGGCCGCGCAGCATGCCGAGATACTGCTCGGTGGTCGGTATCACGGCGAGCAGCGCGGCGACCTGCCGGGACGCGAGCGCGTGCTGGGCGTCCGCCGGGGTCAGGTCGCGGAACGTCACCTTCAGATGGTCGAGGTCGTACTCGCGCCGCAGCGCATCGACGAGCCTGCGGTTGACGCTGCCGCCGATCACCCCGACCGCCCGGCCCTTGAGGTCGGTGATCTCCTCGATCTTGCTGCCCGGCGGGGTGACGAGCATCACCACGGCGTTGGAGACCACCACGACGGCGCGGGCGTCGGCGAGATCGCCGACGTCGCCGCGGCCGATCACCAGGTCGACCTCGCCGGCCGCGAAGGCCGCGGCGGCGTCGATCACGGTGCCCTTGTCGACGACCTTGAGCCGCACCGGCGCGCCGGTGGCGGCGAGCCGGGCCGCGACGGCCGAGACGGTGCGCGGCATGGCGCCGTCGAGCGAGCCGGCCGCCACGGTCAGGGTCTTCGGCGCGGTGAACAGGCGCCAGCCCCACAGGCCGGCCGCGAAGGCGATCACGGCCGCGGCCAGCACCACGGCGACGCGCAGCCAGCGCGGCAGCCGGCCGGTGGCGACCGCGGCGAGGCCGGCGGCCACCGCCGTGCCGACGGCGACCTTCTGAAGCTGGCCCTGGTCCATGGCGCTCCTCCGGGCGGGGCGGCGGCTCGTTCCGCCGCCCGAAGGGTATCGTGCGGTTCGCGCGGCGTGTCGAGGGGCCGGGCGCGGCCCGGCCTCCCGCCCGTCGCGCCATCAACAGCTCACGGGATCAGCAGCGACGAGCCGATGGTCTTGCCGGCCTCGAGGTCGCGGTGGGCCGCGACCGCGTCGGCGAGCTGGTAGCGCCGGCCGACATGCGCCTTGACGGCGCCGGCCTTCACCAGGTCGAACAGCTTGCCGGCCGACATCCGGATCTCCTCGCGGGTCGCGCAGTAGGTCGCCAGCGTCGGCCGGGTGAAGTAGAGCGAGCCCTTCTTCTGCAGGAGGCCGGCCTCGACGGGCGGCGGCGCCCCGGTGGTGGTGCCGAACGAGACGAAGTAGCCGCGCGGGGCGAGCGCCCCGATCGAGGTGTCGAAGGTCGCCTTGCCGATCGAGTCGAACACCACCGGCACGCCGGCGCCGCCGGTGATCTCCTTGACCCGGGCGAGGACGTCCTCGCGGGTGCGGTCGATCACCACCTCGTAGCCGTTCTCCCGGGCGAGCCGGCACTTCTCCTCGCCGGCCGCGACCCCGATCATGCGGGCGCCGATGTGGCGGCCCCACTGGCCGGCGATCAGGCCGACGCCGCCGGAGGCGGCCCAGAACAGCACCCACTCGCCGGCCTTGATCGGGTAGCAACGGGTGATCAGGTACTCGACCGTCATGCCCTTCATCAGCAGGGCAGCGGCGTCCTCCTCGGAGATGCCGTCCGGGATTTTCAGCACGCGCTCGACCGGCATGTTGCGCAGGTCCGTGTAGGACCCGGAGGCGCCGCCGGCATAGACCACCCGGTCGCCGACCTTGAAGTCCGTGACTCCGGAGCCGACCGCCGTGACCGTGCCGGCCGCCTCGGTGCCGACCGCGCCTGGCAGCGGCGCCGGGTAGAAGCCGGAACGGAAGTAGCAGTCCTGGTAGTTGAGGCCGACGACGGACTGGCGGATCTGCACCTCGCCCGGGCCGGGATCGGCGAGGTCGATGGTCTCCATCGCCAGCACCTCGGGGCCGCCCGGCGTCGCGTATCTCACCACCCGTGCCTTGCTGCTCATGCGTCTCCTCCGGATCTGTCGGTCGCCCCGGCACCGCGGGGATTTCTGCGGGCGGTGCCGTCGGACGCGAAGTGTTAGCAACCCGCTCGGCGGGTCGGAACGCCCGGGGGCAGGGGACGTGCCATGTGAAATCGCCGGGCGTGGCGCCGCGCCGCAGCGGTCGGGCGGCAGGGAGGGCGGGCGACGGCCGCGCGCGAAAAACGTCCGACACTGATCTGTGTCAAAGAGCGAGACGCCCGGCGCGCCTACAAGACCCTCGTCGCGCCGCTTCACGGGGGTGAGTGGTGTGACGCAAAAGGGGTGGTCCCACGGACCGCCCCTTTTTCTTTTGGCGGCACGGCGCGTGCCGCGCGGCGCCAGTGCGGCCGCACGCTCGGAGCTGCTCGCGCTGCCTCGCCGCCGTAATGCCGGGCCGCCACATGATGCCTAACCCCTCGTGGTGAGGAGCGGCCGCAGGCCGCGTCTCGAACCATGCGGCCGCGGCCGTGCGCCCCCCGATGCGCGACCCCGCGATGCGCGATTCCGCGATGTGCGGCCCAGCGATGCACGATCCCGCCACGGCCGAACGCGGCGCCCCGAATCGCCCACCGGCTCCGGGCTGCGATCGACACCGCCGGCGCCGTCCGCCCGGCCACGCCCGCCGGGTTCGCGACCGCGAAACCTTATGAAAACGCCGTGTCCGGTTATCGGTATCCCGGCCCCGCCTTATGGCCGCGCGAGGCGACCTTATGGCTGCGCTGCAGATCGGTTTTCGGGTCCCGAAAAGTGTGGCTTCGGAGCGACGGGGAGGAGGATTCGTCCTTTGCAGTACGGGACTTGACGGATGTGCAGCGGGGCCGGGCACCGTAAGTCAGGCACGCCGCTGGCCGACGGCTGGCGGTGCCCTCCTTGGGCGTTTCCTCCCTAGACTTCGGGCCGCCGACGTTCACGCCGTGCGGCCTCTTTTTTTGCGCCCAGGTCGGGACACAGGCGCCCGCCAGCCGTCGGCGCGCAGTCTTTCCGAAATGCGCGAGGAAGTCGAGTCGGGCGCGGCGCCTTGCCGTCCGGCGTCTACGTCGAGGTCCCGCTCGGCCGCGCCCCGCCAACGCCCGGCGCATCATGCCCAGGCGTTGGCTCCCGGCGCGTCGGCGGCGGAGGCGGCCCGAGCAGCCGGGATGACGGAGCGGAGCGCTGTCGGTTGCGCCGGCGCTCGCGCCGAGAAGCGGGTGCAGCCAGGGAAGGCTGTTCTGAGACGTCGACGCCAGCACATCGAAAGCAGGGGTGTTCGATTTTATGGCCGAAGTCGCACCAGTAGCCGACGGATGTGATGATAAGGATTTCGGCAAGAAAGCTGATGGCGAGCCGGTCCTGACGAGGTCGACGCAGCGGAAATCCTTCGGTTGCGGAATCTGCGTTCGATGGCGTTTCTGATGCCCTGTCGCCACTGCCTCGACTTGGTTGCTGTAAGCACAAGCCCGTGAGCGCTCATTGACTCCAGCGCGAGCTAGGAGGATGGTATTACATGCCGCAGCCTCCTACTCACGGCGCACCTGGACGCGAGCGGCCGATGCTGCATTCCAGCCAAGCGGACCTCACTGGCTGCGACCGTGAGCCCATCCATCGGCCCGGTGCAATTCAGCCGCATGGCGTTCTGATCGCGCTCGATCCGAAAACGCTCGAGGTCGTGCAGGTCGCCGGACCCGCTGCCACGTATTTCGGATTCTCCGGTCAGGCGTTGATCGGCCAGCGGCTCGAAACGCAGATCGGCTCTGCGGCCAGGATCAGGCTCGAAGCCCAGTTCGCACACGATCCCGCCATGCCCCGCACGTCGCTGGCGCTGGAGGTGGAGATTCTCGGCAGTCGCATGGATGCGACCGCGCATCTGCACGACGGGCTGGTCATTCTCGAGCTGGAGCCGCAGCGTCCGTTGCCCGCCGCCGACGTGCTCGACCTCGTTCATTCGATGATCGGTCAGATGCGCCCGGCAGAGCGACTGGAGACGCTGCTGCAGTCCTTGGCCGATCAGGTCCAGCATGTCACCGGCTATGACCGTGTGATGGTCTACCGGTTCCAGGCGGACGACAGCGGCCATGTCGTGGCCGAGGCCCGCTCGGCGGAGGCGGTGCCGTCCTATCTCGACCTGCATTATCCCGCGAGCGACATCCCCGCACAGGCCCGCGAGCTCTATGCCAGGAGCTGGATCCGCTACATTCCGGATGCGGCCTACACGCCCGAGCCGCTGGTTCCGCCGCTCAATCCGAGGACCGGGGAACCGTTGGATCTGAGCTGGAGCCGGCTGCGCGCCGTCTCGCCGGTCCACCTCGAATATCTCGGCAACATGGGCGTGCGCTCGTCGATGTCGCTGTCGTTGATGGTCGGGAGCAGGCTCTGGGGTCTGATCGCGTGCCACGCGGCGGCGCCCCTCTATCTCAGCGCCAGGCTGCGGCTGGCGCTCGAAGTGTTCGCTCAGCTCGCCTCGCTTCACCTGGGCAGCACGATCGACCTCGGCGAGGCTAACGAGCGAATCCGGTTCCGCGACGTCCACGATCAATTGACCCGCGCCATGAGCCAGCAAGGCTTGGCCGAGGCGCTAATCGGCTCCCGCCCCAACCTCCTGGACTATATTCAGGCCGCGGGTGTCGTGGTCAGGGTCGAAGGCGAAAACTTCGCACTCGGACAAGCGCCCGATGACGGGCAACTCGACGCCCCGGTCGAATGGCTCAACCGCACCCGGTCCGAGGGCGTGTTCTTCACCGACCATCTGGCGGCGGATTATCCCGCGGCCGAAGGCTTCCTCGACCGCGGCGCAGGCCTGCTGGCGCTGTCGGTGTCGCGCCAGCCGCGCGATTACGTGCTCTGGTTCCTTCCCGAGGTCATCTCGACCGTGACATGGGCGGGAGATCCCAGCAAGCCCGTGACGTCGGGCCCGCTCGGCGACCGGCTCACGCCGCGCAAATCCTTCGCCGCCTGGACGGAAACCGTGGCCGGCCGGTCGCGCCCGTGGCGCGCCGTCGAAATCGACGCCGCCATCCTGCTCCGCACCACCGTGCTGGAAGTGGTGCTGCATCGCATCGATCAGGCGCTGCGCGAGAAGGCCAAGGCGAATATTCAGCAGAACCTGCTGATGAACGAGCTGGACCACAGGGTCAAGAACACCATCGCCACCATTCAGTCGCTGGTGCGGCTGTCGAGCAAGAGCGCCGACGAGCTGGTCGACTTCACCCGCTCGATCGAAAAGCGGCTCCAGGCGATGGCGAAGGCTCACACCCTCTTGTCGGCCTCGCGCTGGCAGAGCGCCTCGATGCGGACGATCGTCGAAGAAGAGTTCGCCGCCCTGAGGTCCCGGTTGGACGTCGGCGTCATCATAGAGGGCGACGAGTACGCGCTCGAGCCGCGCGCGGCGCTCTCCTTTGCCCTGGCTTTGCATGAGCTGATCACAAACGCCGTCAAGCACGGCAGTCTTTCGAACGCGGCGGGAAAGGTTCTTGTGACCTGGAACGAGGTTTCCAGAGACGACAGGACGTGGCTCGCCTTCCACTGGACCGAGGTGGGAGGTCCGCCAGTGATGCCCACGGAACGACGTGGCTTCGGCCGCACCCTGTTGGAGCGGGTGTTCGCCGAGGACGTGAGCGGGCGGGTCGATCTGGCCATGAACCCGGAGGGCGTTCGCTGCCTCATCGAATTTCCATTCGAGCGGCTCGTTCCGGTGGCGCCGGTTGCCGAGAAGACGCACTACGGCCGCGCTGCCCCGGTGGAGCGGGAGCGACCGGGAACCCTGGTCGGCGTCCGGATGCTGGTGGTGGAGGACGACGGCCTGATCGCCGCCGACTTGGCCGAAATCTTGCGAAGCGCGGGCGCGACCGTGATCGGTCCTTATGGGCGGCTCGGCGAAGGTCTCGCTGCGGCGGCCGACGAGGATTTCGACATTGTGCTGCTCGACGTCAATCTCCGCGGCAGACCGTCTTGGCCGATCGCCAATCTGGTCATCGACAGGGGCATCCCTGTCGTACTGGCGACCGGCTACTCCGAGGCCTTCGAGCGGCCTGCTGCCTTGGCCGGGCTCATCACGGTCAACAAACCCTACGACTCGGCCCTGCTTCTGAGTGAAATGCAACGCGCGCTCGTTTCAAGTTAATACTCGCTACACACATCAAGTGCGTTCCCTGACGCTTTCAGCGGCTTCCATCTGTTCTGATCCCGCCATCGTCCGGTTTCTCCCAGTCGACGACATGGCTGCCGGGCGCTCGGCCCGGAGCGCGTCGACGGCGAACTGGGCGACGCTGCATCGATACGGCGCCCGCCGCCCGCCGGGTCGACGTCCGTCCGCACTGTTCGGAGACGCATGCCCCAGGGGCTTGGCAGAGAGACCGAGGCAGCCCGACCGAGGGCGCTTCAGCCCCACCATTCCGCTGCCACTCGATCTTGCTGTAACCCGCAAGATCAGATGGCATGGGCGGGATCTGGCGGGAACGGCCGGGATCAGCCGGGAAAACCTCGACGGTGGCGGAACTTGACGGGCGCGGCGGGGGCGGACGGCGGATCCGGGGGGCGCAAGATCGGATGGCACGGCGCGTGACGGCGCGGCGGAAAAAGCGTCGACGAGTCAGTGGCGAAGGGTGACGCGGCGTCACTGTTCCAGCCGACGCCGGCGATCGTACCACAAACCATTGAAAACACGACCGAGCTGGCCCGAAAGCCGCGACCCGGTGATGGGTCGAACAGTGACGCGGCGATGCACCGTCGTCCGAGCCTCAACGGGTTCCGGCAGACGAGCGCACTGAGCGTTCGCAGTCCGCCATCTGCCGCCGATACTCCCGGTCGTCGGCCAAGAGCGCGGCCCGAACCCGGTCCGGCGGCAGATCGATGTCGTAGATCATGTTCAACAGCGTCTGGGTGGCGACGCCGCAGAAGATCCGCCCCAGTTCGCCGGGCTTGGTTGCGGCTATGATGGCCGCGTGGTTCGCGAGCAAGGCTCGGCGGGGCGCTGCGAGCGCCTCTCGATCGTGCGTTGCGATTCCGGCTCGGACCGTACGCTCCGCGTCCCGAATGCTCCGGACGATCTGCACCAAGTCGGCGCCCAGGGCGGGACCCGACGCGCCTATGACGCCGACGAAAGCGATCAAGGTCCCGATCACGCGCCTCAGATCGTCCGCCCGTACCATCTCACGCGTCCCTCGACCCGCAGCTCGGGCAGCTCGGCAGCCGGGATGACCTCGTCGTCGTAGTGCTGATTGTCGGACTTCAGCACGGCGCTGCCGTCGCGCCGCGTCTGGATGCGCTTCACCAGCACCATCCCGCCGAGAACCAGCACGTAGATCCCATTGTCGACGACGCTGTCGATGCCCCGGTCGATCAGGAGAAGGTCGCCGTCCCGAATGGTCGGCTCCATCGAGTCGCCGACCGCGATCAGGACCTCGGCCTGCCGGGCATTCAGGCCGATCCGGCGCAGCCATTCGGTGCGAAACGCCACGAATCGCGATGTGCCGTCGAGATCGTCCAGCGGGACTAAGGCGCCGGGACCCGCACTGGCCCGCACGTCGTAGCGCCGGACGAACGAAAAATCCTCAATTATATCAGTATCTTGAAGCTTATTGACGCCTGCGACCAGCCATTCCAGCGAGACCCGCCCCGCCTTCGCCAAAGCGATTATCGTGGCGAGGCTCGGGTCGCCGCCGCCCAGGATCTTGTTCAAGCCGGACTGCGAGATGCCGGCCCGCCGGGCGAAGTCGGCCTGCGTCGATCCAGAAACAAGCTCCTGCAATCGCAAATGAAATTGCGAAAGCTCACGAGCCGGTTGCTTGCGAGGGCGGGGCACGCTGTGTAATCCACTAAAGCGATAATCCGCCTTGCGATTTATCGCTATGGCGATTATCGTCACCCAAGTGATTTGCCGACCCAGAAAAACCGGCCGTGAGGGCGGCCGGTGCTCCGGAGACCGAGATGCGGAAACGGCGTTGGGATCGTCATGCCATCAAGGCGGAGGTGCACCGTCGCGGCATGACCCTGCTCGGGATCGCCCGCGGCGCGGGTCTCGAGCCGAGTGCGTGCAAGGTCGCGCTGCGCCGTCGCAACTACGGCGGCGAGCGAGCGATCGCGGCGGCGCTCGGGATCGAGCCCTCCGTCCTGTGGCCCGAGCGATACGACGCCAGACCCGTCTCTCCCCAGCAGCGTACCCGACTCGGGTCGGCCGCCACCAGTCAAAACGCCCCCGTGGGCTGGACATCGCGAGGGCTGCCGTGAGCCGCCGGATGTCAGGCTTTCGCGTGCCGATGGATATCGGGCCGAGCACCGCACAGCGGCTGTACGTCCACGGAGTGGTGATCGCTGGCCTCGTCTGCGCCTGGCTCACCCTGTCGGCCGTCATCCTGGAGGCCATCACCCCGCGCCAGCCGAACCAGGCCGCGACCGCACCGAACGAGCCGCGCGCGGCGTTCGGCCTTCCCTGTGAACAGCCCGGTCGGCCCGAACCGACGCGGGCCGCGATGCGCGCCACCTGCGCGCCGGTCCTTCGCGGGCCGTCTGTGGTGGGGCGGCGGGGCTACCCGCATGGCGGGGACGCCCCCGCACCGGCTGGTCCGAACTCCGGCGGGCGCGCTCCCGGCGCGTCCGCCGGTCTTTTTGAAGCGCGTTGAGAACGGCGGACATGACCATCAAAACTATCGAGATCGAAAAGATCGACGCCAGCGGACGGCTGCGGCCGACCCGCCCCGAATGGATCGAAGCCTTCGCCGAGCAGATCGCCGCCGGCGACGAGTTGCCGGCGATCGAGGTGGTCGAAGCCGGCGACGGTTATCGGCTGATCACCGGCAAGCATCGGCTCGAAGCCCACAGGCAGGCGGGTCGGACCGTCATCGCGGCGGAGGTGAAGGATCCGGCGAAGTACGGCGACGAGGCGTCGCGCCGGCTCCGCGAGATCAAGGAGAACTTTTACAGGGTCGGGCTGACGGAGCTCGATCGCTGCGTCGCCATCGCGGCCTGGAAGGACATCTACGAGGCGACGAACCCTCTGCCGAAACGCGGCCGGAAGAGCGCCGAGGAAATTGCCGCAGAATCTGCGGGAATTTTCTCGGCGAGCTTCTCGAAGGCTGCGGCCGAGGTGCTCGCCATCTCCGAGCGCTCCGTCCAGGTCGCCGTGAAGATCGCGACCGGCATCGAGAAGGGGGTCCGCGCCGCGCTCGCGCTGCATCAGGTCGCCGATCATCAGGCGGACCTGCTCGCCCTCGCGCAGCAGACGAGCACACGACAGGAGGCCATCGCCGCGCTGCTGCTCGATCCCGAGCAGGGCATCGACTCGGTCGCGGTGGCGATTGCGACGCTCGACAGAACTCCGGCCCGGGCCCGCGCCGCCGCGTGGGAGAAGCTGTCCAATCGCTTCGCGCGGCTGAAGGAGGCGCAGCAGCACGCGTTCTTCGAGGCGCATCACGACGCCATCACGCTGTGGCTCTCCAAGCGCAGCGCCGGTGCCCAGACCACCAAGCGGTGACGTCATGGCCCCGCGCCGGGACACCTCCACGCTCGATCTGTTCCGCGACTTCGAGCCGGCGCCCGTGGTGCCGCGCTTCGCGGCCGACGAGGTCAAGGCGTGGACCCCGGCGCGGCGGCTCTCCCGCGCGATCGCCAAGACGCTCGACGAGTGCGGCCGCTCCCGCGAGGAGGTGGCCACTGCGCTCTCGGAGCATCTCGGCGAGCGCGTCTCCAAGGCGATGCTCGACGCCTACGCCTCCCCCGAAAAGCCGCATGCGATCTCGGCGCAGCGGCTCGCCGCGCTGGCCGTCGTCACGGGCGACGTGCGCCCCTTCAACACGCTCCTCGACGCCGCCGGGCTGATCGTGATCGAGGCGAAATACGAGGCGCTCCTGCGGCGTGAGAAGGCCCGGGAGCTGCGCGAGCGGCTCGACCGCGAGATCGAGGCGGCCGACGCGGCATGGAAGGCGCGGCGATGAAGGAGTGGCTCACCGCTGCGGAGATCGCCGGCCAGGAACTGCCGGGCGTGCCGTCGACCAAGAGCGCGATGATCCGCTTCGCCGAGCGCGCCGGCTGGGCCGACAGCGCCGCCTATGTGCGCAACCGCGCCGGACGCGGCGGAGGTCTCGAATACAACATCGCGCTGCTGCCGCCGCTCGCCCGCATCGCCTACGAGCGCCGCCATCGCCGGATCGAGGCCCTCGCGCCCCAGGCGCCGGCCGCCGTCGGTCCGGCCTCGCGCTCGCCGAGCACGGACCTCTCCGACCGCGCCGCGATCGAGCGCGATGCGCGGCTCGCGATCGTCACGGCTTACAGGGGCTTCTCCGTCGGGCAGCGGCTCTCGGAGACGTCCCGCACCAAGATCTTCGTCGACGCCTACAACGCCGGCTCGCTGGCGATCGAGCCGTGGATCCGCGAGATCGTCCCGGCGCTGTCGCCGCGCACGCTGGCGCGCTGGCGCGCCGCCCGGGCGGCCGGCCGCACCGAGACGCTCGCGGTCGATCGTGGCGCCGCCCGCAAGGGCAAGGGCGTTCTCGATGTGGCCGCCGGCGGGCGGGTGCGCACGTTCCTGCTCGCGCTCATCGCGCAGAACCCGCACCTCTCGGCGCAGCACCTGCGCCAGTTGATCCGTTCGGAGTTCGGCGACACGCTCGATTGCAACGGCAAGGCCGTGCCGGTGCCGCCGGTGCGCACCATCCAGCACGTCGTCGCCAGGCTGAAGCAGGACGAGCACGTCGCCCTCACCAAGCTGTCGAACCCGGACCGCTACCGCTCGATCATGGCCCCGTCCGGCGTCGGCACCTATCGCTGGGTCGTCGAGCCGAACACGCTGTGGATGATCGACGCCTCGCCCGTCGATGCGCTCTGCGTCGACGGCCGGCACACGATCTACGCGGCGATCGACATCGCGACGCGGCGCACCGTGCTGTACGTCTCGCGCACCCCGCGGGCGAGCGCCGTCGCGCTGCTGATCCGCAAGGCGATCATCGCCTGGGGCGTGCCCGACAAGATCAAGACCGACAACGGCTCCGACTTCGTCGCCCGCGACACGCAGCGCCTGTTCGCCTCGCTCGGCATCGAGATGGAGCTGTCGGACCCGTACCAGCCGCAGCAGAAGGCCTTCGTCGAGCGCGTCATCAAGACCTTCCAGCACGATTGCGCGACGCTGCTGCCGGGCTTCGTCGGCCACTCGGTGGCGGATCGCAAGGCGATCGAGGATCGCAAGAGCTTCGCCGAGCGCCTCGGCGAGGACGCGGCCGAAGCCTTCGGCGTGAGCCTCACCGGGGCGGCGCTGCAGGCCGTCGTCGACCGCTGGGTCGAGACCGTCTATGCGGAGCGCGAGCACGCCGCGCTGAAGACCTCGCCGCGTCTCGCCGCCGCCGCCTCGAAGCGGCCGGTCCGCACCGTCGATCCGCGCGCCCTCGACCTGCTGCTGATGCCAGTCGCCGGCGGCGACGGCTTCCGCGAGGTGACCAAGCTCGGCGTGCGGGTGGACGGCTTCCACTACGTGGTCATGGAGGCCCTGCCGGGCGACCGCGTGCTGGTCCGCATGGACCCGGTCGACGCCGGACGCATCTACGCCTTCGATGCCGACGACGGCCGCTTCGTCGGCGAGGGCCTGTGCCCCGAGCTGGCCGGCATCGACCCGGCCGCGCTGATGGCGGCGAAGCGTGCCGCGCAGGCCGAGATCATCTCGGACGCGACCCGCGAGGCCCGCAAGGTCATCAGGGACATCACCAAGGGGCCGGCGCTGATCGAGCGCGTGCTGACGGTCGCCGAGCGCGACAAGGCGAGTGCCGCGGCAGCGGCCAGCAACGTGATCACGCTTCCGAAGCGCAGCGAGGCTCACGAGACGCCGGCGATCACTGCGGCCCGTGACGCCATGGCGCCGCGCCCGATCGAGCCGCCGACCCCGTCAGCCGACGTGCTGGCCATGCAGGCGAAGCTGATCGCCGAGGACCAGGTGGTGCGGCCGCTGCGCAGCGAGGAGACGCCGCACCAGCGCTGGAAGCGCGCCCTCGATCTGATCGCCCGCATCGCCGCCGGCGAGCCGGTGCCGGCCGACGAGGCGATGTGGCTCGGCGGCTATCGCGCCGGCCCGGAGTTCAAGGGCTTCGCCATGACCTATGGCGACCCGATGGCGCAGCCCGCCGAAACGAAGAGCCCCGCCGCGTCCTGGCACGACGCGACGGGGCAGTCAGTCTGAAGATGGACGAGGGAGAAAGATGACCACCGCACAGAACGGCGTCAAGGGTCATGGCCCAAGCGGGCAAGTGCCACTCAAGAACGTGGCGAACTTCATGGCGCTGACCATGCGGTTGATCGAGCGGGAGCCGCATCTGCCGGGCTTCGGCGTCTGCCACGGGCCCTCGGGCTACGGCAAGACCTACGCCTCGATCTATGCGCAGAACCGCACCCGCGCCGTGCGGGTCGAGGTCGGCGAGTCCTGGACGCGCAAGACCTTCCTGAAGTCGCTGCTGTTCGAGCTGGGCGTGCAGGCGCGCGGCACCATCAGCGACATGGCCGACCAGGCCAAGGCGCTGCTCGGCGACGACCCGCGGCGCCCGCTGATCGTCGACGAGGCGGACAAGCTGGTGGACAAGGGCATGGTCGAGCTCGTCCGCGAGATCGGCGACGTCGCCGGCTGCCCCGTCATCCTGATCGGCGAGGAGCGGCTTCCAGCCAAGCTCGTCCAGCACGAGCGCATCCACAATCGCGTCCTCGACTGGATGCCGGCCCAGCCCTGCGATCTCGACGACACGACGGCGCTCGCCAGGGCGCTGTGCCCGCGCGTCTCCGTGGCGGCGGACCTGCTCGACGACATCCGGAGGCAGTCCGAGGGCCGGGCGCGCCGCATCGTCGTCAACCTCTCGCGCGTCGGCGAGCTGGCCCGCAATCGCGGCCTCACTGCGGTAGATCGCGCCGCCTGGGGCGGAACCGCCTTCTACACCTCGCGGGCGCCGGCGCCCCGCACCGTCGACGCCGGCCGCTGGAGCGCGTGATGGGCAAGCGCGTCACACCGGCACCCACGGCGCACACGGTCCCGCTCGTGATCCCCCGCGGACACGATCACTACTGGGCCGTGATCCGGACGCTCGACAAGGCCGGCCCGTGGACGGCCGGCGAGGTGGTCGGGGAGAGCAACGCGCACCGCGCCAGCGTTCACGACTTCGTCGGGCGACTGGTGAAGGCCGGCATCGCGCGCCACGCCGGCGGCGAGCGGGCGCCGCGCTATCGCCTCGCGCAGAGCCCTGCCGCGACGCCGCGGCTGCGGCGCAACGGCACCGCGGCGCCGCCCTCGGCGCAGGCGCAGCTGTGGTGTGCGATCCGCCAGCTCGGCCAGTTCACCTATGCGGAGCTGATCCTCGCCGCGTCGACCGACGAGCTGGCGATCGAGGAGATCACGGCGCGCAGCTATCTCAAGCGCCTCTCCGCGGCCGGCTACATCACGGCCGTGGTGCCGGGCGCCCCCGGGAAGCCGGCCGTCTGGAAGCTCAAGCCCAGCATGAACACGGGCCCGAAGGCGCCGCAGATCCTGCGCGCTCATGTCGTGTTCGACCCGAACCGCGGCGCGGTCGTGGGCGGTCCCGTGCAGGCCGAGGAGGTCTCCGCGTGAAGCAGCCCGCGAAGACCCCGATCGAGAAGGCGGCCGAGGCCTGGGGCGTGGAATTGCCGGCCTGGGTCGAGGCGCTCGCCGAGGAGGCGACGCGAACGTCGCAGAGCACCGCCGCGAGCCGCATCGGCTACTCGGCCCCCGTCGTCTCGGCCGTGCTGTCGCGTTCCTACAAGGGCGATTACGCGGCGGTCGAGGCCCGCGTCTCGGGCGCCCTCATGGGCGCGACCGTGGACTGCCCCGTGCTGGGCGAGATCGCCCGCGACCATTGCCTCGATCAGCAGAGGCTCGGCTTCGCCGCCACGTCCTCGGTCCGGGCGCGCCTCTATCGTGCCTGCCGGGCCGGCTGCCGGCACTCGCGCATCAAGGGAGAGGCCGGATGATCCCCGCACCCCCGCTGTCCGAGAACCTGCTTCGCCTCGCCCATTGGTTCACGTCGATCCGCAACGGCGTCCACGCGTTCACGCCCGACGGCATGGAGGCGTTCGAGGCGCTCCTGCACGGCTGCGCCGACGAGGCCGAGCGGCTCGAGGCGGAGCTGAGAGAGGCCCGGACCGCGCTGCTCGACGACGCGGCCCGGTCGCTCCTGTCCGAACGGATCGAGGCGGCCGTGCCCCAGCTGGCGTTCACGACCGCGCAGCTCGACACGCTGCTCGCGGTCGCGCGGGGCGAGGTCCCCAACGTCGTCCTGTTCCCGAAGCCGCACCGGCTCGCCACCGGCTGTGTCGAGGTGCCGTTCGGCGGAGACGCGGCATGAGCGACGGCACGGTCAGCATCCGCATGATCCTGCGGGCCGTCGGGCTGGCGTGGAACGTCGCCGCCCACAAGGTCCGGAGCAATCGGCGCACCGCCGACATCGCGGTGCCGCGCCATGCCGTCTGTCTGCTGGCCAGTGAGATGACCGGATACACCTTCGCGGCGATCGGCCGGCTTCTCGGCGACCGCGATCACACCTCCATCATGCACGGCGTCGCGCGCGGCCGGGCGCTGCGCGACAGCGATCCCGACTTCGCCGCGCGGTTCGCGACCGCCCGCCAGATCGTGCTGGACGAGCTCGCCACCGCCGACCGCTGGCAGGACGCCGATGCCGTGGAGGCGGCGCGAGCCGTGATGGCGGCCGCCGATCCCTGGCGCGCCGCGACCGACCTCTCGGTCGACGAGGTCGTCGCCGTCGCGGCCCGCGCCGTCGCCCTCGAAGAGGTGGCGGGCGGCACCTACCAGCTCCTCGCGCTGCTCGACGAGTTCGAGCGGCTGCGCCGCCAGCCCAGCCTCCCGCAACCGCCCCAGCGTGCGTCCGAGATCGCGGCCTCGGTACGCGCCCTCGGCGATGCCATCGCCGAGGCCCTCCAGGGCCTCGGCTACGAGTACGCCGACCCCGACACAGCCTCCGAACCGAAGGACGAGACCCATGGCGAAGCGCACCAAGATCGCGGCCCCGCAAATGCCGGTGCCGCAGAGTGACGTCGAGGCGGCGGCGGCCGTCGCCCGCATCGGCGAGCTGATGCGAGAGCTGGAGCGCATCAAGGGCCGCGGCGAGGACCAGGTCGCGGCGATCGCCGCCGAGGTCAATGCCACGTCGGCGCCGCTGCGTGCCCGCCTGAGGGCCGAGACGGAAGGCCTGCGCACCTTCTGCGAGGCGAACCGCTCCCGTCTCACCGATCAGTTCAAGCGCAAGACCGTGACGTTCGAGACCGGCACGGCGGCTTGGCGGGCCCGGCCGGCCAGCGTCACGCTGCGCGACAAGGTGGACGAGATCATCGGCCGTGTGAAGGCGCTGGGCCTGACCCGCTTCGTGCGCACCAAGGAGGAGATCGACAAGGAGGCGATGCTGCGCGAGCCGGCGCTCGCCAAGAGCATCGTCGGCGTATCGATCGGCTCGGCCGGCGAGGACTTCGTGGTCGAGCCGTTGCAGATGGCCGAGGCCGCCGCATGACGACCGCGAATGCCGTCTCGGTGTCGATCGGGCGGGCCGACGCGACCGTCTCGGTGGACGTGACCTGCACCAGCACCGGGCTCGCCGACGCGCTCGAAGGCGAGCTGCGCGGCATGGTCGCGCGCGGCGAGCTGAAGCTCGACCTTTCGCGCCCGGCCGCCGAGATCGAGGGGGAGATCGTTCGATGACCGCAGTGCCGCACACCGCCGGGCCGGCCACCTCGAAGCAGATCGGCGCCATTCACGCCCTGAAGTCGCGCCTCGATCTCGACGACGCGGCCTATCGCGGCCTCCTGGAGATCGAGACCGGGCTTCGCTCCGCCAAGGCGCTGTCCACGGCCCAGGCGGCCCGCGTCATCGACCGCTTGAAGGGGCTTTCGGGGCAGGCTCGAAGCGGCTTCGAGTCCGGGTTGCCGGACACCCTGCCGCGGGCCGCGGCGCCGGGTGGCGCGGCCGCCGGCCCGTTGCGGCTCGACGGCACCTATGCGGCCAAGCTGCGGGCGCTGTGGATCGCGGCCTGGGACCTCGGCATCGTGCGCGACCGCAGCGATGCGGCGCTGGTGTCCTTCGTCGCCCGCCAGACCGGCATCATCCACACGCGGTGGCTGCGCGACGCTCGCGACGCGGCCGCCGTGATCGAGGCGCTCAAGAGCTGGATCGCCCGCGAGAGCGGCATCGTCTGGCCCGGCCGTGAGGCCGATCCGCTCGATCTCAAACGCGCCGTCCTCACGGCGCAGTGGATGCGCCTGGTGCAGCTCGGTGCCGTGCGCCTGTTCCTCGCCGACAAGCCGCTGCACGACCTGGAGCGCTACGCCTTCACGGTCGCCGCCAAGCAGGGCTGGGTGTGGTTCGACGGCGACGACTATGCGGCCGTCCAGGCCGCCCTCGGCCGCAAGCTGCGCAAGGCGATCGCCGCCAAGGCCACGCCGGCGAGGGCAACGCCATGACGGACGCCGCCCTCCGCCTGCCCGCCGACGAGCCGACCGTGGACGTCGTCCCGCGCGGGACCGACACGCTCGTCCTCCTGCGCGGCTGGGCCAGCAGCGCCCGTGCGACGCTCGACGCGCGCGCCCGGCGGCTCGTCGCGGCGGCGGTCCGAGACGCCCTAGACGCCCGCCCGCATGGCGGCCTCACCGTCACGGTCGAGCTGTCGCCGAGGCCCCGGGACGGCCTCCGCGCGGCCGCCGCCGTGATGATCTCGGCCGATGCCAAGAGCGTGGTGCTGGCGGCGCTGGGCCGCGACGGCGTGCCGCTCGCCGCGGCGCGGCTCGACCAGGCCACGATCGACGCGCTCTCGGGAGACTGGATGTGAGCCGCCTGGTGATGCCGTCCGCCTCCTTCGCCACGCTCGCCTTCGAGCTGCGGGTCTACGCGAACCGCGAGGTGCTGGCGAACCACGGCGTCGAGGAGTTTTTGGCCCGCTACCCGAACGACCGCCTCGGCGTGACGCTGGCGGAGCTGCGCGCGAGCGCCGAGTTGGTCGGCCAGGCCTCCATGCTCCTGTCGCTGCTCGCCCCTCACGAGGCGGCCGTGCGGGAGCTAGTGAACGCCGCCGGCGCTCCGGCCGCGGCAGCCGTCCCGGTCCTCGCGCTCCCTCCGGCGAGGGAGGCCGCGGTGCCATGAGCTACTCCTGGCTGCCCGGGCTGCTCGCCGAGATCGCCGAGGTTGCCGGCCTCGACGCGGCGCTGGCGCTCGCGGCCGCCCGCGGCGGCACCCGCGTCCGCATCCCGGCCCAGGCCGACGACGACCACTGGCTCACCCGCTGCGTCGGCCGCAAGGCCGCCGACGCGATCTGCATCCATTTCCGCCAGGGCACCAACCGCCCCCGCGGCGTCTATGTCGAGGTCCCGCTCGGCCGCGCCGCCAACGCCCGCCGCGTCATGGCGCAGGCGCTCGCCCGCGGCGCCTCGGCCGCCGAGGCGGCCAGAGCGGCCGGGATGACGGAGCGGAGTGCGTATCGAATGCGACGACGTTCCAGGCGCGGCTGCGATGACAGGCAGGGGCGGCTGTTCTGACACGGAATAATTCTAGGCGCCATAGCCGGATCGACATTAATCTTCTGCCTGGCGATCGTGTTGCTCGCCCGCTTCCAAGACTTCTTGCTTTTCGGGCATTTGATCGCTTTCCTCGCAACAACCGAGGGAAGAGCAATGGCCGCAAAAATCTTTCCACACAGTCCATCTCACTCGCGTCCAACTCGCGGGCCAAAATTCGCATTGAAATGCTCCAAATGGCTCCGGAATTCGGTGGTCGGAAGAGTTAGCACTCGTATGCGGGAGGCGCTTCGGCGCTTGAAGCAAAGAAGGATAGAAGTGGCTGAGAAATTGCGCCGCCTCAGAGCAATTCTTTGGAGGCGAATGGGAGTGGCGCGCTATCGATATTTCATCTGGAAGAAGCGATACGGCTCTACCGCTGCGGTCGGCACCCTCCTTTTGCTAATCGCGTTTAGTTTCCTTTTGATATCCCCCCTCCAGGAAGCGCTGACCCCTTACTTCCGGGCAGAAACGCAAATCGCAGCGCTTCGAGCGTTTTTTGTGCAGCTTGGTGGCTCACTCATCGGAGCGGCCGCCATCGTCTCATCGCTTGTTCTATTTGCAATGCAGGTGAATATCGAGAGAATGCCTCATGGATTATTTCGGATGCTCAGCTCGGACCGAAAGCTTTTAAGCGCATTTTCCTTCACATTTCTCTTGGCAGTGACTGTCACCAGTCTTTGCTTGATACCCGATCACCAGTGGATTGGGGTTGCGCTCGTCGCCGGATTTTGGGGGACTATATTGATTCTCGTTCTTTTTCTTTATAGTTATCGGCGCGCATTATATCTAATTAATCCTATCCAGCAGCTCAATTCGGTGCTTCGCCGCACTCAGCGCGAACTGCGCTCGTGGGTTCGCCGCGCCAAACGAGCTGAACCGTTACTTCGTCTTCAAGACACATCCGATCGGACGGAGATGAGTTCCGAGCAACCGCAACGCGACGTTGCCCGCCTCACCTACTTTCAAGTCAATCCCGGCTGGGCGGAAAGCGCCTTACAAGGTGTCAAATATGCAACATCGTTCGCTCGACGCTATTCCGAACAAGGCGATCAGGAGGTCAGTGCCGCCGCTCTGAACATAATCGTTGCGATTAATGCAGTTTACATCGAGGCGAAGGGAAAAACGTTTTTTGCTCATCAGCTGCTTTTTGACAATCCATATACTTCCGATGAGTTTATAAACGAGACGCTAGAGCAATTTCGGCAGACAATTCGGGCCGGAATTTCGCGCGGAGACGAACAGCAGATTGAGCAGGCGTTTCGTTGCTTAACAGCACTAGTCGGCGTCTACCTGAAGATAGATTATGCGAGCGCCGATGCATCGAAAACTCACGCGCATTTAGCGACGACGTATTTAGCAGCCGAAGTTGAGCGTATTGTTCCGCACGGCATGCCAGACGTTTTGATGGAGGGCGTGCGGCTTATGGGGAAGTGCGCTGATATGCTGCTAGTCAGCGAGGGGCCTATCGGAATAGTAGCTCTGACGCAAAAGATTGGCGCAATTTCAAGTGCCGGCGCAGTACGTGAGGAGTATCGAGCTGTCTCTCTCACGGGAGTTGAGCAATTAGCTCGCCTCAGTTCTGATCTTCTACGCACACGCTCCTGCGAGGTTGGATATGCAGAGCGGCAGATTCGATCGACTATGGCATCGCTCGCGAAATATTTCCTCACGATACCGGACACGCCACTATTCAACGTCGCGAGCACATATTTGGCGCCATACTACTCCGCAGCCAGCGCACAAGGCCTAGTCGAGCGCCTGTCTCACTTCGTTAACACTGTCATGGAAGCGCCACCCAACGATGCCGATGCGCGCAAGGCAATTGCCAATCTAAGGGAATGGGCGGATGACATAAGCGAAACTGAGCGAGAAGTTCTTCTCCGAGCCATCGAGAAGCGATCTCATTTTGCATTTGATATAATTCACCGGATTACGGCTATCACCAAGATTCTCATCACAGCATCGAACGCGGCCGCCTGCAATAATTATTACAAAAGCGAACTGCAATGTTCCGCTGTTCGACTTGTTTCAGTTTTGTCGTGGATTCCGACAGAAAAAGAAACTGTAAGCTTTGTCGAAACGTTCAGAATGACCGAGATTTTTTTCGAAGCGGCGGCTGACGCGCATCGACTTGGGTGTACAGAGGTCTTCGCCTGCAGCCAGAGAATGCTGCTTTCATGGATGTTTAAAGCGGGTCAGCACCAAACTCCATGGTCCATTTTGCAGCGTTCATTATGCGGGCTCGCTGTGCTTGCCTTGCTAGCTGATGATCCTGGCGCGGTGGATAAGCTGAAGGCCGAGATTTCTTCGCAACTGATGGCGGGAGGACTGCCAGACAAGGAAGCGCGCGACCGCGCTGCAAAAGACGTTCGCAATCGTGCTGCGAATCTGGATCGCCCCGGTCACTGGTCGTCCAATATCGCCTTTGCGATGTCTCAAGTTGACTCCAAGACTCTGCGACCACTTCTTAATGAAATCGCCAGCCTGATCTCCCCCGATACCGAGGGACAGTGGTCGTCCGATCCGCCAGACTGAGCAAAGTGTGCATCGCCTACACGGCTGGTTCGACAAGAACATAACGGTCGCGACGAGCTTGGTGTAACCCTTCGGTTCAAAATAACACGCCATCTTTTCGATTGATCATCGAAATCTTAACATAGCCATAGCGGCCGGCGCACGTCCTGACCCTGTCAGGGGCTCGCGTGTCGCCTAATCACCGCACTGTCCGGTCCTCGGGGGCCGGACATGAAGCAGAATTTCGCCAAGGCGCTGGAGCGGGTGCTCGTCTACGAGGGCGGGTACTCCAATCATCCGCGTGATCCGGGCGGCCCGACCAACAAGGGCATCATCCAGCGCGTCTATGACGGCTTCCGGCGCTCCAAGGGGCTGGAGCCTCGCAGCGTGCGGCGGCTCACCCGCGAGGAGCTGCTGGAGATCTACCGGCGCCAGTACTGGGACAAGGTGCAGGGCGACCGGCTGCCGGACGGCGTCGACTTCGTGGTGTTCGACGGGGCCGTGAACTCCGGCTTCTCGCAGTCGACGAAGTGGCTCCAGCGGGCGCTCGGCATGGAACGCGTCGACGGCGAGCTGGGCGAGGCGACGATCGCGGCCGCGCTGGCGCATCCCGACCACGACGCCCTGATCGCGGACATCTGCGCCCGCCGGCTCGGCATGCTGCAGCGGCTCTCCACCTGGGACGCCTTCGGCAAGGGCTGGGGCCGCCGGGTCGCCAACGTCAAGGCGATCGGCCAGGCCTGGGCGACCGGCTCGGTCGGCCCGCAGCCCGTGGCCGTGCACGAGATCGGCGGCGACGCCAAGGCGCTGGTCGCCGACGTGGCGCTGCCGAAGGTCTCGGCCGAGGCCGCCACCCAGGGCACGCTCGGCGGCGGCGCCATCGCCGCGGCCGTCAACGGCGGCAAGGAGTCGCTGCTGCCGCTGGTCGGCAGCAACAAGACGGTCGACCTGGTGTTCACGGTGCTCACCCTGGCCGGCATCGCCATCGCGCTCGGCGGCGCCGCCTATGCCCTGTGGGCGGCGCGGCAGCGGCGCCAGGCCGAGCGCGTCTGGTCGGCCGAGGCGCGCGCCGAGGTCGACGACTGGGCCGCCGTCGACCTCGCCTTCGGGGGGCCGGCATGACCATCGCCCGGATCATCGCGTGGCTCGTCGGCGGCGGCTGGCGCTGGCTGCTCGGCGCCGCGGCCGCGATCGCCTTCGCCTGGTTCGTCTGGGCCGTGTGGGACGCCGGCTACCAGACCGCCGAGCAGAAGTGCGACGCGGCCGCCGCCAAGGCCCGGGTCGCGAAGCTGGAGAACGAGCTCGCCGCCGCCACCTCGCTCGCCGAGTCCGCCCGCCGGACGGCCGCCGAGCTGGCCGCCCAGGACGCCGCCGCACAGGAGCGACACCGTGACCTTCAATCCGAGATCGAGAGCCTGCGCGCCGCGCGCCCGGGCGCTTCGGCTGCTGCACGTCGCAGCGATCGCCTGCTCGACGACGCTTGCGGCCTCACTGATCGCGGGCTGCGCCTCCTCGACGGTCGTTAGGCCCGAGACGACGGCCGCGGTCCCGCTGGCGCCCGCCTATCTGCAGCCGGTCGAGGTCGCTCGGGCCCGCAAGGGCGAGAACGCCCTCCTGGTCGCGGCGCGCGAAAAGGCAGGCCGCGAGAAGGCGAACGCGATCATCGGCGCGGCCCGGCGCGACTGGGACTGCATGCGGGCCGGCCTCGCCGGCGAGGCACCGGCCGGTGCGAGCTGTGAGGGCGTGAAGTGACCCTGGAGACCGTTCTGCTCGCGCTCGCCGGGCCCGGGGTGGCGCTCGCGACCCTCGTCTACACGATCGTCAGCCAGCGCCGGAAGGCGAACGCCGATCAGCTCGCGGCCCTCGGCCAAAAATTCGGCGAAGCCGACAAGCGGCTGACCCAGATCGAGGGACGCATCGAGAGCCTGCCGGACCGCGACGCGACCCACCGGCTCGAGCTGTCGCTCGCCGAGATGCGCGGCGACCTCAAGGCCCTGACGGAGCGCATCGGGCCGATGGCGGCGACCTCTGCCCGGCTACAGAACTTTCTTCTCGAACAGGCGAAGTGACGATGAGCATCATGGACAGGATCGTCCGCGAGGAGGCCCGCCTCATCATCCTGCGGACGCTGGCCGGCGAGATGGACAAGCGGCTGAATTCCGAGCTGCTGCGCCGCTCGCTGGAGAGCTTCGGCATCGGCCGCTCGCGCGACTGGGTGCACGGCGAGATGCGCTACCTGGAGCAGCTCGGCGCCGTCGCCATCGTGTCGGCCGGCTCGGTCCTGGTCGCCTGCCTCACCCGCCGCGGCGAGGACCATGTCGAGCGCCGCGCGCTGCTCGACGGCGTCAAGCCGATGTCGGCACCGGACCTCTGAGGACCGGACGATGGCCGAAGGCCGCGGTCAGCTCTCCGCCATCGACCGTCTGCCCGACTGGGCCGACGAGACGAAGTTGTGGGCGTTCTCGGAGCTGAAGGAGCGCAAGCGCACCCAGCTCGACATTCTCGACGAGTTCAACGCGCGCCTGCGCGCCGCGGCGCTGACCAACGGCGTGATGGACCCGCCGCAGATCTCGCGCACGGCCTTCAACCGCACTGCCTGCCGACTCGCCGTGCTGGGCCGCCGCCTGGAGGAGACCCGTGAGATCGCTGCCGTGCTGGCCCCGAAGCTCGAAGCCGCCGGCGACGATTCCGTCACGCTGCTCGTCTCCGAGAGCATCAAGATGCTTTTGAACGAGTTGCTCTCCAACGCCGGCGAGATCGCCGCCGACGGAGCCACGGCCGAGATGCTGATGATGACGGCCCGCGCCCTGAAGCACGCCGAGGAGGCGAAGCGGATCAGCACCGACACGCGGCGCAAGATCGAGACCGAGTTCCAGGTCAAGGCCGCGAAGGCCGTGGATGCGGTCGCGGCGAGCAAGGGGCTCTCGGCGGAAACGGTGGAGACGATCAAGGCGAAGATTTTGGGAGTGTCGGGGCACTCGAATGGCTAGGCTACAGCCTATCTTCGAAGTACCTGCTGAGCTGCCTCTCGACCGAACTGCGACGAGCACTGAGCTTGTGGACCTTGCGATTCAGATACCTCGCTGCCTCTCCGATATTTCTGACCAAATACTGCATCTTCATCGTGAAAATAGCTGCTCCAATCGGCGCGTGGTGTGGCAGCCACTTCACCGCGATCTGCGCCGGTTCTTTCAGAAGACGCCGGAGGAGGTCAGCGGTCTCAATGTCGGCAGTCGGAAACTTCGACAGGACCTGTTCGTCGATTTTCACGGGCAGTCCCGCAGTGAGATCAAAAGTGTCACGAAAGATTGCGCACATCCCTTGAAGAGAATTTATCTGTTCTTTGAGCTTCAGATGCAGCGCCCCAAGATCATGCGCGACCGGCGCAACGACCGGGAGGATTTTGTCAATTCTCTCCTGCTCCTTGATCAGCACGGTTATTCGGTGCGTCTGACGGGTCATGAAGAATGCCGTCGTCGCCGCACCGAGCGCCACAATTGCGCTGATCAATGTTTGCCATCTCTGGAGCCAGTCCAGGTCGACTCGGCGAAATTCGATTCCATAGGCAAAGCCGCCGACGAAACCGATGATCCCGACGGCAGCGCACAGGACACTCGCGTTCCAGCGTTCGATACTCATTGCCCCCTCCAGCATCTCGGCGGAACCGAGATAGAAGCGCGCAAACAATCGCCTGTGAAGGGGTGCGCCCTATGACTGCCCCCTTCGTCACTCCCGAGGACTGGGCCCAGCACCGGCACGAGATGCTAGCCGCGCTGCCGCCCGCGCTGCAGGGCGAGAGCCTGCCGGCCGTGCTGCTCCCGTATCAGCGCGAGCTGCTCGCCGCGACGGCGCGGACGCAGCTCGTCGTCGTCGACAAGTCCCGCCGCATCGGGGCGACCTGGGGGATCGGCGCCGATGCGGTGCTGACAGCCGGGAGCCAGAAGAGCGCCGGCGGCATGGACGTGCTCTATCTCGGCTACAATCTCGACATGGCGCGCGAGTTCATCGACACCTGCGCCATGTGGGCGCGCGCCTTCTCGCCGGCCTGTTCGGCCGTGCAGGAGTTCCTGTTCCACGAGCAGGACGACAAGGGCGCCGACCGGGCCATCCAGGCCTTCCGGATCAGCTTCGCCAGCGGCTTCGAGATCGTCGCGCTGTCGTCGCGCCCGCGTAGCTTGCGCGGCCGCCAGGGCTACGTGATCCTCGACGAGTTCGCCTTCCACGACGAGGCCGACGAACTGCTGAAGGCCGCGATCGCGCTGCTGATCTGGGGCGGCAAGGTGCTGGTGATCTCCACCCACAACGGCGTCGACAACCCGTTCAACACGCTGATCCAGGAGATCCGCGAGAAGCGCCGGCCGGGCGCCGTCGTGCGCTGCACCTTCGACGACGCGCTCGAACAGGGCCTCTATCAGCGCATCTGCCTGGTCACCGGCAAGACCTGGTCGCCGGAGGCCGAGGCGACCTTCCGGGCCGACATCCGCGGCTTCTACGGCTCAGGCGCCGCCGAGGAACTGGACTGCATCCCGGCGCAGGGCTCCGGAGTCTATCTCACCGGCGCGCTGATCGAGGCCTGCATGACGGCGGGCGCGCCGGTGCTGCGGCTCGCCTGCCCGAAGGGCTTCGAGCTGAAGCCCGACGCCGAGCGCGCCAGCTTCGTCGACGCCTGGATCGAGGACGCGCTCGCGCCCGTGCTGGCGGCGCTCGATGTGCGGGTGCGCCACGGCTACGGCTGGGATTTTGCGCGCTCGGGCGACCTCTCCGTCATGGTGCCGCTGTCGGAAGGCCGCGACCTGGTGCGGCGGACGCCTTTCGTGATCGAGCTGCGCAACGTGCCGTTCCGCGAGCAGGAGCGCATCCTGTTCCATGTCGTCGACCGGCTGCCGCGCTTCGGCGCCGGCAAGCACGACGCCCGCGGCAACGGCCAGGCGCTCGCCGAGTACGCCGTGCAGCGCTACGGCGCGCTGGCGATCGAGGCCGTGATGCCGTCGCAGCCCTGGTACATCGCCAACGTGCCGCCGCTGAAGCGCCGCTTCGAGGACCGCACCATCGCGATCCCGCGCGACGGCGACCACAAGGACGATCTGCGCCAGATCCGCATGGTGCGCGGCGTGCCGAAGGTGCCGGACGACGCCCACACGACCGGCACCGACGGCGGCCAGCGCCACGGCGACTACGCGATCGCGCTGGTGCTGGCGAACGCCGCCATGGACGCCGAGGTCGGAGCTTATGGCTACGTGCCGGCCTCCGCGCTGGCGGACGATAGCGACGCCTGGCTCGACCAGGTGGTGGCGGACGATACGGGAGGGCGTGCGCTGTGGTGACCCCGCGAAAGCCGATCCTCGGCCCGGATGGCGAGCCGATCGACACCTCGCTGCTGTCGCAGGAGGTGGCGACCGCGACCTTCGGCGGCGCCCGCTCGGTGCTGGCCGATGCGGTCGCGTCCGGCCTGACGCCGGAGGGCCTCGCGGCTGTGCTCAAGCGCGCCACCATCGGCGAGATCCGGGCCTATCTCACGCTCGCCGAGGAGATGGAGGAGCGCTACCTCCACTATGCGAGCCAGGTGCAGACGCGGCGGCTGGCGATCGAGGGCACCGAGATCTCGCTGCAGGTGCCGGACGGCGTGCCGGCCAAGATCGCCGACGCCGTGCACGAGCTGATCGCCGATCCGGGCTTCCTCGACGCCATGGGCGCGCTCACCGACGGCATCGCCAAGGGCTTCGCCGTGGTCGAGCCGATCTGGGAATACGAGGCCGGCCTCTTGCGGCCCGTCGCCTATCGCTGGCGCGATCCGCGCTTCTTCCAGTTCGACCGGCTGTCGATGACCGAGCTGCGGCTCGCGGTCGACGGAAATCTCGACGGCGTGCCCCTGCCGAAGGCGAAGTTCATCGTCCACGCGCCACGGGCCAAGACCGGCATCCCGATCCGTCGCGGTTTTGCGCGCGCCGCCGCCTGGGCGTTCCTGATCCAGCAGTTCACCCTGAAGGATTGGGCCGCCTTCTGCGAGGTGTTCGGCATGCCGCTGCGCCTCGGCAAGTATCACTCGGGCGCGAGCGAGGCCGACAAGAAGACGCTGCTGCGCGCCGTCGCCGGCTTCTCGTCGGACGCGGCCGCCATCATCCCGCAGGGAATGGAGATCGAGTTCATCGAGCGCAAGGCGCTGGAGGGCTCGAGCTTCGAGAAGCTCGTCGACTATCTCGACCGCAACATCTCCAAGCTGGTCGTCGGCCAGACCATGACGGCCGACAAGGGCGCGAGCCTCGCCCAGGCGAAGGTGCACAACCAGGTGCGGCTCGACATCCAGCGGGCCGACTGCGGCCAGCTCGCCCACACGGCCAACAGCCAGCTGGTGCGGCTGTTCGTGGCCATGAACTTCGGGCCGCAGGCGGCGTACCCGTCGATCGAGATGCCGGTCGCCGAGCCGGAGGACACGGCGGCGCTCGCGAACGCCGTGGAGAAGCTCGTCCCGCTCGGCCTGAAGGTGTCGCAGAAGGAGCTGCGCGGAAAGCTCGGCCTGTCGGAGCCGGCTGCGGGCGAGGATCTGCTGACGCCGCCGGCGGCGGCCCCGGCCGGGCCGATCGAGGTGCGCACTGGCGCCGGCAGTCGGCAGCCGGCTCGGCCGGCGATCGCGTCGGCGCATCACGGCGGCTGCGCGTGCCCGTCGTGCCGGCCCGCGCGCACCGAGGCGGGCACCAGTGCGCTCGCGGCCGATCCCCGCACCGGCGTCGACGTCGAGGCCGAGCTCGACCAGCTCCTCGAGGAGCAGCTCGCAGACTGGGAGGAACTCGCCGATCCGCTGCTGGCGCCGCTGCGCCAGGCGCTCGCTCGTGCGCATTCCTTCGACGAGCTGCAGGCCCTGCTGGCCGAGGCGTCCGGCCGGATCGACGGCAGCAAGCTCGCCGAGCGCCTGGCGCGGCTGACGGCGATCGCCCGCGGCCTCGGCGACGCCACGGATTGAGGGGCTTTCGATGATGCGGCCGACGCGCCGCCAGGTCCTCGGCCTGATCGCGGCGCTGGCCGGCACCATCGAGCGCGGCATGGCGGCGCCGCCCGAGGTGCTGTCGTTCTTCCGCGACAAGAGCCTCACGCCGAAATTCTCCTGGCTCGACGTGTGGGGCGAGGAGCACGCCCACGCCTTCACGGTCGCCGGCGTCACCGAGGCGAAGGTCTTGGCGCAATTCCAGGCTTCGATCGACAAGGCGATCGTCGAGGGCTGGGGCTTCGAGCATTTCCGCGAAGAGATGCAGAAGCGCCTCTCGCCGCGCGGGTGGTGGGGGCCGCGCCAGGTCGAGGACCCGGAGGGCCGCTGGCGGACCAAGCCGGTCGACTTCTCGGCGCCACGCCGCCTGCAGACGACGTTCTGGGCGAACATGCGGGCGGCGCGTGCCGCAGGCCAATGGGACCGCATCCAGCGGACCAAGCGGGCGCTGCCCTATCTGCTCTACGTGCGCTCGGTGTCCGAACGGAAGCGGCCCGATCACCTGCGCTGGGTCGGCACCATCCTGCCGGTCGACCATCCGTTCTGGTCGAGCCACTTCCCGCCGAACGGTTGGGGCTGCAAATGCTCCGTGCGGTCGATCACGGCCGAGGAGCGCGACGACTATCTGTCCCGGCCGGCGAGCGATGCGCCGGGCGCGATCAGCTACACGGACGAGCCGCCACCGACCGTCACGCGCACCTTCGTCAACCGGCGCACCGGCGAGCGCGCCGAGGTGCCGGTCGGCATCGACCCCGGCTGGCAGACCAATCCCGGCATCGGCCGCGGCCGCACGCTCGGGCGCATCCTCGCCGACCAGGTGGACGCGACGCCGCTCGACCTCGCCCGCGGCCGTATCGAGAGGCTGACCGACAGCGAGGGGTTTCGCTCGTTCCTATGGCGGGCGCAGGAGCAAGGCGCGCGGCGCGCGGCGCTGCAGCAGGCTGGAGCGAGCCGCACGGCGATCGAGGCTGCCGCTCCGTGGTCGCACAGTCCGGTGCCAGTCGCGCGGCTGTCCGACGACGTTGCGGCGAAGCTCGGAGTGACGAACCCGGCGGTCACGATCACGGACGCGGCGGTCGGGCACTCTCCCGCCCACCATTACCCGGACTGGGTGTGGTCACGCTTGCAGGAGATGGTCGAAAGCGGAGCGATCTACCGACGGCGGCACGACGGACGCTATCTCGTCGTCGGCGAGGTCGCAGGCCGGACGATGATGCTCGTCCTGGCGGAAGTCCCCGGCGATCGCTGCGGGGTCGTCACGCTGTTCCAGGTGCCACAGCGCTATCTGGCCAAGGCGCTCGCCGATGCCGATCGCGTGGGATGAGAATGCGGGGGAGGGCCGTAACCCCCTCTGGTCGAGACGCATCAGGACCGGGACGGCGGCGCCGGAGCGCCAATTTCCCCGCACCTCCAAACATATTCCTCGCGGCTCGGATCCGCAACGGGCGCTCGATCCTGATGGCGAGCCCGTGGGAAGCCCGCTGATGCGCCGCCGCCCTCCGGGGCATCTCGGCCCGCCCGACCTCGAAACGGCTTCTACGCCCCCTTCTACGGGGCGGGACGGGGCATCGATCATGTTCGGGATGGCCGGAATAGAACGCGACGGCTAGTGATCGTTATCTGCGTCTTTCTTCTTCCAAGCCGTCAGGAAGTCCATCACCGCTATCGCGGCATCGTCTGTAGCGCCTTCCGCCGCTATTTCTTCGACGCGCCTGCGGAGTTGATCGCGGTCAAGTACCTTGTCCAGTGAGCCCACGCTCGCGACTGTATGCCGCCTGGCCACCGCATCGCCGGCGCCTTGGGTCCACGAATGAGAAGTAAACGCCTTGGCAAAGATTGCGACCATTGCATCGTCTTTGAGCTGCTTTTTCGCCCACCTCTTGACTTGCTGCCCCTCATCAGCGGCAAGCTCGCGCCAGCGGAACATGAGATACGCTAGGCGCTTGGACGATGCCAGCTCGCTTGACCTGCTTGCTGCGCGGATTCGCTTCAATGCGAGAGCATGTAAAGCCTCGGCATCTGGCTCCGTTGTCAGGCAGTCGGCTTCGGCCGACGGTGCCTTGCCCTCTCGTGGATGGTAATCTGTATAAGCAGACTGAGCAAAATCGACTAGCCAACTCAGGCTTGCCGTCCTGCACGCGGCTGCAAACAACTTCGAGCGCGTCGCAAGATCGAATCGGCCTCGTGTGAGGCTCCTCAGAAGCCAATGGATGCGCAATTCGTTGTCGCCGATCGAGAAGCCTCGCTCTCTATCGGCTTCAACGTCCAGCTCGTCGGCAATTTCAAAGAGAGCCTTCAACAAAGGGCCGACATCCTTCTTCTCAACTCTCGCAGCATGCAGGTTCAGCTCATCCAAGATCAACTTAGCTTTAGTACTGCCATCGCGCCGTTTCACGCCGAGCGCGGCCCGCATTGATGACTTCACGAATATCTCATCTGATGCCTTGGAAATGAGTTCGTCTAGTTCCGTTCGCGAAAGGACATCATCGCCAATTGAAAAGCGGAAATAGGAGTCGAAATGGTCCTCAGAGCAGACCAATCGGTCACGACTCCAGGTGGCGGCAGCGCCATCTCCATAGCTCAGGTTACCCCAGACGGATTCGAGCCCCGGGAACAGCCGCATCAACGACCGCTTCACGTGTTCTCTGTCCTTTTCTGGTACGATATCGAGAAACAGCGCGTTCATCTCGCCCGCGCGGTCGCGACCAGAACGGCCAGTCCTGTCGCCGGTCCCGCATAATTTTTCCTTGCTTGAGCGCAGGTTCCGATAAACCGACGGCTGGAACAGACGCATTACTTCCAGGCCGACGAAATCGGCGCAATCAACCTCGCTGCCGACAGCAGGCCATGTAACGGAAAGAACGTTGGCAATTCGGATGAGATCGCGGGGTGTCGTGATTTCAGGCGCAATCACGTCGTAAAAGACGTTCATAAACCGCACTATCGCATCTTCACGAGGCGAACCGCAGATAAGTTCGATCTGTCGCAGTAACTCGTTGGTGAGGTCGACGTGACGCGGCCGAGGAACGTCGAATCCAGCCTGAATGATTTTTTCGAGATAATGCGGTCCTTCGGACGGATAGCGCTCAGAAACGATCGCCTCTGCAAGCTCACGGTCAAAGACAAGCAGATACACAACGTTCGGGAGCCGCCCAACTGACTTGACGAGACGAAAAACAAGCAGTGCCTCGTCAGGTGCGAGTCGGTCGATGTCGTCGATCACGATCAGAAATCGCTTATTCTGCTCGGCGAGCGCCTTAGTGAGTTCTCCTTGTAGCTTTTCGACTGTATCATCCGCCTTGATGAAGTCTGATACCCATGACATTGCGCTCGACGCAAGGGTGCCAACACCGGCCTTTGCTCCAACGAGGTCAGCTCCAGCGCTGACGATCGACCCAGCCTTCAAGAGGCGCACGCCCATATTGTGAAGCGCCTTCTTGAACTTGTCTCCAAGAGTCTGGCCTATCCCGGCGTAGAGTTCGCGAAAGAATGCGAGAGCGAGGGCATCTTCGCCTCTGAACCACCAGCAAGCAAAATTGACAACCGCCAGATCACCCTTTTCGGTGACGTCTTTAAGATGATGGAGCACGAGATTTACCGCGCTGCTCTTGCCGGAACCCCACGGGCCATTGAGCGCGATCACAGTCCCGTCGGGTGACTTGATATTTCTGATACTGCTAGCCAACGCCTGCGCGAACGGATCAATACCAAACCTATCCTCCGCCGGCTCGGCTATTGGCCTGTCATTATGGGGACGACTCGATTCCGTCATGCTTCGGACACCTCAGCGTTTCGAGGCGCAGCATTCCCCCTGCCTATCCTCGCCATTCGAGACGAAGTCAGGGTGTCGGCCGCCGCCGATTAAATAGGCTGCTGACACCTGTCAGCGGCCCGGGATTTGGGGTGCGCCGGTAGCGTGCACCCATGGCACCCCGGCACGCAACCCCCTCTGTTCCGCCCGACGTCGCCCTCGGCGTCGTCACGCTCGACGGCGCCGCGTTGGCGGCCGGCGCGGTCGACGACGCCGGTTGGGTCCGGGTCGCGCCGCGCGGCGAGATCACCACGCGGGACGGGCGGCGGTACGTGTTCGAGCCCGAGCGGCTGGTGGCGCGGTTCGCGGCCGACGGCATCGACGTGCCGGTCGATGTCGACCACGCGATCTCCCGGAAGCCGCTGTTCGGCGAGCGGGCCGACGCGGTCGGCTGGATCAAGGCCCTGGAGGCGCGGCCGGACGGGCTGTGGGCGCGCGTCGAGCTGCTCGACGCCGGCAAAGCCGTCCTGGCGGCGCGCACGCACCGCTTCGTCTCCCCGACCTTCCATCACACCGACGCCGGCCTCGCGACCTGGCTGCATTCGGTCGCGCTCGTCGCCGCACCCGCGCTCGCCATGGCGGCGATCGCGGCAGCCGTGCCGGCCGCGGGAGCTGTGCCGGCCCGGAGCCCCGATCCTTCTCACCACACGGAGAGACGCATGATCAAAGCCATCGCCCAGGCCCTCGGCCTGGCGGACGGTGCCGAGGAGGCCGCGTGCCTCGCGGCGATCGGAACCCTGCAGGCGGAGCGGACGGCGGCCGCCGGCAAGGTCGACAAGGCCGTGCATGACCAGGCGCTGGCGACACTCTCGGCCGCGCAGGCGCAGCTCGCCGCCCTGCAGGCGGCGGACCGCAAGACGCGCGTCGACGCCGTGATCGAAGGCGCCCTGAAGGCGAAGAAGATCGTCCCGGCGCAGCGCGACCACTACGTCGCCCTGTGCGCCACCGACGACGGCCTCGCCGCCGTCGAGAAGCTCATCGCCGCCACGCCGGCCGGCCTGCAGGCGTCGGGGCTCGACGCGCAAGGAGCGCCCGACGCGGACGCCGCGCCGGACCCGGCCGCGCTCGCCGCGCAGGCGACCGCCTACCAGAAGAAGCTCGCCGAGGGCGGGCAGACCATCTCGATCGCGGAGGCGGTCGTTTCCGTCGCCGCGAATGCCGGCGCCCGTGGCGTCGGCGCAGCCGACCAGAAGGAGGCCCGGGCGTGAGCGCGCTGCTGATCAAGTCCTTCCCGGCCGCCGCCGCGGTCACCGCGTTCCGCTTCGTCAAGTTCGCGGCGCCGGCCGTCGATCGCTCGGTCGCCCAGGCGAACGCCGCGACGAGCCCCCTCGTGGGCGTCTCGGACAGCATGGGGGCGCCGCAGGGCGGCATGGCCGACGTGATCCAGGTCGGCCTCGCCGAGCTGCGCCTCGGCGGCACCGTCTCGGCCGGCGACTTCCTCACGGCCGATGCCGACGGCAAGGGCATCAAGTGCGTGCCGGCCGCGGGCGAGACCCGCGTCTACGGCGCGATCGCCCAGGCGCCCGGCGTCGCCGACGACATCATCCCGGTGCTGGTCGGCATCGGCGTCATCACCCCGGCCTGATCGCCGCATCCGCACGAGGCCCGCCCATGGCTCCCGTCCGTCCCTTCGTCGTCGACCCGGTGCTGACCGCGGTCGCGATCGCCTACCGTAATCCGGCCCAAACGCTGATCGCCGACGACGTGCTGCCGCGCGTGCCGGTCGGCGCCGAGAAGTTCTCCTGGACCGAGTACCCGCTCGCCGACGCCTTCTCGGTGCCTGACACGCTGGTCGGCCGCCGCGGCCGGGTGAACCAGGTCGAGTTCGGCGGCGAGCAGCGCACCAGCGAGGTCGACGATCACGGCCTCGAAGACCCGATCCCGAACTCGGACATCGACGAGGCCCGCAAGGCGCGTGAGCGGCAGGTGTCGACCTTCGATCCCGAGGCGCACGCCACCATGATGCTGGCCGACCTGATGGCGAACGCCCGTGAGGTGCGCGTCGCCGCCAAGGTGCAGGCCCTCGACACCTATGCGCCGGCGCGTCGCATCACGCTCGCCGGCGGGTCGCAGTTCTCCGACTACGCGAACTCCGATCCGATCGCCGTGATCAAGGCCGGCCTTGAGGGCACGCTGGTCTACCGGCCCAATACCATGGTGATGGGCAGCGCCGTCTGGTCCAAGCTCTCGTCGCACCCGGCGATCGTCAACGCGATCCGCGGCAATCTCACCAACAAGGGGATCGTGACGCGGGCCGAGTTCGCGGCGCTGTTCGAGATCGGCAAGGTGCTGGTCGGCGAGGCCTGGGTGGACCTCGCCCGCAAGGGCCAGCCGGCGAACCTCTCGCGCGCCTGGGGCAAGAACCTCGCGCTCCTGCACATCAACCCGATCGCCCGGCCGGAGAGCGGCATCACGTTCGGCCTCACGGCGCAGTACGGCACCAAGATCTCGGGCCGCATCGTCGATCCCGATGTCGGCCTGCAGGGCGGCGTGCGCATCCGCACCGGCGAGCGCGTGAAGGAGCTGATCGTCGCCAAGGACGTCGGCTACTTCATCCAGAACGCGGTCGCGTGACGGGAGCGGCGCCATGGCGAAGAAAACCACATCCGCGCCCGAGTCGGCCGACACGGCTCTCGATCCCGCCGTGGCCGCTGCGCCGGCCGAGACCACGGCCGCGCCGGTCGAAGCGGCCGGCGACGACCCGCGAACCACCGATGCACCACCGGAGAGCCCGTCCACCCCGGAACCGGCGGCGGGGTCCACACCCGCCGCCGGCGACGACCCGGCGCCCGCGGCCGCCGCGGCACCGCGGTTCTTCCTGGTGCTGTCGCCGCTGCTGCTCGACGGCGCGCTCCACGCCATCGGCGATCGGGTCGGCCTGTTCCCGGCCGAGATCCCGGCCCTGCAGGCGGCCGGCGTGCTCGGCGAGGACGTGACGGCCGACCTCTGATCTCTCGCGTCCCGTCACGGGGGTGCGGGACGCTCGGTCCGGAAGGGCCATGGCCGGGGCGTCCGCGCCCCGGCCACTCATACCCGAGCGAGCGACGGTCCGGGCCGCACCAGCCCGGGCGCCCATGGAGGGATGTCGCTCCAGCGGCAGGCGGCGGGAGGCCGGTGCGGGCCTCCCGTCCGCCGACCAGGTCGAGGAGCCCCGCATGCCCGTTCAGTTCGACGACGCGAGCTACGACGCCGGCCGAAAGGCGTTCGCCGGAGGCGTGACGCTGCGCCAGGTCGCAGAGCGGGTCGCGACGTCCGCGGACGTCGACGAAGCGAAGGACATGAGCTTCGCGCTCGGCTTCGCCGACGAGCTGCTCGCGCTGCTGCGCGTCGCCGCGCGCCCACCGGTGATCGTCGATCTGGGCGTGCCCCACGAACTCGGCCTGCACAAATGACCGACGGCACCCCCATGGCCGACGAGCCGGCCGCCCTGCACCGCGTCGCCCAGGGCATCATCGCGGCGCGCGACGCGCGGATCTCCGCGCTGGAGGTCGAGGTGACCCGGCTGAGCGACATCATCGCGCGAGCCAAAGCCGCAGCCATCTCCGATGGCGCGACGGTCGAGGGTTTCGTCGCCGCGCTCGCGGCCGTCCAGGCCACGCTTAGGGGTGTCCGATGAGCTTCGCGACCCTCGCCGACGTGCTGGCCCGCTATCCGTCCGAGGCGACCATCCTGGCGGCCGACGAGACCTCGCGGCAGCGCGACGACGCGCGCATCACGGCCGGGCTCGACGACGGCACGGCCGAGGTGCGGGCGATCCTGTCGGCGCGTTATACCCGGGACGAGCTCGCCCGCATCGACGACGACAGCCGCGCCACGCTGCGCATCTACACGATCGACATCGCGCTCTACCGTGTGGCGCTGTCGTTCGGCCGTTCCAACGAGCGGATCAAGGAGCGCTACGACGTCGCGATCGCGCGCCTGCAGGCGATCGCCAAGGGCAACGCCGCGCTGACCTTCGACGGGCCGGGCGGCGGCGGCACCGGCGGCGCGGATGAGCCCGCCGGCAGCGTGTCGCCGAACGAGGCGATCGTGGTGAGCAACGAGCGCCTGTTCACGCGCGACCGATTGCGAGGCTGGTGATGAGCATCGCGATCGTCGTCGACACCGCAGGCCTCGACAAGCTCAACGCGCTGACCTCGCGGCTCGACACCGCGCAAACCGAGGAGCTGCTGACCGATATCGGCGGGCTCCTCGAAAGCTCGACGCGCGAGCGGATCAGCGAGACCAAGACCTCGCCGGACGGCGCGGCGTGGCCGCCGAACCGGGCCGGCACCTCGATCCTGCTGCAGAGCGGCCGGCATCTCCTCGACTCGATCGCGTTCATCGTCGGCGGCGACCAGGTCGAGGTGGGCTCGTCCTGGGAGTACGCCCACGTGCACCAGGACGGCGCGACCATCACGCCGAAGACGGCGCAGCGCCTCGCCTTCAAGGTCGGCGGCAGGACCGTGTTCGCTCGCAAGGTGACGATCCCGGCGCGGCCCTTCGTCGGCTTCTCGGCCGAGGACCGCGAGAAGGTCGAGCGCCTCGCGACCGACTGGCTCGGGCGGCTCGTCGGCGGAGCTGCCGGCGGAGGTGCGCCGTGATCGCGCCCGCGACCATCGCCGAGCGGCTCGCGGCCTCGCGCCTGGTCGGTTTCCTGCCAGCGGTCGAAGCCGGTTTGAAGCCGCTGTTTCCCGGCGTCACGGTGCGCTCGCATCCGGGCCGGATCGACGTGTCCGACCTGATCGAGAAGGAGGTCTTTCTGCCGCCCATGATCGCGGTGGCGCTGACCCGCTGGCGCGGCCCCATCGTGGTCGACGGCTCGTGGCGCCTCACGGTCGAGTGCGCCGCCTATGTGGTGACCGAGGACATGGCGGTCGCTCTTGCCGGCCCGAACGGGCCGGCCCGTGCGACGCCGCGCCAGGAGGTCGCCTTCGCGCTGTCGCACGGCGTGCTCGACGTGCTGGCCGACTGGGAGACGGCGCGCTGGGGGCTCCAGAGCATCACGTCGCCCGACAAGGCCGAGGCGCGGCCGCTGTTCACCTCCGAGACCTTCGGGAAAGGCGCGGCCTTCTACGCCGTCACCTGGGAGCAGTCGCTGTTCGGCTTCGGGGCCGACCCGCTCGTCCGCGTGCTGGTCTCCGGCATGGAGGCGGTGCGGGACGGCACGGCCGAGGCGATCGACGACGGGGGGCCGGCATGACGGGCCGCAGCGATCCCAATCTGCGCCGCCTGGAGACGTATCTGCGCCGCCTCGAAGCGCGCCTCGTCGACGTCGACCAGCGCCTCGCTCGCGTGGTGCTGTCCGGTAAGGTGACCGAGGTCCGCAAGGAGAAGAACGACTGGCAGGTCCGCACCGAGCTGGGCAAGGACCCGGACACCGGCGCGGTCGTGAAATCGCCGTGGGTGCCGGTGCAGCCGGTCTCGGGCGGCGACCTGAAGATCAAGGTCAAGCCGGTGGTCGGCGAACGCATGATGGTGCTGTCGCCCTCGGGCGTGCTCGGCACCGGCTCGTGGGCGATCCGCGGCCCCTTCGACGACGACCATCCCGCGCCCGAAGGCGACGACGATCTGATCATCGAGCGCGGCGAGACCCGGATCGTCCTCAACGACCAGACCATCCTGGTCAAGGCGCCCGCCACCGTGGCGGCGCAGTCGGGCGACAGCGAGATCGAGCTGAAGCCCGGCCACGCCAACGTGAAGGGCGAGAAGGTCCACACCGTCGGCGACACGCACCTGGCCGTGGGCGCGAAGGACGAGGCAGGCGAGGAGCCCGTCATCCTGGTCAGCGGTGCCGCGGCGGAGCCGCAGCACAAGGTCTTCGCCAAGTCCGACAAGAGCGGCGGCTGGGCGGCCGCCATGGCATCGCCCGCCGCCGAGGGCGGCGGCGACGCGTGAGAACGGAGAGACCCATGAGCGACACGGTGCAGTACCGGATCACGACGCGGCGGCCGATCGGCGGGCGCATGCGCGCGGTCGGCGAGATCGTCGCGCTGACGAAGCGCGAGGCGGAGGCGGAGCTGCCCTGGGGCGGGCTCGAACGGGTGGTCGCGCCGGCGGCGCCCGTCGAAGAGCCCGCGCAGGCCAAGCCCGGCCGGAAGCCCTGACCATGGCGGCGAGGACCACCCGCACCGGCATCGACCCGGAGACCGGCCGCCTGCTGCGCGGCCGGGCTCACGCGGAGAGCTGCGTGCGGCGCATCCTCGCGACCCGCATCGGCACCCGGGTGATGCGGCTCGACCTCGGCGCGGATCTCGCGCCGCTGCGGGGCGAGAACCTGACGGCCGCCAACGTGCTGCGCGCCTATGCCGAGATGGTGACGGCCGTGCACAGCCAGGAGCCGGCGATCCGGTTCCGCAAGATCGAGCCGGCCCTCACCGACGGGCGCAACGGCGCGATCGCCTTCGTGTTCTCCTACGTGTTCTACCCGTTCGGCCATCTCGGCGACTACTCGGTCGCCGAGGACGCCGACGTGCGGGTGCCGGTGACGGCGCTGGCCCGCGGAACGGCGGCCGTCTCATGACCGACTACACGGCCGACACGCTCGACCTCTCCCGCATCGGCGCACCGACCCTGACGGCGATCGACTTCGAGGCGACCCTCCGGGCGCGGCTCCTCGACTTCAAGACCAGGTGGGACGCCGCGCGCGCCGCGAACCCGTCGCTGCCGGTCTTCGACGTGATCGACGCGGCCGGCGATCCGGTGACGCAGTTCGACGCCGGCGTCGTGCTGGCCCAGGAATTCGCCTTCGGCGAGATCAACGTCCTGCAGGCCATCAACGAGCATGCGAACGCGCTGCGGCTCGGCACCGCGGTCGGCGCCGATCTCGACCACCTCGCCATCACCTACAAGGCGACCCAGCGCCTGGTCCTGTCCGGCGCGGCCGGCGGGGCCGACGCGGTGGCCGAGTCGGACGACGAGTACCGGGCCCGTGCCCAGCTCTCCGACGAGGCGCGGCCGCTCTTCGGCCTCACCCCGGGCGGCTATCAGTGGCGCGTCCGCAAGCTCTACGGCGACCGCGTGAAGCACGTGCGGGCGCTGCGCCGGACCGGCGGCCGCATCGACCTGATCGTGCTGGCCCGCGAGGGCGACGGCACGGCGCCCGAGACGCTGATCGGCGACCTTCAAGGCGCCTTCGACGGCGAGGCCGGCTCGCAGTCGACCGACATCGTGACCGTCTGGCCGGCCCGGATCGTGGCCACGGCGGCGCGCGTGAAGCTGTGGGTGCCGCGCGGGCCGGACCCGGCCGTCGCCGTGGCGGCGGCTGCCACGGCGATCGCCGCGCTCGCGGCCGAGCGCCACAAGATCGGCGAGACCCTGCACGCGCAAGCCGTCGGCGCCGTCGCCAAGTCGGGCGCGGTCCGCAAGGTCGACGTGCTGGAGCCGGCGGCCGACGTCGCCGGCGGCGAGGACGGGGCGCCGTTCGTCTCGTCCATCACGGTCTCGTGGGGGATCGACGCATGACCGAGTTCCCCTCGCTTCTGCCGATCGCCGGCGCGGCCGAGCGCACCCACAGCCTGGTCAGTGCCGCACGCTGGCCCGACCTGTTCGAGAAGGCCGCGCTCCTGCGCACGCTGTGGGATCCGTGGACCTGCCCGGCCGCGCAGCTGCCGCTGCTCGCCTGGGCCTGGTCGGTGGACATCTGGAACCCGGCCTGGCCCGAGCACCGCAAGCGCCAGGTGATCGCCGAGAGCCCGGCCTTCCACGAGGCGAAGACGACGGTCGCGGGCTATCGCATGGCGGTCGGCTATGTCGACGCCGAGTTCGTGCGGGCGCGGCTGCCGCGGCACGCGTTCTTCGTCGGAGCCGGGCCGAGCGAGGCTTCGCACCAGGCGTGGCTCGACGGGCTTCCCGAGATCCGCATCTACACGGCCGACTATCCGGTCCGTTACGCCCCGGTGCCGGTCCTGCAGGCCGACGGCACCATCGTTCAACGCACCTTGAAGGGCCGCTTCATCGGCCGGCGGTTCCGGGTCGGCTCGGCCGAGCGCATCGTGCTCGGCCGGTGGCGCGCCGAGCTTCGCCGCGAGGGCGCCGTGCAGCGCCTGGTGTTCGCCGGCGTGCGCATCGACGCCTCCGGCCGCCTGCTTCAAGACCCCGAGCGCCTGGTCATCCCGGGTCCGCGCCGCGACACCGTGCAGGTGGGCAAGCGCCTGCGCGGCCGGTTCCTCGCCGACGGCACGCTCGCCGGCCAGCGCGTGATCGCGCTGTCGTTCACCCGCGGCGGCGACGCCTTCCTCCCGAACGCGGTCTCGCCCGGCCTGACGCCGATCGACACGGTGCCGCGCCGGATGTGGGAGGCCCGGCCGGCCGGCCGTGGCTGGTTCGTCGGCCGGCCACTGCGCGGCCGCGGCATCCAGCCGAACCGGGCCGAGGAGCAGGCCTATCTGTCGATCCGCCTCGCCGACGGCTCGTCGCCGGCGCTCGGCCGCATGCGCAACCGCATCGGCAAGACCCGCATCCGCCGCGCCCCGTTCACGGCCTCGGTGCTGGTGCACATCGCGGGGCCGGCGAAGCACGCCTTCCCGCGCGGGCGCTATCTGCGGGCCGGCCCGGAGGCGCGCATCGCCGAGATCGTCAACGCGCTCGCCGTCACGCCGGCGGCCCGCGACACGCTCTCCCTCGACATCAACTCGCTGCGACCTCTCACCTACGCCGATCTGGCGCGCATGCCGGACGACGTGCGGTACGGGGCCGTGGTTCGCCGCTGACCGGCGACCAGACAACAGGAGCCACCCGAATGTACAAGCGCGTCACCTGGGACCTCGATCAGGAAGGCACGGCCGAGGACATGGCTCGGGTCGGGCTGTGGCCGCAGGAGGGCATCACCCGGCTCACCGACGACCTGCTCGTGAGCGGGCGCATGTTCAAGGGCTTCACCGTGACGCCGAGCGGCAACACCGCGATCGCCGTCTCGGCCGGCCGCATCTACGACGTCGGCGCCATGTACGCCATGGAGGCCGAGGCGACCCTGTCGGTCGCCGAATACGTGCCGTTCCTGGCCGGCCAGAAGGTCTATGTGACGCTGATCGGCCAGGGCCGCGAGGACGACGGCTACATCGAGGCGCGCAACTACGAGCGCGAGGTGCCGCAGTCCGGCGGCGGCACGGCGATCCAGCAGGTGCCGCAGTCGGGCGCCCGGGCCCGCGTGCGCAACGCGATCCTGACCCTTTATCCGGGCGCGCCGAGCGTCATCCCGGTGAAGCCGTCGATCCCGATCGGCACCGTGGCGATCGCCGACGTGCTGATCGGCACCGGCGGCATCGAGACGATCACGCGGCGCACCGAGAACGAGGCGCCCGAGCTGGACGCGCTCGCCACCGCCTACACGGCGCTGAACGCGCGCTTCGCGCTGGTCGACCAGGAGATCGCCGGACTGCGCAACGACCTCGCCGCGCTCGCGGCGCGCCTGCGCAACGGCGTGTCGTGGGAGGCCTTCCGGACGCTCGCCGGCGACGTCGCCACCGTGAAGGACCTGCTCGCCGTGCCGGACACCGGCGTGCCCTACGGGGCCGACCGGTTCCTGACCACGGACGAGACCGACACGGCCTCGATCGACTACCAGTCGCGCGTCCTGGAAGGCATCCGCTTCCCGCTGGCGAATTTCGACCGGCGCGCCATCGCGCTCTACAACCCGAACGACCAGAACCTGCGCCACGCGGCGGCCGGCCTGATCTGCCCCAAATACACGGCGGTCGACGGCATCAAGCTGTGGGAGCGGGCCGGCACCGTCGCGCTCGGCGGCACCACCTACCAGACCATGGAGCTGACACAGCTCACCATGAGCCGCACCGAGCTCGCCTATGGCGACTACTTCAACGTCTGTGAGAACGTCTCCTGGTGGCTCTCCGGCCAGTACGATCCGGCGGCCGGCATCTTCCGGATCGGCGACGAGACCTACGAGGTGGTCGGCACGGTCGGGAACGCCGGCTGGCAGGGCCACGAGATCAAGCGCGTCCGCAAGTTCTGGACCACGACGGTCGAGCAGCCCTACGACGTCTATGCGCCCGTCACCCACACGATCGCCGGCGTGGTGAAGGCGCAGACCTGGCTGCAGGCGCAGGACCGCTTCATCCCGGCCGCCTTCTTGGCCATCGAGCGCTGGTCGGCCGGCTCCGAGGTGACGGCGACCCTGGTCGAGTGCCTCGACAGCGGCCAGCCGAACAAGGGCCGGATGCTCGCGACCTGCACGCTCGCCTCCACCGAGTTCGAGGTGTTCCCGGAGCCGACCACGTTCCCGTTCCCGATCCCGGTGCTGGCCGAGGCCGGCAAGATGTACGGCATCATCTTCGCCACCACGGGCGAGGTCTACTGTGCCAATGCCGAGGGCCAGAAGTTCCTGCAGGGGACGTATTTCGAGTCGACCGACGGCTCGTTCTTCGCCGGCGATCTCACCAAGGATCTGTGCTTCGGGGTGAAGTACTGCCGCTTCGACGTTACCTCGCTGCCGGTGCTGCTGCAGGGCCTCAATCTGGACGGCGGCATCCACAACATGCGGCTGCGCACCGCGGCTCTGAGCCCGGCCAACACCGCGGTCGCCTGGCAGATCCAAGTGGGCGGCGCCTGGCGCGAGATCGTCGCGCCAGAGGGCGACGAGACGCTGTTCGGCGCCGGCGTCACGCCCTACTACGATTGGCGCGTGGTGCTCACCGGCAACCAGTGGGTCATGCCGATCATCGACATGGGCGCCTCGGAGATCGAGGTGTTCCGCGCCGCGGTCGCGATGAAGCACCCGTCCACCGTCATAGCCTTCGGCACCGCCGTGACGTCGCTCACGGTGCGGGCGACGATCGGGGCCTGGGAGGCCGCGCGGCACACGCTGGCCGCCAAGATCCTGCACGGCGCCAACTATGCCAGCGTGAAGGATCACGCGGCCGTGGAGACCAAGCCCGTGATCGGCGCCGACGGCCTCGTCCGCGCCGATGCGGTCGACATGATCTGGACGTTCGACTTCACGGGCGCCCCCATCTCGACCTGCAAGGTCCGGTTCAGCGGCACCACCGACAACGCCCGCGCGACCTTCCACGTCGAGCAGCGCATCCACTACGCGGAGTGATCCCATGGCCAAGAAAGCCTCCACCACCGCCGAGACGGCGGCTGTCGCACCGGCCGGCCCTGCCGGCATCGTCACCGTCGAGCCCGCGGCCTACTACCGGGTCGAGGCGCTGACCCGCTTCCGGTTCGCGGGCGCCGGCTTCGGGCCGCTGTCCCGCACCGAGGTCACGGGCGAGCTGCTGACCCGGCTCCTGGCGAGCGAGCACGCCGGCAAGGTGGTGCGCTGGGGCGCCGTCGCCGACCAGCCGACCGGGTGAGCCGGCGATGTCGCGGAAGTTCGAGAGCGAATACCGCGTCACCGGGGTCGCCGAGGTCCTGAAGACCGAGAACGCGTTCCGGCAGGACGTCGATCTCCGGCTGGACCGGCTCGAGCAGCGCGACAGCGTGATCGACACGGCCGCCCGCGAGGTGGTCGACCGCTCCGTGCGCTTCGTCGAGCAGGAGATCGCGCCGATCGCCGCCGACCTGGTCGCGCTGCGGGACGGCATCCCGGTGGCGATCGCGCAGGCCCAGGAGCAGGTCGATACGTTCGTGGCCGGCGCGCAGCAGCAGGTGGACGGGTTCATCGCCGCGGCCGATCAGCAGGTGGATTCGTTCGTGGCGGCGGCCGGCGCCCAGGTCGCCGCCTTCGTCACGGCGGCCCAGCACCAGGTGGACGAGCTGGTCGCCGGCGGCATCGACGACGGGACGTTCTGAGATGGCAGCCAAGATCAAGCTCCTGCGCTCGACCATCGCGGGCCATGTGCCGGCCGCCCTGGAGAGCGGCCAGATCGCCATCAACGAGGCGGACGGCAGGCTGTTCTGGCGCGGGCCGGGCGGCGCCGTGCAGGCGCTCGACCTGACGCTGGCCGACCAGGTGGACGGCGACCTCGCCGCGCTGAACGCATCGATCGGGACAGCCCTGGCGGCCAAGCTCGACGCCGCAGCCTTCACAGCGGCGAGCGTGCTGGCGAAGCTGCTGACCGTCGACGGCAGCGGCTCGGGGCTCGACGCCGACACGCTGCGAGGCACGACGCCGGGAGCGTTCGGCCTCGACCGCCTCGCCGACGCCGACGCGGCGGCTGCCGTCACTGCGCTCGCGAACAGCGGTCTCGCAGAAGCCGACGGTTCCAATCTGACAGGCCGTCTCGGGGCCGCGGCAAAGCTGACGACCGACTGGAACGCCGCGACCGAAAACGGGTGGTGGTACTCCGACGGAGCCACTGCCCTGAACAGTCCGGAGAGTATCGGGCTGATCGGCATGGTCGTGACGATGGGCGCGGCCGGCATCCGCCAAACCCTATGGCGCGTCGCCGCCGGAGGGTTCGGCTATTACCAGAGGCACCGTGTCGGGGGCGTGTGGGATGCGTGGGCACTCTCGCCGGGCGCATCATCCTCCACGGCTCAAGCCCAGGCCGGCGTCAACGACACGACCATCATGACGCCGCTCAAGACCGCGCAGGCCATCGCGGCGCTGGCCCCGGCCACCGGCCAGCCGATCCCCACCGCGTCGAACGACTTCAAGGTTGGCTCGACCCTGGTCCTCATCGTCGTCGGCGGGACCGGCAACACGACGGCGAACAACGCGACCATCGCTGGGAGTAACCTCCGCATGCTCCGTAACGTTGGCGATCCCCTCACCAACAACAACCCGGGTCTGAGCGGAACGTGGCAGAACATCAGCGGCGGGACTGTCGGTTACACTGAAGTCGGCTACTTCGTGAGGATCGCTTGAGATGAACCTCGCGATCAGCAATCTCCGCTACGCCGACCCCACCAGCAGCCTGATCGACATGGATGTGTCGGTCGACGGTGGCGAGCCGTTCCCGTTCACGCTGTCGCACTCGGATCCGGCGCCGGTCGCCGAGGCCGTGTGGGCCGCGATGGCGGAGGGCACCTACGAGGTGGCGCCCTACGTGCCGCCACCGGACCCCGTGCCGGACATCAGCGACCGCCAGTTCTTCCAACAGCTCGCGATCGACGGCGTGGTCACCCAGGCGGAGGCGCTGGCGGCCGTGAAGACCGGAAGCATCCCGGCCGCCCTGCAGGCGATCGTCGACACCATCGCCGACCCGGGCGAGCGCTTCTCCGCCGAGATGATCCTGTCCGGAGCGACCGTGTACCAGCGGACCCACCCGCTCACCGAGGCGGTGCGGCTCGCCCGGGGAATGACGCCCGAGGCGTGCGACAACTTCTTCCGGGCCGCCGCGGCCCTCTGACGAGGGCCCCTCTAGCGACACGGGCCGCTGACGCCTGTCAGCGGCCCGCCCGATCCGATGCGCGTCTAGCCTCGCCCTCGATCTGGTCTCCGTCAAGGGCTCTTCGGCATGGCCGCACTCACCAAGAACCACGGCGTCCGCTTCGTCGACGTCGGCGAGGACGCCCGCACCGTCCAGGTGCCGGACTTCTCGACCATCACGATCGTCGCCACGGCCGAGGAGGCGAACCCGGCGATCTTCCCTCTGGAGACGACCGTCCATCTCTACGGCGACGAAGCCGAGAAACTCGCCAAGCTGGGCGATGCCGGCGAGCTGTCGCCGGCGATCGACGACATCCTCGGCGAGGGCGTGAGCCCGAGCATCCTGATCCGCCGGATCGAGAAGAAGACCACCCGCAACGAGCAGCTCGGCGCCGTGATCGGCGACCCCTCCGACCGCACCGGCCTGTGGGGTCTGCTCGACGCGCGCGCCCAGACCACGGTGCGGCCGGGCCTGATCCTGGCGCCCGGCTACTGCAACGACTCGCCGATCGGCGCCACCCAGGCGACCATCACGGACCAGGGTTCGGGCTACACGGCCGCCACCGTGACGTTCGCCTCGCCCGGCGCCCAGGTGGTGCCGAAGGGCACGGCGATCGTCCAGGGCGGCAAGGTGGTCGGCGTGCAGATCGACGACGCCGGCTTCGGCATCACGGGCGCCGTCACCATGACGATCGAGGGCGACGGCACCGGTGCGGCCGGCACGGTCGCGACCGGCCCGGTGGCCAACCCGGTGGCCCTGGCGATGAGCGCGATCGCCAAGCGGCTGCTGGCTATCGGCATCTGCGACGCGCCGAATCTCGGCCGCGTCGAGGCCGCCCTGTGGGCGGAGCGGCTCAAGCGCGACAACGGCCGCTATCTCTACGCCATCGACCCGGCGGTGCGGCGCTTCGTGGTGCTCGACGGCTCCGACGACACCATCCTGACCCGGCCGGCCTCGACCACGGTCGCGGCCCTGTTCGCCAAGCGCGACCGCGAGCGCGGCGGCCCGTACTGGTCGCCGGAGAACCAGACCTCCTCGGCGATCGTCGGCACGGCCCGGCCGGTCTCCTACTACGACGGCGAGATCGACCACGAGGCGAATTTCCTGATCAATGCCGGCGTCAACACCTTCATCGAAGGCAAGGAGCTGTTCGGCTCCGAGACGCTGTCGAACGACACCAACTGGCGCTTCGTCAACAAGGTGCGCACAGAGAACGCCATCCGGGCGAGCCTGCCGGCGGCGCTGCGCAAGTGGCGGGGAGAGAACTTCACGGCCCACAACGCCCTGATGATCGTCAAGACGATCGAGTACTTCCTCGAGGAGCTGGTCTCGCTGGGCGTCGTGGTCGGCTACACGCGCTACTTCGATCGCGGGCTCAACCCGAACGCCAACATGCGCCAGGGCATCCTGCGCATCGAGCTGCCGCACGAGAATACGCCGCCGATCTCCGACCTGCAGATCGGCATGCGGCCGTATCTCGCCGCCTTCGACGTGCTGGCCTCGGACATCCAGCAGGCGCTCGGCAACCTCACGCCCGTGACCGGCACGTACTGACCCGGCCCGCCGACCAAGGAGCACGCCCATGGAACACGTCAGGCTCGCCGGCAATCTCTACTGCGAGGGGATCAACACCTTCCTCTCGCTCAAGCGCTACAAGCTGCCGTTCCCCAAGGTGAAGACCGAGAACCACCTTCCGGGCGGCGGCGTCATGGACATCGAGGTGCCGCTGGGGGCGATCGAGCCGCTCGTCCTGTCGTTCGACCTGATCGGGGCCAACCCGCAGATCCTCGGCCAGTTCGGCATGCGGCTCGGGCAGCGCAGGCTCTACACGATCTACGAGCTGATCACCGACGAGAAGGCCGGCACCAAGCGCGAGCGCATCATCACCATGCGGGGCCTGTTCTCCGAGGGTGACGCCGAGGAGATGTCGGGGCGCGGCCTCAAGGGCTACGGCTACCAGATCAAGTCGATCACCGACTACGAGGACGTGATCGAGGGCCACGGCATCATCGCCGCCTTCTCGTTCTGGACCAATCGCTGGCAGGGCTACGGCACCGACATCGGCTCCGAGGAGAACCGCATCCTGCGGATCTCCGGCTGAGCCGGCGCCGCCTTTGAGGTGGCCGAAACCCTCTTCGAAGCGTGTTCAAGGAGCCCCCATGTCCGACGACCTTCCTTCCCCGATCGATGTCGAACGGAGCCTAACGCCCGTGGCGCCGCCGCCGGGCTCGCCCGACCACGCCAGGCGGTCCGGCGCGTCCGCACCGGCTGGCGCGGCGCCGGCGACCGAGACGCCGGCGCCCGCCGCGGCCCGGCCGCTGCCCGCCGAGCGGCTCGCCTTCAAAGGGCGGGCGCGCGAGGAGGTGATCGCGCTCGACTGGCCCTTCGAGCGCGACGGCAACGTGGTGGAGACCATCACGGTCCGGCGGCTCACCGTCGCCGAGGTGGCCGAGGTGGTCGACTCGGGCGCGCTCGCCGAGCACGGCCTGTGGGCCGTGTGGGCGGCGCAGGCCGGCCTGACGGTGGGCGAGCTGCGTGGTCTCGACGAGGACGACGGCGGCCGGGTGACGGAGGCCTGCAACCGTTTTTTGCCGCGCGTCTTCGCCGCGACGCTGGCCGGCACGGCCGACGCGGCGACCTCGTCCGGGCCGACCTCCGCGACTGGAGCGCCTATGTCGGGCTCGTGAGCGCGACCTTCGGCGGCGGCTGGGACGCCCAGCTCGCACTGCCCTGGGACGAGCTGATCCTGCGGTGGATCGAGGCAGCCGAGCGATACGACGACACCTGGGGGACGTTCCACCGGATCGTGAGCGGGACCTGAATGACCACCCTCGACGTCGCCCTCCGGCTGAAGCTGATCAACGACCTCAAGAAAGGGTCGGCCGATGCGGCGAAGGACCTCGCCGGCATCAAGACCGCCGCGGCCGGGCTGAACGGAACCCGCGGCGCAGACAAGCTCAAGCGCGACATCCTCGACGTCTCGACGGCGTCCCGCCAGGCCGGCCAGAACCTCGGAACCGTGCGGCGCGAGGCGCAGGGGCTCGGCACGGTGCGCGGGCCCGAGAAGCTGAAGCGCGATCTGCTGGAGACCGCCTCGGCGGCCCGCAAGGCGCAGAGCGCGGTCTCCGGCTTGCACGGAGCGGCGCAGAAGGTCCGCGACCGGGCGGGTGCGGCGGGTGGGCGGGGCCGCGGCGGTCCGGTGGTGGTCGGCGGCACGGCCGACGCCCTGGCCGGGATCGGCACCGGATACGCCGGCTATCGCGCCGCGCGGGCGGCCGCGCGCACCGTGGTCGACCAGGACAAGGCCTGGGCCGAGGTACGGAAAAAGGTCACCGGCACGCCCGATCAGCTCGCGGCGCTGCAGGGCGTCCTGCGCAAGATGGCGTTCCGGTACGGCATGGAGCCGGCCGAGGCGTTCCAGCAGGCGGCCGCCGCCGGTGCCGCCGGCATCGACATCAAGGAGCTGCCGGAAGCGGTGGAGACCGGCCTGATGGCGAGCAAGGCCTGGGACACGAGCGCCCGCGAGACCATGCAGACCATGGCCGAGATGAAGTCGGCGCTCGGCTGGAGTCTGCAGACGCTGCGGGACTGGGGCGACAAGGTCAACGCGCTGGCGGATGCGAGCGCGGCGAGCGAGCGCGCACTGATCGAGGCGGCCAAGCGATCGACCGCGCCGGGCGCGGCGGTCGGCCTGGACTACGACACGGTGCTCGGCATCACGGCGGCGCAGATCTCGGGCGGCATGCCGGAAGAGGTCGCCGCCCGCTGGATGAACACGTTCGGCTCGAAGCTCGCGGCCGCGCATGTCGGCACCGACAAGCAGCAGGAGGCGCTGAAGAAGTACCTGGGCCTCGATCCCAAGCAGGTCTCCGCCGGAATGGAGAAGAATGCCCGCGGGACGATCCTCGACGTGCTCGGCCGGTTCGACAAGCTGAAGCAACAGGACAAGGTCGCGTTCGGCGTCCAGTTCTTCGGCCAGGAATGGTGGGACGAGACGGCGCGCGCCGCGAAGGTGCTGCCCGAGATCACCCGGATGCTGGAGATCCTCGGCGACAAGACGAAGTGGTCCGGCTCGATGCAGGGCAACCTCGCGATCCAGCTCGGCACGATCGAGAGCCACTACCAGCGGGTCGCGGCGGCGGCCGCGAACGCGGCCGAGGCGACGGACCGGATGAGCGGCGCCTCGAAGGGGTTCAAGGACATCGCGAACTGGCTCGGAGAGCTGACCCAGCGTTATGCCGACTATGCGCAGTGGGTGGAGAAGCGAAACGCCGGCCTCGACGATCGGATCAAGGACGGCATTCGCAAGCGGGAAGACGCGCACATCGACGACCTCGCCGCCAAGCTGTCGGGCGCCGAGTCGGGCGTCGCCAAGGGGCGGCCCTTCGCGCGGTGGGAGCGGGACCGCCTCCGCCGGGAGCTGGAGGATGCTCGGATGCGGCGGGCCGAAGCCCGCCTGCGCGACGAGGCGCTCGCCGAAAAGCCCGGCGTCACCGTGACGGATCGCGATCTCCGCCAGCAACGCGGCCTGGACGCCTATCGGCGCCGCTACCCGACCCTGCAGGGGCAGCGATCGACGGGCGCCGGCGCCGTGATGGCGCCGGCCCCGAACCTCGGCGAGATCGTGCCACCGACGGCCGGCGCGAAGGCGCAGGCGGCGATGCAGGGGGTGACCCAGGCGATCAAGACCGAGGGTGCGAAGGCCGAGGCGGAGGCGCAGTCGGTCGTCGAGCGCATCAAGGCGATCTTCCAGGGGCTCAACTTCAACGTCTCGCCGACCATCACGCCGCGCCTGGGGCCGGGTGGAGTCGGTGGCGGGGGCGGCGGAGGCGGTGGCGGCGGCGACGCCAAGGCGCCCGGCAAGCAGTCGAGCCGCGGCGGCATCACGGTGGCCGGGCCTGTCCACTTCCACGGGGTGCAGGACGTCGACGGCGTGCGGCGTGCCTTCGCCCGGCTCGGCACCAACACCGGCGCCTTGTTCGACACGGTGTGACCATGTCCCGGCTGATGTCCCTCGGGCCCCACGTGTTCCTGGTGGTCGGTCTCAACGGCCAGGAGATCGAGACCGGCAGCGAGGCGGTGTGGGTCGACGTGCCCCGGTTCGGGCTCACCGACGGGGCGCAGGCGCACGGGCACAAGCGGCCGACCATGACGATCCGCGGCACGCTGTTCCCGGACGAGATCGGCGGGCTCGCCGACTACGAGGGCATCCGGGCGAGCCAGTTCGCCCAGCTGCCCCTGCCGATGCTGCGCATGGGCCGCGGCTTCTCGGCCCGGGTGCTCGGCACCGTGACGATCGAGCGGGTCTCCGACCTCGAAACCTACGGCGGCAAGAAGGTCGCCTTCACGGTCGAGCTGAAGGGCTACACATGAGGGGGCTGGCATGAGCGAGGTCGACCGGCTCTACACGGTCCGCCGCGACGGCCTGCGGCTCGACCACATCGCGAGGGCCGAGCTCGGCAGCGAGCGCAACGGCACCGTGGAGGCGATCCTCGACCTCAATCCGGGCCTGGCGGCGCTCGGCCCGATCGTGCCGGTCGGCACCGTCATCTGGCTGCCGCCGCGGCCGGCGGCCGGGCCGCTCCGCCGGACCGTCACCCGCATCTGGGGCGACGCATGACGCCGGTGTTCCAGCTGTTCAAGGGCGGTACCGACCTGCTGGCCGGCCCGATGGGCGCCTACTTCCTGCGGGCGACGTTCACGGACAACGCCGGCGGCGAGAACGACACCCTCGAAATCGAGCTGGACGACAACTGGCGGCAGATCCCGCTGCCGACCGAGGACGATCTCCTCACCCCGATCGCGGGCTGGAAGGAGACCGGGGTGGCGATGCTGGGGGCCTTCAAGATCAACGACTGGGAGACGGGCTGCGAGAACGGTCCCGAGACCCTGGTGATGAAGGCCCGGGCCGCCACCATGACGGGGGAGATCAAGGCCGGCGGGCTGAAGCACTGGGACGACAAGACGCTGCGCGAGGTGCTCGACGACACGGCCAAGGCGGCCGGCCTGTCGCTCGCCATCGACCCGGCGCTGGCGTCGATCAAGCTGCCCTATGTGCTGCGCTGGGAAGCCTCGCCGATCGACTTCGCCACCCGGATCGCGGCCGAGGCCGGCGGCATCGTCAAGCCAGCCGGCGAGAGGCTGACCGTGACGAAGCGGGGCTCCGGCAAGGGGGCCGGCGGGGCCGAGCTGCCACCCATCCGGGTGACCCGGATCGGCTGCGCCGGCTGGCGCATCAACGGCACGCCGCGGCCGCGGCACGGCAAGGTGGTGGCGGCTTGGCACGATCCAAAGACCGGGCGGCGCAAGACGGTCGAGCACCAGACCAGCCGGAAGGGGCCGACCCACACACTGCTCCACCCCCGAGCGAGCGAGGACGAGGCGAAGCGGGCGGCCGAGGCCCGGGCGACCGAGCTGACCATGGCGACGGGCGGCGGCCATTTCATCCTGCCCTTCGACCCGGCCCGCTCGGCCGGCGCCAAGATGATCGCCGAGGACTTCGGCGACGGGATCGACGGGGTGTGGTTCTCCGAAAGCATCGAGACCACCTGGGCCAAGGGCCTGCCGGTGCTCTCCACCATCACCGTGACGGCCGATCCGGCCGCGAAAGGAGGAGGAACGTGACGGGGCCCGGGTGTCCCCGGCCGCGGGTCGAGTTTGGCGACCAGTCCCGCGGAGCGACGCACAAACATGGCCGCCACCCCGTCGCGGCTCTGGCGAGCGGTGCATGGGTGGCACAGTGCGGATCGATTGTCAGTGGAGACCATTCGCTGCGCCCATTGCCGGGCGCTGCTTTTCCGTGCGACCGCCGGCGCCATCGCCGGTCCGGTCGAGATCAAGTGCCGCCGCTGCGGCACCTTCAACGTGCTGAGGCCGTCCGAGCCCTCCCCAGAGCGCCACGAGCGTCCGACGTCTGGAGAGACCGGATGCCCATCGAATCCCGGACCATCGGGCCGGCGACCCTCTACCTCGGCGACGCCCTCGAAATCCTGACCGACCTGGCGCCCGGGTCGGTCGGCGACGTGCTGACCGACCCGCCGTATTCGAGCGGCGGCAACGTCCGCGACAAGGCGATGGCCACCTCGGCCAAGTATCTGAACTACGACCGGCGGGGAGCCTTTCCCGAGTTCCTGGGCGACACCCGGGACCAGCGGTCGTTCCTGGCCTGGTCGACCCTGTGGATGCTCCGGGCTCGGGTCCTGGTCCGGCCGGGCGGTCTGCTGGTCACATTCTCGGACTGGCGGCAGCTCCCGGTGACCACCGACGCGGTCCAGTGCGCCGGCTGGATCTGGCGGGGCATCGTGCCCTGGGACAAGACCGAGGGGAGCCGGCCCCACCGGGGCCGCTACCGCGTCCAGGCGGAATATGCCGTCTGGGGGTCGAACGGCAGCCGGGCGCTCGCCGGGCCGGTCGCGCCCGGCGTGTTTCGGGCTCCGGTGCCGAGGGTGAAGCACCACATCGCAGGGAAGCCGGTCGAGGTGATGGCCGGCCTGCTCGCCGTCATGGAGGGGCCGATCCTCGACCCCTTCATGGGCTCCGGCACAGTCGGGGTCGCCTGCGTCGCGCGGGGGCTGCCGTATGTCGGCATCGAGCTGGACCCGGCCTATTTCGAAGTCGCCTGCAGGCGGCTGGAAGAGGCTGTGAACGGCGCTTCGAGGGGGGCTCATGGCGGCGATTAGGTCCCGGAAGCGGGGCGGCACGCCTTCACCCGATCGAGCCGGCCCGCTAACCTCTCGGCATGCCGCCGCCGACCCCACCACCAACGCCCATGACGCTCGGGAACATGCGGTCGCTCGGGGTGCGGTCGATCGAGCTGACGTGCCTGGCGTGCCACCACAGCGCCGCCCTGGACGTCAGCGCGTATCCCGACGACCGGACCGTGCCGTCCTTTCGGGGACGCTGCACCCGATGCGGGACCCGAGGCCGCCGGGTCGACGTCCGTCCGCGCTGGTCGGAGATGAACGCCCCGGGGGCGTGGCAGCGAGGCTGAGGCAGTCGGACCGAAGGCGCTTCAGCCACGCCATTTCCGCTGCCACTCGATCTTGCGCGCCATGCCATTCGATTTTGCGCGCTACACTTGCGCGCTAAAAAGTCGAACAAAGATCACGCCGAGGCAGTGCCGGCTGTCGGCCAATCCTGGGCGGCGGATCTGGCGGACGGGGTGGGATTCGAACCCACGAGAGACTTGCGCCTCTGGCGGTTTTCAAGACCGCTGCCTTCAACCACTCGGCCACCCGTCCGGGTCCGCGGCTTCTCCTATCAGACCTCCGGACGCGCCGGAATGGGCGATCGCGCAGCCGACCGATCCGGTCGGGCGCGGCCCCGGCCGCCGAGGGCCGGGTGACGCACCGATGCAGCGGACGGTGCGACCGCCTGGACATAACAGTGGCCCTGAATCCCGACCCGTCATCCTGAGGTGCTCGCCGCCGGCGAGCCTCGAAGGATGCGGCCCGGGCCGTCGCCCTTCGAGGGCCGCGCGCCGCGCGGCCACCTCAGGGCGACGGGAGAGTCAGTGCCGGAGGCCGTTGGTATCAGCTAGTCCGGCGTCTAGCTCCGAATCCCCGTCCTGGTAGAGCGGCGGCCGGGGTGAACTTTGCAGTTGGCAGCCCCGAAATGTGTCCCTAATGTGGCGCAGTGACATTCCGAATTGTCGGAACGGGGGGATAGCGTGCGTGCATGGGTGCTTGTCGCGGCCGCCCTGGCGGCCGGCTGCGCGACGAGGTCGGACGAGGTGGCGCCGAGCTACGTGTCGCCGTACCAGTACGAGCCGCTGACCTGCGCGCAGATCGCGGAGGAAAGCCAGCGCATCGCCCACCGGGCCAACGAGCTCGCCGGCGTTCAGGACAGCAAGCGCACCAAGGACACGGTCGCCACCACCGTCGCCGTGGTGGTGTTCTGGCCGGCCGCCTTCCTGGTCGGCGGCGACGACCGCAACACGGCCGAGCTCGCCCGCATGCGCGGCGAGCTCCAGGCGCTGGAGCAGGTCTCGGTCCGCAAGCGGTGCGGCATCGAGTTCAAGCGCCCGGAGCCGACGGGATGACGGCACTCGCCGCGTCGACGGCGGCCGAGCCGATCGACGGATCGCGCGCGCCGCGCATGCTCGCGCCGGGAATGCTCGCGCGGGGCAGGGCATGGCGGCCGGAGGCTCGCCCGACGAAAAAAGGGCGGTCCGCGAGGACCGCCCAATTCCGTCGCGCCACTCACCCCCGTGAAGCGGCGCCAACGGTGTGTTTCTAGGACGGGGCGGGGCGGCGCGCTTTGATCCAGATCAGGGCACCGCAAAAAGTCGCTGCGCCGCGAAATCGCCGCGGCCGCGATTCCGAGTCCGCCGGCCGAGTCGGCGGTCCGGGGCACGCCCGGTCAGCGGCGGTTGAAGAAGGCGCGGATCGCCTGCATGCGGTCGATCGAGGTGTCGCGCTCGGCCTGCGGCTCGCAGGCCGCGACGCCGCGGTCGCGGACCTCGCCGTTGCGGTTGTCGAAGCCGAGCCGCTGGCACTGCTTGTAGGCGTCGGGCGCGAGCCGGATCGTGCCCTCGGGGCCGATCCGGGCGTGGCTGCCGGTCGCGGCCGGGCGCGGCAGCATCGCGAGGCCGACGCCGAGCAGCACGAGGCTGGCCGTCACCCCGGCGGCGATGCGGAGGCGGGAACGGCCGAGGCTGAGGAAGCGGGCACGGCGCATGCGCATGGACCATTCTGGTCGCGACACGCCGGCTCCGGCGTGTGCGGTCGTGACATGGCGCGACCCTAGCGGCGAGGCGTTAACAACCGGCTTCCGCGACCGTCCCGGATTAGTGCGTAGAGAGGCTCTCCCCCGGCGACCGGGCGGCGGCCGGCACCGCGCCGCGACGCCCCCCGCGGGCGGCACCGAACCCGTCCCGAAACCCGCCCCGAAATCGGTCCCGGATCGGGTCCCGCCGGGCCTCGCCGCCGTCTTCTTTCCGGCTCATTTACCTTGCCAGAGTGTTTCGGTTCCGCGCGCAATTGCGGACGCGTAACGTGCGGCCGGGGCGCTCGCGACTCGTTCGACTCGGTCGAGCCGGATGGTCGGCGAAAGCCCCGGGCCCGGGCCGGGCGTCTCGTTCAGGGGGAACGGGGCGCCGTGTCGGCTTTGGTGCCGGGTGCGGCAGGAGGGGGGATCCTCGTCGGATGATCCGGGGGGAGGTGAGGGGACGGCTCGCTCGGCTGGCGCGCGTCGGCGCGGCGGCCGGCGCATGCGTGGCGCTGGCCCACTGCTCGGCCGGCAATGGCGGCCTGTTTCCGAGAATCGATCCGCGCTACGGCGTCGCCGCGAGCCCGCGCGTCGTCGAGCCCGGCCAGCCGGTCCCCAAGGGCGGCGGCGGCTATCGCATCGGCAAGCCCTACATGGTGGGCGGCCGCATGTACGTCCCCGAGGAGGACGTCAACTACCGGGCGGAGGGCCTCGCCTCCTGGTACGGCACCGATTTCCACGGCCGGCTGACGGCGAACGGCGAGGTGTTCGACATGCACAGCATGTCGGCCGCCCATCCGACCCTGCCGATGCCGAGCTATGTGCGGGTCACCAATCTCGGCAACAACCGCTCCATGATCCTGCGGGTCAACGACCGCGGGCCGTTCCACCAGGGCCGGCTCATCGACGTGTCGAACAAGGCCGCGGACATGCTGGGCTTCCAGTCCAACGGCACGGCCCGGGTGCGGGTCGAGTATGTCGGCCGCGCCCCGCTGGAGGGCTCCGACGACGGAATCCTGATGGCGACCCTGCGCCAGGGCGAGCCGGCCCCGGCGCCGTCGCTGGTGATGATGGCGGCGACCCGGCCGTTCGTCCCGGCGCTACGCGGCGTCGGGGCCGCGCCGCCGCCGCCCCGGAGCGGCGTGCCGATGCCGCCGGAGCGGCCGTTCAGCCTCGGCCTCGACGACCAGCCGGCCGCGCCGGCCGGGCGGGCCTCCGGCCGCACCTCGCAGCGGGCGCCGGCGCCCGGCGACAGGCCGCCCGTGATGGCGGCCGGGCGCGATCCCAAGCCGGCCAGGCCGGCGGCGGCCCTGGCGGCGGTCGAATCGCGCCCGGGGCGCGAGGCGCCGCCCGCCGTGATGACCGGCCGCGGCCTCTATTAGGGCGCGAGACTCTCCCGGCAACGTCCCGTATCGGCTGAATTTTCGCTATCTGTCCGGGACCCGCTGTTGTCCCGGCGGGCGGGCCGCGCCATTGTGCGGCCCCACTGTCTTGGGACGCGAGGGCCATGATTCGGATGCTTCGCCGCCGCCCGGCGGCACCAGGGGGTGCATCGGGCCGGGATGCCGCCGGCCGGGGCGGACCCGCCCGCGGCCTCGTCGGCGCCGTCGCCGCGCTGTCGCTCGTCCTCGTCGTCGCCCTCGTGGCCGCGGCCGGCGCCGCCAACAACTCGGTGACGGGCGCCAAGAAGGAGGAGGGGTTCCAGACCGCCGCCCCCTACGCCATCCTGATCGACGCCGAGACCGGCACGGTCCTCTACGAGAAGGCGGCCGACACGCCGACGGCACCGTCGAGCCTGCTCAAGCTGATGACCGCCGAGATGGTCTTCCACGAGCTCGAGTCGGGCCGCCTCACGCTCGACCAGGAGTTCCCGGTCAGCGAGGACGCCTGGCGGCGCGGCGGGGCGCCGTCGCACACCTCCAGCATGTTCGCCCCGATCCACAGCCGGGTGCGCATCGAGGATCTGCTGCGCGGCCTGATCATCCAGTCGGGCAACGACGCGGCGATCGCGCTCGCCGAGGGCATCGCCGGCAACGAGCGCAGCTTCGCCGAGGCGATGACAAGGCGGGCCCGCGAGATCGGCCTCGCCCGCTCGACCTTCGGCAACGCCACCGGCCTGCCGGACCCGGGCAACGCCGTGACCATGCGGGAGCTGGCGAAGCTCGCCCAGCACATCATCAGGACCTACCCGAAATACTATCCGATCTACGGCGAGCGCGAGTTCACCTGGAACAAGATCCGCCAGCTCAACCGCAATCCGCTCCTGCCGCTCAACCTCGGTGCCGACGGCATGAAGACCGGCTACACGGCCGAGGGCGGCTACGGGCTGGTCGGCTCGGCGGTGCAGAACGGCCTGCGGCTGATCGTGGCGATCAACGGGCTGAAGACCGCCAAGGACCGCGCCGACGAGGGCAGGCGGCTCCTGGAGTGGGGCTTCTCCGGCTTCGAGGCGCGCCCGCTGTTCGCCGAGGGCCAGACCATCGGCGACGCCAAGGTGTTCGGCGGGGCGCAGGGAAGCGTGCCGCTGGTCGCCGGCAAGGCGGTGTCGGTGCTGGTGCCGAAGAACACGACCGACCGCATCTCGGCGCGGATCCTGTATACGGGGCCGGTGCGGGCGCCAGTCGCCGAGGGCCAGCCGGTCGGCCGGCTGCGGGTGATCAGGGGCGACAACGTCACGCTCGAGGTGCCGCTCAAGGCGGCCGAGGCGGTCGAGGTCGGCAGCCTGCCGCAGCGCGCCGTCGACGTCGTGACCGAGCTGGTCATCGGCTGGATCAAGGCGGGCTTCGCGCGCATTTGAGCGCCTGGGAACGGACATTCGGATGCGCGGGAAGTTCATCACGTTCGAGGGCGGGGAGGGGTCGGGCAAGTCGACCCAGGCCGCGCTGCTGGCCGGGCGGCTGCGCCGGCTGGGGATTTCGGTGGTGCAGACCCGCGAGCCCGGCGGCTCGCCGGGCGCCGAGGCGGTGCGGCACGTGCTGCTCGCCGGCGCCGCCAAGCCGTTCGGGCCGGAGGCCGAGGCGATGCTGTTCGCCGCCGCCCGCGCCGACCATCTGGAGAAGACCATCCGGCCGGCGCTCGAGCGCGGCGCCTGGGTGGTGTGCGACCGCTTCCTCGACTCGACCCGCGTCTACCAGGGCGCCGTCGGCAAGGTCGATCCGGCCGTGATCCGGGCGCTGGAGCGGGTGGCGGTCGGCGACACCCTGCCGGACCTCACCATCGTGCTGGACCTGCCGGCCGAGGCGGGGCTCGCCCGCGCGGCCGGGCGCCGCGACGGCGGCACGGCCGATCGTTTCGAGGCGGAGGACGTCGCCTTCCACGCGGCGCTGCGCGACGGCTACGCGGCGATCGCCGCGGCCGAGCCCGGACGCTGCGCCGTGGTCGACGCGAGCCCGGCGCCGGAACGAATCGCCGATGCGGTGTGGACCGTGGTCTGCGCCCGGCTCGGCGCCGCCCAGGTGGAGTCCGACGCAGCCGGGCCGGACACCGAGACATCGGACCCCGCGACGTCCGCGGGCGTCGAGGCCCGGAATGCCGGGGACACGCCGGCCGCCGGCCGCCTCGACGCGGCGGTGCCGTGAGCCGCGCCCCCCGCGCGGCGCGGGAGGAGACCGCCGCGGTTCCGCATCCGCGCGCCACCCTCGCCCTGGTCGGCCACGCCGCCGCCGAGGCGACGCTGCTCGCCGCCTACAAGTCCGGCCGCGTCCCGCACGCCTGGCTGGTCGGCGGCCCGGCCGGCATCGGCAAGGCGACGCTGGTCTACCGCTTCGCCCGCTTCGTCCTCGCCCATCCGGACCCCGGGTCGGCCGCCGTCCAGGCGGCGACCTCGCTGGCGCTGCCCGACGACCATCCGGTGGTGCGCCGGGTCGCGGCCGACACCGAGGGGGCGCTGCTCGCCCTGGAGCGCACGCCCGGCGAGAAGAGCGAGACGGTGCGCACGGTCATCACGGTCGACCAGGTCCGCGAGACGGTCGGCTTCTTCGGGGCCACGGCCACCGGCGGCGGCTGGCGCATCTGTATCGTCGACGCCGCCGAGGAGCTGAAATATCCCGAAGGCGCCAATGCCTTGCTGAAGATTCTGGAAGAGCCGCCGCAACGCGCGCTCCTCCTCCTGGTGAGCCATTCGCCCGGCCGCCTGCTGCCGACCATCCGGTCGCGCTGCCGGATGCTGACGCTGCGGCCGCTCGCGGTCCCCGAGGTGGTGACGGCCGCCGCGGCGGCGCTCGGCCGCGATCCGCACGATCCCGGGCTCGCCGAGGCGGCGGCCGCCGCCGACGGCTGCGTCGCCCGCGCCATCGCGCTCTCCGGCGGTCCCCTGCTGGCGCTGCGCGAGAAGGTCGCCGCGCTGCTCGCCCAGGTGCCGAGCCCCGACCCGCGCGCCCTGCATGCGCTCGGCGACACCCTGGAGCGGGCCGACCGCGAGATGGTCGAGACCTTCGTCGAGACGGTGCGGGACTGGCTCTCGGGCGAGCTGCGCCGCGGGCCCCAGGCGGCGCGCCGGCTCGCCCCCTATGCCGAGGCCTGGAGTCGGCTCGACACCGCCGCCCGCGACGTCCTCACCCTCAACCTCGACCGCCGCGCCCTGGTCTTCGCCGTGTTCGGCTGGCTTGCCGAGGCGGCACGGGGTTGATACCCAGGCGGCGACATCGCCGCAGCATCTCGTCATTCCGGGCCGGCGCACCGATCACGGGCTTGCCCGTGATCGGCATCGTAAGATGCCGAAGTCGGCGATCGCCGACTTCGGGGCGCCGAACCCGGAATCCAGCCACGAACGCCGAGCTCACGGCTGGATTCCGGGTTCGCGGCTTCGCCGCGCCCCGGAATGACGGCTGCTTTTTGCCCGGATTGCCTGCGAGCTTCGAAATCCATGGCCTCCAAACGCTATTACCTCACCACCGCCATCGCGTACCCGAACGGGGCGCCGCACATCGGCCATGCCTACGAGGTGATCGCCACCGACGCGATCGCCCGGTTCATGCGGCTCGACGGCTGCGACGTGCACTTCCTCACCGGCACCGACGAGCACGGGCAGAAGATGGTGCAGACGGCGGCCAGGGAGGGGCTGACGGCGCGGGCGCTCGCCGACCGCAACGTCGCGCTGTTCCAGGCGATGGACGCCAAGCTGAACATCTCGCACGACGACTTCATCCGCACCACCGAGGCGCGCCATCACCGGTCGTCCCAGGCGATCTGGGAGCGGATGAAGGCGAACGGCGACGTCTACCTGTCGAAATACGCCGGCTGGTACTCGGTGCGCGACGAGGCCTTCTACACCGAGAGCGAGACCACGGTCGGCGACGACAAGGTGCGGCGCGGCCCGTCCGGCACCCCGGTCGAGTGGGTCGAGGAGGAGAGCTGGTTCTTCCGGCTGTCGGCCTACCAGCAGAAGCTGCTCGACCTCTACGAGCGGGTGCCCGACTTCGTGCTGCCCAAGGAGCGGTTCAACGAGGTCGCGAGCTTCGTCCGCGGCGGCCTGCAGGACCTGTCGATCTCGCGCACCACCTTCGACTGGGGCATCCCGGTGCCGGGCGACGAGAAGCACATCATGTATGTGTGGGTCGACGCGCTGACCAACTACATCACCGGCGTCGGCTTCCCCGACACCGACAGCGCCATGTTCCGGACGTACTGGCCGGCCGATCTGCACGTCATCGGCAAGGACATCCTGCGCTTCCACGCCGTCTACTGGCCGGCCTTCCTGATGTCGGCCGGCGTCGACGTGCCGCGCCGCGTGTTCTCGCACGGCTTCCTGTTCAACCGCGGCGAGAAGATGTCGAAGTCGGTCGGCAACGTGATCGACCCGGTCGGGCTCGCCGACCTCTACGGCGTCGACCAGCTCCGCTACTTCTTCCTGCGCGAGGTGCCGTTCGGACAGGACGGCAGCTACTCGCACGAGGCGATCGTCAACCGGATCAACGCGGACCTCGCCAACGACCTCGGCAATCTCGCCCAGCGCTCGCTGTCGATGCTGGCCAAGGCGTTCAAGGGCGTGCTGCCGCAGCCGGGCGCGTTCTCCGGCAACGACGAGGCGATCCTGGCCGCCGCCGACGCGCTGGTCGGCAAGGCGCGCGAGCACATGGCGACCCAGCAGATCCACCAGGTGCTGAACGCCGTGTGGGCCGTGGTCGCCGACGCCAACCGCTATTTTGCGGGCGAGGCGCCGTGGGCCTTGGCGAAGACCGACCCGGTGCGCCAGGGCACGGTGCTCTACGTCACGGCCGAGGTGCTGCGCCAGGTCGCCATCCTGGCCCAGCCGGTGATGCCGACGGCGTGCGGCAAGCTGCTCGACATTCTGGCCGTGCCGGCCGACGCGCGCGACTTCTCCCAGCTCGGCGGCCACGTGCGCATCGCCCCCGGCAGTACGCTCCCGCCGCCCAGCCCGGTGTTCCCGCGCTGGATCGAGCCGGCGACGGAGTGAGAACGATGACTCGGCGCCTCGGGACCGGACCCTCTCCCCTCGTGGGAGAGGGTGCCCGAGCGAAGCTCGGGCGGGTGAGGGGGCGTCCCGCAAGCTCCGAGCGAGAGGATGGCTCCCTCACCCGGCTCGCCGCTGCGCGGGGGGGCC
>NZ_JAUSUJ010000029.1 GCF_030813915.1 Rhodoplanes tepidamans
CGGATGACCCGGCGGCTGACGATGGCGAGGCCGCCGGCGGCCAGCGCCAGCGCGCCGATCAGCAGCGCCAGGCTGACGATCAGGTTGGTGCGGGCCGCGGTGACCCTGGCCTGGGCGTGATCGCTCGCCGCGTCCAGCGCCGTTTCGGCCAGCGCAACGACCACCGTCAGGCGCTGCGCCGCGTCCCAGGCCGAGAGCGGAATGTCGAGCGGCTGGCCGGCGGCCGCCGCCTTGACGACGCGGTCGCGCAGCGCCCCGAGCTCGGGCGCGAAATACGCCGCCTTGGCCTTGGCGATCGCGGCCGTGACGGGCGAGGCCGGCGACAGGCCGACCGCGGCGCTCTCCAGCATCTGCCACGCCGCGACGGTGCGGCCGACCCGGTTGTAGAGGGTCTGCACCGTCTCCTCGGAGATGCGGGTCTTGAAGGCGAGCGCGTTGCTGACCACGATCGAGATGTCGCCGCCCTCGGCCCGCACCAGCCAGGCGGCGTCCTTGATCAGCATCATCTGGTCGACGAACGGATCCTCGTTGCGGGACTGCGCCGTGAGGGTGGTGCCGATCTTGTCGAGAACGGCGATCAGCTCGCGGGAGGAGGCGAGGAAGTCCTTGGCGAGCACCGGCCGCCGCTGCGCCTTGGGCTTGCCGAAGTCGTCGAGCGCCGCCTTGTCGAGCTCGTCGATCCGGTCGGTCAGGCGGGCGAGGTCCTTGATCTGGGCGTCGCGGCCCGGGAAGTCGATCTTCGGCAGAATCTGGAGCGTCTCGCGCAGCGCCGGCATCGCGGTGGCGCGCGACTGGGCGATGAACTTCAGCTGGCCCGGATCCGGCATGCCGTCGGTGTTGAGGGCGCGGGCCGTGAAGGACTGCTTCACCCGCAGGCTCGCCATCGCCCTGAACATCTGGCGGGAGGCATCGGCCGTGTCGGCGAGGCGGGTCGCGATGCGGTCGGTTCGCCACGCCTCGAACGCCCCCGTCGCAAGGACGAGAACGATGATCGAGGCCATGAGCGCGATGACGGACTTCAGAAGAACGTTGGAAGAAAGGCGCGACAACATGCTGGGGGACCTGCTTTCGGAAGCCGGCACCCTAGATGCGACGACTTAACTCGGTGTTACGCGCCGGTGGTCGTCGATCGCACAACAGTTATTCAAACAGTGAGGGTCGGCTCTCGGTCCCGACTGTGCGGGGCCGGAGCCTGACGCGACCTCACCTGAGGTCGCGTCAGGCTGCCGGCTCAATCATGCCGCGCGGATCTTCGTGAGGAACTGGTCCACCCGGGCGCGCAGCGTGTCGGACTGGACCGTCAGGGTCTCGGCGCTCGACCGCACGCCGCCGGCGGCCGTGCCGGTCTCGCCCGCGCAGGAGCGCACGCCGGCGATGTTGTCGGACAGGCTCTGGGTGCGGCGGGCCGCCTCCTGCGTGTTGCGGGTGATCTCGGCGGTCGCCGCACCCTGCTCCTCCACGGCGGCGGCGATCGAGCTCGCCACGCTCGACACCTCGCCGATCGTCGTGACGATCCGGCGCATGGCGGCGAGCGCCTGATCGGCGACCTCGCGGATGGCGCCGACCTGGCCGGAGATGTCCTCGGTCGCCTTGGCGGTCTGGCCGGCGAGGTGCTTCACCTCGGAGGCGACGACGGCGAAGCCCTTGCCGGCCTCGCCGGCGCGGGCCGCCTCGATGGTGGCGTTCAGCGCGAGCAGGTTGGTCTGGTCGGCGATGGCCGTGATCAGGTTGACGATCTCGCCGATGCGGTGAGCCGCGTCGGTGAGGCCCTGGACGGTGGCGTCGGTCTCCTGCGTCTCGGCGACGGCGCGCTTCGCCACGGTCGCCGCGTGGGTGACCTGGCGGCTGATCTCGTGGATCGAGGAGGACAGCTCCTCGGAGGCGGCCGCGACGGTCTGCACGTTCTGCGAGGCCTCGTCCGAGGAGGCGGCGGCGTCGCGGGCCTGGCCGTTGGTCTGCTCGGCCGTCGCGGTGAGCGTCTCGGAGGTGCGGCGCATCTCGCCGGCCGCCGAGCCGAGCGCCTGCAGCGCCTCGCCGATGCCGGCCTCGAACTCCGCGATGGCGTGCTCGATCGCCTGCTGGCGCAGGGCGGCCTGCTCGCGCCGCTTCTGCTGCTCCGCCTCGATGCGGGCCTTCTCGATCGCGTTCTCCTTGAAGGTGGCGAGCGCGGCCGCGAGGCTGCCGATCTCGTCGGTGCGGTCGCGATACGGAACCTCGGTCGCGAGGTCGCCGTCGGCGACCTTCACCATGGCGGACCGAATGCCCTGCAACGGCCGGATGACGCGGCGGCCGACCATCAGGATGCCGCCGGCCGCCAGCGCCAGCGCACCGATCAGCAGCGCCAGGCTGACCACCAGGTTGGTCTTCGCCGCCGCCACCTGCGCGTCGGCATGGCTGCCGGCGGCGTCGAGCGCCGTCTCGGCCACCTTGGTCAGCAGCAGCAGGCGCGGCACCGAGTCGAGCGTCCACTCGCCGACCGGGATGGCGACCGGCTGGTCGGTGGCGGTGAGCGCCGCGATCATGCGGTCGCGCTTGGCGACGAACTCCGGCGCGAAGAAGCCGGCCTTCGCCGCCGCGATGGCGGCGATCACGGGCGAGCCCGCCGGCAGGCCGATCGCGATGTCGCCCATCATGTCGAAGCCGGAGAGGGCGCGGCCGATGTTGCGCTGGAGCGTCGTCGCCGGCTCGGGGCTGAGATGCTTCTTCGCTGCGAGCGCGTTGGAGATCATGACCGAGATCTCGCCGCCGTCGACCCGGACCCGCCAGGCGGCGTCCTTCATGATCATCATCTGGTCGATGAAGGCGTCGCGGCCACGCGCCGCCGTGTCGATCGCCCGGCCGGCCTTCTCGATCACGTCGATGAGCGCGGTCGCGGTCGCGGCGAGCTCCTTGCCGAGGTCGGCGCGTCGCTGCGCCTTCGGCTTCTGCACGTCGGCCGCGGCCTCCTTGTCGAGGGCGACATAGCGCTGCGCGAGCTCCCGGAACTCGCGGGTCGTCGCCTCGCGCCCGGCGAACACGACATCGGGCAGCAGCCGGGCGACGTTCTGCAGAGCCGGATGTCCGGCCGTCCGCGTGTCCTCGATCTGCTTGAGCTGGGCGGCGTCGACCACCCCGTCGAAGGCGAGCGCCCGCGGAATCAGGGCGCGGCCGAGCCGCAGGTTGGCGAGCGACCGGAACAGGTCGCGCGACACCTCGGCGACGTCGGACAGGCGGCTCGCGGTCTCCTGCCTGCGCCACGCGTCCATGGCGCCGGCGGCCAGGACCAGAACCACGATCGACGACATGAGAAGAATGACGGACTTCAGAAGCACGTTCGCGGAGGCGCGGTGAAGCATCGGGCTCGCTCGTTTCTGTCAATTGAAAAGAACTATGCAGGCGTCCTGTTAATCGGCCGTGAAGTGTGCCGATCGTGATCAGTTTTGGTCAGGCGCTGATCGCGCCGAGGTCGAAACAGATCGTCGAAGATCCGGACTCATAGCCAGTTGTTATTAGTCCGGGATCGGACGAAGGGCCGATGCACCGGCCGTTTCGCGCCGGACCGGGCCCCGGGAGGACGACATGACCAATCGGCATCGCGGCGAGATCGACGCGGAGATCGGCGGCGAGCGGCGGCGGCTGGTGCTCACGCTCGGGGCGCTGGCCGAGCTGGAGGCCGCCTTCGGGGCCGACGATCTCGTCGCCCTGGCCGAACGCTTCGCCACCGGCCGGATGGCGGCCCGCGATCTCGTGCGGGTGATCGCGGCCGGGCTGCGCGGCGCCGGCGAAGCGGTGACGGACGACGCGGTCGCCGCCATGACGGTCGCGGGCGGGATCGCCGGATGGGTGCGCATCGCGGCCGAGCTGCTCGCCGTGACGTTCGGCGGGCCCGATCCGCCGGGCCCGGGAGATCGGGCTGGCCCGGGAGATCGGGCGGACCCTCCGCGGCCGCAGGACGTCCGGCCGGCGTGAGGGGCGCACCGGCGCCGTTCCCCTGGGACGAGGCGATCGGCCTCGGCCTCGGCGTCCTGCGGCTCACCCCCGAGGCGTTCTGGAAGACGACACCGCGCGAGCTGGCGCTGGCGCTGCGCGCCCTCGGCATCGGCGCCTCGGCGCCGATCAGCCGCGCCGCCTTCGACGACCTGATGAGGAGACATCCCGATGGCTGAAGATCCCGGATGCGATTGCATGGCGGACGGCGAGATGTTCGACGAGGCCGACGAGAAGTCGAAGACGCTGATCCAGCGTCTTCTCGACATGCAGATCAACGCCAAGGCCTTCTCCAGGACCATGACGGACGCGCTGGCGGGCGCCGTCTCCGGGAGCAAGCGTCTGGACGACGCGCTGAAGTCGATCGTCCTGCGACTGTCCGACCTCACTCTGAAGGCGGCGCTCACGCCGCTGACCAACGAGCTTGCCGGAGGCCTGAACAGGTTGCTCGAGAACAGCACCGCCGGGGCCTCCGCGTCCCTCTCCTCCCTGCTCGGGGTCGCGGCGGCGGGCGGAGCCGTGAAGCCGTTCGCGGCCGGCGGCGTGATCGGCACGCCGACCTACTTCCCGCTCGCCTCGGGCGGGCTCGGCCTCGCCGGCGAGGCGGGGCCGGAGGCGATCGTGCCGCTCGCCCGCACCGCGGACGGCCGGCTCGGCATCGCCGGCGGCGGCAGCGGCGCGACGCACGTCACCGTCAACATCGCGGCCCAGGACGTCGCGAGCTTCCGCGGCTCGGAGGCCTATCTGACCGGCCGGATCGCCCGCGCGGTCGCCCGCGGCCGCCGCGGCCTGTGAGTGGAGCGTCGGTCATGGCCGCCTTCCACGAGGTGCTGTTCCCGCTCGACATCGCGCTGCGGAGCGCCGGCGGGCCGGAGCGGCGCACCGAGATCGTCACGCTCGGCTCCGGACGCGAGGAGCGCAACGCCCGCTGGGCCCATTCGCGCCGCAAGTACGACGCCGGCTACGGCGTAAAGACGTTCTCCGCGCTGTCGGCCGTGGTCGCCTTCTTCGAGGAGCGGCGCGGCCGGCTGCACGGCTTCCGCTGGCGCGACCGGCTCGACCATTCGTCGGCCGCGACGGGGCCGCCCGCGCCGCTCGACCAGGTCATCGGCACGGGCGACGGCGCGACCACGACGTTCGCGCTGGTGAAGACCTATGGCGGCGTGCACGCGCCGTATCGCCGCCCCATCGAGAAGCCGGTGGCCGGCAGCGTGCGGGTCGCGGTCGACGGCGTGACGCAGGCCGAGGGCACGGCCTTTGCCTGCGATCCGACCTCCGGGATCGTCACGTTCCTGGCCGGCCACGTGCCGGCGAGCGGCGCCGCGATCACGGCCGGCTTCCTGTTCGACGTGCCGGTGCGGTTCGACACCGATTATCTCGAGATCGACGTCTCGGCCTTCGAGGCCGGGGCGATCCCGACCATTCCGCTGATCGAGATCCGGCCGTGAGACGCGTGGCCGGGCCGGGGAGGGGGCCATGAGAGCGATTCCGGCGGCCCTGCAGCAGAAGCTCTCGTCCGGCGTCACCACGCTGTGCCGCTGCTGGGTGCTGAAGCGGCGCGACGGCGTCGTGCTCGGCTTCACGGATCACGACCGGGACATCGTCCTGGAGGGGACCGTGTGCCGGGCCGGCAGCGGCCTCGATGCCTCGGAGGCGACCACGCGCTTCGGCCTGCAGGTCGACGGCGGCGAGGTGTCCGGGGCGCTCGCCGACGATGCGCTGACCGAGGCCGACCTCGCCGCGGGGCGCTACGACGCCGCGACGGTTGAGACCTGGCTGGTCGACTGGAGCGAGCCGGAGCTGCGCGTCCTGCTCGCCGCCGCGACGCTCGGCGAGGTGCGGCGCGAGGGCGCCGCCTTCACGGCCGAGCTGCGCGCGCCCGGCGAGCGGCTGGCGCAGGAGAGCGGTCGCCTCTACACGGCGGCCTGCACGGCCGATCTCGGCGATGCGCGCTGCCGGGTCGATCTCGCCGCGGCCGCGCATCGCGGCAGCGGCGGCGTCGCGGCGCTCGCCGGCACCGCGACGTTCCGGGCCTCCGGGCTGGACGGCTTTGCCGACGGCCGGTTCACGGCCGGGCGCCTCGCCTTCACGAGCGGCGCCAATGCCGGGCTCGACTGCGAGGTGAAGCTGCACGTCGCCGACATCGCCGGCGTCACCATCGCGCTGTGGCAGGCGATGCCGGAGCCGATCGCGCCGGGCGACGCCTTCGTGATCACGGCCGGCTGCGACAAGCAGTTCGCCACCTGCCGCGACCGCTTCGCCAACGCCGCGAATTTTCGCGGCTTCCCGCACATCCCGGGCAACGACTACGTGATCGGGCACGCGTGAGATCCGGTCGTCATTCCGGACGGGCGCGTCAGCGCCCGATCCGGAATCCAGCCACGAGGGACGGCATTCGTGTCTGGAGTGCGGGTTCGCGGCTTCGCCGCGTCCCGGAATGACGGACCTCTGAGAACTGGACTCCTTCCATGTCCATCCATCGTCTCGTCACCCGCGACGCCATCGTCACCGAGGCCCGGAGCTGGATCGGCACGCCGTACCGGCACCAGGCGTCGCTGAAGGGGGTGGGCTGCGACTGCCTCGGCCTGCTGCGCGGCGTGTACCGCGCCCTGTACGGCACCGAGCCCGAGGCGGTGCCGCCCTACACGCCGGACTGGGCCGAGGCGACCGGGCGCGAGACGCTGCTCGCCGCCGCGACCCGGCATCTGATCACGATCGAGCCGGCGGCCGTGCAGGCCGGCGACGTGCTGCTGTTCCGCTGGCGCGCCGGCCTGCCGGCCAAGCACGCGGCGATCGTCGTGTCGTCCGGGACGATGGTGCACGCCCACGACGGCGCCCGCGTCGCCGAGGTGGCGATCGCCCCCTGGTGGCGCCGTCGCATCGCCGGCGCGTTCGCGTTCCCGGGCGTGATCGCCTGAACCGACGCGTGCGCGTCGCGGCCGCGACGCGGCAATACGGATCGATCACGCCGATTTCCGTCGATCAGCTCTCCGTCGTTCCGGGCGCCGAAGCGCTGCCCCGGAATGACCACCGAGCCGATCGGTCGGACGCCGCAACAGGGTCTTCCCATGGCCTCGCTCGTTCTCTCGGTCGCCGGCGGTGCGGTCGGCGGCGCGCTGTTCGGTCCGGTCGGCGCCATCGTGGGCCGCATCGCCGGTGCCGCGGTCGGCAATGCGCTCGATCACGCGCTGCTCGGCGGCAACGACCGCTCCGTCGAAGGCCCGCGGCTCGCCGATCTCGACGTGATGGCCTCGACCGAGGGCGCGCCGATCCCGCGCGTCTACGGCCGCGTCCGCCTCTCCGGCCAGGTGATCTGGGCGACCCCGATCGAGGAGGTCGCGACCACCACGGAGGAGAGCGCCGGCGGCAAGGGCATGGACTCGGGCGGCGGCACCACCAGCACCACCACGTATCGCTACTACGCCGACTTCGCGGTCGGCCTGTGCGAGGGACCGATCGGCCGGGTCGGCCGCATCTGGGCGGACGGCGAGCCGCTCGATCTCTCCGGCCTCGTGATCAGGGTCCATCGCGGCGACGAGGATCAGGCGGCCGATCCGCTGATCGTCGCCGAGCAGGGCGACGACGGCGCGCCCGCCTATCGCGGCCTCGCCTATGTGGTGTTCGAGCGGCTGCCGCTCGCGCCCTACGGCAACCGCATCCCGCAGCTCGCCTTCGAGGTGATGCGTCCGGTCGGCGCGCTGGAGCGGATGATCCGCGCCGTCACGCTGATCCCGGGCACCACCGAGTTCGGCTACGCGCCCTCGACCGTGGTGCGCGTGCTCGGCCGCGGTGTCAGCGGCGCAGAGAACCGCCACGTCGTCACGGCGGCATCCGACGTCGAGGCGGCGCTCGACGATCTCCAGGCGGCGTGCCCGAACCTCGCCGAGGTGGCGGTCGTCGTCGCCTGGTTCGGCACCGACCTGCGCGCGGCGCACTGCGAGATCCGGCCGGGCGTCGACTCCGCGATCAAGCGGACGCATCCGCTCGTCTGGTCGGTCGCCGGGCTGCCGCGCGCCGCGGCGCCTCCCGTCTCGCAGGTCGACGGCCGCCCCGCCTTCGGCGGCACCCCGTCGGACGCGAGCGTGCGCGGCCTGATCGCCGAGCTGAAGGCGCGCGGCCTGAAGGTGACGCTCTATCCGTTCGTGATGATGGACGTGCCGGCCGGCAATGCGCGGCCCGATCCGTGGACCGGCGCCGCGTCGCAGCCGGCCTATCCGTGGCGCGGCCGCGTCACCTGCGATCCGGCCCCCGGCCGGCCCGGTTCGCCCGACGGCACCGCCGCCGCGCAGGCCCAGGTCGACGCCTTCTTCGGCGCCGACGATCCCGACGCGTGGCGCTATCGCCGCATGGTGCTGCACTACGCGGCGCTCGCGGCCGGGGCCGGCGGCGTCGACGGCTTCCTGGTCGGCTCCGAGCTGATCGGGCTGACGCGGATCCGCAGCGCCTCCGGCGTCTATCCGGCCGTGACGGCGCTCGCGGCGCTGGCCGCCGAGGCGAAGGCGATCCTCGGCGCCGGCACCATGGTCACCTACGGGGCCGACTGGACCGAGTACGGCGCCCATGTGGTGGATGCCGCCGCGACGGAGGTGCGCTTCCCGCTCGATCCGCTGTGGGCGTCGCCGGCGATCGACGCGATCGGCATCGACTGGTACGCCCCGCTCGCCGACTGGCGCGACACCGCCGGCCATCTCGACCGCGCCGCCGCCGACGACATCCACGATCGCGCCTATCTGGCCCGCAATCTGCGCGCCGGCGAGGCCTTCGACTGGTTCTACGCGAGCGAGGCCGCCCGGATCGCGCAGGCGCGCACTCCGATCACGGACGGGCGCGGGGAGCCGTGGATCTTTCGCCAGAAGGACATCTGGAGCTTCTGGGCGCATCCGCATCACGAGCGTGTCGGCGGCATGCGGCTCGCGACCCCGACCGCCTTCGTGCCGATGGCGAAGCCGATCCGGCTCACCGAGGTCGGCTGCCCGGCCGTCGACAAGGGCGCCAACCAGCCGAGCGTGTTTCCCGACGCGACGTCGTCCGAGGGCGGCCGGCCGTGGTTCTCGTCCGGGCGGCGCGACGACCTGATCCAGCGCCGCGTCCTCGAGGCGGTGCTGGCGACCTTCGATCCGGCATACGGCGCGACGCTGGAGGACAACCCGGTGTCGCCCGTCTACGGCGGCCGCATGGTCGATCCCGCGGCGATCACGCTGTGGACCTTCGACGCGCGGCCCTGGCCGCTGTTCCCGGCCGCGACCGACGTGTGGAGCGACGGCCCCAACTGGGAGACCGGCCACTGGCTGACCGGCCGGCTCGGCGCCTGTCCGCTCGACGGGCTGGTCGCCGCCATGTTGAGCGATGCCGGCGTGTCGGGCTGCGACACGGCGCGGCTGGGCGAGGGACCGGACGGCGCCGTGATCGACCGGCCGATGACGCCGCGGGCCGCTCTCGATCCGCTCGGCGCCGCATTCGCATTCGACGCCGTGGCGGACGGCGCGACGCTGGTGTTCCGCCCGCGCGGCGGTGCGCCGGTCGCCGAGATCGGCGAGGACGATCTGGTGTGGCCGGAGCAGGGGGCGCCGGCCCGGCTCGTGCGCAGCCAGGAGACCGAGCTGCCGCGCGCCGTGTCGCTCGGCTTCACCGACGTCGATGCCGACTACCGGCGCGCCGCCGTGCAGTCGCGCCGGCTGGTCGGCGGGGCGGCCCGCGTGCTGCAGGCCGATCTCGCCGTGGTGATGGACCGGGCCGCGGCGGAGCGCCGCGCCGAGATCCGCCTCCAGGATCTGTGGGCGGCGCGCGAGACCGCGAGTTTCGCGCTGCCGCCCTCACGGCTCGGCCTGATGCCCGGCGACGTGATCGGCCTGACCGTCGGCGGCCGGCGGCGTCTCGTCGAGATCCGCGAGATCGTCGACACCGCGTCGCGCGCCGTGACGGCGCAGGCGATCGATCCGGAGGTGTTCTCCCTGCCGCTGGCGGCCCGGGCCCGCACCGTGCCGCGGCTGCCCGATCCCGTCGGCCCGGCCGACGTGGTGGTGCTCGACCTGCCGACCCTGCCGGGGGACGCCTCCACGGCCGACACCGTGCTGGCGCGGCTCGCCCTGGCGGCCGATCCGTGGCCCGGGGCGCTCGCGGTGTGGCGATCCTTCGACGGCGAGACCTTCGAGCGCATCGCGGTCGCCGCCGCGCCGGCCGTGATCGGCGAGACGCTCGACGACCTGCCGGCCGGCCCGGCCGGACGCATCGACCGCCACGCCGCGGTGCGGGTGCGGCTGTCCGGCGGAGCGCTCGCCTCGATCTCCGACGCGGCGCTGCTGGCCGGCGGCAACGCCGCCGTGCTGGTGGCGCCGGACGGCCCTTGCGAGGTGATTCAGTTCGGCACCGCCGAGCTGGTCGCGACCCGCACCTGGCGCCTGTCGCGGCTCCTGCGCGGGCAGGCCGGCACCGAGCATGCGATCGCGGCGCCGCTCGCGGCGGGCGCGACGATCGTGCGGCTCGACGACGTGCTGGTGCCGGTGGCGCGCGGCATCGACAGCCTGGGCCGCACGATGGTGCTGCGCGTCGTCGCGGCCGACCGCGATCACGGCGACGCCAGTGCGGTCGCCGTGACGGTGACGCCGCAGGCGACCGCGCTGCGGCCGCTCGCCCCGGTGCGCCTCGCCGGCCGGCGCACCGCCGAGGGCATCGCGCTCTCCTGGATCCGCCGCACCCGGCGCGACGGCGACTCCTGGGAGGTCGCCGAGGTGCCGCTCGGCGAGGAGATCGAGGCCTACGCGGTCGACATCCTGAACGGCGGGACGGTGGTGCGGACGCTGTCCACCGCGGGTCCGTCGGCGCTCTACCAGACCGCGCAGGAGATCGCCGACTTCGGCACCCCGCAGGCGAACCTCTCGGTGCGGGTGGTCCAGCTCTCGGCCACGGTCGGCCGCGGCATCGCGGCCACCGCCGACCTCGCGCTCTGAGCTCACACGGGACGACACCATGACCGACACGCTCCATCTCGGGCTGCCGCTGATCGCCGCCGCCCAGGCCCAGAAGCACGTCACCCACAACGAGGCGCTCGTCCGGCTCGATGCGCTGGTGATGCTGGCGGTGCTCGACCGTGACCTCTCGGCCCCGCCGGCGGCGCCGGCCGAGGGCGACCGCTACCTGGTCGCAGCGCCGGGCAGCGGCGACTTCGCCGGCCGCGACGATCAGGTCGCCCAGCGGATCGACGGCGGCTGGGTGTTCCATCCGCCCGGCACCGGCTGGGTGTGCTACGTCGCCGACGAAGGCATGCTGGTGGTTTGGACCGGCACGGCCTGGATGCCGGTGCTGGAGGCGGCGGCGGGGGCGGCGCTGCAGAATCTCGCCCGGCTCGGCGTCGGCACCGCGGCGGATGCCGGCAACCCGTTCAGCGCCCGGCTCAACAACGTGCTCCTCACCGCGGCGCGGACGGCCGACGGCGGCGACGGCTCGCTGCGCCTGAAGGTGGAGAAGGAGAGCACCGGCGCCACCGCCTCGCTGCTGTTCCAGGACGGCTTCTCGGGGCGCGCCGAGATCGGGCTGGCCGGCGACGACGACCTGCGCGTCAAGGTCTCGCCGGACGGCGCGAGCTGGATCGACGCCATCCGGGTCGACCGCACGACCGGCCGGATCGCCTATCCGGCGTCGGGCGGGCCGCGCGAGGTGCTCACGTCGGACCGCACCTACTGGGTGCGCACCGACGGGGCGAACACCAATGACGGCCGCAGCGACACGCCCTCCGGCGCCTTCCTCACCTTCCAGCACGCCGTCGACGTGGTGCGCACGAGGCTCGACCTGGCCGGCTTCCAGGTGACCGTCCGGGCCGGCGGTGCCGGCGGCACCTTCACGGGCGGCGTCTCGGTGAACGGGCCGCTGGTCGGGGCGCGCGGCGTCGACGCGCTCGTCATCCTCGGCGACACCACGATGCCCGCGAACTTCGTGCTGCAGACCACGGACGCCGGCTCGGTGGTGCGCGCCTATCAGGGCGCCCAGTTCTCCATCGCCGGCTTCAAGCTGACGTCGACCAGCGGCGTGCTGATCGACGCGCTGCATTTCGGCTTCGTCAAGGTGACCGGCAGGATGGAGTTCGGCGGCACGGCCGCCCCCCATGTGTTCGCCCGGCGGATGGGGATGGTGGAGCTGAGCAGCATCGCCTACGTCGTCTCGGGCGGCGGCCAGTTCCACCTGCGCGCCACCAACAACTCCATCGTCACGGTCCAGAGCAGCACGGTCACGATCACCGGCACCCCGGCGTTCACCGCGTTTCTCAGCATGTCCTTCATCTCGGAGATCATCAGCATCGGGGCGACCTTCACGGGCACCGTTTCGGGTCTGCAATACGCCGGCGACACCAACAGCGCGCTGATCAACGGCGCGACCCCGATTCCCGGAGCCGGGAGTTCCTCGTCGACCGGCTTCGAGGTTTCGTAAGACTCGACGCCTCGGAGAACTCGCGGTAAATGTGCTTTTCGGGACGTTGAATGTTTTTTATCGCGGATCCACTGCCGCTTCGAGCTGATTTCTAGGAGCTCGATATGGAGAATCGCGTTGGAGGAAATTGATTGCACTACAATTCGCTCGACGGCCTGCGCGGGTTGGCTGCCCTGACGGTTGCGATCTCACACTTCTCTAATGCGACAGGGATGTTCGGTGGTCTTCTCGGCCACGGAGCAGGTCAGGTCGGTGTCATGCTTTTCTTTGTTCTGTCTGGTTTTCTGATGGGGCATTTGTATTTAGCCGAGCAGTTCTCTCGGAGAACCGTCTCACAGTTTGTCAGGCGGCGCGTGGCGCGCGTGTTTCCGCTTTATCTATTTGTTGTGTTTGTGTCTTTTGTTGCTCCTCACGGATTTCATCTACACCCCGTCACTCTCGATAATGTTGTGGAGCATCTGCTTTTCTGGCGCGGGAGCGGTGTGCTTTGGACGATTCCTGTTGAGGTTCAGTTCTATGCCGTCTTTCCTCTGATATGGTTTTTGTGGCGGAAGTCGAGCGCCGTGGCATGGGCCTCTGTTGTCTGCGCCGTTTGCGCGATCGCGTGGCTCGGGTTTCCCCGCACTCCAGCGCTCGCGCAGGGCTTTTCGTTCTTCGCAATCGGATTGTGTGTATCGCGGCTTAATGTCCTCATTGTCGCGGATCGGTCCATATTTTTCGAATTGATTTTTGTGTTCTTTTTGTTGCTTTATGTGATCCTGCTTCCGCAGATCAAGGCGGGCATTGGGTTGCCGTCTGTTGGTATTTTGGGACTGCCGCTATACATGTTTTCGCTTGGGGTGCTTCTGTTTGCGACGATCAGGTCGCGCATTGCAAAATTGGTTTTTGGTAATATTGCGAGTAGGGCATTGGGTAAGATTTCGTACTCGATGTATCTCGTTCACTCGCCCGTGTTGGTGTGGATTCTCGCGGATCAAGTCATCCCCAAGAATATCGGCGCATTGCTGATATTCTTCCTTATTTCCGTCGTTGGGCTGTCGACAGTCACCTACTGGTGCATCGAACTGCCGCTCCGTAACTGGATTTCCGGCCGCGCGACCTCGCCATCTCCTGCCCCTGCTTCTGTCTGACATACAGCCCGGGGGGGGGGGACGATCCGATCGCGCCGGCCGGTGCCCGAACACTGAGCTGAAGTCGCTCTGTTGGATTCTCTCGGGCCATCAGTCCGTGATCGTCTTTGCGCCCGTTGTCATCGACGGGCGGTGCGAGATGCCCCTGCCCGGTCGAAGACTGCAGCCCGACCGCTCTCGGGCTCGCGCGAAGTGCAGCTTCATCACCGCTGATCTCCTCGATGTCCGATGTGCCGAGCAGTGACGGCACACTCGGACGTTGTTGGATTGTTCCTAAACCTCCAGAGAAACCGACATGGCGAAAGCGACCTATGACGAGGCGCTGCGGCGTCTGCTCGTGCACGAGGGCGGCTACTCCAACCATCCGAGCGATCCGGGCGGGCCGACCAAGTACGGCATCACGATCTTCGACTATCGCAAGTACATCGACGCGCGCGGCTCGGCGGCCGACGTCAGGGCCATGACGGTCGACCAGGCCAAGGCGATCTACCGGGTGCGCTACTGGGACGCGCAGCGCTGCGACGAGCTGCCCCCCGGCGTCGACTACGCGGTCTTCGACTACGGCGTGAACTCCGGCATCGGCCGGTCCGGCCGGGTGCTGCGCCGCCTGCTCGGGCTTTCCGCCGACGGCCATGCCGTCACCGACGCCGCGATCGCGGCGGCCGCGGCGCGCGATCCGGCCGGCCTGGTGCAGGCGATCTGCGACGAGCGCCTGCGCTTCCTGAAGGCGCTGCGGACCTGGCCGGTGTTCGGCGCCGGCTGGGGACGCCGCGTCGCCGACGTGCGGCGGGTCGGGCTGCGGATGGCGGCCGGGGCGCCGGCCCCCGGTCGGCGGCGCAGGGGCGGGGCGATCGCGGCGGGCGGCGCCGCGGCCGCCGGGGCCGCCGAGGCCGCCCGGCAGGGCGGCGTTCCGGTCGAGGCGATCCTGGTCGCGGCCGGAACGGTCGCGGCTGTCGCGCTGGTCGCCGGGGCGATCTGGCTCATCCGGCGCCGGCGGGCCCGCCGCGCCGTCGCCGGCAAGGCGATCGCTCCCGAGGCGCTCGCCGGACAGGGAGGCTGACATGGACTGGCGCGATCTCGGCGGGGCGCTCGCCAAGGCGGGGGCCCCGATCATCGGCACGGCGCTCGGCGGCCCGTTCGGCGGGCTGATCGGGCAGGCGATCGGCAGCGTGGTGGCCGACGCGCTCGGGGTGGAGGCGACGCCGGCGGCCGTCGACGCCGCGGTTCGGACCACGGCCGCGCCCGATCTCGCGGCGAAGCTCTCGACGGCCGAGACGGAGGCGCAGGCCCGGTGGCCGGCGCTCGCCGAGATCGCCCGGGCGGAGGCCGAGCTCGCCGGCCGGGCGATCGCCGACACCAACGCCACCATGCGGGCCGAGCAGGCGGCCGGCGACGTGGTGCAGCGCTGGTGGCGGCCGCTCTACGCGTTCGAGCTGACGCTCGAATGCGCCGCGTTCTGGGCCGTCGTGATCGTCGCGCTGGCGCGCCGCGACACCGCTCCGCTCGACGCCGCCATCAACGCGACCGGGCTGCTGACGCTCTACTGGGGCGCCCGCTTCGCGGTGCTCGGCGTCTATGTCGACGGCCGCTCGCGCGAGAAGCTGACGGCGCTGACCGGTGCGCCGGCGAACGGGGTGGTCGGGGCGGTCGTCAAGGCGGTGCGGCGGGGCAAGTGAGCACCGCCGGTGCGTCGTCCGGCGTCGCCCGGGACGCGGTCGAGTCGCGGCGACGCGCAGGCGCTAACGCGGTGCTGCCTTCCTGGCTCGCGTCCTGCCGCGGGTCGACGTCGCGGCGCCGCGGGCGGCGACGGAAGCTGCCGGGGTCGGCACGGCGCCGTCGGACAGAACCCGAGACAGCATGTCCCTCTGCTCGGCGGTCCGCGGCCGAAGCGTGATCGGATGCTGGCTGTGGAAGCGCCAGGCCCGGGCCGCGTTCGTTCGGCGCCCGTCCAGCGTCTCCTCCACGACCCGGCAGTCGGACAGCGTGAGAACGACGCCGTGTGCTCCGGCCGGGCACTGAACCTCGACCGACTTGCCGGTGTCGTCCTTCCACAGCGCGACGACACGCGAGCGATCGTACATGGCGGTGTCGTTCGCGCGCTCGATCAGACCCAGCGAGGTGTATTTCAGGACCGAGCAGCCCGGATCGTCGGCGAGCGTGGTCGAGTACCGGGCGGACCAGCGGCTCTTGAGCTGAGGGCCGTCCATCAGCATCACGAAGACGAGATTGGGGCCGACGTCACGCAGGACCGCGTGGCAGGGGTCGCTGCGCGCCAGATCCTCGCAGATGAGCGTGGTGAAGGCCGAGGAGGACCGGAAGACGTTGAACTTGATCTCGCGGGGGCCGAGCGGCGTGGCCTCCCACCACACGGCGCGCGGATCGAGCGTCGAGCCGAGAGCGTAGTTGGAGACCTGCGGCTCGTCGATGCGCCAGGGATGGTGCTTCGACCGGCTGCCGACGAAGCAGGTGCGCGCCGTCCGCGGGGAGCCGGCGGCGTCTGCCTCCCGCAGCTCGATATCGAGGAACACAGCGGAGAGCGCGAAGTTGCCTTTCTGGTTTCCGCAGTTCGAGCTGGATCCGGAGACCAGGAATTCGAGCTTCGGGAACTCGTCCAGCACGCGGTTCTTCAAGGCCTCGAACGTCGACCAGTCGAGCGCGTACTCGGGAAAGAGAACGCCGTGAATCGCGCCGGTGTCCTGCTGGGCCTCCTTGATCAGCTCCACCGTGAAGTCGACCACGTCCGGCGACAGCCACTTCTGATCGATCTCGAATCAGCCTCGCTCGATCGCTCCATCCACCCCGTCGTCTCGCCGGGCGCCCTTCGCGCGGGTCGGGGCGAACCAGGTCGCGCGCAGCTTGAACGGATACGGCACGATCAGGATGTTCAGCGCCGCGGTCTCGTTCTCGGTCGACAAGCGGCCCGGCGGAACGTGCCACCCGGTGCTGACGATGCCGCGCGGCGGAAGCAAGGCGAGATTCTGCGTGTAGCTGCGCAGGGTGCAGCCGACGGCGGCCGTGCGCACCTTCGGCTGGACGCAGACGACGTCCGGATCGACGAGCACGCACAGGGACGGAAGGTCGTTGCTGACGACCGCGGTGCGCCTGCCGTTTCCTCGTCCCCGCCTGTCGGTGAACCGGTCGGCGCTGGCGCGCCAATAGGCCAGCGCGGCGATGCTCGCGACCCAGTTTTGCGTCGGCTCCGACGCGACGCTGTACCCGACGCCCTCGCACGCCTCGTCGGCGACGATCATGAGGGCCAGCGCGTAGGTCCACCAGATCGGGTATGCGCCGTGCCTGTCGACCTGCGGATAGATCGGCTCGGAGCCTGCGGCGACGATCCTGCTCCAGTACTCCTGCACGATATCGGGCGCCGGCAGCTTCCGCGCCCACGCCTTGCCGGCCTCCTGGAAGGTCTTTCGGAGGTCCTCGTCGTGAAGGTCTAGTCCGCCGGCTTCGACGGTGCGACACAGGTTCTCGAAGGAGGGCCGAAGAGGGGTCGGAACCCCGCCGGCCGGTGGACCCACGAAGAGCTGGTTGAGGGCCCCCGCCCGCAACAGCAGCAGAGCGGTCGCGGCGAACACGTCGGTCGGGAAGATCGGCGCCTGCGTCACCTCGACGGCCTCGCGGGTCTCCCGCCCCGTCGAAAGGAGCGTTCCGCTCGGGAAGATGCGCCGGAGGAGAGCGAGGACCGTTTTTTGCGGCGGTTCGGTCATGGGTTGGTGTTTTGCGGCGGATCGGCCGGTGGCCGAGCGTGCGGCTCACCGGCCGGGCTGGTCGTGAGCGGCCACAAGCCATGGTCGAAAAGTACCGCCGTCAAACCGGCGGAGCAACCTGTGATTGCGATTGCGGCGATCCACGCATTTGGTTAAGAGTCCTTTACCCTGAGCGGGCAGCCGAAGGATGCACGGTGTCGCATGCGGCTCGACGATCGTCGGCGCCGGCCAGGACGTCATCTCGGGCGCCGGGGCCGTGGCATCAGGGTCGCGGCATCGGGGCCGCAGCATCTCGCTGGAGCGAATTGCAGGACGAACGGGATCGACGCGCGGAAGGCCTGCGCTTTGCCCGATCGGGTTCGAGCTTTCTTAGCGACTCCCTGCCACCCTCCGCCATGCGGGGTGCGCAGCTCGAGGAACGGGCGATGACCAACCAAGTGAACAAGCGGTTCATGGAAATCGCCGACGAGACCGGAGAGACGCTGGACCAGCACCTTCGGGAGGTTGTGTTCGGCTCGTACGGACGTGACGCGAACGGCATGGTCGATGCGGCGATCGGCAAGATGATCGCCAACATTCGAGGCACGGAAGGCGAGGCTGAGCCGTCGAAGCCGTCCGACTGACCGGCACCAGCCTCGTTCCGACGACGTCCCCATGTCCTGGGGGTCGTGCAGGTCCGGACGCCGTGGCCCGCGGTGCCTGTGAATGCCCGCAGGGGGCCAGCCGATCAGAATGACGCCGTCGATTGCGCCGCCGCGAACGCGGCCCCGCGGTCGGGTGCGCCGGACGCCGCCCCGGGCGCCGGTGGCGAGCCGCGGGGACTCACGGCGGCAGCCTCCGAGCACCGCACGCCGCGTGGGGCGGCCTCGCCCGGACACCTTCACCCGCATCGTCGACTTCAACTGCCACGGGCGGCCGGTCAGGACCCGGCCGAGGGATTGCGGTCGGCACCCTCGTACCTAGATCCCCGGCTGCACGACTCGTCTGCCGACCCTATTGTTGACGCGGACCGGGTGCAGACCGCCGTCTTCGTCCCCCGGTCCGGCGAGGCATGACATGAGGCCGCGAACAGTGTTGGTTGCGCTCGGGACGGCGGTGCTGTCGGCCGCCCTGGTTCCGGGCGCCGAGGCCGCCGACCCGGAGGGCCGGCCGGAGGCGCGGCCGCAGGCCGTCGCGGTGCCGCCGCGGCCCGAGACCGGCCCGAACGGCGCCGGCACAACCGGCAACGGCACCACCGGGACGGCGACCGCCTCCGGGCTGCGCTGCCTCACCCGGGCCGAGCAGCGCAGCCGCACGGCGGCCAAGCAGGTGGTGCCGCTCGCCCGCGCCGCCAAGGCCGTGAAGGCCCGCCACGGCGAGCTGCTGCGCGCCCGCCTGTGCGAGCAGAACGGCAGGCTGGTCTATCTCCTCACCGTGCTGCCGCGCGGCGGCAAGCTCGTCCGCGCCACGGTCGACGCCGGCACCGGCACCCTGATCTCCGGCCCGTAGGCGGACCGGGCCCTCCCGCGCGGCCGACGGGCGCGGCCCTCCGGACATCGAACGTTTGCACACGCCCCGCGACCCACATTAAGGAACACCTGCCGCTGCCGTCCGGCCATCCGCCGGCGGCGCCGCCCAAAGGACCCGAGACCATGCGGCTCCTGGTCGTCGAGGACGATCCCGACCTCAATCGCCAGCTCGCCACCGCCCTGACCGACGCCGGCTACGTGGTGGACCGCGCCGCCGACGGCGAGGAGGGCCATTATCTCGGCGAGACCGAGCCCTACGACGCCGTGATCCTCGACATCGGCCTGCCCAAGATGGACGGGCTCTCGGTGCTGGAGAGCTGGCGCCGGGCCGGCCGGGCGATGCCGGTGCTGATGCTCACCGCCCGCGACCGCTGGAGCGACAAGGTGCAGGCCTTCGACGCCGGCGCCGACGACTACGTCGCCAAGCCGTTCCATCTCGAGGAGGTGCTGGCCCGCATCCGGGCGCTGCTGCGCCGCTCGGTCGGCCATGCCCGCTCCGAGTTCCTGTGCGGGCCGGTGCGGCTCGACTCGCGCACCGGCCGCGTCACGGTCGACGGCGCGCCCGTGAAGCTCACCTCCCACGAGTACCGGCTGCTCTCCTACCTGATGCACCACTCCGGCCGGGTGGTGTCGCGCACCGAGCTGGTCGAGCATCTCTACGACCAGGACTTCGACCGCGACTCCAACACCATCGAGGTGTTCGTCGGGCGCATCCGCAAGAAGCTCGGCGTCGACGTGATCCAGACGGTGCGCGGCCTGGGCTATCTGCTCACCCCGCCCGGGGAGAGCCGGTCGTGACAGGGGTCGTCACGGCGTACCATGTCCTCGAGCCCGTCATGGCCGGGCTCGTCCCGGCCATCCACGTCCTTGCGCGACCCCCGGTCGCGCCGTGGATGCCCGGCACAAGGCCGGGCATGACGACGTCGGGATCCGGGGATCCGGCCTGAGATGCGCGCCAACTCGCTCGCGCTGCGCCTCTTTCTCTCGGCCACCGCCTGGACCGTGATCATCCTGCTGGCCACCGGCATCAGCCTGTCGTCGCTCTATCGCCAGGCGGTGGAGCGCTCCTTCGACCGCCGGCTCGGCGTCTATCTGCGCACCCTGGTCGCCGAGGTGGCGGCCCCGGAGGAGGGCACCGAGCGCGGGCCGCTGTCGCTCGGCGAGCCGCTGTTCGAGCTGCCGCTGTCCGGCTGGTACTGGCAGATCACCCGGCTCGGCGCGCCCAAGCCGGAGACCCGCTCGTCGCGCTCGCTGTGGGACTCGACCCTGCCGCATCTCGCCGAGCAGGGCGTCCAGGCGGGACCGGACGGCAGCCGGCGCTCCTACGTGCCCGGCCCCGAGGATCAGCGGCTGCGGCTGGTCGAGCGCACCGTCGATCTCGGCGACGAGGGCCGCTTCCTGGTCGCGGTCGCCGGCGACCCGCAGGAGATCGACGAGGAGACGCGCTCGTTCGACAACGCGCTCGCCATCACGTTCGTGATGCTGGCGGCCGTGCTCCTGCTGATCACCATGTTCCAGGTGCGCTTCGGCCTGGCACCGCTCAAGCGGATCTCCGAGAGCCTGGCGGCGATCCGGGCCGGACGCAGCGAGCGGCTGGAAGGCGACTTCCCGCACGAGATCGCGCCGCTCGCCCGCGAGACCAACGCCCTGATCGAGGCGAACCGCGAGATCGTCGAGCGCGCCCGCACCCATGTCGGCAATCTCGCCCACGCGCTCAAGACGCCGCTGTCCGTGGTGGTCAACGAGGCGGCGACCCGCGGCGACGACGATCCGCTGGCGCGCAAGGTGCGCGAGCAGGCCGCCATCATGCGCGACCAGGTGACCCGGCATCTCGAGCGGGCGCGGCTCTCCGCCCGGCTCACCGTGGTCGGCACCGTCACCGAGGTGAAGCCGGTCGTCACGGCGCTCGCCCGCACCATGGAGAAGCTGCACCACGATCGCGGCCTGGTCATCGACGCCGACGTGCCGGAGACGCTGCGCTTCGTCGGCGAGCGGCAGGACCTCGAGGAGATGGTCGGCAACCTGGTCGACAACGCCTGCAAGTGGGCCGAGGGCCGGGTGTCGATCGAGGCCGGGCCGGCGCCGTCGCCGGGCCTGCGCGCCGGGGCCGGCCTGCGCATCGTGGTCGACGACGACGGTCCCGGCCTCTCGGCGGCCGAGCGCGAGCAGGCCGCCCGCCGCGGCAAGCGGCTCGACGAGACCAAGCCGGGCTCCGGCCTCGGCCTCTCGATCGTGACCGAGCTCGCCGGCCTCTACGGCGGCAAGCTGACGCTCGCCGCCGCCCCGATCGGCGGCCTGCGCGCCGAGCTGGTGCTGCCGGCCGTGTGAGCCCGGTCGCAGAGGCGCCGGATCGCTTCTGCCCCTTCATCCCCGCATCGCTTCGATGCGACCGCGCCCGGACACAATCGCGCCGAGCCCTGCTAGGCTGACGGTCCCGCTTCGCTGCCCTCAACGAAAATCGACACGGAGAGACGCACCATGAGCGAGACCCTCGGCCACACGCTGCGCGGCCGCATCCCGTACCAGCCGATCCATCGGCGGCCGCCGCTGAAGCTGCCCGGCGGCGCGAGGGTCGCGGTGTGGACCATCGTCAATGTCGAGAACTGGCAGACCGAGGGCGCGATGCCGCGCGCCGTGCTGCCGCCGCCGATGGGCCAGCCGCTGCTGCCGGACGTGCCCAACTGGGCCTGGCACGAATACGGCAACCGGGTCGGCTTCTGGCGCTTCGTCGATGCGCTCGGCTCGCGTGGCCTGAAGGCGACCTTCGCCCTGAACGGCACCTGCTGCGAGGTCTATCCCGAGGTCTGCGCCGCCGCCCGCGACGCCGGCTGGGACTTCATGGGGCACGGCTTCGTGCAGCGGCCGATGCACCGGATCGAGGACCAGCGGGCCGCCATCCGCTCCACCGTCGAGGCGATAGAGGCGTTCACCGGCAAGCCGCCACGCGGCTGGGAGAGTCCCGGCCTCACCGAGACCGACGAGACCATCGACATCCTGGCCGAGGAGGGGATCGAGTACGTCGCCGACTGGGTGCTGGACGACCAGCCGTTGCCGATCCGCACCCGCGCCGGACGCGTCGTCTCGGTGCCCTACACGGTGGAGGTCAACGACGTCGTCATCAGCGCCGTCCAGCAGCAGCCCTCCGACGAGATCCTGCGCCGCGGCCGCGACCAGTTCGACCGCCTGTTCAAGGAGGGCGCCACGGCGCCGCGCGTCATGGCGATCGCCATCCATCCCTACCTCACCGGCGTGCCGCACCGGATCAAGTATCTCGAGCAGCTCTACGACTACATCCTCGGCCACGGCGACGTGGTGATGTGGACGGGCGCCGAGATTCTCGACTGGTACAAGTCGCAGGTGCCGGAGGCGTCGTCCGCCGCGGCGGAGTGACGGCGGGTTGCGGCGCGCCGCCGCGTCGCGGCGCGCCCGTTCCCTCGTTTCGCCCCATTCCTCCCCCCATAGCAGGACGCAGGGATTGGGCTCGGCCTCGTGTGCCGGGCGCGTGGGGGATATCGATGAAGCTCTTCGGCTCGACCGCGTTCGCGGCCGCTCTCGCTCTGTCGGGTGCTCTTGCGGTCGCCGGCTGTGCCGGCGATCCGGTAACCGGCACCGGACCGCGGGAGAACACCGGCACGCTGGTCGGGGCGCTCGGCGGAGCGGCGCTCGGCTCGGCGGTCGCCGGCGGCGGCACCGGGTCGCGGGTCGCCGGCGGGGTGATCGGGGCGGCGCTCGGCGGCCTGATCGGCAACCGCATCGGCGCCGCCATGGACGACGAGGACCGCCGCCGCGCCTACGAGGCCCAGATGGCGGCGCTGGAGACCGGCCGCTCGGGCGCGCCGGTGTCCTGGCGGAATCCCGATTCGGGCCGTTACGGCACCATCGTGCCGGGCCCGGCCTACGACCAGGGCGGCCAGAACTGCCGCCAATTCACCCACACGATCTATATCGAGGGCACGCCCCAGACCGCCCGCGGCACCGCCTGCCGCAATCCCGACGGCTCGTGGACGCCGATCGGCTGACCGGGCGAAACGTTACTGTATGATCAAACCGCAAATGCGCCGCGCGGGGCGCGCTTAACGCGTTCTTCAGACCACGCGCCTATACCCGAGCCAGGAAATTCCGTCGGCAGGGTGTCTGGATGGCAGGCGACGAGCAAGCCTCCGAGAAGTTGCGCGCGTATCTCCGCGGCTTGTCCCCGGAGGCACGGGCCATGCTGATGGCCGAGGTCGAGCGCGGCCTGCAGGCCGGCCACGACCACCTGCCGGCCCCGAACGTGCTGCTGTCTCATCTGCGCGAGGTGCTGCAGGAGCGCGAGGACGATCCCGCTCCGGACCGCGCCGCCAATCCGTCGCGCCTGTTCTTCGCCCCGGTCGAGCCCTTCCTGACCGACGACGAGACCGCCCTCGAGCCGGACGGCCGGGTGTCGCGCGCCAGTCTCGCCCCGCTGTGGGACTGGATCGCCACCGAGGTCGCCCCGGCCGAAGCCAAGGTCTACGTCGCCGACGTCGCCCGCCATCTGGCCGCCAAGGACCAGGGCAAGGCCGAGCTCGCCGCCCGGACGCTCCAGGACCAGGTGGTGCGCCAGCTCGGCGAGCTGCTGCAGGCGGCCGGTCGCGACGACAAGGCGCGCCGCCGCATCGCCTTCCGCATCGGCACCCCGCGGGCCCAGTCCGACGTCGCCGAGTTCTTCACCATCATGAAGAACCGCGACACGCTCGCGGCGGTCGGCAGCCGCCTGCCGTCGCGCATCCGCTCGGCGGCGGGCGACCAGCTCGACCAGATCGTCGCCGTCCTCGACAACGCGGTGGCGCGCGACAAGTCGCTGATCCGCTACGGCCTCATCCTCGCGATGAACCGCATGCCGGTGCCCTGGCATCTCGTCCGCGTCGCGGTGCGGGCGGCGCAGTCCGACAAGGCCGAGCGCATCGCCGAGAGCCCCTACGGCATCGCGCTGGCCATGGTGCTGGCCGACACCGAGCGGACGGTGCGCGAGCTCGTCCATCATTTCCGCCGCGGCCAGATGGGGCGGGCGATCGAGAGCCTCAAGGACGTGCACGAGGCGGTGCGCGGCCTGCGCAGCGAGGTCAACATGGTGTCCGGCACGGGGCCGGCCCGCCAGCTCGCCGCCATCCGGGCCGGCGTCGCCGACGCGCTGAAGTCGGACCTCGACACCATTCCGGGCCGGGTGCGCCGCATCATCCGCATCGTGCCCGGCAAGCATCTGCCGGCGGGCGCGTCGATCGACTCGTCCGAGGTCGCCGAGATCGAGGCGCTGCTGGGCTTCCTGGCCGCCTGCAAGACGTATGCGAGCGAGCTCGCCCTCAACGAGATCACGCTGCGGGTCCTGTCCGACCTGCAGACCCAGCTCGACAACGGCTCGCGCTCGATCATCGACGTGCTGCGCGCCTGCGATCCCGGCGAGCTGCCCTACCGCAAGGCCCAGATGGAGGCGGCCATCCGCTTCTCCGCCAAGATCCTCGGCGAGGAGTTCGCCGCGGTCATCGCCCGCGCCGCCGAGGTCGCCGTCAGCAGCGAGCGCAAGGCACCCGGCAAGGCCGCCAAGGGCTGACCCCTCCCGTCGCGGTCCGGTCTCTCCGGGACGCGCCCAACGGTGCGCGCCTGATCCTCGACCCATCCCCCGCCTCCCTGCGCGGTGCCATGCCACCGCGCCCCCGATCCTGCCCTCCCGGCTGCCGGCGTCCGTCGGCCCGGCCACAATTTCCCCGACAGTCCGCCCTATCCGGCTGCCGGCCGCGTCACGCGCCTTTGACATTTCCCAAGGTTGCGACCTGGGGTGTCATGGTCAATGACAGGGCCACCGTTTAGGGTCTCGCCATGATGCTCTCCTTCCTGCTCGCGCTGATGACCGCCGTGGCCCTCGGCGCGGCGCTGTGGCCGCTGATCCGGCGCACCGGGCCCGGGCGCGGTGGCGACGACGTCGCCGTCTATCGCGACCAGCTCGACGAGATCGAGCGCGACCTGTCGCTCGGCGCCATCGGCCCGGCCGAGGCCGAGGCCGCCCGGGTCGAGGTGTCCCGCCGGCTGATCGCCGCCGCCGAGGCGGCGCGGGCGCCGGTCGAGACGCCGATCTCCAAGAGCCCCGGCCTCCGCAAGGCCGCCGCCGCCGTGCTGGTGGCGCTGCCGCTCGCCGGGCTCGGCTGGTATCTCGTCACCGGATCGCCCGAGATGCCGGCGCAGCCGCTGGCCCAGCGGCTCGCCCGCCTCCATGCCGGCAAGGCCGGCGAGACCGACCAGAACGCCGCCATGGCCGCCATGGTGCCGCGGGTCGAGGCGCATCTGCGCACCAATCCGGAGGACGGCCGGGGCTGGGCCGTCCTGGCCCCGGCCTACATGCGGCTCGAGCGCTTCGACGAGGCCGTGAAGGCCTATCGCAACGCCATCCGGCTGCTCGGCGAGACCGGGGACCGGGTCGCCGATCTCGGCGAGGCGCTCACCAGCCAGGCCGGCGGCATCGTGACGCCGTCCGCCAAGGCGCAGTTCGAGCGCGCCCGGGTGCTCGACAAGGACCATGTCTCGGCGACCTATTATCTCGGCCTCGCCGCCCGCCAGGCCGGCCGCCCCGACGAGGCGCGGACCCTCTGGCAGGGCCTGCTGGACCGGGCGCCCGCCGACGCCCCGTGGGCCGGCTTCGTCAAGACCGCGCTCGCCGGGCTCGACGCCCCCGGGCCGGGCGGCGTGCCGGCCGAGGTGCCCCAGGCGCTGAGCGAGGAGCAGAAGGCGATGGTGCGCGGCATGCTCGACCAGCTCACCGAGCGGCTGCGCCGGGACGGCACCGATGTCGAGGGCTGGCTGCGGCTGATCCGCTCGCATCTGGTGATGCGCGATCTCGATCGGGCCCGCGCCACGCTCGCCGAGGCGCGCCGGGCGCTCGCCGACCTGCCCGACCGGCTGGTCCGGCTGGAGGCCGAGGCGCGGGCGTTCCGGCTCGACGCGGGTGGCCCTGCGGGCGCGGCCGCGGCGCCGGCGGCGGGACCGCGCGTCGCCGCTCCGGCAGCGGGGGCGGACATCGCCCTGCCGGCACCGGCCCGGCCGTCCGGAGCCGTCGAAAAGTCCGCCTCCGCCGACACCGGCGCCGACTACGACGAGACGATGCGGGGCCTGATCGACCGCCTCGCCCGGCGGCTCGCCCAGGACGGCAGCGACGTCGACGGCTGGCTGCGGCTGGTGCGCACCCATATGGCGCTCGGTGAGCGCGACCGGGCGACCGTCGCGGTGGCCGATGCCCGCAAGGCGCTGGCCGGCGCGCCCGACAAGCTCGCCCGCCTCGATACCGTCGTGAAGGAGCTCGGCCTCTCCGAGGCCGGCTCCGCAGCTGGTTCCGGAGCCGTGCAATGACCCGCAAGCAGCGTCGTTTCGCCCTGATCGCCGGCGGTGTCGCCGTGCTGGCCGTGGCGGTCGGCCTCGTCCTCAACGCGCTCAACGACTCGATCGTGTTCTTCAACTCGCCGACCGACGTGGTCGAGAAGAAGGTGCAGCCCGGCACGAGGCTGCGCATCGGCGGCCTGGTCGCGCCGGGCTCGGTGGAGCGTGGCGAGAACCTGGCGGTGCGCTTCCAGGTGACCGACGGCGCCAACACCATCACGGTCGCCTACAAGGGGATCCTGCCGGATCTGTTCCGCGAGGGGCAGGGCGTGATCGCCGAGGGCGTGCTCGACACCGCGGGCGTCAAGGCCGACAGCGTGCTCGCCAAGCACGACGAGAAATACATGCCGCGCGAGGTCGCCGACGCGCTGAAGAAGCAGGGCCACTGGCAGAGCGACTACGACAAGGGGCAGGGCGCCGCGACGCCGGCCTCGACCCCGGCGCAGGCCCCGGCGCCCGGGCCGCAGTCCTCGGTGGCGAAGCCCGCCTCGACCGGAGCCGCGACGCAATGATCCCGGAGCTCGGCCACTACGCCCTCGTGCTGGCGCTGGCGCTGGCGCTGGCGCAGGCGATCGTGCCGCTGGTCGGCGTGCGGACCGGCGACGCCGCCCTGATCGCGGTGGCCAAGCCGACCGCGCTCGCCCAGTTCCTGTTCGTCGGGCTGTCCTTCGCGGCGCTGACCGCGAGCTACGTCGTCTCCGACTTCTCGGTCGAGAACGTCGCCGCGAACTCCCATTCGGCGATGCCGCTCGTCTACAAGATCACCAGCGTGTGGGGCAACCACGAGGGCTCGATGCTCCTGTGGGTGCTGATCCTGGCGCTGTTCGGCGCGCTGCTCGCCGCCTTCGCCCGGAATCTGCCGGCCGCCCTGCACGGCGCCATCCTGGCCGTGCAGGCGATCGTCGCCACCGCGTTCTACCTGTTCATCCTGCTCACCTCGAACCCGTTCGCCCGGCTCGCCCAGCCGCCGCTCGAGGGACGCGACCTCAACCCGATCCTGCAGGACATCGGCCTCGCCATCCATCCGCCGCTGCTCTACGTGGGCTATGTCGGCTTCTCGATGGCGTTCTCGTTCGCCGCCGCGGCGCTGCTGATCGGCCGCATCGACGCCGCCTGGGCGCGCTGGGTGCGGCCGTGGATCCTGGTCGCCTGGATCTTCCTCACCCTCGGCATCGCGATGGGCTCCTACTGGGCCTATTACGAGCTCGGCTGGGGCGGTTGGTGGTTCTGGGACCCGGTCGAGAACGCCTCGCTGATGCCGTGGCTCGCCGGCACGGCGCTGCTCCACTCCGCCCTGGTGATGGAGAAGCGAGAGGCCCTCAAGGTCTGGACGATCCTGCTCGCCATCCTCACCTTCTCGCTGTCGCTGATCGGCACCTTCCTGGTGCGCTCCGGCGTGCTCACCTCGGTGCACTCCTTCGCCACCGACCCGGCGCGCGGCGTGTTCATCCTGATGATCCTGGTGCTGTTCATCGGCGGCAGCCTGACGCTGTTCGCCTGGCGGGCTCCGATGCTGCGCCAGGGCGGCCTGTTCGCGCCGGTGTCGCGCGAGGGCTCGCTGGTGTTCAACAACCTGTTCCTCACCACGGCCTGCGCCACCGTGTTCGTCGGCACCCTGTATCCGCTGGCGCTCGAGGCGCTGACCGGCGCCAAGATCTCGGTCGGGGCGCCGTTCTTCAACATGACCTTCGGGCCCCTGATGGTGCCGCTGCTGATCGCCGTGCCGTTCGGCCCGCTGCTCGCCTGGAAGCGCGGCGACCTGCTGGGGGTCGCGCAACGGCTGATGGCCGCGTCGGGCGCCGCGATCCTGGCCCTGGTGGTCACCATCGCGGTCGCCGGCGGGCCGGTGCTGGCGCCGCTCGGCATCGGCCTCGGCGTGTTCGTGATCGTCGGCGCCGCGACCGACCTCGCCGAGCGGATCGCCCTGTTCCGGGCGCCGGCCGGGACGACCCTGCGCCGCGCCGCCGGCCTGCCGCGCTCCGCCTGGGGCACCGCGGTCGCCCATGCCGGGCTCGGCGTCATGCTGCTCGGCATCGTCGGCGAGTCGCAATGGAACATCGAGCGCATCACCGCCATGAAGGCCGGCGACGTCGCCACGGTGGGGCGCTACGAGCTCGCCTTCGACGGTCTCGACCAGCGCGAGGGCGGCAACTACCGCGAGCTCGTGGTGCGCTTCTCGGTGCGCGAGGGCGGGGTGAGGATCGCGACGCTGGCGCCGTCCAAGCGCGCCTTCACGCATCGCGACATGGCGACCACCGAAGCGGCGCTGATGCGCCACGGCGTCGGCCAGCTCTACGTCTCGCTCGGCGATCTCAACCCGGACGGCTCGGTCGCGGTGCGGGCCTACGACAAGCCGCTGGTGCTGCTGATCTGGATCGGCACGCTGGTGATGGCGATCGGCGGCGGCCTGTCGCTCTCCGACCGCCGCCTGCGCGTCGGCGCCCCGCGCCCGTCGAAGGCCCGGCTGGCCGCCCAGCCGGCGGAGTGAAGATGGTGTCGCCCGCCGTGATCGCGCGCCTTGCGCGCCGCGTCTCAGCGGCGGGTCGTCTTGCGGCCGGTCGCGCGTTGCGCGGGCGTGCGGCGCGACGGCGTGCCGGGTGGCGTGATGTCGGTCTCGACGGGCGCCAGGAGATCGAGCGGCACGGCGAGCACCCGGGCGAGCTTCCGATGCAGCGCCAGCGGGCCGGCACGCTTGCCGCTCTCGAGATCGGACAGATAGCCCTGGGTGATCCCGAGCGCGGCGGCGAGCTCGACCTGGGTCATCTCGCGAAAGCCGCGCAGCACGCGGATCGGGTTCTCGCCGTCGGCGAGCGCCTCCGCGACTGCGACCGGAAAGACCGGTGCACCAGCCGAGATCTCCTCGCGGGCCTTCGCGACCAGCCGGGCCGTGCCGGCATCCTCGGCGGCTTCCGCCGCGAGGGCGACGAGCCGCTCGTATTCGGCGCGCGGCAGGATCGCCACCTCGCCCTTCGGGGTCGTCTCGAACCGGACCTTCATGGTGGTCTCCCGGCGTCTAGCGTGTCGGTCTTGCGTTCAGTCGTAGATGTCGCGGCGATGGCCGACCGCGACCACCACGATCGTGTCTCCGTCATGGTCGAAGATGATCCGCCAGTCGCCGACGCGGAGCCGGGCGCCCGCCCGGCCTCTCAGCACCTTGACGTCCCCGTGGCCGGTGGCCGCGTAGGCTTCCAGCCTCGTCCTGATGCGGGTCCGCGTCGCCTTGGGCAGCTTGGTCCACTGTCGCGTCGCGGCCGGGGTGAAGACGATCGACCGCATGCTTCGATATCGCATTATGCGATATCGAAGTCAACCGGGATTGTGCCCTCATGATCCGACGCCTCCTGATCTGCACCGCGACGCTGATCGCGCTCGTCCTCTGTTTCGCCGCGCCCGCTCTCGCCGTGCAGCCCGACGAGATGCTGAAGGATCCGGCGCAGGAGCAGCGGGCGCGCGACATCTCGCAGCATCTGCGCTGCCTCGTCTGCCAGAACCAGTCGATCGACGATTCCGACGCCGGGCTCGCCCGCGATCTCCGCCTCCTGGTGCGCGAGCGGATCAAGGAAGGCGACAGCAACAGCCAGGTGATCGACTATCTGGTCGCCCGCTACGGCGAGTTCGTGCTGCTCAAGCCGCGCTTCTCCTGGCACACCGCGATCCTGTGGGTCGCGCCCGCCCTGATCCTGCTCGCCGGCGCGATCGGCTTCGGCGTGATGCTGCATCGCCGCCGCGACGCCGCGGAGCTGGCCGTCGCCGCACCGCTCAGCGAGGAGGAGAAGAAGAAGCTCTCCGAGCTGACGAAGGGGTAGGGCGGGGGATCGCCCGCCGCCGTAGAGGGGGCAAAGGCGCGTGAGCGTCGTGCCCACGCCGTCGTGAGCAACGCCGCGGTGGTCGACCCACCCTGCGCGGTATGCATTCTCGTCAGTCCGGAATGCCGCGAAGCGGCTGTCCGGAATCCATGACCCCGGTCTGATTTGCTTCGGATAGACAGGGGCCATGGGAGGACCGCGTTCCGGCTTTCGGCCAGCCCGGAACGACGGACTCCGAACATTGAATCCTGCTACAGCCACCCGACCCGGCGGAACCACCAGAACAGCGTGCCGCAGACGCCGGTGATGGCGGCGATGACGACGTAGTAGCCCCAGACCCATTCGAGCTCGGGCATGTGCTTGAAGTTCATGCCGTAGATGCCGGCGACCGCGGTCGGCACGGCGAGGATGGCGGCCCAGGCGGCGAGCTGGCGGGTGATCACGGTCTGCTGCATCTGGCCGACCATCAGGCCGGCCTCGAACGCGAAGGCCAGCACCTCGCGCAGCGCGTCGATCTCCGACTGGACGCGGCGGATGTGGTCGGTGACGTCGCGGAACAGCGGCTGCAGGTTCGGGTCGATGGCGGTCAGCTTGGAGTGCTCCAGCCGCTGGCAGACGTCGACCAGGGGGCCGGCGGCGTTGCGCAGCCGCAGCAGGTCGCGGCGCAGCATGTAGAGGCGGTTGATCGCCTCGGTGCTCAGGCTGTCCTCCAGCACCCGGTCCTCGATGCCCTCCACCTCCTCGGTGATCGCCTCCAGCACCGGCCCGTAGTTGTCGACGATGAAGTCGAGCACGGCGTAGAGGATGTAGTCCTCGCCCTGCAGCAGCATCTCGCGGGCCGCCTCGCACCGGTGCCGCACCTCGGCGTAGGAGCTCGAAGGCCCGTGCCGCACCGTCACCACGTAGCCGTGGCCGACGAACAGATGCGTCTCGCCGAAGGCGATGCGGCCCTCGACCATCTGGGCCGTGCGGGCGACGACGAACAGCGTGTCGCCGTACTGCTCGAGCTTGGGCTGCTGGTGCGCCTTCTCGGCGTCCTCGATGGCGAGCGGATGCAGCCTGAACTGGCCCTGCACGCGGGCGAGGAGGTCGTGGCTCGGCTCGTAGAGGCCGATCCAGACGACGTGGCCGGGGCGCTCGGCCCAGCGGCCGGCTTCGTCGACCGGGATGTCGGCGAGCCGGCGGCCGTCCCGGTAGACGACGGCGTTGACGAGGCCCCGGCTGTCGAGGTCGGCCGGTCCTGTCGCGGCGGGGAAGGGGGACGCCGGCGCGTCGCGCCGGTCCGGCAGGGTCTCGGTCATGGTCGGTCTCGGCGGGCCGGACGGGCGGAGGACCCGCAGGGCGGGGAACAGGGTCCGGCCGATGTAATCCCGCCCGGCCCCGCCGCCAAGCGAAACCCGGGAGCGGTCGCCGTTCTTCCGCCCAATTCGTTGATTTTCCCGGTCTTTCATCGGAATCCCACCTTACCGATGTTTAATCCGCCGGTCAGGACACGGTAATCCTCCCGCTCTCATCTTCTCTCCCGACGGTGATGCGGTTCGCGCCGCCGGACGATGAGACGATGGAGCCTTTCATGATCGAGAGCCAACCCCTGAAGCAGAAGGCGCGCAGCATCGTGTCGGCGCGGCGCCTGGCGCTTCTCGCGACCGTCGGTGCGCTGGGCGCCGGCGTGCTGTTCGTCAATCCGGACTTCGTGCCGGGCAGCCGGCAGTCCGCCCTTCTCGCCCCGGCCCACGCCCAGACCCAGAACGCCCAGCGTCCCGCCGGGTTCGCCGACATCGTCGACAAGGTGAAGCCGGCCGTGATCTCGGTGAAGGTCAAGGTCAGCAACGAGCGGCCGCGCGTCGGCACCCGCGGCGAGGAGGATCCGTTCGGTCCGGGCTCGCCCTTCGAGTTCTTCTTCCGGCGCTTCGGCCAGCCCGACGGCATGCCGGACCAGCCGCGTCAGCGCCGCCGCCAGTTCTCCACCGGCCAGGGCTCCGGCTTCTTCATCACGCCGGACGGCTACGCCGTGACCAACAACCACGTGGTCGACAAGGCGGAGAGCGTCCAGGTCACCACCGACGACGGCAAGACCTACACGGCCAAGGTCATCGGCACCGATCCGCGCACCGACCTGGCGCTGATCAAGGTCGAGGGCCGCACCGACTTCCCGGCCGTGGCGCTCGGCGACAAGGCGCCGCGCATCGGCGACTGGGTGCTGGCGGTCGGCAATCCGTTCGGCCTCGGCGGCACCGTGACGGCCGGCATCGTCTCGGCGCGCGGCCGTGACATCGGCGCCGGCCCCTACGACGACTTCCTGCAGATCGACGCGCCGGTGAACCGCGGCAACTCGGGCGGTCCGAGCTTCGACATGGACGGCAACGTGGTCGGCGTGAACACGGCGATCTTCTCGCCGTCGGGCGGCTCGGTCGGCATCGCCTTCGCGATCCCCGCCGAGACGGTCCGCACCGTCGTCGCCCAGCTCAAGGACAAGGGCCAGGTGACGCGCGGCTGGATCGGCGTGCAGATCCAGCCGGTCACGGCCGACATCGCCGACAGCCTCGGCCTCAAGGCCGAGCAGGGCGCCCTGGTCGCCGAGCCGCAGAGCGGCAGCCCGGCCGCCAAGGCCGGCATCCGCTCGGGCGACGTGATCACGGCCGTCAACGGCGAGCCGGTGAAGGATGCCCGCACCCTCGCCCGGACCATCGGCACCATGGCGCCCGGCGCCAGCGTGAAGCTCGACGTCTTCCGCAAGGGCAAGACCGAGACCATGACCCTGACCCTGGGCGAGCTGCCCAAGGAGCGGGTCGCCTCGCGCGGCGACGACGACGGCGAGCGCGGCGGCCGGGGCGGCGACACCAAGGTGCCGCGGCTCGGCCTCACCCTCGCCCCGGCCGGCTCGGTGGCCGGCGGCGGCAGCGACGGCGTGGTGGTGACCCAGGTCGATCCCGACGGGGCGGCCGGCGACCGGCTGAAGACCGGCGACGTGATCCTCGACGTCGGCGGCGCGACCGTGAACTCCCCGGCGGACGTCCGCAAGGCGCTCGCCGAGGCCCAGACGGGCGGCAAGAAGACCGTCCTGATGCGCGTCAAGACCGGCCAGAACACCCGCTTCGTCGCGGTGCCTCTCGGCAAGGGCTGACCGCCACCTCGGGGTGCTGCCGTCGGCACCTGTCGCCCCCGCCGCGCAGCCCCCGTGAGAGGGACGGGCCCCGCCCGTCCCTCCTGTCTTCCGCAGGGACGGTCCGACCGTCCCGGAGCCTCATCGGGCGGTTCCGGCAATCCTCGCCCCGCCGGGGCCGTCGGTGGAGGGGACGGCGGTTCGCCGCCGTCCCCTTTCCGTCCCGCCTGTCCGCCGGCGCGGGCCAGTCCCGCCCTTGCGGCGGCTGCCCGCCGGTGCGGGGCCCCCGCGCCGCGCGGCGGGAGGAAACCGCCGCCCGACGCGGTTGTCACGGCGTCGGGGGCTCGCTACTTCTCCGGAGGAGGCGGCGATGTCGCCCATTCTGCGTATGCCGACGGTCGAGGCGTCACCCGAGGGACGGGCCGTCGCGTCCGACGCCAAGGGCCACACGATGCGGCTGTTGATCATCGAGGACGATCGCGACGCGGCCGACTACCTGGTCAAGGCGCTGCGCGAGGTCGGCCATGTCGCCGACCACGCGGCCGACGGCGAGGAGGGGCTGGCGCTCGCCTCGCACGAGACCTACGACGTGCTGATCGTCGACCGCATGCTGCCCAAGCGCGACGGCCTGTCGGTGATCGGCGCGCTGCGCACCAAGGGCGTCACCGTGCCGGCCCTGATCCTGTCGGCCCTCGGCGCCGTCGACGACCGGGTGAAGGGCCTTCGCGCCGGCGGCGACGACTATCTCGCCAAGCCCTACTCGTTCGCCGAGCTGCTCGCCCGCATCGAGGTGCTGGCGCGCCGCCACGGCGGCCGTGAGGAGACGGTGTATCGGGTCGGCGACCTCGAGCTCGACCGCCTGTCGCACCGGGTGACCCGCGGCAAGGAGGAGATCGTGCTGCAGCCGCGCGAGTTCCGGCTGCTCGAATACCTGATGAAGCACGCCGGCCAGGTGGTGACCCGCACCATGCTGCTGGAGAACGTGTGGGACTATCACTTCGATCCGCAGACCAACGTGATCGACGTGCACGTCTCGCGCCTGCGCTCGAAGATCGACAAGGGTTTCGCGCAGCCGCTCCTCCATACCGTCCGCGGGGCCGGATACATGATCCGTGACGGCGCTCGCTAAGCTCCTCAAGACCACGGCGTTCCGCCTCACCCTGCTGTACCTGCTGGTGATGGCGCTGTTCGCCGCCTTCCTGCTCGGCTACTTCGCCCTCAACACGCGGCGGCTGATGAACGAGCAGATCGTCCGCACGGTCGACAACGAGATCGAGGAGCTCACCGGCCAGTACGAGGCCGCCGGGCTGCGCCGGCTCGTCCACATCGTCGAGAGCCGCGCCAATCAGCCGGGCTCGAGCCTCTATCTCGTCACCACGCCGACCGGCGCCGGCGTCGCCGGCAACGTCGCCTCGCTGGAGCCCGGGGTCATCGAGCGCACCGGCTGGGTCGAGACCAGCTACCGCCGGCTGGAGGAGCCGGACGGCGGCGAGCACATCGCGGTCGTCAAGGTCACGGCCCTGCCGGGCGGCTTCCGCCTCCTGGTCGGCCGCGACCTCGCCGAGCGCGAGCACATGTTCCGCATCGTCGCGACCGCCGGGCGGTGGTCGGTGGCGATCGTCCTCGTGCTCGGCCTGGTCGGCGGCGTGTTCGTCAGCCAGCGGGTGCTGCGCCGGATCGACGCCATGACCGACAAGGCCCGCCTGATCATGGCGGGCGACCTCTCGGGGCGGCTGCCGGTCGGCGGCTCGGGCGACGAGCTCGATCGCCTGGCGACCAGCCTCAACACCATGCTGGAGCGGATCGAGACGCTTCTGCGCGGCCTCAAGGAGGTGACCGACAACGTCGCTCACGACCTGAAGACGCCGCTGACCCGGCTGCGCAACCTCAGCGAGGCGGCGCTGCGCCACGCGACCAGCGAGGCCGACTACCGGCAGGCGCTGGAGGCGGTCATCGAGGAGTCGGACGGGCTGATCCGCACCTTCGAGAGCCTCCTGATGATCGCCCGGGCCGAGTCCGGCGAGCCGCGCGCCGACATGGTGGTGTTCGACGCCGCCGCGATCGCGCGCGACGTCGGCGAGCTGTACGAGCCGCTGGCCGAGGAGAAGGGGCTCGCCCTGCGGGTCGAGGCGGCCGAGACGGTGGCCGTCAGGGCGAACCGCGAGCTGATCGGACAGGCGCTGGCCAACCTGATCGACAACGCCATCAAATACGCGGCCGAGGCCGAGCCCGCGGCGGCCCGCCTGCCGGTGCCGGCCGCGGCCGAGGCCGTGTCCGCGGATGTCGGCGCCGGTCCGGCCGGGCCCGTTCCGGCCGGGGCCGGGGAGATCGAGCCGGCGGCCGGCACGGGCGCCCGGCTGCTGCTCGACGCACCGCCGATGTTCCCGGCGGCGCCGGCCGACGTGGTGGTCTCCGCCGCCGTGGTGGGGGACCGGGTCGAGCTGGCGGTCGCCGATCGCGGGCCCGGCATCGCGCCGGAGGACCGCGCCCGGGTGCTGGAGCGGTTCGTCCGGCTGGAGAAGAGCCGTTCCAAGCCGGGCTCCGGATTAGGATTGAGCCTTGCATCCGCGATCGCCCGGCTTCATGGAGGGGAACTGCGGCTCGAAGACAATGCGCCGGGTCTCCGGGTCGTCCTCTCCCTCCCCCGTCCGGCCCCCGCCTGAAGGACCTTCCGTGGCGAACCAGCCGGCAGCGATGGCCGTGGACGCGACGCCCGCGACGCTCGCGGCGCGCATCGTGCGTGCCCCCCTGATGGTCGAGGCCGAGACCGCCCGCGAGGCGGTCGACGACTGGATCGGCGAGGCGGGCGAGGCCGGCGCCGCCTTCGCCGCGATCGCCGCCCGGCATCCGATGGTGCGGGCCCTCGCCGAAGGGCTGGCCGACGGCTCGCCCTTCCTGTGGGAGCTGGTCCGGCGCGATCCCGCAACCTTCGTGGCGCTGCTCGGCTCCGACCCGGACGCGCGCTTTCCGGCTCGTCTCTCGGAGACGTTCCGGGCGGTCGCGCAGAGCCGCGACGACGCCGAGGTGATGCGGCTGCTGCGCCGGCTCAAGGCCGAGGCGGCGCTGCTGATCGCGCTCGCCGACATCGGCGGGGTGTGGGCGCTGGAGCGGGTCACCCGGGCGCTCAGCGACCTCGCCGACACGGCCGTGCGGGCGGCGGTGCGCTATCTGCTCCTCGCCGCCATGCGGGCCGGCAAGCTGGTGCCGCGCGATCCCGACCACATCGAGGAGCACTCCGGCTACGTCGTCTTCGCCATGGGCAAGGGCGGCGCCCACGAGCTCAACTATTCGAGCGACATCGACCTCATCGTGTTCTTCGATCCGGCGGCGCCGCTCGCCCCCGACATCGAGCCGGGCCTGCTGTTCGTGCGGATCACCCGCAGCCTGATCAAGCTGCTGCAGGAGCGCACCGGGGACGGCTACGTGTTCCGCGTCGACCTGCGCCTGCGCCCCGACCCGGCCTCGACCCAGGTCGCGGTCTCGGTGCCGGCGGCGCTGCACTACTACGAGAGCATCGGCCAGAACTGGGAGCGCGCCGCCTTCATCAAGGCGCGGCCCTGCGCCGGCGACCTGGCGCTCGGCGGGGTGGTGCTCAAGGAGCTGACGCCGTTCGTCTGGCGCAAGTATCTCGACTTCGCGACGCTCGCCGACGTGCACGCGATGAAGCGCCAGATCCACGCCTACAAGGGCCACGGCGACATCGCGGTGGAGGGCCACAACGTCAAGCTCGGCCGCGGCGGCATCCGCGAGATCGAGTTCTTCGTGCAGACCCAGCAGCTCATCGCCGGCGGCCGCAATCCCGGCCTGCGCGGCCGCGAGACGCTGGCGATGCTCACCGTCCTCGCCGAGGGCGGCTGGATCGCGCCGGAGGCGGCGACCGAGCTCGCCCGCGCCTACCGGTTCCTGCGCGAGGTCGAGCACCGCCTGCAGATGGTCGCCGACGAGCAGACCCACAACCTGCCCTCCGACCGGCCGGCGCTGGAGCGCTTCGCCCGTTTCCTCGGCTACGAGAGCCGGGACGCCTTCGCGGCGGCGCTGCTCGCCGAGCTGAACGTCGTCCAGCGCCACTACGGCGCGCTGTTCGAGCACGCCGCCCTGCGTGCCGCCGAGCAGCGCGGCCTCGCCTTCCCGGCCGACCGCGACGACAAGGAGACGCTCGACAAGCTCGGCGCCATGGGCTTCCGCACCCCGCTCGAGGTCTCGACCACGGTGCGGCGCTGGCTGACCGGGGCGCCGCGCGGCCTGCGCGGCGAGACGGCGCGGACGCATTTCGAGCAGCTCGTGCCGATGCTGCTCGACCAGCTCGCCAGCTCGGAGAACCCGGACGGCGCGGTGCTGGCCTTCGATCATTTCCTCAATGGCCTGCACGGCGGCGGGCGGTTGTTCGCGCTGCTCAACCAGAACCCGGACCTGGTGGCGCTGGTCGGCCTGCTGCTCGGCACCGCGCCGCGGCTCGCCGACATCCTGGCGGCGCATCCGCAGGTGATGGATCCGCTGATCGATCCGGCCTTCTTCGGCGCGCTGCCGGACGCCGCGCGGCTCGACGCGGAGCTCGAGCGCTCGCTCGCCCAGGCGCGCTCCGACGAGGACTTTCTCGACCGCGTGCGGCTGTTCGGCCAGGAGCACATGTTCCTGATCGGCGCCCGCATCCTCTCCGGCACGGTCTCGGCCGTGCAGGCCGGCGACGCCTTCGCCGGGCTCGCCGACGTGGTGATCAAGGCGCTGCACCGCTCGGTCGAGCGCAGCTTCGCGGCGACCTACGGCCGCATCAAGGGCGGCGAGAGCGCCGTGCTCGCCATGGGCAAGCTCGGCGGCCGCGAGATGACGGCCTCCTCCGACCTCGACCTGATCGTCATCTACGACTTCGACGAGCAGAGCCCCGAGTCCGACGGCGCCCGCTCGCTCTACGGCAGCCAGTACTGGGCCCGCTTCACCCAGCGGCTGATCAACGCGCTGACCACCCAGACCAATCATGGCCGCCTCTACGAGGTCGACATGCGGCTGCGGCCGTCCGGCCGCTCCGGCCCGGTCGCCACCTCGCTCGCCGCCTTCCGCGAGTATCAGCGCAGCGAGGCGTGGACCTGGGAGCACCTGGCGCTGACGCGGGCCCGCGTCGTCTCGGCGTCGCCCGCCTTCGCCCGCGCCGTCGAGCAGGCGATCCGGGCGGTCCTGTGCGTGCCGCGCGACGCGAAGACCATCGCGGGCGACGTCGTCGAGATGCGCCGCGCCATCGCGACCGAGAAGGGCGACAGCGAGCGCTGGAACCTGAAATACGTCGCCGGCGGCCTGGTCGACATCGAGTTCGTCGCCCAGTACCTGCAGCTCGTCCACGCCGCCAAGACGCCGGCCATCCTCGACACCTCGACCATCCGGGTGCTGGAGAAGGCGGCCCGGCACGGGCTCCTCGCGGTCGAGGACGCCGAGGTGCTGCGCCCGGCGGCGCGTCTCTATCACGACCTGACCCACGTGCTGCGGCTGTGCCTGCCGGGACCGTTCGTCCCGGAGAAGGCCGGCGCCGGCCTGCTCGCGCTGCTCACCCGCGCCGCCGACGTGCCCGATTTCCCGACCCTGGAGGCCCACCTCGCCGAGACCCAGGAGCGGGTCCGCGCCAGCTTCGTGCGGATCCTCGGGGAGGAGCCGTAGCATCGCGGCCGGCCGGCGGTTGCATATCGATTTCAATTGGATGATGATTTGAAATCGATGTGCGATGTGCTGGAGGCGTGGTGATGTCCACGGCCGTGAGCCGGATCCTCGATCGACTTCGAGAAGGTGGTGGCCTGCAGGGCAAGGACATCGCCAACATCGTCGCAGTCTCTCCCGCGACGGTGTCGCGCTGGGCGAGCGGCAAGGCGATGCCGGACTTGCGCACCCAGACCGTGATGGCCGAGCTGCGTTATGTCGTCGACCGGCTCGCCGAGCTCTACACGCCGGACGAGACGCGGCTCTGGCTCCATGCGCGGCATCCGATGCTCGGCGGCGAGCGGGCCATCGACCTGATTCATTCCGGCCGGACCGAGGATGTTCTGGCGATCATAGAGGCGCTGGACCAGGGCGCCTTCACCTGATGCCCGACGATCTCCGCCGGGCCCGCGACCTCGAGCTTCTCGACGCGGTCGACGCGCTGGCGCGCGAGCCGTTCGAGGGCGAGACGTGGCGGATCGTCCGCGAAGGGCGGGACCCGTGCCTCGGCGGCGCCTCGCTCAGTCGGTGGTGCAACGGACGGTTCGAGGTTCTCTATACGGCTTTGGACCGTGACGGCGCCGGGGCCGAGATCCACGCGCTGCTGTCGTCGCAGCCGGTCTTTCCGTCCAGGCCGCGTTGGTTCGCGCATCGGCTGCGAATTACGGGAGTCCGAACGTTGCACATCGCCGACATGGCGATGCGCGCCCGCCTCGGTGTCGATGTCGATCGCTGGGGGGAGCGCGACTACGGACGAACGCAGGACATCGCCGATGCGGCCCATTTCCTCGGTTTCGACGGTCTGGTGGCGCCGAGCGCCCGATGGTCCTGCGCGAACCTGATGCTCTTCACCGATCGTCTCGCACCCGATGCGATCACGGTGGTCGCGAGCGAGCCCGAGCCGATCGACTGGATGGCCTGGCGCCTGCGGGTGCGCCGTTAGGCTGTCCGCTCCTCACGCGCAGGGGCGGACGGCGGCGCCGTCGAGGTCGGCGCCGGCCAGGGCGGCATCGAAGCGCCGGGCGGCCGCCTGCAGCTCGCCGATGCGGGTGGCCTGCTCGCGGGTCGCCTCGATCGGCAGGCGCACCACCACGATCGTGCCCTTGTTCGGGGTCGAGCGCAGCCGCATGCTGCCGTGGTGCAGCTCGACCAGCGACTTCGAGATGGCGAGGCCGAGACCCGAGCCCTGGTGGCTCTTGGTGAACTGGTCCTCGACCTGCTCGAACGGGCGGCCGAGTCGGGCCAGCGCCTGTCGGGTGATGCCGATGCCGGTGTCGGCGATGGCGATGACGATGCTGTCGCCGCTGCGGCGCCCGTGCACCCGCACCTCGCCGCCGTCCGGGGTGAACTTCACCGCGTTGGAGAGGAGATTCAGCACCACCTGCTTGACGGCGCGGCGGTCGGCGACGAGGCCGATCTCCGGCGCGATGCGCGACGTGACGGTGAGCGACTTGTCCCGGGCCCGCTTCGCCACAACCCGGATCGCCTCGCCGAGGATGCGGTCGACCTCGACCGTCTCGAAGTCGAGGCGCAGCCGGCCGGCCTCGATGCGCGACATGTCGAGGATGTCGTTGATGACGTCGAGCAGGTACTGGCCGCTCTCGCGGATGTCGCGGCAGTACTCGTCGTAGCGGTCGACGCCGAGCGGCCCGAACAGCCGCGCCTCCATGATCTCCGAGAAGCCAATGATGGCGTTGAGCGGCGTGCGCAGCTCGTGGCTCATGTTGGCGAGGAACTTCGACTTGGCCTGGTTGGCGTCCTCGGCCCGGGTCTTCTCGACGGCGTATTTCTCGGCGAGCTCGGAGAGCTGGCGCGCCTGGCTCTGCAGCGCCTGCTGCGAGTTGCGCAGGTCGCTGATCGTCGCCATCAGGCGGCGCTCGCTCTCGATCAGCTTCTCCTCGTGGCGCTTGATCTTTGTGATGTCGGTGCCGACCGAGACGTAGCCGCCGTCCTTGGTGCGCCGCTCGCTGATCTGCAGCCAGCGGCCGTCGTCGAGCTGGGCCTCGAAGGTGCGGCCGCCCGCCGCGGCGGCGCCGTTCTCGGCCACGATGGTGCGCACAACGTGCTGGCTGCCGGCGGCGAGCACCGCCTCGTAGGAGGTGCCGGCGACGACGGCGGAGTCGGAGAGGTTGTACAGCTCCTGGAAGTTGGAGTTGCACATCACCAGGCGGTTCTCGGCGTCCCACAGCACGAAGGCCTCGGGCACCGTCTCGATCGCGTCGCGCAACCTCAGATCCGCGGCGACCGTCTTCTCGACCAGGCTCTTCTGCTCGGTGATGTCGACCGCGATCCCGATCAGATGCACGCCGCCGTCCTGGCGGATGATCTCGCAGCGCACGCGCAGCCACACCCAGTCGCCGCGCGCGTGGCGCATGCGGAAGGCGCGATCGATCGCGCGGGTCTGGCCGTCGGCGATCTGGGTCGCGAGACCGGCGAGGTCGACGTCCTGCGAATTGACCAGCGCCTCGAGATCCTCGAACTCCAGCAGCTCGTCGCGGGACTCGATGCCGAGGATCGCGAACATCGAGTGCGACCAGAAGATCCGGCCCGAGGCGAGGTCCCAGTCCCACAGGCCGCAGCGGCCGCGGTTGAGGGCGGTGTCGATGCGGTGGCGCACCGTGTCGTGGATCAGGTCGGCTTCGCGGGCCCGCACCGCCTGCCAGTGGAAGGCGAAGCCGAGGATCAGCACGACGAAGCCGGTGGTCGCCGACAGCGTGACGGTCATCGCCGCGTCGGACCGCCACGCCGCCGTGGCGGTCGACGACGGGATGATCACCAGTACCCGGCCGAGCGGGGCCGGCAGGTCGCGCACCGTCACCAGGCCGGTGCCACCCTCGGCGAGCTCGCTCTCGACGACGCTGGCGCGGTGGCCGAGCGGTGCCGCGCCGGCGATCGGGGTGGCGAGATCGGCGAGACGGCGGCCGCGGCCGCGCTCCGGCGGGGTCGAGGCGATCACCACCCCGGCCGCGTTGCCGACGAAGACGTCGCGGTCGCGCAGCGCCGGGTCGGTGCCGATCAGCGCCGTCACCTCGTCCTGCAGGCGACCCGGCGCCGTCGTGCGGGCGACGCGATCGAGCCGCTCGGCGAGCAGCGCCGCGAGCACCTCGAGCTCCGAAGCCGCGGCGGCGACGGCGTGACGATGATTGTCGCGGATCTGCACGGCCGCGCCGGTAGCGATCGTGATCAGGAAGACCAGGATGAGAACCGGAACCGCACGTCGCAGGACGGGCTCGGCCACCAGGAGCCGACGATACGTCGGCTTGGCGACGGACTGCGCCAACGCCTTGATGGAATCGGTACTCGCCGACGCGCTCGCGCCGTGAGCGGGCGCCATCGCCAGCCTCCGTTCGGATTCAGTCCTGAGTTGGTCGGAAGGATGTGCCGCATCTCCCCGAACGGCGGCATTGGAATCGAATATTAACGATTTGTCGAGAGTCACCGAATCGATTTCGGCCACATTTTTCTCGACCGAGAAAAACCCGAGTCTTTGGAATCTGATAGTCGGTCGCCGGAGCGCGCCCGACCGGCCGCCGACGACGGCTTCAGGCGCGGCGGCGCGCGCCGCTCAGCGCTCGCCGAGCGAACGCTCGACGATGTCGGCCAGATCGCGCGACAGCGACGGCCTCGCCGCCACCCGCTCGAGCGTGGCGCGCGCCTTGTCGCGGCGCCCCGGCTCGAGCGCCCGCCAGCTCCGGAACGCCGTCATCAGGCGCGCCGCGACCTGCGGATTGCGGCCGTCGAGCGTCGTCACCATCTCGGCGACGAAGTCGTAGCCGGCCCCGTCGGCGCGGTTGAACTGGGTGTGGTTCGCCTGGGCGAAGGAGCCGAGCAGGGCGCGCACTCGGTTCGGGTTGCCGAGCGAGAAGGCGGGGTGGGCGGTCAGCCGCTGCACCCGGGCGAGCGTTCCCGCGTCCGGGATCATGGCCTGCAGCGCGAACCACTTGTCGATGACGAGCGGGTCCTCGCGGAAGCGGTCGGCGAAATCGGCGAGCGCCTCCTCGCGCTCGGCCGTGTCGTGCAGGCTGAGGGTGCCGAGCGCCGCCATGCGGTCGGTCATGTTGTCGGCCTCGGCATACTGGGCGGCGGCGAGCCCGATGGCGCCCGGATGGCCGGGCGCGGCGAGGAGGTCGAGGCACACGTTGCGCAGCGACCGCCGGCCGGCGCTCGCCGCGTCGGGCGAGTAGGGGGCGTCGTCGCGCAGCCGGTCGTAGAGGACCCGCAGCGTCGGGGCGAGGTCGTTGCCGATCGCCCGGCGCAGGGCGTGGCGGGCCAGCCAGATCGCCTCCGGATCGACGTCGCGGCCGATGTCGCGGGCGATGTCGCCTTCCGACGGGATCGACAGCACCTGCGCCACGAAGGCCGGCTCCAGCCGCTCGTCGGCCAGCACCGCGGCCAGGGCGTGGACGAGCCCGCCATCGTGGCGCACGCCGCCGCCGGCCCGGATCACCGCGACGTTGCCGATCAGGATCTCGGAGGCGAGCGTCTGCACCGCCTGCCAGCGGTTGAACGGGTCGGAGTCGTGGGTGGCGAGGAAGCGCAGGTCGTCGCTGCCGAGGTCGGCCTTGATCTTCACCGGCGCCGAGAAGCCGCGGTTGAGCGACGGCACGACCCGCCCGGGGAGACCCTCGAGCACGAAGGTCTCGGCCGGCCTGGTCAGGACGAGAACGCCGCGCTCCACGGGGCCGTGTCCGCGGAGCACCGGCGGCACGTCGGCCCCGTCCGGCCCGACGAGACCCAGCACCAGCGGGATCACCATCGGCGACTTGGTCGGCTGGCCCGGGGTCGGCGGCACCACCTGGGCGATGTCGAGGCTGAGCGTGCCGGCCTGGGCGTCGTAGCGGCGGGTCACCGCGAGCTCCGGCGTGCCGGCCTGGGCGTACCAGAGCATGAACTGGGTCAGGTCGGCGCCGCCCGCCTCGGCGAAGCAGGCGACGAACTCCTCGATGGTGGCGGCGCGCCCGTCGTGGCGGGCGAAGTAGAGATCCATGCCGGCCCGGAACCTGTCCGGTCCGAGCAGGGTCTTCAGCATGCGCACCACCTCGGCGCCCTTCTCGTAGACGGTCGCCGTGTAGAAGTTGTTGATCTCGCGATACGTCTCCGGCCGCACCGGATGGGCGAGCGGCCCCGCGTCCTCGACGAACTGATGGCCGCGCAGCACCCGCACGTCGGCGATGCGCTTCACCGGCCGGGAGCGCATGTCGGAGGAGAACTCCTGGTCGCGGAAGACGGTGAGCCCCTCCTTGAGACAGAGCTGGAACCAGTCGCGGCAGGTGATCCGGTTCCCGGTCCAGTTGTGGAAGTACTCGTGCGCGATCACCGCTTCGATATGGGCGAAGTCGGCGTCGGTCGCGGTCTCGGGCGAGGCGAGGACGTACTTGTCGTTGAAGATGTTGAGGCCCTTGTTCTCCATCGCTCCCATGTTGAAGTCGGCCACGGCGACGATGTTGAAGACGTCGAGGTCGTACTCGCGGCCGAACGCCTGCTCGTCCCACCGCATCGACCGCTCGAGCGCCTCGAGCGCGTAGCCGGCGCGATCCTCCTTGCCGGGCTCGACATAGACGGCGAGCTCGACCGCGCGGCCCGACATGGTGGTGAAGCCGGTGCGGCGCGCCGCGAGGCGCCCGCCGACCAGCGCGAACAGATAACAGGGCTTCGGGAAGGGGTCGTGCCAGACCGCGTAGTGCCGGTTGGTGCCGGGCACCTCGCCGCGCTCGACCGGGTTGCCGTTGCCGAGCAGCACCGGCGCCTCGTCGCGGTCGGCCTCGATGCGGGTCGTGTAGACGGCCATCACGTCGGGCCGGTCGGGGAAATAGGTGATGCGCCGGAAGCCTTCGGCCTCGCACTGGGTGCAGTAGTTGCCGCTCGACCGGTAGAGCCCCATCAGCTTGGTGTTGGCCGACGGGTCGATCTCGGTCTCGACCTCCAGCACGAACGGGCCGGCCGGCGGCTGCGGTATGGTGAGACCGTCCGGTGTCGCGGCATACGCGCTCTCCGGCAGCGCGACGCCGTCGACGCCGACCGACAGCGGCGTCAGCTCGTCGCCGTCGAGCACCAGCGGGGCGGGACCCGCGGCCTGCGGGTTCGGCCGCAGCGCCAGACGGGCCTTCACCCGCGTGCGCGTCGGGTGCAACGCAACATCGAGATGGACCGTGTCGACCAGCCAGTCGGGAGCACGATAGTCCGAGAGGCGGATCGGGCGGGCTTGTTCGGTGCGCATGAAGGTCCTCGATGTCTGCGAGCGCCATGTAATCCCGATGGGCTCCGAATTCCAACCGCGCCGCGGCGCCGCGCGGCCATTTCGCCGCAGCGCGACCATCGGTGCCGGATTTGCGGCATGCGACCTTTGTGCTTTAGTGGTGGCGGTCACCCGCTACTTCGAACGACAGCCACGACACGCATCGCGACGCAGACGTGCGATCGGCCTCTCCGACCCGTCCGATCGCATCGTGAAGGAGGAGCCCCGACGTCGCCGCGCCGGCGACCGCGTCCACCCACCGCCGTCCACCCATCACGATCGCCGATCAATCAAAAACCGACCGGTCACAATCAGAAGCCGGCCGCGGCTCCCACCGGAGCGCCACGCGGACCTGCCGCAGAGATCAGGGAGTTGAAACACATGCTGCCGAGAACGATCGCGTCCACGCCACCCGCGCCCGACATCGACCTGCCGCGCACGATCGCGCGCCTGCACGTCCCGGGCGCGACCGCGCGTCTGCACGAGGGCGGCGCCGGCCCCCGCTGACGCCCGCGACCCGCCGCCGCGCCGCCGCAGAACCGCATCCCCGGCGGTTCTCCGCCGGCTCGACCGGTCCCGTTCCGCACCATCCATCACAAGAACACGCCGGGCGGTCGCACCCGCACCGGCGCGCCCAGGGAGAGAACGCAATGCGAGCAGTGAAGACCACCATCGCGGCCGGTGCCGCCCTTCTGGCGCTCGGCCTGCCCGGCTTCGCCCAGTCCTCCGGGTCGGATGCCGGCGCCTATCCGAGCCAGCTGGTGAAGATCGTCGTGCCGTTCGGGGCCGGCAGCATCACCGACAATCTCGCGCGCATCCTGGCCGACAAGCTCGGCGAGATGTGGAAGCAGCAGGTGATCGTCGAGAACCGCCCGGGCCTGACCGGCACCACGGCGGCCGCCAAGTCGCAGCCGGACGGCTACACGCTGATGCTCACGTCGAACGGCCACACGGTCGCCGGCACGGTCAACAAGAACATCCAGTTCGACCCGGTGAAGGACTTCGCCGGCGTCAGCAAGGTCGCCTCGGTGCCGCTGGTGGCGATCGTGCCGCCGGAGCTCGGGGTGAAGTCGCTGCCCGAGTTCCTCGCCATGGCCAAGGAGAAGCCCGGCAAGCTGAACTTCTCGTCGGCCGGCGTCGCCTCGACCTCGTTCCTCGGCTCCGAGCTGATGCGCCAGGGCGCCGGCGTCAACATCGTGCACGTGCCCTACAAGGGCGTGCCGGACGCCGTCACGGCGGTGGTGCGCAACGACGCGCAGCTCTATTTCGCGCCGATCCCCAACGCCCAGGAGCTCGCCGCCGCCGGCAAGGTGCGGATGATCGCAATCAACTCCAACAGCCGCAGCCGCAAGCTGCCGGAGGTCGCCACCGTCAAGGAGGCGGTGCCGTCCTACGACTACGACTCGTGGTTCGCCGTGCTGGCCCCGGCCGGCACCCCCAAGGCGATCGTCGCCAAGGTGAGCGCCGACATCGGCAAGGTGCTCGCGATGCCGGACGTGGTCGAGAGGCTCGACACGCTCGGCGCCGTCGCCTCGCCCGGCACGCCGGACGCGCTGGACAAGCAGCTCGCCCGTGAGACCGAGTTCTACGCCAAGGTCCTGCGCGACGCCGGCATCGGCGGCACGAACTGAGCCGGTCCGGCTCGGACCGGCGACTCCGCGTTCGGGCTCACCCCCTCCCGTCGTCGCTTCGCGGCGACGGGAGGGGCCCCCACGGCACTCGCGACGTCGCCACCGAGGAAAAGGGCGCCGGAGCGGTCTCCAACGCGCTATAATGCCGCCCTCGGACGGGATCCGGAGGCGGTCATGCCGGACGATCTCACGTCGGGCGATCTCACGTCGGGCGAGGGCCGGCGCGCCGAGATCATGCGCGCCATGGTGCTGGAGCGGCCGGGCACGCCGCTGGTGCTGCGCGAGCGCGCCGTCCCGCGGCCCGGTCCCGGCGAGGTGCTGCTCGCGGTCTCGGCCTGCGGCGTCTGCCGCACCGATCTCCATGTCGTCGACGGCGAGCTGACCCATCCCGTCCTGCCGGTGGTGCCGGGCCACGAGATCGTCGGCCGCGTGCTGGCGGTCGGCGACGGCGTCACCGGCTTCCATTCCGGGCAGCGCATCGGCGTGCCGTGGCTCGGCTCGACCTGCGGCACCTGCCCGTACTGCCGCGATGGCCGCGAGAACCTGTGCGACGCGCCGCGCTTCACCGGCTACACGCGCGACGGCGGCTACGCCACGCATGCGGTCGCCGATCATCGCTTCTGCTTCCCGCTGCCGGACGGGATGGACGACGCGGCGATCGCGCCGCTGCTGTGCGCCGGCCTGATCGGCTGGCGCAGCTATCGGATGGCGGGCGAGGGGAGGGTGCTCGGCCTGTACGGGTTCGGCGCCGCCGCTCACATTCTGACCCAGGTCGCGGTCCAGCAGGGACGGCGCGTCCTCGCCTTCACGCGCCGCGGCGACGACGCCTCGCAGGCCTTCGCCCGGTCGCTCGGCGCGGCCTGGGCCGGGGCCGCCGACGAGGCGCCGCCGGAGCCGCTCGACGCCGCCATCATCTTCGCGCCGGTCGGGGCGCTGGTGCCGGCCGCGCTCGCGGCCGTGCGAAAGGGCGGGCGCGTCGTCTGCGCCGGCATCCACATGTCGGACATCCCGACCTTCCCCTATGCGCTGCTGTGGGAGGAGCGCCAGCTCGTCTCGGTCGCCAATCTCACCCGCGCCGACGCGCGCGAGTTCTTCGGCGTGCTGCCGAGCGTGACCCTCGCGACCGAGGTGACGCTGTATCCGCTGGCCCGCGCCGACGACGCGCTCGCCGACCTGCGGGCCGGGCGGCTGCAGGGCGCGGCGGTACTGGACTGCGCAGCGCCGGGTGAAAACTCGAGTGAATTCAATGGGCGGCGTTCCGCCTAGGGGAAAATACTCGGATCCGGCCGGAACCCGGCCGCGGCCAACTCGTTCTATGCAGGAGTGTCGCCGGGTCGAACGTGCGGGGTTCCGCTCTCCGCATCGCCAGTGAACTCACCAATCTTCAGGGCGGGGGAGCGGACGAGGGACGCATGGCTGTTGCGCGCAGGATTCGTCGACGCGGCTGGATGAACGCCGCCAACAAGACCAACCAGACGGTGGAGCCGAGGCGGCCGGCGGTTCGGCATCTCGCGGTGCGCTCGCGCGCCGGCGGATCGCTCGCCGAGGCCAAGGCTTACGTTTTCGTCGTCGAAGGCGCCGTGATCGATACGGTGCTGCCATCGGTGAACTGCTGGCTGCAGACGCTCGCCGAGTTCGGCTTCACGTTCCGCACAGCCGACGTGCATCGCTATCACGGCCTGGATCCGGAAGGCCTGCTCGACCGACTCCTGCCCGCGGACGAGTCGCCGGAGACCAAGGAGTTCATCCTCGCGAAGTACCGCACGCGCTGGGCCGCCGAGGTGGTGCCGCTGCTGCGTCCGTTCCCGGGCGTACGCGAGCTGATCGGCGATCTCGTCTCGCGCGGCGCCAAGGTTGCGCTGGTGACCACGGCCCGCGGCGAGGAGCTCGCGCAGTACCGCGCGCTGCTCGGCCTCGACGACGCCCTGCCGGTGCAGGTGGTGGTGTCGGGCGACGACGTCGCCCGCGGCATGCCGCATCCCGATCTGCTCGCCGGTGCGCTCGACCGGCTCGGCATCCGCCAGCCGGGCGACGCCCTGCTGGTCGGTGCGAGCCCGTTCGACGCCGAGGCGGGGCACGCGGCGCGCATGCGCTCCGTCGGCATGCTGAGCGGCCTGTTCGCCCGCGCCGACCTCCTCGACGCCGGCTGCCAGGCCGTGTTCCTCGACGCCAAGAGCCTGCAGCACGCGCTCGCCGCGCCGGAGGTCGTCGCCTGACGGCGCAGCGTGCGCCCGGCGACACACGCCGAAACATTCTCGATCGTGCATGAGGCCGCCGCGGCTCCGTCCGCGGCGGCCTTTTTCGCGTCCGCTCCACCCCGACGAAAGGCGGGTCTTGCCGGCCGTCGGCGGACGCGCATAAGCTCCCTCATCAAACAACACGAACGCCCGGCCGTCCTGACGACGGACCGCGGCGTCGAGGGAGCGTCCATGATCCGCAAATCGTCCTCCATCCTGTCTCGACGTGCGTCCATTCTGCTCGCCGCCGGGCTCGCCGCGGGCGCCACGCTCGCCGGTCTCGCCGCGGCCTCGGCCGCGCTCGACTATCCGGTCCGGCCGGTGCGCTGGATCGTCTCCTATCCGCCGGGCGGCGCCACCGACATCACGGCCCGGCTGGTCGGGCAGGCGGTGTCGGATCGGCTCGGCCAGCAGATCGTCGTCGAGAACCGGGCCGGCGCCGGCAACAATATCGGCACCGAGCTCGCCGTGAACGCGACGCCGGACGGCTACACGCTGTTCTTCGTCAATCCGGCCAACACCATCAACGCCACGCTCTACAAGAAGCTGTCGTTCGACTTCGTGCGCGACATGCAGGGCGTCGCCGGCATCATCCGGGTGCCCAACGTGATGGTGGTGAACCCCTCGGTGCCGGCCAAGACCGTGCAGGAGTTCATCGACTGGGTGAAGGCCAATCCCGGCAAGGTGAACCTCGCCTCGTCGGGCAACGGCACCTCGATCCATCTGTCGGGCGAGCTGTTCATGGCGATGACCGGCGCCAAGATGACCCACGTGCCGTATCGCGGCTCGGCCCCCGCCGTCACGGATCTGCTCGGCGGTCAGGTGCATGTCATGTTCGACAACCTGCCTTCGGCCATCGAGCACATCAAGGCGGGGCGGCTGCGGGCGCTCGCCGTCACCACGGCGGTGCGCTCCGACATGCTGCCGGACGTCCCGACCGTCGCGGAGACCGTGCCGGGCTACGAGGCGAGCGGCATCTTCGGCATGGGCATCCAGAAGGCGGCGCCGAAGGAGATCGTCGACAAGCTCAACAAGGCGGTCAACGACTCGCTCGACGACCCCAAGCTGAAGAGCCGCCTGCTCGAGCTCGGCGGCATTCCGCTGAAGACCTCGCCGGCCGAGTTCCAGAAGGTGATCGAGGACGAGACCGCGAAGTGGGGCAAGGCCGTGCAGTTCTCCGGCGCGTCGGTCGACTGAGCCGGAGCGGACCGAGGGTCGGCTGTCGGCGGTCGACCGGGTGCCGGTACGACACGGGCGTGATCGTGATCGGGCGTGAGCGTGGGCCGTGACAATCGCAGCGGCGGTCGTGACGGCTCGTTCACGCTTCGACGAAGGAAGGGTTGTCGACGGAAGCGTGTGCCGCCTACGATTGCGGCGTCGATCAACAACAGAGCCGGGACAATCGGCCTTCGGTGGACATGGCGCCGCGGCGCCGCACAGGAGGAATGCAATGCGGGTTCTCGGAAGTTTCGGCTCGGGTCTGGCGGCGCTCGCGGTGACGGCGGGCGTGGTCGCGAGCCTCGCGTTCGGCGGCACGGCGGTCGCCGACGACGCGGCGGATTATCCCAACCGGCCGGTGCGCATCGTGGTGTCGTATCCGCCCGCCGGCACCACCGACATCCTGGCCCGCATCGTCGGCCAGCATCTTTCGGAGACGCTCGGGCAGCAGTTCATCGTCGAGAACAAGCCGGGGGCCGGCAACAACATCGGCACCGAGATGGTGGTGAACTCGGCGCCGGACGGCTACACGATGCTGCTCGTCAACCCGGCCAACGGCATCAACGCGACGCTCTACAAGAAGCTCTCCTTCAACGTCCTGCGCGACATCGCGCCGGTCGCCGGCATCGTGCGGGTGCCGAACGTGATGGAGGTGAATCCGAACTTCCCGGCCAAGACGGTCGCCGAGTTCATCGAGTACGCCAAGGCCAATCCCGGCAAGGTCAACATGGCCTCGTCCGGCCACGGCACCTCGGTGCATCTGTCCGGCGAGATGCTGATGGCGATGACCGGCATCAAGATGACCCACGTGCCGTATCGTGGCGCGGGGCCGGCCCTCACCGACCTGATCGCCGGCACGGTCGACGTGATCTTCGACAATCTGCCCTCGTCGATCGCCCACATCCGCGCCGGCAAGCTGCGCGCCCTGGCCGTGACCACCGAGGAGCCGTCCGAGCAGCTGCCCGGCGTGCCGACCGTCGGCGCCACCGTGCCGGGCTACGAGGCGAGCGCGTGGTTCGGCTTCGGCGTCCCCAAGGGCACGCCGCCGGCCATCATCGCCAAGCTCAACGCCGCCGTGAACAAGGCGCTGGCCGATCCCAAGGTGAAGGCGCGGCTCGCCGAGCTGGGCGGCGCTCCGATGATCGGCTCGCCGGAGGACTTCGGCAAGGTGATGAAGTCCGAGACCGAGAAGTGGGAGAAGGTGGTCCGCTTCTCCGGCATCAGCGTCGACTGAGCACCGCCGGGGCGGCCGGCGACGCGCCGCCCACCCCGGACCGCACCCCGCGGCGCCGTCACGACGGCGCCGCCTCCGCCTCCCTCGCCGCGCTCCTCCCGCCCCGCTCCTCCCGCCGGGCCCGGTCCCGCCCTCCGTATCCGCCGGCGACGTGCGCCCTGCCGCAGGGCCGCCCTGTCCGGCGCGCCGGTCTTCTGCCCTTCGCCGATGCCCGAGCCTGAGCTAGGCTCCCGGCCGTCGGTTCTCGACTCTCCCGCCCGCGCGTCGCCGCGAAAGGAGCGCGCCGCCATGCTGGCTCCCGTCGATTCCCTCGAGGTCCAGATCCTGGTCGACAATGCGGTGGACAGCCTGTCCACCGTGCCGCGCTACGCCGAAGCCGAGTGGCCCTATCTGCTGCGGCGCGGCTCGCCGCTCACCGCCGACTGCCTGTGCTGCGCGGCGCACGGCCTGTCCTGCCTGATCACGGCGCGGCGCGGCGACCACGCCCGGACCGTGCTGTTCGACGCCGGGCCGGAGCCCTATGCCTTCGAGCGCAACGCGCTGCGGCTCGGCGCCGATCTCGGCGCGGTCGAGGCCATGGTGCTGTCGCACGGCCACTGGGACCACGCCGGCGGCATGGTGACGGCGCTCGGCCTGGTCCGAGCCCGCAACGGCGGCCGGCCGGTGCCGTTCTACACGCATCCCGGCATGTTCCGCTCGCGCGGCATGAAGCTGCCGAACGGCAGCATGCGGCTGATGGACGACATCCCGAGCGTCGAAGGCCTGACCGAGCACGGCGCGACCGTGGTCAACACCACCGCGCCGCAGGTCTTTCTCGACGACATGTTCTTCCTGTCCGGCGAGATCCCGCGCGTCACGCCGTTCGAGAAGGGGCTGCCGGGCCAGCACCGGCGCACCGAGGACGGGCAGGGCTGGGAGCCCGATCCGTGGATCATGGACGAGCGCTTCCTCGCCGTGCACGTCGCCGGCAAGGGCCTGTTCGTGTTCTCGGCCTGCTCGCATGCCGGCATCGTCAACGTGCTGCTGCATGCGCGCGACTGCCATCCGGGCGTGCCGGTGTTCGGCGTGCTCGGCGGACTGCATCTCTCCGGTGCGACCGAGGCGATCATCCCGGACACGGTCGCCGCCCTGCGCCAGTTCGACCTGAAGATCGTCGCCGCCGGCCATTGCACCGGCTGGCGTGCCGTCAACGCCCTGACCAACGCGTTCGGCGACGGCGTCGTCGCACCGTCGGTGGTCGGCAAACGCTACGTGATGTGATGACGACCCGTCGCAAGACTCCCGAGACGCTGCGCAGCCACCGCTGGTTCGGCGTGTCCGACCTCCGCTCCTTCGGTCACCGCTCGCGGCTGCGCCAGCTCGGCTACGACGCCGCCGACTGGGCCGGCAAGCCGGTGATCGGCATCGTCAACACCTGGAGCGACATCAATCCCTGCCACGGCCATCTGCGCGCCCGCGCCGAGGACGTGAAGCGCGGCGTGCTGCAGGCCGGCGGCCTGCCGCTCGAGCTGCCGGCGATGTCGCTCGCCGAGCCGATCGTCAAGCCGTCGGCGATGCTCTACCGCAACTTCCTCGCCATGGAGACCGAGGAGCTCGAGCGCAGCCATCCGATCGACGGCGTCGTGCTGATGGGCGGCTGCGACAAGACCACCCCGGGCCTCCTGATGGGCGCCATCAGCATGGGCCTGCCCGCCATCTACGTGCCGGCCGGACCGATGCTGCGCGGCCACTGGCGCGACGCCACGCTCGGCTCCGGCTCGGACGCCTGGAAGTACTGGGACGAGAAGCGCGCCGGCAACATCAGCGACGCCGAATGGACCGAGATCGAGGGCGGCATCGCACGCTCCTACGGCACCTGCATGGTGATGGGCACGGCCGCCACCATGATGGCGATCGCCGAGGCGCTCGGCTTCTGCCTGCCCGGCGCCTCGTCGATCCCGGCCGTCGACGCCTCGCATTCGCGCATGGCGGCGGCGTCCGGGCGGCGCATCGTCGACATGGTGTGGGAGGACCTGACGCCGGCCCGGATTCTCTCGCCGGCGGCGTTCGACAACGCCATCCGGGTGCACATGGCGATGGGCGGCTCGACCAACGCCATCATCCATCTGGTCGCGATGGCACGCCGCGCCGGCCTCACCATCGACATGGCCCGATTCGACGCGATCTCGCGCGAGATCCCGGTGCTGGCCAATGTCCGCCCGTCCGGCCAGTGGCTGATGGAGGATTTCTACTACGCCGGCGGCCTGAAGGCGCTGATGGGCGAGCTGCGCGAGGCGCTAGACCTCTCCTGCGTCGGTGTGTCGGGACAGCCGCTCGGCGAGGCACTGCACGGGGCCCGCGTGCACCGGCCCGACATCATCCGGACGCTCGCCGACCCGGTGTCGCGGGCCGGCGCCACCGCGGTGCTGACCGGCAATCTGGCGCCGCGCGGCTGCGTGATGAAGCCGCCGGCCGCCGATCCGCGCCTCCTGAAGCACTGCGGCCCGGCGCTCGCCTTCGAGAGCTACGACGCGATGGCGGCCGCGGTCGACCGTGACGACCTCGACGTCACGCCCGACCATGTGCTGGTGCTCAAGAACGCCGGCCCCAAGGGGGGCCCCGGCATGCCGGAGTGGGGCATGCTGCCGATCCCCAAGAAGCTCCTGCGCGCCGGCGTGCGCGACATGGTGCGGGTCTCGGACGGCCGGATGAGCGGCACCAGCTACGGCGCCTGCATCCTGCACGTCTCGCCGGAGAGCTTCGTCGGCGGCCCGCTGGCGCTGGTCGAGACCGGCGACCGCATCGAGATCGACGCCGACGGGCGCTCGATCCATCTCCATGTCGGCGAGGAGGAGCTGGCCCGCCGCCGCGCCGCCTGGACGCCGCCGCCGCCCCGCTACGAGCGCGGCTGGGGGGCGATGTACTCGGCCCATGTCGGCCAGGCCGACGAGGGCTGCGACTTCGATTTCCTCACCGGCACGGCCCCGACAGGCGAGCCGGAGATCCATTGAGGTGAGACATCCGCTACTCCGGAAGCCGGGCGGAGCTCGGCTTCCGGAGTCCATGACCTCTGTCTGCGAGCATGGAGTCCGGGCTCGCTGACCTTTCGGTCCGTGCCCCGGACGATAACGGATCATCCGAGATCTTCGGCCCTGGAGACCATCATGCCCGCGCTCGTCGCGGGCATCCGCGAACTGAAAGCTCCGCAAGGACAAGATCGTGGATGGCCGGGACAAGCCCGGCCATGACGATGGAGGAGAGTCGCGGCTGACGGAGGCAGGTATCACACCGGCTCGAAGTTGACCGACTTCAGGAGCTCGGTGTTGCGCTTCACGTCCTTCGCGATGAAGTCGGCGAACGCCTCCGGCGTGCCGCTGACCGGCTCGATGCCGAGCTCGGCGAGCCGGCCGGACGCGCCGAGCTCGACGGCGGCCTCGTTGCAGGCCTTGTTCAGCCGGGCGACCAGGTCGGCCGGCATCCCCTTCGGACCCCACACGCCGTACCACGAGGCGTATTCGAGGCCGGGCATGCCGCTCTCCGCCGCGGTCGGGATCTCGGGGGCGAGGGCGACGCGCTTCGCCGCCGTGACGGCCAGAGCCTTGACGTTGCCGCCGCGGGCCATCGGCAGGAGGGCGAGGACCGGGTCGATCATCAGCTGGACGTGCCCGGCGGCGACGTCGGTCAGGCCCGGCGCGGTGCCGCGATAGGGCGCGATGGTCAGGTTCAGCCCGGCGAGCTTGTTGAAGGCGACGGTGGCGAGATGGCCGGGCGCGCCGAGCGCCGAGGTCGCGAAGGTCCACTTGTCGGGGGTCTTGCGGGCGTCGGCGACCACCTCGGCGATGGTCTTGAACGGCAGGCCGGGAGCCATCACGACCAGCATGGGCGCCTCGCCGACGCGGGCGACCGGCGTGAAGTCGGTGACCGGATCGTAGGGCGGGCTCTTCATCACCTGCCTGGCCATCACATGGGTGGCGGCGGAGAACAGGAGCGTGGTCCCGTCCGGCTCGGCGGTGCGCACGGCGGAGCCGCCGATCGAGCCGTTGGCGCCGCCGCGGTTCTCGACCACGATGGTGATGCCGTTCTTCTCCTTCAGTTTCTCGGCGAGGAGACGAGCGAACACGTCGACGCCGCCGCCGGCCGCGAACGGCACGATCAGGCGGATCGGGCGCTTGGGCAGCGCGTCGCTCTGCGCGAGGACGGGGGCGGCGGCCAGCGAGCCGGCAGACGCCGCGGTGGCGATGAGAAAGTCACGTCGATGCATCATAGTGCTGTCCTTCCTGCGAAGGGCGGCCAAGGCGCCCGAGTGAACGGCACCGCCGCCCGGGCGGGCCGCGGTGTTGACGAGACGCTTTCGGCGCACGAGGTGCGCCGCATCGAAAAGGTACGAAACGAGGCCCGAGGGCCCGAGACTTCAGTCAGAAAAGACGAGAGAAGGTGGCCGGCCCGAAACCGCGGGCCGGCCGAGGTGCTCCAGGTCAGGGAGACAGTTCTTCCAGGACGCGGCCCTTGGTCTCGATGGCCATCAGGGTGGTGACCACCCCGCCGAGCACCGCGACCCCGGCGAACGCCGCGAACACGTAGGAGATGCCGAAGTCGGCCATCAGGAAGCCGACCATCAGCGGGCCGATCGACGAGCCCGCCCGCAGCCAGGCGCTGCCCATGCCGGTGCCGATCGCCCGCAGGCGGGTCGGATAGAGCTCGGCCGAGTAGAGGTAGAGCGAGAAGGCGATGGTCTGCAGCACCGCGTAGACGCAGGTCGCCAGCACGAGCACCTGCAGGGCCGAGGTGCCGCCGAGGAACGACAGCAGCAGGAGCGGAATCGTCGCCAGGAAGAAGGCGGCGATGTACCACGGCCGGCGGCCGACCTTGTCGATCAGGAGGGCGCAGGCGATGGAGGCCAGAACGCCGACCGCCGAGGTGGTCCAGCCGTAGGCGAGCGCGGTCTGCAGCGGCAGCTTGAACACGCTCTTGTAGAGGGTCGGAAGCCACGTGATCATGCCGTTGTTGATCATGTAGGCGCAGACCCACAGCGACCAGATGGTCAGCGTGCGCTTCAGGTAGATGCCCCTGAACAGCTCGCGCCAGTCGGACTTCGCCATCGCCTTCGGGTCGATCGGGCGAACCACCGGCTCGGGCAGCGCGACGCCTCGCTTGGTGACGTCGTTCTCGAGCATCTGGACGACCTTCTCGGCCTCGGCGATGCGGCCCTTCGAGGCGAGCCAGCGCGGCGACTCCGGCATCAGCCACCGGAGCGGGATGGTGAGCACCGAGGGGACCAGCCCGACGATGAACATCGCCTTCCAGCCGTAGATCGGCACGAGAAAGTAGCCGATCATGCCGGCGAACATCAGGCCCACGGGGAAGATCACCTCGTAGAGCAGGAAGAAGCGGCCGCGCTTCTTGGCGCCGATGAACTCGTTGATATAGGCGCTCGCCACCGGAACCTCGGCGCCCGTGCCGATGCCCTGGAAGAAGCGGAACACCATCATCGACATGCCGCTCCAGGCGAACAGGCAGCCGATGTCCATCGCGACGAACAGGATGATGGTGAACATCAGGACGTGCAGGCGGCCGACCTTCTCGGCGAGCCAGCCGAAGAACACGGCGCCGAAGAGCTGTCCGATATAGCCGGCCGAGATGATCATTCCGACCTGCGACGGCGTCAACTTCCATTCGCCGACCAGCGCCGGCATCGCGAAGGCGATGGCCAGAACCGTGTAGGCGTCGAAGAAGGTGGCGATGCCGACGATGACGCGGATCAGCATCAGTCGCCGGGAGACGGGGAGACGCTCGATCCGGGCGACCAGCATCTGGACCGCTTCGGGGGAAACCGCGGGCGCGGCGGCCTTGGTGGCCGCGGCTTGTGCGGCGCCCGCGTAGGCTTGGACGGACATTGGAAACCCCTTTTGTCGCGACGGCGGCTCGTTCGGGGGTGCGAAGGGCGCGAGCCTCCAGGGCCGGGCGGCCGGTGTGGCCGCCCGGGTTTGTCGCGTTGCGGAAGAGAGCGCGGCGCCGCCGGTCGTCCGGCGGCGCCCGGCGTCGTCAGGCCGCGATGGCGGCGGGCTTGTCGCTGACCAGGCCGGCCGACTTCATCGCCTCGGCGATCTCGACGTCGGCGCCCGGCTGCAGCGGCAGCAGCGGAGTGCGCACCGTCGCGTGCTCCAGGATGCCGCGGGTGACGAGGGCGTGCTTGAGCGCCACGGTGCCCTCCATGTGCGAGCCGCGGTGATAGACGGCCTTGGTCACCGGCAGGAGACGGTCGTGCAGGGCGCGCGCCTTGACGTAGTCCTGCGCCTTGCCGGCCTCGATGAGGGCGATCAGCAACTCGGGGGCGATGTTGCCGTAGCCGACCAGGGCGCCGTCGACGTCGAACATCGTGTGCAGCAGATACTCGTCGTGGCAGGTGAGGACCTGCAGGTCCGGATTGGCCTTGCGGATGACCGGGATCTCGGTGTCCCAGCGGCGCATGTTGCGCACGCCGTTCTTCATCGCGAACACGCCCGGCTGCGCGGCGATCTCCATCAGGGTGTCGAGATTGTAGGTCGCCTTGGTCACGTCCGGATACTGGAACAGGATCAGCGGCAGGCCGGACTCCTCGTAGACGGCCTTGTAGCGGTCCTGCGGGGCGCCCTTCTGATAGCCGAAGCGCAGCCAGCCGTGCGACGGATAGAGGAGGCCGGCCTTGGCGCCCGCCTTCACGGCGCGCTTGGCCTCCATGCCGGCGACCTTGGTGCCCTCCAGCGTGATGCCGGCGATGACCGGGACGCGGCCGTCGGTCGACGCGACGAAGCTCTCGATCACCGAGGCCTGCTCGTCGGCGGTGAGGAACGTGCCCTCGCCGGCGTGGCCGAGGACGACGAGACCCTTCACGCCCGCGAAGCTGCCGAGCCAGGAGCCGAGGCGCTTGATGGCGGCATGATCGATGGCGCCGTCGCGGGTGAACGGCGTCACGGGGGCGGGGACGAGACCCCTGAGATCGAGCTTGTTCTTGGTCGACATGTGTTTCTCCTTTTTGAAGGGGCAGGCGAGGGTGGCGAAACCGGGGGTGAGGTGTCGCCGGCCGCCGGGCCGGCGACGCAGCGCGACGACCGGCGTCAGGCGTTGACGAGCGACGAGGTGCTGCCGACCGCCTCCTGGGCGCGGGCGATGTGGCGGGCGGTGGCGAGCATCGGCTCGAGGGCGCGCGCCTTGAGGTCCTCGTCCGAGGACTGGGACCACGGGGCGACGACGCTGATCGCGCCTGTCGCCCAGCCGTCGGCGCCGATCACCGGAACGGCGAGCAGGCGCAGGTCGGGTGTGATGACGGACTTCTCCAGCACGTAGCCGTCGCGCCGGAGCGCATCGAGCCGCGGATCGAGGGTGGCGCGGTCGGGCGTCTTGAGGGTCGGGCTCGGATGGCGCGGCGGCGTCGCCAGCACGCGCTCCAGCCGGTTCTCCGGCAGGAAGGCCAGGATGGCGCGGCCGATCGATGTGACGGCGGCGGGAATCGTGGTGCCGATGCGGATGTCGACGCCGAGCCGGGTGAATCCGGCGCGCACCCGCTCGATGTAGAGCACGTCGCCGCCCTCCAGCACGGCGAAGCTCGCCGCCTCGCTGACCTCGTCGACCAGCGTCTGCAGCAGCGGCCGCACGATGTCGCGCAGGTCCTTGTGGGCGATGGCGTTGAAGCCGAGGTCGAGCACCTTGAGCGACAGGCGGAAGCGCCGGCTCTCCGGGATGCGGGTGACGTAGCCGACCGAGACCAGGGTGTTGAGCATCCGGAACGTGGTGCCGGCGTCGAGGCCGGCCGCGGCGGCGATCTCGCTCAGCGTCATCTCGTCGGCTTCCGCCGTGAACGCCTCGAGCACCCGCAATCCCTTGGCGAGCGACTGGACCGAGCTCTTCCCCTCCTTCGGGTCGAGCCGCCGCAGTCCGATCGGCGAGGGAGTCGTCCTCGCGGTGCCGTTCGGAATGGCCATGGCCGGTTTCCTCTTGACTATTTCGGATTGCGAAATTATTTTCGCGTTGTTGGTCGAAAGTAGAATCCGCAGGCGCATTGTGTCAACGGAGGACCAACACTTTTGCGCCCGTATCCGGAATCGTACGGAAGGCGATAAGTATTTCGGAATCCGAAACTTTTTGGGGCGTCAGACCACCTGCGGCCGCCGCAGCAGGGGCAGCAGCGCCAGCACCACGACGTTCGAGGCGAGCATCAGGGCGAAGGCGGCGTCGTAGCCGCCGAGCCGGTCGAACGTGACGGCGCCGATCCAGGCGCCGAGCCCGCCGGCGATGTGGTGCACCATGGTGATCAGCCCGGTGAGCGCGCCGAGATGGCGGCTGCCGAAATGCGTGGCGACGAACACCACGGTCAGCGGCGCCGTCACCAGGAAGGTCGCCCCGAACACCAGCCCGAACACCGCGACCGAGACGGTCGACTGGTCCACCAGGATCAGCCCGAACACCGCCAGCCGCGCCACGAAGGACGCCGCCGCCGGCCACAGCGGCCCGGCGCGGTCGCTCCAGGCGCCGGCCGCCATCACGCCGAGCAGGGCGGTGAGGCCCATCACGGCGAGCAGGTTGCCGGCCAGATACGCGTCGAGGCCGCGGTCCTGGGCGAGCGCGACCACGTGGGTCGAGACGAAGAAGTCGTCGAGCCCGCAGATGGCGTAGACGGCGAGCAGAGCCCAGAACGGCCGCGTGCGCGCCGCCTCGCGGATGGTCAGCCCGGACGCGGCGCGCCGCGTGTGCGCCTCGCCGCGATCGCCGCCGCCCCGGATTGCGCCGAGCAGCAGCGGCAGCAGCACCAGGTGCGCGGCGCCGAGCCAGACGAACACCGAGCGCCAGCCGATCGCCACCAGCACGGCGGCGAGCACGCCGATCATCACCAGCTGGCCGAGGCTCATGCCGGCCGTCACGGCGGCGTTGGCGAGGCCGGTCCGCTCGGGGAAGGCGCGCGTCACCATCACGCTGACCGGGATCAGCGAGGCGGCGCCGTTGCCGGCCGCGAACACCACGCCGTAGAGGACGAGCGCATGCCAGGGCGCCGCGACGAGGCTCATGGCGCCGATGCCGAGCCCGGCGAGCAGCAGCCCGCCGGCCAGCACCAGACGCGGATTGGCGCGGTCGGAGAGGCGGCCGGCCAGGAACATGCAGCCGGCGGACACCACCTGGAACAGGGCGACGGCGAGCCCGAGTTCGCTGCGCCCCCAGCCGAGATCGTCGACCACGGACTTGAGCGTCAGCCCGATGGCGAAGCGCGCGCCGCCACCGACGAACAGCACCGCGAAGCCGGCGACCAACACCATGAGTGCGCCGGCGGGGAGGGGGGACTTCGGGGGCATGGATCACCGGCGGAACGGGAGGCAGGGTTGCGAGTCGCCGCATGGTAGCGGGCTTCGGCCTGGTGGCCACAGGAGCCCGCGGTGCGAGTCGGCCCTTGGCTTCCGGGCCGCGACGGCTTACCTCGTCCGGCGCCGTCGGCCGACGGCGGCCGAGCGGCAGGACCCCCGATGAGCAGCAACGACATCGTGTTCGACAAGAGCTTCGACCTGCCGCCGGGGCAGGTGGAGGAGGTGGCGCCGGGCGTGCGCCGCGTCCTCTGCGACAATCCGAGCCCGTTCACGTGGAAGGGCACGGTCAGCTACATCCTGGGCCGCGGGAAGGTGGCGATCGTCGATCCGGGACCGGACGACCCGCGCCACGTCGCGGCGCTGCTCGACGCCGTGCGGGGCGAGACCGTCACCCATATCCTGGTCACCCACACGCATCGCGACCACTCGCCCGCCGCCGCCGCCGTGAAGGCCGCGACCGGCGCGCCGACCTTCGCCGAAGGTCCGCACCGCGTGTCGCGGCCGCTGAACATCGGCGAAGGCCCGCGGCTCGACGCCAGCAACGACACCGAATTCCGCCCCGACCAGGTGCTGCGCGACGGCGACACGGTCGAGGCCGGCGGCTTCGTGGTGGAGACCGTGACGACGCCCGGCCACACGGCGAATCACGTCGCCTTCGCGCTGCGCGGCACCGGGATCCTCCTGTCCGGCGACCACGTGATGGCGTGGGCGACCTCGGTGGTGGCGCCGCCCGACGGCGCGATGAGCGACTACATGGAGTCGCTGCGGAAGCTCGCACGGCGCGACGAGACGCTCTATCTGCCCGGCCACGGCGGCGCGGTGCGCGACGCGCAGGATTTCGTCGTGCAGTACATCCGCCATCGCGAAGGCCGCGAGGCGTCGATCCTCGGCCGGCTGCGCAAGGGCGCCGCCGACATCCCGACGCTGGTGCGGGCCATCTATATCGGGCTCGATCCGCGGCTCGCCGGGGCGGCGGGCCTGTCGGTGCTGGCGCACCTCGAGGATCTGGTGGGGCGCGGCGTGGTCGCGACCGAGGGCGTGCCGTCGGTCGAGGGGAGCTATCGCCTCGCCGACTGACCGCCCTTCTGGGGTGCGGCGGGCTTCGGCGGCGGGCGCTCCGGCTTCACCACGCTGGTGAGGTCGTCGATGTCCTCGAGCAGGCTGCGGATGCGCGCCGCGTTGACGCCGAAGTCGAGGCGGCCGTAGCGCGAGGCCGAGCGCATGTCGATGCGGGTGCCGGCGCCGACCGGCCGGATGCGGATCGCCACGTCGTCGCGGAACGCCATGATCGGCGTGACGGCGACCGCCTCGATGTAGCCGTCGCGCCGTCCGGCCTGGGGCTGGCGGGCGTTGATGACGCGCCACTTGCGCTTGGTCACCAGCGCCATGGTGGCTTCGTAGGCGGCCTCCGGGGTGACGGCGACCATCAGCGGCTCGATGTCCGGGTAGGCGCCGCGCTGCTGCTCGGCCGCGTAGAGGCCGGCATAGAGCACCGGATTGGCCTGCCGCGAGCGCAGCCGCGCCACCACCTCGAAGCGCGGCGGGTCGATCGCGTCGGTGGTGATGTCAGCGATCATCGGCAGCTTCGTCGCCTTCCAGCCGAGATAGGACGGGTAGGCGATCAGCGCCGCCCCGATGGCGAGGCCCGTGACGGCGTGGCCGAAGCCGCGCGCGCCGCTCTGCCAGATCACCCCGAAGGCGACGAAGGCGGCGAGGATGCCGAGCACCGCGAGGGCGAGACCGGCACCGAGGGTGGCCAGCACCGGGAGCGTATCGAGGAGGTCGGCCCGCGCGATGACGATCGCGAGCAGCACAACCGCGAGGGAGAACAGGGCGAGCCGCCGCGACCAGGCAGCGAAGCGGGAGAGCGGTTCCTCGGCCAGCCGGCGGCGCGCCATCGTTCAGCCTTTCCGGGCGCGCAAAAACCGGCCCGCCGCGCGCATCGATAGAGCGAAGCGTCGCGGCTGGCAACGGTGCGCCGGGCCGCACGTGCCCCCGCGCGCACCGGCTCCGGCCCTGCTACAGTGCCGCGTCGGAACTCGCCTTTGCCTGTCTCGTGAAAGTTTCAGCCATGACCGTATTCGGAAACCAAGCCGTCCGCGACATCGAAACCGTTCTTCACCCCTACACGAATCTCGCCACCCACCGCGACACCGGTCCGTTGATGCTGGAGCGTGGCCAGGGCGTCTTCGTCTACGACACGAGCGGCAAGGACTACATCGAAGGGATGTCCGGCCTGTGGTGCCTGTCGCTGGGCCACGGCAACGAGGAGTTGATCGAGGCCGCGGCCGCGCAGCTGCGCAAGCTGTCCTTCGCGCATCTGTTCAACGGCAAGAGCCACGATCCGGCGATCGAGCTCGCCGAGACCCTGAAGGCGCTCGCCCCGGTGCCGACCTCGAAGGTGTTCTTCTGCAACTCCGGCTCGGAGGCCAACGACACCCAGGTCAAGCTGGTGCGCTACATGAACAACGCGCTCGGCCGGCCTTCGAGGAAGAAGATCGTCGCCCGCGACAAGGCCTATCACGGCGTCACCGTGGCCTCCGCCTCGCTCACCGGGCTCGCCGCGAATCACGCCGATTTCGACCTGCCGATTCCCGGCATCCTGCGCACCGGCTGCCCCCACTACTACCGTGGCGCGCTGCCCGGCGAGAGCGAGGACGAGTTCGCGACCAGGCTCGCGGCCGAGCTGGAGGCGCTCATCGAGGCCGAGGGGCCCGAGACGGTCGCGGCCTTCATCGCCGAGCCGGTGATGGGGGCGGGCGGCGTCGTGGTCCCGCCCGCCAGCTATTTTCCGAAGATCCAGGCGGTCTGCGAGAAGTACGACCTCTACGTCATCTCCGACGAGGTGATCTGCGGCTTCGGCCGGACGGGGCGGATGTTCGGCTGCGAGACGCTCGGCTTCCGGCCCGATTCGCTCTCGGTCGCCAAGGCACTGTCGTCGGCCTACATCCCGATCGCCGCCGTGACCATCCCCGATGACATGTACGAGGCGATGCTGACCGAGAGCCGCAAGATCGGCACGTTCGGGCACGGCCTCACCTATTCGGGGCACCCGGTGGCATCGGCGGTCGCGCTGAAGACCCTCGAGATCTACGCGCGCGAGAAGATCGTCGAGAAGGTCGCGGCCAAGACGCCGCAGTTCATGGGCCATCTGCGCCGGCTCGCCGACCATCCGCTGGTCGGCGACGCCCGCGGGCTCGGCCTCGTCGGCGGCATCGAGCTGGTGGCCGACAAGGCGACGAAGCGCGGCTTCGAGGCGAAGCAGGGCGTCGGCACCCGCTGCGTGCGCTTCGCCGAGGAGGAGGGGCTGATCGTCCGGGCGCTCGCCAACGACACGATCTCGATCTGCCCGCCCCTGATCATCACGCCCGAGGAGATCGACGAGCTGTTCCGCCGTCTCGACCGGGCGCTGGCGCGCACGCAGGAGTGGCTGCGGACGGTGTGAGGGCCGGGCGCCTTCTCTGAAACTCGGGCCGGCTCATCCCGGCCCGAGGTCCGCCCGTCCCCGCGAAGGCGGGGACCCAGGGGCGACGTGACGTGCTGCGGCCCCTGGAGTCCCGCTTCCGCGGGAATGAGCGGAGGGTGGGGCGCGTTCGACGCGAGAGACTCGACGATCCGGAGGCCACGCCTCGCGGGCATAAAAAAAGTCCCGCGTCTCGGAGACGCGGGACTTCGAGATCGCGCCGTCAGCCCCCCAGCCCGGCGCGCACTGAACGATCGCTCAGTTGTTCCCCACCGCGGCGACGCGGGCGCCGCTCATCGGCGACTGGCCGCCCGAGCCGGGCGCCAGCACGACGACCGGCGTGCCGACCTTGGCGCGGGTGTAGAGGTCGATGATGTCCTCGTTGGTCAGCCGGATGCAGCCGGAGGAGATCGCCGAGCCGATGTATTCGGGCTGGTTGGTGCCGTGGATGCGGTACAGCGTGTCCTTGCCGTTCGCATACAGGTACAGCGCCCGGGCGCCGAGCGGATTGGCCGGCCCGCCTTCGACATGGGCCGGCAGGCCTTCGATCCGCTTGTGGATGTCCGGGGTCGGGGTCCAGCCCGGCCACTCGGCCATGTTGCCGACCTTGGCGATGCCGGAGAAGGCGAGCGCCTCCTCGCCGACCGTCACGCCGTAGCGGATCGCCTTGCGGTTGGGCAGGACGAAATAGAGGAAGCGCGCATCGGAATCGACCAGGATCGTGCCCGGCGCCTCGTTCCGATGATAGTCGACGATGTGACGCTGATACGGCGCCGGGATCGAGGCCTTGGAGTAGGGCGCTTTCGCGAGCAACTCGCGATCGCGCGGCTTGAGGCTGGCTTCCGGCGCCGGCTCGGGCGTTGCCGCCGTCACGCAGGCGCCGAGAGACAGTCCAGCCAGGATAACAACGATCGCTTTCGGAATCATCGCGGGCCCCATCCCGTTCCTGCATGTGCTCGGTCGACTCATGGTGTAACCAAATCTGTCGGGGCCTTCCAGGTCGCGGGGCGTTGCCGTGGCACGAACGCCCGAGCCTGTTGCGATATTGCCGCACATCCGTCGAAAACGGCGAAAATACGGCACCTCGTCAGGGCTTTGACGGAGACTTGGCATGTTTTCGGGAGCTGCCAGCAATCCCGGAATATCAATGCGCCGGGCGTTACGGCTCCTTTAACATGACCGGGCTTAACAACGGGCTTACTGCTCGCCTCGCGGCGGGTGCGGCGGCCCGTCGAACGGCACCGAATGGCCGCGCTCTCGGACGGTTTTTCACCCAATTCCGCCGAGGTGGGCCCGCATCACGAGGGCGCCCCGGCCGAGGCCGCCGGGTGAGCAGCCCCGAGGAGTTCGACATGACGAAGACTGCCCAAGATCAGGCTGCCGGCGCCATCGCCGACGCGATCCACGACCAGCATTTCGCCCGCATCGGGATCGGCGCCGTCGCCGCCGCGGTGAACTGCCAGCATCTGCCGGAGCCCGCCAAGCTCGTCCATACCACCGAGGACGACGAGTGCTGGGGCGGGGCCCACGACTTCGCCGCGTAACCGACTTCGCCGCGTAACCGAGTTCTTCCCGTAACCGACGTCACAGCACGACCCGCCGGGCGGCGAACCGCCGCCCGGCGCAAGGCCGCGGTCCTGCGGGACCGCGCGCCCGGGCCGAGGCCGGCCGGCCGCCTCCAGGCGCCGCCCGCGCCGGCCTGACCCGATCCGGACCAGCCCCGTCTCTGCCGATCGCGTGCGAAGGGCTTGCCGAAGGCCGCGACTCGCGCTCGATTAGGGCTGTCCCGCTTCGGCGGACCCCCTTACCGCCGAGGCCCGATGCTCGCCGTCAAGCTCTTCACCGGCACGACGCTCGAGGGGCGCGTGATCGCGCCCGACGAGGAGATTCCGGAGACCGCCGTCTGGATCGATCTCGTGTCCCCGGTGTCGCCCGAGGACAAGATGGTCGAGCGCGCCGTCGGCGCCGCGGTGCCGACCCGCGAGGAGATGCAGGAGATCGAGCCGACCAGCCGGCTCTATGTCGAGAACGGCGCCCGCTACATGACGGCCACCCTGATGTGCCGGTCGGATTCCGACAGTCCGACCACCACGGCCGTCACCTTCATCCTGGCCGGCCATCGGCTGATCACGGTGCGCTACGACGAGCCGAAGCCGTTCAGTCTCGTCGCCAACAAGCTCGCCCGGCAGTGCCCCGCCGCGATCTCGGGCGAGATCGTACTGATGGAACTGCTCGACGCCATCATCGATCGCTCCGCCGACATCCTCGAGCGGATCGGCACGGAGGTGGACGGGGTGTCGCGCACCATCTTCCTGCCTGACCGGCCGGGCGGCGAGCGTATCCGCAGCCAGGACATTCTGCGCTCCATCGGCCGCACCGGCGACCTCACCTCCAAGGCGCGCGAGTGCCTCGTCTCGATCGGCCGCCTGGTGCTCTATCTGGCCAACGAGGCGGACGGCCTGCGCTGGGCCAAGGAGCAGCGGGCGACGCTGAAGGGCATGCAGCGCGACGTGCAGTCGCTCTCCGACCACGCCACCTACCTGGCCAACAAGATCACGTTCCTGCTCGACGCCATGGTCGGGGTCGTGACGATCGAGCAGAACAACATCATCAAGATCTTCTCGGTCGTCGCCGTGGTGCTGATGCCGCCGACCCTGATCGCCTCGATCTACGGCATGAACTTCAGGCACATGCCCGAGCTCGAATTCGCCTTCGGGTATCCTCTGGCGCTGGTCCTGATGGTCGTCGCGGCCGTCGTCCCGTACGTCTTCTTCAAGCTGAAGAAGTGGCTGTGACGGCGACCGGGTGGCGCAGTGATGCAGAAATGAGCATCGCGCCGTATCATAATGCTCGCGGATTGCGGGAATGTACCTAGGCGATGCGCGGTCCCCCGCATGGCGACCGAAACTCTAAGCTGCTATAGCCAACCGGGTGTTTAAAAGGAGCGATCGAGGGACATGTTGGCGACGACGAAGATTCCCCCCCATGTGAAAAGCGCGCGCCTCAAGACCTGGGTTGCCGAGATGATCGCGCTCTGCAAGCCGGCGGACGTGCACTGGTGCGACGGCTCCCAGGAGGAATACGACGACCTCTGCGAGCTGCTGGTGAAGGCCGGCACCTTCAAGCGGCTGAATCCGGCGAAGCGCCCCGGCTCCTACCTGGCGCTCTCCGATCCGAGCGACGTCGCCCGCGTCGAGGACCGCACCTACATCTGCAGCCTCAAGAAGGAGGACGCCGGGCCGACCAACAACTGGGTCGATCCGCGCGAGATGAAGGCGACGCTGACCAAGCTCTACGACGGCTGCATGGCCGGTCGCACCCTCTACGTCATTCCGTTCTCGATGGGGCCGATCGGCTCCGACATCTCCTATATCGGCTACGAGATCACGGACTCGGCCTACGTCGTCACCAACATGAAGCTGATGACGCGCATGGGCCGCGCCGTCGACGAGGCGCTCGGCGACTCGGACGTGTTCGTGCCGTGCCTGCACTCGGTCGGCGCGCCGCTCGCACCCGGGCAGCAGGATGTCGCCTGGCCGTGCAATCCGACCGTCAAGTACATCGTGCACTTCCCTGAGGAGCGGCTGATCTGGTCCTACGGCTCCGGCTACGGCGGCAACGCGCTGCTGGGCAAGAAGTGTCTCGCGCTGCGCATCGCCTCGGTGCTGGGCCGCGACGAGGGCTGGATGGCCGAGCACATGCTCATCCTCGGCGTCACCGACCCGAAGGGCCGCAAGACCTACGTGGCCGCCGCGTTCCCGAGCGCCTGCGGCAAGACCAACTTCGCCATGCTGATCCCGCCCAAGGAGATCGAGGGCTGGAAGGTCTCGACCATCGGCGACGACATCGCCTGGCTGAAGCCCGGCGCCGACGGCAAGCTCTACGCGATCAATCCGGAGGCCGGCTATTTCGGCGTCGCGCCGGGGACGAACTACAAGACCAACCCCAACGCGATGCGCACCATCGAGACGAACACCATCTTCACCAACGTCGCGCTGACCGACGACGGTGACGTGTGGTGGGAGGGCATGGACGGCGATCCGCCGGCGCACGCCATCGACTGGCAGGGCAAGGACTGGACGCCGGACTGCGGCCGCAAGGCGGCGCATCCGAACAGCCGCTTCACCGTGCACGCCTCGCAGAACCCGGCCATCGATCCGGAGTACGAGAATCCCAAGGGCGTGCCGATCAGCGCCCTGATCTTCGGCGGCCGCCGCTCGACCGTGACGCCGCTGATCTACCAGCCGCTGTCGTGGGCGTTCGGCGTCTATGCCGCCGCCACCATGGGCTCGGAGATGACGGCCGCCGCCTTCGGCAACATCGGCGAGGTCCGCCGCGATCCGATGGCGATGATCCCGTTCTGCGGCTACCACATGGGGACCTACTTCAACCACTGGCTCGACATGGGCCGCAAGTTCCCGATCCCGCCGCGCATCTTCTGCGTGAACTGGTTCCGCAAGGACAAGGACGGCAAGTTCCTGTGGCCGGGCTACGGCGAGAACATGCGGGTCCTCAAGTGGATCGTCGAACGTGCGAACGGCAACGCCCGGGCCGTGGAAGGCCCGCTCGGCTACGCCCCGACCTACGAGGATCTCGACTGGCGCGGCCTCGACTTCACCCGCGACCAGTTCGAGGAGGTGATGGCGGTCGACCGGGCCGAGTGGATGAAGGAGATCCTCAGCCACGACGAGCTGTTCATCAAGCTCTACGACCGGCTGCCGAAGGAGCTCCTCTCGGTCCACGACCTGCTGCTCTCCGGCCTCTACCGCTCGCCGAACCGCTGGCAGCCGCCGGACTACGGCACCATCAACAGCTAGGCTTTCTCACGCGCGTGAGAGACGCGACGGCCGGGCGAAAGCCCGGCCGTTTGCGCATTCTGGTCCGGGAAGCCGCAGCGGTCGCATCCGGTGCCGCGCGATCGGCGCGCGTCGCGATGCTGCACCGCGCACCAATGCCCCGATTGGTCGCCGCACACCCTCTTTAACCGGACGCTCCGCTCGGGCTAGGATCGCGGTCCATCCCGCGAGAGTCTTTCCCATGCCTGTCGAGATCCCCCATTTCGTCGCCGGTGCGCGCGTGCCCGGCCGCAGCGGCCGCAGCGCCCCGGTGTTCGATCCGGCGACCGGCGAGGTCACCGGCACCGTGCCGCTCGCCTCGCGCGACGAGGTGGATGCCGCCGTCGCCGCGGCGCGCCGCGCCTTCCCGGCCTGGGCGGCGACCCCGCCGCTGCGCCGCGCCCGCATCCTCAACCGCTTCCTGCGGCTGCTGGAGGAGCGCACCGATCAACTCGCCGCCGTCATCACGGCCGAGCACGGCAAGGTGCTGTCGGACGCCAAGGGCGAGGTGCAGCGTGGCCTCGAGGTGGTCGAGTTCGCCACCGCGGCGCCGCAGCTCCTCAAGGGCGAGGTGACCGAGAACGTCGGCACCAATGTCGACAGCCATTCGGTGCGCCAGCCGCTCGGCGTCGTCGCCGGCATCACGCCGTTCAACTTCCCGGCCATGGTGCCGTTGTGGATGCTCCCGGTGGCGCTCGCCTGCGGCAACTGCTTCGTGCTGAAGCCGTCGGAGCGCGACCCCTCCGCCTCGCTGCTGCTCGCCGACTGGCTGAAGGAGGCGGGCCTGCCGGACGGCGTGTTCTCGGTGGTGCACGGCGACAAGGAGGCGGTCGACGCGCTCCTGCTCAGCCCCGACATCGCGGCCGTGTCGTTCGTCGGCTCGACGCCGATCGCCCGCTACATCTACGAGACGGCCACCCGCACCGGAAAACGCGCGCAGGCGCTGGGCGGCGCCAAGAACCACATGGTGGTGATGCCCGACGCCGATCTCGACCTGGCCGTCGACGCGCTGATGGGCGCCGCCTACGGCTCGGCCGGCGAGCGCTGCATGGCCGTGTCGGTCGCCGTGCCGGTCGGCGAGAAGACGGCCGACGCGCTGGTCGCCCGGCTGGCGCCGCGCGTGCGGGCGCTGAAGATCGGCCCCGGCACCGATCCCGAGGCCGAGATGGGCCCGCTGGTGACCAAGCAGCATCTCGACAAGGTGCGCGGCTATGTCGACGCCGGCGTCGCCGAGGGGGCCGAGCTGGTGGTGGACGGACGCGGCCTGAAGCTGCAGGGGCACGAGAACGGCTTCTTCATCGGCGGCTCGCTGTTCGACCGCGTCACCACCGGCATGCGCATCTACAGGGAGGAGATCTTCGGGCCCGTCCTGTCGGTCGTGCGCGCCGGCGACTTCGAGAGCGCGGTCGCGATGATCGACGACCACGAGTTCGGCAACGGCACCGCGATCTTCACCCGCGACGGCGACGCGGCGCGCGAGTTCGCCACCCGAATCCAGGTCGGCATGGTCGGCATCAACGTGCCGATCCCGGTGCCGATGGCGTTCCACTCCTTCGGCGGCTGGAAGGCGTCGCTGTTCGGCGACCACCACATGCACGGGCCGGAAGGCGTGCGCTTCTACACGCGCCTCAAGACCATCACGACGCGGTGGCCGACCGGCATACGCGCCGGCGCCGAGTTCACGATGCCGACGATGAAGTAGAGGGCCGACGCCACTTGCGCGTCATGCCCGGCCTCGTGCCGGGCATGACGCGCTCGGGTGACGTCGCATGATGCTCACACGTGCTGGCCGCCGTTGATGTGGATCTCGGCGCCGTTCACGTAGGACGAGGTCTCGGTGCACAGCACGTAGATGATCTTCGCCACCTCGTCGGTGGTGCCGAGCCGCTGCATCGGGATCTGGGCGACGATCTTGTCGGTGCCGGGCGAGAGGATCGCGGTGTCGATCTCGCCCGGCGCGATGGCGTTGACCCGGATGCCGACACGGCCGAAGTCCGCCGCCATCTCGCGGGTCAGGGACGCCAGGGCGGCCTTCGACGTGGCGTAGGCGGAGCCCGCGAACGGGTGCACGCGCGAGCCGGCGATCGAGGTGACGTTGACGACCGAGCCCTTGGTCGCCTTCAGCTCGTCGATCAGGCCGCGGGCCAGCATGATCGGCGCGAAGAAGTTGATCTGGAAGACCTGCTGCCAGGTCTCCAGCGGCGTCTCGATCGAGCCCAGCCGGGTGCCGTCATCCTGCTTGGGCGAGATGCCGGCGTTGTTGACGAGCGCGTGCAGCTCGCCGTCGAGGCGCTGCTTCACCTCGGCGATCGCCTCGCGGGTCGAGGCCGGGTCGGCGAGATCGACCTGGATGTGGTCCTCCGGGCCGCTCGCCCACGGGCAGTTCTCCGGGAAGGCGTGACGCGAGCAGGTGATGACGCGCCAGCCCGCGGCCGAGAAGCGCTTCACGGTGGCATGGCCGATCCCCCGGCTCGCGCCGGTGAGCAGCAGGGTGCGGCGCGGCTGGTTGCTGATCGACGTGGTCATGAGCGGCCCCTCGGTCGTCGGGTCAATCGGAAGGTGGTCGAAAGATCAGGGGTACAGCCGGAACTTGGTCCACGGCGCGATTGTGCGCTCGCGCTTGAAGACGACCCGGTCGTGCAGCCGGAACGGCCTGTCCTGCCAGAACTCGATCGAAAGCGGCGCAAGGCGGTAGCCCACCCAGGTCGGCGGACGCGGCACGGTGCCGATCGCGTACTTGGCCGTGTAATAGGCTACCGATTTCTCGAACGCCAGCCGGCTTTCGAGCGGGCTCGACTGCTTGCTGGCCCAGGCGCCGATCTTCGACTGGCGCGGCCGGCTGTCGAAATAGGCGTCGGCCTCCTCGTCGGGGACCTGCGACACCGGCCCGCGCAACCGCACCTGGCGCTGCAGCGACTTCCAGTGGAACACGGCCGCGGCCGACGGGTTGGCGGCGATCTCCTGGCCCTTCTGGCTGGTCTGGTGGGTGTAGAAGACGAAGCCGCGCTCGTCGAAGCCCTTCAGCAGCACCATCCGGACGTTCGGCATGCCGCCGGCATCGGCGGTCGCGATCGCCATGGCGTTCGGATCGGCCGGCTCGCTCCCGCGCGCCTCCTCGTACCAGGCGGCGAACAACGCGAGCGGCTCGTCGGCCTCGGTGAAATCACCAGTCGTTAACCGGCTCGTGTGTTCAATCGAACGTGTATCGGACATGTTTCGGAGCACCTCTTGGCAGACTCGCAGCCGGCCCTCGCACGCGGGCCCGGGGGTTATAGGCCCCTCGGTCGCCGACGCCTATGGCGCCGTCACGGCGCCGGAGCGGCCGGCCTGTGCGTGGTGCTGGCAGGACTCCTGACGGGCGGCTGCAGCCTCTCCTATCAGCTGGGGTCGCTGATCGGAAAAGACGAGGAGGCGGCCGATTCCGCGACGACCGGTGCGCTCGGCGCCCGGCGCGGCCCCGCGGCGGCGCTCCCGCGCAACGCCGTCAGGCCGGAGCCGTCCGAGGCCACCGTGCCGGGCGAAGCCGACCTGGCGGTCGCCCGCACCGCCATCGCCGAGGCGCTCGGCCGGAGCGGCACCACGGTCAGCTCCTCCTGGGAGAACCCGACGACCGGCGCGCGCGGCACCGTCACGCCGATCACGGCCGCCTACAAGGAGGCGGGGCGCACCTGCCGCGACTTCCTGGCGAGCCATGTGCGCGACGGCACCGAGACCTGGCTCGAGGGCGGCGCCTGCCGGACCGCGCCCGGCCGCTGGGAGGTCAAGCGCCTGAAGCCCTGGAAGCGGGCCTGAGCGGGCCCGGCCCGGCGTTATCCATCCGGCGATGTTTGCGGGCGAAGGGCGCCGCGCTGCGCCCCCCGCGTTGCGAAAGCCGGCGATTCCCCCCACATTCGGCACGAACGGGCGCGAACCGCCCGACCTGCGTTTTCGGAGTTTTCAGAGCATGCGCAACCCCTATGAGGTCCTCGGGGTGCCGCGGACCGCGGACGCGGCCGCGATCAAGAGCGCGTTCCGCAAGCTCGCCAAGAAGCTGCACCCCGACGCCAACAAGGACGATCCGAAGAGCGCCAAGCGCTTCGCCGAGGCGAACCAAGCCTACGAGATCCTCGGCGACGAGAAGAAGCGCAAGGCGTTCGACCGCGGCGAGATCGACGCCGAGGGCAAGCCGCGCTTCCACGGCTTCGAGGGCTTCGGGGCCCAGCCGGGCGCCGGCGCGGCCGGCCCGGGCGGCGCCCATTTCGAGGGCTTCTCGTTCGGCCCGGAAGGCTTCCGGCGGACCGCCGGCGGCGGCGCCCGCGGCTTCGGTGGCTTCGAGGACATCCTCAAGGACGTGTTCGGCGGCGCCCCCGGGGCCGCCGGCCAGGGCCGGCGCACCGGCTTCGGCGGCGGCATGCCGTTCGAGACCGAGGACCTGCACGAGGGGCGGGCCGGCCGCGACGTCGAGGCCGCCGTCACCATCACGCTGGCCGAGGCGGCCAAGGGCGGGACCCGGCGGGTGCACCTGCCGACCGGCAAGGAGGTCGAGGTCAAGATCCCGGCCGGCCTCGCCGACGGCCAGCAGATCCGCCTCAAGGGTCAGGGCCTGCCTGGCCCGGGGGCGGTCGGCGACGCGCTCGTGACCATCACGATCGCTCCGCACCCGCTGTTCGAGCGCGACGGCGCCAACCTGCGGCTCGACCTGCCGGTGACGCTCTACGAGGCGGTGCTGGGCGGCAAGGTGCGGGTGCCGACGCTCGACGGCGCCGTCGAGCTCGCGATCCCGCCCGGCACGTCGAGCGGCCGCACCTTCCGGCTGAAGGGCAAGGGCCTGCCCACCAAGGGCGGCTCCGGCGACCTGCTGGCGAGCGTGCGCATCGTGCTGCCCAAGGAGCACGACATCGAGCTCGACGAGCTGATGCGGCACTGGCGCGACGCCAAGCCCTACGATCCGCGCCGCGACATGGAGTGAGCCGGCCGGCGTCGCGACGCCGGTCCGGCGTCACGCGGGCGGGGCGCTCGCCGCGATCTGGTCGTGCAGGCCGAGCGCGAGCGGCCGGGCGCCGCCGAGCGGCGTCAGCAGCACGGTGACGACGCCGACCTTGTCGGCGAGCGGCGGCATCAGGACGAGCAGCGATCCCTCGGGCCCGCCCTTGAAGACGTCGTCGACCAGGGTCGCCCCGACGGCCTGGACCCGGTCCGCCCCGAGCATCGTCACCCGTCCGTCCTTGACCGCCTTGGTGCCGGTCTTGCCCTGCTGCAGGGCGACGCCGCGCAGCAGCGCGCGCGGGGCGATCCGGCCGACCGGCACGCCGACGGCCTGGATGCGGCTCTCGGCCCGCATCGGGATGCGCAGCCGGATGTCGCCCGAGGCCGTCCTGGCGCAGGCGACCTCGATCGTCGCGGCCTGCCGCTGGTCGACCACCGTCACCGTCACCCGGCCGCAGTCGACGTCGCCGAACACGTCCCCGGGGAGCAGGCCGGACCCGAGCAGCGCATAGGCGAAGCCGTGCGCCGGCGACAGCGACGCCAGGCTGCCGGCCGGCCACATGGTCGGAGCGAACAGCAGGCAGGCATCGGGCAGCGCCTTGGTCAGGGCGGCGTGGCGCGCCGCCAGCGGATCGGCCAGCGCCAGCGTGGTGCGCGAGCCGAGATTGATGTCGTGGGACAGGCTGCCGAGCACCACCACCTCGTCGTCGGTCGGCAGCAGCATCAGCCGGCACAGGGTGGCCGCCGTCCAGGCCACCGCCGTGTCGACGTCGGCCAGCGGGTCGGGACGGCCCTCCGCGACATCGGCGGCGAGCGCCGTGGCGAAGTCGAGGGCGGCGGCGCGGATCTCGGTCGTCAGCGCCACCTGGGCCGGGTCGCGGTGCTCGCTCTCCCGCACCGGAAGGCCATCGCGATAGGAGCGCACGCTGGCGGTGGGTGCGGCGCAGAGCTGCTCCAGCACCGCGACGTTGCCCATCAGGGCGCTCTTCACCTCGGGCGTCACCACGAGATCCGAGATGGTGCTCTCGGCATTGTCGGGGGCGAGGCGCTCGAGCGCCGAGTCGCGGCCGATCAGGTAGAGCCCGTGCAGCCGCGGGCCGCCGTCCGGGAAGGCGAGGTCGAGGGCGCGGCGCAGGCCGCGCTGGACCGTGCCGCTGTAGCCGAGGTCGACCAGCACCAGGTCGGTCACCGCGTCGAAGTCCGGAATCTCGCGGCGCAGATGGGCGAGCAGGCCGTCGCGCATGCCGCCGGCCAGATCCGCGATCACCTTGCGGCCGAACAGCTCGGGCAGGGCGGCGGCGAGGGTGCGGCCGTCGGTGACGCCGCCGGCCCGGGCGAAGAAGCGATGCAGGGCCGGCGCGTCGATGGCGAGCATGTCGACCGCGGTCGGGTGATCGATCTCCTCGATCGGGCCGAGCAGCAGGTCGAAGCCGCCGGGGCCGTCGGCGCAGGAGAGGCTCGCGGTGCGGCGGTTGACCTCGACATAGGCGGCCGGCCGGTCGGGGTGCAGCCGCGTCCACAGTGCGTGCGACAGGGCGCCGTCGCGGGCCAGGAAGGCGACCGCGACGCGGCCGCCGGCCGCCTCGAGGCGCTCCACCCGGTCGAGGACGAAGCGGTCGAAACCGGCCATCACCGGGCCGAGCACCGTGGTGCCGATCACGCCGGCCGGCGAGGTCGCCGGGGTGGTGCGGGCGATGCGGCGGCGCATGGTGCGCAGGCCGCCGTCGAGGCGCCGGCCGGTGGCCGAGCGGGCGACCGCCATGTCGAACACCGTGTCCTCGCGCTGCAGGACGCCGGCCAGCCAGGCGGTCGCCTGGGCGTAGGGGCGGGCGCCGATGCCGAGCCGGCGCGGGGCGAGGACGTCGGCCGCCGGATTGTCGCCCATGTGGGTCACGGCGCCGGGGGCGAGCCCCTCGGTGGCCAGCACCCGCTCGAACAGGCGGCCGGTCTTGCCGGTGCCGTGGTCGCAGGAGGCGTAGAGGAAGTCCCAGGCGAGGCCGGGCCGGCAGTGGCGCAGCAGCCGGGCGAGCCGCTCGCCGTCCCAGTAGGTGTCGGAGACGAAGCCGGTGCGCAGCCCCTCGGCGCGCGCCGCGTCGTACAGGAAGGCGACGTCGGGGTCGGCGAAGCAGAGATCGAGCTCGGCCTGGAACTCGGCCTCGGCGAGGTCGGCCGGCGACAGCGCGGACAGGCCGAACAGCCGGCGCGGGAACTCGGCCCAGATCTCCTCGATCGTCACCTCGCCGTCGCGGCCGTCGGTCTTGCTGCGCTTGCGCGCCGTGGTCTCGGCGAAGCGGCGGTGCTGGACGAAGCTCTCGACCAGGCCGGGCCGCGCCACGTCGGCGCCGACGTGGCGGGCGGTGAGCTCGAACACCCCGTCCGGCGCCGTGCAGCGGCGCATCAGAACGGTGTCGAAGACGTCGAAGGAGAACGCGGCGCCGGTCCGCGGCGCCGCGGCCGGCCCGCCGGTTCCGCCTGCCGCCGTGGCGGCGCCCGCCGTCCCGTCCTGCCGCTTCGGCGCACGCTGTGCCGCCAGGGCGGCCGCTCCCCTCTCGTCGACCCGCATGTCCCGTCCCGCTGGTGTCGTGTGTCTCTTTGTAAACGGCGGGGCGGGACGAACCGGGCGGCGTTTGGCAGGCCGCGCGGGGTGGCGGGGGCAGGCGGAGGGGGCGGAACAGGCGAGATCGTTCGCGGGCTTTCGGAAAATCCGGCCAGTTGCCGGTGGTTGGCCTCCGCCCCCGCCTTGCCGCCCTCCGGCCCCTGTGCCATAGGTGCGGCCGCGCCGGGCACCGGTTGCACAGAGGATCACCATGCCGGATACTGCAGGGCTCTTGCGCGGCAAGCGCGGGCTGATTTTTGGTGTCGCCAACAATCGTTCGATCGCGTGGGGAATCGCCAAGGCCGCGCGGGCCCAGGGGGCCGAACTCGGATTCACCTATCAGGGCGAGGTCCTGAAGAAGCGGGTCGAGCCGCTCGCCGCCGAGCTGGGCGCCCGCCTGATCGGCCACTGCGACGTCACCGAGCCGGCGACCATCGACGCGGTCTTCGCCGCCGCCGCCGAGGCGTTCGGGACCATCGACTTCGTCGTCCATGCGGTCGCGTTCTCGGACAAGGACGAGCTCGACGGACGCTACGTCGACACCTCGGCCGACAACTTCTCCAAGACCATGCTGATCAGCTGCTACTCGTTCACCGCGCTCGCCCAGCGCGCCGAGAAGCTGATGCCGAACGGCGGGTCCCTGCTCACCCTGACCTACTACGGCGCCGAGAAGTGGATGCCGCACTACAACGTCATGGGGGTGGCGAAGGCGGCGCTCGAGGCCTCGGTGCGCTACATGGCGGCCGACCTCGGCGAGAAGAACATCCGGGTGAACGCCGTCTCGGCCGGCCCGATCAAGACGCTGGCCGCCGCCGGCATCGGCGACTTCCGCTACATCCTGCGCTGGAACGAGTACAACTCGCCGCTCAAGCGCACCGTGACGATCGACGAGGTCGGCGACACCGCCGTCTACCTGCTGTCCGACCTCGCCCGCGGGGTGACGGGCGAGATCCACCACGTCGACGCCGGCTACCACGTGGTCGGCATGAAGCGGCCGGACGCCCCGGACATCTCGGTCGTCAAGGACTGACCGGACCGACCCTCCGGCCGGGGCGGCCCGCGCCGCCTGCCGGCCGGCGCGGGCGATTTGACCCCCGGGGGGCGGCGCGCTACCAGACCGGCAGCGCAGGACCCCCGGACCCCATGTCGTTCAACACCTTCGGCCACCTCTTTCGGGTCACCACCTTCGGCGAGAGCCACGGGGTCGCGCTCGGCTGCGTCGTCGACGGCTGCCCGCCGAAGATTCCGCTCGAGGTCGAGGAGATCCAGGCGTTCCTGGATCGCCGCCGCCCCGGCCAGTCGCGCTTCACCACCCAGCGGCGCGAGCCCGACACGGTGAAGATCCTCTCCGGCGTTTTCGCCGACCCGGAGACCGGCCGCCAGGTCACCACCGGCACGCCGGTCGCGCTCGTCATCGAGAACACCGACCAGCGCAGCAAGGACTACGGGGCGATCAAGGACGCCTACCGGCCGGGCCACGCCGACTACACCTACGACGCGAAGTACGGGCTGCGCGACTACCGCGGCGGTGGCCGCTCGTCGGCGCGGGAGACGGCGGCGCGGGTCGCCGCCGGGGCAATCGCCCGCAAGGTGGTGCCGGGACTTTCGGTGCGCGCCGCGCTCGTCCAGGTCGGCCGCCACCGCATCGACCGCAACAACTGGGACTGGGACGAGGTCGACCGGAACCCGTTCTTCTGTCCGGATGCCGCGGCCGCGGCCGTCTTCGCCGACTATCTCGACGACGTCCGCAAGTCCGGCTCCTCGGTGGGGGCCGTGGTGGAGGTGGTCGCCGACGGCGTGCCGCCTGGGCTCGGCGCCCCGGTCTACGGCAAGCTGGACGCCGATCTGGCGAGCGCCCTGATGGGCATCAACGCCGTCAAGGGCGTCGAGATCGGGGCGGGCTTCGCCGCGGCCGAGCTGACCGGCGAGGACAATGCCGACGAGATGCGGATCGGCAACGACGGTGCGCCGCGCTTCCTGTCCAACCATGCCGGCGGCGTGCTCGGCGGCATCTCCACGGGCCAGCCGCTGGTCTGCCGCTTCGCCGTCAAGCCGACCTCCTCGATCCTCACCCCGCGGGCGACCGTGACCCGCTTCGGCGAGGAGACCGAGATCCTCACCAAGGGCCGCCACGACCCCTGCGTCGGGATCAGGGCCGTCCCGGTCGCCGAGGCGATGGTGGCGTGCGTGGTCGCCGATCATTATCTGCGCCAGCGCGGGCAGGTCGGCGAGACGCCGGCCTGGCCGTTCGCGCGCGGTCCCGCGGCCCCCGAAGAGATCCCCGCCGCTCACACGAAAGTCCGCGAATGACGAACGAGAACAACAAGCGCGTCGAGGCGGCCGTCGCCGCCTTCGCGCGCGGCGAGCTGGTCATCGTCACCGACGACAACGACCGCGAGGACGAGGGCGACCTGTTCGTCGCCGCCTCGATGTGCACGCCCGAGAAGATGGCCTTCATCATCCGCCACACCTCGGGCATCGTCTGCGCGCCGCTCTCCGCCGAGGAGGCGCGGCGCCTGCGGCTCGACCCGATGGTCGCCGCCAACGACGCGCCGCTCGGCACCGCCTTCACGGTGTCGGTCGACGTGAAGCACGGCTTCGTCACCGGCATCTCGGCCGAGGAGCGCACCAACACGGTGCGGGCGCTCGCCAATCACAACTCCGCGGCGGCCGACTTCGTGCGGCCCGGCCACGTGTTTCCGCTGGTGGCGCGCGAGGGTGGCGTGCTGATGCGCTCCGGCCACACCGAGGCCTGCGTCGACCTGTGCCGGCTCGCCGGCCTGCCGCCGGTCGGCGTGCTGGCCGAGCTGATGAACGACGACGGCACGGTGATGCGCGGCCCCGAGGTCGCGGCCTTCGCGCAGAAGCACGAGCTCGTCTCCATCTCGGTCGCCGACCTGATCGCCTACCGCCAAGTGCGCGACAAGCTGGTCGAGCGCATCTCCAGTTTCACGGTGCAGACCGAGATCGGGCCGCTGAAGGGCTATGCCTATGTGACGCCGTTCGAGGCCGTGCACCACATGGCGATCGTCGTCGGCGACATCGAGGACGGCCGCGACGTGCTCACCCGCCTGCATCGCCACAACCTGCTGCGCGACACCTTCGGGGGCGCGCCGACCGTCCACGCGACGCTGCGGCGCTTCAAGCAGGAGGGGCGGGGCGTGCTCGTCTTCCTGCGCGACGGCACCGTCGGGGTGCCGGCGGCCGACCTGCCGAAGAACGGGGACGGGCCCTCCGAGTCCGAGGCGGCCCGCACCATGCAATGGCGCGAGATCGGCGTCGGCGCGCAGATCCTCAAGGATCTCGGCGTCACCTCGATCCGCCTGCTCACCTCGGCCGAGCACAAGTATGTCGGCCTCGCCGGCTTCGGCATCGAGATCGTCGGCACCGAGCCGATCGCGGGCTGATCGCGGGCCGGCCCGCGTCGGGCCCGCGCTTGTCGCGGGCCGCGCCGGTGCACACATGATTTCCGAGACGCAGGCGTGGGGGGGGGCGGGCCCCCGCCCCCACAAGGCCCCCCCCCCCCCCCCCGGGTGCGCCAAGAGGCCACGAATGGTGTGGGAATCTCGCAGATAGAGGTGTGTGCCCGCAGGGAGGGCGGCTTAGAGGCC
>NZ_JAUSUJ010000030.1 GCF_030813915.1 Rhodoplanes tepidamans
TTTAGACACAAGCCGATCTCCGATTCAGACCTCGATGATCGGCACCCTCCGCCCTCACGAACCCCCGAAGAAGGTGGGGCCAAAACGACGCTTACCGAGCGGCGTCAAGTGGAGCATATCAAACTGAGACACTACCTGCTCGGGCCATCACCCTTCGAGGCCCGGCTTCGCCGGGCACCTCAGGGTGACGGGGAGAGTCAGTGGTCGGCGCCGAGGCGCCGCGCCCCCTCACACGTCCAGCATCTCGTCGCTGGCGAACTCGGCGCGCTCCTGGATGAAGGCGAAGCGGGTCTCGGCCTTGGTGCCCATCAGGCGCTCGACCGACCTGGCCGTGTCGGAGCGGTCCTCGGCGAGCAGCTTCACCCGCAGCAGCGTGCGGGTCTTGCGGCTCATCGTCGTCTCCTTGAGCTGGTTCGGCATCATCTCGCCCAGCCCCTTGAAGCGGCCGATCTCGACCTTGGCGTTGGAGCGGAACTCCTTCGCCATGATCTGGTCCTTGTGCTTGTCGTCGCGGGCGTAGACCGTCTTGCCGCCGTGCGACAGGCGGTAGAGCGGCGGCACCGCGAGATAGAGATGGCCGCTCTCGATCAGCTGCGGCATCTGGCGGTAGAAGAACGTGATCAGCAGCGAGGCGATGTGGGCGCCGTCGACGTCGGCGTCCGTCATCACGATCACCTTCTCGTAGCGCAGGTCCTCGTCGCGATAGCTCGCGCCGGTGCCGCAGCCGAGCGCCTGCACGAGGTCGGCGAGCTGCTGGTTCTGGGCGAGCTTGTCCTTGCCGGCGCTCGCCACGTTGAGGATTTTTCCGCGCAGGGGAAGGACGGCCTGGGTCGAACGGTCGCGCGCCTGCTTGGCCGAGCCGCCGGCCGAGTCGCCCTCGACGATGAAGATCTCCGAGCCCTCCGCCGCCGTCCCGGTGCAGTCGGCGAGCTTGCCGGGCAGGCGCAGCTTCTTGACCGCCGATTTCCGGGCGATCTCCTTCTCCTGGCGGCGGCGCAGGCGCTCCTCGGCGCGCTCCACCACCCAGTCGACCAGCTTGTTGGCCTGGTTCGGGTTGCCGGCCAGCCAGTGGTCGAACTGGTCCTTGACGGCGCCCTCGACGATGCGGCTCGCCTCGGCGGTGGCGAGCCGGTCCTTGGTCTGGCCCTGGAACTCGGGCTCGCGCACGAACACCGAGAGCATCACGCCGGCGCCGTTCATCACGTCGTCGGAGGAGACGCCGGCGACCCGCTTGCCCTGGCCGACGCGCTCGGCGTGGTCCTTCAGGCCGCGCAGCAGCGCCGAGCGCAGGCCGGACTCGTGGGTGCCGCCCTCGGGCGTCGGGATGGTGTTGCAGTAGGAGGAGACGAAGCCGTCGCCGTCCGCCGTCCAGGCGATCGCCCACTCGACCGCGCCGTTCTGGCCGGGCCGGCCGTTCGCGCCGGTGAACAGGTCCGGATGGACGAGGGTCTGGCCCTCCACGGCACCGGCCAGGTAGTCCTTGAGGCCGCCGGCGAAGTGGAACGTCTCCTCGCTCGGCACGCCGTCGAGGCCGACCAGCAGGCTCGGGTCGCAGCGCCAGCGGATCTCGACGCCGCCGAACAGGTAGGCCTTGGCGCGCGACATCTTGAACAGGCGCTGCGGGCTGAAGCGCGACTTCGGGAAGATCTGCGCGTCCGGCTTGAAGCGCACCCGGGTGCCGCGCCGGTTGTTGATCTTGCCGAGGCTCTCGAGCCCCCCCTGCGGCTTGCCGCGCGCGAAGACCTGGCGATAGAGCTGGCCGCCGCGCGCCACCTCGACCTCCAGCCTTTCCGACAGCGCGTTGACGACCGAGATGCCGACGCCGTGCAGGCCGCCCGAGGTCTCGTAGACCTTGGAGTCGAACTTGCCGCCGGCGTGCAGCATGCACATGATCACTTCGAGGGCGGACTTCTTCGGGAACTTGGGATGCGGGTCGACCGGGATGCCGCGGCCGTTGTCGGTCACGGTGAGCCAGCCGTCGGCCTCCAGCGACACCTCGATGAAGGTGGCGAAGCCGGCCAGCGCCTCGTCCATGCAGTTGTCGATCACCTCGGCGAACAGGTGGTGCAGGGCGCGCTCGTCGGTGCCGCCGATATACATGCCGGGCCGGCGCCGCACCGGCTCCAGCCCCTCCAGCACCTCGATGTCCTGGGCCGTGTAATTGCCGTCGCCGCCGGCGCCGGCCGGCGCGCGGCGCGGCTCGGGCTTCGGATCCGGCCGGGCCGGATCCGGCTTCGCCGGCTCCGGACGGCGGGCCGCGGGGGCGCCGGCGCCGAACAGGTCGTCGGGGGTCTTGGAAGCGGGCTTCTGGGCGGACTTGGCCATCGGACGTGTCGGTCTTTCACGGTCGGACGGCCGGGGTCCTGCGCGCGCATCCTGCGCGGGGGCGCGGGAACCGGCCGAATCGGGATGGCCGCACTATGCCACGCGGCCGGGCGAAGGTGTGGCGCGATCGTGGCGGGAAATGCTGCGGGGCAACAATCGCTGATGTCGTGCGTGCCTTCCAGGGTTGTGAATTGCCGAACGATGCAACCCTTTCGTACTCTTGCTGCGTCCGACGACAGGAGGAAACGGCATGCGCATACCCGTGCTCGCGATCCTGCCTTCCCAAGAGCCCCTGATCGAGTCGGCGACCGCTGCGGCGGTCCGCCGCGCGCCCCAGATCGGGCTCGAGTCCACGACGGTGCCGCCCGGCCTGACCCTCGATCCGGCCTTTCCTGCCGTACCGGTGGGAAAGGGCCTCACCGCGGGTGCGACGCTGGAGGCGCTGGCGCCGACGCAATCCCAGAACTTCGCGGTCCGTGGCTTCATCGAGGCCGAGGATCCCCGCGAGATCCCGACCGAGAGCGACGGCCGGCCGCTGTTCGCCGACCCGGTCATCGCGCCGTTCCTCACCTGCGGCGGCACGCCGCCGGTCGGCACCGCGGCCGACGTCGCCACCAGGCTGAACGTCCCGACGCTCGCGGCCCGGGGCCTCGACGGCGACGGCGTCGCGGTGGCGATCATGGACACCGGGATCAACCTCGCCCATCTGCAGCGCAAGCTCGGCGCTTTCCCGCGTCTCGACGTGGGCAATTCGTGGACGCCGGCCGGGGCCACCGCGGGTCCCGGCAAGCATCCGGTCGACCACGGCACCATGTGCGCCTACGACGCCCTGATCGCGGCGCCCAAGGCGACGCTGCTCGACTACCCGATCCTCGCCACCACGGCGCCGGGCGGCTCGGTGACGGGCAGCACGCTGAGCGTCGCCCTGCAGGCCTTCGCCCAGCTGATCGCGTTCTGGGCCGTCGCCTTCGCGCCCGGCGGGGCGCTGCGCTACAAGGCCCTGGTGGTCAACAACAGCTGGGGCATCTTCCATCCGAGCTGGGATTTCCCGCCCGGCCATCCAGGCCGCTACATCGACAATCCGAACCACCCGTTCAGCCTGATCGTCGGCGTGCTGGCCCGGGCCGGCGCCGACATCCTGTTCGCGGCCGGCAACTGCGGCGGCGAATGCGCCGACGGCCGCTGCCAGGCGCGCACCACCGAGACCATCATGGGCGCCAATGCCAGCCCCGACGTGCTGACGCTCGCCGGTTGCGACGTCACCGACACGCGGGTCGGCTACTCGTCGCAGGGCCCGTCGATCGCCGGCATGTTCCAGCAGAAGCCGGACATCACGGCCTACACGCATTTCCTCGGGTCGGAGGCGTTCGGGCAGGGGTCGCCGGACAGCGGCACCTCGGCGGCCTGCCCGGTGGCGGCCGGATGCGTCGCGGCGTTGCGCACCCGCCTGTCGCCGCAGGCGATGCCGCCCCGCAACCTGTTCGCGCAGCTCACCACGACGGCCCGCCAGGTGCAGGGCGGGCCGGGCTGGAACAGGAATTACGGACACGGCATTATCGACCCGGATGCGGCGGGCCAGAGCGCCGGCGTTTGACCGGAGGCACGGCCGATGGGCGAGCCAAAGACGGCACTGATGACGGTGACGGGCCGCGGCGGGCCGCCGACGCTCGCCGAGGCGGCGACCCAACTCGGCCTCGGCCCCGCCGATCTCGATGCCGGCTTCGGTGTCGTCCCGGTCGATCCGGAGCGCAACCTCTTCGCCGTCGGCGTGCGCGCCGACCGCGTTCCCCCGGCCGCGCCCGGGCAGGCCGGCGAGGTCTATCGCGGACCATTCTCCAACCCCGAGATCGCGCCCTTCGGTCCCGTGCAGCCGGCCGAGCCCGCGAAGAAGGGCGGCCGCTGACCGGCATGGCCGGCGCGCCGCCCCGGCGCCGCGCGTGACAGACGGGGGCGGCCGTGGAAGAGTGCGCCCGCGGCATCGCCGCAGGCCCGGCCGGAGCCCGGGGCGGGGTGGTGCGGGTGCCGCGTCACGCTGCCGCGGACGCTCCGGCACCCGGGAACCTACCCAGGCCCATGCTCGGCTCCCATCTGTTCCCGGACATGTTCGAACAATACACCCAGGCCCTGATCGACTTCGTGCGCGACAACCAGGTGTGGGCCGCCCCGGTGGTCGGCCTGCTCGCCTTCACCGAGTCGCTCGCCTTCTTCTCGCTGATCGTGCCGGCCTGGGCGGCGCTGATCGGCATCGGCGCGCTGGTCGGGCTCGGCGGGCTGGAGTTCTGGCCGATCTGGGTGGCGGCGGCGGTCGGCGCCGCGCTCGGCGACTGGCTGTCCTACTGGCTCGGCTTCACCTTCAAGGACAGGGTCGCCCATGTGTGGCCGCTGTCGCGGCATCCCGAGCTGCTGCCCAAGGGCGAGGCCTTCATCAAGCGGTTCGGCGTGGCGGCGATCTTCATCGGCCGCTTCTTCGGGCCGCTGCGCGCCTCGGTGCCGCTCGTCGCCGGCATCTTCGTGATGCCGTGGTGGCACTTCCAGGCGGCCAACTTCTCCTCCGCCTTCGTCTGGGCCGCCGTGCTGCTGGTGCCCGGCGCGCTCGGGCTCAAGTGGTTCACCGGAGCGTGAACGGGCGTGTCGTGCGCGCGCCGCGCCGCCGTCGTAGAAGCGCCGTGCCGAAATCCCTTCGATCCCCGAAGTGACACACCCCCGACCGTGGAGGAGAGGATGAGCGACATGACCCGCCGCACCGTTCTGGCCGGAGCCGCCGTGGGCGCCGCCGGAGCCGGCCTGCCGGCCGCCGGCCCGGCCCGCGCCGCCGCGCCGCCGGCGACCGGCCAGGCGCCCGGCTTCTACCGCTACAGGGTCGGCAGCATGGTGGTGACGGTGGCGACCGACGGCGCCCGCACCTTCCCGATGCCGGAGGGCTTCGTGAGGAACGCCGACAAGGCCGCCGTCGATGCCGCGCTCCAGGCCGCCTACATGGAGCCCGGCAAGATGACCATCGTGTTCAACCCGCTCGCCGTGAGCACCGGCGGCAAGCTGGTGCTGATCGACACCGGCAACGGCCCGGCGGCGTTCGAGCAGACGAAGGGCGCGGTCGGCCAGTTCTCGACGAATCTCGCCGCGGCCGGCATCGCGCCCGAGGCGGTCGACGCGGTCATCATCTCCCACTTCCACGGCGACCACATCAACGGCCTGCTCACCGCCGACGGCAAGCCGCTCTACCCCAAGGCCGAGATCCTGGTGCCGGAGGCCGAGTGGGCGTTCTGGATGGATGACGCCGCCATGGCCAGGGCGCCGGAGGGGCTGAAGGGCAACTTCGCCAATGTGCGCCGGGTGTTCGGCGTGTTCGGCGAGACGGTCACCCGCTATCCGCACGACAAGGAGGTGCTGGCCGGCATCACGCCGATCGCGACGCCCGGCCACACGCCGGGCCACACCTCCTTCGTGCTCGCCTCCGGCAACGGCAAGGTGCTGGTGCAGTCCGACGTGACCAACCACCCGGCGCTGTTCGTGCGCAACCCCGGCTGGCACGCCATGTACGACATGGACGGCGCCAAGGCCGAGGCGACCCGCCGCCGGCTGTTCGACATGGCCGGGGCCGAGAAGCTGCAGGTGCAGGGCTTCCACTTCCCGTTCCCGTCCGCCGGCTTCGTCGAGAAGGACGGGGCGAGCAACTACCGCCTGGTGCCGGTCGCCTGGAACCCGACGCTCTGATCTGTCGCACGCCGCGAGACGAGGAGGCGCCACCCCGGGTGGCGCCTCCTTTGCTTTTGCGGGTTCGCTTCGCGCGGCCCCTTTGCGCGTCCGTCCGGCGCGGCCGCGTCAGAATCCCGGCAGCATCGGCTGGCCGCCGTCGAGCCGGACGCCTTCGAGGGCGAGCAAGCGGAGCTTGGTCGCGGTGCCGCCGGGGGCCGAGAAGCCGCCGGGGCGGTCGCCGGCGGCGAGCACGCGGTGGCACGGCACGAGGATCGGCACCGGGTTCTTCGCCATCGCCACGCCGACCGTCCGGGCGATGACGGGCGGGCCGGCGGCCGCGGCGATCGCGCCGTAGGTCGCGGTCTCGCCGAAGCCGAGCCTTCGGGTGACGGCGTAGATGCGGCGGTGGACCGGCGGCACCCCGTGCAGGTCGAGCGCGGCCGCGGCGAAGTCGATCCGCTCGCCGGCCGCGTAGCGCCGCAGCAGCGCGATCGCGGCGGCGACCGGCGGCGGCGCCGCGGCCCGCGTCCAGCCGAGGCGCTCCAGCCCCGCCGCGAGGGCGGCGGCGTCGCTCTCGGGCAGGCGCAGCCGGACGATGCCGTCGCGGCTCCAGGCGATGCCGAAGGTGCCGAGCGCCGTCTCGAACAGGTCGAAGGCGCAGGGGCGGGTCGACCGGTCGATGGGCGGGTCGGACGGCTGCGGCGTCGCCATGAAGGGCCTCCGGCGTTCCGGTCGGGCAGGACGGACGACCCGACGATCGGCCCGTCGCCGGGCGAATTCAAGCCGCCGCCGGGCAGGTCCGCGCCGCCGCGCACGGCCGCCCCGCGCCCGGCGGGGTCTTTCGCCCGACGCAACGAGGGTCTATGTGTCCGCCGCACTGAAATGTACCGGACCGCGGAAGGACAGGTCATGGCGGACAAGGCGAACATCGGCATCCTCGGCGCCTCGGGATACACCGGCTCGGAGCTGCTGCGCCTGCTGCTGCGCCATCCGCGCGTCGACATCGCCGTGCTCACCGCCGACCGCCGCGCCGGCCAGGCGATGCGCGACGTGTTCCCGCAGTTCTCGCCCTATGCGCTGCCGCGCCTCGTCGCCATCGACGCGATCGACTGGCCGAGCGCCGGGCTCGACCTCGTCTTCTGCGCGCTCCCGCACGGGACGACCCAGACCGTGATCGCGTCGCTGCTCGAGACGGCGCCGAAGACCAGGGTGGTCGATCTCTCGGCCGACTTCCGGCTCGCCGACCCCGAGGCCTATGCGCGCTGGTACGGCCACGCCCATCAGGCGGAGGCGCTGCAGCGCGAGGCCGTCTACGGCCTCGTCGAGGTGTACCGCGACAAGATCAAGGGCGCGCGGCTGGTCGCCAATCCTGGCTGCTACACGACCTGCGCGCAGCTGCCGCTGCTGCCGCTGATCCGGGCGCGGGCGATCGACGTCGACGAGATCGTCGTCGACGCGAAGTCGGGCATGACCGGCGCCGGCCGCGCCGCCAAGGAGGCAATGCTGTTCTCCGAGGTGTCGGAAGGCTTCCACGCCTACGGGGTCGGGCATCACCGCCACATGGCCGAGCTCGACCAGGAGTTCTCCAAGGCGGCGGGTCGCACCGTGGTGCCGACCTTCACGCCGCATCTGGTGCCGATGAACCGCGGCATCCTCTCGACCATCTATGTGCGCGGCACCGAGGGCAGGGGGCCGGAGGAGCTCTATGCGATCCTGGCCGACACCTACCGGGAGGAGCCCTTCGTGCACGTGCTGCCGTTCGGCGAGATGCCGCAGACCCGCCACGTGCGCGGCTCCAACATGACCTTCATCGGAGTCGCCAAGGACCGCGTGCCGGGCCGCGCCATCGTCGGCGCCGCGCTCGACAACCTGGTCAAGGGCGCCTCGGGCCAGGCCGTGCAGAACATGAACCTGATGCTCGGCTTCCCCGAGACGCTGGGGATCGAGCAGGTCGCGCTGTTCCCCTGAGGGGCGGGCTGCCGGTCAGTCCGGGGCGCCGCGCAGCGGCGAACCCGGACTCCAGCCACAGTCTCCGCATCGGTCGCTGGATTCCGGGTTCGCGGCTTCGCCGCGCCCCGGAATGACCGCGACCCGATCACCTGGAAACAGGATCACGCCGCGCAGCCGGCCAGCGCCGGGGCGGCGATCTCGGTCCACAGGCGGTCGAACTCGTCGCGCAGCAGCGTCTCGAAGGCGCTCGGGTCGGCGAGCAGGTGCAGCTCGAGGCGGCGGCGGGCGAGCCGCCAGCGCTCGGGGCTCGCGCCCTCGTCGCCGGCGTTCCAGCCGGCGAAGTCCTGGCGGCCGACGGCGAGCAGCAGGCGGTCCGCCGCCCAGGCGTGCTCGGCCGCGTAGAACGCCTCGCGCCGCGTCGGCGCCGCCGCCGTGGCGGCCGCGCAGGCCACGACGGTGCGGCTCGCGAGAATGTTGCGGCGGGCGAGCCGGGCCGCCTCGCACTCGCGGCGATTGTCGTTGTCGGCCCGCAGGAGGGAGCCGCCGGAGGCTGCACGCAGAGGTCGCAAGGCACGTCTTCCCTGTCGTCGCCGGCCGCGGCGGACGATCCGCCGGCCGGTCGCGGCGGTTCCGGCGGCAGGCCTCCCGGCCGGCCGCGCGAGCGCCGTCTTCGGCGACAGATCTACGCCTCCAGCTCTTACGAGACCGCTGTGTCGGTCCGCGCAATTCGCCGCGAGACCATGGAGCCGTTGTTCACCAATCGGCCGGGATGCGGTGGACCGCCACGATCGGGCCACGCTGCGGCCGCAGCGGCCGATCTCCGCGATCGAGTGCGTCGGCTGGCCGGGCCTCTTCAGGATCCCGAAGACGTCGGAGATGGATCCGGAGGGGCTGGCCGCCGCCACGATCACCCGACCGTCGTCCAGCGTCTCCACCGTGACCTTGTCACCGGGCCGGACGCCGAGATGCCGGAGCACGTCCTTGCGGAGCGTGACCTGACCCTTCGCCGTGACGGTGAGCGTGCTCGTCCGAACCTCCGCGTGCACCCCGAAGGCAAGGCACGTGTGCCTTGCCTCCAAGCGCGGGGGCGGGCGCGGTGCGCTAGACCCCGGCGACCACCGGGCGGATCACCAGGTTGTCGTTGACGGTCCTGACGCCGGGGATCTCCTCGATGGCGACCCGCAGGGCCTGCTTCTCGGCGGCCGAGTCGACGACGCCCCAGGCGTCGACGACGCCGTTGGTCACCGTGACGTTGATCAGGCTGGTGGACAGCCACGGCTCGTCCTCCAGCCGCGCCATGATGGTCTTGCGCAGGTCGGCGTCGGCGACCGGGCTCGTCGGCGCCTGGCGGCGCAGCGTGGCGAGCGCGTGCAGCAGGTTGGCGCGGCTGACGAGGCCGACCAGCCGGCCGCCCTGGACGATCGGCACGCGCTTGATGTGGTGGCGCTCCAGCAGGCTGGCGATCTCGGCGACCGGCGTGTCGGGCGTCGCCGTGATCAGCTCGCGCGTCATCACGTCGGCGACCCGGCGGGCGTGCTCCTTGACGAACTCGGCCGCCAGCGTCTCGCGGCCCATCAGCAGCTTCAGCCACCACGAGCGCTCGTGGCCGGTGCCGGATTCGGCGCGGCGGAAGAGGTCGCCCTCGCTGACGATGCCGATCGGGCGGTTGTCCGGGTCGACCACCGGGACGCCGCTGATCCGGTTCTTGAGGAGGATCTCCGCGACGTCCTGCACCGACGTGTCGGGCGTCACCGTGACGACGCTGGTGGCCATGATGTCGGAGGCTTTCATGACGGGACTCCTGTCAGAGGCGTGTTGTTCGATGCTCGTTGTCCGCCCGGCCCGCGGCCGCGGCGGAGTGGAACCGTCGTCCGGACAGACTCCGCCGCTCCCGCGCGGACGGCATTGACGCCGCGCAAGTCTTCGGCCGATGCCGCGTCTCGCTTCGCAGAAGGGCTTCGCGTCTGTGCCCGGTCGTACCGGGGCGCGGACCCGACGGTTCGCGCCCCGTCCGCGTCAGCTGCGCACCTTCACGTAGCTGCCGGGCGCCTCCTCGATCGCCGGGAACTCGGCCGTGCCGGGCACGCGGGCCGGCACCTCGGTCGGGTCGAACCGGCGGATCCAGTCGAGCCAGTGCGGCCACCACGAGCCCGGATGCTCGGCCGAGCGCTTGATCCACGCCTCGACGCTGTCGCCGGCCTCGCCGGACGGCCGTGCGCCGGTCCAGTACTGGTACTTCTTTCCGGCCGGCGGGTTGATGATGCCGGCGATGTGGCCGGAGCCGGCGCAGACGAACTCGACGTCGCCGCCGAACATCGCCGCGCCGATGTAGACGGACTCGGCCGGCGCGATGTGGTCCTCGCGGGTCGCCACCGTGTAGATCGGCACCAGGATCTTCCTCAGGTCGAGGGTGACGCCGTCGATCTCCATCCGGCCCTGGCTGAGATTGTTCTCCAGATAGCAGTTGCGCAGGTAGTAGGAGTGGTTGGCGGCCGGCATCCGGGTCGAGTCCGAGTTCCAGTACAGGAGGTCGAACGGGAACGGCTGCTCGCCCTTGAGATAGTTCGAGATGATGTAGGGCCAGACCAGGTCGTTGGAGCGCATGAAGTTGAAGATCATGGCCATCTTGCCGCCCTCGAGATAGCCGATCTCGGCCATCCGCCGCTCGATCGCCTCGATCTGGCTCTCGTCCGAGGTGAACAGCTTGAGGTCGCCGCCCTTCTCGAAGTCGACCTGGGCCGTGAACATGGTGGCCGAGCGGATCCGCTCCGCCGTGCTGGTCGCCGACAGATACGCCATCGCCACCGACAGCATGGTGCCGCCGACGCAGTAGCCGAGCGTGTGGGCCGACGGCGCGCCGGTGATCTTCAGCACCACGTCGAGCGCCTCCAGCGGGCCCTGGCGCATGTAGTCCGCGAAGGTCTTCCGGGCGAGGTGCTCGTCCGGATTCACCCAGGAGATGGTGAACACCGTGAGGCCGTTGTCGACCGCGTACTTGATGAACGACTTCTCGGGATTGAGGTCGAGGATGTAGTACTTGTTGATCCACGGCGGGACGATCAGCAGCGGCGTCTTCAGCACCGTCCCGGTGGTCGGGGTGTACTGGATGAGCTGCATCAGCTCGTTCTGGTACACCACCTTGCCGGGCGTGATCGCGAGGTTGCGGCCGACCTCGAACTGCGAGTTGTCGGACTGGCGGATCTTCAGCTCGCCGTGGCCGGCCTCGATGTCCTCGGCCAGCATCTTCATGCCGCGCACGAGGTTGTCGGCGTTGGAGCGCAGCGTCAGGCGCAGCAGCTCCGGATTGGTCAGCACGAAGTTCGACGGGGCGAGGGCGTTGACCACCTGCTTCATGTAGAAGTCGGCCTTGCGCCGGGTCAGCGGGTCGAGCCCCTCGGCGTCCTCGACCAGATGGGTCGCCACCCGGCTGGTGAGCAGATAGGCCTGCTTGAGGAAGTCGAAATAGGTGTTGGTCGACCACTCCGGATCGGAGAAGCGGCGGTCGCGCGGATCGGGCGTCGCGATCGGCGGCGAGGTCTCGCCGGCCAGCCGCCGCATGGTCGTCGCCCACAGATCCAGATAGGCGTGGCCGATCGAGGTCTGCAGCTCGATGGCGCGCGTCGCGTCGCGCATCCAGTATTCCATCACCCGGCCGAAGGTGGTGACGATGTCGACCACCTGCTGGGGCGGCTCGTCGTGGATCTTGCCTTCCTCGCGCGGCTTCATGAACGCGGCGAGCGCCCGGCCGCCCTGTTCCATCATGCGGGCGACGTTGGTGGCGAACTTCTCGATGTCGACATGCGGCGGGCTGGTGTCGGGCGGCGGCTTCGGCCCCTTGGCGGCCTTCGGCTTCTCCGGCTTCGGCTCGGGCTTGGTTTCGGTCTTGGTTTCGGTCTTGGTTTCGGTCTTGGGCTCCGGCCCGGGCTCCGGCTTCGCGTCGAGCGCGGGCGCGGCGGCCGCAGGCTCGGACTCCGCAGGCTGGAACTCCGCCGGCCTGGACTCGGCGGCCGCGGGCGCCGGTGCGGCCTCGGGCAGGGGCGGGGGCACGGCGACGGCCTCGGCGGCCGCGGCGATCGCGTCCGGCGTGGTGCCCGGGCCGGGCTGCGGCGCCTCGGCCTTCTCGAAGCCCTCCGGCGGGGTGGCCGGGGCGGTCGGCGCCGGCTCGACCGGGGGCAGGGCGAGCGCCGCCGGGTCGGGCGTCGCCAGGTCGGGCGTCCCCAGGCCGGGCGCTCCCAGGTCCGGCGTCCCCAGGTCGGGCGGAAGGCCGGCGGCGTCGTAGCCGTTGCCGTCCAGATGCGGGGCCGGCTTGGGGCCGGATCCGGCCTCCGGCAGCGGCGGCGTCTCGTAGCTGAGCGGCGGCAGGCCGTCGTCCTCGGCGGTCAGGCCGGCGGCCTCGGCGACGCGGGTGGCGTCCTGCGACACCTCCGTCTCCCCCGTCGTCTCCGTCGCCCCGGTCGTCTCCCCGGTCGTCTCGGTGGTGGCGGGCGCCGCTGCGGCCCCGTTCCCCGCCAGCGGGTCGGCGGCCGGCGGGCCGGCCTCGTGGGCGGTCGCGGGCTCCGGCGTCACGGGTGCCGTCGGCCTCTCCTGGGCGGTGTCCATCGGGTTGGCGCTCCTTGGTTTGGACATATTATGCCGGTACCGCAACCGTCAGCCCAGCTTTTCAATCCATCCGTTAGATGTTGGTCGCCTCGCGCCATGTCCAGAAGCGTAACCCGGCGCCCGTGTGACCGATCGGCGGACCGTCGGTCCGGCCGCTGGCTCACCGTCGCGGCCCTGGTGGTCGCCGCCGGCACGGTCGCGGGCTGCTCGTCCATCCTGTCGGAAATGCCGCAGCAGGTCGGCGGCCTGCCGGCCGACGCGCCGCGGCGTCCGGCCACGCCGCCCAGCTACCCGGCCGTGAACGACGTGCCGCAGGCCCGCGCCGACCGCCCGATGACGGACGCCGAGCGCAGGAAGGTCCAGGCCGATCTCGACGCCGCCCGCGCCGCCGCGGCTAGACGGGCCGCCGCCGGGCCTCCCCTCCAGGCCCAGTGAGCCGGCCCGACCTCCCCTCTGGAAATGCAGCCCGATAGGGTTCCGACGCTTTACTGATCCGGCGATCGTCGTGCTAAAAGCCGCGCACGAGCCGGTCAGGCACCGACCTCGCAGCGGAGCTTTCGCATCATGGAAGAATTTCACCGGATTCGCCGTCTCCCGCCCTATGTTTTCGAGCAGGTGAACCGCGCCAAGGCCGCCGCCCGCAACGCCGGTGCCGACATCATCGACCTCGGCATGGGCAATCCCGACCTGCCGGCGCCCGCCCACGTGGTGGAGAAGCTCAAGGAGACAGTCGGCAAGACCCGCACCGACCGCTACTCCGCCTCCAAGGGAATTGCCGGCCTGCGGCGCGCCCAGGCCAACTATTACGGCCGCCGCTTCTCGGTGAAGCTCAATCCCGACACCCAGGTGGTGGCGACGCTCGGCTCCAAGGAGGGCTTCGCCAACATGGCGCAGGCCATCACGGCGCCGGGCGACGTCGTGCTGGTGCCCAATCCGAGCTACCCGATCCACGCCTTCGGCTTCCTGATGGCGGGCGGCGTCATCCGCTCGGTGCCGTGCGCGCCGGGGCCGGAACTGTTCCACGCGCTCGAGCGCGCCTGCATGCACTCGATCCCGAAGCCGACCGCGCTGGTGGTCTGCTATCCGTCCAACCCGACGGCCGAGGTCGCCGATCTCGACTTCTACAAGGACGTCGTCGCCTTCGCGAAGAAGCACGACCTGATCGTGCTGTCCGACCTCGCCTACGCCGAGGTCTATTTCGACGACAACCCGCCGCCCTCGATCCTGCAGGTGCCGGGCGCCTTCGACGTCGCGGTCGAGTTCACCTCGATGTCCAAGACCTTCTCGATGCCGGGATGGCGCATGGGCTTCGCGGTCGGCAACGAGCGGCTGATCGCGGCGCTGGCGCGGGTGAAGTCCTATCTCGACTACGGCGCTTTCACGCCCGTGCAGGTCGCCGCCACGGCCGCCCTGAACGGTCCGGAGGACTGCATCCGCGAGATGCGCGAGACCTACAAGCGCCGCCGCGACGTGCTGGTGGAGAGCTTCGGCCGCGCCGGCTGGGAGATCCCGCCGCCGCGCGCCTCGATGTTCGCCTGGTGCCCGATTCCGAAGCCGTTCGACACGCTGGGCTCGATCGAGTTCGCCACCATGCTGGTCGAGAAGGCCGAGGTGGCGGTCGCGCCGGGCGTCGGCTTCGGCGAGCACGGCGACGGCTTCGTTCGCATCGCACTGGTGGAGAACGAACAGCGGATCCGTCAGGCGGCCCGCAACTTGCGGCGGTTTCTTGAAACCGGCCCTGAAAAGTTGCACAACGTCGTACCCCTCGCACAGTCGCGCTGAGGCGCGGCTCCCTCCCGTCTCCACCCCCGTGGTCAGGTCGTTCTCGAAATGGTTGCGCCGCTGAAAGTCGGTCTCGCGGGCCTCGGCACCGTCGGAGGCTCGGTCGCCCGCCTGCTGCAGAAGCAGGAGTCGAACGCGCCGGAGTCGAACGTGCTGGCGACGCGCTGCGGCCGACCGGTCCAGCTGGTCGCGGTGTCGGCCAAGGCCGAATCCGAGATGCACGCGCTCGGCATCCCGGGGCTGCGCTTCGTGCCGAGCCCGACCGCGCTCGCGGCCGACCCGGAGATCGACGCCTTCGTCGAGCTGATGGGCGGCGAGGGCGACCCGGCCAAGGCGGCCATCACGGCGGCGCTGTCGGCCGGCAAGCCGGTGGTGACGGCCAACAAGGCGCTGATCGCCCGCCACGGCGTGGCGCTCGCCCGGCTCGCCGAGACGAGCGGGGTGGCGCTCAACTTCGAGGCGGCGGTCGGCGGCGCGATTCCGGTGGTGAAGACGCTGCGCGAGGGCTTCGCCGGCAACTCCTTCGACCGCGTCTACGGCATCCTCAACGGCACCTGCAACTACATCCTGTCGCGCATGGAGAGCGAGAAGCTCTCCTTCGCCGACTGCCTGCGGGAGGCGCAGAAGCTGGGCTACGCCGAGGCCGACCCGACCTTCGACGTCGAGGGCTTCGACACCGCCCAGAAGATCGCCATCCTGGCGAGCCTCGCCTTCGGCGTGCAGGTCGACCCCGACGCCGTCTATGTCGAGGGCATCTCGTCGATCACCCCGGAGGATCTCGAGGCGGCGGCCGAGCTCGGCTACCGCATCAAGCTGCTCGGCGTCGCGGTGCGCACCGAGCAGGGCATCGAGCAGCGCGTCCATCCGACCATGGTGCGGCTCGATTCGCCGCTCGCCCAGGTGATGGGCGTCACCAATGCCGTGACGGTCGATCCGGCCGGCTTCTCGCCCATCACCCTGGTGGGACCGGGCGCCGGTGGCGCGGCGACCGCCTCGGCCGTGGTGGCCGATCTCGCCGACATCGCCCGCGGCCTCAAGGCCAAGCCGTTCGGCCGGCCGACCGAGGCGCTGATCGGCAGCCGCCGGGCTCCCATGCAGCGGCACGAGGGCGGCTACTACATCCGGCTCGCCGCCGTCGACCGGCCCGGCACCTTCGCCACCATCGCCAAGCATCTCGCCGACGAGCACATCTCGCTCGAATCGATCGTCCAGCGCCGGCGCAACGGCGAGCCGCACGGCGGCTCCAGCCCGGACAGCGCGCAGACCCCCGCCCCGGTCATCCTGGTGACCTACGCCACGACCGAGGACGCCGTGCGCAAAGCCTTGAGCGAGATCAAAAACAGGGGTGTGATCGCGGGTAACCCTCAGGTCATCCGGATCGAAAAGAACTGACCGGAGGGCCCCTGCGTTCCGGTCGCAGTGAAAGGATTCCTCGTGAGCATGAGCGAGGTCGTCAAAGGTGATCGCAACTTGATCGCCGCCACCCGCCAGCGCGAAACTCTCGACCGCGTGCTCTCGATCGAGATCGTGCGCGTGACCGAACGCGCCGCCGTCGCCGCCGCCCAGTGGCGCGGCCGCGGCAACGAGAAGGCCGCCGACCAGGCCGCCGTCGACGCCATGCGGCGCGAGCTCAACCGCCTGCCGATCTCCGGCACCGTGGTGATCGGCGAGGGCGAGCGCGACGAGGCGCCGATGCTGTTCATCGGCGAGCATGTCGGCAACGGCAAGGGGCCGAAGGTCGACATCGCGGTCGATCCCCTGGAAGGCACCACGTTGTGCGCCAAGGCGATGCCGGGCGCGATCGCCACCATGGCGATGGCCGAGGGCGGCTCGCTGCTCAACGCCCCCGACGTCTACATGGACAAGATCGCGATCGGCCCCGGCTACTCCAAGGGCGTGGTCGATCTCGACGCGCCGCCCGAGCTGAACATCCGGGCGCTCGCCATGGCCAAGGGCGTCAAGCCGGAGGAGATCACGGCGCTGATCCTCGACCGGCCGCGCCACGCCGACCTGATCGCCGCGGTGCGCCGCACCGGCGCCTCGGTGCAGCTGATCACCGACGGCGACGTCGCCGGCGTCATCCACACGGCCGACCCGGAGACGACCGGCGTCGACATCTACATGGGCATCGGCGGCGCCCCCGAGGGCGTGCTGGCGGCCGCCGCCCTGTCGTGCATCGGCGGCCAGTTCCAGGGCCGGCTGATCCTCGACAACGAGGAGAAGCGCGAGCGCTCGCGCCGCATGGGCATCAAGGACCCGAAGAAGAAGTATCAGCTCGAGGATCTGGTCACCGGCGACTGCGTGTTCGCCGCCACCGGCATCGTCTCCGGCTCGCTGCTGCGCGGCGTCCGCTTCCGCCCCGGCATCATCGAGACCGAGACCGTGGTGATGCGCTCCACCACCGGCACGGTGCGCTGGATCCGCGCCGAGCACCGCCACTTCCAGAAGTTCCAGATGGGGTGAAGCCAGCTTTCCCGAAGACGGCCTTTCCTGACCCTCTCCCCTCGTGGGAGAGGGTGGGTCCGCGCGTCGCGCGGAACCGGGTTGTAGCCGGACACATGAAACTGGAGTCCTGGACACTTGATTTTGTAGCACTCGCTGAGGCCGCATCGCCCCCCCCTGTAGCGCGCCGGCGGGCGGGGGTGCAAGGCGGCTCGGAGGGGCTTCGAAGGGGCTTCGAGGAGGTCCAGGGCCGGCCCTGGCTCCGGCTTGTGCCGCGAGACGGTTGCAGTCGGGTACCACAACCCTAAAATGTCGGGACGCGCCGCGGAGGACTGACCCCATGGACGATGCCGACATCCGCATCGAGCTCGACAAGATCGCCGCCCTGGGCGGGACGGTCGAGACGCTCGAAACCCAGTATCCGATCGACCGGGACGTGGCGGCCGAGGCGGTGCGGCGGGGGTTGATCGACACCAGGCTGTCCGGGACCTTCCACGCCCTCTGGTCGTTGACCGACGCAGGGCGTGCGATGTGCGGCCTGCCGCCCCAGCCGAAGGGCTTGATCTCCCGCCTGATCAAAGCGTTTCGGGAGGAGTTCGCGTCGCCGTCAATGCCGCCAGACGCGCGCTGATCTCGGCGATCGCGTCGTCCCGCGCCTGAAGCTCGGCCTGCAGCGCGGCGACGACGCGCGCGTGCTCCGCCGCCGTGGCGGTGGCGGCGGCCCCCAGAAGCTCCGCGACCAAGGCCTGTGGGACGTCTGCGGGGTCGTCGGCACCGGCCCGCTCGACCCGCCCGACGATGGTGCCCCCCTCGACGAGATAGGCCCGCTGCGCGAGCGAGATGCCGCGAACCGCGCCGGCGACCTCGCCGCGCTCGCAGGTGAACCGGACCAGCACCTCGTAGGGGTGCGTCTCGATCTTCTCCATCCCCTGCTCCTCAGGCTGCGGCTACGACGTTGGTGCCGGAGATCACCCACGCCGACCCGTTCCAGGAGACCGCGCCGCCGGTGCCGGCACCGACGCCCTCTCGATTGCCAGCACCGTCGAACACCCGGCAGTCCGAGCACCACACTGAGGCGCCGGTGACGCCGGCCGGCAGTGTCGCCACCGTGTAGGGGCGGTCCACGAGCAGCGAGTCCTCGGTCACGATCTCCTGTGCACCGGCGCGGTGAGCAAGGGCGCCGGTATCCTTGACGCGCAGGCGCTCGCTCAGCGTCGCGGTTCCGATCTTCGTGGTCCAGAGCCGGAACTCGCACCCTTGGGCAGAGTCGGTCCAATTCTCGGACGCCATAAACTGGATTGCAGCTCGCGGCGTCGAATAGCCGGTCGCGCCGTACCCTCTGCTATTGAGGTTGAGGATCACGGCACCGGACGTAAGCGCGCTCGGCGACGCCGCCGTGCCGTTGGCTCGGCGCCCGATCAGCCCGATGACCGACCCGAAGCTGTCGTACTCGATGTTGAGGCCCGTCGCATCGGCACCGGCCACCCGCAAGCCGGTCGACGAGTTGCTGACCGTATCCGGCAGATCGCCGGCGTTCAGGCTGATGTCGACCTTCGCCTTGGGTTTCTCCGTCCCGAACCCCCAGCGGGCAAGCTCGGGGTCGTAGATCGGGCCAGCCCCGGTGTGCCGGCCCACGCCGGACATCACCGTGTGGGCGGCGAGGACGCCAGCGGCCCGATAGCCGGCGGCGAACATGTGGATGCCGTCCCACAGGGCAGCCGGGAGCGCCGCGGTGTAGACGAAGAGCCGCCGGTCCGGGTCCGTCGCGGCGCAGCGCGCGAGGACCTGGTTCATCGGGCCGTGGTAGGCGCTGGCCGCAACGGTGCTGTTGGCGATCCCGAAGATGACGATCGGGGTCTCGACGGGGAACCAGGACTCGGCCCGGAAGCGGGCGATGAGGGTCTCGAAATTGGCCAGATAGCTGGAGGGTGACGCGGCGTCCGACTCGCCCTGCCACCACAGCAGATAGTCGACCGTCGAGACACCGGCGGCGGCAAGTGCGGGCACGATGTTGGCCGTGAGATTCGCCCACACGTCCGGAGCCGGCGTGCCCGGCAGCCAGTAGGAGATCGCCCGGCCGAAGGCCACGGTCACGACCAGCACCTGCCGCAGCGGGTTCGCCTTCGCAATCTCGGCGGCGAAGGCCCAGGTCGTGTTGATCCTGGTCTCGTCCGCGGCCTCGAATGCGGTTCCGACATTCCCGTCCGCACCGGACCAGTTCCACACCTGAAGGTTTGCCGGCGGAGACCAGGAATAGGTCTCCTTCCGAACGAAGTTGCTCTGGCCCGTTGCCAGAACGACGATCGGGTCGACCTCGGGCAACGTCGCGTCGGCGCCGGCCGGGCCCGTCTCCCCGGTTGCTCCCGTCGCCCCCGGCGGCCCCTGGATGCCCTGCTCGCCCTGGATGCCCTGGGGCCCCTGTGTGCCGACGATCACGGTGCCGGGCGGGGTGGCGGCCTGGCGGGGGACCTCGGTGATCGAGATGATCCTCACGGCTTGGTCACTCCGATGCGGTGGCGCCAGGTGCCGTACATGAAGCGGCGCTCGATGCCGTCGGCCGTGGCCACGATGTCGAAGACGTAGTCGGCCTCGCCGAGGGCCGCCATCACGGTGCGGGGGATGTCGACGCCCAGCGTCGCGCCCGTGATGGTGAGTCGGCTGTCGGTCGTCGAGGCCTCCAGGTGGACGTTGCGGTCCTTCGCAGCCGTGCGCAGCTGCAGCTTGAAGGCGATGCCGGCGAGCGCCAGGTCGGCCGGCGGGTCGCCGGTCTGGACCAGGAAGCTCGTGCGGGCCCGCTCGTTCGAGTGTGTCTCGATGACGGCCTCGAAGAGTGGGAGCTGCAGGATGTTGGTCACGGCCGGCAGTCCCTCTAGAGCCGGATGTAGATGCCGACCGTGATGGTCGGCTGCACCACCGAGAAGGCCTGGCTGGAGCCGCCGAGCGCCACCGTGGCGCCCGCGAAGGTGGCGGTCGCCACGGTCACGGTGGCCGAGTTGATGGTGATGCCGGTTGCCGCGGCGTCGGTCGGCTGTCCCTCCGTGGAGTTGATGACGATCGCCGAGCCGGGGCCGACGCCGGCGGCGTTCACCGGCGTGTTGGGCTTCCGGTACGGGTGGGTGTGGGTCGGGTCTGTGACCCCGTGGCCGTGCGAGTTGAGCGTGATGCTCAGTGTGCCGCTCGGGGTGTGGGGGATCGCCGGCAGGTTGGCCGTGACCAGGCTGGCCGACTGCAGGCCGCCGGCGGCGCCCAGCACGGTGCCGTCCGCCCCCAGATAGGTCGCGGTCAGGCGCCCGGAGTCGCTGTTGCCCATGTCCCCGAGCCCGGCCTGCACGCGGCCGCGGGCGTCGGGCAGCGTCAGCACCTTGCCGGCCGCCCAGTCGGCCGCCGCGGTGGCGCCGCGGCCGCCGGTGACCGTGAGATTGGTGTCGGCCCAGTACAGCTCGTAAAGGCGCCGGCAGTCGCTCGCCGCCCGCTCGGTGGCCCCCGAGCCGGCCGCGCCGATGGAGCGGCCGTTCTTGCGTACGTAGCCGGCCAGCGTGCCGGTCGCGTGGCGCGTGACCTCGTCGCCGGTGCGGCCGTCGACGCGCGGGATCTGCATCGACGTCCCGTCGAAGGACAGCCGCGCGACCTGGCCGGCCACGAGGTCGTAGGGCGCCAGCGCCGTGCCGTCGTGCCGCACCAGCGGATAGGTGCCGACCAGGCTGCCGTTGTTCGACACCTGGATGGTCGCCGCATAGGTGACGCTGTTCAGCACCTTGACCTTGATCGACTTCCCGGCCGCGAGCGTGAAGCCGGGCGTCGCGAGGTCGACCACCAGGGCATTCTCGGTCCCCGTGTCGGCCGCGTAGGGCTCGCCGACCAGGGCCTTGATGGCCTTCAGCACCTGCGCGCGGTCGGACGAGAGCGCGAGGCCGGCGCCCTCGACGACGCCGGCCAGCTCCTCCTGCACGTCGTTGAGAAACTGCTCGGTGACGGCCGTGCCGGGCAGGCCGGCCGCCGTGTTGCGGCCGCGGAAGCCGAGCTTGCCGGTCGCGATCTCGACCGCGTTGGCGCCCTCGATCCGTCTCATGTGCGGGACCTCATGTGCCAGACTCCGCGTAGGTGAAGACCGCCTCGGTGTGGGCCGGCTTGAGCCGGCCGATCTCGCATTCCAGATCGGACGGCTCGAACGAGTAGATGAGGTCGCCGGCCGCCAGCTCGCCGGCCTCCGCGACCTTCCAGAGCCCGAGCGGCAGCTGCACCGAGAAGGTGAACGCCTCGGAGATCCCGACGATCTCGTCGCCGGCCTCCAGGAGGCCGGCCTGCGACACCACCAGGTTGGTGATGACGATCGGGGTGCCGCGCTTCTCGGCGACCCCTTCGAAGTAGAGCCGGCTCGCGCCCCCGCGCGCCGTGTAGCGGCTGTGGGCGAGGCGGCGGCGCTCGTCGAGCGGCAGGGCCGCGATGTTGCGGCCGCACGGGTCGGCGCCGAGCAGCCGCTCGAAGTCCGGCAGCATCACGGTGGCGCTGCGCGGATCGACCTCGCGCATCAGCGCCTCGGCGGCCGCCTCGACCTCGGCGATGCCCTCGGCGAGCGGGCGCAGCACCGCGGCGAGCAGGCTGCTGCCGGCTCCGCCGGTGCCGGCTGCGCCGGTCGTGCCGGCCGGCCAGGCGGCGCCGCGCGGCAGCAGCGTCAGCATCTCGGCCCACACCTGGTCGGCGCTGCGGCTCACAGGCTCCCCCAGGTGAGGTCGCCCGGAACGGGCAGCTCGGTGTCGGCCATGACGACGTCGTCGGCCGGGGCGAGCAGCTGGTGCGCATACTCGCCGTCGGCCGAGGAGATCGCCTCGGAGAGGCGCGAGCGCCGCACCGTGCCGCCGATCGCGGCGTCGCGCGCATAGGTGACGGCGAGCGCCGCCGCGATGCCTTCGCGCACCCGCGTCTCGTCGGGGTCGATGGCGATCTGGTGGTCGATCTCGACCAGGGTGACCGGGAGCACGAACAGGTCGCTCATGCCGAGCGGCGCCTGGCCGGCCAGATACTCGGCGATCGCCTGGATCTCGGTGGAGGTCGGCACCCGCGGCGCCGCCTTGGTGCCCATCGCCACCACCACGGTGACGCCGCCCGTGAAGCCGTTGGCGCGCACATGCGAGGCCGCGAAGCTGTTCTGCACCCACTGCTCGTAGTCGGCGGCGTTGCCGCCGTGCGCCGGCGCGCGGATGCGGGCCAGGATGCGGGCCAGCATGTCGTCCAGGCTCTCGCGGTCGGCGCCGCCGGCGAGCCCCTCCTGGCTCACCGCGATCGCCGTGACGCCGGCGATCGAGGCATCGAGCGACAGCGCCGTGCCGGCGTCGAGATTGCCGTCGGGCCCGGCCTCCACGGCCTCGACGGCGAGCTGCAGCGTGCCCTCGACCGTGACGGTGCCGCCCTCGGTGGTGACATAGGCGACGCCGGCCGGGGACTGCAGCTCGGTGCCGGCCTCGATCCCGACGCCCGGCGTCGCGATGATCTCGACAAGGCCGATCGCCCGGGTTGCGGCCCGCCGGTAGATGCCCCAGATGTCGCCGTGCCGCTCGATCAGCTCGTCGGCCGCCGTGTCGGGCAGGTACTGCCGGGCCCACCACGCCTGGTGCAGATGGACCTCGTACAGCTCCATGGCCTGCACGCGCAGGAGCGCGGCGATCACGCCGCGCGGCGAGCGCACCGCCCGGGCCACCGCGGCCGGCGAGGCGTCCGGCCGGGCGACCAGGATGGCCGCCTCCATGCGGGCCTCCTGGCGCCGGATCAGCTCGGTCGGGGTCGGCACCGGCCAGGGCATCAGCCGATCCTCTGGTTGACCGTGACGGTGCGGCCGTCGACCGTCACGGCGATCGCGAGCCAGCCCCGGCGCAGCCACTCGGCCGCCACCACGGCCGCCGTGCCGGTCTCGTCGCGCACCCAGGCGAAGGCCTCGCGGGTCCACTCGGCCGCGAAGCGCGGGGTGAGGTCGCCGCCCTTGGCGCGGGCGAGCAGCCACAGGCGGGAGCCGATGCGCCGGCCGAAGGCGTCGAGCGCGTCGCCCGGCCAGCCGCGCCGCGCGCCGATCGCCGCCGCCGGCGCGGCGCCGGCGACCGTGCCGTCGGGCAGCGTGTCCTCGGCGCGCGCCCGGCGGTCGCTGAGCAGCGACACCAGCATCGGGGTCGCCGGCGTCTCGTCGAGGACGAGGTCGCCGTCGTCGCCGAGCACCAGGTCGCAGCGCCGCGTCGCCGGGTCGTAGACGAGGGCGAGGTCGAGCCAGTCGGTCACGACGCGGTGGCCTCCGCCGCCGCGGCGATGGCCGCCTGCTCGGCCCGGAACGCCTCCAGGCGTGCCTCCTGGGCCGCCTCGGCCTCCCGCTCGGCGGCGAGCCGGGCCTCCTCGGCCTCCTGCCAGTCCTCGTAGCGCGTGAGGTCGGTCGCCTCGGCCTCGTGGCTCGCATCGAGGCGGCGCCCGATCTCGGCCTGCCAGGCGTCGAGCCACGGCTTGACCGTGCGCGGATCCCGGAACGTGCCGGGCGCGCTGCCGCCGGCGACGGCGCCGACCAGGTCGGGCCCGTGCCACTGGATCTGCGTGGCGTCGGTCGGCGGCCAGGCGCTCTCCTCGATCCGCAGCGGCAGGCCGTCGACCACGACGGTCCGGTCCGCGACGTTCACGATCACCTGCATGGGGGCTCTCCTTCGATGAGGGCGCCAGTCTCGCGCGCGCGCGGGCCCGGCATCATGCCCGCCGCGGCGGGGGTCGATGCGACCTGGTCACGGGTCCGGGTCGGCGCCGACGGTCGGCAGGATCGAGCACTTGATGCCGCTCGCGTGCACGACCAGGCGGTGGCCGCCGGCGAGCAGCTTGGCCGCGGCGGCCGACACCCGGGCCGTGCTGGTGCCGACCTTCGCCTCGATCGCGGTGTCGGTGAGCGTCACGGTCACGTCGTCGCCGCGCTTCAGCACGAGCCCGGCCTCGTCGACCGTGATCTCGCCGTGTGGCGTGATCACCCGGTAGGCCTTGTGGGCCTGCACCTCGATCGTGCCGTCCGCCTTGACGTGCACGCGGCTGCCGTCGGCGCCGTAGAGCGCCGCCTCGCCTTCCTCGAGGAAGCCGAGCCGCACGCCGGGTGCCGACACCGGCAGCGCGACCAGGTCGCCCTGGTCGCCGCCGACCGCGAGCACCAGCACCAGGCCACCAGCCGGAGCCCGCGACGCGATGCCGAACGGCTGCAGCACCTCGACGCCGGCGCGGTCGTGGCCTTCGCGGATCGTCACGTCGACGAGCTGCGTCGCCTTGCCGTCGTCGCTCGACCGCACCACGGCCCGCGTGATCAGGCCGCGGATCATGTGCACGAGCTCGCGCATCACAACCTCGCCGCGGTCTTGTCGAGCGTGCCGCCCTTGTCCTGCTCGCTGTCGCCCTCGGGCAGCAGGTCGAAGGCCTGGGCGCCGACCAGCGCCAGGCGCGTCGTCTCGCCGTCCTGGTCGTCGAAGCCGTAGACGACGCCGCGGACCAGCATGTCGCGGCGCACACCCGCATAGGCGTCGTCGACGAACACCAGCTGATTGGGCTTCCACAGCCCGCCGGAGGGTCCTCGAAACCCCTTCGCGGTGTGCTCGATCACGCGGGACTTCGCCTTCGCGGTCCGTGCCATCCACTCGGCCACGGTCTTGGCCGGCGCCTTGTACGTGGTGGTGCGGCTCGGCGAGACGTGCGGGCGCCAGCGGCCGACGGCCTGGTCCTTGTAATGCCCCGTGATGATCACGCCGGCCTCCTCGGCTGCCTTGTCGGGCTTCACGGGCTCGGCTTGCGGCGCAGCCCGGGCGTCGAGCGGCGCCGCCGTGCGGTCGAGCTTTTGCCCCTTCTCGGCCTGCGACTGGACGAAGTAGTCGCTGAAGCGCTCGCGCCAGGAGAACCGGCCGGCGGAGCGGATCACGTTGCCGGGGAACACCAGATCGCCCGGGCCGCGGGTCTTGCCGCTGCGCGTGAGCACGATCCCGCCGACGCCGTCCGAGACGACCAGCACGGCGCGCTGGCGGGCCCACTTCTCGATCGCCGAGCGCACCGTCTCGCCGGCGTCGATCACGGCGCGGTCGAACTTCTCTCCGACGTCGACCTCGACCTTGACGGCGAGGCCAAACGGCTCGACCAGCTTGCGCACCAGGGCGTCGAGCAACAGGCCCTTGTACTCGCTCGGCCCCTTGGGCTGTGCCGCGCAGTCGATCAGGTCGCCGGCCTTGTCGCGCCCGGCGATCGTCACGCGGCAGCCGTCCTCGCCGGCCTCGGTGTCGACGTCGTCGACCCACCCGACCAGCACCGGCTCGTCGTCGATCGTGACGGTGGCGGCGAGCCCGGGCGCCGGGCTCGCCATGGCCTCGACCAGCGAGGCATAGGGCCACGTCGCGGCCGATGCCTCCGGGTCGCGCAGCTCCAGCCTGATCGCGCCCGAGAGGTCGCCGAGGTCGCGGCCGATCTCGGCCGCGCTCCACTGGTCGTAGACCTCGCCGTCGAGATGCAGGGCGATCCGGCGCGTCGTGGCGAGCGTCATGACGCCGGCGCCTCGGTCAGCACCTCGATCGGCTCGGGCGGCACCAGGCCGGGGTGGCGCAGGCCATTGCGGGTCACGATGTCGTCGAGCATCGGCACGACGGCGCCGGGCTCGTCGCCGGCGAGGTGGTCGGCGACGAGCCACGCCGAGAGCGTGGCGGCGGGCGTCACCAGCACGACCGCCGGCAGGCGGCCGATCGCCTCGTTGATGTCGCGGGCGACCGAGGCGCGCAGCGCCCCGAGCGCCGCCGTCAGCCCGGCGACCGCCTCGGGCCCGTCGGCCGCCAGCGGCACGGCCGCGGCCTCGACGGCATCGATGGCGGCGAACAGCCGGCTGCGCCAGCGCGCCGCCTCCTGGCGCGACTCGTGGTCGATCTCGGTGATCACCCGGGCGGCCTGGCTGGCGATCGCCGCGCTGGCGCCGAGCCGCACCGCCTGCTCGGGCCGGGACGTCGCCTCGAGGCCCAGCACCGCATCGACCAGGCCGAGCAGCATGCCGGCGCCGTCGCGCGCTCCGAAGGTCTCGGCGTCGACCGTCTCGGCGACGGCGGAGCCGATCGCCGCCACCGGTGCGCCGATCGCCAGCGTCGCCACGGGCACGGTCAGCGCGGTGAGCGCGGCGGCGAGGGAGGCAGCGCTGTCGCGGCCGGCGGCCGCCTGCACGGCCGCATCGAGCCCGGCGAGCGGCCGCACCAGCACGGCCGTGAGCGAGGCGGCGCCGCGCTGCGCCCCCGCCGCCGTGGAGACCAGCGTCGCCACCTCGCGGGCGACGCCGCGCGCCGCCGACCACAGCGCCACCGGCAGCATGGCGGCGCCCGTGACGGTGGCGATCGGCACCGCCGCGGCGGCGAGCAGGCCGGAGACGGCGCCCAGCACGGCCGACAGGGTCGACGAGACGATGCTCGGCTCCGGCGTCGGGAAGAACCCGACCCGGAAGCGCGCCACGCGCAGCTCGCGGGCGGCGAACGAGATCGAGGCGGCCTCGGCCACCGTCACCCGCATCTCGCCGAGCCAGGGATGCAGCAGGATGCCGGGCCCGGGCGTCTGGCAGGCGACCCGCAGCGCCTCGGCCCGGGCCACGTAGTCGTCGCCGACGATGACGCCGACGACGTCGACGACGCCGCGGTGGATGCCGAGATCGTCGATCGCGACGTCGTCGAGCCCGGGGAACAGCGTGCGGATGGTGCGCCGCCCCGCCTCGTGCCGGGCGTCGGGGACCCAGAACCGCACGCCCCGGAAGGCGCCGGGCAGCAGGCCCGGCAGCATCTCGTCGAGTGCGGTGTCGAGCAGGCTCATGGCGCTACGGCACCCACAGCATCTGCCCGCGGTCGGCCTCGATCGGCACGGCGCGGCTGTCGCTGGTGACGCTGGTGATCTTGGCGGGCCCGTCGACCTGCACGACGATCTTGCCGCCGACCTCCTGCTTCTGCGCGGTCGGGCCCGGGCCGTCGCGGGCCGGCCCCGCGGCCGAGGCCGCGGCGGCGACCAGGCCGCCGCCCGGGACCACGGCGGCGGCGCCGCGGATCAGCGGCCGGGCCCAGTCCGGGATCAGCCCCTCCCACCACGCCGCGATGCGGGCGCCGAAGCTCGTGAACGTGGTCTCGATCGAGGTCCAGAGACCCGCGAAGAAGCCCTTGATCGGCTCCCAGTATGTGTAGACGGCCATGGCGGCCCCCGTGATGGCAGCAGCCAGTGCGGCGAAGCCGACCACGACCGGGCCTCCGATCAGCCCGACCAGGACTCCGATGCCCGCCGCGACGAAGCCGACGGCCTTGCCGACCAGCCCGAGCCCCGCGGCCGCGAGAAGCAGCGATCCGCCCCAGCTCAGCACGGTGTCGACGCTGCCGGGCATCGCGGTGTCGAGCCACGCCACGACGGTCATCACCTGCTGGAGGATCCAGGTCAGCCCGGCGAGGTTGGTCGAGAAGGCGTTGCCGACGCGCCGCATCGCCTGCTCGGCCGTCTCGGCGAAGACCTCGATCCGGGCCGTCAGGCCCGCCATCCGCCCGGCCAGGTCGCGGGCGATGATCGCGGTGTCGGCCATGGCGATCGAGGCCTTGAACTCCTTGTACTTGTCGAGGTTGGCCAGAAACGGGATGATCGCGTCGAGGGCCTGCTTGTCGCCGAAGACCAGCTGGATCTTCGCGGCCGCCCCGATGCGCTCGAGGTGTGTGCGGACCTTCTCGAAGGCCTCGAGCTGGTTGGCCCCGCCGGCCGCCGCCTCGTCGTAGACCTTCTTCACCTCCTCGGCCGAGATGCCGGTCTTGTCGAACAGCTTCCGCATCGCCGCCTCGAAGGGGTTGAGGCCGCGGGCGGTGGCGTTCTGGATGGTCCCGATGATGTCGGTGTCGAACTCCTTCTTGAAGTTCTCGATCGTCTCCTTGCCGAAGAACTTCTGGAACAGGTTCGAGAGGTTGTTGGCGGCGACCGACGGGCTGCTCGTGCCGTACATCACGACCTGCAGGGCGGCGCCGAGCGTCGTGACCGCCTCCATGCCCGACATGCCGAACTTCTGGATGCCGGCCGTGAGCTCCGGCAGCTCCCGCGCCATGTCCTTGAACTCGAACCGGCCGAGCTTGCCCGCCGTGACCAGCTTGGCGAGCGCCGTCTCCATCTCGGCGACGGAGATCCTGAGGCTGTTCGACAGCGAGAACGAGGCTCGCGCCACGTCCATGACCTCGGCGCCGGCGGCCGTCGCCACCCGACCGACCGTGCGCATCAGCCCCTGCGCGGTCGGCAAATCGAGGCCCGACGAGACGAGGCTCTGCAGTGCCTTCGCCAGATTGATCGAGCGCTGGCCGACCTCGAACGACAGCTTCTCCATGGCGGGCCCGGCCGTGCCGATCATGGCCGAGAGCTTCTCGCCCGTCAGGTCTGCCGTGATGCCGATGTCGCGGACCACGGCATCGTAGGCGGCCGCCGCCTGCAGGGGCGCCGCGAAGGAGAGGCCGGCACCGATCGCGCCGACCGCACCGATGCGGGTGCCGAGATCGCCGACCCGGCGGGTCAGGTCGCCGATGCGGCCGCCGAGCGCGCCGAGCGCGCGGACCCGCCCCATCAGCCGCTCGATCGGGCCGGACAAACGGTCGACCAGGCGCACCATGACGGAGAGAGCGAGCTGGCGGTTCATGGCGTCACGCGTCCCTGCTCGCCTGCTGCCAGGCGCCGACGGCGCCCCACCAGAACAGGACCTGGTCGATCGTCATGGCCTCCAGCTCGGCCGCGGCGAAGCCCGTGTTCGCCGCGAGGCCGCCGAGCTTCACCGGCCAGTCGTCGGGCCACTCCCGAAAAAACAGTTCACGCACTCCGCCGCGTCGGCGAGGTCGGCCGCGTCCATGGCGTCGAACAGCGCGTTCATGATCGGCTGGCGGATGCGGGCGGAGCGCGCCAGCATCACCACGGGCTGCGTCTCCTTCGACGCCGCGGCGATCGCCCGCAGGTCGGCGCCGGTGAGCCGGTGGAAGGTCAGGCGGTCGTACGTCTCCTCGCGAAGGCCGCGCGAGGACGAGCGGACCTGGAGGCTGCGCGGCTCCCGCAGCGGCAGCTCGATGGTGCCGTCGGGATGACGCACGGCCCGCTTCGGCAGCTTGCCGCTCTCGTCGGCGTCCTCGTCCACGACGGCGGCCGCAGCCGGGTCCTCGTCGACGACGACGTCCGGCCCGGCCGGGACGACGGGGCCGGTCGGCCCGGCCGCGCGCATGCGCTCCAGCGCGCCGGCCTGCTGCGGCACGAAGCCCTCGTCCAGGTCGATCACGGTCTCGGTGGCAGGCTGCTTCGCCATGATGGGGGCTCCGTTCGTGGGGATCAGGAGACGGTGAATTCCTCGGGCTCGCCGACCGCCCAGGTCAGCTCGACCTTGCCGCCTTCGCCGCCCGTGAACTCGGGGATCTCGGTCATGAAGGCGTCCGACCAGGTCAGCACCTGGCCGGTGTCGCAGGTCACCTGCAGCTCGCCCTCCTCGGCCGAGTAGAGGTCGGAGGCGCGCTGGCCCTTGCGCAGCGGCACCGTCGCCTTGACCTCGCCGGGCGTGAACTCCTGCGCCCGGCCGACCGCGCGGCCATAGGTGACGGGGTTGTTCTTGATGCCCCCGGGCTTGAACTTCGCCCCCTTCTCGACCTGGAGGTTCTGGCCCTTCCACACCACGTCGACGATCCCGAGCGTCTGCGCCATCGCAGCGGTTCCCTTCCTGTTTCGGGCGGCCGTCGGCCGCTAGACCTCGAACTCGAGCCGGCCGGCCAGCACGATGAGATTGTCCATGACCTTCACGCGCTGGATGCTGTTGACCCGGTGCCGGTCGTCGGCGTCGCGCTCGAAGCTCGACCGGCCGACCGTCTCGGTGGCGTCCTGGATCCAGCCGTTCCGCTCGTAGACCTGGCACCGCGCGGCCCACGAGCCGTGCAGCTTCTGCGGGGTCACGACGGTGGGCGAGTGCTCGGCCGCCGGCGAGCCGTCGGACGCCAGCTTGTGGCGCGGATAGGTCGCCGCCGTGTGGGCCCGCCAGTCGTAGCGGATGCGCGAGAGGGTCGCCGGCACCGTGATATCGAGCCAGGCGTCCGACTCGGCGCCGTCGCTCGTCGTCTTGAACGTCGTGATCACACGGTCGAGCCTGACTGTGCCGTCGGTGTCGACCTCGAAGGTCGAGATGCCGGAATGGAGGAGCAGGTCCTGCTCCTCCTCGGTGAACCTGTCGGCCGAGGCCGGTGCCGCGATGCCGGGCAGCGCCAGGCCGCGGAGCTGACGGGCCGGATCGGCGGCGAGCTGGGCCTCGGCGATGCCGGCAAGCGATGCCGCCCAGGCCCACGGCGGCGAGGCCGACCGGTTGGCGCCGGGCGCCGACGGCATGTGCGGCGAGTTGGTATAGCCACCGAGCGTGCCGAGCTGTCCGAAGGTCCCGTGAGGGCCCCAGTAGATCTTGACGTCCTTGTGCGCCATCGCGGTGTAGCGCTCCGCCGCCCAGGCGGCGAGCGCGGCGAGGCTGGTCGAATCGGTCCAGGCCGTGACGGCGCCCGTGAACCACTCGGCCGCGATGGCGTCCAGCAGGGTCGTCACGTCCGGGTTGCCGCTGCCGCCGCTCATCGCCGTGACGGTACAGCCGACGCCGGCCGGCATCACGTCGTCGATGCGCGGATTGACGGCGAGCTGCAGGGCGTTGCCGGCCTCGCCCTTGTGCTTGGCCGTCACCGTCACCGTGCCGGTCGTCGCCGAGGCCGTCACCTCCAGGTCGGCCACGGCCGTCAGGGCCGCGGCGACCGCGGCGCCGATCGTCGTGGCGCTGTCGCTCGCCGCGACGCCGACCGTGACGCGGTGGTCGGCGACGTGCACGGCGATCGTGCCGGCCGCCGTGGCCGGGCCCGTGAAGACGAAGGTGCCGGTCGCCTGCACGCCGTCGCCCTTGTCGGCGAGCGCGATGGCGTAGAGGTCGGTGGTCTTGTTGGCCGCCTTGAAGGCCTGCACCATCCGGTCGCCGATCGAGCCGGCGCCGAACAGGCTGGCCCCCTGCGCCGGCCGGGTGATCCGGTAGATCGTGGCGGCGGCCGCCGACCCGGTGCTCAGCTTCTGCACGAGCAGCACTGCGCGGGCCGGCCAGCCATAGGTCCCCGACTTGCGATCGTAGACCGGCGCCACCTCGACATAGGTGCCGGGCTTGCGCAGGTCGTACGGGATCTCGTCGAACGTGATGGTCATGGCTGCTCCTCAGCGCTACGTCTCAGCGTTTCTTGGGCTTGACGGCGGCCTCGGCCGCGACGGCCGGCACGTCGGGCTCGGTCGCGACGGCCGGCTGCGCCGGCACGGCCGGCTGCGCCGGCACGGCCGGCTGCGCCGGCACGGCCGGCTGCGCCGGCAAGAGGTCGCCGTCGGCGAGGCGGCGGCGGACGTAGCGGTCGAGCTCCACCCGCTTGCCTTCGGCCGGCCACGGGCTGCCGTCGGGCAGCGGCACGCGGCGGCCTTCGGCGGGTTTCAGAAACGCGGTCTCGGCGGGCATCAGGTCCCCCTCGGCAGGATGGTGTCGGTCGGCTCGCCGGCGGCCTGGCCGGCCTCGGCGTCGAGGTCCCAGGCGGTCACGAGCCGCAGGAAGTCGTCGCTCGATGCGATGGCATCGAGCGCATCGGACAGGTCGACGCCGACGTCGACGTCGACCGTGGCGATGGCGATGCCGACGTCGCTCCAGCCGTCGGCGAAGGCCGAGCCGGCGCGTGTGACCGACAGCGTGCCGACCCCCGGCACGGTCAGCCCGTGCAGCAACGCGGCCGCCGCGATGGTCGACGGATAGAGACCTGGCCCGACCCGGTCGCCGAGGAAGCGCGCCGCGCGGCTCGTGTTCTTGATCACGATGGTCAGCGTGAAGCCGAGGCGCCCCGTGATGGTGCGCCCCGCATTGGCGTCGGGCTCGATCGAGCGCCACGAGAAGCCGAGCCACGGCGTCGCCTTCGCGACTACGCCCTTGAACTCGTCGAGCGTCATCGGCGACGGCACCAGCTCGAACGGCCAGCGGCTCGGCGCGAACACGGTGCGCAGCCGCGCCTCGACGGCCTGGTGCACGGCCGTGATGGGATCGGTGCTCATCGTCTCGTCCCTGTCGCGCCTGCGGCGCTCCCCGCCTCTTGCATCACCAGTCCCTCAGCGAGGCGCTGCCGAAGACGGCGTCGCGGTCCTGCACGCGGGCGCTCGACCCGGCCGAGAGCGTGGCGACCCCCTCCAGCGTGACGGTGCCGGCCGCGATGCCTTCCAGCCAGGCGATGGCCTCCTTGCGGGCGAGCCTCATCTGCTCGGTCGGCTCGCGGTCGCCGCCCTGCGCCAGGTCGTAGCGGGCCAGCACGCACGCGGCCCGCTCCACCGCCTGCGGCACGACGGCGAGCGGCACGGCGTAGCGGCGCCGCAGGTAGCTGTCGATCAGTGCCGAGGCGTCGCCGATCGCCCGCTCGATGCGCTCCGGCTGGATGGTCTCGGGCAACGCCCCGTCGCCCGCGCTGAAGCGCAGGACCTCGGTCTCGCCGAAGCGAGACACCATGTCGGCGACGGTGGCGTAGGCGGTCATGATCAGGCGCCGATCGGGCCGGAGAGGTTGCAGGCGACGCCGGAGGCGCGGCGCAGCGCGTCGAGCGCGGCGTCGGCAAAGCCGCAGACGTAGTCGAGATCGGCGTCGGCCGTGTCGAGGCTCTCGCACTGGAGCCGTGCGATCACGGTGCCGACCGGCACGCCGGCCAAGAAGGCCTGCCGGCCCTCGTGATAGTCGGACCGCGCCGCGTCGGGCTCGGGCTGCTCGTCCGCGAATGGGGTGCCATCGCTCATGATCAGCTCCTGGTGTCGAAGACGGCGTCGATGCGCCGGATCGTCTGTTGCAGCGCGTCGACGTAGCCGTCCAGCCACGCCTCCGCCTCGTCGTCGCTGCGGCCGGACCAGGCCTGGACGAAGATTTCGCTCACCGGCAGGCCCGCGCGAAAGGCGCTACGGCCGGCATCTCGGTGGACGGTGTCGGTGTCGGCCATGATCAGGAGCCTCGACGTCGGCGAAACGAGGCCGGAGAGGCGTGCCTCTCCGGCAGGGGCGGCCGGCCCGAGAACCCTCCGGCTGCCGCCCGGCGGCGCCGCACCCCCGTGACGGCGCCGATCACGCCCGCGTCAACCGACGCGGCGGACGATCAGCATCGGGTCGCTCTCGATGGCCGTTCGATCGGCCTCCGAGAGGTCGTCGAGCCACAGCGTCGTCTCGGCCGGGGCGAAGCTGCGCCGCGCGCGGCGGCGGCCGAGCGGCAGCCGCGAGCGCACGACCATGTGGGGCCGCAGCTGCGGGTCCGGGGTATCGCCGGCGGCGGGTGTGGACCCCGCCGCCGGTTCCACGGTCGTCGCTCGCGGGTTATCGGTGACCGGCGTTGCCTCGCTCGGTGTCGAGAGGGAGGAGGGAAGAGGAGAGCCGCCGTCCGGTGCGGGTTGCGGATCGGCGGCAGGCGCCGGCGGGGCCTGGTCGGGCCCGGCCGGGGCGGCGCTCTGCGCGGGCGCCTTGGTCTCGGATGGCGTCTCGGACGCCTTGGGCTTGCGGGGGCGGGCCATGCGTCACCCGATCAGGCGAGCCAGGGGACGACGAGCAGCTCGGCCGTGCCCTTCCACTCGTTGGTGACGCCGCCGGTACCGTACTCGCTGTTGAGCAGCTTGCGCGCTTCCGACTCGAGCGTGCCGGGCACGACCAGGAGGTCCGGCATGTTGCCGAGCGGCCGCCCGTAGTCGCCCTTCATGTCCATGAGGGCGGCGCGGGCGATCGCGTAGTTGGTGGCGTTCAGGGTCTGCTTGGAGCCCCAGGCGAGCTGCCAGTAGCCGTAGCCGACGTTGCCGCGGGCATCGGCGCCGTACAGGAACTCCTTGTTCATGAACACGTGGTCGTCGTCGACCTTGGTCTTGCTGACGAACTCGAAGTCCCGCCGCTTCTGCAGGATGATCGGCTTCATGACGCGCCGGGTGCAGAGCAGGAACCACGGCGTGCCGGACCCGCCGTCGGTGTTGGCGACCGAGGTCTCGACGCCGTTCGCGTCGAGCACCGGATGGTCAGTGTCGAAAAAGCTCTGGCCGTCGTAGCAGGTGCCCGTGAAGCCGCCCTTCAAGGCAGCCCAGACCAGCTCCTCCCACTTCGAGCCGGTCGACTGGCCCATCTCCTGGAACATCGGGGAGTAGATACCGAGATTGTCGGTGTCGATGTCGTCGCGGTCGACGCCGACGGTCAGCTCGAACGCCTTCTCCTTGATGGCGTAGTCGTGCTGCGCGAGGTTGTGCACGACGCGCGGGCCGATCCACTCGCGCACGCCCGGCATCTTGCCGAGCCAGCCGTACTTCTGCTCCTTGGTGGTCGCCGGCACGACGGTCGCGACCCGCGCGTACTGCGAGGTGGCGAGACCGAGACCCGACTGAAACAGGGCGGAGAAGCCGACCCGCAGGGCGTCGAGATTGGCGGCGTTGATCAGCATGGTGCCGGCTCCGATCAGGCGAACGTGATGGCGCCGGAGACGGCGAGGCGGCCGTCCGGCTGAACGAGGACGAGCCGCCAGGTGGCGGTGCCGGCCTCCGTGATGGTGATGTCGATGTCGCCGTCCGACTCGCTGACGAGCTGGAACGCCTTGCCAGCGACCAGCGGGATCAGCAGGCCGTCGGTGCCGATGGCGACGCCGCCCGAGGGGGCCGTGCCGATGATGGCGTCGCCGTTGGCGTCGCTCGACAGATAGGCCAACACGCTGCCCCGCACCGCGAGGTCGTCGCCGACCGAGTCCTTCAGCTGGATCGCCACGTTGATGGCGTTGGCGGCTTCGGCGCCGACCGTAAAGGTGGGCGTGCCGAAGCGCTCGTAGACGCCGAGGTTCGCGCGCGCCGTCGCCTTGGTGCCGACGTCGGAGAGGTTGTTGGCGGCGAGCAGCCCGGCGCCGACCAGCGGGCCGAAGCCGATCTCGACCCACACGCCCTGCGCGTCGAGGCCGCGGATCAGGCCAGCCACCGAGCGGCCGGTGCCGACCTTGGCCACCGTCTCGTCGTCGACGATGTAGCAGGCGTCGCCGATCTCGGCCGCCGTGATCTCGTCGGCGCCGGCCGAGTTGGCGAAGCGGTAGACGCCACGCTTCACCCGCACCGTCTCGTCGCCGGACGACCCGGCGTTGACGACGCGCGCCTCGGCGCGCCCGACGGCGATCAGGCCGGTCGCCGCCGTGCCGGGCTTGGCGTAGCCGTCGGCGTCGAGCACGACGAGCGCGCCGGCGTAGATCGTGGTCGCGGCGAGCACCGGATACTCGGCGAGGTCGCCCACCTGCTCGGGCGTGTTGCGGTCCTTGGCGAGCGCCATCAGACGGTCTCCTTCTCGGCCTTCAGCGTCTCGGCGTACTTCGCCGGATCGACCCCCATCAGGGCGCACACCTGGCGCTGCTCGGCCGTCAGGCCGTCGGCGCCGGCAGCGCCGGGCTCGCGCCGGCCGCCCGTGCCGCCGTCGTGGATCGACGGCAGCGCCTCGAGCTCCTTGGTCACGCCGGCCGGATCCTTGGTGTGGCGCGCGATGTAGTGGTCGCGCATCGGCTTGATCGGCTTGCCGTCGGCGATCGCCTTGTCGATCGCGCGCTCGGCCTCGGCCCGCGCCTGGTCGCCCTCGAGCTTGGTGAGCCTGGTCTGCAGCGCGATCACGGTGCCGCGCAGCTCCGCCTCGGTCTTGGTGCCGGCCGAGGTCACGGCCTGCAGGTGCACGACCAGGCCGTCCGGCGTCGCCGTCGCCGCGGCGTCGGCGGCGAGGCCGGCGGCCGCGGCGATGCGGGCCAAGAGGCCGGACACCTCGGCGGCGTGGGTGGTGACGGCCGTGTGGGCCTTCGTCGCGGCCGCGAGGATCGCGGCCTCGTCGGCGTCGGCGGCGAGGCCGAGGGCCTTGCGCAGCGCGTCGAGATCCATGGAGCTGCTCCGATCGTGGAGGGTTGCGAGCTGGAGATTGGGGTCGTTGGTGAGACTGGCGCGGAGCACGCGGACGACGCGGCCGCCGTCCTTCTCGGCCACGAAGGCGGGCGAGATGCCGCGATAGGCGTGATCGGCCAGGAGCTGGGCGCCGGTGGCGGTCCACTCGACGCGACCCCACAGACCGTCGGGCCGGGCCTGCATCTCGACGATCCAGCCGCGCGCCGGCGACGGTCGCCCGTCGGGCGCCGCCTTGTCGATCGCGTGGTTCTCGTCGATCGCCAGCTTGCCGGCCGCCATCGACGCCGCGATCACGGCCTGCGCGTCGGCAAGCCGGTAGGGCCCGCGGCCGTCGACGCCCGAGAACGTCCCGGCCGGGACCAGGTGCACCCATTCGGGCACGCCGCCGGCGCCGGCAGCGCCGGCGGCCGCGAGTGCCGAAAACAAATGGATGACGAGGTCGGGCATGCGGGGCATATTGGAGATGCGCCCCGGATCCCGTCATGCCCGACGCGGCGGGCGTGCCCCTGACCAGCCCCGATCGCGCGAGCCGCTGCGGCGGCCACCGGTGCGACGGCCGCGCCGGAGCCCCCGACGCCCGGACCGCCTCCGTCAGGCCCTTCCACGCCCTTTTAAGACCCTTCGAGACGGCCCTGCAGCCCCGAGGGAGCGCAGCGACATGCGGGAGCGCCGTCCCGGCCGTCGCTGCGCTCCGCCCGGGCTACGATCACGGCGACGATCACGCGCGCGGGGTGCGGCGGTCGATCGCGTCGGCGATCGTGTCGGCGATCGTCTCCTCGTCGGCCTTGGAGATGCCGAGGAAGGGCCGCGCCGGGATGGTGACGGAGTCGCGGAACTGCAGGCCGCTCGCCAGACGGAACACCAGGTGGCTCGCCTTCACGGGCTCGATGGTCGCGCCGAACTGATGGACGGCCGCGTAGATCTTGTTCGTGCCGACCTCGACGGAATCGCGCGCGGCGCGGAACGTGATCGAGCCCATCAGGCCGCCGCGCATCGCGCTCTCGCGCAAGGTTCCGGGGCCGCGCTTGAGCGGCGCGTAGTCGGGGTTCAGGGCCGCCCACGCATTGCCCTGCGGATCGCGCGCCTCCTCGAACCGCGTGTGGGTGTTCTCCACCAGGCCGGTGCCGATCGCCCGCAGCACCGGCGTGGTGTCGGTCATCAGCCGCTGCAGCGCTGCGAAAGCCTTCAGCACCACCGCGTCGTCGATCGTGGTCTCCAGCGTCGCGCCGGCCATGGAGGTCCTCCTTGCGCGCGATGGGCGCGCCGTGCAGTCGCCGCGACGTTATCACGAGCGTGGCCGCGCGACCACGCGAGGCGAGCGAATGACGAAACCTATCTCGCCCGCATTTACCCGGCGAGGCTTTCGTGAGATAGTTAAGTTAGTCCCGCAGGGACGCCGGGCGGCAACCCGGTCCACAGCTAGGAGACCACCATGACCACCGCACTCTTCACCACCGTCGTCCGGCTCCCGTCCGGCCGCGTCCACCGCCGCCGGCTGGCGCAGCCGGCCAAGTCCTCGATCCACCGCGGCCGCGTCCAGCGGCAGCTCGCCGCTTCGGCGGCCGTCGCGGCGATCGGGCTGGTGCTCACCGCCCTGTCGCTCTCGCACCTCGCGCACGGGGTGGCGATCGTCACCGGCATCCCGGCCTGGCAGGCCTGGGCCACGGCGATCGGCTTCGACCTCACCCTGATCGCCCTCGAGTCGGCGCAGCTCTGCGCGATCAGCGAGGCGGTCAGGAAGGAGATCGCCCGCTGGGCCCGGCCGTCGATCCTCGGCGTGCTGATCGGCTCGGCCTGCATGAACGCCTTCGCGTTCGGCGAGGCCGTCACGGGCTGGTGGCTGGCGCCGGCGATCGTGCTGGGCATCGCCATCCCGTGCCTGATCTACGTGCTGACCCGGATCTCGGTGGCGCTCTACATCGCCACGCAGCGCTGATCGACACTCCCTGAAACGCGTGAGGCCCGGGGCGGCAACCCCGGGCCTCTTGCCGTCCGGACGTCGGGGCCAGCTAGGACACCCCACGGCCAGCGACGACCTCGCTATTCCGGCTTCATTCCGACGAGAGTCCCGTCTTCGCCGACGATGGCGCGCGGGCCAGCGACGGTCACCTTCCCGGCGCGGACCACCGTCCCGTCGGGGAATTCGAGCCGCCCACCGGTGACGTGTTCCTCCCAGATCCGGCGATAGGCAGGCGTGTCGCCGCGGCGCATATCGACGCCGTCGACCGTGACGATCTCGTCTCGCGGATCCGGCATGGCTCGCTCCATGGGTCGTCCAGGATAGGCTTCCGGTTACGCCGGCTCAAGCAGGACATGCACGGCCCCGTCGTCGACCGGCTGGACGTCGAGGATTCTCCACCGCTGGCCGCGCGGAAAGACGTACTCGACCTCGTAGTCGGTGCCGGGCGCGGCCGCCATTCCGGCCCTGGCGCGAATTGTGAACACGACTGCCGGGGCTGGCGGCCGTGTCGCGGCCTCTCCGTACACCTCGGCCGTCGATCGCTGCAGAGTCGTCGAAAAATACCCGTCGTCGACGTAGACCGCGCCCTTGGCCTGCAGCGCGGCCTCCACCGACGGGAACACCTCGACGTAGGCGGTACCGCGGTGGAGGCGCAAGTCGGTGGGCAGCTTCGACCTGGCGACGACCGCGTCGAGCCGCCCGACCAGGTCGGCGACGCCGGCTGGAATCCGGCCCGCCTCGTCGCGCAGCGCCTGGTTGAGCGCGAGATATCCGTCGCTGAGGTAGGAGGCAAAGGCCTCGGCCTCGGCCGGCGTAGCTCCGGCTCTGGCCGCCTTCCTCGCCGACGACTGATCGGCGACCGCGGCCTTGTAGTCGGCCGGGTGCCACGCCGCCGTCGTACGCGGTGGCAACATGACCCGGGTTCGGCCCGTCTTCACCTCACCGTCCGAGCGGCTGCGAGCGGCAGGCCGGGGTATGCCGGAGACGAGCTCGGCCGGGGCCGGTGCGAACTTCGGCTCGGGCGTGGGCTTCGGCGGTGCCTTGGGCTTGGGAACCGGCTCGGCCGGCCGCAGCGGCGGCACCGCGAAGGTGGCGTTCGGCGGGATCGCCGGCTTCGCCGCGAGCCAGGCCTGTCCCGGGTTGTAGTCGAACGACGGATCGATGCCGACCGGAACGTCGTGCACCTCGCCGGTCTTGGGGTTCACCCACGGCTTGGTCACGATCGGCGGCGCCTGGTCGGGGGCGGCCTTGCCCTGGCGGGCGAGGCCGCGGGCCGAGAGCGGGCGCACCCGGCAGCCGCAGCGCCAGCCGTTGGGCGGGTAGTGGGTGTCCCACCACGAATCGTCCGCCCGCAGCGTGAGGCCGTTCCAGGCGAGGTGGTTCAGGCGCGGGTGCAGGCTGCCCGAGTGGACGTATTGCCAGTACGGGTATTGCGCCAGCGTCTCGGGCTCGGTCTGCTGGCTGTAGCGGCCGGCCGCGTAGGCCATCGAGAGGTTGGTCTCGTAGATGATGCGGCTTCTCCACCCCGGCGTGCCGGTGTGCTCCCAGCCGTGCTTGGCGACGATCTGGTCGAAGCCCTTGCGGAACTCGGCGAGGGTGGTGCCCTTCTCCAGCGCCTTCTCGATCTCGGCCCGGAAGTCGGAGACGAGCGCGTCGGTCGCGGCGCCGGCCACCGTGAAGGCGCGCGCATTGGCGCGCTGCCAGACGTCGGTCCAGTGCTCCGAGGTGGCGTTCGTCTTCGCCCCGAAGAAAGCGATCGCCTGCTCGAACGGGAGCGACAGGGCCGAGACCGTGGTGGTCACGGCCTCACTCCCCCTCGATCTCGTCGAGCAGGGCGGCCTGGCCGGCGAGGTGCGCCAGCGCCATGCCGCGGGTCATCGCCTCGGCGAGCGCCGTCGGGTCGAGCTGCAGGGCGGCGAGGCGATCGGCGAGGTCGCGCAGATCCGTGGCCGCGTCGAAGGCGGCGGCGACCTCGTCGGTGAGCCCGGCCATGGCGCCGGCGGCGTCGCGGGCGACGCGCTCGGTGAGCCGCTCGACATGCTCGGGGTCGGCCTGCACGGCATGCCGCGAGACGATCAGGCGGGCGGCGTTGAGGGACGGCGAGCCGTCACGGCCGGGATCGACCGGGCCTTCCGTCGGCAGGGACGGATCACCGGGTCTCGCGCGGCCCGGCGACGACGGAGCCGGCGCCGGCGGACGCCCGCCGATCACCTCGGCGCCCGCGGCGGGCTCCTCGAAGCCCAGGCGGTCGCGCATCTGGCTCACCTCGACCGTGAGGCCCTGTGGGCCGAGCTTGTCGAGCGCGTTGACGATGATCTCGATCGGCACCTCGTCTGGTCGGCCGATCAGGATCTTCGGATACCTTTTCTGCGGTCCGAAGTTGAACGCGATCAGGTGCGGCACGAGCTGCCGCGTGAGCGTCGCCGCGAGGAGCTTGGCGTCGGAGCGCTCCAGGTCCTCCTGCACGAGGCGATGCTCCTGGCCGACGGCATGGCCGCCGGCGATCGCGTCGGTGGTCGCGGTCTGGCCGAGCACGGCCTTGCTGACCTGCTGGTCGAACCAGTCGGCGCGATCGGAGTACAGCTCGCCGGCCGAGCCCTGCTTGGCCCGGGCCGCCTCGACGAAGTCGATCTCCATGCCCTGTGGAATGATGGCGGCGCAGTCGCCGGCGATGTTGGCCACCGCACGCCACAGCACGTCCTTCTCCTGCTCGGAGGCGGCCGGGTGGTACTTGCCCAATCTCACGGGCATCCCGTAGTTCTGGACGAAAATGGCCCAGTCGCGCAGCGTGAAGGCCTTGTACATCCAGGCCCACGACGCGACCCGCGCAATGCCGGAGCGAATGGTGAGGCCGCTCTTGGACGGATGCCGGTGCACGACGAACTTGTGCGGCGCCAGCGGCTCCAGGCCGGTCGCCTCGCGCAGCATCGGCGTCTCGTAGTCGACCTGGTCGAGCTCGAACCAGCGCTGCGGCCGGAAGTCGAGCCGCCGCGGCAGCACGGCGCCGGGGGTCGAGTCCCACTCGATCTCCAGGATCGAGTACCCCTTGCCGATCGCGTCGAGCATGTCGAACAGGGCGGCGTCGAGCACGCCCTCCTTGAGCCAGTCCCTGATCAGGTCGGCATGGGCGACGTGCTCGGCCGCGTCGCTCGCCGCCTCCACGGTGACGGGGAGCTGGGCGACCTGGCGCCGGCGGGTGCCGAGCACGGCCGCGTAGTGCAGGTCGCGCTCCTCGATGTCCTCGGCCAGCTCCAGGTACAGGAGCGGGTCGCCGTTGGCGGCGGCGCGGTGGATGGCGGCGAGCCGCGCCGGCGTGAGCCCCTCGGCCGGATGGCCGGAGATCGGCGAGCGCACGCTGGTGAGAGACGGCCCCGCCTTGGGCGGCCCGAACAGCGCGTCGAGGTCGACCGGCGACCCGTCGGGCCCGAGGATTTTCGACAGCCGCGGCATGGGACCTCCGGTCCGCGATCAGCGGGCGATTTGAAGGGGCTTAAAAGCCCATGGAAGGCTCTGCGTACGCGATCCGCCCCGACGGGCGCTCCGCCGCGCCGGACGCACCACGGGGCTCCGGAGGGGCGAGGTCATCGGTGCCCCCGCTTGCCGTAGATCGCCCGCAGCTCGTCGTTGCTCGGCGAGCCCGTGGACGGCCGCTGCACGCGTCGACGCCCGCGTGAGAGCGCGACCGAAAGGGGTCGATGGCTCCGGCAGGCTCACAGCCGCCCCCTGACGTCCTGCGGCCGCGCCGAGGGACGGTCCTCGGCGTCGGCATACATCCACGAATCGCGGGGCGCCTCGCCGAGCGCGCGGGGCGCGGCCGTGACGGGGCGGTAGCCGTACTCGATCGCGCCGGCGTCCATGGCGGCGTTGGCGAGCACCAGGGCGATGGCGAAGTCGCCGTGCCGCTGGCCGCCGTCCGTGCCCGACGTGTGCGCATCGTCCGGGACCTTCGGCACGCCGCGCACCATCTTGATCTGGCGCATGTCGTCCTTGAGGTCGGCGTCGCGCGGAATCGCGATCGTGCGGTCCTCGAAGCGCCGCTTCAGCGGCGGCACGTTGGCGATGTACCAGGGCTGGCTCGGCATCACCGCCTCGATCGCCAGCGCGCCGTACTTCTGGATGGCGTACTCGGCGAGCGCCTGGCCGTTGCCGCGGGCGTCGTGCTTGCCGGCGCAGAAGCGCGGCAGCCGGTCGACGACATGGAACAGGACCCGCTCCTGCTCGCGGAACGGCACGTTGCGCAGCTCGATCACGAACGGCGTCCGCCGCACCAGGTCGCGACCCTCGGCCAGCGGTGCCATGATGGAGAGGTCGCCCGAGCGGGCGAAGTCCCAGCCGTAGGCGTGGCGCAGCCGGGCATCGAGCGTCTTCAGCACCGGCGCGACGTGCTCCTCGAGCCAGTCGTCGACGACGCTCGCGCGCTCCGCGTCCGGCCGCAGCTCGAAGCCCTTCGGGCACGCGAGCCGCAGCACCGGCGCCTCGGCCGTCATGCAGGCCTCGATCAGGGCGCTGGTGAGATAGACGCCGGTGCCCTGCGACGGGACGCAGTCCAGCTCCTCGGCGGCGCCGGCTCCGTAGAAGCCGCGGATGTCGGCGCGGAACCTGGCCTCGGCCTCGGGCGACCAGGGCTTGCCGCCGACCAGGCAGATGCGCTGATAGAGGCCCTGTTCGAGCGCATCGTCGAACGTGCAGCGCACCACCTCGCCGGGCCGGCGCTTCTCGCGGATCTCCTGGATGAGCGCGTTGAACGGGTTGTCGACGCCGAAATGGGTGGAGATCACCAGCACCTTGCCGCCCCAGATCAGCAGCGCCATGGCGGCCTGCAGCAGCGCGTCGGCATCGTCGTGGAACGCGAACTCGTCGAGGATCACGTAGCCCTGGCGGCCGCGCAGCGAGCGCGGCCGGCTCGACAGGGCGACGATCTCGAAGCCACTCGCGAAGCTGATCCGGAACGCCTGGATGGCGCGGTCGGCGCCCTTCTCGTCCTGTTCCACGAACAGGAACTCCTGGACGGACGAGCACGCCGGCATGAACGCCTTGGCCCACATGGCGCAGCAGTCGACGAACTCGCGCGCCATGTCGAGATTGTAGCCGAGATAGAGCACGTCCATGCCGCCGGCGGACTTCTGGCTACCGGCCGTCAGCACCGCGTCGGCGCCGATGCCCCAGGTCGCCCCGATCCGGCGGCTCTTGTCGACGACGACCAGCTGCGTGCGCGCCGTCGCCGCGAGCAGCTCGCGCTGGTAGGGCAGCAGCACGGCCGGCAGGCTTTCACCCGCCAGCGCCGGCGGCAGCGCGGCCAGCATCTCGTGCCGATGGCGCGCCCAGTCCTCGGGGGTGACGAGTGGCCCGGTCACGACGCGTCACCGGCGGGCGGCTCCGGCGGCGCCGGCTCCGCCGTCCTCGGCGTCGGCACCGCAACGCCGAGGATGCGGGACTTGATCTGCTCGACCACGTCGGCCGAGAGGCCCTGCTGCTTCGCGACCGCGTCGACCGTCTTGGCCGTCTTGGCCCGCCACTCCGATTCGAGCTTCACCCGCGTGTCGCTGCTGATGCGCTTGGCCTTCTCGGCGTGCTCCAGGGCGCGGCCGGTGAACATCAGCATCTGGGCCGTGTCGCCGTCGGCCTCCAGCTCGCCGGCGTTGGACAGCATCTCGTGGGCGAGCATCTTGATCGACTCGGACACCAGGAGCGTGAGGGAGTCGTCGCCGGCCTCCTCCAGCTTCGGCGCCAGGACGGCGGCGATCTCCTTCGCCTCGGCGAGGCGGCGGCCGAGCACCGAGAGCCGCATCGAGGCCCGGTTGAAGGCGGAGCGCGAGACCTGCGGCGGGTCCATGACCCCGGCCGTGAGGCCGGCGGCGCGCAGGCGGGCGTTGAACTCCTCCAGGATGTCGAGCTGCGTCCGCTCCCGCTTCTTCAGCTCGCCGAACGCCCACAGCTTCGCCTCGTCGGCCCAGTCGGGCAGGCGGTCGAGGGCGGAGATCTGGCCGCGGCCCTGCGCCATCTCAGGCCTCGGGCGGCGACGGGCGCTTGACGCCCTCGATCACGCGCAGGCGGTCGACGTGCTCCTGCCCCTTCGCCGTCAGGGTCGCGACCCGCACGGAGCCGGCGTCGACGAGCGTCACGGCGCCCATCTCGGCCAGATAGGCCAGCTCGTCGTGCACCCACGGCCGCGGCTTCGAGATGCCGAAGGTGGTCAGCTGCAGGCGCAGCAGCTCGGAGTTCAGCCGGCCGTCGACCTGGCCGGCGAGCGTGCGCAGCAGGATGAGTCGGGCCTCCTCGCGGATCATGCGGTCCATGGTGTTCACCGGGGTCGGCCCTCCTGCAGCATCAGCTCCTGCAGCCGCTCGCTGATGGCGGCGACCGGCTTCATCCGCTCGGCCAGCGTCTTCATCTCGCCCCGCATCTCGGCGATCGACAGCTCGAGGCGGTGGGTGGTCTCGCGATCCGGCATGTGTGCAATCTCGTCCTCGACCTTCGTCACGCGGTGGGTCACGTCGTCGATCCGGCCGGCCAGCGCGGTGACGACCGCGGCGTCGGCCTTCGCCTCGACCTTTCCCTCGATCTTGGCGAGCGCCTCGGCCGAGGCCTTCTTGCGCGTCTGCACGATCGTGTAGGCGAGCGCCGCGAGCGCGACGGCCGGGCCGGCCAGCGCGAGCAGCGTGGCGTCGACGCTCACTTCGCGCTCCCGCAGTTGCCCGCCGCCTCGCCGGCGAGGCCGGTGCGCATGCAGGTCCAGTCGCGCCTCGCGGCGCCGATGATCGTGTTCGCCTTCTCGCGGCCGAGCTTCTCGCGCTTGGCGACCAGCAGGGCGTTCTCGCCCCGCTTCGGCGCCGGCACGGCGACCGGCTGCAGATAGGCCGGCGCCGGCGGGATCGCCGCGGTCGTCTCGGGCCTGACGGCACTACCGCCCAAGGAGCTGCAGCCCCCGATCAGTGAGGCCGCAACGATCGTCGAGCAGAGCGCCGGCGCCCGGCGCCACGCCCGGGCGGGCCGCGGCGCGCAGCCGCTCGATCTCGGAGGTGAGGTCACGGATCTGCTCCTGTGCGGCGAGGTCGCGCGCGGCGAGCGCGGCGGCGGTCTGCTGTTGGGATGTCGCGAGCGTGCCGGCGGCGTCGCGCTCGCGCTCGGCCTTCCGGGCGCGGGCGAGCGCGGCGGCGGCATCGCATTTCTGCTCGGCCGTCTGGTAGCCGGCGTCCCAGATCGCCCACACCAGCCAGCCGATGGCCAGCGCGACCAAGACGAGCAAGAGCTTCTTCCAGCCGCCGGCGAGGGTCCATGCGACGATACGGGCGATGGTCATGCGGGCACCCCGCTGTCGAGATCGGCCGTCGCCTCGCCCGACCAGGCGCGCTCGGCGCGGCGGCGCTTCATGGCGGCCCACAGGGCCCAGCCGGCGCCGCCGATCACCACGGCGACGCTGACCACGGTCAGCACGGTGAAGATCAGGTCGATGGTCTTGCTGGTGCCGACGACGGGCGCGAGCGCGTCCTTGGCCTGGTCGATCGTTGCGGCCACGCCGCCGCCGCCGATCGCCGTGGTGGTGCCGGCCTCGGCCGAGACCTTGGGCAGCGCGACGTCGGACGGCAGCGCCTTGGCGGCGCCGCCCTCCTCGTGCACCGACACCTGGGGCGGCGGGCCGACGCTGCCGGCCGCCCAGGCCTGGCCGATCGCCCGGACGCTGGCGACGCGGCGGCCCCAGCCCACGCCGAACACCGACCAGGTGCGCAGGTTCTGCAGCATGCCGAGCCGGCGCGACAGCACGCCGGCGATCAGCGCGTCGTGATCCGGATGCGCCTGTGCGGCCGCGATCGTGGCCTCGCCCAGCTCGCCGTCCACCTGCACGCTGCCGAGCGCGCGCTGCAGCCATTTGGTGGCCTGCGACGGACCGGAGTTGACGGCCGAATCGAACATGACGAAGTCGACGCCGGCCGGCAGCCGGTCGGCCTGGACCTTGTCCCAGTACTGGCGCCTGTAGATGTCGGTCAGCTCGGCCTTGGTCAGCTCGCGCACGCTGCGCGGCTCCAGGCCCTCCGCCTTCCGGTAGCCGTCGTAGACGCGCTGGATGATGCCCTTGTTGGTCGGGCCGCCGGGGTCGCTCGGATGATTGCTGTACCCGCCCTCGTAGACGAGCACGCGCTGCAGCGATTTCGCGAAATTCTGCTTCACGGCCATCCCCCAGGAGCGGGGATGACACTAGGTGGGATCCGGATTTCGGGGCACGCCCGCCGCGGCGGGTGTGAGGGGCTCGGAGGCCCTCAGCGCTCGAACAGGTCGAGCTGCGGCGAGGTCATCTCGGCGCGCGACAAGATGCGCCAGACGCCGTCCTCTGACAAGCCCGTGCGGCGGGCGATCTCCGCGTAGGAGAGGCCGCGGCCCCGGTAGATCGCCACCCGCCACGGCTTGGCGGACGGCACCTTGAGATACTCGCCGCCATAGGCGCGGGCGAGCTGCGCCGCCGCCGCGGTGCCGATCGCCGAGACGATGCGCTCGGTCGGCGCCTTGGGGACGTAGACGCGCAGGCCCGGGAACGCCTCGATCAGCGCCAGCGCGGCCGGCACGCCGATCACCTCGGCGAGCCGCATCACCTCGGGCGGCGGATCGGGGAGCGGGGTCATGCTCGGCGCAGCCTCTTGATCGTGTAGGTCGCGAGGCGCTGGGCGCCGCCTTTCGTGGTCAGGCTCCAGGTCAGCGTCACCGAAAAATGCCCTGCGCCGTCGGCCCACCCTCGCGCCCCTGCGCGGCTGTAGCCGGCGCCGCGCCACAGCTCGTCGATGGCTCGCAGGTATTCCTCGCCCGCGACCACCTGCTCGAAATCGACGGTGCCGTATCGCTTCATCGCCGCGCCCCCCGCCGGCTCGGCAGCACCGTGACGACGACGCCGGACACGACGACGAACGTCGAGGTGTCGGTGACGATCCGGTAGCGCCCGCCGCCGACCCGGTCGGCGGCCGCCACGGCGCGGCCGACCGACGCGGCGAGCGCGCGCCGCACCGCCTCGACGTCGAGCCCGCCCTCGCGCTCCAGCCAGCGCAGCACCGCGTGGTCGGAGACGGTGACGTCGAGCGTCATGTGCGCCTCCAGAGGTCCCCGTCCCGCCCGCGGACCCGGCCGCGCTCCGCCTCGACGCATCCCTTGCGCTTCAGGGCCTGCAGCTCGTTGTAGACCGTCACGGGGGCGAAGACGCCGGCGTCCTTCTGGACGCCGTGCAGGGAGAGGCCCTTTTCGCGGCGGGTCGTCGGCAGCGCCTCCAGCACCCGCACCGTCACCTCGTCGTCGACCGACATGATCACCTCCTCGGCTGGTAGGCGAGCGCGCCGTGGTGGGCGCAGTAGGACTTGTGAGCGCGCGCCCCGCCGCAGTAGCGGAAGCTCTCGGCGGCCGGATCGCCGAGCGGCCAGCGGCAGCGGTCGTGCGTCAGCTCGATCAGGGTGCAAGGCCGCTCGCCCGGCGCCCGCACCTCGGCGCGCGTCCAGGCCGTGCTGCGTTCCGCCGCCAGCTGCTCGGGCCGCGCCTGCGCGGGCGTGGCCGGCACGACGTCCATGCCCATCTGCCGCAGCAGCGTCGCCCGCCGCGGCTTGGCGGGCTTCGTCCGGGGCTCGGCCGGGGGCTTCGGCGGCCGGGCCGCCGGCGCCTTGCGGGCCGGGCCGCTGGGCAGCCGCACCACCGGCGGCCCGGGCGGCCGCGGGAAGGTGTCGAACTCGCCCGCCTCCTGCAGCCGGTGCACCTTGCCGATCACGGCGTTGCGGGTGACGCCGAGCTCGCAGGCGATGATGGCGGCGCTGCGGCCGGCGCTCCACAGCGACTTGAGCGTGTCGATGCGATCGAGGGTCCACATCTCACGCCTCCCGGCGGCGAGCCGCGTTGCGGCGCCTGATCTTCAGCTCGTGCATCCAGAGGTCGATCAGGTCGCGGGCCGACGTGCCCGCGAGAGGCAGGGTTTTCACGCGCTCCAGGAAGATGCGCATGACGCGGCCCCAGTCGGCCGTCATCACTTCGTCTGGGAAGATCTCGCGGCCGAGATGCACGGGCATGGGCGTCACTCCGTCTCGCTCGCCAGCGCCCAGCGCGGGAGGGTGATCTCGATCGCGCCGTCGGCCAGAAGGTCGACCGCACAGTCCTGCCGCGGCTGCGCGCTCTCGCCGAAGCGGGCGACATGGCCGCAGTTGATCTTCATCGCCTTGCCGCCGCCGACGACGACGCCCTTCGCCGCGCCATTCTTCGCCCGAACGAGCCGCATCATGCCGGCGTCGTCGCCGGTGCCGAGCAGCACGTCGAACCGGTCTTCGTGATAGACTTTCGCGCGCGCCATCAGGGCACGGCTCAGCATCACCGTCATGCTCGGCTTCGGGCTCCGGCGGGCGGCGGTGCCGAGGCACACGAGGGAGACGCGCGCATCCCAGGCGTCAGCCGGCGACGCGATGATCAGCTGCTCGAAGGCCATGAACGTTCTCCGGTGCGGGAACGGGAGCCGCCACGAGCGCCCGCACCGCGGCCTCGTGAGGAGCGAGAAGCGAGAGGAGCATGGCGGCGCGGCCGATCCGCTCGGCCGACGCCTGCAGGTCCGCGACGAGGCGTCGGTGATCCGGCGTCGGGCCCCCCGGCTGCGACGCCAGGAACACCTCGACGTCGAGGTTCGAGGCGCATTCGCGGCGCGCATAGACGCGCAGCTCGAAGGCCAGCTCGGCGAAGCTCTCGGCCGGCATCACGATGGCGTTCACCCGGGCTCTCCCTGCAGGATGTCGATCGATGCCTGGTCGAGGCGCGATGCGGCCAGCACCTGATCGTCGAATCCAAGGAGCGCCAGTACCAGGCTCGCGCCATCCGACGAGATCAACACCGCGCTGGCCCGACGTGGCGGATGGTCTGGAGAAACATCGAGATCGATCGTGACGGTGAGGCCGCCCAGGGTGCGGCTGTCCATCACGTGACGGAGCGAAGCGACCAGCAGCCGGCGCTGGGCGGCAGTCAGCCATGCGCTGAATGCCCCAAAGACGCCTTGGAACTGGACGACGGTGTGCCCGGCCGCGCTGGCTGCGACACGGATCTGCGGCCGCTCCAGCGCGATCTCACGAGCAGAGGACGATGCGGCGGTCATGACAGCGCCCCGTTGTACTGCCACCAGCCCTGCGATCCCTTGCAGGGGAACGGCGGCACGACCGGCTCGACGTCCTGCATCGGCCAGCCCCAGTTGAAGGTGTCGTCGCCACGCATCGGCTTGCCGATCACGGCCGTGCAGACGATGGCGCCGAGCGGCAATCGCAGTGCGTCGGCGTGGCCCATGGCGGCCGCGATCTCGGCGGTGTCTACCGTCACGGCGGCGGAGCGCCGGCGCCGCAGGCCGGCTTCGCGCTCCGCGACGAGCCATGCGTAGGCGCGCATGAGGAAGGGCCGGGCGATCTCCTCGACGAGACACGGCGTGTCGTCCGGATCGTGCGAGTCGAGACGGTCCAGGAGATTGCCGACCTCCGAGAGCCGCACCGGCCGCTGCGCCGCATGAATGCCGATCCGCTCGCCGGTTTCGGGCGGATTGATGTAGTGGTTGTAGGGCCGCTCACGGAACTCGTACGGCTTCGCCTGGATGGCGATCAGCGAGGCCCAGGGCTGGAAGACGGTGATGATCTTCACGACCCCCCTCCCGTCTCGCCGAGCGCCATGTGGAGCCGCGTCTCGACGACCAGCACGGCCATCTTCTCGGCCGTCTCCGGCAGCTTCTCGACGATCGTCTCGACCACCGCCGCGCGCTCGGCCCGAGACGCGAGCCCGAGCACCAGGGCGACGGCGGACGTCACCGCGCCCGCGATCTCCGGGAACGACCCGCCGTCGTCGAGATGGGCCGCCAGCATCGCGACGAGCTCCTTCGACAGCGCCACGGCCTTCGGGTGCCTGCTCACGGCTTTGCCCTCCCGGCCAGCGCCTTGCGCAGCTTGCGGCCCAGCGCCGCCTGCACGACGGCGTAATCGTGCGGCTGGAACTGGGCCCAGCCCGGCCGGCCGGCGACCTTGAGCGCGTAGCCGTCCAGCGACTCGAGCGGGCGGGCGGCGATGTAGACCCGCACGGCGCCGAGCTTCACCAGGCCCAGCCACTGCGCCGTGATCACGGCGCGCTTGACCTCGGCGGCGTGCTGCTCGTTGGTCTGCTGCTTGTCGCGGGCCGGCCAGTCCACGCCGCCCTCCCGCGCGATCCAGCCCTTCAGCGCCTCGATCGCCTTCATGGCGTCGGCCGCGTCGCGCAGCCAGCGCGGATGGGCGATCTTCGTCTGGCGCTCGACGAAGCGGACGAGCGCCACGTCGGTGCGGTCGCGCACCACGCCGAGGTCGTGCGCCGCGATCCACAGGGCGCGCAGCTTGGCGCCGTAGGGGCCGTCGATCGTCAGCGCGCCCTTGGCCAGCGGCTCGGGGGCGAGGCTGGCCGGCAGCGTCGCCGGCAGGCCGCTCTCGAAGGCCGTTCGAGGGACGTTCGGGCGCTGGCCCGATAGCACTTTCAAGTGGTCGATCACGACGCCGGCCTGCGCGCCGGTGAGCGCCCTGGCGGAGCGCTGGCCGGTGAGGCCTTCGATCAGGTCGCGATAGGCCGCGTCGTCGAGCCCCAGCCGCGCCTTGAGCGCGTGCATGGCGCCGATCTGACGCGACGAGGCCGGGCCGGAGGTGGGGGCGGCGGCGGTCATGACGACACCACCGCGGTGACGCCGGCAGCGGCACACACCGTCCTGATGTGCGCGGCCTGCAGATGGTCCGAGACGGCGCGGGCGACGACGTCGGCCGGCGCGAGCCCGGCGGACGCGCAGTAGGCGGCGAGCCGGGCCTGCAGATCGGCCGGGAGGCCGGCCGGAACGGGCGGCGAGGCGGCGCCGGTCAGCACGATGGAGCGGGCCGCGCCCCGGCGCCAGGTGAGGTGGCCGCGATCCTCCAGACGCTGCAGCACGGCCTGCGCCTGCTTGGGCGTCGCCATGCCGAGGCCCGCGGCGATCTCGCGCAGGCTCGGGGCGTGGGTGTGGGTGGCCATGTAGCGGGTGATCCAGTCGAGCGTCTCGCGCTGGCGTGCGGTGAGCCCCATCATGGCGACACCTCGCCGGCGCGCAGCAGGGTGGTCAGCTCGCCGCGCTCGACCGCCGCATTGAGCCGGCGGAACAGATCGCGCGCCGCCGGGACCGTGGTGCAGGTGAGCGTGAGCGTGACGGTGTTGCCGCCCATGGCGCAGCCGGCGCGCTGGATGGTGGCGTCGGTGGGCGGGGTGGTCGGGGATGTCATGACGGTCTCCTTCAGGATCTGATCCAGATCTGTGTCACCGCCCCGTGCTGGCGGATGCGGTACCAGTGCCACCAGATCCACACGGACTGCCCCGTGTAGGTGTCGGTGAAGCGGAACGGGAGCAGCGCGAAGCGCCACCGCCATTCGCCGGGCTCGGTCATCTTCAACATCGGCGACTCTCCTGATCAGGCGCTGGCGAGGTCGATGGTGATGGGAACCCACGCGTCGCGCGGGGTGGCGCGCTTGTAGAAGCGCACGTACTGCTTCGAGCCGATCACCCGAATGGCGGCGCCGATCGCCTCCATGGCCCTGATCCAGCCGGCGTCGTCGATCTGCAGCCGGCGCAGCTGGAACAGGGCGGCGCGGTTGATCCGGCCCTCCTGGTCGACCTGGAAGGCGTGCTCGACCAGGGCCCGGATCTCCGGCCGCGAGTCGGCCGACCACGCCGTGATGCAGGCATCGACCAGGGTCTTGGCGACCTGCAGCTCGGGCCCGAAGCCGATCTGGTCCTGCACCTGCACCTGGACCTTCAGGCAGCCGTCGTAGCTGGTGAAGGTCACGTTGCCACGCGAACCGCCGCACTTGACGCCCCAGCGCTCGCTGATCAACTCCGCGAAGCTGGCGACGTCGTCGAAGGTGTGGCCGCGGAAGCGGGCGATCTGGGCCGACAGATCCTCGGCATAGCCGACGATCTTGCGGACCATCTGGTCCTCCAGCAGGTGCTCGGGACGCACCGTCTCGACCGGCACCAGCCGGCCGGCGGCATCGCGCATGTAGCGGTGCGGGCCCACCGTGATCACGCCGGTGTCGGGCGCGGGCGCGGGCGGCGCGGGCGGCGTCGACGCCGCATAGGCGCCGGTGTCGACGGGCGTGCCGTCAGGGGCGAGGACTTGCATCGGCGGTCTCCTGGGGCTGGGGGAGTTCGGCGGGCTCGGCGTACTCGTAGCCGAGGCCCTGCAGGGCATCGGCGAGGGCATCGGCGAAGGCACGGGCCTGCACGGCGATGTCGTTGGCGCGCCGGATCGCCGCGGCGTCGGCGAAGCCGCCGCGGCGCAGCCGGTCGTGCTCGTCGAGCAGGGCGAGCAGCCGATAGGAGGTCGCCGCGACCTCCTCCAGCGCGACGGCCCGGGCCGCGACCGCGACGACCTCGTCGACGGCGAGGTCGGTCGCGGCCCGCCACGGGTCGGCGGCCATCACGCGCTCGGCGATCTGGACGGCGTCGGCGTCCTGCCACTGCTCGGCCGTGCCGAGCGACGTGAGAACGGTCTGCCGCGCCACCGACAGGCGGTGCGCGAAGCCCGCATCGGTGGCGGCCAGCTCCTCGGCGCGCTGGGCGGCCTGGATGATGGTGCTGTGGTCGCGGTTGCCCAGCAGGCGGCCGATCGCCGGGAAGCTCAGCTGCGTCATCTCCCGGGCGAGCAGGCAGACGGCGTGCCGTGGCGCCGCGACGTCGGCGGTGCGCCGCGCCGAGCGGATCACGTGGCCGGGAATGCCCCACGCCAGCCCGACGGCGCGCAGGATCATCCGGATGCTGACGGTGCCGTCGCTCATGCCGCGTCGCCTCCCATGGGGCCGCCGGCCTCGCCGAAGCGCGGCGCCGCCTGGTGGCGCACCGGCAGCAGCACCACGCCGGGCACCTGGCCGGAGGCGATCGCCACCAGCGTGGTGAGGTGATCCGACGGGATCGGCGGCTCGGCCGACGGCCGCGGCACGGCGCCGCCGAGGCCATCGTCGCGCGCCGCCAGCGCCGCCGCGAGATCGGCCTCCAGCTTCTCGGCCGCCTCGGCGCACAGATGCAGGGTCGCCGCGAAGTCTTCCTGCCCCTGCGGCGTGATCTCGTGGGTGCCGTTGCGAATGCGATCCGCCCAGAAGGCGAGCCGCGCCAGGTGCTGCGAGAGCGGGGGATCAGTGCGCATGTCAGCCCTCCACCGGAGCGGCGGTCGACCAGCCGCGATGCCACAGGAAGGCGGCGTAGATGGCCACGTCGCGCGGATCGCCCTTGGCGACGTGCTCCATCAGGCCGCGGCGGCACTCCTCCTCCCAGTCGTCCCACAGCCAGCCGTCGGCGTGGCCGTATTTCAGCTCGGCCTCGCGGAACTTCGCCGCGAGCGCCTCGGCGAAGGTCGCGACGAGCTGCCGCGTGTTGACGTGCAGCTCGGCCGGCACGGGAATGGTGATGTGTGTCGTGCGCATGATCCCCTCCCTCACGCGGCCGCGCCGCGCGGCTCCTCGCCGCTGCGGTCGGCCCAGGCGGCGCGGACGTGATCGATGGCGAGCGGCTGGCCGCGGGTGGCGGCCATGATGGTCGCGAGCCGGATGGTCTTGTCGACCTGACCGAGCGCGCCGGGCTTGCGGGCGATGCCGTGCAGCAGGCGGCGCGCCTCGCGGTCCTCGATCGACCAGGCGTCGAGCAGCGCCTCGACGTCGGCGTGCTGCGGCGACAGGCGGTGCACCCGCTTGCCGATGCGGCGGTGGATCTGGCCGTGGCCGGGCTTGGGCTCGCCGCGCCCGAAGCGCGAGAAGACCTCGTCGTTGCCGAGCAGGGCGATGCCGCAGCCGTACTCGTCGAGGAAGTAGCGCAGCTGGTTGATCGAGAGATCCGAGAGGTTCTGCGCCTCGTCGACGATCAGCAGCGTGTGGCGGCCGTTGCGCTTGAGGCGCTGACCGATCGAGCGGTCGAGCCGGCCGGGATTGCGCTCCGTCACGTCGAGCGCGATGGCGAGCTCCTGCAGCATCGCGTGGGTTCCGGCCGTGGTCGGCCGCATCGTCACCAGGAACACGTTCGGCCGCGACTCGGCGAAGTGGCGGGCCGTGGTCGTCTTGCCCATGCCGGCGCCGAGCGTGACGATCACCATCTCGGGCATCATCTGGGCGTAGAGCAGCGTGTCGACCACGGACTGCGAGGTCGGCGTCGTCACGTAGCCGGGCGCCTCCGGGATCGCGGCGGCAGCCGTCTTCATCTCCTCGACCGAGTCGAGCCACTTCACGACGCGTTCGGTGATCGCGTCGGTCTGGCCCGTGTACGTGCCGTCGTACCAGGGCGAGAGAGTGCCGAGCGGCACGGCGCTGCGGCGCGCGACCTCGGATTTCGACCACCGCTCGCGCGTGGCGATCTCTCGCACCTTCTCGCGCGTGACGGACCACACGTTGTACGTGATGGTGTCGCGCGGGGCCGGCTCGCCCTTCGGCGGGCCCCACACCTCGGCCTTCGCGGCCGGGGCCGCCGGCGCCGCCGGCGCGGCGGAGTCGGGCTTGCTGATCGTCTCGATCATCATCATCTGTCTCCTGCTTGGTTGTCACTTCGGGGCGGTCGCCCGGCCGGTCAGGCCGGTGCGCCGCCCTCGTCTTTTTCACGCCGCGCGAACGGCACCACGCCGCGCGCCTCGCACTCGCGCAGCAGCGCGCCGACGCCGGTGCCGAGATCGGGCTCTGCCTCGGTCTCGGCCGGGGCGGCGATCGCCTGCGCGGCCGCGGCGCGGCGGCCGCCGACCACCAGCCGCACCACCTTGGGCGAGGGCGGCGGCGCGGCCGGCGCGGCACGCGGCGCCAGCCGGGCCAGGTCCTCGGCCGTGAGCGTGATCGAGAGGTCGCGCGCCTCGCGCAGCGCGCGCAGATAGGCCTTGCGCTTGCGCGCGTGCTCGCGCGCGGCGGCGATGTCGTCGAAGCCGGCGCTCTCGATGCAATCGGCCTGCGCGATGAAGCGGCCGTCGAGCGTGTAGGCGGCCACGGGCTCGAGCAGGTTGTCGGGATCGAAGCGGACGACCAGCTTCTTGCCGATGTGGTCGACCAGCGCCGCGGACCAGTAGCGGCTCTCGGCGAGGTAGAGGCTGCCGTCGGGCTGGCGCGCCGTGACGGCCTCGGCCGCCAGCATCAGCTCGTGCAGCTGCACGGGCGATGCCTTGCGCACCAGCGTGTGCGGGTGCTCATAGGACTCGCGGAACGTCTCGTCGAAGGAGCGCCCCTTGGCCGTGGCGGTGCGCCGGCCGGGCCGCGCGTTGTGGCGAGCGATCTCGGCCGCCACGAGCGCCTGGAACTCGGCCAGCGGCACGGCGGCCGAGCCGTAGTTGTCCGGCTTCGCGGTGGGCTTGTTGCCCGTGTAGGCGCCGGCGCAGGCCGGATGCTTCGAGATCGTCTCGGTGAGGTCGCGGAACGCGCGCTCGATCGGCTTCGCCTGTCCGTGATAGGGCGTCGCCCAGTGCACCTGGATGCCCAGGCCGGTGAGGATGCCCTCCGGCTCGTCGGCCCTGATCTTGAAGCGGTAGCGCGTCTCCTGCCGGCCCGTCATCCACTTCGAGGCAAAGGCGCGGCCGTTGTCGAGCCATGCCCGCTCGGGCAGGCCGAAGCTCTCGACCGCGTCCCGGAAGGCGAGCCTGACCGCGTGCCAGGACTCCGAGCGGTCGAGCCGGTGCCCGACGATCTTGCCCGAATAGAGGTCCTGGACCGCGATCAGCACCGGGCGGGCTTCGGTGCCGTCCGGCCAGCGGACGAACACGTCGAAGGTGTGACCGTCGGCGTTGACGGCCTCCATGGCGCGGAACACCGAGCGATCGCGGGTCTGCGCCGGATAGGTGCGGGCCGCCGCCTCCGATCCCTTGCGCAGCAGCGTGCGCAGGCCGCGCGGGAATTCCTTCTCGATGCGGCGCTGAAGGGTCTTCGCGCTGGGGATCGGCGCCCAGCCCTGTGCCTCGGCCGCCTGCATCATGCGGCCGTGGGAGCCCGAGAACGCCGGCTGCTCCGGGCGAAGATAGTCGGCGACCAGATAGGCCCAGGCCTGCGGATGGCAGTCGGCCGTGGCGGTGCGGCCGGCGTGGCGCGGGGCGAGCGCGGCGAGGCGGTCGCTCGCCGGCACCTCGGCGGCGGCGCGCAGCCAGCCCCACAGCGTCGAGGCGGAGACGCCGGTCTCCCGCGCCACCAGTGCCACGGCGACCTGCCGCGCCATACCGCGCGACAGGAGGTCGATCCGGTCGACCGCCGCGAGCTTGTCGCGGGCCTCCTGCTTGGCGCGATCGGAGAGCGTGGCGAAGCGGTCCCACAAGGCGGAGAGGCGGGCCGAGCGGGCCTGTGCCGGATCGACGTCGTCCGACATCTCCCGGGCGACGAGCTTCGCCTGGACGTCGGCCGGGAACTTGCTGATGTGGTATTCCCACCCGCCGCCTTTTCCCTCACGCCGGCGGCACCGCCGCGTGTCGGCGCGCCAACCCTCGCGCTCGACCAGGCGTGACAACGCACCCATGTCGGTCGGCAGCGCCAGAGAGCCCACGTCGAGAAGCTCGGCCAGGGTGAACCACTCGCGCATCAGCGGGCACTCCGCCGGTGAGCGACGGCGACGGGCCGCGCCTTCAGCTCACGCCGCAAGGCGCGGATCTGCTCGTCGACTCGCTGCTGTTCCTGTTGAAGGAGGCCGAGCTGCGCCAGGTGGGCCTCGCGGCCCTGCATCACGATCAGGCCGTCGTCCTCGACGAGCACGTCCCACAGCCACGTCGCACCCGTGACCCGGATGAAGGCCTTCAGGCGCACGATGCCGATGTCGTGCTCGGGCTTCGCCGGCGCCGTGAACGCATAGAGCGCCGCTTCGGTGATCTGCCGCCCGACGATCTCGGACATGCGGGCGGCGACCACCGCGGCGCTCTCGTGATGCTCGCGCAGGGCACGACCGAGTGCGGTCTTGAACTTCAGCGAGATGTCGACATCCAGCACGGCCGTCCGGTCCCGGACCGGGAACAGCGCACCGGCCGGCACGGCGGCCGCGTAGGCGAAGAGATCGCCCTGTCCGGTGACTGGCTTCTTGCGCTTGGTCACGGGTGGCCCCCCGGCCCCGAGGAGAGGTGCGGACGTCAGGCTTTGCCGATGTGGGCTTGGAAGCGCCGCTTCACCTTGTTGGAGGCGCGCGACCAGGCGCCGACCAGGGCGCGGTAGACCGCCTCGTCGGCGTCCTCCTCCGGCTTCAGGCCGGCGGCCCGCAGGGCGGCGGACAGCGAGAAGCCGTCCAGGTCGCCGCCGATCTGCCCCAGGACCGCCTCGCGCTCGTCGTCGGACAGCCGCGCCAGAGCCTGGAGCTGCGTCTGATTGTCCGCGACGGAGGTCCTGCGAAGCAGCGCGATCGTGTCGGGCCCGAGCTTCTCGGCCAACTCGCATGCGCGCTGGATCGTACGCTCGGACAACCCGCATTTTTCGGCCGCGTCGGCCGAGAAGCGATCAAGTCGCCAAGTTGGCGACTTGAAATTATCTTTTGTCTTCTGAGACTTCCTGTCTCCGCCATGAGCCGCCGCAGGGTTGAGCTGCTCCCACACCCGCTTGCGCTCCCAGAGGAACACGGCACGGTCGAGCGCCGTCAGCTCGGCCCGGATCAGGTTCTCGTCGATCTCGGCGAGCCGGGCCTCGAGGTCGTTGCGCTGCACGACCTTGGAGAGGATGTGGCTCCAGCCGCAGAGCTTGGCCGCGGCAAGGCGGTGCCCGCCGGCCGTGAGCTTGTAGCGGCCGCCGTCGATCGGCCGGATGTCGATCGCGGTGTCCTGGCCGCGCTCCTCGAACGAGGCGGCGATCGCCGCGGCCCAATCCGGGTCGACCGGGCGCAGGCGATCGCTGTCGTCGATCAGCGCGATCTCGACGAGGGTCGTGTCCTCCGGCTGCGGAAGGGACGCGGGTGCGGGAGACGTGCTCATTGGCGCTCGCTGTACGGTTCTGTGGGATCGGAGAGGTCGGGGGCGCCGTGGGCGGCGACCATGGCGTCGTGCTGCAGGCGGGCGCGGCCGGGCGTCTCGTCGTTCAGCAGCTTGACCAGCGTCTCGCGGGCGGCGCGCAGCGCCAGCACGTGGCGCTGCTTCAGCTCCAGCTCGGGGCCGGTGAGACCCTCGCGCTGCTGCTGCCGCACCCGCGCCCGCTCGCCGGCATGCGCCAGCGTGACGGCCTGCAGCTGCTCGGCCAGCGAGGCGCTCATGGCCGCCGCCATGGTTCCGGCTCGAGCCGGACCGCCCGGACGTAATCCATCCAGGGTGTGTCGTGCCCCCGCATGCCCTCGCTGGCGGCCTTCTTCGCGACCGCTTCGGCCGTGACCGGGTGGTGGCCGATCCCCAGAATCTCTTCGAGCTTCGCGGCGCGAAGCCTGTAATAGGGCCGTTGATAGACCTCGACCGCATCGAGGAGGGCTTCGTCGACCAGGCAGCGCACCCGGACCAAATCTACGGCGGGCTGCTCGAGCGCGAAGACGATCTGCCACGGCGCGTTGCCGGCGCCGTCGGCTGTCGCCATCTGGGTGGCTTCCACCACCGCTCTGACCCGGTTCTGGAGGGACAGTCGCTTCTTGCTCATGGCAGCCCCGCGAGGCTGTCGGTCGGCAGCGTCCAGATCGTCCAGGCGCTCCAGGCGATCATGATCACCACGACCGCCAGGCCGAAGCCGGTCAGCACGTCGGCGACGTCGTCCAAGGCGGTGCGGGGCGCGCTCATGGCAGCACCGCGACGTGGATGACCGCGATCTGGATGACGGCGGCGAAGCCGCGGCCGGCGCCGTCGATCAGGCGCGAGCCGACGATCGCCGCGAGGGCGAGGCACGCGGCGACGTCGACCGCGGCGGTGATCAGGAGGGCTCTCACAGCACCAGCCCTCCGCGGATCAGGGCCTGATGGATCACGGCCGAGACCGTGAGCCAGGCGCAGGTGAGCGCGACGACGACGATCAGCACCAGCCAGAACCGGGCGCAGCGGTTGTCCGAAGTCGACGGCACCTGCTCGAAGCGATGGAGGGTCATGCGGGCCTCGCGACGATGAGCAGCGGCGCGCCGCAGTGCGGGCAGCAGGCGGGCGACGATGCGGTGGCGGGAACGACGCCGGCGGGCGGAGCCGGATGGCGCGGCGCGAAGCCGCGCGCCAGGCCGAGCTTCGCCCAGCGGTAGAAGGTGGTACGCGGGATCGGCTCGAGGCCGAGCGCGTGCAGGCGCACGTTGAAGGCCGCGTGGATCGCCTTCTGCGTCATCCGGCGATCGCGCAGCCGGGCGACCGCCTCGATCACCGCGTGGTCGGCGAGCGGCGGCAGCATGTCCACGGTCCCGAGCGCACCCCGCCCGTCGGCCTCGTCGCGGCGCGCCATGTCTAGGCCCTCCCGCGCTTTCGACTGGACTTGCCGGGCGGGTTGGTGTGACCTTCGCCACGCGGCCGGCGGCGGCGTCGGCGAGTCTTCGGGCCGATCAGCTCGCCGGCCGCGTCGAACCACTGCGGCCACAGCTCGTGCAGGGGCACGCCGATGAAGTCGGCGATGATCCTGTTCGAGGGCGTCCGCGGATAGCCGAGCGAGGTCCGCAGCGCCGACACGCAGTAGCCGTGCCTGAGGCTGAGCTGGGCGAGGTTCGAGCCCTTCTTGCGCACTGCGGCGACGATGTCGGCGCGGTGCCATCCGGTATTGGTCATGGAGAGAGCCCCGGGCACCACCCGGCGGTGGTGCCATCCGTTGGAAGTGACCTAGGCGTCAGTAATCCAAAACTTTGGATTCGCGTCAAGTTAAAAAGCTGGATTTGACGGAACTACTGATGGCGCGCGCCGACGAGCTGTGGGAGTTGACCCGGACAGGCCTGTTCGACCGGCTCAAGAGGGCCGTTCAGGACGCGGGTGGAAACGCTTTTGTTTCAGCACGTTCCGGTGTTCCTCTGAGCACCTTGAACACCTATCTGGCGGGCGCCACGATGCCGAGCCTGGCGAAGCTCGCGAGCGTCGCCAGGGCGTGCGGAATTTCGTTGGACTATCTGGTCACGGGAAAAGGCGAGGCCGTCGAGACTACAAAAAACTGGCCGGAAAGATTAATACTAATACAAAGTCTTGCATTCAGGGCCTCGGCCGGGGACGGATTGCTGATCGTCGACGAAGAATCCGAGACGACGCCGTTTCCGAGACAGATTCTGGACCGGCTCGGTCTCAAGGCCTCGAAGGTGCGCCTCCTCGAGGCGGCCGGAAACTCCATGTCGCCGACGATCGAGGACGGCGACCCGCTGCTCGTCGAGCTCGGCGAGACCAGCGTCGCCGACGGGCGAATCTACGTGTTCACGATCGGGGACCAGGTCCTCGTGAAACGCCTCCGCCGCCGCGGCAGCTGCCTGCTGATGCGCGCCGACAACAGAGAGCTGTATCCAGACGAGGAAGATGTCCCGACGGTTGAACCGGTTCGGATCATCGGTAGAGTGCGATGGGTCGGGCGCAGCCTGTGAGGGAGGGGACCATGTCGCCGGTTTTGGGAAAATGGCTTTCCGGGCTTTTCGTGTCAGGGTTCTTGGCCTTCGCGTCGCCGTGTGTGGCGCAGCCGAACAGCGGGCTTCGTGTCGATGGGATCGCCGCGCCCTTCAACAAGGCGGCCGAGCGGCTCGGGCTCGCTGTGCGACTGGCATTGGAGAGCTGCAAGACAGACAAGCTCCAGGCATGCCGATATGCGGCTGGAACCGGCGTCGGCGTCGTTTCCGGCTCGATGCCGGATCGGCGCGCGTTGCGGACACTGTCGGTCGCGGCTCAGCCGGACAAGGCGGAGGCCGTTCTCGGCGGGCTCAAGTTCCTCGCGACCATCACGGTGTTGATGGCGATCCTGTCTCCGGAAGCCGACCGCTCGGAGCTCGACGCTGCGGCGGCCAACCTGCTCGAGGCCGTCGGCAAGAAGGACCGGCTCGACGCCGAGGTGATGTTCCGCGGCGTGCGCTACCAGGTCATGATGCTGCCGGGGATCGGGGCGATGGCGTCGATCGAGCGGCCCTGAGATTGCAAATGTTCCGGCCGCGGAAGATGGCATCTCGATTTCTCATTATCACGTTGATGGCGCGTTAGTTTTGAGCCACGACGTGACATCGGCTCGGAACATTTGCACGGACCCCGCCATCGGCCGCTTCGACCGGTCTCCGAAGCGGCGTGGGAGCGCTTCGCTCGGCAGCCACCGGCGACACGAAAAGCGGCGCCTCGACAACACCTTGAAGGTTGGATACGGAGGTTTCGAAGGATCTTCGAAGGGCGCCGTCGCGGCGCCGCCGCCCTCCAGGATCATGTGTCCCGGCGCGCCGCCCTCCAGGATCAAGTGTCTAAATGCCCGTCCGGTTTAGACACCACGCCGCCCGCCGGAACCCCGCGCCGCCGTTGGGATTTCAGCCCTTCATTGGCCTTCCCGGCACTTCCCACCAGGACTCCAGAATCAAGTGTCCACTAACACGGGTGAGGGGGCTCTCCTCTCGCTCGGAGTTCGCGGCCCGCCCCCTCACCCGCCTGCGCTTCGCGCAGGCACCCTCTCCCACGGGGGGAGAGGGGAAGAGCGGCTGGCCGCGCTGCCAATGACCCCCTTCCTCGGCGTCGAGAAATCGGCCACCGGGCGCGTGTGGCGCGACCGGCTGGACGAGCGCGCCACCCAGCGGGCGGTCGCCATCGTGCAGCGGCACGGCACGCCGGAGCTCCTGGCGCGCGTCCTCGCGGGGCGCGGCGTCGAGCCCGACGACGTGCCGGCGCATCTCGACCCGACCATTCGCCGGCTGATGCCGGACCCCGCCGTGCTCACCGACATGGAGCCGGCGGCCGCGCGGCTCGCCGACGCGGTGGAGCGCGGCGAGCGCGTCACCGTGTTCGGCGACTACGACGTCGACGGCGCCACCGCGAGCGCCCTGATGACGCTGGTGCTGCGCCAGTGCGGCCTCGATCCCGACATCTACATCCCGGACCGGATCTTCGAGGGCTACGGCCCCAACGTCGAGGCGATCCGCCAGATCGCGGCGCGAAAGACCCGGCTGATCGTCGCGGTCGACTGCGGCACGTCGAGCTACGAGCCGCTCGCCGAGGCGAAGACGCTCGGCGTCGACGTGGTGGTGGTCGACCATCACATGGCCGACGAGACGCTGCCGCCGGCCGTGGCGCTGGTGAACCCGAATCGCCAGGACGACCTCTCCAGGCTCGGCCATCTGTGCGCGGTCGGCCTCGTGTTCATGACCGTGGTGGCGCTGCTGCGCGAGCTGCGCCGCCGCGGCTTCTGGAGCGACCTGCGGCCGCAGCCGGATCTCCTCGAATATGTCGACATCGTCGCGCTCGGCACCGTCGCCGACGTCGTGCCGCTCGTCGGGCTCAACCGCGCCTTCGTGGCCAAGGGCCTGATCGGCATGAAGCGGCGCGAGCGCGTCGGCCTCACCGCGCTGATGGACGTCTCTCGTCTCTCCGGGCCGCCCGAGGCGTGGCACCTGGGTTTCCTCCTGGGGCCGCGCATCAACGCGGGCGGGCGAATCGGCCGCGCCGATCTCGGCGCCCGCCTGCTCACGCTCGACGATCCCGTCGAGGCGCAGACCATCGCGGCCGAGCTCGACCGGCTCAACCGCGAGCGCCAGGTGATCGAGCAGGCGGCCGTCGCCGAGGCCGAGGCCGAGGCGATGGCGGCGCTCGGCCTGGAGGAGAAGGGCGCCGTGGTGGTGACGGCGGCGGCCGGCTGGCATCCCGGCGTCGTCGGCCTCGTCGCGGCGCGGCTGAAGGAGCGCTTCGGCCGCCCGGCCTTCGCCATCGCCATGGAGCCGGGCGAGACCGGCACCGGCTCGGGCCGCTCGATCCCCGGCGTCGATCTCGGCCGCGCCGTCAAGCGCGCCCTGCAGGAGGGCCTGCTGGTGAAGGGCGGCGGCCACGCCATGGCGGCCGGCGTGACGCTGCGCAAGACCGCGCTCGGCGCCTTCCGGGCGTTCCTGGAGGAGGCGCTGGCGCCCGCCGTCGAGATCGCACGGCGCGATCACGCCCTGAAGATCGACGGGGCCGTGTCGGCGGCCGCCGTGACCCCGGATCTGTGCCGCACGCTGGCGCAGGCCGGCCCCTACGGCTCCGGCAATCCCGAGCCGGTGCTGGCGCTGCCCTCCCACACGGTCGCCTATGCGGACGAGGTGGGGCAGGCGCACGTGAAGCTGCGGCTGAAGGGCGGCGACGGCGCCTTCGTCGAGGCGATCGCGTTCCGGGCCGCCGGCCAGCCGCTCGGCCGGGCGCTCCTGGAGAGCCGCGGCCGGCGCGTCCACGTCGCCGGCTGCCTCGCCGTCGACCGCTGGCAGGGCGCCGAGAAGGCCCAGCTGCGCGTCCTCGACGTGGCGAACGGCGACCCGACCAGCCTGCGCTGAGAAGGCTGCCGTCATTCCGGGGCGCGGGGCAAAGCCCCGCGAACCCGGAATCCAGCGGCAAATTCGGAGGTCCTTGGCTGGATTCCGGGTTCGGCGCTGCGCGCCGCCCCGGAATGACCAATCACGTGATCAGCCGGATACCCGATCACGCCGCCTTGCGGGCCTCGGCGAGGTCGATCACCGGCACGCCGACGCGGGTGAGCAGGCGGTGCAGGGTCTCGATCTCGACCAGGCTCGGCTTCGGCATCGGGGCCCGCATGAACGGGTTCGGGATCAGCCCGGCGATCCAGGTCGCGGTCTTGTAGCGGATGTGCAGGCGGCCCATGTCGGCGACGTAGTCGTGCAGCTCGGACAGGCCGCCGTCCCAGATCTCGCGCGCCTTCACGATGTCGTTGCGGTCCCACGCGTCGAGGTGGTCCATCATCGGCTCGAGCGCGAAGTTCCAGAAGCCCGACAGCGTGCCGTCGAACAGGCCGGTCGCCTTGTACTCGTGCCAGCGCGAGGCGAGCGCGCCCATGATGGCGACGTGCCGGTCGAGCGAGCGCAGGCCCTTCGCGATCAGCCGGAAGCCGTCGTACATGTAGGTCATCTTCCAGCCGACGATGTTGGGCACCTCGCGGCAGATGCGCAGCGTCGCGGCGAGCGGCAGGCCCGGATAGAAGGGCGGCTTGGCGCCGCCGACCGGATGGGTGACGATCGGCAGGTCGACGGCGCGGTCCTGGGCGACGATCTGGTCGAGCCAGATCTCCGGATAGCCGTCGGCGTCCCAGCATGAGGTGACGTCCTGGGCGCCGCCGGGCGGCGTCACGAAGATGCCGTCGACGCCGAGCGCCTTGCAGTCCTTGGCGGTCTCGACCGTCTCCTCGGTGGTGAGCGCCCAGGTGCCGGCGATCAGCGGCACCTTGCCGTTGGTCTCCTCCTGGGCGATCTCCAGCACGCGGCGCTTCTCGGCGCGGCTGAGATAGAAGATCTCGCCGGCCTCGGGATTGATGCACAGGCCGCCGCCCATCTTCACGAACCGCTCGTTGTCGAGGAAGTGGCGCAGGAAGCGGCGATACGCGGCCTCGTCGATCTTCATGTGGCGGTCGTAGGGAAGCAGGGTGGCGACGTAGAGGTGGTCACCGACGGTCTTCATGAGTCCGGTCTCCAGGGTCGTTCGAGGTCTGATCGGATGGCCGCCGATGCCGGCGGGCGGGATGGGTGCGTTTTCGGTGGTGACGGGCCGGCCCGCCTTCCGCTCGTCCCCGCGAAGGCGGGGACCCAGGGGCGACACGACGTGTGGCCCTGGATTCCCGCTTGCGCGGGAATGAGCGGAGCGTGGGGCGAGCCCGCCGGTCATGGTCTCAGGGCGAGATCTCCTCGAGCACGCGCCCCTTGGTCTCGACGGCGAACACCGCCGTGATCACGGCCGCGGCGGCGGCGACGAGGCCGAAGGCGAGGAAGACGGCCTCCAGGCCGACGCCGATCATGGCGCCGACGATGCTCGGGCCGATCATCGAGGCGAAGCGCAGCCAGGCCGTCGCGGTGGAGACCGCGATGGCGCGGGCCCGCGTCGGATAGAGCTCCGGCGTGTAGAGATAGACGCCGATCGACAGCACCGACGAGAAGAAGAAGGCGATGCCGACGCAGACCAGCACGCGGGTCGGCGAGCCGGCGCCGATCAGCCACAGCGCGCACAGCGCCGTCGCGGCGCCCGCGAAGGCGAGGGCGAACCACGGCCGCCGGCCGAGCCGGTCGATGCTCAGCGCGCAGGTGAGGGTGCCGGCGAGGCCGACCACCTGGGTGATCAGGCCGTACTGCAGCGCGTCCTCCAGCGAGAGATGGAACACGGTGCGGTAGATGGTCGGCAGCCAGACCGTCAGGCCGTAGGTGATCAGGTAGGCCGAGAACCAGATCGTCCAGACGACCAGGGTGCGGCGCAGGTAGCGCGGGCCGAACAGGTCGGCCCACGAGGCCGGGCGGTCGTCCGAGGCGACCACCGGGGCGGGCGGCGGCAGCGGCGCGCCGGTCGCCTTCTCGGTCTCGCGCTCGATGTAGGACAGGGCGGCCTCGGCCTCCGCGAAGCGGCCACGCGTCGCCAGCCAGCGCGGCGATTCCGGCAGGATGCGCTGCATGAACACGACCAGCACGGCCGGGATCGCGCCGATCAGGAACATGTAGTGCCAGCCGAGATGCGGCACGACCCAGCGGCCGAGCAGCCCCGCGGCGACGAGGCCGACCGGGAAGATCAGCTCGTAGAGCAGGACGAAGCGGCCGCGCCCCTTCGCCTTGGCGATCTCGCTGATGTAGACGGCGGCGATCGGCACCTCGCCGCCGAGCCCGAGGCCCTGCAGGGTGCGGAACGCCAGCAGCGAATTGTAGTCCCACGCCACCGCGCAGCCGATGCTCATGCTGGTGAACAGGAGCACGGCCCAGATCATCGTCTTCACCCGGCCGTGCTTCTGGGCCAGCCACCCGAAGGCGAGCGCGCCGACCAGCTGGCCGAGATAGCCGACCGAGATCATCAGGCCGATCTGCGGCGAGGTGAGCGTCCACAGCGGCGCCAGCACCGGCAGCACGAAGGCGATGGCGAGCGCGTCGAAAGCGTCGAAGAAGGTGGCGGTGCCGATGATGACCCGCGCCTTCACGTGCCAGGTGGAGATCGGCAGGCGTTCGATGCGGCCGACGATGTCGTCGAGGCGTGTCCGGTCGTCGCCGGACGGCGTGGGCGTGAGCATGGTCTACTCCGGAAGCAGTCTTGTTGCCGGTGAGGCGCAGCGTTCGGGGGTAGGATCGGGCGCGCGAGAGCGTTTCCAGGACGAACGCTAGACCCGCTGCTTCAGGACGGGAATTAATGTAATGGTCATGGCGGCATGAATCCCGTTCATGGTTGCGGTGCGTCATGAATCTCAAGTCGGTCGATCTCAACCTGCTCGTCGCCTTCGACGCTTTGGTCACCGAGCGCAACGTCACGCGCGCCGCGGACCGGCTCGGCATGACCCAGTCGGCGCTCAGCCATGCGCTGCGCCGGCTGCGGACCATGTTCGCCGATCCGCTGCTGACCCGCGGCCCGCACGGCATGGAGCCGACCGACCTGGCGCTCGAGCTGGTGCAGCCGATCCGCGGCGTGCTGTCCGAGGTCCACTCGATCATGACGACGCGGGTCGCCTTCGACCCGGCGACGACGACGCGCGCCTTCAATCTGTCGATGAGCGACGCGATGAGCATCGAGGTGCTGCCCGAGATCGTCCGCCGGATCCGCGACAGCGCACCGAAGGTCGACATCGTGGTGACGACCGCGGGGCCGCGCTCGACCTGCGCCCGCATCGTCGACGACGAGATCGACCTGGCGGTCGGCGTGTTCCCGGACCAGCCGCGCGACGTCCGCTCCTGCGAGCTCTACCGCGACACGCTGGTGTGCGTCGCCGACCGCCGCCATCCGCGGCTGCGGCGGGGCCGCATGGACGAGGCGTCCTATCTGGCGTGCCCGCACGTCACGGTCGCGCCCAATCTCGATTCCGGCGTGCAGATCGACGACATCCTGGCCGCCCTCGGGCTGGAGCGGCGGGTGATGGCGACGGTGTCGCACTACATCGCGGTGCCCGGGCTGGTGCGCGGCACCGACCTCGTCGCCCACACGCGGCGCGGGCTGGTCGGCCTGCTGCGCGATCCCGCCGATCTCGTCGCCTTCCCGATCCCGGTGCCGGTGCGGGTGCCGGAGCTGTCCTTCGTGCAGATGTGGCACCGCCGGCACGACCGCGATCCCGGCCATCGCTGGCTGCGGGACCTCGTCCGCAGCGCGATCGTCGGGGCGGGCGGCGCGGCCGCCGCCGCGCGTGGCGGGCCGACGGCCAGTGTCGGTCAGGAGGCGGGCGGCGGGCCCTCGCGCGTCACCGCGCGACCGGCACGTAGACGGGTGTGACCGTCACCTCGCCGGCTTGCGGCGCACGCGCTGCGGCGCCCGGCTGTTCGATCTCGACCCGCAATGTCAGGCGGCCGTCGCGGACGGCTCCGGCCGGCAGCGGGATCGTGTAGCTCGCACCGTGGCGGACGGCGGCGGCGCCGAACGGCGACACGCTGCCGACCGGCGTCCCGTCTTCCGTCGCGACCTCGACCGCGGCGCCGCGCGGCAGCGCTCCGGTCTTCACCTGAAGCCAGACCTCCTCGCCGGGCGAGGCGGGACGGGGCAGCACGAGCTCGACCCGTCCGCCTCCGGCGTCCTCCGCGGCGGCGGAAGCGCACAGGGCCACGCCCAGCAGGCCGGCCACGACGGGCCGCCGCCGCGCACGCCGCGTGGTCGTGCCGCCCCTCAATGCGCCTGGACCGTGATCGACACGATCTCCGGGGTCGGCTCGGCCGCGCCCGGCCGCGGGCTCATGCGCATGCCGGCGTGTCCGCCGGCCGAACCGGCCGGGCCGGCCGGCTCCACCCGGATGGTGAGCGGGGCGTCGGCGGCCAGCCGGTTGGCGGCGCGTAGCGAGTCGACGGCCGGCGACAGCGGCACGGTGAAGCTGACGGGCGAGTGCATGATGTGGCGTCCGAAGATCGACAGCGTGACGGCGGTGTCGTCCGACGGTCCGCCGCCGTCACCGATCAGCACCCGGAAGTCGTGGGTTCCGCCGATCGGCGGCTGGGCGATCGTGATGGTGGCGAAGAGCGCCGCCGGGCCGCCGGCCCCTGCCGCGAGCGCCTGCGCCGGCAGCGTCACGGTACCGCCCGCCCGGCCGCCGGCCGTGATCGACCGCTCGGTGACGCGCGCGTCGAAGGACTGCACGGCGGCGGAGGGTGCCGTCGCGGCGGCGCGGGGCACCACCTCCTCGCCCGATCCGGGCTGATAGTCGTAGTCGAAGGGGCCGATCTCGGCGTAGTCGCCGGCCGCGACGCGCGTGACCGGCGCGCCCTTGGCGTCGGTGAAGAACAGGAATCTCTCCCTCGACCAGTCGGTCAGGTCGCCGCCGGTCGGCAGCGTCGGCAGCCCGAAGCCCCGCTGCTTGCGGGTCCACACGTCCCACAGCCGGTCGATGTTGGCGTGATGCAGGAAGAAGACCGGATCCACGGGCGACAGGTTGTCCTGCATGAAGCCGGTGCGCGGCGGGCTCATGTAGAAGCCGCCGACGCAGTTGTGGACGCGATTGTGCGGCTGGCCCTCCAGCACGCCGAAGCCGGTCATGCCGCTGTGGAACAGCGTCCTGGCGCTGCCGAAGGTGATGAAGTCCCGCGGCGCCAGGGCGTTCAGAACGGTCGGCAGCGACACGGTCCGCGCCGTCGCGGCGTCGAAGTCCGGCGCCTGCGGCGTCAGTCCGCGCGCGGCGGCGCGGTCGAAGAACATCGGATTGTTCTCGATGTCGAACCAGAGATCGGCCGGGAACCGCAGCCCCCGGACCAGCAGCGCGTTCACCTGCTCCGGCGATGCGGTCTTCCAGAGATCGGCGACGGCGCCGTCGAAGGCTTTCCTGAAATCCGCGAAGGTCGCGATGTAGGCCGGGTCGGTCGGCGTGAGCACGTCGTCGAACATGTCCTTCGGGACCCGCGGCTCCCGGGTCCAGTCCCAATAGGGCAGGGCGAAGTCGGGATCGCCGCTGAGCTCGCGGCAGGCCTGCTCGAACCAGCCGAGATAGGCCCGGTGCCAGACCAGGAACCACCAGTTCCCGTGCGGGCAGTCGATGGTGTGGACGAGGGCGTGCCGGTACCAGTTGCGCGGATCGCTCGGCGGCAGCGCCAGCATCGCGCGGATCGCCTTCTTGTAGCTGTCGAGCACGCGTCGCGGGAAGCCGGGCTCGGAAATGCTGTGCCGGCGATATCTGGCGCCGCCCTGCGCCCATGCGGCGCCGGAGGACAGGCCGGCGGCGGCCGTCGCCGCGACGGCGGCAGCGGTGAAGTCACGGCGGGACATTCCAGACGGGATCGACGTCTCGGACATGGTCGGCTCCGTGGGCTCAGGTCATGAGAGCTGGGTCATGGTCCCGTGAAAGATCGAGAAGCTGCTGTCCGGACCCGTGATGTGGGTGACGATGGTGTTGGTCTTGAAGTCCTCGAGATGGACGACCGTCGTCCTGTCGGCCTCCTGCCAGGTGACCAGGAAGAGGCGGTCGCGGACCGGCTCGACCGCGATGGTGACGGTCTCGGACGCGCCGTGGCTGCCGTCGGCGCGGATGCCCGTGTAGGTGAGGCGGCTGTCGGATTCGAAATGGAGCTCGACGCGAAACGCCTGAAAGTCGACCAGGTAGCGATGCCCGGTTGCCGGAAAGGTCTCAGGCATTGTCGACACCGCTGGGTTATGGGCGATAAATGATGCTACCTCAGGTCGTGCCGGATTGGCAAGACCTGCGGCTCAGGCCGCCGCCGCGGCGACGGCGCGGCGCAGCCAGGCGAGGCCGTCGTCGGCGGTCAGCCGGCGCGGCCAGGCCTGCACCACGGCGAAGCCGGGCAGGGGGACCGGGGGCGGACGCGTCGCGAGCCCGAGCCGCGCGGCCAGCGGCCCCAGCACGCGGGCCGGCTCGGTGGCGACCAGGTCGGTCGCGGCGAGGATCTCGGGGGCGACCAGGAAGTGCCCGACCGTCGTCACCACGCGGCGGCGCACGCCCTTGCGGCGCAGCGCCTCGTCCACCATGCCGGACGGCTCGCCCGACAGCGACACCTGCAGGTGATCGAGCGCCGCCCAGCGGGCCGCCGTCAGCCGCCGCGCGAAGGCCGGATGGTCCTTTCGCGCGGCGCACAGAAAGGTCTCAGCGAACAGCGGCGCCTGCACGATGCGGGCCGGCGGCTTCGGAAAATGCCCGACGATCAGCTCGGCGCCGCCGTCCTCCAGGAGGGCGAAGCCGCTGGCGTGGCTGGTGTGACGCACCACCAGCTCGACCCGAGGCGCCTGCGCGCGCAGCGCGGCGGCGAGGGCCGGCAGCACCACGAAGGCGGCGTAGTCCGACATGCCGAGGGTGAAGCGGCGCCGCGCCGTCGCCGGATCGAAGCGTTCGCCGGGCGCCAGCAGGCCACCGATCTCGGCCAGCACGGCGGCGACCCGCGGGGCGAGCCGCAGCGCCGCGGCGGTCGGCGACAGGCCCGCCGGCGTGCGCACGAACAGGGGATCGCCGAACAGGGCGCGCAGCCGGGCGAGCGCGTGGCTCACCGCCGGCTGGGTGAGATGCAGCCGCGCCGCCGCCCGCGTGACGCTGCGCTCGGCGGCGAGCGCGTCGAGCACGACGAGCAGGTTGAGGTCGACGGCGCGCAGATTAGTCTGCTGCATATTGCTCTTGTAAAACATGAATTGGGCGGATGGAAGCGGCGCGCCTATGTGTCTCGCCGGCGCGACGGCGCGCCGTCGGCGGACATCGCCGGACGACGGGCCGTCGCCAGAAGGAGAGACACCATGGACGACCTCACCATGGACGACGTCACCCGTCCCGACACCCGCTACGCGCGGGGCCTGCGGAATCTCGCCGCGATCGACGGCGAGGCCGGGCAGCGCGTGATCGACGCGCTCGCCGACATCGCGCCCGACTTCGCCCGGCTGGTGATCGAGTTTCCGTTCGGCGACATCTACGACCGGCCGGGCCTCGATCTGAGGTCGCGCGAGATCGCCACCGTCGCGGCGCTCGCCGCGATGGGGAACGCGCGGCCGCAGCTCGAGGTGCATCTGCACGCCGCCCTGAACGTCGGGGTGAGCCGCGCCGAGCTGATCGAGATCCTGATGCAGATGGCGGTCTATGCCGGCTTCCCGGCGGCCCTCAACGCGCTGTTCGCCGCCAAGGCGGTGTTTTCGCAGCGCGACGCGGCCGGTCCCGACGCGTCCGGATCCGACGCGGCCTTGCGCGACGGCGTCGCGTCGGGGAGGGCGCCATGAGCACCACCCGACGCGTCGTGATCGGTGCCGGCCTCGCGGTCGCGGCCCGGCTCGCCGTCGGCCCGTCGGCCGCGGCCGCCCCGTCCGGCCCGGCCGGGGGCGAGGTGCTGCACCGCGGCTTCCGCTCGCCGGTCGGCCTGGCGTTCGGACCGGACGGCAGCCTCCATGTCGCGAACTGGAGCGGCGGCACGGTGGAGCGCATCACGCCCGCGGGCGAGCGCTCGGTCGCCGTCACGGTGCGCAGCCCGGCCGGGCTCGCCTTCGACGCGGCGGGCGCTCTCCACGTCGCGCTCTATGCGGACGACCGGGTGGTGCGTGTCGACGGCCCGCGGCTCGTCACCGTGGCGGACGGGCTCGCGACGCCGGTCGGCATCGTGTTCGACGGACGCGGGCGCCTGGTGATCGCCAACCGCGGCAGCGGCGAGATCGTCGCGATCGCACCGGACCGGACCCGGACCTTGCTGGCCCGCGGCGTGCCGACGCCGGCCGGCGTCGCGGCGACGGCCGACGGCGGGTTCGTGCTGGCGAACTACGGCGGCAGCATCGTCCGGCTCGCGCCCGACGGACGCCGCGAGGACGTCGCCGGCGACTTCGTGCGGCCCGCCGCCGGCATCGTGGTCGACCGCGCCGGGCGGGTGTTCGCGGTCGACTACGGCGGCGACACGGTGCGCGAGGTCTCGCGCGCGGGCGGTCCGCCCGGGGGCGGCTCGCGCGTGATCGCGGCGGGCATTCCGAGCCCGGTCGGCCTCGCGATCGGTCCCGGCGGGGCGCTGCATGTCGGCGCCTGGGGCGACGGCACGGTCCGCCGCCTCGCGCCGCCGGAATGATCCGGCCTTGGAGCGATCAGTTCGGAGACTCACAGGGGCACGACCTCACCGCTCCCCAGTGAGGCTCGCTCGGGCACACGATCGAGGTGGGGAGCGCGGAGGCTGCGGCGTCCTCGGTTCACCTCTCCCCGGCGGGGAGAGGTGAACCGCCGTGCATGCGACCTGATCGGCCGGACGGCGAACGACGCCTCCGCACCATCCTGCCGCCGTGGCGATGACATGGATCCATCGGCCCGGCCGGGCGTTGGCCTCCGACACCCCGGCGCCGCGACCCGTCGCGCCGCCCACGACAAGGAGGCACCGCATGACCGCCAAGCCGCCGCCCGTCCCCGAGCAGAACCAGAGCCCGCACGGCACCGGCGATCCCAACGCCCCGGAGGTCGGGTCCGGCCTGCCGGGCAAGACCCGGCAGCTCTCCGGCAAGAACGTCGACCAGCAGGGTCGCCAGGCCAACAGCAAGATCAACACCACGCATCAGGGCTATCAGCAGGACCGCTGACCGTCGGAGCGTGAGGAGACCCCATGTCCACCTCGGAGAAGACACCGAACAGCATCCGCCAGGGCGGGCCCGGCTCGTCGCACCAGGACGCGAACGAGCCGCGCCGCGACCTCGAGCCGCCCAAGGCCGATCCGCAGCGCACCCGCAGCGACGTCTCGGGCGGCGGCGGCGTCGCCGACCGCCATCACACCCACGATCCCGGCCGCAAGTGATCACGGGCGATCGCGTCGGACGCTCACGTCGGACGATCGTCTCGACGTGAGCGTCGGATGACCACATCGGAGCACAGTTGCGCATGAGCAAGCATCTGAAGACGAAGCGGCCGCTCGACACCGATCTCGACCGCAACCCGATGATCGGCGGCTCGAAGGGGCTGACCATGGCGGGCGTCGATCCGAACGAGCTCGACGACCTCGCCGGCGCGACGACCATCGAGGGCGACGTCGAGAACGACGTCAACCGCCAGGGCGGCGTCGACAAGGCGGCCGCCCGCGACGGCCGCGGCGCCCCGCACAAGTGAGGCGCGCCACCAGGGAGACCAGCATGGACACCAAGCCCGGCCTGCAGGGCCGCAAGACCCACGAGCAGCAGCTCCGCATCCTCGAGCGGCGGGACGACGTGCCGGACGCGCGCCGCATGGAGGCGGAGCTCGCCGCGGCGCCGCACGAGGGCACCGCCGAGCTCGTCGATCCCGACGCCCGGCAGAGCGAGTTTCCGGTGAGCCGCGGCGGCGTCCATCAGGAGAGCCGCACCCACAACAAGCACAACAACCAAGGCCAGCCCGGGCACGAGCCGCAGACGCACGGCGAGGCCGAGCAGGGCTCGTGACGCGCGGCACCGCGCGCCCCCGCGGGACGCGCGGCCGCCCGACGATCGGCCCGATCAGGAGGAGAGCAGGATGGCGAACGCCAGCAGGAAGCACATGGGCGTGGGAGCGCAGGGCAAGGGCGACGGCTCCGGCGCGACCACCGAGGTCGACAAGGACGTCCTGCCCGACAACATGGTGCTGTCCAACCGCGACAAGGCGCGCCATCCGGAGGAGCGCGGGCAGGACGGCAAGCACATCCAGAGCGAGCAGTTCCAGGACCACGACAGCGACCGGCTGAGCGACGACTGAGCGCGCCACCCCGTGTCGCCCCCGAGCAGAGACGGCGCGGCGCCCCCGCCGCGCCACGGGATGCCGAGCCCGCGCATCGGCGAGGCCGAGTTCAAGCGGCGCTTCCTCGCCCAGTTCCGGGATCCGGCGTTCGAGCGGCTGGCCGGCGAGCTCGACCGCGTCGCGGCGGTGGCGTGGGACGCCTACGCGCATTCGCGCAAGAGCCCGCGCACCCGCAAGGCGGGGCCGGACTTCGCCGATCCCGACTACGACCTCGCCGAGGACTGGCTCGCCGCCCGCGCCGCCGTCGTGGATTCGCAGGCGCGCCACACGGTGGCCGACGGTCCCGCCCGGGTGCTCGTCGTCAACGGCTCGTCGCGCTCCGAGCACACCTGCCCGGGCGAGATGTCGAAGTCCTACAGGCTCGCCGCCCTGGCGGCCGAGACGCTGCGGGCGGCGGCGATCGAGGTCGAGATGCTCGACCTGTCGCGCCTCGCCTCCGAGTACGGCCGCACCATCCATCCCTGCAAGGCGTGCTTCTCCACCGCGGCGGCGCTCTGCCACTGGCCGTGCTCCTGCTATCCGAACTATTCGCTCGGCCAGACGCAGGACTGGATGAACGAGATCTACCCGATGTGGGTGGCGGCGCACGGCGTGATGATCGTCACGCCGGTCAACTGGTATCAGGTGTCGTCGCCGCTGAAGCTGATGATGGACCGCCTGGTCTGCGCCGACGGCGGCAATCCCGATCCGACCCGCACCCACGGCAAGACCGCGGCCGAGGCCAAGGCGATCGAGCTCGCCGGCTGGGACTATCCGCGCCACCTCGCCGGGCGGCTGTTCGCCGTCGTCGTGCACGGCGACGCCGAGGGCGCCGGGGAGGTGCGCCGCGCGCTCGCCGACTGGCTCGCCGCCATGAGCCTGGAGCCGGCCGGGGCGGCCGCGGCGCTCGACCGCTACATCGGCTATTTCGAGCCCTATGCGACCAGCCACGAGGCGCTCGACGCCGACACGGCCGTGCAGGAGGAGGTGCGAAACGCCGCCCGCACGCTCGCCGAGGCGGTGGCGGCGAAGCGTGCCGGCCGCCTGGTCGCGGCCGGTCGCCATCTGAAGGATCCACGGCCGAAGTGATCGTCGTCGCCGGGTCGGGCGGGGCCGTGCACGATCGTCGTTCCGGGGCGTCCGATGCTGGGGCGCCAGCGGCGGCGCAACGAAACGGCCCGGGCCTTCGCCCGGGCCGTTCCGTTCTCGTGGAACGTCGATCGGCGACCGCGATCGTGAGATCGCCGCGCGGCGTCGCGCCTCACGCCGCCCGGATGTTGGACAGGAACTTGCCGACCTCGGACTTCAGGCGGCCGCTCTCGCCGGACAGCGACTGGGCCGAGGACAGCACCTGCGAGGAGGCGGAGCCGGTCTCGGTGGCGCCGCGGTCGACCTCGCCGATGTTGCTCGCCACCTCGGTGGTGCCGGCGGCGGCCTGCTGGACGTTGCGGGCGATCTCCTGGGTGGCGGCGCCCTGTTCCTCGACGGCCGCCGCGATGGTCGCCGAGATCTCGGCGATGCGGCCGATGGTGCCGCCGATCTCCTTGATGGCGGCGACCGAGTCCTGGGTGGCCGCCTGCATGCCGGCGATCTGGGCCGAGATGTCGCCCGTGGCCTTGCCGGTCTGGGCGGCGAGGGCCTTCACCTCCTGGGCGACGACCGCGAAGCCCTTGCCGGCCTCGCCGGCGCGGGCCGCCTCGATGGTGGCGTTGAGCGCCAGCAGGTTGGTCTGCTCGGCGATCGCCGTGATCAGCTTGACCACGTCGCCGATGCGGGCGGCGGCCTGCGACAGCTCGTTGATGCGGCCGTCGGTCTTCTCCGCCTGCTTGACGGCCTCGTTGGCGATGCGGCTCGACTCCTGCACCTGGCGGGAGATCTCGTGCACCGAGGAGGCCATCTCGTTGGTGGCGGAGGCGACCGACTGGACGTTGGTCGAGGCGAGCTCGGAGGCCGACGCGACCTTGGTGGAGAGGCGTTGGGTCGTCTCGGCCGTGCGGGTGAGCGTGCCGGCGGCGCGCTCGAGCTCGCCGGAGGCCGACGACACGGTCTCGACGATCTCGCCCACCGCGGCCTCGAAGCCGTCGGCGAGGCTGCGCATCTCGGCGCGGCGCTGCGCCTCCGCCCTGGCCTGATCGTCGGCGCGCTGGGCGATCATGCGCTGCAGGTCGTCGCGCATCCGGCGCAGCGTGGCGGCGAGCGTGCCGACCTCGTCGGCCTGCTCGACGTCGAGCTGCCGGCCGAAGTCGCCGGCCGCGATGCCCTCGGCGAAGGTCGCGCTCTTGCGGATCGGCCAGGCGATGCTGCGGGCCGCGACCCACATCAGCGCGATGGCGCCGACGGCGACCAGGAGGCCGACCAGAATCTGCCACAGCGTGGTCGAGGTGCCGCGCGCCGCGAGGGTGCCGGAGAGGGCGTGCGCCTCGGCGAGCACCACGTCCTGCGGCACCTGGATCAGCACCGCCCACGGCTTGCCGGTCTGGCCTAGGCCGATCGGCGCGAAGGCGCGCAGCATCTTGGTCTGCGGGTCGAGGTCCACCGACTCCTCGCCCTTCTTGATGTGCCCGAGATCGGCCTGCCACGCCTTGTTGAAGGTCGACATCGGCTGGCCGATCAGGTCGGCGCGGCCGCTGTGGGCGACGACCAGGCCCTGGTCGCTGAGGATCACCACCTCGCTCTTGCCGCCGTAGACGGTGCGGCTGAGATCGGTGGCGAGCTTCTGGACGAAGTCGAGGTTGAAGTCGGTGCCGGCGAGGCCGCGGAACTTGCCGTCGATCATCACCGGGACCGACAGGGTGGCGAGATAGACGCTCTTGCCCTGCACGATGTAGGGCAGCGGGCCGAGCACGCTCTCCTTGGCGCCCTCCTGCAGGCTGACGTACCAGCCGCCCTTCATCACGCCGTTCGGATGCAGGTCGCGGCTGTCGTACTCGACCAGCGGCTGGATGGCGATCTTGCCGTCCTGGCCGCGCGTCCAGTAGGGCAGGAAGCGGCCGGTGGCGTCGGAGCCGGCGTCGCGGCGGTTCTTGAACGCCTCGTCGCGGTCGTCGAGCGCGCCGGGCTCCCACGCCGAGTAGGTGCCGTTGAGCTGCGGATTCTGCTCGAGCACGCGACGCAGCACGCGGTTGAGCTGCTCGCGGCGGATCTCGTTCGGCGCCGCCGCCTCGGATTTCGCGGCGAGCACGCCGAAGCTCTGCGCCATGGTGCGGGCCGCGACCATCGCGACCGTGAACTCGCGCTGCACGGCCCGCGCCTCGCGGGCGGCGAGATACTGCAGCGTCTCGCGGCCGTTGCGCTCCAGCAGCGACGTGACGGTCTGGTCGACGTACTGATTGTTCCACGACGACGAAAGCACGCCGTAGCCGACCAGGATGCCGGCGGTGCCGACCAGGCAGACGCCGGCGAGTGAGGCGATCTTCGCCTGGATCGACCGGGCGACGAAGGACGGGAGTTTCATGAGCAGATCCTCGGGACCGAGCAGCGCGGGCCGGGCCCGGCGAGACTCGATCGCAGATGCTCCCGGAGGAGGTCGTGTCGAGGCGCCGCGGGGGGAAGGGCAAGGCCGTGAACCTGAACAGAATTGCGCAGATCCGATAAAAAATTGTATCGATCACGCGGGAAAGCACGCGAGGCTTCTCGGGACGAATACGTAATACGTTCTTACGGTCGACTACGCTGTACCAGCGGGCAGGCCGGGCTGTCGCAATATGCGGCAGGTCTCGCGCCATCCGAAACGAAGACGCCCGGGCCGATCGGGCCCGGGCGGGGAGGGGGTCGCGAGGTCGGCGGCTTGTGCCGCTCTGTTCTGAGCTCGGGGGGCACCGCGTCAGGGCGCGCCTCGAGCCGGACGGGCCGCGCCGGCGGGGCGGCTACGCGGCCCGCCGCGTCACGCGGCCCGCCGCGTCACGCGGCCCGGATGGTGCTGAGGAACCTGCCGACCTCGAGCTTGAGGCGGTTGCTCTCGCTCGACAGCGACTGCGCCGAGGACAGCACCTGGGAGGAGGCCGAGCCGGTCTCGGCGGCGCCGCGGTCGACCTCGGTGATGTTGGTGGCGACCTCGGTGGTGCCGCTCGCCGCCTGCTGGACGTTGCGGGCGATCTCGCTGGTGGCCGCTCCCTGCTCCTCGACGGCGGCCGCGATGGTGGCGGTGATCTCGGCGATGCGGCCGATGGTGCCGCCGATCTCCTTGATGGCGGAGACCGAGTCCTGCGTCGCCGCCTGCATCTCGGCGATCTGGGCCGAGATGTCGCCGGTCGCCTTGCCGGTCTGGGCGGCGAGCGCCTTGACCTCCTGGGCGACGACCGCGAAGCCCTTGCCGGCCTCGCCGGCGCGGGCCGCCTCGATCGTCGCGTTGAGGGCGAGCAGATTGGTCTGCTCGGCGATCGCCGTGATCAGCTTGACCACGTCGCCGATACGGCTCGCCGCCTGCGACAGCTGGTTGATGCGGCTGTCGGTCTTCTCGGCCTGCTTGACGGCGTCGCCGGCGATGCGGCTCGACTCCTGCACCTGGCGGGAGATCTCGTGCACCGAGGAGGCCATCTCGTTGGTGGCGGACGCGACGCTCTGGACGTTGGTGGAGGCGATCTCGGACGCGGAGGCGACCCGGGTGGCGAGGCCCTGCGTGCTTTCGGCCGTGCGGGTGAGGGTGCCGGCGGCGGCCTCCAGCTCGGTCGAGGCGGACGACACCGTCTCGATGATCTCGCCCACCGCGGCCTCGAAGCCGTCGGCGATCCTCTGCATCTCGGCCTTGCGCTCGGCGACGGCGCGCGTCTCGGCCTCGTCCTGCTCGGTCCGCAGCCGCTCCACCTCGAGCATGTTGGTCTTGAAGACCTGGATCGCCTGCGCCATCTGCCCCACCTCGTCGCGCCGCTCGACGCCGGAGATCGCCACGGAGGTGTCGCCGCCGGCCAGGATCGTCATCTCACGGGTCATGCGCTGGACCGGCCGGGTGACCGCGAAGGTGAGACTCAGCGCGCCGAGGATGGACAGGATCAAGGTCGTGGCCCCGCCGATCGCCAGCGCCGTGTTCGCATACGTCGCGGCAGCCTTCGCGGCGTCCGCTCGCACGGACAGCAGCGCACGCTCCTCGCGATCCATCTCCTGCACGGTGCTGCGCAGGGCGTCCATCGTCTTCTTTCCGATGCCGGATGCTTCCAGCTCGCGAGCCTTGGACCGGGTGGCCGGATCCTTCATCAAGGCGATCTCGCGCTCCGCGACGTCGGTCATCCAGGCGCGGGCGTTCTGCTTGACCGTCTCCAGCCGGCGCTGCTGGGCCGGATTGTCGGAGGTCAGGCTGCCGACCTTGGCGACGGCGGCGCCGTATTGCCGCTGTCCGTTCTCCAGAGGAGCCAGGAACGCCATGTCGCCCGATACCAGATAGCCGCGCACGCCCGTTTCCGAATTGACCATCCCGGCGACGATCTCGCCCAGCTGTTCGAGAACCTCGTAGGTGTGGGTGGTCATCTTTTCGGTGGTTTCGATGGTGGACAGCGCCCTGTAGGTCGTCAGGGAACTCGCGCCGATCACCACGCAGATCGCCGTGAATACCGCGGCGAGCTTGATCCACATGCGGAGGTTATTGATCCACGACATTGCAAGCGTTCCTGGCCTTGGAGTGGTCAGACGGGCGAAGTCTTCGGCGAGATGCCGATGTCGATTGTCCGGGAGCAACATAGGATACGCGGCACGAGCGTGCCGAGCGGTGCGGCGCCTGAAAGAGGTAGTATGGAGAGGCGACCGTTCATCTGTGCGAGATATCGATTAAAAATCAATTTCACTTGTCGGAGGCGTGGTTCATTAGAATAGATTTACTGAGGTATAGTACAGAAGCATTAGATACAGTGACTGTCCGACGGAAGCGCGCCGACAGTCCCGTTTCCGGCCGATCAACCGGCAGGGTGCGACCGCGGGGCCGCTCTCGGCAGACACATCGCGGTCGCCGTCGTGCGGCGCCGTCTCCGGCTCGCTCCGGCTGCTCGGCCGGCCAGGGGGCACTTCGAGGAGAAGGAACTGGCGGCGTGCAGGCCGATGGCGCCGGCGGTTGCCGCGGAGGCCGTCCAAAAAGAAAGGGCCCGGGCGTTCGGCCCGGGCCGGGGAGGGGGTCGCGACGTCGGCGGCTTTCTGCCGCTCTGTTCCGGGCTCGAGCGAGCCCGACGGACCGCGCCGGTGGGGCGGCTACGCGGCCCGGATCGTGTTCAGGAACCTGCCGACCTCGAGCTTGAGGCGGTTGCTCTCGCTCGACAGCGACTGGGCCGAGGACAGCACCTGGGAGGAGGCCGAGCCGGTCTCGGCGGCGCCGCGGTCGACCTCGGTGATGTTGGTGGCGACCTCGGTGGTGCCGCTCGC
>NZ_JAUSUJ010000031.1 GCF_030813915.1 Rhodoplanes tepidamans
CGACGGCCACCCCAACAGCCGCATCGACGACCTGCTGCCCTGGGCCTACGCCCCGCCGCAAGCCCTCAAAGCCGTGGCCTGAAAACGACGCTTACTCTCGATCTCGACCGGTGGGCGGTCCTCGAAGTCCACCATCAGGCGCAGGGTGCCGCCGATCGCGGCGACGTCGTCGCGCAGCGTGGAGATCAGCATGTCGCTGCGCTGCTCCAGCCTGGACACGCTGCCCCGACCGAGGCCGAGCGTCCGGGCGAGCTTGGCCTGGGTGTTGGCGTGCGCCTCGCGGAGCTCCCGCAGCGCCATGTCCTCCGCCACGACCTCGGCGGCACGGGCCTCGACCTTCGCCTGCCGGGCCTTGGGCAAGGAGGCATCTTCTGGTCGAGCGTCGTCATGGTCTCCTCCTGTCCGTTGCGACCGTCGTTCGTCCGCACCGGCCCCCGTCATCGCGGGGCGCGGACCGCCGGTCCGCGAGCCCGGGATCCATAGACCCGGTGCCGGTGGCTCACGACGGACAGGGGATATGGGTCCCGGGCTCGGCCCTGCGGGCCGCCCCGGGATGACGGAGCAATTCTGCAAAGCCCTCGCGCCGGCAGCCGACCCGGTATCGGTCGAACTCCGTTGTTTCGATCGAGAGCCTGCGGCGTACTGGGTGCTCCGCCTTCGCGGAGCACGACGGAGGAGAGGCTTCGGACCTCGAGCTAGCACGCGACCGCCTTAACAGCATGGCGAAGCAGTTCGTAGCCCGGGTCGAGTGAAACGAAACCCGGGTTCTGCAGCGCGGCCCGCCCCGGGACGTCGCCCGCGGTCCATCGGGGCTGCAAGCGGCTTCGCCTGCTGTCCGGCGTGCCGGCGGGAGCGGCGGCGAGCCCCGGGTTTCGTTCCACTCGACCCGGGCTACGGCTTGCTCCAGCCGAGACCTCGGAGGTTGTCGCTGGATTCCGGGTTCGCGGCTTCGCCGCGCCCCGGAATGACGGCGAACTCATCACCTGAAAACAGGATGATCCGGCCGCCTCGTTCCGGACCCCCGCATTCCGCTCGCGCTTCATGCGGGCTACGGCCGCTCCGGCCCCGGGCGCGGCGCGGAGCGGGAGCGGCGCCGCGTCCGGGATCCCTGGTGTCGCAGGATGGGGCGAGTCCCATCCGGTCGGCGTAACCCGATCCTAACCCGGACGGGTTTCGATCGCTGCGCGTGAGACCAACGGCCTCCGGCCCCGATCTCGGGCTTGCCCGAGATCAGCGTGGATACAAGTCCAGGTCGGCAAGCCGACCTGGATGGCCGCATCCTGCGAGGCTCGCCTTCGGCGAGCCCCTCGGGATGACGGGGCGATGTCACGGGCCGTCGGTACGACCCGCCGGGCGCGCGACGGGCGGATGCAGCAGCGGGGCGGATGCAGAACCGGGGGGAGGCCGTGTCGTCGATCTTCGGGTGGTTCTTTCTGGACGTCCGCGGCCGCATCGGGCGGCAGGAGTACTGGCTCGGCCTGCTGCTGACGCTGCTCCTGGTGCTGCTGATCGGCCCGCGCCTGGAGGACCTCGGCCTCGCCTTGCTCCGGCCGCGCCGGCCCACCTGGTCTCGCGACGAGCTGGACTTCGCCCTGCTGCTTCCCAAGCTCCTGCTCGTCGCCGTCGCCGGCTGGCCGCTCGTGGCCGTCGCGGGCAAGCGGCTGCACGACCTCGGCCTGTCGGCCTGGTGGCTGCTCGCCCTGCCGGCCGTGCAGGTCCTGGCGACCGTGAGCCATGTCGACCGGTGGCACGTCGCGGGCCGGGTCCTGCTGGTGGTGATCGGGCTGGTGCCCGGCCGGCGCGGCGACAACCGGTTCGGCGCCGATCCGCGCGCCCGCGCTCCGTCTCCGCCGTGAGGCCGGGTCCGGTCGCTCGGGCGCCTCGTTCCGGAGTCCCGCATTCCGCTGCGCTGCGTGCGGGCTGCGGCGCCGGGGGTGGCGCGTGGCCTGCAGGGCGCCCGCCGGGCGGAATGCGGGAGCGGCGCCGCGTCCCGTGGCGCGGTCAGCCGCGGCGGATCGTCTTGAAGCGCCGGGTCTGCTCGGTGAGGGCCCGTTCGGTCGGCAGGCGCTCCATGCTGGAGGCGCCGTAGAAGCCGTGGCAGTTCGGGCAGTGCTCCAGGATGTAGGTGGCGTCGTCCGGCTCCGAGATCGGGCCGCCGTGGCAGAGCACGATCACGTCCTTGCGGACGCGGAGCGCGGCCTCGGTCCACTCGTTGATCAGCGCCGGGCAGTCGGCGAGCTTGCGCGACGTCTTCGAGCCGATCGCGCCGCCGGTGGTCAGGCCCAGGTGGCAGACGATGATGTCGGCCCCGGCCCTGGCCATCGCCTCGGCCTGCCCGGGATCGAAGACATAGGGCGTGGTCAGCAGGCCGAGCTCGTGCGCCTTGGCGATCATGTCGACCTCCAGGCCGTAGCCCATGCCGGTCTCCTCCAGGTTGGCGCGGAAGACGCCGTCGATCAGGCCGACGGTCGGGAAGTTCTGCACGCCCGAGAAGCCGAGGCCGTCGAGCCGGCGCAGGAACGGCTCCAGCAGCATGAACGGATCGGTGCCGTTGACGCCGGCCAGCACCGGGGTGCGCTCGACCACCGGCAGCACCTCGGAGGCCATCTCGACCACGATGTCGTTGGCGTTGCCGTAGGCCAGCAGGCCGGCGAGCGAGCCGCGCCCGGCCATGCGGTAGCGGCCGGAGTTGTAGATGACGATCAGATCGATCCCGCCGGCCTCCTCGCACTTGGCCGACAGGCCGGTCCCGGCGCCGCCGCCGACGATCGGCTGGCGGGCGGCGATCATGGCGCGGAACTTCTCCAGGAGCGCGTCGCGGGTGAATTTCGGCATGGTCTGGACTCCCTCGGTCTGGGTCAGGCGATCTCGCGATAGGCGGCGACCAGCGCGGCGACGAAGCCCGGGTCGTTGATGTGCTCGGGCCGCCGGATCACGCGCCGGCCGGCGGTCTGGACGACGGTCCGCTCCAGCGCCTCGAACAGGGCGCGGTCGGCCTCGGGGTCGTGGAACAGCTGGCCGGGGCGGTCGAGCGCCGAGACGCCGCCCTCCGGAATCAGCAGCCGGACCGGGCCCTCCATGCGGTTCAGCCGCTCGCCGATCCACACGCCCATCCGGGCGTTCTCCTCCGGCGTCGTGCGCATCAGCGTGACTTGCGGGTTGTGCGGATAGAAGAGGCGGCCGCGATAGTGCTCCGGCACCGTCTCGGGCGCGCCGAAGTTCACCATGTCGAGGGCGCCGCAGGAGACGACGTAGGGCAGCCCGGTGCGGATCACCGCGCCGAACCGGTCCTCGGTGCAGGCGAGCACGCCGCCCATCAGGAGGTCGCAGACCTCCGTGGTGGTGATGTCGATCACCCCGGCGAGCAGCCGCGAGTCGACCAGCTTCTCCATCGACTGGCCGCCCGTGCCGGTGGCGTGGAAGACGAGGCAGTCGTAGTGGTCGGCGAGCGCCGCGGCGACCGCCTGGACGCAGGGCGTGGTGACGCCGAACATGGTCAGGCCGATCGCCGGCTTCGCCGCGGCGCTCGGCGGCCGGTGGTGGGCGATCATCCCGGCCAGCGCGTGGGCCGCGTTCGACAGGATCTGCTCGGAGATCCGGTTGATGCCGGAGACGTCGGTGACCGAGTACATCATGCAGATGTCCGACGGGCCGACATAGGGGCGGACGTCGCCCGAGGCCATGGTCGAGACCATCACCTTGGGCGTGCCGACCGGCAGGTCGCGCATCGCCGGGGTGACCAGCGCGGTGCCGCCCGAGCCGCCGGCCGAGACGAGCCCGGCGAGATCGGTCCGGGTGGCGACGAAGCGGCGGAACGCCTCGGTCATCGCCGCGATCGCCGAGCCGCGGTCGCCGGTGAACACGGCGGCGGCGCCGCCGGGGTGATGGGCCGCGACCGCCGCGGCCGGGACGTCCGCCGACGTCGCCGCTCCGGACGTGGCGAGGTCGACCGTGACGGTGCGAATCCCGGCGCGCCGCAGGCAGTCGGCGACGAAGGCGAGCTCGCGCTCCTTGGTGTCGAAGGTCCCGGCGACGTATGCTGCGCTGTGACCCGCGTTGGACGGCGACGGCATCGTGGCATCCTCCCGTGTCGCGACGGCGTGGTCGCGCCGCCTGATCAAGAAAACGGCAAGTGCCGTGCCATGGGGCAACCCGCACCACGCCGATGAAATCGGGACGCGTCGACGAGTAAATCGGGGGAAGCGCTCCGGATGTACCCAGAATTACCCGAAATGACCCATGAGATCGGCGATGCATGCGGCGACCTCGTCGCGGCGCAGCCGGCGGCGACCGGGCACATCGTCGACCGCATCCCGGCGCGGCGGGACGGCCTGCTGATCGTCTGCCCGCATTTCGCCGGGCTCCGGGCCGGCGCGGCCGACCTCGTCGGCTGCCTGCCGATCGGCGACGCCAACGGCGCGACCCTGGCGCTCGCCGGGGCGTTTCCGGACGATCCCGGGATCCACGCGGCGATCTTCGCCGCCGATCCGTTCCGGCCGGCGCCGGTGCTCCTGACGGCGCTGCGGGACGCCGGCATCCGCGCCGTCGTCAACCTGCCGACCGTGGCGACCGTCGCGGGCGGGCTCGCGCGGGCGCTCGGCCATGCCGGCGTCGACTACGCGGCGGAGCTGGCCGTGCTGGCCGAGGCCGGCCGGCGCGGCCTCGACGTCCTGGCCGTGGTGACCACCGGCGAGCAGGGACGCCAGGCGGTGGCGGCCGGCCTGCGCCGCGTGCTGGTCTACCCGGTCGCCGCCGCCGGCGACCCGGCGGAGGGCGAGCGCCGCGCCGCCGCCGCGCTGGACGCGGTCCGGGCGGTGCGCGCGGCGGCGCCCGCCACCGAGATCCTCGCCTTCCGGCATCCGGACCACGGGGCCCGCATCGCCCCGCTGCTCGCCGCCGCGGACGGGGTCGTCGACTGGGCCGTCGACCGGGCCGCCGCCTCGCGCGACGCGCCGGCGCAGCCCGCCGGCCGGTGACGCGCCGGCCTCACGCGATCCCGTAGTGCCGCATCTTGTTGTAGAGCGTCTTGCGGGACAGGCCGAGGTCGCGCGCCGTGGCGTCGCGGCGGAAGCGGTTGCGGCGGAGCGCCTCGACGATCCAGTCCCGCTCCGTCTCGGCCGTGCTGGGCGCCGGCGCCGGCGTCGCCGGCCGGGCGGCGGCGCGGCCCGGCGCCGCCGCTGCCGGCGCGTCGAGGAGCGGGATCAGGTCGGCGGCGCCGATCACCTCGCGGTCGCCCAGGATGGCGGCCTGCTGGACGACGTTGCGCAGCTCGCGCACGTTGCCGGCCCAGCGGTGGCTCATCAGCCGCTGGTAGGCGGCGTTGTCGATCACCTTCGGCGGGCCGCCGTGACGGGCCGCGAAGGCCGACAGGAACTGCCGGGCCAGCAGCGGGATGTCCTCGATCCGCTCGGCCAGGCTCGGCACCCGGATCTCGAGCTGGGCGAGCCGGAAGAACAGATCCTCGCGGAAGCGGCCCTCGGCGCTCGCGGCGCGCAGGTCGCGATGGGTGGCGCACAGCACCCGGACGTCGAGGCGGTGCGGCTGGTTGCTGCCGAGCCGCTCGACGACGCCGCTTTCCAGGATCCGCAGCAGCTTCCCCTGGAGCGGGAGATCGAGATCGCCGATCTCGTCGAGGAACAGGGTGCCGCCATTGGCCTCCTCGAAGCGGCCGAGGCGCGACCGGCTGGCGCCCGTGAAGGCGCCGCGCTCGTAGCCGAACAGCTCGCTCTCCAGGAGATCGCGCGGGATCGCGGCACAGTTGACGGCGACCAGCGGACGGTCGCAGCGGCGGCTCGCCCGGTGCAGGGCCTGCGCGACGAGCTCCTTGCCGGTGCCGCTCTCGCCGCGGATCAGCACCGTGAGGTCGCTGTCGGCGAGGCGCTCGATCATCCGCACCAGGTGGGCCATCGCGGCCGAGCAGCCGATCAGGCCGAAGCGCCGTCCGTCGCCGAGCAGCTCGTTCTCGAGCGCCTCGACCTTGCGGGTCAGGCCGGCGACCGCCTTGAACGCCGCCGCGGTGTCGGACACGGCCGTCTCCAGCGGGATGCGGTCGACCGTCGAGCTGGCGATGTAGCCGTCGGCCCGGCTGGCCCGGCAGACCTCGGCGGCGCCCTGCGGGGTCGCGATCGGCCCGCCCTCGACGAAGCAGAGGATCTTCGGCCGCAGCCGGCGCGCCGTCCGGAACACCGCGGCGGCCTCGGCGGCGGCGCCGGCGGTGTCCTGGGTGGCGGGCTCGCCGGCGACGCCGCCGGTCGTCCAGCCGAAGTTGACGCAGACGAGATCGCTGCCGGCGGCCGCCATGTCGGCGCCCTGCTCGACGGTCCGGACATAGGCGGCGGCGAGCAGACCGGCCCGCCGGGCGGCCTCGATCAGCGCGACCTCGCGCCGCCAGCCGAGCCCGAGCCGTTCCATCCCGGCCCGCGCCTCGGGATCGAGCAGGATGACGCTCGGGAAGTTGATCACCCCGGAAAAGCCCCAGGCGGCGATCTGCCCGACCAGGGCCTCGACGTCGGTGCGCGGATCGAAGGTCGACGCGCCGAACAGCACCGGAACGTCGACGCGCCCGAGGATCTCGGTCCGGGCGAAGGCCGCGACGAAGGCGTTGCTCTCGTGAATCGGCAGCATGCACACGGCCGACGGCGCGCCCATCACCCGCACCCGGCCGGCGTTGAGCGCCAGGATGAAGTCGGCCCCGCCGCGCACCGCCGAGCGGGCCACCAGGCCGGCGCCGATCGCGGCGCCGATGCCGAACCGGCCCGCGGTGCCGAGCCGGGGGCGCCCCTGCGGCGTCCGCCCGCCCGCGGGACCGCCGCCGCCCGCCGGCGCTCGATGCTGATCGCCGGGAGATGTCATGCCGGCACGCCTGACGTCGGCTCCGCTCGATCGGCGCGCGCGCTGCGGAGCATGGTGGATTTCGGGCCGGTCGACGGGTCGACGCGTCCCGCGGTGGCGGACGCGGCCCGGGGGAGGGCGTCGCCCGGCCGAGTAGGCCTCCCCGGGCGTCCGCTCGTCAAGGCTCGACGGGCGGCCCGGACCCGTGCCGGCGGGACCGGTCCGGGCCCGCGGCGGCCGGCGATTCGGCCCGGTTTCGTCCGCTTCGCGGTGGCCCAAGCCTCAGTTTGACCATAAAACCGGGCGACCTACGGACCGGCGCGACGGCACGACGGGCGGACTCCGCCCGGGCGAGAAGGCCGGGCGGCGGGGGCGCAGGGGCGCGGCTGCGGGCCGGGCTCGCGGGGACACCCGGTCCCGGGACGCGGGAGCGGCGGCACACGGGCCGCCGGTCCGGCCGGTCCGGGGGACGGGCAGCGCCGAGGCGGGGATAGGGCGATGCGATTGATGCTGCGGTTCTTCGGCTTCCTGTTCACGATCGGGACCATCCTGTTCCTGGTCGGGATCGCGGCCGCCGCCGGCCTGATCTGGCACTTCTCCGAGGATCTGCCCGACTACACCCAGCTGCAGGAATACGAGCCGCCGGTGATGACCCGGGTGCACGCCGTGGACGGCGCGCTGCTCGCCGAATACGCCCGCGAGCGACGACTCTATCTGCCGATCCAGGCGATCCCCAAGCGGGTGGTCAGCGCCTTCCTGTCGGCCGAGGACAAGAACTTCTACGAGCACGGCGGCCTCGACTTCACCGGCATCGCGCGGGCCGGCGTGCTGTACCTGCAGAATCTCGGCTCCAGCCGCCGCCCGCAGGGCGCCTCGACCATCACCCAGCAGGTCGCCAAGAACTTCCTGCTCACCAACGAGGTGTCGTTCGACCGTAAGATCAAGGAGGCGCTGCTGGCGCTGAAGATCGAGCGGACCTACTCGAAGGACCGCATCCTCGAGCTCTACCTCAACGAGATCTATCTCGGCTTCTCGGCCTACGGGGTCGCGGCCGCCTCGCTCCTCTACTTCGACAAGTCGGTCAACGAGCTGTCGGTCGCCGAGGCGGCCTATCTGGCGGCGCTGCCCAAGGCGCCCTCGCAGCTGCATCCGTTCCGCCAGCGCGAGCGCGCCCTCGAGCGCCGCAACTGGGTGATCGACCGCATGGTCGAGAACGGCTACGTGCCGGCCGCCGAGGGCGAGGCCGCCAAGAAGGAGCCGCTCAACGTCACGCCGCGCCCGACCGGCGCCCACATCTTCGCCGGCGAGTACTTCGCCGAGGAGGTGCGCCGCGAGATTCTCGAGAAGTTCGGCGAGAAGCGCCTCTACGAGGGCGGCCTGTCGATCCGCACCACGCTCGATCCCAAGCTGCAGGTGATGGCCCGCAAGGCCTTCACCGACGGCCTCGTGCGCTTCGACGAGGGCCAGGGCTGGCGCGGCCCGGTGGCCAAGATCGACGTCTCGGGCGACTGGGGCCCGCGGCTCGCCGACGTGCGGGCGCTGAGCGACGTGGCGCCATGGCGGCTCGCCGTGGTGCTGGAGACCTCCGACCAGTCGGCCCGCATCGGCCTGCAGCCGGCGCGCGAGCCGGGCGGGGCGGTGTCGCGCGACCGGGCGGTCGGCATCCTGCCGCTCGACGGGCTGAAATGGGCCAAGGCGACCAGCGGCCCGACCCGCGGCAAGGCGGTGAGCAAGGCCTCGCAGGTGCTCGATCCGGGCGACGTCGTCTATGTCGAGCCGGTGGCCGGCAAGGACGGCCAGTTCCGGCTGCGCCAGATCCCCGAGATCTCCGGCGCCATGGTGGTGATGGACCCGGTGACCGGCCGCGTGCTCGCGCTGGTCGGCGGCTTCTCGTTCGACCAGAGCCAGTTCGACCGCGCCACCCAGGCGATGCGCCAGCCCGGCTCGTCGATCAAGCCGCTGGTCTACGCCGCCGCGCTCGACAACGGCTACACGCCCTCCACCATCGTGGTCGACGCCCCGATCGAGATCGACCAGGGCCCCGGCATCGGCGTGTGGCGGCCGGAGAACTACTCGACCGGCAAGTATTACGGCCCGCAGACGCTGCGCTTCGGCATCGAGCACTCGCGCAACGTGATGACGGTGCGGCTCGCCCAGGACATCGGCATGCCGCTGGTCGCCGAGTACACGAAGCGGTTCGGCGTCTACGACCACATGCCGCCCTATCTGTCCTACGCGCTCGGCGCCGGCGAGACGACCGTGATGCGGATGGTGACGGCCTACTCGATGGTCGCCAATGGCGGCCGGCGCATCACCCCGACCCTGATCGACCGCATCCAGGACCGCACCGGCAAGACCATCTACAAGCATGACCAGCGCGAGTGCCGCGGCTGCGACGCCGACGGCTGGAGCAACCAGCCCGAGCCCGGCCTGATCGACCGCCGCGAGCAGGTGCTCGACCCGATGACGGCCTACCAGATCACCTCGATCATGGAGGGCGTGGTGCTGCGCGGCACCGGCAACGTCGTCGCCTCGGTCGGCAAGCCGGTGGCCGGCAAGACCGGCACCACCAACGACGAGAAGGACGTGTGGTTCGTCGGCTTCACGCCGGAGATCGCGGTCGGCGTCTATCTCGGCTACGACAAGCCGCGCCACATCGGCCGCGGCGCCTCGGGCGGCCACATGGCGGCGCCGATCGTGCGCGACTTCCTCAAGGTGGCGCTCGCCGACAAGGCGCCGGTGCCGTTCCGGGTGCCGCCCGGCATCAAGCTGATCCGCATCGACGCCCAGACCGGCACCCGGGCCGGCCCCGGCACCGCCAAGGCCATCCTCGAGGCCTACAAGCCCGGCACGGCGCCGGCCGAATCGACCGCCTATGCCGGCACGCTCGGCCCCGACGGCCAGCCGATCGGCGTGACCCCGGAGGTCGACCGCGCGGTGCGCACCGGCACGGGCGGGCTGTACTGAGCGGGGCGGGGGCCTGTCGCTCCGCGGGCGCGGCGGCGCTGGCCGGACCGCGGGCGCGTGCATCGCACAGCAAAAAGCCCCCGCGGGGGACGGGGGCTTCTTGTCTCGCGGGGGTGGACGGGCCGGCCTGAAATGCGCCGGCGGTCCCGAGCTCCGACCCGAGAGCGGCCGCTTTACGCGCGGTCGCTTGCGCGCGGTCGGAGGCGAACGGTCAGAACTGCACGAAGGGGTAGCGGGCCTCGGCCTCGCGGCGCATCCGGTTGGCCTCGCGCAGCGTGCGGCCGACTTCCAGAACGATCGTCTTGACCACGTCGAACGCCCGGGAAACGGTGCCGTGGGCGGCCGAGTGCGGGTCGAGTGCGAAGTCGGGGGTGGATGTGCGGATCATCGTTCAGTCCTCGGCAACTGGTGATCGGCGGTTCATCGCCGTGTCGTGAACCTGATATCGGTCACCGGCCGGGATTTAAAAAGGGCGCCTTCGCGCATGCAGAAGTGATACAAATTCACAAATGGTGCAATATCTGCTTAACCGCGCCCTGAACGGCGCCGGCCGGGGCGCGGTGGCGCGCCGCCCGGAGCAACTTCCGCCGACACGGAGAAATGGAAAAGCCCCGGCCGGGCCGGGGCTTTTCTGTCGCGCGGCGGACACTGGAACCGCCGCCGGGTCAGCGACCGATATTGGGGAAGCGGCGCTGGAAGTCGGCCCGCATCTCCTGCGCCTCGCGCAGCACGTCGATGACCGAGCCGACGCCGGCGAGGGCGCGGCCGAGCAGCGAGGCCTTGCGGGGACGGGCGGCGGCAGCCGGGGTGTCGATGAGATTCATTGGTTCAAGCGCTCCTGATCGCGGTGTGGGGGGTGAAGCCCTGATTCGGTGTTCCTGTTTATCATTGCCTCGAACCAGAACATGATATTGCGGCGCACCCGTGACAAGGAATTGCATAAGATTTTATTGATTAATTTTTGGTTGCGATGCGACACAATCGAACGGTGCCGCGGATCTGAATCGAATGAATAGTGATTCATACGACATTCTGGCCCGGGCAGGGGGACACGAGCAGGGGAGGCCAGCAGGGGGGGCACGGGCACGGGGGCATCGATCGGCCGGCGGCCCATGGGCGCCGAGACAAGACCGAGTCCAGCCTCTCCATCGTGTCGTCCGTCGGGCGAGGGCCTTGCATAATCCGGTCGTTCCGGCCGGCGCGGAGCGCCGGACCCCACCATGGTGTCAGCCGTGTCCCCGAACACCCGTCAGTGATGTCCCCGGTCCGAACAACGAGCCCGGCCATGACGGACCGAGGAGGTCGGAGATTGCCGCCGCTCGTATGATGCTCCGGCTTCGCGGAGGACGACGTTGGCGGAGCACGACGTTCGCGGAGCCCGACGGAGGAGCGGCTTCGGACCGCGAGCCGGCGCCCATGGGGCGGCAACCCGGTCTTGCGTCCGGCGCGGCCGCCGGGCACGGTCGGCCCCGGGCCTGTCGGGGACGCATCACGAGGAGCACGCCATGGGATTCGTCTGGGCACGGCTGATCGTCCTTCTCGCCGGCTGGCTGGCGGCGCTGGCGACCGCGCTGACCGCCTCGGCCCTGCTGGCCACCCCGCGCCTGTCGGTCTTTCTGGTCAGCGGCGGCCTGTGGACGGCCGTCATGCTGCTCGACTGACCGGCGGGTCGCGCGTCGCCGCCGCGGCCCCTACGCCGCCGCGACCCGACGTCGCCGCGCCGGGGGCGGCCGGCCCTGCGGGTTGCGTCCGCCGGTCCGGGCCGCTACATGCGGCAGCGACAGTGGTCGGCGCCGCCCGGTTCGGCGGCGACGGTCACGACGACAGTCGCGGCGGCCCGTCCGGTCCGCCGAACGCCGTGTGCGGCGGGCCGAGCGGCCCGGCCGGCGCGGCCCGGAAGGTGGCGGTTCATGCGCGCGGAAACCCAGTCCGTGGTGGAAGAGATCAAGCAGTCGGTCGGGCTGCTGAGGAGGCATCTTTGACTTCGACCGGGCCCGCGCGCGCCTGGCGGAGCTGAACAAGCTCGCCGAGGATCCCGACCTCTGGAACGACCCGCAGCAGGCGCAGCGCCTGATGCAGGAGCGCACCAGCCTGGAGGACAGCCTCACCGCGATCGGTCGCATCGAGCAGGAGCTCGACGATCAGGTCATGCTGATCGAGCTCGGCGAGGCCGAGAGCGATTCCGGCGTGGTCGGCGAGGCCGAGGCCGCCCTCAAGGGCCTCAAGGCCGAGGTCGACCGCCGCCAGCTCGAGGCGCTGCTCTCCGGCGAGGCCGATCCCAACGACACCTATCTCGAGGTGCATGCCGGCGCCGGCGGCACCGAGAGCCAGGACTGGGCCGCCATGCTGCTGCGCATGTACACGCGGTGGGCCGAGCAGCACGGCTACAAGATCGAGTACCTGGAAGAGACCGAGGGCGAGGAAGCCGGCATCAAGTCGTCCACGATCATCATCAAGGGCCACAACGCCTATGGCTGGCTGAAGACCGAGCGCGGCGTGCACCGGTTGGTGCGCATCTCGCCGTTCGATTCGAACGCGCGCCGCCACACCTCGTTCGCCAGCGTCGACGTCTATCCGGTCATCGACGACCGCATCGTCATCGACGTCAAGGAATCGGACGTGCGCACCGACACCATGCGGTCGGGCGGTGCCGGCGGCCAGCACGTCAACAAGACCGAATCGGCGGTGCGGCTCACCCACATCCCGACCGGCCTCGCGGTGGTCTGCCAGGCCGAGCGCTCGCAGCACAAGAACCGGGCGACCGCCTGGAACATGCTGCGCGCCCGCCTCTACGAGATCGAGCTGAAGAAGCGCGAGGCCGCGGCCGCGGCCGAGTTCGAGGCCAAGACCGACATCGGCTGGGGCCACCAGATCCGCTCCTACGTGCTGCAGCCGTACCAGATGGTGAAGGACCTGCGCACCGGCGTGCAGACCTCCGACACCGGCGGCGTGCTCGACGGCGACCTCGATCGCTTCATGGAGGCGACGCTCGCCCAGAAGGCGTTCGGCGGCGGCCCCGAGCAGATCGAGGACGTGGAGTAGCGGCGCCGGGCGGACAGCCTCTCCTCCGTCGTCGCCCGGCTCGACCGCACAGGCGCTCGAGACAGGATCGAAAGTCCAGCCTCTCGATCGTCCTCGTCCGCGCAGGCGAGGGCTTTGCAGAATCCGTCATTCCGGGACGACGCGGAGCGTCGGACCCGGACTCCAGCCCAGAATGCCGAGTTCGAAGCTGGATTCCGGGTTCGCGCCGGAGCCTGCACTCGGGCGGCGCGAAGCGCCGACCCGGGTGGCGCGCCCCGGAATGACGAATTCTGCAAAGCCCTTGCCTTCGCGGAGCACGACGGAGGAGAGAGCCACGCCCTCTTCGCGCCGGCGCGGCACCCGGTCCGCCGTCCGCCCCGTCGCCCCCGCCCGGCCTGCTTTTTCCTCACCCGGGTGGGCGATGCTGGCGTGAAATTTGCAACTTTCGCCGCTTTGTTGTAATAATTTACGAGTCGGAAAGCATTTCGGGATTCGCGTCCTGCGGTGCGATTCGAGGCGAAGTCCTGCCGCGTGTTTCCTCTGTCGCTTTGTCCCTGTCGCGTTCTTCCTGCCGCGTTCTTCCTGCCGCGTTTCCTTCGTTGCGTTTCCTCTGTTGCGTTTCTCCGTCGCGTCTCTGCCGTCTGCGTCACTCGTCTGCTGCGGCGCCCTGGCCGGCGTCGCATCCGTTCGTGTCGCTCCGTGGGCGTCGCCGGGTCGGCGATGCCGTCGCATGCGGGGTCCCGGACGTCGCTCCCCGGGGTCGCGCCACCAGGGAGGTGCTCGCCGGCACACGGCGGCAGGAGGTGCGGCCCGCGGGCCGATCGGCGGACCGGATGCATGGCCGCCATGCAGATCGCCGCGCCTGACCGAGACCGAGCCGCCGTTAAAGCTTCGTTAACCATTGCTGTAGTCACCAAACGCCAGATTCGTACCGCGGACTGAGCGGGAGCACTGATTGTCTCGAGTTCCCTTCACGACGGCGGAGTCGTGCGGGCAGAAGCTCCGGTAAAGACCACCGAGCATGGGACCCAGGACCGTCCTGACCAGGAGGGTGGATGTCCAGCGCGAGAATCAGTTCCGCCGGTGTGGCGGATACCGAGACCCTGCTGAACCTGCTTCAGCGCAAGAGCGGCATCCGCAGCGAGCTGCAGCGGCCGGCCGGCTCGTCGGAGCACGCCCCGGGCTTCGCCCCGGCGGCCGGAGCGGCCGGCGACGTCAACGGGCCCGGCGGCGCCGGCAAGTACTCGATCAGCAGCGAGACCATGGCGTTCCTGCTCACCGTGCAGCAGACCGCGGTGGAGAAGGCCCCGGCGGCCCCGGCCGGCAGCGCCGGCGGTCCCGCCAACGGGGCCGGCCCGGAGAGCCGCGTCGACCTGATCTTCCGTGCCATGGACACCGACAACGACGGCCGCATCGGCCGCGCCGAGTTCGTCTCCTTCATCCAGGCGCGCGGCGGCGCGGCGAGCTTCGCCGAGCAGATGTTCGACAAGATCGACGCCGCCGACCAGGGCTTCATCACCCGCGACCGGATGGCCGCGGCGATGCGCCAGGCCTCGGCCGAGCCGGCCGACGCCGCCGCGGCGGCCACCGCCGCGGACGATCGCCGCCCGCCCTTCTCGGTCTCGGCGTGAGGCCGGCCGGCCCGGCGCTGCCGTGAGCCCTGCGTGGTGCCATTCCGCCGATGCGGCGGTCGCCTCGCCCGCTGGCCCGTGCGCCGGCGCGGCTCGCGCTCCCGTCCGGGCGCATCATTCCGTCCAGGTGCATTCTCCCGTCCAGGTCAATTCTCCCGTCCAGGCGCAGCGTCCCGGCGCACCGTCGCCGATCTGCCGGAACCGGCGGTCTCGCCCGTATAAGCCACGTACAAGCGAGAGCGGACGGCGGGCGCGGGGCCCGGGACGGCGCATGCCGCGTCGCCCGGCGGTGCGGTCGTGCGCACTGGGAGAATCGAATGTCCACTTCCATCGCCGGCGCGACCGACACGTCGAGCCTCTGGTCGCTGCTGCAGGCCCTGCAGTCGGGCAGCGCGAGCGGCTCGTCCGGCACGAGCTCGTCGTCGTCCTCGACCGCGTCGTCGGATGCGTCGTCGTTCTTCGATCTGCTGTCGCTCGTCGGCGGCTCGTCGTCGTCGTCGAACGAGGAGGAGGAGAACAGCTCCTCCGACTCGTCCGGCTCGGGCAGCGGGCTCGGCGGCGAGGTGATGATGATGCTGATGATGCTGCAGCAGGCGTCGTCGTCCGCATCCGGCGATTCGTCGTCGAGCGAGTCGGATTCGTCGGTCTCGGCGGTCGGCGAGACGAGCGGCAGCAACCCGCTGCAGCAGATGTTCGACAGCATCGACAGCGACGGCGACGGCAGCATCACGTCGGAGGAGCTGTCCGGTTACGTCGAGTCGCTCGGCGGCTCGGAGAGCCTCGGCGAGACGCTGTTCTCGATGCTCGACCAGAGCGGCAGCGGCAGCGTGAGCGAGGATCAGTTCGCCGCCGCGGCCGGCGCGCCGCCGCCGCCCCCGCCGCAGGGCGGGCCGGGTGGCGCCGGCGATGCGGCCTCCGACATCGTCTCGGCGCTGGACAGCGACGGCGACGGCACGATCTCGCAGAGCGAGCTGGAGAGCTTCGCGGGCGAGAGCGGCGGCACCAGCACGGAGGCGGACTCGATTCTCACGTCGCTCGACGGCGACGGCGACGGATCGATCAGCCAGGCGGAGCTGTCGCAGAGCCTGAAGGCGATGTTCGACACCGTCGCGGCGTCGATGTTCTCCGGCAGCAACCAGCAGCGCAGCGTCTCGCTGCGCGCATGACGCGAGAACGGCGCCCGCACCCGGCGACGCGCGTTGCCGTCGCCGGGCCTGCGGCGTCGTCGTCAGGCCGGCGTGGCGCCGAAGCCCGCCGCCTCGATCGCCTCGCACAGCGCGGCCGGGGCCGCCGACGTGGCCGCCTCGACGCGGCCGCTGCCGAGGTCGATCGTCACGTTCGCCTGCGGATCCTGCGCCTTGATGATGCGCTCGACTGCTCTGACGCAGCCGTCGCAGGTCATGCCCGTGACATTCAGTGTGACCATGGTGTCTCGACCTTTCCGTTGTTTCGCGAGGCGGGTCCCATAAACCCGCGCGGCAAGACGTTCTGTGGCTGGATGACTGGAATTCAACAGAATTCGCCGCGTCGCGCTTGCACCCCTCACCGCGGTTGCCGACAGTGGGGGCCGTCGCGGCGAATCACCTTGATATCCCGCAATCCGTATCTGTGTTCCCGGAGCTAGTTATGGCCCGCGTCGGTGCCATTTTCGTCGGCCTGTGCATGGCGTTGATCGCCGGTTCGCTCGGCACGCTCATGTACCTCTATGTCGGCACCAATGCGGCCGAGTCGGCAATCGTGACGCTGGTCGCGTTCACCGGCCTCGCCGTCTACAACGCCGTCGCCCTGAAGGCACGCGAGCGCGGCGACGCCGACGGTCCGATCGCCGATCTGTCGCGCGGCACCACCGATCTCGCCCGTCAGGTGATCGATCTCGGGCGCCGCGTCGCCACCATGGAGAGCCGCCTCGATGGCGTGCTCGACCGGGTCGGCGAGGCGGCCAAGCCGCTCTCCGACGAGCTGGGCGAGCTCGGATCGCTGCTGAGCCAGCTCGCCGAGACGGTGGCGACACACGACACGCTGCTGCGCTCCGGCGCGCCGGGCAGTCCCTATCTGGTGCCGGGCGGCGCGCCGCCGGCGGAGGCGGGGCAGGGCTCGCCGACGGCCGCCATCGCCGCGCCGGCCGTGGTCGCTGGTGCGGCCGAGACGGTGCCGGCGTCGGGCGCCGGCGCCTTCGCCGGGCTGCCGCGCGAGACCGCGACCGCGCTGGTGCGCGACGCGATCGACGGCGGCCGCGTCGACCTGCTGCTGCAGCCGATCGTGATGCTGCCGCAGCGCAAGGTCCGCTACTACGAGGCGGTGGCACGGCTGCGCACCCGCGAGGGCGAGGTCGTGATGCCGGCCGACTTCCTGCCCGTCGCCGAGGCGGGCGGGCTGATCGCCCGGCTCGACAACGCGATGCTGTTCCGCTGCGTCCAGATCGTCCGCCGGCTGATCGGCAAGAACCGCGACATCGGGCTGTTCTGCAACGTCTCGGCCGCGACCCTGGTGGATCCGCAGTTCTTTCCCCAGTTCAACGAGTTCGCGGACGCCAACCGGGCCCTCGCCCCGTCCTTCGTGTTCGAGTTCCGGCAGGACGCCTACCGCTCTTTCGGCCCGCTGGAGAACGAGAGCCTCGCGGCGCTCACCGAGCGCGGCTTCCGCTTCTCGCTCGACCACGTGGTCGACATGCGGTTCGAGCCGCGCGACCTCGCCGACCGCGGCTTCCGCTTCGTCAAGGTGCCGGCGTCGCTGCTGCTCTCCCGCCACGCGGCGGCGACCGACATCCATCCGGCCGACCTCGCCGGCCTGCTCGGCCGCTACGGCATCGAGCTGATCGGCGAGCGGATCGAGACCGAGTCGACCGTCGTCGACCTGCTCGACTACGACCTCAAATACGGCCAGGGCTTCTTGTTCTCGCCGCCGCGGCCGGTCCGCCCGGAGGTGCTGCAGGGCGGCGCCGAGAAGCTGGGCGAGCTCGGCGTGCTCGACACGCGGCCGGCTGCGCCGGCGCCCGCCGCGGCGTCGCTGGCGCCTCCTGCGCCTGTGCCCGCACCCGCCCCGATGCCGGCGGCCGCGGCCCCCGCTCCGGCGGCCGCGCCTGTGCCGGCGGCTGCGCCTGTGCCGGCGGCTGCGCCTGTGCCGGCGGTTGCGCCGGCCGCCCAGGCGAGCGGCCTCGCCGCCATCCTGGGGCTGCGCCCGGCCATTGTGCCGCCGTCCGCCGGGTCGTCGGCTCCCGCCGTCGCTCCGCCGCCCGGCATCGCCACGGTGATCCCGGCGCCGGCGCCCGCGACGCCCGTGACGCCCGCTCCGGCCGCGCCGCCGGTCGAGGCCGCGGCTCCGGCTGCCGCGCCGCTGCCGGCGGCTCCCGCCCAGCCGGCGTCCGCCCAGGCTTCTGCCCGGGTTCCGGCCCAGCCGGCTTCCGCCGCGCCGCCGCCGCCGGCGGCCGAGACGGAGCTGCCCGTCATTCCGCCGCCGCCGACCGTCGCCCCTGCGCCCGCCGCCGGCGGGCCGCTGCTGCCCGGGCAGCCGACCTCGGCCCTGCTGCCGCCCGTCATCCCGGGCGAGCGGCGTCCCGGCGGCGCCGCCCGCGGCCATCCCGGCACCGTGCTGGCCCAGATCGCCCGCGGCATGCTGGCCCGCAAGACGACCGGCGGCTGAGACCGTTTCCGGGTGATCGACTCGGTCATTCCGGGACGGCGCACTCGGGACGGCGCTTCGCGCCGCCCGAGCACAGGCTCCGCGCCGGACCCGGAATCCAGCCACGAACACGGTCGTTGCCGCTGGATTCCGGGTTCGCACCTACGGTGCGCCCCGGAATGACGGGGCGGCCGGCACGGGACGGTGTCGTGCCGGGCGGGGGTGACGCGGTGGCGGTGATCGGATAGGACCTCGGCTCCCTTCCGATCGACGGACCCCGATGAGCATCCCGTTTCCGACGCTGACCGACCATTTCGCGCCGCTCGCGAGCCGCTACGACGTCCTGTTCTGCGACGTGTGGGGCGTGATCCACAACGGCGTCGCGCCGTTCCCCGAGACCGTCGACGCGCTGCAGCGCTTCCGGGCCGGCGGCGGCCGCGTCGTCCTCCTCACCAACGCGCCGCGCGACGGCGACGTGGTGGTGCAGTTCCTCGACACCCTGAAGGTGCCGCGCGACGCCTACGACGCCGTCGTCACCTCGGGCGACGTCGCCCGCGCCGAGATCGAGGCGCGCCGCGACCAGGCGGTGCTGCACATCGGGCCGGAGCGCGACTACTCGATGTTCGACCACCTGGAGCTGCGCTTCGCGCCGGTCGAGCGGGCCGACTACGCGGTCTGCTCCGGCCTGTTCGACGACGAGACCGAGACGCCGGACGACTATCGCGAGCTGATGGCGGCGATGCGGGCCCGCGACCTGTTCATGGTGTGCGCCAATCCCGACCGGGTGGTGGAGCGCGGCCACGAGCTGGTCTACTGCGCCGGCGCCATCGCGGATCTGTACGAGAGCATGGGCGGCGCCGTGATGTTCACGGGCAAGCCGTACCGGCCGATCTACGAGCGGGCGCTCGCCCGCGCCGCCGCGCTGCGCGGCGCCGCCGTGCCGCTCGACCGGGTGCTGGCGATCGGCGATTCGGTGCGCACCGACCTCAAGGGCGCGGCCGGCTTCGGCGTCGACTGCCTATTCGTCACCGCCGGCATCCACGCCGGGGAGCTCGGCGGCCACGAGACCGTCGATCACGGCGCGCTCGCCGCGATCTTCACCGAGGCCGGCCTGCTGCCCGCCGCGGTGACCCGCCGCCTGGCCTGGTGAGACGGCTTGCGGGCGATCGGCCCGCGTCGTTCCGGGGTCGCGCGGGGCCGGCCGAAGGCCCGACCCGATGGCGCTGCCCCGGAACGACCACCGAACGGCCGATATGCGAAACGGCCGGGCGGGGGCCCGGCCGGCGTGAAGGCTTGGTCGGAAGCGGAGTGAGGCCGCCGTCGGGCCGGCGGCTTACTTGAAGCGGCTTACTTGAACAGGTCGTCGACCGTCTTCTGGTCGATGGCCTGGCCGTCGAGCTGCGGGCCGTTGAGCAGGAGGCGCTGGGCGCGCTCGGCGCGGGCCTTCTCCTGGTCGCTGGCATAGGCCGCCTTGTCGGTCGGCGGGGTGGTGCCGACCGCGCGGGCGAAGCGGCTGACGCGCGTCTCGATGTTCTGCAGCGTCTCGATCACCTTGGCGATGCGCTGGCCGGTGATGTCCTGGAACGAGCAGGCCTCGAAGATGAGCACCATCTTCTCCTGCACCAGCGCCTGGAACGCCTTCGGGTCGCTCGCGTCGGCGCACATCAGCGCCTCGGCGCACTCCATGATGGTGTTGGTGGCGCTCTCGGTCGACTTGACGATGGCACCGAGCTCCTGGCCGGCGGCCGGGATGCGGTCCTTCTTGATCTCGTCGACCTGCAGGGCGCCGATCTCGCCGCGCATGCGCTCGATGTAGCCGGCGATCTCGTGCATCTCGCGATACACCGCCGTGTCCATCGTCTCGAAGAACACCTGCAGCGACTGCGCCGTGATCTCGGCGAGCGACAGCACGTCGGCGAGCGACACGTCTTCCTGACGCTTCTGGTGCAGGCACTCGATCAGGCTCTCGAGCTGCTGCGTCTTGACCCTCGCCATCGCGAGCTTCTCCCTTGGGATGAATCACCGCCCGAACCGCGGGCCCCGGCCGTCCGGCCGGGGCGCCGCCGGCGGCGGCACCCGAGACGGCTAGTCGGCGAACACCGCCTGGATCTTGCTCTGCAGGGTCTGGGCGTTGAACGGCTTGACGATGTAGTTGTTCACGCCCGCCTTCTTGGCGGCGATCACGTTCTCGGTCTTGGACTCCGCCGTCACCATGATGAACGGGGTCTTCGACAGGCTCGGATCGGCCCGGACCTCCTTGAGGAGCTCGTAGCCGGTCATCGGCTCCATGTTCCAGTCGGAGATGACGAGGCCGTAGCGCTTCTCGCGCATCTTGCCGAGCGCGGCCGAGCCGTCGGCGGCATCGTCGATATCCTCGAAACCGATCTGCTTGAGCAGATTGCGGATGATCCGGATCATCGTGTTGTAATCGTCCACGACGAGCACGGGCATCGAAAGGTCGATCGCCATGTCCTCACTCCGTTACGCAACAAACCGGGAGTACGCAGCGTCCTGTCACTGTTCTGCGGAATGTGGACAGGTCCCACCGCCCGAGATACACCCAGGTTTCTCCCCACTGGGGTCGGACGTTAGCAGCGCCTTTTGAACATCCGGTTAATCGAGCGTCCCGGAGAGCTTCGCGAGGCCCCATCGGGCGAATTTGGCGGAACCGGAAAGCACCAAGTTTCCTCGTGGTTTAGGAACGGTTGCCGAGAATCGTTAACCGCAGTTTGGCAACATGACAGCGCCCCCCGGGAGTCCTGGTCTCCGCCGCCCTTCGCCGTGCCGCGCGGCCGCCTCTCGCGTGCCGCTCCCGTCCGCCCGCAACCCGTGATCGTGCCGCATCCATGACCGACATCTCGTTTCCCGCGACCTCGTTCCGTCTGGTCCGCGACCGCCTCGACGCCCCGCCGCCCGAGGCGCTGACCGGCGCCGTGGTGGCGCTCGGCAATTTCGACGGCGTCCATCGCGGCCACCGCGCCGTCATCCAGGCCGCCCAGGCGCGCGCCCACGCGCTCGGCCGGCCGGCCGCGGCGATGACGTTCGAGCCGCATCCGCGCGCCCTGTTCAGCCCCGAGGCGCCCGAGTTCCGCCTCTCCAATGTCGACGAGAAGGTGCGGCTGTTCGCCGCCACCGGGCTCGACGGCGCCATCGTGATGGGCTTCGACAAGCCGCTCGCGGCGCTGACCCCGGCCGAGTTCGTCCAGAAGGTCCTGGTCGAGCGCTACAAGGTCGCCGGCGTCGCGGTCGGCTTCGACTTCCAGTTCGGCAAGGGCCGGGCCGGCACCACCGAGTTCCTCCGCAAGGAGGGCGAGCGGCTCGGCTTCACGGTCGACGTCGCGCCGCCGCTGCTCGACGCCGGCGAGCGGGTGTCGTCCGGCGCGGTGCGCTCGGCGCTGTCGCGCGGCGAGGTGGAGCACGCCTGGCGGCTGCTCGGCTACCCCTGGTTCCAGTCGGGCGAGGTGGTGCACGGCGACAGCCGCGGCCGCGACCTCGGCTACCCGACCGCCAATCTCAAGCTCGACCCCAACTGCAAGCTGCGCCACGGCGTCTACGCGGTGCGGGTCGGGGTCGACGGCAAGCGCTGGGACGGCGTCGCCAATTTCGGCCGGCGGCCGATGTTCGACTCCGGCGTGGTGCTGCTCGAGGCGTTCCTGTTCGACTTCAAGGGCGACCTCTACGGCAAGACCATCGACATCGCCTTCTACGCCTTCCTGCGGCCGGAGCTGAAGTTCCGCGCCGTCGAGGACCTGATCGATCGAATGAACGAGGATTCGAAGGCCGCCCGCCAGATCCTCGCCGGCGCCGGCAACGCCTTCCCCCAGCTCGCCGACGTGGCGGTGGTGAAGCGGGGGTAGGGGCCGCATCCTCGGCATCTGCCGCTTACCCCCCACCCCCGACCCCTCCCCGCCACTCGCTACGCGAGCGGGGGGAGGGGAGCTGCAGCGCTTCGCCGATTGTCACGCAAGGCGCCTCCACTCCTCTCCCCCCGCGCCCGCAGGGCGTGGCGGGGAGGGGTCGGGGGTGGGGGGAAGCCACGCAGAAGGGCATCGCCGTTTCCCCTCCAGGGGAGGGTGAAGCGGCCCTTTGCCCTTCACGGGCCGGCGGCGCCTTGTTAAGAACGGCGCGCCATGACCGATGCCGCCACGACGACCCGCGACTACTCGAAAACCCTCTTTCTGCCGGTGACCGATTTCCCGATGCGGGCCGGTCTGCCCCAGAAGGAGCCGGAGATCCTGGCCCACTGGGCGAAGATCGGCCTCTACGGCCGGCTGCGCAGCGCCTCGGAAGGACGCGCGAAATTCGTCCTGCACGACGGGCCGCCCTACGCCAACGGACACATCCATATCGGCCACGCGCTCAACAAGGTCCTCAAGGATCTCGTCACGCGCTCGCAGCAGATGCTGGGCTTCGACTCCAACTACGTGCCGGGCTGGGACTGCCACGGCCTGCCGATCGAGTGGAAGATCGAGGAGGAGAACTACCGCAAGAAGGGCAAGGCGAAGCCCGACCTCTCCGACCCGGCCGCCATGATCGCGTTCCGGCAGGAGTGCCGGCGCTACGCCGAGCACTGGCTGTCGGTGCAGCGCGAGGAGTTCAAGCGGCTCGGCGTGGTCGGCGACTGGGACCACCCCTACACCACCATGAGCTTCGCGGCCGAGGCGCAGATCGCCCGCGAGATCATGAAGTTCGCCCGCAACGGCATGCTCTATCGCGGCTCCAAGCCGGTGATGTGGTCGGTGGTCGAGCGCACCGCGCTGGCCGAGGCCGAGGTGGAATACGAGGATTTCACCAGCGACACGGTGTGGGTGAAGTTTCCGGTCCGTCGCTATGCCGGCGAAACCAGCGCAGATGCTGGGCAGCTCGCTTACGCCTCCGTCGTCATCTGGACGACAACGCCGTGGACGCTGCCGGGCAACCGCGCCATCAGCTTCTCCCACAAGATCGGCTACGGCCTCTACAAGGTCACCGACGCGCCCGCCGACAACTGGGCCAGGACGGGCGATCTGCTGATCCTCGCCGACAAGCTCGCCGAGGACGTGTTCAAGCAGGCGCGCGTCGTCGCATTCGAGAAGGTGCGGGCGGTGCCGGCCGACGATCTTGCTATTATGGCTTGCGACCATCCGCTGAAGGGGCTCGGCTACGACTTCGCGGTGCCGATGCTCGACGGCGAGCATGTCGACGACTCGACCGGCACCGGCTTCGTCCACACCGCGCCGGGCCACGGCCGCGAGGACTTCGAGATCTGGATGGAGTACGGCCGCAGGCTCGCGGAGCGCGGCATCTCCACCAGGATCCCCTACACGGTGGATGCGGACGGCCGCTACACGGCCGATGCGCCCGGCTTCGAAGGCCGGCGCGTCATCACCGAGAAGGGCGAGAAGGGCGACGCCAACGAGGCCGTGATCAAGGCCCTGGTGGACGCCGGGAACCTCGTCGCGCGCGGAAAGCTGAAGCACCAGTATCCGCATTCGTGGCGCTCCAAGAAGCCGGTGATCTTCCGCAACACGCCGCAATGGTTCATCGCCATGGACCAGCCGATTCTCTCGGCTGGGAAAACGCCTCCAGCTTTCGACGGTCTCGTGAGCGCCATCCATAGGGACGTGGCACCTGAAGTTAAGGCAGCAATCGGCTCTCAATTTGACACGCTCCGCGCCCGCGCCCTCAAGGCGATCCGGGCGACCCGCTGGGTGCCGCCGCAGGGGCAGAACCGCATCACCGGCATGATCGAGAGCCGGCCCGACTGGGTGATCTCGCGCCAGCGCGCCTGGGGCGTGCCGATCACCGTGTTCGTGCGCGACACGGGCCACGGCGAGGTCGAGATTCTGCGCGACGACGCTGTCGACGCCCGCGTGGTCGCGGCCTTCGAGCAGGAAGGCGCGGACGCGTGGTACGCCGCCGGGGCGCGGGAGCGCTTTCTCGGCGAGCGCGCCGCGGAAGGCTGGCAGAAGGTCGACGACATTCTCGACGTCTGGTTCGACAGTGGCTCCACCCACGCCTTCGTGCTGGAGGATCCGGAGAACTTCGCGACGCTCGCCGGCATCCGCCGCAAGGTGGACGGCGGTCGTGATCAGGTCATGTATCTCGAAGGCTCGGACCAGCACCGCGGCTGGTTCCATTCGTCGCTGCTGGAGTCGTGCGGCACCCGCGGCCGCGCGCCCTTCGACGTCGTCGTGACGCACGGCTTCACGCTCGACGAGCAGGGCCGCAAGATGTCGAAGTCGCTCGGCAACACGGTGGCGCCGCAGGATCTGATCAAGCAGCACGGCGCCGACATCGTGCGCCTGTGGGTCGGCTCCTGCGACTACTGGGACGACCAGCGCATCGGCCCGGAGATCATCAAGACCACGGTCGACACCTATCGCAAGCTGCGCAACACGCTGCGCTGGATGCTCGGCAACCTGGCGCATTTCCGCGACGAGGACCGCGTGAAGGTCGAGCGCATGCCGCCGCTCGAGCGCTACATGCTGCACCGGCTCGCCGAGCTCGACGCGACGGTGCGCGAGGCCTACGCCAACTTCGACTACAAGCGCATCTTCGCGGTCCTCAGCCAGTTCATGACCGTGGATCTCTCGGCCTTCTACTTCGACGTCCGCAAGGACGCGCTCTACTGCGACCCGATCTCGTCGCTGACGCGCAAGTCCTGCCTCACCGTGCTCGACCACGTCTTCCGCTGCACCGTGACGTGGCTCGCCCCGATCCTCTGCTTCACGGCCGAGGAGGCGTGGCTCGCCCGCTATGCCGGAACCGACGGCTCGGTGCATCTGGAGACCTTCCCCGACGTGCCGGAGAGCTGGCGCAACGAGGGGCTGGCCGAGACCTGGCGCAAGGCGCGCGCGGTGCGCCGCGTCGTCACCGGGGCGCTGGAGCTGGAGCGTGCGGCCAAGCGCATCGGCTCGTCGCTGGAGGCCGACCCGCTGGTCTATGTCGGCAACGACGACCTGTTCCGCGCCGTGGTCGATCTCGACCTCGCCGAGATCTGCATCACGTCGGGGGCCCAGTTACTCGAGGGCAAGGGACCCGAGGAGGCGTTCCGCCTGCCCGACGTGCCCGGCGTCGCCGTGCTGCCGCGCCGCGCCGAGGGCCGGAAGTGCGCCCGCTCGTGGAAGATCACGCCGACGGTCGGCGCCGACCCGCAGTACCCGGACGTCACCCCGCGCGACGCCCAGGCCCTGCGCGAGCTGGACGCCCTGTCCCCGGCGGCGGAATGAGGCGCCGACAGCGCGTAGGGTGGGCAAAGCGAAGCGTGCCCACCATCGGAGCTCCGGTCGGTGCGCCACCGCGTGGGCACGGCGCTTCGCACCTTTGCCCACCCTGCGCAAGCGGCTGACCATGGCGTCCAGGACCCTCCTCTCGCTCGGCCGCTTCACCTGGCTGGGGCTCGCCGCGGCGGCCGTGACGGTGGCGCTCGACCAGGCGTCGAAGCTGTGGCTGCTCTACGGCTTCGACCTGCCGTCGCGGGCGCCGCTGCACGTCTTTCCCGGCCTCGACCTCGTCGTCGTGTGGAACACCGGCATCAGCTACGGCCTGTTCCCGCAGTCCGGGGCGGTCGGCCAGTGGGCGCTGCTCGGCGTCAAGGTGATCGCCGTGGTGCTGCTCGCCATCTGGCTGACCCGGGTGGAGCGGCGCCCGAGCGCCCTGGCGCTCGGGCTGATCATCGGCGGGGCGATCGGCAACGCCATCGACCGGGCGAGCTTCGGGGCGGTGTTCGACTTCGTCCTGCTGTATCTCGCCACCGCCACGTGGCGCTTCAACTGGTACGTCTTCAACGTCGCCGACGTGGCGATCGTCGCCGGCGTCGTCCTGCTGCTGTGGGAGACCGTGGCGGCGCCGGACGCCGCAAAAGCGCCCTGATCCGTGATATACAGGAGAGGGTGGCCGACGCGCGGGTGACACCGGGCGTCGTGCCGGCACGGGGGAACGACATGCGAGCATTTTCGACGCGCTCTCTGCGGCGCACTTGCACGTGCGCCGCCGTCGCAGCGGCGCTCTCCGCCGTCCTGGTGATCGGCAGCGGCCCGGCCGTCGCCGAGGACGACGACGAGATGCCCGACGTCAAGGTGATGCGCAGCATCATGCGCGGCCTCGGCCTTCGGAAGCCGGGCGAGGAAGACCACATCGAATATCGCGAGCGGTCGCCCCTGGTGGTGCCGCCGTCGCGCGACCTGCCGCCGCCCGAGACGGCGCCGCTCGCCGCGCGCGATCCGGCCTGGCCCGACGACCCGGACGTGAAGGCGCGGCGCGAGGCCAAGAAGCACGCCCGCAAGTCGATCGACGTCGAGGAGGAGTCCCGCACCCTGACGCCGGCCGAGCTGAACCGGAAGGGCGCGCCGCGCACGGCGTCGGCCTCCGGCGCGCCGATCAAGTCCGGCGAGGAGGCGACCAACCAGGTGAAGCCGTCCGAGCTCGGCTACAGCGGCGGCCTGTTCAGCTGGCGCTCGTTCCTCGGCGCCGAGCCGAAGGAGGAGTACGGCACCTTCGACAAGGAGCCGAAGCGCACCGAGCTCACGCAGCCGCCGCCCGGCTACCTGACGCCGTCGCCGAATCAGCCCTACGGCGTCTCCAAGACCATCGAGCGGCCGACCAAGGCCAAGTCCTACGACCAGGCGGCCGGCAACGCCGAGCAGCGCTGAGCGCCGCGCGGTTCCGAACCGATCCGTTCCCGACGCGCACGGCGGCTGCCGTGCGCGTTTCCTTTCGGGCGGCCGAGTGTCGCGCGGGGCCGCCGCGAAACCGCCTCGGATACCCGCAAGAACCTGACCGATTTGTCATTTGAGCCGCCGGAGCGTTTCCGGAACAATGCCGGCCGTCGTCGCCAGGAGAGGCCCCAGCATGACCCGACCCGTCCTGACGTCGCTGGCGCTCGCCGCGACGATCGCGCTCGCCGCTGTGCTGGCGCCGCTGCCCGCGGCGGGACCCGCGTGGGCCGAGGCGCCGGCCGCCAAGGCGGCTGCCGCGAAGGCGGCACCGGCGCCCGCGGCCGCCCCGCAGGCGACGACCCCGCAGGCGACGACCCCGCAGCCGGCGGCCTCGCCGCCGGGCCGGAGCCAGGGCGTCCAGGTCAGCGAGTTCAAGCTGGCCAACGGGCTCGAGGTGGTGGTGGTGCCGGACCGGCGCACCCCGGTCGTCACCCACATGATCTATTACAAGGTCGGCTCCGCCGACGAGCCGCCCGGCAAGTCCGGCATCGCGCATTTCCTCGAGCACCTGATGTTCAAGGGCACCGAGAAGAACCCGAGCGGACGCTTCTCCAAGATGCTCGCCACCATCGGGGGCCAGGAGAACGCCTTCACGACCACCGACTACACCGGCTACTTCCAGCGCGTGCCGCGCGAGTTCCTCGGCGACGTGATGGAGTTCGAGGCCGACCGCATGACCGGCCTGGTGCTCACCGACGCCAACGTGCTGCCGGAGCGCGACGTGGTGCTGGAGGAGTACAACATGCGGGTCGCCAACAGCCCGGACGCGCGCATCGGCGAGCAGGTGGCGGCGGCCCTCTATCTCAACCATCCCTACGGCCGGCCGGTGATCGGCTGGCGCAGCGAGATCGAGACGCTGAACCGCGAGGACGCGCTCGCCTTCTACAGGCAGTTCTACGGGCCCAACAACGCCGTCCTGGTGATCGCCGGCGACGTCGAGCCGGAGGCCGTCCGGGCGCTGGCCGAGAAGACCTACGGCAGGATCCCGGTCAGGAGCGACATCGGCCCGCGGCACCGGCCGCAGGAGCCGCCGCCGGTCGCGGTGCGCCAGGTGACGCTCGACGACCCGCGGGTCGCCCAGCCCAGCCTGAATCGCAGTTATCTGGTGCCCTCCTACGCCACCGCCGAGCGCGGCGAGGCGGAGGCGCTCGACGTGCTCGCCCAGATCCTCGGCAGCGGCCCGAACAGCCGGCTGTACCGGCGGCTGGTCGCCGAGAACCGCATCGCCACCACGGCGGGCGCCTGGTACCAGGGCTCGGCCGTCGACGCCACCCGGCTCGGCGTCTACGCCCGGCCGGCGCCGGATTCCTCGCTGCCGGCGGTCGAGACCGCGATCGACGCGGTGATCGCCGAGGTCGTCGCCGACGGCGTCACGGCCGAGGAGCTGGAGCGCGCCAAGACCCGGATGATCGCCGACGCCGTCTACGCCCAGGACAACCAGGCCAGCATGGCGCGCTGGTACGGCACCGCGCTGTCCACCGGCTCGACGGTCGCCGACGTGCTGTCCTGGCCCGACCGCGTGCGCGCCGTGACGGCCGAGCAGGTCCGCCAGGCCGCCAAGACCTGGCTCGACAAGCGCCGCTCGGCGACCGGGTATCTCGTCAAGTCGCTGCCGGCCTCCGGGGAGAAGCGCTCGTGACCCATCTGATCCGGACTGTCGCCGCGGCCGCGGTCGCGCTGGTCGTCGCCGTCCTGGCGCCGGCCGCGCAGGCCACCACGATCGAACGGGTGGTGACGCCCAAGGGCATCGAGGCCTGGCTGGTGCGCGAGCCCTCGGTGCCGATGATCGCCGTGCAGTTCGCCTTCCGGGGCGGCGCCGCCCAGGATCCGGCCGACCGCGCCGGCCTCGCCAATCTGGCCGCCTCGCTGCTCGACGAGGGCGCCGGCGATCTCGACGCCCGCGCCTTCCAGCAGCGGCTGGAGTCGAAGGCGATCGAGTTCTCGATGTCGGCCTATCGGGACTTCCTGATGGGCTCGCTGCGCACCCTGACCGAGAACCGCGACGAGGCGGTCGCGCTGATGAAGATGGCGCTGACCGCGCCGCGCTTCGATCCCGAGGCGGTCGAGCGCATCCGCGCCGACATCCTCGCGGCGCTGCGCCGCGACGCCGTGCAGCCGAACGAGCTCGCCGGCCGCAAGTGGTGGGAGACGGCCTTCGCCGGCCACCCCTACGGCCGGGTGAACCGCGGCACCCTCGAGGACGTGCAGGCGATCACCATCCCGGACCTGAAGGGCTATGTCGGCCGCGTTCTGGCGCGCGACAACCTGAAGATCGGCATCGTCGGCAACATCGACGCGGCGGCCGCCGCGCGCCTGGTCGACGAGGCGTTCGGGTCGCTGCCCGCCAAGGCGCAGCTCGCGCCGGTGCCGCAGGCGACCCCGCAGGATCTCGGCCGCCGCGTGCAGGTCGAGGTCGACGTGCCGCAGTCGACCCTGATGCTCGGCGGCGTCGGCATCGCCCGCGCCGATCCGGACTTCATCCCGGCCTATGTGGTGAACCACATCCTCGGCGGCGGCTCGTTCTCGTCGCGGCTCTATCGCGAGGTGCGCGAGAGCCGCGGCCTCGCCTACGGCGTCTCCTCGTCGCTGGTGCCGCTGAAGAGCGCGGCGCTGTTCTTCGTCTCGACGGCGACGCGGGCCGACCGGGTGAAGGAATCGATGGAGGTGATCGAGGCCGAGATCCGCCGCATGGCGGAGGAGGGCCCGACCGCCGAGGAGCTCGCCCAGGCGAAGTCGTTCCTCAAGGGCTCCTACGCGCTGTCCTTCGACACCTCGGGAAAGATCGCCAGCCAGCTGGTGCTGATCCAGATCGACGATCTCGGCATCGACTACATCGACCGCCGCAACGGGCTGATCGAGGCGGTGACGCTGGACGACGCCCGGCGCGTGGCGAAGCGCCTGCTGTCCGGCAAGATGCTGGCGACCGTCGCCGGCCGCCCCGAGGCCGCGACCGCCGCCGCCCCGGCGCCCTCGCAGACGCCGCCCGTGAAGGCGCAGTAGGGCGGGCGGCCGTCGTTCCGGGGCGCGGGCTGCAAGCCCGCGAGCCCGGAATCCATAGCCCCTGCACCGGTGGCTCACGAGAGACAGGGCGTATGGGTCCCGGGCTCGCGGCCTCCGGCCGCGCCCCGGGACGACGACGCCAAGTCTGACGACGCCAAGTCTCTTGACCGCGCCCGCGGTCTCGCCTTCAACGGCGGCATGATCCGGGTCACCGACCATATCGAGATCGACGAGGCGGAGCTGGAGGAGAGCTTCGTGCGCGCCGGCGGCCCCGGCGGGCAGAACGTCAACAAGGTGGCGACCGCCGTGCAGCTGCGCTTCGACGTGCGCGGCTCGCCCTCGCTGCCCAACGACGTGGCGATCCGGCTGATGCGCATCGCCGGCAGCCGGCTGACCAACGACGGCGTCGTGGTGATCACGGCGCAGCGCTTCCGCACCCAGGAGCGCAACCGCGAGGACGCCCGCGAGCGCCTGCTCGAGATGATCCGCGAGGCGGCGGTCCGCCCGACGCCGCGGATCAAGACCCGCCCGACGCTCGCCTCGAAGAAGCGCCGCGTCGAGGCGAAGAAGCGCCGCTCCACGGTGAAAAGCATGCGGCGGGGCGGGGCGGAGGAGTAGGGGGCAAGGCTCGTGTCCCGGACGCGGTCCGACCCTCTCCCCTCGCGGGAGAGGGTGCCGAGCGAAGCGAGGCGGGTGAGGGGGCCTCCCGCGAATTCAGGGATTGTGGGACGCCCCCTCACCCGTCTCGGACCTTCGGTCCGAGCCACCCTCTCCCGCGAGGGGAGAGGGAAGACGCAGAACAGCCGTTCGCCCTATAATTCGCAGGTTCAGGAACCCCCGAGTCGCTCCATGCCCGTCCGGCAGCTCACCGAGGCCGTCGTCAACCGGATCGCCGCCGGCGAGGTGGTCGAGCGGCCGGCGAGCGTCGTCAAGGAGCTGGTCGAGAACGCGCTCGACGCCGGCGCGACCCGCATCGACGTGATCACCGAGGGCGGCGGGCGGCGGCGCATCACCGTCACGGACGACGGCTGCGGCATGGGGCGCGGCGACCTCGTGCTGGCGGTCGAGCGCCACGCCACCTCCAAGCTCGACGACGAGGACCTGCTCGACATCCGCACGCTGGGCTTCCGCGGCGAGGCGCTGCCGTCGATCGGCGCGGTGGCGAAGCTGCTCATCACGACGCGCCACGCCGAGGAGCCGCACGCCTGGGCGCTCGCCGTCGAGGGCGGCCGCAAGGGCGAGCCGAAGCCGGCGGCCCTCGCCCAGGGCACCCGCATCGACGTGCGGGATCTCTTCTACGCGACGCCGGCGCGGCTCAAGTTCCTCAAGGCCGAGCGCAGCGAGACCGAGGCGATCCGCGACGTGGTGCGGCGGCTGGCGATGGCGCGGCCGGACGTCGCCTTCACGCTCGCCGGCGAGGAGCGCGCGCCCGTCACCTTCCCGGCCGCCGAGGCGACGCTGCTCGGCCACGACGGCGCGGCGAGTGGCCGGCTCACCCGCCTCGCCGACGTGCTCGGTGCCGACTTCGCGCAGAACGCCGTGCCGGTGCGGGGCGGCCGCGACGGGCTCTCGGTGGTCGGCTTCGCCGGGCTGCCGACCTTCAACAAGGCCAACTCGCTGTCGCAGTACCTGTTCGTCAACGGCCGGCCGGTGCGCGACAAGCTCCTGTTCGGCGCGGTGCGCGGCGCCTATGCGGACCATCTCGCGCGCGACCGCCATCCGGTCGTCGCGCTGTTCGTCGACGTCGATCCGCGCGAGGTCGACGTCAACGTCCATCCGGCCAAGGCGGAGGTGCGGTTCCGCGACGCCGGGCTGGTGCGCGCCACCATCGTGCGGGCCCTGATGGACGCGCTGGCGCTCGGCGCCGGCCGCGCCGCCAGCACGGGCGGCGGCGCCACGCTGGCGGCGCTGCGGCCGCGGACGGGCGCTCCTCAGGCGGGCGGACGACCGGCGGGCGCGGCGACGGGCTGGACGGTGCCGCGCCGGCTCGGGTGGGACTGGCGCGGCTCGCCGGCGCGGCCGCCGGCCGCGGCCGGGCACGACGCGGCCGATCAGGACACCGTCGAGCAGGCGCTGCCGGACGGCTTCACCGAGCCGGCGCAGGCCGTCTTCGACGTCGGGCCGCCGTCGGCGGACGCACGGGCGACCGCGTTTCGTCACGACGACGCGGCGGCGGGCGACGCCGACGACCGGCCGCTCGGCGCCGCGCGGGCGCAGCTGCACGAGAACTACATCGTGGCGCAGACCCGCGACGGCATCGTCATCGTCGACCAGCACGCCGCCCACGAGCGCATCGTCTACGAGCGCATGAAGGCGGCGCTGGCCGACGGCGGCATCGCCCGCCAGCTCCTCCTGATCCCCGCCGTGGTCGAGCTCGACGAGGCCGACGTGGAGCGCCTCGCCGCCCGCGCCGAGGAGCTCGCCGGCTTCGGCCTGGTGCTGGAGGCGTTCGGGCCGGGTGCCGTGGCGGTGCGCGAGACGCCCGGGCTGCTCGGCCGCCTCGACGTCGGCGCGCTGGTGCGCGATCTCGCCGAGCACCTCGCCGAATGGGATTCGACCCTGCCGCTGGAGCGCCGCCTCCTGCACGTCGCCGCCACCATGGCGTGCCACGGCTCGATCCGCTCCGGCCGCCGGCTCAAGCCGGAGGAGATGAACGCGCTGCTGCGCGAGATGGAACAGACCCCCAATGCCGGCCAGTGCAACCACGGCCGCCCCACCTATGTGGAGCTGAAGCTGTCGGACATCGAGCGCCTGTTCGGGCGGACGTGAAGCGCGCCGGGCGGGCTCGACCCTCTCCCGCGAGGGGAGAGGGAAGCGGTGCCGCGCCGCGCCTTCGGGCCGGTCGATTTCGCCTCAGCGCGCGACCTCGCGGTAGACGGCGCGGATCTGATCGCGCAGCCAGGCGTGGGCGCGGTCGCGGTCGTGGCGGGCGTGCCAGACCATGCGGATGGCGAGAACGCCGACGTCGAGCGGCACCGGGCGGGTGGCGAGGCCGAAGGACCGGCGGAACACGTCGGCGGCGAGCTGGGTGAACACGCCGATCATGTCGGTGCCGGCGAGCAGCTGCGGCACCGCCGTGAAGTTCGACACGGTGACGAGCGCGTGCCGCTGCAATCCGTGGCGGGCCAGCAGGTCGTCGAAGATCGCCGTGCGGGCGCCGGTGGCGCTGACCACGACATGCGGATAGGCGAGCACGCCGTCGATGTCGAAGCGGGCCCGGCGGCGCATCAGCGGATGGCCGCGCCGCAGCACGCAGTGCAGCGTCTCGTCGAGCAGGTGCTCGTGATGCAGATGCGGCGGCTCCCCGTCGATCCAGCCGATCGCGAGGTCGATGCGGCCGTCGTCCAGCAGGTCGACGGCGTGCTGCCGGTCCGCCGTCGCCACGTGCAGGGCGGCCCGCGGCGCGAGGCGCTGCAGCCGGTCGAGCAGCGCCGGCACGATGGCGACGCTCTGGCGGTCCGGCGTGCTGATGCGGAACACGTCGGTCGCCTGCGCCGGATCGAAGGCGCAGCCCTCCGCCACGATCGCCGCGGCGAGCGCCATCACGTCGCGCAGCGGCCCGCGCAGCGCCTCGGCGCGCGGCGTCGGAACCAGGCCGTCCGCCCCGCGCACCAGGAGATCGTCGCCGAGCGCCGCGCGCAGCCGCGCCAGCGCGTTGGAGACGGCCGGCTGCGAGCGGCCGAGCGCCTCGCCGGCGCGGGTGACGCTGCGCTCGGCGAGCAGCGTGTCGAGCACGCGCAGCAGATTGAGGTCGAAATCGGCGCGGGCCATGGGGCGGAACCGTATTCATCCGATGAATGCCGGCGATTGATAGGATCGATTTCACAAATGCGCAACCCGCCCCTAGAGTCGCGCCCTCCACCGGCGCCGGCTCCGGCGCGTCCGATCCCCCGGGAGTTCCGCATGACCGCTCCGCTCGCGCCGACCCGTCGCGCCGTGCTCGGATCCGCGGCCGCCGCCGCCGCGGCGGCGACGGCCGGCCTCGGCCTGCCGCGCGCCGGCGCCGCCGTGCCGCCGGCCGGGCAGCAGGCGCCCGGCTTCTACCGCTACACCGTCGGCAGCGTGCAGGTGACGGTGGTCAACGACGGCGTCAGCCGCATGCCGGTCGGCGACGGCTTCGTGCTCAACGCGAGCAAGGCCGACGTGCAGGCGGCGCTGAGCGCGGCCTACATGGATCCGGCCTTCTATGCCGGCCCCTACAATCCGATCGTGATCAACACCGGGGCGAAGCTGGTGCTGGTCGACACCGGCACGGGCGAGGCGGCTTTCACGGCGAGCAAGGGGCTGAACGGCCGCTTCCTGCAGAACCTCGCCGCGGCCGGCATCGCGCCCGCGCAGATCGACGCCGTGGTGCTGACCCACTATCACGGCGACCACATCAACGGGCTGCTGCGCGCCGACGGCAGCGTGGCGTTCCCCAATGCCGAGGTGCTGGCGCCGGCGCGCGAGCACGCCTTCTGGACCGACGAGGCCGAGACGAGCCGGGCGACGAATCCGCGCGTGCCGGACGGCGCCAGGAACGTCCGCCGGGTGCTCGGCGGCGAGGTGGCGAAGCGCCTGCGCACCTACGACTGGGACAAGGAGGTGCTGCCCGGGCTCACCGCGGTCGGCACCCCGGGCCACACGCCCGGCCACACCTCGCTGGTGCTCGCCTCCGGCGGCAAGCATGTCTACATCCAGGGCGACGTCACCCACGCGCCGGTCCTGTTCGCCCGCAATCCCGGCTGGCATTTCATGCTCGACGTCGACCCGATCGCCGCCGAGGCGACGCGCCGCAGGGTCTACGACATGCTGGTGGCCGAGCGCATGCTCGTGCAGGGCTTCCACTATCCGTTCCCGGCGCTCGCCCATGTCGCGCGCAGCGGCACCGGCTATCGCGAGGAGCTGGTCCCGTGGAGCACGGCGCTCTGATCCCTCGCGACCCTTCGCCCCGACACCCACGCACCGCGACCTTCGCAACGGAGCTTCGCATGAGACGATCCTTCCCCTCGGCCGTGATGGCGCTCGCCGGGCTGGCGCTCGCCTGGACCGGCTCGCCGGCGGCGGCGCAGGACTGGCCGACCCGGCCCGTCACCCTGATCGTGCCGTTCCTGGCCGGCGGGCCGATCGACGTGATCGCCCGCGTGCAGGCCCAGAAGCTCGGCGAGATCCTCGGCCAGACCGTGATCGTCGAGAATGTCGGCGGCGGCGGCGGCGCGCTCGGCGCCCAGCGCATCGCCCGCGGCACGCCGGACGGCTACATCTTCGTGATGGGGAATGTCGGCACCCACGCCTATCACCCGACCCTGTATGCCAAGCCGCTCTACGATCCGGTGGCCGACTTCGCGCCGGTGGGGCTGACCACCGAGTCGCCGCGCCTGCTGGTCGCCCGGCCGACCCTGCCGGTCGCCGACCTGAAGGGCTTCGTCGCCTTCGCCAAGGCCAACCACGCGACCATGAGCTTCGGCTCCGGCGGCCTCGGCTCGGCCACCCACGTGCCGTGCCTGCTGGTCAACCAGGCGATGGGCGTGACGGTGACGCACGTGCCGTATCGCGGCGCGGCGCCCGCCATGCAGGACGTGATCGGCGGCCGCACCGACTACATGTGCGACTCGATCCAGACCGCGGTGCCGCAGGTGAAGCAGAACAACGTCAAGGCGCTCGCCGTGCTCTCGGCGGTCCGCTCGCCGCTGCTGCCCGAGGTGCCGACCGCCGCCGAGGCCGGCCTGCCGGGCGTCGAGGCCGACACCTGGAACGCCGTCTTCCTGCCCAAGGGCACGCCCGAGCCGATCGTCAGGAAGCTCGTCGCCGCCGTGAACCAGACGCTCGACGACCCGACCGTGAGGAAACGCCTCGACGAGCTCGGCCTCGCCATCGTGCCGCCGGAGCGGCGCGGGCCCGACTATCTCGCCACCTTCGTGAAGTCCGAGATCGCCCGCTGGGCCCCCGCCATCCAGGCGGCCGGGCTGAAGGTGGAGTAGGGGCTCGCCGTCACGCCGCGGTTCGGGGCGGCCCGACAGCCGCCCCGACCCGCGTCCTCACAGCCCCTGGCGGGCGCCGTTCAGGAACAGCGCCCAGGCCTTCTCGAAATAGGCGTTCTGGGCGCGGGTCGAGGCATAGGTCGCCTTGCCCAGCATCGCATCGACGGTCGGCCCGATCGCGATGCAGTTCAGCAGGTGCGCGGCGAGGAACCGGACGTCGCCGGGGCCGAGCACCCCGGCCGCCTGCGCCTCCTCGATCAGCGCGAGCAGGCGGTCCATGATCGGATCGTGCGGATTGTCGGCCACGGCCTGGCCGACCACCAGCGCCTCGCTCAGGGCGATGCGCTGGAAGGCGATCAGCGTCGGGTCGAGATTGACGGTCAGGAGCCATCGCGCGGCGCCGCGCAGGCGCGCCAGCACGTCGCCGGTCTGCGCCGCCATGGTCGCCTGGAAGTGCGCCTGCGTCTGCCTGCGGGCGTGCTCGACCACCCCGGCGAAGAGCGCCAGCTTGGACGGAAAGCGGCGGTAGACCGTGTCCTTGCCGACGCCGCAGGCGGCGACGACCTGCTCGACCGAGGTCGCGGCATAGCCCTGCTCCGCGAACAGCCGTGACGCGGTCTCGATGATGCGGAGCGACTTCGCCTCGCCGGCGGCCTTCGACGGCCGCCCGGTGTTCCGCGCCTTCTGAGTCATGGATCGGTCCTGCGCGCGATGTCGCGGTTCGCGTCTCGTTCGCTCGGGCTCGTTCCCTGAACGCAGCATGCTCGTCAAGTCCCGTCTGCCGAAACATTTCTCGAATTATTCCAATTACATGTTTGCGCCGAGGATGGCAATGCGTCTGGACAGGACGGTCCCGTCCCGTTTATTCGTCGTCGCTGTCGGGAACGACGGCACTGGCGGGGGGCGGGATGACGATCGATCGTGCATTCGTTGTGTGTGCGGCGCTGGCGGCGACGACGGCCGGCCTCGCGGAGGCGAAGGCCCAGGACGCCGCCGCCGAGGCGACGCTCTCGCCGATCGTCGTCAACGCCGACGCCACCCGCGACAGCACGCGGGACAGCTACCTCGACAAGAGCACCACGACCGCGACCAAGACCGACACGCCGGTCGTCGAGACGCCGCAGTCGATCTCGACGGTGACGCGCCGGCAGATCGACGACCAGAACGCGCAGACCGTCGGCAACGCGCTGCGCTACACGTCGGGGGTGCTGTCCGACGCCGACACCAACGCGCGCTACGACAGCGTGTTCATCCGCGGCTTCGGCGGCTTCGGGACCTCGACCAACTACGTCAGCTTCCTCGACGGCCTGAAGCTGCCGCGCGGCCAGGCGTTCGCCAACACGGCGATCGACCCGTTCCTGCTCGACCGCGTCGAGGTGCTGAAAGGGCCGTCGGCGCTGCTCTACGGCCAGACGAGCCCGGGCGGTCTGGTCAATCAGATCAGCCGGATGCCGAGCGCGACGCCCTACAACGAGGTCCGGCTCGAAGGCGGCTCGCACGGGCGCATCCAGTCGGGGGTGACGAGCCAGGGCGCGATCGACAAGGAGGGGCACTGGCTCTACAGCATGACGGCGATCGGCCGGTCGTCCGGCACGCGCTACGACGACGTGGACGAGAAGCGCATCGCCGTCGCGCCGGCCCTGACCTGGACGCCGGACGCCGACACCCGGCTGACGATCCTGAGCTACTATCAGCGCGATCCGAAGGGCGGCTACTTCAACTCGCTCTATCCGACGTTCCTGGCGCCAGCCCAGTACCGGCCGTTCCTCAACTCCAGGCTCAATGTCGGCGACCCGGGATTCGACGCCTTCGAGCGCGAGCAGTACGGCATCGGCTATCAGTTCGATCATCGCTTCAACAACGTCGTCAGCCTGCATTCGGCGCTGCGCTATTCGCATGTCGACATCGACATGCAGTCGCTGCAGATGAACGGTGCGCTCTCGTCGACCGGCATCCTGCCGCGCTGGGCGGTGCGGTCCATCGAGGCGGTGGACGGGGTGTCGACCGACAATCGCCTGCAGTTCGACGTCGCCACCGGGCCCGTGACGCACAAGATCCTGACCGGCGTCGACTATCAGAACAGCAGCAGCAGCTGGATCTACAAGCTCGGGGCGGCGACCTCGCTCGACGTCACCAATCCGCTCTACTATCAGCCGGTCGGGTCGCTCGCGACCTATATCGACAGCGACCAGAGGCTGAGCCAGACCGGAGTCTACGTCCAGGACCAGATCAGCCTCGGCGGGTGGCGGGCGACCCTCGGCGTCCGCCACGACTGGACCTCGCAGAGCACCGACAACCGCCTCGCCGCCACCACCAGCGACCAGTCGGCCGACAAGACGACCTACCGGGCCGGTCTCCTGTATCTGTTCGACAACGGCATCGCGCCCTATGCGAGCTACTCGACCTCGTTCGAGCCGGTGGTCGGCGTCGGCGTCGACGGGTCGCCCTTCGTGCCGACGACGGGCGAGCAATACGAGGCCGGCGTCAAGTATCAGCCCGCCGCGCTCCCGATCCTGCTGACCGCCGCGGCCTTCGACATCCGCCAGAAGAACGTGCTGACGCCGTCCGCGGTGTCCGGCTTCAACGTCCAGCAGGGCGAGATCCGCTCGCAGGGCGTCGAGCTCGAGGCGCGCGGCAACGTGACCGACAGTGTCGAGCTGATCGGCGCGCTGACGCTCCTCGACACGCGGGTGACGGAATCGTCCACCGCGAGCGTGATCGGCAATCGTCCGCAGGCGGTGCCCGACTATTTCGGCTCGATCTGGATGAACTACACGATCAAGTGGGGCGCGCTGAGCGGCCTCACGCTGGGCGGTGGCGTCCGCCGTGTCGGCCCGACCTTCGCCGACGACGCCAACACGATCGAGAACCCCGGCTACACGGTCGTCGACGCGGCACTGCGATACGATCTGACGAATCTCAGGCCGGAGCTGAAGGGGGCGGAGCTCACGCTCAACGTCACCAACCTGCTCGACAAGGAGTACTATTCGAGCTGCTCGTCGAACTACTACTGCCAGTTCGCGAACCGCCGGCTGATCCTCGCCGGGCTGCGCTACCGATGGTGAGGACGCGCCGGGAGCGGTGCGGCCGCCGACCGGAGCGGCCGCGATGACGCCGCGCAGCGTCCGTCGCTGGGCGTGGGTTCACCGCTGGAGCAGCCTGGTCTGCACGGTCTTCGCGCTGCTCCTGTGCCTGACCGGGCTGCCGCTCGTCTTCCACGACGAGCTCGGGCCGAACCCGACGCTCGCCGACGTTCCGCCCGACCTGCCGCCCGACCTGCCGCCCGCGTCGGTCGACGCGATGATCGCGCAGGCGCTGGCGGCGCGGCCGGGCCACGTGGTGCCCTACCTGTTCTTCGACCGGGACAGGCCGATCGTGAAGGTGCCGACCGCGCCGAGCATGACGACGGAGCCGTCGTCCTTCCATTATCGCGTGTTCGACACCCGCACCGGCGCGGCGCTCGATGCCGCCCAGCCGAACGAAGGCTTCATGTACGTGATGCTGCGGCTGCATGTCGACCTGTTCGCCGGCGTGCCGGGCACGCTGTTTCTCGGCGGCATGGGACTCCTGCTGGTCGTCGCGATCGTGTCCGGCGTCGTGCTCTACGGGCCGTTCACCCGCCGTCTCGATTTCGGGACCGTCCGCCGGGACGGCAGCCGCCGCCTGAAATGGCTCGACCTGCACAATCTCCTCGGCATCGTGACGCTGGCGTGGTTCGCCGTGGTCACGCTGACCGGCGTGATCAACACGCTCGCCGCGCCGATCGAGCTCGCCTGGCAGGCCGGTCAGCTCGTCGAGATGGCGGCGCAGGCGAAGCCCCTTCGCAGCGACGGGGAGCGCGCCTCGGTCGATGCGCTGCTGCGCAACGTCCGCGACGCGGTTCCGGACATGGCCGTCACCACGGTCGCCTTCCCGGGGACGCCGTTCTCGACCGACGCGCATGTCGCGATCTTCCTGACCGGCGACACGCCGATCACCAGCCGCATCCTGAAGCCGGCGCTCGCCGATGCGGCGACCGGGCGCGTGGTCGCGGTGCGCGACATGCCCTGGTACGCGACGATGCTGTTCATGTCGCAGCCGCTGCATTTCGGCGATTATGGCGGCCTGCCGCTCAAGATCCTCTGGGCGCTCCTCGATGTCGCGACCATCGTCGTGCTCGCCAGCGGCCTCTATCTCTGGTGGCCCGGGCGGCGGCGCGTGCCGGGCGACGCGGCGGTGCGCCTGGACCGTGCGGCCGGACCCGCGCGGGTCGAGGTCGGGAGATGAGTCGGGGGACGGTCGGGGCCGGGCGACAGTGGCGGTGGCCGATCGCGCTGGCCGCATCGACCCTGCTGGGGCTCGTCGCCGCCCTGGTGGGCGAGGGCGGCGTCTGGTGGGCCGTGTCCTGGGCGGCTCTCGCGGTCCCGCTGCTGGTGATCCTCCGCTGCGTCGTTCCGCGGGCGCCGGCGGGCGGCGGCCCGCTCACCCCGCCCTGAGGAACGTCACCGCGGTGTCGTCGTAGACGCGGCGCTCGAGCTCCTGAAAGCCGTCGAGCGCCGGCAGGGGCGCATCGGCGGACTCCTCCACCACCACCAGCGCGTCGGGCTTCAGCCAGCCGCCGGCGCGCGCCGCGGCGAGCGCCGGGACGGCGAGGCCGCGGCCATAGGGCGGATCGAGGAACACCAGCGAGAAGGGCGGCATCGGCGAGGCGAGGCCGAGCTTCTGCGCGTCGCGGCGGTAGATCTTCGTCACCCCGCCGAGCCCGAGATTCTCCACGTTCTGGCGGATCAGGGCGCGCGCCTCGGCGCCGTCGTCGACGAACAGCGTGAAGGAGGCGCCGCGCGACACCGCCTCCAGGCCGAGCGCGCCGGTGCCGGCGAACAGGTCGAGGACGCGGCCGTCGCCGACCGGGTCGCCATAGGCGTGCGCCAGGATGTTGAACAGCGACTCGCGCAGGCGGTCGGAGGTCGGCCGGATCGCGGCCGAGCGCGGTCCGGCGAGCGTGCGCCCGCGCAGCCGTCCCCCGACGATCCGCATCAGCCGCCCCGCGGACCGGAGCGCGGCCCGGACGAGCGCGGTCCCGGCGGGCGTCCGCCCGGTCGTCCGCCCGGCTTGCCGCCGAACGGCTTGCCGCCCGGCTTGCCCCCGAACGACTTGCCGCCGCGCGGTCCGCCCGGCTTGAAGCCGCCCGGCTTGTCGCTGCGCGGACCGCCGGACTTGAAGCCGCCGGACTTGAAGCCGCCCGGCTTGCGGTCGCCGGCGGGGCGCTCGCGGAACGGCCGGTCACCCTCCGCCCGCTTGGGCCGGAACGGCCGGTCGCCCTCGGTGCGGGCCCGGAACGGCCGGTCGCCCTGCGGTCGATCGCCTTCGGAGCGCTTGCGGAACGGGCGGTCGCCCTCGGCGCGGGCGCGGAACGGACGGTCGCCCTGGGGCCGATCACCCTCGGGCCGCTTGCGGAACGGCCGGTCGCCCTCGGTGCGGGCCCGGAACGGCCGGTCGCCCTGCGGCCGGTCGCCTTCGGGCCGCTTGCGGAACGGGCGATCGCCCTCGGCGCGGGCGCGGAACGGACGCTCGCCCTGGGGCCGATCGCCGGCCGGCCGCTCGCGGAACGGCCGGTCGCCCTCGGCGCGGGCCCGGAACGGCCGGTCGCCCTGCGGCCGGTCACCTTCGGGGCGCTTGCGGAACGGACGATCCCCCTCGGCGCGGGCGCGGAACGGCCGCTCGCCCTGGGGCCGGTCGCCTTCGGGCCGCTTGCGGAACGGCCGGTCCCCCTGCGGGCGGTCCCCTTCGGGGCGCTTGCGGAACGGACGGTCGCCGGCCGGCCGCTCACGGAACGGCCGGTCGCCTTCGGGGCGCGCCCGATAGGGGCGGTCGCCCTCGGCGCGGTCGCGGCGCGGCCGCTCGTCGCTGCTGCGCTCGCGGTACGGCCGTCCGGCGGCGGCCCGCGGGCCGCCGGCGGCGCGGGCGCCGGCCGGCTTGCCGCGGAACGGCTTTCTGGCCGGCATCGCCTCCTCCGTCTTGGCCTCGCCGAAGCGCTCGACCAGCACGCGGCGGCCCTTGCGGTCGGTCAGCAGGCCGGCCCGCTTCGGCCCGGCCGGTTCCTCGCGCGACGGCTTGCCGGTCTCGCTGCGCTCGCCCTTGTAGTGGGTGCGCAGCGGCGAATCCTCCGAGCGCCAGGCGTTGCCGCGGCGCGGCCGGCCGACCGGCGGCTCCAGGACCTCGTCGCGGTCGCGGCGGCGGAAGCGCGGCTTGTCCCCGCCGGCGTCGAAGCGGCCGCGGCTGCCCCGGTCGTCGCGGTCGCGCATGTCGCGGGCGCCGCGGACCGGCGCGCCGCGGCCGGCCGGCGCGCCGCGAACGGCGGGCGTGCCGCGGGCGCCGCGCTCGGCGCGCTCGCGCCGCTGCTCCTCGGTGGGCGCGCGCGGCGTCAGCGGGCCGGAGAAGTCGCAGCCGGCCTCCTGGGCGAGGCGCTCGCCGAGCTGCTCGCGCAGCACCCGGGTCTTCACCTCCTCGATGTCGCCGTCCATCAGCTCGCCGAGCTGGAACGGGCCGTAGGAGACGCGGATCAGTCGGTTCACCTGCAGGCCGAGCGTGTCGAGGACGTTGCGCACCTCGCGGTTCTTGCCCTCGCGGATGCCGATGGTGAGCCAGACATTGGCGCCCTGGGCGCGGTCGAGGGTCGCCTCGATCGGGCCGTACTGGATGCCCTCGACCTCGAGGCCGTTCTTCAGCCGGTCGAGCTGGGCCTGGTCGACCGAGCCGTGCGCCCGCACCCGGTAGCGGCGCAGCCAGCCGGTCGCCGGCAGCTCGAGCTGGCGGGCGAGGCCGCCGTCGTTGGTGAGCAGCAGCAGGCCCTCGGTGGCGATGTCGAGGCGGCCGACGCTGATCAGCCGCGGCAGATCCTCGGGCAGCGCGTCGAAGATGGTCGGGCGGCCCTCGGGGTCGAAGCTCGTCGTCACCAGCCCGACCGGCTTGTAGTAGAGGAACAGCCGGGTGCGCTCGGCGGCCGGCAGGGGCTCGCCGTCGACCGTGATGCGGTCCTTCGCGGTGACGTCGAGGGCGGGCGAAGAGATGACCGTGCCGTTGACGGCGACGCGGCCGGCCTCGATCCACGCCTCCGCGTCGCGGCGCGAGCACAGGCCGGCGCGCGCCATCACCTTGGCGATGCGCTCGCCGTCGGGCGGGGCGGGGCGCTGCGCGGGCGCGGTGTCGTGCGCGGTATCTTCGGGCTTGTCCGGCATGGTCTCGATCTTGGATAAGGAGCGAGCCTGATAGCAGAGTTCGCGCGGCGGAACGAGCCTTTGACGTCTTTCATGGATCTGGCGCTCGGCGAGGCACGGGCGGCGCAGGACGCCGGCGAGGTGCCGATCGGCTGCGTGATCGTGCGCGACGGTGCCGTGGTGGCGCGCGGCCACAACCGCACCCTCCGCGATCGCGACCCGACCGCCCATGCCGAGCTGCTGGCGATCCGGGCCGCCTGCGCGGCGCTCGGCAGCGAGCGGCTGCCCGACTGCGACCTCTACGTCACGCTGGAGCCGTGCCCGATGTGCGCGGCGGCGATCTCCTTCGCCCGCCTCCGGCGATTGTACTATGGCGCCACCGACCCCAAGGGCGGGGCCGTGGAGAGCGGCGTGCGGTACTACGCCTCGCCGACCTGCCACCACCGCCCCGAGGTCTATTCCGGCATCGGCGAGACCGAGGCGGCGGCGCTGTTGCGGGGGTTCTTTCGGGAGCGGCGGTGAGCGTCACGGAGCCCCTTCGAGGCGCCACGGGTTCAGCACGTCGACCTCCAGCGGCTCGAAATCCCGGGTGTTGCGGGTCACGACGATCAGCCCGTGAACCAGGGCCGTTGCCGCGATGAAGGCATCCCGCTCGGGCCGCGGATCGGGACCATGCAGGGCGGCGCATCGCTGCGCGACCCGGGTGTCGATCGGCAGAATCCGGTCGGCGAAGCGTGGCATGACCGTCTCGTCGATCCATCTGCGGAGCACTCTGCCCTGGACGGCGTCCTTTCGCGCGAGCCTCGAAGCGCCGATCTCGATCTCCAGGATCGAAATGACGGACAGGAAGACTTGCGGCGTCGGGACCTGCGCGGCCCACGCCACCACCGAGGGATGAGCCTTGTCCGGGCGCCTCAGCTCCGACACGACGTTGGTGTCGAGCAGATACATCAATCGAAATCGACGGGCTTCATGAAGCCTTGGAGCTTCGGCGGATCGAAGTCGAAACCGGCGTCGTCGCCGGACTGGGCCAAAGCCTCCGCGAGGCTCATCACACGCTCGGTCCGGCCGAGCAGCCGGTCGTAGTCGTCGATCGACAGCAGCACGAGGGCCGGCCGTCCGCGATCGGTGATGAACACCGGCCCCCTCTCGGCGGCCTTCTTGGCCTTGCTGGTGTTCTGGTTGAACTCGCGGCTCGTCATGGTGGTGCGCATCGCCACCTCCTCGGTCCGGTCTGGCGATGGAATGTAGAAACGTTGCTACATTTGCGCAAGGGGCGCGGCGGCCGTCACCCCTCCAGCAGCGCCGAGAGGTCGCGCTTGATCTCCTCCTTGATGGCCTCGCCGGCCCGGATGATGGCGATGGCCTGCAGGAAGTCGAGCAGGCGGAAGATCCCGACATTGGGGCGGATCAGCAGGTCGGGGCGGACCCGCTTGAGCTTCTCGGCGACCAGGGCATGGCCCATCAGCGTGATGGTGGCGGAAACCGAGTCGAAGGCCTCGGGCACGGCGGTCTTGTCGCGCGGCGCCGTGGAGCAGTCGACCGCGACGACCACGTCGGCGCGGCCGGCGAGCTGGGTGAAGGGCAGGGGATCGACGGCGGCGCCGTCGACCAGCACGCGGCCGTCGTGCTCCACCGGCCGCATCAGGCCGGGAATCGCCATCGAGGCGGCGATGGCCGGGCGCAGCGGCCCGTCGGAGAACACCACCTCGTCCTGGCCGAACAGGTCGGCGGCGACCACCAGGAGCGGGATGCGCAGGTCGGCGAAGCTGGCCGGGATCGCCTCGGGCAGGAAGGCGGCGCAGAACTTGTCGGGATCGAGCAGCACCGGATTGTGGCCGAACGGCACCCGCAGCAGGCTCGACCAGGCGAAGCCGGCGGCGCGCGCGCCGAGCAGGCGGCCGATCAGGGCGGCGCGGTCGTGCACCGTGGCGATGACGTGCCGGCGCAGCGCCCGCGGGCTCATGCCGGCCGCGTAGGCGGCGCCCATCAGGGCGCCGATCGACGAGCCCGAGATGGCGACCGGCTTGACCCCGAGCTCGTCCAGCGCCTCGAACACGGCGATATGGGCGAGCCCGCGCGCCCCGCCGGCCCCGAGCGCGAGCGCGAAGGATTTCATGGCGGAGCACCGTACACCTCTCCCCGCGTGCGGGGAGAGGTCGACGCGCGGAGCGCGGCGGGTGAGGGGGCGCTTCCGTATCCACGAGGCGCCCCCTCGCCCGGGCTTCGCGCCTGCGGCGCGCCCCCCGACCTCTCCCCGCACGCGGGGAGAGGCGACGAGGCCGTCGTGTCCATCGGACGAGCCCGGCCATGACGGGGCAGGGAGTCCGGCGCTTCAAAGCGGCCGCTCACGCCGCCCCCGTCAGGAACGCCAGCAGCGCCTGCTGGGTGGCGGCCGGGTTCTCCTCCTGGGGGAAGTGGCCGGAGTCGATCGGCCCGCCGCGCACGTCGTCGGCCCATTCGCGCCAGGTGACGAGCGGCGCGTTCTCGCTCGGGATGCCCTTGGCGCCCCACAGCACCAGCATCGGGCAGTCGATCGTCTTGCCCGCCGCGCGGTCGGCCTCGTCGAAGGCGAGGTCGGTGGTGTGGCCGGCCCGGTAGTCCTCGCAGGTGGCGTGGATGCGCAGGGGATCCTGGAAGGCGGCGCGGTAGTGGGCGAGCGCGCGCGGGTCGAACGGGGTGAGATCCTTGGTGCCGCTCCAGCTCGCGATCTTCCAGTCGAGATAGTAGACCGGATCCTTGCCGATCATGGTCTCCGGGAACGGCGCCGGCAGGGCGAGATAGGTCCAGTGCCAGACCTTGTAGGCGAGCGTCTGGTCCATCTTGTGCCACATCGCCCAGGTCGGGACGATGTCGATCACGGCGAGCTTCTCCAGCCGCCCCGGATGGTCGAGGGCGAGCCGGTAGCCGACGCGGCCGCCGCGGTCGTGGCCGACGAGCGAGAAGCGGGCGTGGCCGAGCGCCTCCATCAGGTCGATCATGGCGGCCGCCATGGCGCGCTTGGTGTAGGGCGCGTGATCCGGCCCCGAGCGCGGCGCCGCCGACCAGCCGTAGCCCGGCAGGTCCGGCAGGATCAGGCGGAAATGCCTGGCCAGCGCCGGCGCCACCTTGTGCCAGATGACGTTCGACTGCGGATAGCCGTGCAGCATCAGGAGCGGCGGCCCGCTGCCGCCGGAGCGGGCGAACAGCTTGCCGGCGCTGGTGTCGATCCAGTGCGACTCGAAGCCGGGATAGAGGTCGGCGAGATCGGACATGCGATACTCCACTGCGGGGATCGTGGTCAGGGGCGCCAGGCCGGGACGATGTCGGTTCTGGAGAAGTCGTCGCCCTTGAAGAGGAGCGGGATGTCGAGCGACTTCGCGAGCGCGTAGGAGAAGCAATCGCCGAAATTCAGCGCTGCTGGATGACGCCCCCGGCCGTAGCGGACGAATGCCTGCCGAGCCCAGGCCCCCTGGACCGGGTCGACACTCGAAACCTCGATTCCAAAGTCCGCCAGAAGCCCGTCCAGCCGTGCAGCCTCCGCGTCCCGGCGCTTCCCGCACAAGGCGATCGTCGTCTCGACCACTCCGACGACGGACATGACGGCGGCCGGGGCGCTCAGGATGATCGTCTCGAAAACGGGTCGCTCGGCCTCGCCGAGCAGGATGGCCATCAGCGCGGACGTATCCACAACCATCAGGTCGGCAACCCGTTCTCGTCGTAGCCGATGATCTCGTCGGGGGTCAGGTGCTCGTTGATCTTCGGCAGCGAGTCGAAATAGGCGAGGGTCTCCCTGATCCGCTCCCGGCGTGCCGTGACGTCGCCGTCCCGCCCCTTCTCGTCCCGACTCGCCGGCAGCTGCGCCAGTCGTGCGTCGACGGCATGGGCGACGGCCTGCTCGGGGGTCTCGCCGGTGCGTGCGGCGAGCTCCCGGATCTTCGCCTCGGTCTGTGGATCGTCGATGACGACGCCCATCTCCGGCTCCCGCGGGCTGCAATCCCGGGCAGTATATAGGAGCCGGCGCCGCGCTGTCGAAGCCCCGGCTCAGCCGCGCCGGGCGAGGCCCTTGGCGCCGATGTCGCTGCGGCAGAAGCCGCCGGGCCAGCGGATCTCGGCGATCGCCGTGTAGGCGTGGGCGCGCGCCTCGGCCAGCGTCCGGCCGGTGGCGCAGACGTTCAGCACCCGGCCGCCGACGGCGACGATCCGCCCGTCCTGCTCGGCCGTGCCGGCATGGAAGATCTCGACGTCGTCGACCGCCATGGCGTCGCGCAGGCCCTCGATCACAGTGCCCTTCTCGTAGGCCCCGGGATACCCCTTGGCGGCCAGCACCACCGTGATGGCCGCGTCGTCGTGCCAGTGGAGCGAAAAGTCCTTCAGCTGGCCGTCGCAGGTGGCGAGCAGCGCCGGCACCAGATCCGACATCAGCCGCAGCATCAGCACCTGGCATTCGGGATCGCCGAACCGGACATTGTACTCGATCAGCTTCGGCCCCTCGGCCGTGATCATCAGGCCGGCGAACAGCACGCCCTTGTAGGGGCAGCCCATCGCCGCCATCGCCTTCAGGGTCGGCCGGACGATCTCGTCCATGGTGCGGGCCGTGATCGCGTCGGTCATCACCGGGGCGGGCGAGTAGGCCCCCATGCCGCCGGTGTTGGGGCCGACGTCGAGGTCGAAGGCGCGCTTGTGGTCCTGGGCCGAGGCGAGGGGCAGCGCGGTCTCGCCGTCGCAGAGGACGAAGAACGACGCCTCCTCGCCGGCCAGGAACTCCTCGATCACCACGCTGGCGCCGGCGGCGCCGAGCTCGCCGGCGAGCATGCGGTCGACCGCCGCCTCCGCCTCGCCGACCGTCTGGGCGACCACCACGCCCTTGCCGGCGGCGAGCCCGTCGGCCTTGACCACGATCGGCGCGCCCTTTTCGCGGATCCAGGCCTTGGCGGGCGCGGCGTCCGTGAACACCTCGTAGGCGGCGGTCGGAATCCCGTTCGCCCGGCACAGCGCCTTGGTGAAGCCCTTGGAGCCCTCGAGGCGGGCCGCGGCGGCGCTCGGCCCGAACGCCTCGAGGCCCGCCGCGGTCAGGTCGTCGACCAGGCCGGCGACCAGCGGCGCCTCGGGGCCGACCACCACGAGATCGACGGCGTTGTCGCGGCAGAAGCCGATCACGGCGGCATGGTCGGCGAGGTCGAGGGCGACGCAGTCGGCCTCCTGGGCGATGCCGGCATTGCCGGGCGCGCACCACAGGCGGTCGACGAGCGGGCTCGCCGCGATCTTCCAGGCGAGCGCGTGCTCGCGTCCGCCGGAGCCGAGAAGCAGGATGTTCATGCGCGACAGGCCGAGGCTGGGGTCAGGGAACCGGGTCGGCCGGTCTTATAGCAGCATTCGGCGGCTGCGAACCCGCTGCCGTCGTCCCCCGGGGCGGCGCGCCGGATCCCGGGCCTGCCCGGGGTCCGTCTTGTCGCGTGCCGAAGACGGCAGAAGCCGACTTCGATGCGCCGAGCCCGGGACCCATACGCCCTGTCTCGCGCGCCATCGGCACCGGGGACATGGATTCCGGGCTCGCGACCCTGCGGGCCGCGCCCCGGAATGACGGCCGTATGAATCGCGGCCGGCCCTCAGGCCTCGCCGAGGGTCTCGAACATCACGGCCTCCATCGCCTCGCGGGGCGGCTTGCCGGCCCACATGACGAACTGGAAGGCCTGATAGTAGCGCTCGCACGCCTCGGTGGCGGTGGCGAGCAGCGACTCGCATTGCGCTCCCGACGCCTCGACGCCGCCGGCCAGCACCAGCGCGTGGCGGAACATCACCAGCCCGTCGTTGGCCCACAGGTCGAAATGGCCGACCCAGAGCTGCTCGTTGATCATCGTGACCAGCTCGAGCAGCTCGGCGCGCCGGCGCTCGGGCACCTTCAGGTCGAACGCGCAGGCGAGATGCAGCGCCTCGATCTCGCTCATCCAGGTGAACGAGACCTGATAGTCGGTCCACTTGCCGGCCATCACCAGCGTGACCTCGTCCTCGCTGGAGCGTGCGAAGGACCAGTCGTTGACGGCGGCCACCCGCTCGACGATGTCGACCGGGTTGGCGTTCCGCGGGCTCTCGATCTCCATCAGCGACATGCCGCTTCTACCCCTCAAGTGCCGGACGCGGGAGCGAACGCACGAACGCGGACGCCACACGACGGCACGCGCCGGGTGCCCGAAGCGCCCGCACCTGCCAGGAAAGCCTGCAGCGCCGGGACTTCCACGAACACCGAATCACTCGGTCCATCGACTATAGAGCGCACCCCGGTCGGACGGAATCGGGTCCCACAGATGAATTCGTGCGGATCACGATCGTCCGTCCGGACGGCGGTTCCGGGCCTCGCGCGGAGGCGCCGGCGCGGCGCGGAGACGACGTCCCGGCCGCGTCCAAGGGTTCGTTCATTCCGCTGAATCGCGCAACGACCGGACCGCTCCGGTCCACAGGGAACCGCGCCGTCCACCGCGACAGTTTGACTCACGTCGCGCGCCCGGGACCGGTGCTTTGAATCAAAAGTGGAACGGATCGGAATCGGAGCCGGAACGTGTAGTTCGGCCGGCCGCGGCGGCCGCCGCCGCCCACGTGAGTCGGACGTGATCAGAAGACGTGATCAGGAGGCGCGAGCCGGGCGACCGGTGCGGGAATTCGTTCTCGATTCGGAAAGCCGGGCGAGGAGCGTCGATGGTCCGCTCGTCCCCGCGAAGGCGGGGACCCAGGGCGACACGGCAGAGCAATGCTGTTTCCGGGTGATCAGTTCCCGTCGTTCCGGGGCGCGGCGAAGCCGCGAACCCGGAATCCAGCGACAGCGTCCGAGTTCTCGGCTGGATTCCGGGTTCGGCGCTGCGCGCCGCCCCGGAATGACCCAGGCCGCCGGTTCAGTCGAACAGGCTCGACACCGACTCTTCGGCCGCGGTCCGGCCGATCGCCTCGCCCAGCAGGGTGGCGATGGAGAGCACCCGGATGTTCTCGGCGACCCGCACCGCCTCGGTCGGCTGGATCGAGTCGGTGATCACCAGCTCCTTGAGGCGCGACGCGGTGATGCGCGCGACCGCGCCGCCCGACAGCACGCCGTGGCTGATATAGGCGTAGACGCGCTCGGCGCCGCCTTCCAGCAGCGCGTCGGCGGCGTTCACCAGCGTGCCGCCGGAATCGACGATGTCGTCGACCAGGATGCAGGTGCGGCCCTCAACGTCGCCGATGACGTTCATCACCTCGGACTCGCCGGCGCGCTCGCGCCGCTTGTCGATGATGGCCAGCGGCGCGTTGATGCGCTTGGCGAGCCCGCGCGCCCGCACCACGCCGCCGACGTCGGGCGACACCACCGCGAGCTTGGAGAGCTCGAAGCGCTCCTTGATGTCGCGCACCATCACGGGCGAGGCGTAGAGATTGTCGGTCGGGATGTCGAAGAAGCCCTGCAACTGGCCGGCGTGCAGGTCGACGGTCAGCACGCGGTCGGCGCCGGCGCGCGTGATCAGGTTGGCGACCAGCTTGGCCGAGATCGGCGTGCGGGGCCCGGGCTTGCGGTCCTGCCGGGCGTAGCCGAAATACGGCATCACCGCCGTGATGCGCCGCGCCGAGGCGCGCTTGAGCGCATCCATGATGATCAGCAGTTCCATCAGGTGATCGTTCGTCGGGAACGAGGTCGCCTGGATGACGAACACGTCGGCGCCGCGCACGTTCTCCAGAATCTCGACGAAGATCTCCATGTCCGCGAAGCGGCGGACGACGGCGCGCGTCAGCGGCGTCTTCAGATACGCGGCAATCGCCTCGGCGAGCCGCGGATTGGAGTTGCCAGCGACGAGTTTGATCGCTCCATTCTTGCCAGGCATTCCCGACCTCCCGAACGCCCACGCGAGCGACTAACCTGTCCGGCGGCGCCTGAATACAAGGCGGTCGGGCCCGGTGCAATACGACGGTTTTGTTGTCCCGCGGGTTTTTGCCCGTCCCGGGACTCGTCCGGATACGTCCGCGCGGACTAGATTCGACCGCCGGAAAGACGCGCCGCGGCGCGGTCGGACGGGGCTTGCCGGCTCAGGGCGTGCTGGCGTCGTAGGCGGCGACCGCCATGCTTCCGTCGGCCGGCGGGGTCGCGTCCGGCGCAGGGGCCGGCGTGCCGGAGGGCGCCGCGGCGGGCGCCGGCGCGGTGCGCGGCGCCGCCATGAAGCCGGCCAGCCGCTCCATGCCGCTCGACGCCATGCGGCGAATCACCTGCTCGTCGGCGGCCGCCCAGGTGGTGCTGCCGGCGCCGCTCACCGGTTCCTCGCCGGACAACCGGAAGACGCGGCGCTGGTCGGCGTCGTAGACGTCCCACACCCAGCTCACCACCGACTTCTTCGGCGCCACGATGGTCGCCGTGTAGACGCGCACGCGGTAGTGCGCCGGCGTCTGGCGCGACACGACGGCGAGCTGGCGGGCCTGCGCCTCGCTCGTCAGCGACTGCACCATATGGTTGAAGACGCTCTCCGGCGGGCCGTCGATCGACTCGAAGGCGACGGTCGGCGTGCGGGCGGCGGCGACCGGGCCGGGCGTCTGCCCGGCGGTCTGGGTGCAGGCGGCGCAGCCGAGCGCCAGCAGGATCGCGCCGATCCGGCCGCGGCCACCCTGTCGTGCCGGCGACGTCGCGAGGCGCCGCGTCGGTAGACCCTGCATGCGAAATCGAGCCCCGTGCTGCCGTGGCCCGGTCGAGCGGGCCGGTCGGGCGGTACCCCCGCCTCGGTCGGTAAGGGATCCTTAACCGTAATTGCGGCGGGGGTCCAGCCGGGGGGATTTCGAAGCTCGTCCTCGGCGCGCGCCTGCGGCAGCACAACCTTTCGATGGTCGTCGCCCGCGCTGGCGCGCCGCACCGGGACGACCCGGGGTCGGCAAGCCTCGGCGCTTGCGATCCCGCCTCCGCCTCATCCCATCAGGGCGATGGCGTTGACGTGGCGGCCGTAGTCGGGCTCGCCGCGGTGGGTGGTGCGGCGATAGGAGTAGAAGCGCGCCTCGTCCGCATAGGTGCAGAGGCCGACGTCCTCGATGTGGCGCAGGCCGGCGGCGGCGAGCCGCGCCGCGATGTAGCCGGCGACGTCCAGCATCTCGCGATCCTCCCGGCCGGGGGCGAAGAAGCGGGCGTTGGCCGGGTCCTGGGCGACGAACAGGGCCTTCACCTCGGGGCCGACCTCGTAGCTCGGCTGGCGGATCATCGGGCCGATGGCGGCGACGATCCGGCTGCGGTCGGCGCCGAGCGTCTCCATCGCCGCGATGGTCGAATCCGTCACGCCGGCGAGCGCGCCGCGCCAGCCGGCATGCGCCGCCCCGACCACCCGGGCCTCCGGGTCGGCGAACAGCACCGGCCCGCAGTCGGCCGTCGAGGCGCAGACGGCGAGGCCCGGGGTACGGGTGACGATGGCGTCGAGCTTCGGGCGCTGCGCGGCCGTCCACGGCGTCTCGGCGACGATCACGTCGGCCGAGTGGATCTGGATGGCGCTGAGCAGGTTCTCCGCCGGCACGCCGACCGCCGCCGCCATGCGGGCGCGGTTCTCGGCGACCCGGGCCTGGTCGTCGCCGGAGCCGAAGCCGGCGTTGAGGCTCGCATAGAGCCCCTCGGAGACGCCGCCCTCGCGGGTGAAGAAGGCGTGGCGGATGCCGGGCAGGGCCGAGAGCGAGCGGGCGGTCACCATCATGGCGCGGTCTCCAGTCCGGGCAGGGGGCCGAGGGCGGGATCGGCGAGGCCGATCGCCTTGAACAGCGTGCCCATCCCGGTCTTCGTGCGGGTGTCGGTGAGGCGGGCGAGCGCCGTGGCGATCTCGGCGGCGCGATCCGGGTTCTTCGCGGTCAGGGCCGCCGCCCGGGCCTCGATGCCGAGGCTCTTCAGGAAGGCCGCCTGGGTCACCGGGCCGTGCACGGCCGCTCCGGCGGCGGCCGCCGCCCGGCCGAAGGCGACGAAATCCACGTGCGCGGTGAGGTCGGCCTCGCCGGGGGCGGCGAGCGGGTCGGCGAAGGCGTGGCCGGCGAGCGCCTGCAGGGTCTCGCCGAGCCCCTGGTCGACATGGCCGTAGTCGATCACCAGCGCGGCGCCGCCGCGGGCGACCCGGCGGGCCAGCGCCGTGACCGGCGCCTCGTCCCGCCACTCGAACACCGAGCCGGACGGGGCCACCCGCCAGAACTCCGGAACCCGCGCGGCCAGCGCCGGGTCGGCCGGGCCGGTGGCCCAGGCGAAGGTGTCGTCGGGGCCGAGCGTCACGGTCCGCTCGCACCAGCCGTGGCGCGTCTTCACGGCCTGATGGACCGGCAGGGCGTCGAAGAATTCGTTGGCGAGCACGATCGCCGGGCCGTCCGGCACCTCGGAGAGGTCGCGATGCCAGGCGACCGGCACGCCGGCGGCGGCCAGCCGCTCGCGCTGGAGCGCCGCGAGCACCGGGCCGGTCTCGACCAGGTGCACCGACAGGGCCGGGCGGAACGCCGGGACGACCCGGGCCGCGCGCAGCATGTCGGCCATCATGGTGCCGCGGCCGGGGCCGAGTTCGACCAGCCGGACCGTGCCCGGCATCCCCATCTGCTGCCAGACGGCGGCGGCCCACAGCCCCAAGAGCTCGCCGAACATCTGGCTGATCTCGGGGGCCGTCACGAAGTCGCCGGCGCGGCCGAGCGGATCGCGGGTGACGTAGTAGCCGTGCGCGGGATGGCCGAGGCAGAGCGCCATCCAGTCGGCGAGGGGCAGGGGCCCGCCGGTGCGGATCGTCTCGCGCAGGAGGGCGGCGAGCGGGGACGGCACCGGAGTCACGCGGCCTCGGCGGGCGTCGCCGGCGCGGCGCCCCCGAGCGGCGGCCGCCGCAGCGCCGCGACGATGAAGCCGACGCCGGCCAGGAACAGCGGGATCGACAGCAGCATCCCCATGGTCAGGCCGCCCCACAGGAAGCCGAGCTGCGGGTCGGGCTCGCGGAAGAACTCGCAGAACGAGCGCGCCACCGCATAGAAGCAGGCGAACAGGCCGACCACGAGGCCGGGCCGCTTGAGGGCACCAGCCCGCACCGCGATCGCCAGCACGACGAACAGCGCGAGCCCTTCCAGCCCCGCCTCGTAGAGCTGGCTCGGATGCCGCGGCCAAGGGCCGGCGCCCGGGAACACCATGGCCCAGGGCACGTCCGGCGCCGGCCGGCCCCACAGCTCGCCATTGATGAAGTTGGCGAGGCGGCCGAGGAGGATGCCGATCGGCGCCACGGCGCAGGTGAGGTCCCCGACGGTGGGGATCGACAGGCCGCGCGAGCGGGCGAACAGCACCACGGCGGCAACGCAGCCGAGGAAGCCGCCGTGGAAGGACATGCCGCCCTCCCACAGCTTCACGATCTTCAGCGGGTCGGCGAGGAACAGGTCGAAATTGTAGAACAGCACGTAGCCGGTGCGGCCGCCCAGGATGATGCCGAGCGTCACCCAGACGACGAAGTCGTCGAAGTCGACGACCGTGAGGGGCGCCGGTCCGCCCCACAGCCGGTCGTTGCGGATCAGCGCCCGGGCATAGACCCAGCCGAGCAGGATTCCGACGATGTAGGCGAGGGCGTACCAGCGGATCGCCAGCGGGCCGAGGCTGACCAGCACCGGGTCGATCCGCGGGAACTCCAGGACGGCAAGGGGCATCGGCAGTCTCTCGGGCGGAACGGGTCCGCGGACGGAACGGGTCCGCTGGCGGACCGGGCGGCGGGCGGACCGGTCCGCCGGGGCGGAACAGGCGGGTGCGCCCGGCGGTTCGGGTGATGGGGCGGCGGCCGCCGCCCGTCAAGCGGGGGCGCCGGCCGGGGTGTGCGGGCCGCCGGTCGGGCCGCGCGGCGCTTGCGTCGCTGCACCGCGATCGCCATTGTCTGGCGCGACCGACTCCCATTGCCGATCATGCGTTCCGGAGACGACATAACGATGGCCCAGACGACCAGCCGGTTCTTCGACGAGATGGCCCGAATGATGAACGACGCGGCCGGCGTCGCCCAGGGCGTGCGCCGCGAGGCGGAGACGCTGATCAAGGCCCAGGCCGAGCGCATCCTGCGCGACATGGACATCGTGCAGCGCGAGGAGTTCGAGGCGGTCAAGGAGATGGCCCGCCTCGCCCGCGAGGAGAACGAGGTGCTCAAGGCCCGCCTCGCCGCCCTGGAGGCCAAGCTCGCCCCGTCGAGCCCGACCGGCCTCGACACCGGCACGACTACGGTGGTCTGATACCGGTTCCGGCTGCTCGGTTCGCTGTCGGTCCGGGGCGCGGCGAAGCCGCGAACCCGGAATCCAGCGACGACCTCCAAAGTCCCGGCTGGAGTCCGGGTTCGGCGCGGAGCCTGTGCTCGGGCGGCGCGAAGCGCCGACCCGAGTGCGCGGCCCCGGAATGACCTGAACGGATCGGCCGGATCCCGCCGGCCGGGGCGACGCCGTTCTCCGGGGCCCCTTCCTTGTCAATTGCGGCGGCGTCTTGCTATAAGCCCGCGTTCCGCGGTCTGCACGCACCCCTGGAGGCCGGCCGCGCCGCCGCATCTGCGGCATTTCCATCCGTGCATCGACCGGGAGGGGCCGCACCAGCGGTCGTTTCCGGCTGGAGAGAGGATCAACCATGGCGACCGTCAAAGAGCTGAAGGCGACGTCGCGTCCGCGGGCCGGCAAGGGGGCCGCCCGGGCCGTTCGTCGCGAAGGCCTCGTACCTGGCGTTATCTACGGCGACAACAAGCCGCCCGTGACCATCGCGATCGACGCAGCCGAGCTGCGCCAGCGCATCCTGGCCGGCCACTTCCTGACGACGATCTACGACGTCGAGCTGGACGGCGCGAAGCATCGCGTGATTCCGCGCGACTACCAGCTGGAGCCGCTGCAGGACCGTCCGGTCCATGTCGACTTCATGCGGCTGGGCGAAGGCGCCACCATCCGGGTGCGGGTGCCGGTGCGCACCGTCAATCCGGAAGGCGCTCCCGGCATCAAGCGCGGCGGCACCGTCAGCGTCGTCACCCACTCGGTCGAGCTGCGCTGCCCGGCGGACGCCATTCCGGAGGCCATCGAGATCGATCTCGCCGGCCTCGAGATCAACCATTCGCGCCACCTCAGCGACGTCGCGCTGCCGCCGAACGTGCGGGCGGCCGGCAAGCTCGACCCGACGCTGGTCACCATCGTGCCGCCGTCCGGCTACGCCGAGGAGCTGCGCGCCGCCAAGGACGCGGCCGCGGGTGCGGCGGCTCCGGCCGCGGGTGCGGCGGCGGCCCCGGCGGCCGGCGCCAAGGCTCCGGCGGCGGGCGCCAAGGCCCCGGCGGCCGACGCCAAGGCCCCGGCCAAGAAGCCCGACGCCAAGAAGTGAGGCCGGTCCGGGGGCGGCCCGCGCCGCCCCCGGCCGACCGTGAGGCATCGTCATGCGGCTCCTGGTCGGGCTCGGCAATCCGGGCTCCCGCTACGCCGGCAACCGCCACAACATCGGCTTCATGGCCGTCGACGCGATCGCGCGCCGCCACGGGTTCCCCCCGTGGCGGAAGCGCTTTCACGGGCTGGCGACCGAGGGGCCGCTGGCCGGCGAGCGCGTCATGCTGCTGATGCCCGAGACCTACATGAACGAGTCCGGCCGCGCCGTGCAGGAGGCCGCGCAGTTCTACAAGGTCCCGGTCGGCGACGTGGTCGTGCTGCACGACGAGCTGGACCTGCCCCCCGGGAAGGTGCGGGTGAAGACCGGCGGCGGGGCCGCCGGTCACAACGGCCTGCGCTCGATCGGCGCCCATCTCGGCAACGAGTTCCGCCGGGTCCGCATCGGCATCGGCCATCCGGGCGTCAAGGAGATGGTGCAGCACTACGTGCTGCAGGACTTCGCCAAGGCCGAGCGCGACTGGGTCGAGACCCTGTGCGACGTCGTCGCCGACAATGCCGGCCTGCTCGCCAAGGGCCAGGACGCGACCTTCCAGAACAAGGTCCACCTCGCCATGCAGGCCAAGGGCTTCCTGGGGCCCGACAAGGAGGCGGCCGGCGGCGGCACGGCCGGGAGGCCGGAGCGCGCTTGACACGGAAACACTGAAAAACGAGATCAGTGTGGAGGTGTCCCATGAAGAACGTGACCATCACGCTTCCGGACGACGTTCTGGCCCGCGCCCGGGTGGAGGCGGCGCGGCAGGGCAAGAGCCTGTCGCGTTATGTCTCCGAGATCGTCGAGGAGCGGTGCCGCGGGTCGGACGATCTTCTGGCTGCTCTCGAACCCTATTTGAGCGGTCCAGGCTTTCCCGGGGCCAGCAAGGACTGGCCGACGCGCGAGGAGATTTATGCCGAGCGGGAGGAGGAACTGGTTCGTCGATACGAATCTCATCGTCTACGCGATCGATCCGAGCGAGCCGGAGAAGCGGGAGAAGTTCGCGGAATGGCTGAGGGTGATGATCAGGACCCGTATGCTGGTCCTCAGCCCTCAAAGCCTGAATGAGTGCTATCGGGTTCTCACCGACCGCCGCCGTCTCGATCGCATGGAGGTTCGCAGCTTCATCGAGCGCCTCGTGCCGTTTTGTACCGCCAAGCTGGATCCCGACGTCCTCCACCGCGCGTGGCGCGTGCAGGATGCCGACGGTTTCGGCTGGTGGGATTCTCTGCTGATCAGTTCCGCCCTGATCGCCGGTTGCAGCGTCTTCCTGAGCGAAGACATGCAGCACGAGCGGGCGATCGAGGGTATGACCATCCTAAACCCCTTCAAGCTCGGGTCCCCCGAGCCCTTCTTCTCCTGACGAGAGCATCATGGGATTCAAATGCGGCATCGTCGGCCTGCCCAATGTGGGCAAGTCGACCCTGTTCAACGCGCTCACCGCCACGGCGGCCGCGCAGGCGGCGAACTATCCGTTCTGCACCATCGAGCCGAACGTCGGCGAGGTGGCGGTGCCGGATCCGCGCCTCGACGTCCTGGCCGGGATCGCCAAGTCGGGCGACATCATCCCGACCCGGCTCGCCTTCGTCGACATCGCCGGCCTGGTGCGCGGCGCCTCCAAGGGCGAGGGGCTCGGCAACCAGTTCCTCGCCAACATCCGCGAGGTCGACGCCATCGTCCACGTGGTGCGCTGCTTCGACGACGGCGACATCACGCATGTCGAGGGCCGCGTCGATCCGGTCGCCGACATCGACACCATCGAGACCGAGCTGATGCTCGCCGACCTCGACAGCCTGGAGAAGCGCGTCGTCGCCGCCGAGAAGAAGGCCAAGGGCGGCGACAAGGAGGCCAAGGAGCTGGTCGACCTGATGACCCGCGCCCTCGTGCTGCTGCGCGAGGGCAAGCCGGCGCGCTTCGTCGAGCGCAAGGCCGAGGATGAGAAGACGTTCCGCATGCTCGGCCTCCTGTCGTCCAAGCCGGTGCTCTACGTGTGCAACGTCGAGGAGGGATCGGCCGGCACCGGCAACGCCTATTCGAAGGCCGTCGAGGCGCGGGCCGCCGAGGAGGGCGCCGTCGCGGTGGTCATCTCGGCCCAGATCGAGGCCGAGATCGCCGTGCTGCCGGGCGAGGAGCGGGCCGAGTATCTGGCCGCCATCGGGCTCGAGGAGCCCGGCCTCAACCGGCTGATCCGGGCCGGCTACCAGCTCCTCGACCTGGTCACCTTCTTCACGGTCGGACCCAAGGAGGCGCGCGCCTGGACGATCACCCGCGGCACCCGGGCGCCGCAGGCGGCCGGCGTCATCCACACCGACTTCGAGCGCGGCTTCATCCGCTCCGAGACCATCGCCTACGACGACTACGTCACCTATGGCGGCGAGGCCGGCGCCCGCGACGTCGGCCGGCTGCGGCTGGAGGGCAAGGAGTACGTCGTCGCCGACGGCGACGTGCTGCACTTCCGCTTCGCCACGTGAGGTGCGCCTGCGCGGCGTCTCCGCGGCAGGTGGTCCATTGTGTTTCGATGCTGCAGCGCGCGCCGGGACCCTCTCCCCGCCGGGGAGAGGTGAAGCAAGAGTTCCGCGTCCCTACATCCGGCCGTTGTTGCGGATGGCGCCGAGGTGCTCGTTGATGCGGAAGACGATCAGCACGAACTCGGCCGAGATGCGCGCCACCACGATGCCGACGAAGGCGCCGAGCAGGCTGGCCAGCAGGGCGAACAGGCCGCCGAGGAGGCTCTGGCCCATCAGGGCCACCGCCGAGACCACGCCCGACAGGCCGAACAGGACCGACAGGCCGACAGCCAGCCAGTAGAACACCTTGATGATCGACGGGGTGATGAAACGGTCCCACTGGAAAAGGTCGGCGAACGAGAGCATCTGGGCCTCCTGGACGGACCGGGCCTCGCGCGAGGCCGGTGGGGCGAAATCGGCGACCCGGCGGCCCGCACGGGGCGAGCGGCCGGGAGCAGGCCCCGCCGCGCCCGCTCGCCCGCCGTTCTGGCGGGAAAATGTGGTGCGCTCGCGTCACCCCGGCCGCAGCGGGCCGGACTCCGGGCGGTCCGGCCGCGATCCTCCCCGGCGGGCCGCCGGCACGGTGAACGAACCGTTGACGGCCCGGACCCGGGCGATCGGCGACGCCGTCGGGCTCGTCGCGGTGCTGGTTCTGATCGCCGGAACGGCGCTGCTCACGGTTCCGCTCGCGGTGGCGCTGCGGCCGGCCCTGCCCAATCCGGCCGAATGAGCAATCCGTACGCAATCGAGGCTTGTGCACGGCGTGTCGGTTTCCTAACTACGGCTCAAGCAGGAGCCGCCGCCATGGACCAACTCAAGCTCGTCGCCCTCGATCGGGACGATCTGGAGATCGTCGCCACCCACCTCCAGGACGCCCATGTGACGGTGGGCGACATCCACTGGCGGCCGCAGGAGAAGCGGCTCGTCATGGGCCTCGACCGGTTCGACTGGGAGGGCGCCGTCTGCGAGGACGGCCACTACCGCCGCCGCCGCACCGCGCTGCGCTTCGACCGGGTGATGGCCTGCAAGTGCCGCAACCTGGAATGCCAGGCCAAGGACCGCCTCCTCAACCTGCTCACCATCGAGTTCGCCGAGACCGCCTCGCCGGGCGGCAGCGTCGTGCTGATCTTCTCGGGCGGCGGCGAGCTGCGGCTCGACGTGGAATGCCTCGAGGTGGAGCTTGCCGACCTCGGACCGGTATGGGATACGACCGCCTGTCCGGCGCACGTGGACCAGGCGAGCCCGGCCTGACGGCCGCATCCCGCTGATCCTTTCCGGCCCGCCAGGGCCGGGAAACCGACATGTCTCCCCGTCGCGCCCGCCGCGTCCTCGACTGCAGCCGGGCGGCAGCAGGGTCGGCGCGTCCGGCGCGCCAATGCGCGGCCCTCCCTCGCCCGACGGTTCCGCTGCGTCATGCCCGTCCGTCTCGACACCCGCGATCCCGATTTCGACAGCCGCTTCGCCGCCCTGCTGGGCGCCAAGCGCGAGGCGGCCGCCGACGTCGAGGCGGCGGTGCGGGCGATCGTCGACGACGTGCGGGCGCGCGGCGACGCCGCCCTGGTCGAGCTGACCGAGAAGTTCGACCGGCTGGAGCTGCCGGCCGGCGCCGCCGGACTGCGCGTCACGGCCGACGAGATCGCCGCCGCCGTCGCCGCCTGCCCGCCCGAGGACGTCGCCGCGCTGACGCTGGCGCGCGACCGCATCGAGGCCTATCACCGCCGCCAGATCCCCGCCGACCAGCGCTTCACCGACGCGCTCGGGGTCGAGCTCGGCTATCGCTGGACCCCGGTCGAGGCGGCCGGCCTCTACGTGCCGGGCGGCACCGCGGCCTATCCGTCCTCGGTGCTGATGAACGCCGTGCCGGCCAAGGTGGCGGGCGTGGCGCGCCTGGTGATGGTCGTGCCGGCGCCGGGCGGCAGGCTCGCGCCGCTGGTGCTGGCCGCCGCGCATCTCGCCGGCGTCGACGAGATCTACCGGGTCGGCGGCGCCCAGGCGGTGGCGGCGCTCGCCTGGGGGACGCAGACGATCGCGCCCGTGGACAAGATCGTCGGCCCCGGCAACGCCTATGTGGCGGCGGCCAAGCGCATCGTGTTCGGCAAGGTCGGCATCGACATGATCGCCGGCCCCTCCGAGGTGCTGATCGTCGCCGACGGCACCGCGAACCCCGAGTGGATCGCGGCCGATCTGCTGGCCCAGGCCGAGCACGACACCGCCGCGCAGTCGATCCTGATCACGACCGACGCCGCCCTCGCGGCCGCGGTGGAGAAGGCGGTCGAGTCGCAGCTCGCCACGCTGCCGCGCGAGACGATCGCCGGCGCCTCGTGGCGCGACCACGGCGCCGTGATCCTGGTGGAGACGCTCGACCGCGCCGTGGCGCTCGCCGACGCGGTGGCGGCCGAGCATCTCGAGCTCGCGGTGGCCGATCCGGAGCCGCTGGCGGCGCGGATCCGGCACGCCGGCGCGATCTTCGTCGGCGCCCACACGCCGGAGGCGATCGGCGACTACGTCGCCGGCTCCAACCACGTGCTGCCGACGGCGCGCTCGGCGCGCTTCTCGTCCGGCCTCGGCGTGCTCGACTTCATGAAGCGCACCTCGCTCCTGCGCTGCGGGCCGGACCAGCTCGCGGCGCTCGGCCCCGCCGCCGTGACGCTGGCGCGGGCCGAGGGCCTGGAGGCGCACGCCCGCTCGGTCGCGCTCCGCCTCGCCTCGACGGCCGGTGCCTCATGACGCGTCGCGGTCGCGAGGGGCGCGAGAGCCATCGCCTGTGCGAGGTGACGCTCGACCAGGACACCATCGGGCCCGGCAACCGCGACATCGAGCACGAGCGCACGATCGCGATCTACGACCTGCTCGAGGACAACCTGTTCGCGCCGGTCGGCCACGACGGCGGGCCGTACCGCCTGCATCTGCTGCTCTCCAACGACCGGCTGGTGTTCGACGTGCGCCGGCAGGACGGCGACCCGGTGGTCGCCCACTATCTCTCGCTCACGCCGTTCCGGCGCCTGGTCAAGGACTACTTCCTGATGTGCGAGAGCTATCACGACGCCATCCGCACCGCCTCGCCGAGCCAGATCGAGGCGATCGACATGGGCCGGCGCGGCCTGCACAACGAGGGCTCCGAGCTGCTCACCGAGCGGCTGAAGGACAAGATCGAGATCGACTTCGACACGGCGCGGCGTCTGTTCACGCTGATCACCGTGCTGCACTGGAAGGGGTGAGCGCGATGCCCCCCCCGGGCCCCGTCGGGCCGCCCGGTGCGGTGCTGTTCGTCTGCGCCTGGAATTCGGTGCGCTCGCCCATGGCGGCCGCGATGTTCCGCCAGTATTTCGGCCACAAGAGCTATGTCGGCTCGGCCGGCGTGCGCAAGGGCGAGCCCGATCCCTTCACGATCGCCGTGATGGACGAGGTCGGCCTCGACCTCTCGGGCCACAAGCCGATCACGTTCGAGGAGCTCGAGGATCTCGAGGGGCTCAACTTCGACCTGATCGTCACGCTGTCGCCGGAGGCACACCACCGCGCCCTCGAGGTGACGCGTACCCTCGCCGTCGACGTCGAGTACTGGCCGACCCACGACCCCGGCGCCGCCGAGGAGGGCAGCCGCGAGCAGCGCCTCGCCGCCTATCGCGAGATCCGCGACCAGCTGCTGGCGCGGATCGAGCAGCGTTTCGGACGCGGCGGCTTCGGGAGCTGAGGCAGGGCGCGCCGCTCTTTCTTTTCCCTCTCCCGCGAGGAGAGCTTTGCAGAATGCGTCATTCCGGGACGACGCGGAGCGTCGGACCCGGAATCCAGCCCAGAATGCCGAGTTCGGAGCTGGATTCCGGGTTCGCGCCTTCGGCGCGCCCCGGAATGACGGAGTCTGAAAAACCCGCGCGAGGGGAGAGGGTCGAGTCGGCAGCCGTTTCGGTCCTGATCACCTCGAAAACCCGAACAGTCTTCGCGAGGTCTCCGCGACCGCCGTCTGCTCCTCCGGCGTCAGCCAGGTCTGCAGCTCCCGGATGCCGTCCGCGTAGGTGCGGGTCGCCTCGTGCTGGGTGTGCGGCCAGTCGCTGCCCCACAGGAGGCGGCCGGGGCCGAGATGGTCGAGCAGGGCGCGCGCGTAGGGGGCGGCGTCGGCGCCGCCGCAGCGGTAGCTGCCGGAGATCTTCACGAACAGCGGCCCGTCGGGTCCGGCGGCGAGGACGCGGCGGAAGCCGGGATCGGCGACGCCGAGCGCGGGATCCGGGCGGCCGAAATGGTCGACCACCACGGGCGCGCCGAGCGGCACGATCGCGTCGAGGAGGCGCGGGAAGTCGCGGCCCTCCGCCTGGATCTCGATCTGCCAGCCGCGCGCCGCGATCCGCGTCAACAGCGCGGTCCAGTCCGGCGCCAGCACGGCGGAGCAGTCCCTGCCGAGCAGGTTGAGGCGGATGCCGACCACGCCGACGGCCGCATAGGCGTCGAGCGCCGGGTCGGTCACGCCGGGATCGACGACGACGATGCCGCGCAGCCGCTCCGGCGCCAGCGCCAGCGTCTCGACCAGATAGGCGTTGTCGGTGCCCAGGAAGGACGGCTGCACCACGACGATCTCGCGGACGCCGTGGCGCGCCGTGACGGCGAAGAGGTCCTCGGGCGGAAAGTCGCCGCTCGGCGAATGGCGGCGGCCGTCGGCGAGCGGCAGCGCGCGGGTGAAGACGTGGACGTGCGTGTCGACGATCGGAACGGAGGAGGCGGTCGGGGAGGGGGCCATGTGGTCGGTTGCCAGAGGGGCTCGGACGGTCTTATACTCCTCTAGAGGACTAGCTGACCAGCCCCCTCGCCGACCAGCGCCTGCCCGACAGACCTCGCCTGCCGAAGGGCCGCCATGCACGCCGCCGACGCCGCCACCGGATCCGACCAGCGCCTGCCGATCTACCAGCGCCTCAAGGACGCGCTCGCCGAGCGCATCCAGGACGGCGCCTGGAAGCCGGGCGAGGCGATCCCGGCGGAGAGCGATCTCGCCTCCGAGTTCGGGGTCGCGCTCGGCACCATGCGCAAGGCGATCGAGGGGCTGGTGCAGCAGGGCCTGCTGGAGCGCCGCCAGGGCCGCGGCACCTTCGTGCGCCGCGCCGACCTCGGCAACACGCTGTTCCGGTTCTTCCGCCACACCGGCAAGGGCGGCAAGGCGCTGGTGCCGACCCAGCGGCTGGTCGGCCGGCGCGAGGGCGCGGCCGGCCGCGACGCGGCGCGCGCGCTCGGCCTGACCGCGGACGATCCGGTGCTGTGGCTGAAGCGGCTGCGCCTGGTCGACGGCGAGCCGCTGGTGATCGACGAGATCGCCCTGCCGCTGCCGCGCTTCGAGGCGCTGGCGACGCTGCCGGCGGAGCGGTTCGAGGCGCTGCTCTATCCGCTCTACGAGCGCGAGCTCGGCATCACCATCGCGCGCGCCGCCGACCGCATCGCCTTCGGCCGCGCGACGGCCGCGGTCGCCCGGGCGCTCGGGATCTCGGCCGGCGATCCGGTGGTGGTGATCGACCGCACGGCGTTCGGCCTCGACGGGGCGCCGCTCGAATGGCGCCGCTCGCACGGGCCCGCCGACCGCTTCAGCTACGACGTCGAGATCAGGTGAGTTCAACGATCACAGGGAGAGACCAATGCTCAAAGGCATCCTCGGCGCGCTGGCGCTCGCATCGACCGCGCTGGTTCCGCTCACGGCGGTCGCGCAGGACTACCCCAGCCGTCCCGTCACCCTGATCGTCCCGGCGCCGCCCGGCGGCGGCACCGACGTGTTCGCCCGGCAGATCGCCGAGGCGGTCGAGCCGATCCTCAAGCAGAAGGTGATCGTCGACAACCGCGCCGGCGGCGGCGGCACGGTCGGCACCACCATGATCAGCGCGGCGAAGCCGGACGGCTACACGCTCGGCTTCGTGTGGAACTCGCCGCTGACCACCAGCCCGCACAGCCTGACCGTCGCCTACACGCCGGACAGCTACGCCAGCGTGATGTCGATCGGCTACTCGTCCTATGTGCTGTGCACGGCCCCCGACTTCCCGGCCGCGACCGGCAAGGAGCTGATCGACGCCGTCAAGGCGGCGCCCGGCAAGTACACCTACGGCAACGACGGGCTGGGCGGCACCATGCAGCTCGCCGCCGAGCGCATCTTCACCAAGGTCGGCGCCAAGGTGCGCCCGGTGCCGTTCGGCGGCGCCGGCGAGACGGCGCGCAACTTCCTCGGCGGCCACGTGACGTTCTACGGCGGCTCGCTGCCGCCGATCCTGCCGCACGCCGCGGCCGGCAAGGCGAAGTGCCTGCTGCTCACCTCGGCGGCCCGGAACCCGGCGCTGCCGCAGGCGGCCGGGCTCGACGACATCGGCCTGGGCAGCGAGGAGACCGTGCTGTGGTGGGGCCTCATCGCCCCGGCCAGGACGCCGCCCGAGGTGCTCGCCAAGCTCGAGAAGGCGTTCATGGAGGCCGCGTCGACCCCGGCCTTCAAGGCGACCATGGAGAAGCAGGGCGCCACCCAGCGCGTGCTCGGCGCCAAGGACACCGGCGCGCTGATCCGCAAGGAGCTCGCCGCGCTCGGCGAGGTCGCCAAGGCGATCGGCATCGAGCGGAAGGCGCAGTGATGGGGAGGAACCTCACGACCGTCATGGCCGGGCTTGTCCCGGCCATCCACGCTCTTCCAGGCGGCGCGGCATCAAAGGCGTGGATGCCCGGCACAAGGCCGGGCATGACGGCTCTGAATTCGAGTGCTCTCCCGTGGCCGGGCTGAGCCTGCCGCGCTGGGCCGGGGATGCGGCGGTCGGCGTGGCGCTTTCGGGCGCCGGGGTCGCGCTGGCGATCCTGGCGTGGCCGATCCCGCGCGGCAGCGTCGGCAATCCGGGGCCGGGCTTCATGCCGTTCGTCCTCGGCCTCGCGCTGGTCGGGCTCGGGCTCGCCTGCGCGGTGCGGGCGCTGCGCGAGCACGACGGCGCCGCCGTGGCGCTGGCGAGCCGCAAGACGGCCGTGTGTCTCCTGACGCTGCTCGCCGCCGCGCTGGCTTTCATCCCGCTCGGCTTCGTGCCGACCGTCGCCGTGATGCTGAGCATCCTGTTCGCGGTGCTGGCGGAGAAGCCGTGGTGGCGCGCCGTGCTCTACGGCTGCGGGGCGAGCCTCGCCCTCGACGCGGTGTTCGAGCGCGTCCTCGGCCTCGGCCTGCCGGCCGGGATCTGGCCGTTCTGATCTTCTCGCTCCGGTCATTCCGGGGCGCGGACCGCAGGTCCGCGAGCCCGGAATCCAGCCCCGGATGACCGAACCTGTCGCTGGATTCCGGGTTCGCGGGCGTTGCCCGCGCCCCGGAATGACGAGCAAAGCAAAACGGGAGCAGCGCCGTGGACTCGCTCGGATACCTGATGGACGGGTTCGCGGTCGCGTTCACGGCGCGCAACCTGCTCCTGTGCTTCGTCGGCTGCCTGTGGGGCACGGCGGTCGGCGTGCTGCCCGGGCTCGGCCCGCTCGCCGGCATGGCGCTGCTGCTGCCGCTCACCTTCAAGCTCGATCCGGCCGGCGCCGTGATCATGCTGGCCGGCATCTTCAACGGCGCCATGTATGGCGGCTCGACCACCTCGATCCTGATGCGCATCCCGGGCGAGGCGGCCTCGGTGGTCACCTGCATCGACGGCTACGAGATGGCCAAGCGCGGCCGCGCCGGCGCGGCGCTGACGCTCTCAGCGGTCGGCAGCTTCGTCGGCGGCACCATCTCGATCGTCGGCCTGATGGCGGTCGGCCCGCTGCTCGCCGACGCCATGCTGTCGGTCGGCCCGGCGGCCGAGTTCGTGCTCATGCTCACCGCGCTGCTGGTGGTGAGTGTGGTGTCCAGCTCGCCGCCCGTGAAGACGCTCGCCATGATCGTGCTCGGTCTGGCGCTCGGCACGGTCGGCATGGACCAGCTCACCGCCTGGCCGCGCTTCACCTTCGGCTCGCTGGATCTCACCGACGGGCTCAACTTCGTCGCCCTGTCGATCGGCCTGTTCGGCGTCTCCGAGATCCTGCTCAATCTCGACGAGGCGACGCCCGCGGTGCCGAAGGCGCCGCGGCTGCGCGAGATGCTGCCGACGGCCCAGGAGATCCGCGAGGCGGCGCCGGCGGTGCTGCGCGGCTCCGGCGTCGGCTTCCTGTTCGGCCTGGTGCCGGGCGTCTCCCACATCATCTCGACCTTCGTGTCCTACGCGATCGAGAAGAAGATCTCGAAGACCCCGGAAAAGTTCGGGCACGGCGCGGTGGCCGGCGTCGCCGGGCCGGAGACGGCAAACAACGCCACCACGGGCGCCTCGATGATCCCGCTGCTGGTGCTCGGCATCCCGGCCATCCCGGCGACGGCGATCCTGCTGTCGGCGCTGCTGATCCACGGCGTGCAGCCGGGGCCGCTGCTGATGAGCGAGCACCCGCAGGTGTTCTGGGGGCTGATCGCCAGCCTCTATCTGGGCAACGCCATCCTGGTGATCCTCAACCTGCCGCTGGTGAGCATCTTCGTGTCGCTGCTGCGCACCCCGATGGGCGTGCTGGCGCCGCTGGTGCTGGTCGTCTGCCTGATCGGCGTCTACTCGCTCAAGGCGTCGCCGCTGGACCTCGCGATCCTGGTGGCGGCCGGCGTCGGCGGCTATCTGCTGCGCAAGTTCTCCTACGACGTCGCGCCGCTCCTCCTCGCCTTCGTGCTCGGCGACCGCATGGAGCTGTCGTTCCGCCGGGCGCTCACCATCTCGGACGGCGACTGGTGGGTGTTCGTGCAGGGGCCGGCGGCGCGGGTGTTCCTCGTCGTGCTGGCGCTGATCGGCGGCCTGCAGCTCGCCGCCATGCTGCTCGGCTGGCGGCGGACCGGGGCGGCGGCGCCCTGAGGCGCGGTCATTTCATCGTTCGTCACCCCGCGGCGCGGACCCCTCGGGTCCGCGAGCCCGCGATCCATACGCCCGGCGAGAGTGGCTCACGACAGACAGGGGTTATGGGGCCCGGGCCCGGGCTCGGCGCTGACGCGCCGCCCCGGGACGACCGGGGGCATTCAACGGAATCCGCGTTTCGCGGGGACGAGCGGAGGTCCGCCGGTTGTCGTTCCGGCCCGTTTCGGCTAGGGTCCGCGCCCGTCCTGTGGCGTCGAACGAAGGCCTGACCTTCGCCCGTGGCCCCCGCGCGGCCCGGTGCGATCACTGGGTTGCGAATGACGAAAGAGGAACTGCTGGAGTTTCCCGGCGTCGTGTCGGAGCTGCTGCCGAACGCGACCTTCCGCGTCAAGCTCGAGAACGGTCATGAGATCATCGCCCACACGGCCGGCCGCATGCGCAAGAACCGCATCCGCGTCCTCGCCGGCGACAAGGTGCTGGTCGAGATGACCCCGTACGATCTCACCAAGGGCCGGATCACCTATCGCTTCAAATGATCGCCGCGGCCGCCCCTGACCGGGCCGGCGCTCACCAACCCCGCGGAACCCGCGACGGTCCGGCCTGCCGGACGGCGGGCTTCCCTGTGCTCCCCCCGGGGAGCGGACCGAACAGCTCCCGGACGGGAGTGGAAACGAAATCAAAACCGCGATGATGGGCCGTCCCAAGCTCGTGCTCGCCTCCGGGTCGCCCCGGCGGCTCACCCTTCTCAACCAGGCCGGAATCGAACCGGACGCGCTGCGGCCCGCCGAGGTCGACGAGACGCCGAAGCGCGGCGAGCTGCCGCGCGCCTGCGCCAACCGGCTCGCGCGCCAGAAGGCCGAGGTGGCGCTCGCCGCCGTCAAGGCCGACGACGATCTGCGCGGGGCGTTCATCGTCGCCGCCGACACGGTGGTGTCGGTCGGACGGCGGATCCTCCCCAAGGCCGAGCTGCTCGACGAGGCCGCCCAGTGCCTGCGGCTGCTCTCCGGCCGCAACCACCGGGTCTACACCTCGGTCTGCGTGGTGACGCCCAAGGAGGCGATCCGCCAGCGCGTGGTGGAGACGCGGGTGCGCTTCAAGCGCCTCGCCCCGGAGGACATCGAGGCCTATCTCGCGTCGGGCGAGTGGCGCGGCAAGGCCGGCGGCTATGCCGTGCAGGGGCTGGCCGGCAGCTTCGTGGTCAAGATCGTCGGCTCCTACTCCTCGGTGGTCGGCCTGCCGCTCTACGAGACGACGTCGCTGCTCGCCGGCGAGGGCTTCCCCATCCGCCACGGCTGGCTGAACCCGACCAACCCGATGCCGGCGTGAGGCGGGCTGCCACGCTTTCACCTCTCCCCGCCGTGCGGGGAGAGGTCGGATTGCGCGCCGTAGGCGCGGAATCCGGGTGAGGGGGCGTCGCCGCGAGTCTCTGCGCCGGGGAGATGCCCCCTCATCCGACTCGCCGCTGCGCGCCGAGCCACCTTCTTGTCGCGCGAGAGCGCGACCTCGCGCGCGGGAAGGCGGGGAGAAGGATCCCGGGCGCCAGGCCCGGTTTTCGCGGCTCTCGCTCTCCCGTTCCGTCGCCCTTATCCCTATCTTTCCGCCCATGCCCTCGCTCGCTCCCGGACGACCCTGCGCCATCTGCGGCAAGCCGGCCGTTGACACGTTCCGGCCGTTCTGCTCGCAGCGGTGCAAGAACGTCGATCTCCACCGCTGGCTGTCCGGCCGCTACGCCGTGCCGGCCGTCGAGGCCGAGGAGGACGAGCTCGGCCTCGCCGAGCCCGAGGAGGCGCCGCCGCCGCGCCGCCGCGGCCCGCTGGACGGGGCCTGACCGGCGACCGGCCGATCGGCCTTGTCTGCCCTCTCCCCTCGCGGGAGAGGGGGCCCGAGCGAAGCTCGGGCGGGTGAGGGGGCGTGCCGCAAGCTCGGAGCCCGTGGAGGCCCCCCTCACCCATCTCGCCGCTATGCGGCGAGCCACCCTCTCCCGCGAGGGGAGAGGGTTCGAAACGGTTCGGAACGGCACACGCGCCGGGCCGTGGCCGCGCGCCGCCCCGCGCTCTTCCATCCCCGTCGATTCTGGGCTAAGGGTCGCCCGCCCCGGCGGACCGCGCACGGGCAGGCGACAAACCGGTCGAGTTCGCAAAGGCGGCGCGTCCACGACGCCTTTTTTTGTGCCCAGACCTAGCCGCGAAGACCCCTGATGCCCAAACGCACCGACATCTCCTCGATCCTGATCATCGGCGCGGGACCGATCGTGATCGGCCAGGCGTGCGAGTTCGACTACTCCGGCACCCAGGCCTGCAAGGCGCTGCGCGAGGAGGGCTACCGGGTCGTCCTGGTCAACTCCAATCCGGCCACCATCATGACCGACCCGGAGATGGCCGACGCGACCTATGTCGAGCCGATCACCCCGGAGATCGTCGCCAAGATCATCGAGAAGGAGCGGCGGGAGCGCCCGGACGACAAGCTCGCGCTGCTGCCGACCATGGGCGGCCAGACGGCGCTGAACACGGCGCTGTCGCTGCGCAAGATGGGCGTGCTCGACAAGTTCGGCGTGACCATGATCGGCGCCACCGCCGAGGCGATCGACAAGGCCGAGGACCGCGAGCTGTTCCGCGAGGCGATGAAGAAGATCGGCCTCGACATCCCGAAGTCGTATCTCGCCAACGCCTCCGAGCTGAAGCAGGCCGACCGGCAGAAGTATCTGGACGCGCTCGCTCAGATCGACGCCGGCAAGGAGCGCGACACCGAGAAGGCCGCGAAGCGGGCGAAGTTCGAGCACGAATGGGCGGCCGGCGAGGAGGAGCGCCGCAAGCGCTACGTGCACGGCGCGCTCGGCGAGGCGCTGCTGGCGCTCGCCGAGATCGGCCTGCCGGCGATCATCCGGCCGAGCTTCACGCTGGCCGGCACCGGCGGCGGAATCGCCTACGACCTCGACGAGTTCATCGAGATCGTGCGGGGCGGCCTCGACGCCTCGCCGACCAACGAGGTGCTCATCGAGGAGAGCGTGCTCGGCTGGAAAGAGTTCGAGATGGAGGTCGTTCGCGACAGGAACGACAACTGCATCATCGTCTGCTCGATCGAGAACCTCGACCCGATGGGCGTCCACACCGGCGACTCGATCACCGTGGCGCCGGCCCTGACGCTCACCGACAAAGAGTATCAGGTGATGCGCGACGCCTCGATCGCGGTGCTGCGCGAGATCGGGGTGGAGACCGGCGGCTCCAACGTGCAGTTCGCCGTCGACCCGAAGAGCGGGCGCCTCGTCGTCATCGAGATGAACCCGCGCGTGTCGCGCTCGTCGGCGCTGGCCTCGAAGGCGACCGGCTTCCCGATCGCCAAGGTCGCAGCCAAGCTCGCGGTCGGCTACACGCTCGACGAGATCGCCAACGACATCACGGGCGGCGCCACGCCGGCCTCGTTCGAGCCGACCATCGACTACGTCGTCACCAAGATCCCGCGCTTCGCGTTCGAGAAGTTCCCGGGCGCCGAGCCGCTGCTCACCACCTCGATGAAGTCGGTGGGCGAGGCGATGGCGATCGGCCGCTCGTTCCAGGAATCGCTGCAGAAGGCGCTGCGCTCGCTGGAGACCGGCCTGACCGGGCTCGACGAGATCGCCATCGAGGGCATCGGCGAGGGCGACGACAAGAACGCCATCCGGGCGGCGCTCGGCCGGCCGACGCCGGACCGGCTGCTGAAGGTGGCGCAGGCCATGCGGCTCGGCGCCACCGACGAGGAGATCTTCCGCTCCTGCAGCATCGACCCGTGGTTCCTGGCGGAGATCCGCGGCATCGTCGAGACCGAGGCCGAGATTCGCGCCAAGGGCCTGCCGCAGAGCGCCGGCGCGCTGCGCCGCCTCAAGGCGATGGGCTTCTCCGACGCCCGTCTCGGCGCCCTGACGGGACTCACCGCCGACGAGGTGACGAAGCGGCGGCGCGGGCTCGGCGTGCGGCCCGTCTACAAGCGCATCGACACCTGCGCGGCCGAGTTCGACGCGCCGACCGCCTACATGTACTCGACCTACGAGGCGCCGTTCGCCGGCCTGCCGGCCGACGAGGCGGAGCCGTCCGACCGGCGGAAGGTGGTGATCCTGGGCGGCGGCCCGAACCGGATCGGGCAGGGCATCGAGTTCGACTACTGCTGCTGCCACGCCTGCTTCGCGCTGTCGGACGCCGGCTACGAGACCATCATGGTCAACTGCAATCCGGAGACCGTGTCGACCGACTACGACACCTCGGATCGCCTCTATTTCGAGCCGCTGACCGCCGAGGACGTGCTGGAGATCATCGCCACCGAGCAGACCGCCGGCACCCTGCACGGCGTCATCGTGCAGTTCGGCGGCCAGACGCCGCTCAAGCTCGCCGCGGCGCTGGAGGCGGCGCGGGTGCCGATCCTCGGCACCTCGCCGGACGCCATCGACCTCGCCGAGGACCGCGACCGCTTCAAGCGCCTGCTCGACAAGCTGCAGCTGCGCCAGCCGAAGAACGGCATCGCCTACTCGGTGGAGCAGAGCCGCCTGGTCGCCGGCGAGCTGGGCCTGCCCTTCGTGGTGCGCCCGAGCTACGTGCTGGGCGGACGCGCCATGGCGATCATCCGCAACCAGGAGCAGTTCGACGACTACCTGCTCGGCACCCTGCCGAGCCTGGTGCCGTCCGACGTCAAGGCCCGCTACCCGAACGACAAGACCGGCCAGATCAACACGGTGCTGGGCAAGAACCCGCTCCTGTTCGACCGCTACCTGTCGGACGCCATCGAGATCGACGTCGACTGCCTCTGCGACGGCAAGGACACGTTCATCGCCGGCATCATGCAGCACATCGAGGAGGCCGGCGTGCATTCGGGCGACTCGGCCTGCTCGCTGCCGCCCTACTCGCTGCCGGCCGAGACCATCGCCGAGCTCGAGCGGCAGACCCGGGCGATGGCGCTGGCGCTCCAGGTCGGCGGCCTGATGAACGTCCAGTACGCCCTCAAGGACGGCGAGATCTACGTGCTCGAGGTGAACCCGCGGGCGTCCCGCACGGTGCCGTTCGTCGCCAAGGTGATCGGCCTGCCGGTCGCCAAGATCGCCTCCCGCATCATGGCGGGCGAGAGCCTGGCGAGCTTCGCCCTCGCGCCGCCGGTGCTGCACCATGTCGGCGTCAAGGAGGCGGTGTTCCCGTTCGCCCGCTTCCCCGGCGTCGACACGCTGCTCGGCCCGGAGATGCGCTCGACCGGCGAGGTGATGGGCATCGACCGGTCCTACGAGATCGCCTTCGCCAAGAGCCAGATCGGCGGCGGCACCCGCCTGCCGCGCGCCGGCACCGTGTTCGTGGCGGTGCGGGACAGCGACAAGGCGCGCATCCTCGACTCGGTGAAGCTGTTGTCGGATCTCGGATTCCGGGTCATCGCCACGGGCGGGACGCAGCGCTTCCTGCAGGAGCACGGGGTGCCGGCCGAGAAGGTCAACAAGGTGCTGGAGGGCCGGCCCCACATCGTCGACGCGATCAAGAACGGCGACGTCCAGCTGGTGTTCAATACAACCAGCGGTACGCGCGCAATCTCGGACTCGCGTTCCTTGCGGCGTGCGGCCCTCTTGCATAAGGTCCCGTACTACACCACTCTTTCCGGGGCCGTCGCGGCGGCGCTCGGCATCAAGGCCTATCTCGCGGGCGACCTCGAGGTGCGCACCCTGCAGAGCTATTTCTCCGAACGCGCCCATTAGAGGACGCGGCCGGGGGACATAGGCCACGGGCTGGACAGACTTCCGAACGGTTGCGTGCCGGGTGACCCCGGCCCGCGATCGAGTTTTTTTCTGTCGGAGAGGAACCGATGGACAAGATACCAATGACGGCTGCCGGCTATGCTGCGCTCGAGACCGAGCTGCGGCACTGCCAGCAGGTCGAGCGACCCCGGATCATTCAGCAGATCACCGAAGCGCGCTCCCACGGCGATCTCTCGGAGAACGCCGAGTATCACGCCGCCAAGGAGTCGCAGTCGCTCAACGAGGGCCGCATCGCGGAGCTCGAGGACAAGCTCGCGCGCGCCGAGGTGATCGACGTCTCCAAGCTGTCGGGCGACACCATCAAGTTCGGTGCCACCGTCACGCTGATCGACGAGGACACCGAGAAGAAGCACGTCTGGCAGATCGTCGGCGAGCCCGAGGCGGACGCCAAGGCGGGCCGCATCTCGATCGCGTCGCCGCTCGCCCGGGCGCTCGTCGGCAAGAAGAAGGGCAGCCAGGTCGAGGTGGTGACGCCCGGCGGCGCCAAGGCCTACGAGATCCTCGAGGTCGTGTTCCGCTGACATCGTCGCCGTGACGGGCCGGCGGCCATGGTCGCCGGCGCGTCGCGATCCTTCCCGACGACGTCCCCCTCGCCGCGATCATCGCATCCGGACCCGATCGCGCGGGGACGTCGGCTCGCGGCCGGTCGGGCCGCAGTGGAGCTGCCCCGCATGACTGGCGCATCGAATCCCGTCGCACCCGCATCCCGCATCGTGATCGCGGTCTCGGCCGGCGAACTGGTCGACAAGGTGACGATCCTGGAGATCAAGTCCGAGCGCATCGGCGATCCCGCCAAGCTCGCCAACATCCGGCACGAGCTTTCGGTGCTCACGGCCTCGCTCGCCCCGCTGCTCGCCGCGCATCCCGGCGTCGCGCCCCTCAAGGCGGCGCTGCGGTCCGTCAACGAGAGCCTGTGGCAGATCGAGGACGACATCCGCGACTGCGAGCGCCACGGCGATTTCGGCGAAGCCTTCGTCGCGCTCGCCCGCGCCGTCTACCGCACCAACGACCGCCGCGCCGGGCTCAAGCGCGAGATCGACACCCTGGTCGGCTCGGAGCTGACCGAGGAAAAGTCCTACGCGGCGTATTGAGTCGAGAGCTGATCACGTCGCGGTCATTCCGGGGCGGGCCGAAGGCCCGAACCCGGAATCCAGCGACGATCTCCGAGTTCTCGGCTGGAGTCCGGGTTCGGCGCCGTGCGCCGCCCCGGAATGACCACCAGATCAGCCGGCCGTCGTCGCCGTCCGCCCCAGCAGGCGGTCGAGGCCGGCCAGCGCCGCGTCGACCGGGATGTCCTCCATGGTCTCGCCGCCGAAGTCCTGCGCCCGGACGATCTCGCCGCGCCGGGTGAACGGCGCCCAGCGCCCGACGTCGGTCGGCCCGAACAGGCTGACCAGCGGCGTGCCGATGGTCGCCATCAGATGGCCGATGCCGTTGTCGTTGGCGACGACGGCGGCGAGGCGCTCGCCGACCGCGATGGCGAGCTCGAGCCGCACGAGGCCGAGGGCCGGGTCGACCGGCTCGACCTCCGGCATCAGGGCGCCCGGCGCCTCGGCCCGGATGCGTTCGATCAGCGCCTGCTCCTGCGGACCGATCAGGAACACCGGCACATGGCCGCGGGCGAAAAGCGCGCCGGCGAGCGCGACCCAGCGGTCGACCGGCCAGTTCTTGCGCGCCTCGCGGCTGCCCGGCGCGAGCCCCACATAGGACGGCCCTTCGGGCAGGCGGGCCGCGGCGAGCCCGCGCGCCGCGTCGGAGATGTCGAGGCGCCCCTCCCAGTCGGCCGGGCCGCCGATCGCGGCCTCGGCGAGGCTCAGCATGCGGGCCGCGATGCCGCGCGGCCGGCCGAAGCGTCCGGGCGGACGGCGCGACGAGAACAGGTAGCCGGGCAGGCAGCAGTAGAAGCCGCGGTGCTCGAGGAACAGCCGCGCCAGCAGCACGGTGAGGCCGCGGGTGCGCGAATCGAACACCATCTCGAACGGCGGCAGCGCGCGCAGCCGCCCGATCACGTCGATCGGGGGGCGGGTCAGCGCGGCATTCTCGATCACGTGAGCGAGCAGCGGCCGCACGAAGGGCGCCAGCTCGTGCGCCATCGACGTCTGGTGGCTGGAGATCCACCACACCGGCCGGCCCGGAAAGGCCCGGGTGATCGCCCGCAGGAACGGCAGCTTGAGGAGCGAATCGCCGAGCCCCTCGCGGTCGACGATGACGGCGATGGGGCGGAGATCGGAGGCCGGCGCTGCGGAGGCGGGTGCTTCGGAAGAGGGGGCAGGGGACACGGAAGGGCTCATGATGCCGAAGATGGTTTACGGCCGAGCGGCCCGCTCCGAACCCTCTCCCCTCGTGGGAGAGGGTGGTTCCTCGCGAAGCGAGGAACCGGGTGAGGGGGCGCTCCACACACTCTGAATTCGCGGGACGGGGGGGCGCCCCCCCCCCCCCCCCCCGCGCCCGCCCCCCCCCCCCCGCGGGGGGGGGGGGGGCGCCCGCCCGCCCGGCGCGGTCAAAACCACCAACAAC
>NZ_JAUSUJ010000032.1 GCF_030813915.1 Rhodoplanes tepidamans
CGGGATTACGGCCACGCAGGGCCGGGAATCCAACGAGCGGTCTCCGTCAGCTCGTCACTATGCCAGTGACAGCCGACAGATACAGGAATCCAGCCGAGAACTCCGAGATTGTCGCTGGATTCCGGGTTCGCGGCTTCGCCGCGCCCCGGAATGACGGCGAGCCGTTCAGCCGAATGCGGTGTGAGAGCGGGCCGACGCGCGTCCGATGGCGGCGAGGCCCCGGCGGCCGCCCTCACCCGGCGTCGGCGGTGACGCGAGCGGCGAGCGCCACGGCCTGCATGCGGTTGTCGAGGCCGAGGCGGCGCAGCACCGCGGCGACGTGCAGCTTGGCCGTGTTGGTGGAGATGCCGAGCGCCGCGGCGATCTCGCCGTTGCTGCGGCCCTGGCCGAGCAGCGCGAACACCTGGCGCTGCCGCCGCGGCAGCTGATCGACGATCGACAGCGGCGCGGCGCTGCGGCCGGCCTCGTCGGGCCGCGCCCCGGCGCCGCCCTCCCCGGCTCCCGCGGCCGCCGCATCGGCGGCCGGCGCGCGGGCCGGCGGCGCGCCGAGCGAGCGCTCGATCGCCTCCGCGACGGTGTGGACGATCGCCTCCACGGTCGCGGCCGGGACCTCGTCGGGCAGATGCAGGGCGCGCAGCCCGTCGCGCCCGAGCTCCGCCGGCAGCAGCACCGACAGGTCGAGATGCAGCAGCGAGACGCCGCGCGGGCGGCCTTCGCCGAGCGGCGTCGCGACCATGAGCATCCAGCGGGTGTCCCGCGACGAGCGGCACGGATAGACGCTGGTGACGAGGTCGCAATGCCCCTCGATCAGCGCCTCGATGCGGTGCGCCCGGTCGGGCGGGCAGAGCGACAGGTAGTTGAGGCCGCGGCCGCCGTCCGGCAGCGTCGCGCCGTTGGCCGGGCTCGGATCCCGCCAGGTCGCGTTGGTGTGCACGATGGTGCCGTCGGGATCGAGCACGGCGACGTTGGCGGCGAGCGAGCGCAGCGTCTCCAACCGGGCCAGGACGGTCTGCATAGGCTGGTCCCCCGCGAACCAGGTGTCCGGGGCAGCGTCACACGATCGTCAAGTTAGATTGACGTGCGGCATTGTCAATGAGGTCGGTCATCGACGGCGGCGCGAGGCGCGCGATGCGCCCGGCACCGGCCGGCCGCGTCACTCGGCGGCGTTGCAGGCGAGCGCGGCCTCGCTGCGCTCCTGCGACAGGCGGGCGCCGAGCGCCACCGCCTGCATGCGGTTGCCGAGACCGAGGCGGCGCAGCACGGCGGAGACGTGCAGCTTGGCGGTGTTCATCGAGATGCCGAGCGCGCCGGCGATCTGGGCGTTGCTCATGCCGCGGCCGAGCAGCGCCAGGACCTGGCGCTGGCGGCGCGGCAGGCCGGCCATCACGTCCGCCCCCTCGCCGTCCGGGCTGCGGCCCGGATCCGGCGCCGCCGCCGGCTCCGCCGGGCGCGCGAGGACGCGGGCGATGGTCTGCTCGACCGCCCGGACGATGGCGTCGCGGGTGTCGGCCGGAAGCTCCGCCGGGGCGTGGCTCGCCCGCGCCATGCGGTGGCCGAGCTCGGCCGGCAGCAGGCCCGACAGGTCGAGTCGCAGCACCGCGATCCGGCGCGGCCGCGCCACCGCGAGCGGCAGCGCCACCATCAGGATCCAGCGGGTGCGGGACGGGCCGTGGCTCGGGCAGACGGCCGTGAACAGGTCGGAGCGGCCGGCCACCACGGCGGTCAGGCCGGCCGCCTGCTCGGGCGTGCAGTGGGCGAGGAAGTCGCGGCCGATCCCGCCGTCGGGCGGCAGGCCGGTTTCGGCTGCGGCGCGCCGCCAGCCGGCATTGGCCTCGCGGATGATTCCCCCGGGGTCGAGCACCGCCGCCTGGAGCGGGAGCGACACCACGGACTCGATCGGCGCGGCGAGCATGACCATGGGTCGTCCATCGTTCGAGAACGGACCGGGCCGGTGAGTCCGACCCCGGACGCTCACTTATGTAAGGTTAGATTGACAGTCAAGGCTGTCAAGTAGGCAAACACCTGATCGTCGCGGCTAGTCGGGCCACCGCACGGGGCAGAGACGGGGAGAATCGCCCGGCGGCGAGTGTCAAGCCGGCCGTGCAGGCCCGTGCGGCCGCCCCTGCGGCGGGGCGGCGTGGCCGGACCGGCAGGAGGATCGGGACGGCGGAGAAGGAGCGGCGGCCCCCGCGGGACCGGGCCCGGCCGGAACCGGCCGGCAGGCGCGCCGGCCGAGTCGGCCCAGCGTCGTCGGCCGGGTCGGCGACGGATGCAGGCGGCGGGGGCGCGCGTCAGTGCCGGCGGGGCGGCGGCGGCACCGTGGTGGTCACCATCAGGCCGAGGCCGGTGCTCTCGAAGGTGACGACGGCGCCGAGCTGGCGCGACAGCGTCCGGATCAGCGTCATGCCGAAGCCGCCCTGGGCGACCGGATCGAAGGCCTCGGGCAGCCCGATCCCGTCGTCGCAGACGGTGAGCACGACGGTGCCGTCGGGATCGACCCGGCAGGCGACCTCGACGAGGCCGGCCGCGCCGGCCGGATGGGCGTGCTTGATGGCGTTGATGATCAGCTCGCTGGCGATCAGCGCCAGCCGGACCACCTGGCGGCCCGGCACCGCGCAGGCCGGCGCCACGTCGACGACGAGATCGAACGCCCGCGTGCGCCGCATCTGCCGCTCGATCTGGTCGCAGATGTCGTGGAGCATGCGGTGGAACGGCACGTTGCCGTCCTGGTCCGGCCGGAGGCTCCGGCGCTGCAGGCTCAGCAGCGTCTCGATGCCGGCGGCGGTCTCGGCCAGGAGATGGGTGACGAACGGCCCGGCGGCGGACCGGCGTGCCGGATCGAGGCGCGTCGCATGCGCCTCCAGGAGCCCGAGCACGAACCGCCTGGACAGCAGCTCCTCCACGTCGTCCATGGTGACGTCGTCGAGGTCCTCGAACCGGTCCGGGCGCAGCGTCATGATCCGCCTTTCGAAGCAACCATACGCGCGATCGGCGGCCGGAGGAAGGAACATTAAGTTGATTACTTTCGACGGCGCGACAGCGAAGTGTATATCGCCGATCTCTTCTGTTGCCTCATTGCAGATTACTTTTTTTAAGCCGATTTTTTATTATACCCATTTGACGCCCTCGGCTGACAGCGGGCAAAATGCACCGAATGAGTAAGTGGCGCCTCCGGATCATTCGGCGCCTGGTAAGCAATTGACGTCATTTGAGGATCGATCTACTGTCGGGACGATGTTCCGGGGAACAGGCCTGGGGGCTGTCATGGCGGATCTGGCACGCGAGGAACGACTGCAGATCATGCTCTCGCCGGCCGAGCTCGAGGCGCTGGACGACTGGCGCTTCGCCCGCCGGATGCCGAGCCGCGCCGCGGCCGTGCGCGAGCTGCTGAAGCGCGGTCTGGCGGCCGACGGCTTCGTGCAGGCGGACGGTCAGATGAAGTCGCAGGAGTTCGGCGTCATCGAGAGGCAGAGCGGCAAGGCGCCCGGCGACGGCAAGCCGTAGCCGCAGGGCGGTCGCCGCAGGACATCGCCGCGCGACCGGCTCAGGACGGCGGGACGGCCTTGCCGGCCTCCTGGCGTCCGCCCGCATACATCCGGGCGCCGAGCGCCACCGCCTGCATGCGGTTGTCGAGGCCGAGCCGGCGCAGGATCGCGGCGACGTGGAGCTTCGCCGTGTTCATCGAGATGCCGAGCAGGCCGGCGATCTCGGCGTTGCTCTTGCCCTGCCCGAGCAGCGCCAGCACTTCGCGCTGGCGCGCCGCCAGGCGGTCGGCGATCTGCGCCTTCTCCAGCGCCAGCGGCGGCTCGGCCCGCTTCGGCGGGGCGTCGCTGCCCAGCGTCTTGAGGATGGTCTGCTCGATCACCCGCACGAAGGGCTCGAACGCCGCGCCGAGCGACGGCTCCGGCAGGTGCGCCTCGCGCAGCCCGGTTCCCACCACGTCGGGCGGCAGCATGCCGGTGAGATCGAGATGCATCACCATCAGACCGGTCGGCGGGGACGCCGCGAGCGGCAGCGCGACCAGCAGGATCCAGCGGGTCCGCTCGGGGGCGTGGCAGGGATAGACGCAGGTGAAGACGTCGCGCCGCCGGGCGACGAGCTCGCGCAGCGCATGCGCCATGTCGGCCTCGCACAGGTCGAAATAGTTGGTGCCGCGGCAGGCGTCGGGCGTGCGCAGGCCGTTGGCGAGGCCGAAGTCGCGCCACGCGGCATTCACCTCGCTGATCGTGCCGTCGGGGTCGAGCACCGCGACGTTCAACGGCAGCGACGAGAGTGTCTCCAGCAGTCTGGCGACGTGACGCATGGTCGCCGCCCGCTCTCCGCCCCGCAGGACGCACGCTCCAGGTAAAATGATACGCCGATCTCGCGCCCGCGGCCAGCCGAAAGACGTCTTCGCCGGCCCCTCTGTGGCCTGCCATGTGGCCTGCCATGGGGTCTGCCCTGTGGCCGGCTCCCCTGGCGGGGCCGTTCCGGCGGGCCCGCCGCGCGGGACGCCGCGACGACGGCAGTCCCGTCGCGAGAGTCCCGTCGCGAGGCCCGGCGGTGGCGCGGGTCCTGATCGACGCGCCGAAGGACCGGTCACGACGGGGCGGGTCGGAGAGCGCCCGACCCCGCGTGAACGGTCCACCGGCAGCGGCACGCCCCGGCGGGGGATCCCGGGACCCGGGCCGCGGCGGGATGCAGCCGACGACCCGGGCTCCGTCCGACGGGACGACACCTCTAGGAGGTCGATGCCTCGGGGCTCGGCCGCGCAGACGGCCGGTCCGGGGCGCTCGACTAGATCACTTCGCCACGACCTTCTCGGCCGCCGTCTTGGCGTCGATGAAGTTGTAGCGCGGGTTGTTGAGCACGAACGCGTGGACCGCGACCGCGATCACGAGCGCGGCGATCCAGATCACCGGCAGCCAGGTCGACGGGTTGATCACCAGCCAGATCTTGTAGTCGTCTTGCGGGTTCGACATGTCGGTTCCTCCCGGTCAGAACCACGGCTTCCACGCCCACACGAGAACGTGGGCGAGAACCGCGATCACGACGAAGGCGCTGAAGGTGGTCTTGAACTGCGAGTGGAACTCGACAGCTTCCTGTTCGGTCAGGCCGGACAGGCTCCGAGTCGGGTCAGCCATCTTAACTACCCTCCCATCAGGGTTGCCGCGGGACGCCTCGACGCCCGTACGGCGGGTTTGCCGTGGCACGATCGCCACGGCCTCCTGTCCACCCGGCGAGCCGGGCGAGACATCCGAACGGTGTGGCACCCTGGGGACCGTATTCGCCGCGCTCGATTTCGGCCGGAGATCGTCTTCATACCCGTGTACGCAATATACAAACCTCTTCCACGCGCCGGCCCCGACCGGGAACGGCAAAGCAGAAGCGAGTACTCCGGAAACGATCAACGCAGCAAATATTGAAAGTTCTGTCCTCGTCGGCGATACTACACCGTACTGATGTCATGCTAACTTGACGCCCCCAGGTGTCAACGTCCATGAATACATAGTGCGACCGCGCTATGCCCGTCATGCCGGGGGATTACGGGACGCCGCTGCGGGCGGTGTCCGCGGCGGCCGCGCGGCGCCGACGCCACGGGGGCCCCGGGTTTCGATCGGCCCCCACCCTCCTCCGCGCCGGCCGACCGCCACCGCGGCGCGACTCGCCGGCCGCCTGATGCCGGACGCTGGCCGCCGGACGCTGGCCGCCGGACGACGCCGTGGCCCGGACGCGGCCGATCTGCTAGAGCGCGGCGACGATGTCGCGGGCCCGCTCCAGGGTGCCCGCGTCGGGCAACGAGCGAGTGCGTCCATGATTCCGCGTTACACCCGCCCCGAGATGGCCGCCATCTGGGACCCGCAGACCCGCTACCGGATCTGGTTCGAGATCGAGGCGCACGCGGCCGACGCCATGGCGGAGCTCGGCATCGTGCCGGCCGAGGCGGCGAGGACCATCTGGGCGAAGGGCAAGGACGCGGTGTTCGACGTCGCCCGCATCGACGAGATCGAGCGCGTCACCAAGCACGACGTCATCGCCTTCCTGACCCATCTGGCCGAGATCGTCGGCCCCGAGGCGCGGTTCGTCCACCAGGGCATGACCTCCTCGGACGTGCTCGACACCACCCTGGGCGTGCAACTCGCCCGCGCCGCCGACCTGCTGATCGCCGACGTCGACGCCCTGCTGGCCGCGCTGGAGCGCCGCGCCTTCGAGCACAAGCTGACGCCGACCATCGGCCGCTCGCACGGCATCCACGCCGAGCCGACCACGTTCGGGCTCAAGCTCGCCGGCGCCTATGCGGAGTTTTCGCGGGCCCGCGCCCGGCTGGTCGCGGCCCGCAAGGAGGTCGCGACCTGCGCCATCTCGGGCGCGGTCGGCACCTTCGCCCAGGTCGACCCGCGGGTGGAGGAGCACGTCGCCGCCAGGATGGGGCTCTCCGTCGAGCCGGTGTCGACCCAGGTGATCCCGCGCGACCGCCACGCCATGTTCTTCGCCACGCTCGGCGTGGTGGCGTCGTCGGTCGAGCGGCTGGCGATCGAGATCCGCCACCTGCAGCGCACCGAGGTGCTGGAGGCCGAGGAGTTCTTCTCGGCCGGCCAGAAGGGCTCGTCCGCGATGCCGCACAAGCGCAACCCGGTGCTGTCCGAGAACCTCACCGGCCTCGCCCGCATGGTGCGGGCCTATGTGACGCCGGCCCTGGAGAACGTCGCGCTGTGGCACGAGCGCGACATCTCGCACTCCTCGGCCGAGCGGATGATCGGCCCCGACTCGACCGTGACGCTCGACTTCGCCCTCGTCCGGCTCACCGGCCTGATCCACAGGCTGCTGGTCTATCCGGACAACATGAAGCGCAATCTCGACCGCCTCGGCGGCCTCGTGCACTCGCAGCGCGTGCTGATCGCGCTGACCCAGAAGGGCGTCAGCCGCGAGGACTCCTACGCCTGGGTGCAGCGCAACGCCATGAAGGTGTGGGGCGGCGAGTCGAACGACTTCATGGCCCTGCTGAAGGCCGATCCGGACGTGCGCACGAAGCTCTCCGACGCCGAGATCGAGGCCCAGTTCGACCTCGGCTGGCACCTGAAGCACGTCGACACGATCTTCCGGCGGGTGTTCGGACGAAGCTGACAAGGGCCGTTTACGCCGGCTCACGCCGAGCCGAGACTCGCGGAGAGAGGGAGGCCTCGACGCGCCCAAATCCCTGACCGTGACATTGTCGGACGAGCTGGCACGCCTCGTGGAGGAGCGCGTCGGCTCGGGTGCCTACATGGACGAGAGCGCCGTCGTCAGCGACCGCCTCCGCGCACTCCAGGCACAGGACACGACCATCGAACGGTGGCTCTGCGACGAGGTCGGCCCGACCTACGGCCGGGTCCGCGGCGGCACCGAGCCCCTGATTCCAGCCGACGAGGTGCTGGCCGACCTCGAAATCCGATATCGGCATCGCAAAGACCAGGGGCCCTGAGATGCCCGCGCGCGTCCTGTTCTCCGGCGCCGCGCGCGGACGATCCTGAAGACATCGGATCACCCTTGAGGACCAACACAGTCGCTGAGGTGGCTGCGCGAAGCGCAGCCCTCGAAGGGCGACGGCCCGGGCCGCATCCTTCGAGGCCCGGCTGCGCCGGGCACCTCAGGACGACGGGGTCAGGGTTCAGGGCCGTTGGTATCACACGGTCCGACTCGTCGTGCGCGGGCTCGATCTCGTCGGCGCCAGGTCGAGGTATCGAGCCTCCTGTCGGTCGTGCTCCGTGAAGGCGGAGCACCCGGCACGCCGTAGCTTTCCGGCCGAGACAACGTGAATTCGCCGGCGCTTTCTGAAATCTTTGCATGCCCTGGCGCGAAGGCGGGGACCCAGGGGCGGCAGGTCGTGGCGACCTGGTGTCCCGCTTCCGCGGGAACGCGCCAAGTGCATGATCCGCCCGTCCGCGGGCCGGACTCCACACCTCCGGCATCAGTGGCTCACGACGGACCGTGTATGGTCCCGGGCTCGCCGCCGACGCGTCGCTCCGGGACGGCCCGGACGTCTCTCGAAGCCGTCGCAGGCGGACGCCCCGCCCCTCACGGCCGCGCGGCGACGGCGTCGGCCCCGGCGAAATGCGGCGGGCGGCGGTCGATGAAGGCGGCCATCCCCTCCTTCTGGTCGTCGGTCGCGAACAGCGCGTGGAAGGCGCGGCGCTCGAAGGCGAGGCCTTCGGCGAGCGAGCTCTCGAAGGCGCGGTTCACCGCCTCCTTGGCGAGCAGCAGCGCGGCGAGCGGCATCGCGGCGATGGCCTCGGCCGTCTTCATCGTCTCGGTCATCAGGTCGGCGAGCGGCACGACGCGCGCGACGAGCCCCGACCGCTCCGCCTCGGCCGCGTCCATGATCCGGCCGGACAGGCACAGATCCATGGCCTTCGCCTTGCCGACCGCGCGGGTCAGCCGCTGCGTGCCGCCGATTCCCGGGATGATCCCGAGCTTGATCTCCGGCTGGCCGAACCGTGCGGTGTCGGCCGCGACGATCATGTCGCAGTGCATGGCGAGCTCGCAGCCGCCGCCGAGGGCGAACCCCGCCACCGCGGCGATCACCGGCTTGCGCACATGGGCGATGCAGTCCCAGGTCGCGGCGAAGTCGCCGAGCAGCACGTCGGAGAACGACTTGTCCGCCATCTCCCGGATGTCGGCCCCGGCCGCGAACGCCTTCTCGGATCCGGTGATGACGACGCAGCCGATCGACGGGGCCGCCTCGCAGCCGCGCAGAGCGGCGCTCAACTCGCCGATCAGCTCGGAGTTGATGGCGTTGAGCGCCTCCGGCCGGTTGAGGCGGATGACCGCGACCCGGCCGACGAACTCGACGATGATGGTCTTGTACGACATGGACAGTCCTCGTGACGCGGGCCGCGCGGCACGGTCGCGCCGCCGGCGCGACCGGCGGCCCGATCGGCCCTAGCGGGAGGGCGCGTAGGTGAAGAAGCCGCGGCCGCTCTTGCGGCCGAGATAGCCGGCGTCGCACATCTGCTTGAGCAGCGGGCTCGGGCGATACTTCGGATCCTCGAAGCCGTGGCTCAGCGTCTCCATGATGTCGAGCACGATGTCGAGGCCGATCAGGTCGGCGAGCGCCAGCGGCCCCATCGGATGGTTGGCGCCGAGCTTCATCATCGCGTCGACGTCCTCGGCCGACGCGATCCCCTCGTAGACGCAGTTGATCGCCTCGTTGATCATCGGCACCAGCACGCGGTTGACGACGAAACCGAAGCTGTCCCGGGCGAGCTTCGGCGTCTTGCCCACGGCTCGCGTCAGCGCGACGACGGTGTCGCAGGCGGCGTCCCCGGTCTGCAGGCCGCGGATGATCTCGACCAGCTCCATCATCGGCACCGGATTGAAGAAGTGCATGCCGACCACCCGCTCCGGCGCGGTCGAGACGGCGGCGAGCTGCGTCACCGAGATCGACGAGGTGTTGGTGGCGAGGATCGCGTCGCGGCGGCAGATCGCGTCGAGCTGGCGGATCACCGCGCCCTTGGTGGTGAAGTCCTCCAGCACCGCCTCGATCACCACGTCGCAGTCGGCGAGATCCGCCATCGCGGTGGTCGGGCCGATCCGCGCCAGCGCCGCGTCGCGGTCCGCCACGTCGAGCGTCCTGCGGGCGACCTGGCGGTCGAGGTTGCGGGCGATCGTCGCCATCGCCCGGTCGAGGAACTCGGGCTTGAGATCGCACATCGTCACCGGATGGCCGGCGGCCGCGAACAGCTGCGCGATCCCGTTACCCATCGTGCCGGCACCGACGACACCGATCCGACGAACCACAGACGACATCTTTCGACTCCATGTCCCGCCCGTCCGCGCGGCAGGCGGAGACGGCGCAGACGATCCTTCGAGCCTTGCGGCGGGGAGAGCGGCGGGCGCCGGCGGTGTGTGGTCCGTCGACACCCGCGCGCGGGGGGATTCGGTCGAGCGGTTCAGGCGGCCTTGCGCTGGATGCCGACCGGCAGATTGCTGATCCGGGCCCATTCACCCGTCTCGAACAGCGTGGGCTGCGCGAGATAGGAGAGGAACAGGCCGGTGGCGTCCTCGCCCCAGAACAGCTCGCCGTTCAGGTGGAAGGTCGGAACCCCGAAGACGCCGAGCGCGACGGCGCGATCCGTGTTGGCCCGCAGCCCGCTCTTCACCGCGTCGCTGGAGATGAACGCCTCGTCGGTCGGCGAGACGCCGAGCCGCGCGCACAGCTCGGCCCATCCGTCCGGCGTGTTGACGTCGCCGCCGTCACGCCAGATGAAGCGCATGATGGTCCGCGTCGTCTCCACCGTCGCACCGACCGCGACCGCCAGGCGCAGCGCCCGGATGGGATTGAACGGATGGGCGGGCGGCGTCTTGTAGGGCACGTTCCGCTCGATCGCCCGCTGCTGGGCGATCCGGTAGGTGAAGGTGCGCTTGGTCGGAATCTCCGCCGGGCCCTTGGTCTTCCAGTGATCCAGGATGGCACCGAGCACGATCGGCTTCGGCACGACCTCGACGTCCGGCGGCAGACGATGGAACTGCTCCTGCTGGATGTAGGCGAACGGAGAGATGACGTCGTAGAACCATTCGACGACAGGCATTGCAAACCTCGTGATCTTGCAGCGGCCGGGCCGGAGCGTCGTCCGGTCGACGCGACCCGCTCCCGTCGTCCCGCGGTGCCCGCCGACGGCGAGCTCGAGGGACGAGCGGCCCGGGCCGTCGCCCCTGGGCGCTCGCCCGGACAGAGGCGAGCACTTCGGGGTGACGGACTGATTCGGAATCGGCGGAAGGTGTCAGTTCAGGCCGAGCTTCATCGGGCCGAAGTCCGGCGCGACCTCGAACTCGGCCTCGGTGATGGCGCGGATGTCCTCGACCCCGAGCCCCGGGAACGCCTCGCGCAGGATCAGGCCGCCCTGCGGCTTCACGTCGAACACCGCCTTGTCGGTGACGATGACCTTGATGCAGCGCGTGCCGGTGAGCGGCAGGGTCGAGCGGCGCTTGACCTTGCTGTCGCCGGCCTTGTCGATGTGCTGGAGCGCCGCGATCACCCGCTTGACGCCGTAGCACAGGTCCATGGCGCCGCCCGGTCCGGGCCACCAGTGGCCGTTGCGCTTGGCCGCCCAGTTGGCCAGGTTGCCCTCCTGGTCGACCTCGAGGGCGCCCAGCACGGTGATGTCGATGAAGCCGTTGCGCATCGCGCCGAACGAGGTGGTCAGCGGCATCACGCAGGCGCCGGGCAGCAGCGTGATCGGCTCGCAGCCGGCATTGGTGATGTCGCTGTCGGCGTCGAGCGTCCCCGGCTTGGCGCCGAAGCCGAAGCAGCCGTTCTCGGCGTGGAAGATCACCGACATGCCCTTCGGCAGGTAGTTCGAGGTGAGGGTCGGGATGCCGAAGCCGAGATTGACGACCTCGCCGTCCTTCACCTCGGCGGCGCAGCGGCGGGCGATGATCTCGCGCGGGCTGAGACGGGCGAGGTCCGGCGAGCCGGGGCGGACAGAAACCTTCGCGTCCATGACGGGCACTCCTCAGGCGGCGACCGGCGCGAGACGGCCGAGCTTGATCCAGTGGTTGCGGTAGTGGTCCTGCTGCTCGGCCAGCGTCTGGCCCTGCACCACGGCGTCGATGAACGGTCCGGGGATGCCGACGCGGTCGGGCGGGATGGTGCCGACCGGCACGATCTCGTTCACCTCGACGATGGCGTAGTCGGCCGCCATCGCGATGTCGCACTGGTTCTGCGCGCTGGTGTAACGGAACTCGACATTGCCGAGCGGGTCGGCGCGCCAGCCCTTGACCAGCGCGACGTCGGCGCGGAGCGCCTCCTCGACGAAGTACTCCTTGCCGTTCAGCGTGATCTTCGGCTTGGGCTCGGTCAGCTGCGGGAACAGTCCGGGCTGGTCGAGGATGCCGATGCCGACCGGCACCAGCACGCCGCCGAGCCCCATCGCGCCGGCCCGCACCTTCTCGGCGACCGTGCCCATCGGATAGAACTGACGGACCATCAGCTTGTCGGCCAGATAGGCGTCGGACGACTCGGTCGTGGTGGCGACGTGGCTGGAGATCAGCTCCTTGACCAGTCCCTTGGCGTAGAGGTGCCCCTTGCCGAAGCCGCCGGTCATGCCCGGCGTGAGGGCGATCAGCGTGAGGTCGCCGACCTCGTGCTCGACCAGCCACTCGATACACCTGATCGGCTCCGCCGCACCGACGAATTCCCCGATCATCAATCGGCTGCCTCGGGAGACGCGCCGCATGGCGTCGTCCAACTGCATCACTTTGCTCATCGACTGCTCCGTTCCAGCGAACGTGTGTGAAGCCGGCGTCGACCGCGAACATTCCGTCCGTCGGTTCCGGGTCCCTGGGTATCGAGGCGGGTGCGCCGCGAGAAGTATGTTACGGTTAGACCACGCCCCGCCTCGTTGCGCCCGGCGCGCCGCGGTGCGGGCCGGCACCGCGGCCCGCCCCGGACCACCGCGCGTCCCGCCACCGGCCGCCGCCTCCCCCGTTCCCGACAGGGCACGATCGTCCTAACCGTAAGTTACTTCTGCGGCCCCGGCGGGCTCTCCATCATCCGCGCGTCTATCCGACAACCGGTTTGGGAGGCGGGCGGCGAAGCGTCGTCCCGCGCGCAGGAGACGAGCATGACAGATGCGATCTCGACGAGAGCCGAGAGATTTCAGATCAGCGGCAAGCTGTCCATCGGAGCGACCGGCGTGTTGCTCTGCTTCGCGTTCGCCGTGATCTACTGGCCGCTCTGGGGCACGCTGGCCAAGTGGTTCATCGGCTTCACGGCGGCCGAGGGACTGGCGAGCGCCGATCCCGCGCTCGCCCGGAAGTTCGTCGGCGTGTTCGCCGAAGGCACGTTCTTCTGGTGCGCGATCTGCGCCTGGATCTGGCAGACGCTGATCTTCGGCAATTACGGCAAGTACCGCTTCGGCACGGCGCAGCCGCTGGCGGGCGTGTGGTACACGGGCGTCAGCGTGGTGTGCGGAATCGCCGGCTTCCTGGCGCTGGTCGGCCTGATCGGACTCTGGTGGACGCCGTTCAACCTGCGCATCCTGCTCGCCCCGCGGACGCCCGACGAGCTGAAGCTCGCGCTCGAAGGCTGGGAGGCGTCGAACTTCTACGTCCTGCCGGTGATCATCGCCCAGATCCCCTTCGTGTCGCTGTTCCAGAAGAAGCCCTGGGCCGGCAAGGTCCCGCCGCCGCTCGACGGCGTCGGCCTGATGGCGACCAGCACGGCGGTCGCGCTGATCGTGTGGATGGCGCTGTTCGTGCCGAGCTTCTTCCATCTCGACATGGGCGGCCACCGGATCGTCGCGCAGCCGCTCGGCTCGTGGCCGCAGGTGCTCGCCTTCTGCCAGGGCTTCATCTTCTGGTTCCTGATTCCGGCCGAGGGCGGCGAGGGCTATCCCTACAAGGCGATCACCGGCAGGCAGCCGTGGATGGGGCTCTCCGGGCTCGCCATCGCGCTCGTCTGCGGCGGCATCGCGATGCCGGAGTTCTACGCATGGCTGGCCCGGAGCTTCCAGATCAATCCCGGCGTCAACCCCTACGTGACCGCTGCCTCGCTCGAGCTGTCGCTGATCGTCACGATGCTGTGCTGGCACCATCTGTTCGACGACTATCCGGGTCCCGACCTGGTGGCGGACGTCCGCCTGCGGGTCGCGGTCCGGGTCGTGATCTGGCTGGTGCTGGGCACCGTCTTCGGCTTCGGCTGGCTCCACGCCTACACGCTGCTGCCGTTCGCCGGCAACGATCTCGGGCTCGGCATTCCGATGATGGGCGTGCTCGCCGGCCAGTTCGCCCTGCTGATGGTGTTCCTGGTGTTCAACACGTTCTTCGACAAGTGGCCGGTCGTGCGCCGCAAGGCGGGCTGAAGCCGCGGGTCCCCGGTCCGGCCGGACGCCGGACATGACGAAAGGCGCGGAGCGGCCGTCGCGTCGCCGCCCCGCGCCCTCTCCCGACACCGAGGCGCCGGCGCGGCGGGCCGCGTCAGGCCGTTCGCTTGAGCAGCGGGGCGGCCTCGCCGGCCCGGCACGCCTCCACCTCGGCCAGCCGGGCGGCGGCGCGGCGCTCCAGCGCGACGGCGTCCTGGGCCCGCGCGACACTGATCGCCTGGCGGAAATGGCGGATCGCCGAGTCGTAGTTGGGAGTCGCCTCGGCCAGCGCGAACTCGCCGCTGACGCGCAGGATCTCGGCGTCCCACAGATGCTCGCTCTGCGACGCCGAGAACGACCAGGCGGCGTCGATCGCCGCCAGCCCGCGCTCGTGATCGCCGCCGAGATGGCCCTGCGCCATCGTGATCCACAGGATCGGCGACAGGAAGCCGCCCCACAGCCGCCGGAAGTCGTCGATCGCCGACGACATGGTGGCGAGCGCCGCGCGGTCGCCGAGGCGGAGCAGCGCGTGCCACGCCACGCCGAAGTCGCCGAGCGGACGCCAGTGGGCGAAGCCGTGCTCGTCGCTGAGCTTGCGCAGCTGTCCGCCGTGCTCGGCGGCGCTGTCGATCGCGCCGCGCAGGATGTCGAGGATCACGTGCCACCCGAGCGCCATCGCCTGGCTGGGCGCGTGGTTCTGCGCGGCCGCGGTGGTCAGCGCGCGGCTCGCAGCGGCGGTCGCCGCCGTCTCGTCTCCCTGCAGCCACAGCGCCCAGGCGCTGTAGGCGGCCGCCGCGACCCCGGCGTCGTAGCCGTGCGACGGCTTGTAGCGGCGGATGTCGTAGCGGAGCAGCACCTTGTCGAGCCAGGCGCGCGCCGTGACGAGGCGGCCCTGATAGAGGGCGCTCGTCCCGATCATCCGCCGCGCCTCCAGGAGCAGGTTGGCGTTGCGGGCCCGCGCCGCGTTGTTGGCGCAGTTGCGGGCCAGATCGGTCGCCTCCTCCCACTTGCCGCGACCGGCCAGATAGGTCCAGCAGCCGGCGAAGGCGGCGGCCTCCTGCTCGCGGGTGCCGAACTCGCGGCACAGCGTCCGGGCCCGCTTGTAGAGCGGATAGAGGCCGGAGGCGCCGTAGCCCTTGGTGATGCGGATCACCACGCCGAGCGCGGTGAGGATGTCGGCCTCGAGCCGCTTCGGGCGCTCGGCCGCCGGAATGCGGTCCAGCGCCTTGAGGCCGGCTTCGAGGTGGTGCTGCGCCTCCTCGTTGGCGAAGACCCGCATGGCGGCCTGGCCGGCCTCGAACCACAGCGGCGCCGACTCGTGCGGGCGGTCCGCCTTGTCGAAATGCGAGGCGATGAACTCGGGGCGGCGGTCCACCGCGAAGCGCGTCCGGGTCGAGAGCGCGCGGGCGATGCGCTCGTGAAAGGCCCGCCGCTGCTGCGGCAGGATCGACTCGTAGGCGGCGTCGCGCAGCAGGATGTGGCGGAAGCACAGGAAGCCGTTGCAGTCGTCGACGACCGGCAGGAGGATCTCGTCCTCGATCAGCTGGCGGATCGCCGTGGCGAAGGTGGCCGACGGCACGTCGAGGAGCGCGGCCAGGAAGTCGCCCTGGAAGTCGCGGCCGATCACCGAGGCCATCTGGGCCAGCAGCCGGTTGTCGCCCAGGCGGTCGAGCCGCGCCATGAACAGGTCGATGAGGCTGCCGGGGACGCCGTCGGGCGGCGTGCCGGGCGCGACCACGGTCCGGGCCAGCTCCTCGATGAACAGCGGGATGCCCTCGGCCTTCTCGACGATCGAGCCGCGGCAGTCCGGCGTGATCGCGCCGGGGCCGACGATCTCGTCGATCAGATGCTCGGCGTCGCTGTTTCCGAGCGGCGCCAGCTCGAGGACCGTCGCGCGCGGCAGCCGGCGGATGCAGGCCTCCGCCTCCGGCCGCGTGGTGACGACCAGGAAGACCGGCGCCGTCGCGATGGTGCGCGCCAGCAGATGGACGAACTCGCGGGTCGAGGGATCGAGCCAGTGGGCGTCCTCGACGACGAGCAGCAGCGGCCCGCGCCGTGCCGCGCCGAGCGTCAGCCGCACGAGCAGCGCCAGCGTCAGGTCCTTGCGCTGCCGCGCCGGGAGGTCGGCCAGCCGGCCGTCCTCGGGCAGGCCGAACAGCGATTCGAGCAGCGGCTGGGCGAGCGCGTCCGTCTCGTCGGCGCGCCGGAGCAGCGCCGCGAGCTTGTCGAGGATGGCCGGCGTGTCGTCGTCCTTGCCGATGCTCGCCGCCTCGGCGACCCGCTTGCGGATCGGCGCGAAGGAGCAGCCGCGGTCGGTCGGCAGCGCGCGCAGCAGCCAGCGCTCCGCCGCCTGGCTCTCGATCGTCGCCCACAGCTCCTGGACGAGACGCGACTTGCCGATTCCCGGCTCGCCGGTGACGACGGCGACCTGGCCCTCGCGGGCGACGACGCGCGACCAGCGTCCGCGCAGCAGGCCGAGCTCGTGCTGACGGCCGATCAGCGGCGACGCGCCGATGTGCGGAAGCACGTCGCCGAGCGGACTGACCGCGGTCACCCGCCACGCCGTGCCGCCGGAGGCGAGCTGCATGGCCGCCGTCTCGGTCTGGCAGATCCGCGGCGTCAGCCGGCGCGTGGCGTCGGAGACGAGAACGCCGCGCGGCGGCGCGTGCGAGAAGATCGTCGTGGCCATCCCGACGACGTCGCCCAGCAGGGCCGGCGCCACCCGGTTCGGCGAGCCGCCGATCGACCCGCTCACCGCCCATCCGGTGGCGACGCCGGCGCGCGCCGCCGCTCCGGACAGGACGGGATGATCGTTCAGCGCCGTGACGATCTCCATGGCGGCCATGACGCCGCGATGCGCCGCGTGCTCGAGCGACTGCGGCCAGCCGAAGAACGCGACGAAGCGATCGGCCCCCTCCTCCGCGAGCCGTCCGCCGAACGCCTCGGTGATCCGCGCGCAATGCTCGCGGAAGGCCGGAAACGCCTCGTGGATCGAATCGCCCGGCCCGCTGCCGTCGTCGCTGCACAGCCCGCACGACACCACCGTGACGTGATGGCGGCACGGCGACGTGGCGGCCGGCGCCGGCTCGCATCTGGTGGTGCCGCCGTGCGACGGATGCACGAGACGCGGAACGTAGCATCCCTTCGGAATGTGCAGGACCGCCGGCTGGCCGGCGCCGGAGCCGCGCGCGTATTCGGCGAGCAGGCGGCGCAGCCGTCCGGCCTCGACCCGCACCACCGCGTTGCTGCTCGGATCGAACGAGGCGTCCTTGCCGAACACCGACAGCGCGATCCCGTATTCCTTGATCGACTTCTCGCGCCCGGCGAGCCATTCGCCGACCAGGAACGCGAGCAGCGTCGCCATGCGGGGCGACGCGACGAACTCCGGACTCGCGATCGTACGGGACAGGACCGCGCCGACCTCCTCCGGGTCGAAACCGACCGGCTCCGGTCGCGTCGTGGTCGTCGTCTCCAACAGCGCCATGCTCTCCACCGCAGATTTCCGGCGGGATTGCGGGGCGGAAACGATGGCGAGTCAATGCGGGGAACCACTGCCTGCGGGCCGTGCGGCGCGCGGATCCGGGCTCCCGGGCCGATGTAACCGTAAGATACTTTTCGCAGTGCAGCATGTGCCGCTACGGAGGGGCGGACACGACGAGGGCGGTCACGGGAATCGTCACCGTCGCACACGCAGGCGGCAAGGGAGCAGTCGATGAGCGACGTGACCTAGACCCGCGACAGCGTCACGCGCATCGGGCCTCGCGCCCGATGCCGCGTCGTCGAACCGGTCGCATCGGCGCACCCGGCGAGCCGCCGGCGTGGGGCGATGCGCGCTGCTCCAGCTCGCGCCCGGCGACGTCCGCCGCCGGCCTGCGGTCTGCTGCCTCCTCCAGACAGATACGGATTCTCTCGATGATCTCTCTCGCCGGCAAGAAGGCCCTGGTGGTCGGAATCGCCAACGACCAGTCGATCGCCTATGGCTGCGCCAAGGCCTTTCGCGAGCTCGGTGCCGAGCTGGCGATCACCTACGCCAACGAGAAGGTGGCGCCCTATGTGCGCCCGCTCGCCGAGGCGCTCGGCGCCACGCTGTTCCTGCCGCTCGAGGTGCGCGACGACGCGCAGTTCGGCGCGCTCCGCGACACCATCGCGCGCACCTGGGGCAGTCTCGACATCTGCCTGCACTCGGTGGCGTTCTGCCCGCGCGACGATCTGCACGGCCGGGTCCTCGACTGCTCGCGCGACGGCTTCCTCACCGCGATGGACATCTCGGTCTACTCGTTCGTGCGGCTGGTGCACACGATGGAGCCGCTGCTCGCGCCGGGCAGCGCCTGCCTGACCGTGTCGTTCTACGGCGCCGAGAAGGTGGTCGACCACTACAACGTCATGGGGCCGGTCAAGTCGGCGCTCGAGTCGGTGACCCGCTACATGGCGGCCGAGCTCGGCGCCAAGAAGATCTCCGTCAACGCGCTCTCGCCCGGACCGCTGCGCACCCGCGCCGCCTCCGGCATCCCGGCCTTCGACGAGCTGCTGGAGCGCGCCATGGAGCGGGCCCCGACCCAGGAGCTCGCCAGCATCGACGACGTCGGCGCCTACGCGGCGTTCCTGGCCGGCCGCGCCGGCAACGTGACGGGCGGCGTGCACTACATCGACGGCGGCTACAACATCCGCGGATGACGCGGACGGGCGCCGCACGAGCTGCGGCGCCTCGGGGCGGCCGTGCGCCGCGCGGCGCCCCCGGCAGCAAGGAGCGGGATGGACGGGCGCGACGGGTCGGAACCCCGGCCCGCGCCGTCGCGTTGGCGCTCGGACTCTCCAGCCCGGGCTCGCCATGACGCCATCCGACACCCGCGTCGACGCCGCCGTCGACCGCGGCACCGACAAGCTGAAGACCAGCGCGGCCTGGATGGAGGGCTCGACGGCGCGGATGGAAGGCGCGACTGGCCAGATGGCCGGCTCGGCCGACCGGCGCACCGAGCTCGCCGCCGACCGCACCCTGTTCGCGGCGGAGCGCACCTATGCGGCCTGGGTGCGCACCGGCCTCGCCGCGCTGGCGAGCGGCATCGGCGCCAAGGCGCTGCTCGAAGGCGTCGTGCCGCAGTGGATGATCCTCTCCACCGGCTCGGTGCTGGTGCTGTTCAGCGCCTTCTGCTTCGCCGCCGCGGTGTGGCGCCAGATGCGCCCCGGCCCGCCGCCGCCCCGCCCCGACACGCCCCGCCTGCCCCCGGCCCTGCTGATCGCCGTCAACGGCTTCCTGATCCTGGTCGCCCTCACGGCCCTCGCCGGCGTGCTGTTCGGACGCGACGCCGCGCCGTGAGCGGTGGCCCGCTCAGAGGCGCGGGCCTCACTTCGGCGCCGGCCTGACCGTGTCACTTCACCGGCTCGAGCGCGACCTTGGCGGCGCCGGAATTGTTGTGGCGGTAGAACCAGTCGACATATCCGGGTAAGGCGATCACGGCGTCGTTGACGTACAGGTACAGTTCGTCGTCCGACCGCGCCGCAAAGGTCGTCACGAATGTCCTTCCGTCCGGCGCTGCCTCGAAGTCCAGCGGCTGCTCGTCGAGGCCGTGGCGCCCGATCCGCGCCACGACCCTGAACCAGTTCGACGCGATCAGCCGCCGCAGCGGCAGGCCGAGAAACTGCTGCCAGACCATCTTCTCGAACCCGAACCCGTTGGGGTCGGTCGCAATATTCGCTGCGCCGGCCTCCTTCGGACCGTGACCGTCGACGAACGGGCGCGTCACCGTGAGCATCAGGCGGTAGCTTTGCCCTTTGGCCACCGTGAAGCCGGTCGGATGGCAGAGACTCTTGGTGTCGAATTCCGCCGTCTGCCGCTCCGCCGCGGAGCCCTTAGGTTCTGGGCACACCAGGCCGATCGAGTCGCCGATCGCGAACAGGACGCGGCTCGCGCCGACCCCCAGTCCGCAGACGATGACGACCAGGGCGATCACGGGCAACACCCATCGTCTGAGCATCTGGAAGGTCGCGATGTAGGCCTCGGACGTCCGCAACCGGTACAGCCAGTCGCTCGGCACCGGCACCTCGGGCGCTTCGCCGCCGGCGAGCGAGCGACGCCAGATGTTCCGCACCACGTCGAAGATCCGGCGCTGCAGCCGTCCGCCGACGTAGAGCAGCACGCCCAGCGCCACGCCGCCGTAGAGCAGCCACTCGGGGCGCTGCCGGAAGGCGTCCACCCACGGCGACGCGAGCCCCGGCAGAACCCCGCCGATCAGATCGACCACGGGGATGAGCGGCGCGGCGAGGCTCCGCTCTCCGTCACCCGGCCATTTCAGCACCAGCGCGGGCGCGGCAGCGAGCATAGCCGACACCAGAACCGTGACGAAATAAACCACCCGCTTCAGCCAGACCCAGTTCCAAGCGCGCTCCTGCCGCCGAGCCCGCGCCACGGCCTGGCCGTCGCTTTCGAACGTCTCGGACAGCACCTCGCCGGCCCGCGTGGTGACGCGGTATTCGGCCGGGATCACGATCGGGCTGTAGCCGTCCGCGCAGGTCTTGATCCGCGCGAACACCGATTCGTGGATCATCGGAGGGGCGGCATCCGTGGGACCACGGGTCCGGGGGGCCCACCGGGCCGGGTCGCGCGCGCTCCGCGATCCCGGCGGTCGGTGCTTCGCGACCGCGGTCGCGAAGCGTGAAAAATCCTGACCGAGCCTCGGCTTCGCCTCGTCGCCGTAGAGCATCTCCATCCGCCGCGGTTGGTAGCGGTAGTATCCGCCGAGTCCGCGACGGGAATCGTTCGACTTGTCATTGGGGTTCGCGAAACGCCGCAGCCGCCTCGCCTCGGCGCGCCGGAGGTCGAGGCCGTAGACGATCGCGCGGCTCATCATCCAGTCGAGAGTGATGTAGGACAGCCCGTCGCGCCAATACCCGCCGCCGACGTCGGAGTGCATGCCCGCGAACCAGACCTGGCTCATCCGCTGCTGGTCGATGTCGGACAGCGGATAAGGGACCGTCGGAGGGGACCAGTTCTCCTCCATTCCGGCGCGCCGGCCGTCGTCGTCGACCTCTTTCTCGACCCACAGCAACGGCCAGAATGCGCGGCGCTCGTCGTCGAGTGCGAGCGCTTGGCAGGCACGCCGGACCTTGGCCGACATTACCCGGTCCGGCATCGACAGCGGCCACAGCCAGTAGTCGATCGCGCGCGTGATCTCGTCGATCGGCCCGCCATACGCCGCGACCGTGTCCCACACACCCAGGAAGTGGATCGGCGGCCGGCGTCGTTCCGCGGGCGGCCGTGACACGAAGAGGTCGCGGAGTGCACGAAACGGCCTCTCCACCCGGAGAGTCGTCTCGAACCGCCGCCGGAACTCTCGATAGACGGCCTTTGCGTCACGTTGGAGGTCCGCCTCGCTACCGGTCCACGGAACAAGCCCTTCGCGCGCGATGAGACCGGCGACGATCCTGATCGTGAAGGCGCCGCGGCTGAAGCCGAACCCGTAGATGCGGTCGCCCTCCTGATAGTTCCGGCAAACGAACTTGTAGAGGCTGAGCACGTTGCGCGCGAGACCGACCCCGAACACGCCGCCCAGCACCGCCAGCGGCTTGAAGGACGAGGTGCCGACGCCGTCGTCGTAGGCGGCGATCTGGCAGCTCGGATCGCGCAGATCGAGAGCCTCGTAGAGTCGCCAAACGTTCGTCTTGTTGAGCTTCGCCGCGCTGTTGCCGGTGCCGTCGGACAACAGGACGATGTTCTTGGCCATGGCCGTCCCCCCCCCCGATGCCGCGCGCCTCTCCGGCAGAGGATGCGGGTGACGGTTTCATGACACAAGCATTCCGTGCATCGCCGCCATTCACGCTTGTGCGACCGTTTCACCGCAACCCGCCATAACGGTCCGCATGGCGCTCGGCGGACCGAGGCCGCGCAGCCCCGCCCTGCCGCGGGCGCCTGTCGGGCTGCGGCGAATTGCGCTACAAGCATGAACGGACGGAGGATTCCTCGAAGCAATGCCGGCCCGGCCCGTCATCCTGGTATTCGATTCCGGCCTCGGCGGCCTCACGGTGCTGCGCGAGGTGGTTCGCGCGCGCCCGGACGCCGGCTACGTCTACGTCGCCGACGACGCCTTCTTCCCCTATGGGCGCCACGGCGAGGCCGCGCTGATCGCCCGCCTGGTGCCGCTGATGGGCGAGCTGATCGCAGGCTGGCGGCCCGACCTCGTGGTGATCGCCTGCAACACCGCCTCCACCCTGGTGCTGCCGCATCTGCGCGCCGCCCATGCGGTGCCGTTCGTCGGCACCGTGCCGGCCATCAAGCCGGCCTGCGCGGGCTCGCGCAGCAGGCTCGTCTCGGTGCTCGGCACCGAGGCGACCGTGAAGCGCGAATACACCCGCGCGCTGATCCGCGACTTCGGCCAGGGCTGCGCCGTGACGCTGGTCGGCTCGGCCCATCTGGCGGCGATCGCCGAGGCGGCGCTGCGCGACGAGCCGGTCGACGCGGCCGCCGTGGCGGCCGAGATCGCGCCCTGCTTCGTCGCCCAGGACGGCCGCCGCACCGACACCATCGCGCTCGCCTGCACGCATTATCCGCTGCTGCTCGACCGGCTGCGGGCGGCGAGCCCGTGGAGCGTCGACTGGATCGATCCCGCCCCGGCGATCGCCCGGCGGGTGGTCGACCTGCTGGGCGGCCCGCCGGCCGGGCAGGCCGCGCGGCCGGCCGCCGACCGCTTCGTCTTCACCTCGCAGCGCCCCCCGGCGCCGGCCCTGGTCGCCGCACTGGAAGGTTTCGGCCTGAGGCTGCAGGATGCGGCGCGGCCGGGGAGCGACGGCCGCGACGCGCCGGCGGCGCTCGGCGCCGCCGGCCGATGAGGCGGGCCGGACGCCCGCCGGTCGAAGCGATCTCAGGGGGAAGAGCAATGATCCGTGGTGTTCCGAAGGTGGCGGCGCTGGGCCTCGTCCTCGCCTTCGCCCTCGCCGGCTGCGACGGCGTCGCCGGCCCGCAGGGCCCGAAGGGCGATCCCGGTCCGCCCGGCGCGGCCGGCCCCGCCGGTCCCGCCGGTCCCAAGGGCGACGCCGGCCCGGCCGGTGCGGCGGGCGCGGCCGGCACGCGGCTGCGCCAGATCGCCTGCGACCGGGCGAGCTGCGCCTGCGATCCGAACGAGTTCGTCGTCACGGTGTTCTGCCCGCTCGGCTCGCTCGCCCCGGTACGGGCCAACGAGCGCGAGGGCGTCTGCCGGCGCGACGGCAGCTCGGTGCCGCCGGAGGCGCTGGTCTGCGCCGCGAAGTAGACGGCGCGGGCCGGCCGGGGGGCCGGCCGCGGCCGCAGCGTCGGGTTTGACATTTCCGGCCGATCCCCTAAAACCCGTGCCGTCACGCGGGCCTCACGGCCCGCGCGGCGTTTCGCGACCCGTGGCGACCGCCCGCGCAGGGCGGCGGCCTGTCGGTTCCGGCCAAAACCGGAGCAAAGGAAGGGCGCGATCCTCATGGTCCCGGCCGGCCGCGACGCCGCCGGCGGGACGATCACCAACAAGGCGGGCGCAACCCCGCCACGAGGACGCGATGACCAAGCGCATCGAAGCGAAGTACAAGATCGACCGCCGGATGGGCCAGAACATCTGGGGTCGTCCGAAGAGCCCGGTGAACCGCCGCGAGTACGGCCCGGGCCAGCACGGCCAGCGCCGCAAGGGCAAGCTGTCCGACTACGGCATTCAGCTGCGCGCCAAGCAGAAGCTGAAGGGCTACTACGCCAACATCTCCGAGAAGCAGTTCCGCGGCATCTACGACGAGGCCATCCGGATGAAGGGCGACTCGGGCGCCAACCTGATCGGCCTGCTGGAGCGCCGGCTCGACGCGGTGGTGTACCGCGCCAAGTTCGTGGCGACCCCGTTCGCGGCCCGCCAGTTCATCAACCACGGCCATGTCAAGGTGAACGGCCGCCGCGTCAACATCCCGAGCTATCGCTGCAAGGTCGGCGACGTGATCGAGGTGAAGGACCGGTCGAAGCAGCTCGCCATCGTGCTGGAGGCGACCCAGCTCCCCGAGCGCGACGTGCCGGACTACATCGAGGTCGATCACTCGAAGATGACGGCCAAGCTCGCCCGCATCCCGGCGCTGGGCGACGTCCCCTATGCGGCCCACATGGAGCCGAACCTGGTCGTCGAGTACTATTCGCGCTGATCGCGCGCGTCGCGCGATGCTCGCGCGACACACGAAGAAACGAGCCGGTCGCCCTGGGCGGCCGGCTTTTTTCGTCGTGGCCTCTCCGGTGCGTGTGAGGCGCTGCGCCACGCCCTACTGGGCCGGGACGTAGACGACCTCGCCGCCCGACGCGACGCTGCGGTAGAGGGTCGGGCCGTAGCGGAAATACTGGGTGCCGTTCATCACCGCCGAGACGCTGCCGTCCGGGAGCGTGCGCACCGCGCCGGGCGGCAGCGGCGGCGCCGGGTAGCCGGCGGCCGCGACGCCCGCCCCTGCTGGGGCCGGCGGCGGCGCAGCGCCGCCTCCGCCGCGAAGACCGGGGGCGACGACGACGCCGGTGGGGCCGGCGCCCGGCGCCACCACGGTCGGGGCCACCACGTCCGGAGCGATCACATTGGTGGTCGGCGCGATCACGTCGCGACGGAACACCGCGTCGGGCCGCCCGGGCGGGCCCGGCGGCGGCGGACCGGGCGGACCGTCGGGGCGGCGGCCGACCGCCGGGCCCGGCTCGGGCCGGCCCGCGTCGGCGCGTCCCGGGTCCGGGCGCCCCGCATCCGGGCGCCCCGTGTCGGGGCGTCCCGGCTCGGCCCGGCCGGGCCGCTCGGCCTCGCGGCCGCGCTCGGCTCGGCCGGGCGGGTCGAAGGCCAGCGCCGGCAGGACGAACGGAACGGCCGCGATCGAGCAGGCCATCGCGATGCGCACACCGATCATGACGGTCTCCTGTGCGAGGCGGTCGTCCGCCGGTCGTCGGGGGTCGGATCGCGGCCGCCGCTGCGGCCGCGGGTCGGGATCAGCGCTTCTTCCACACCGCGTCGAGGCTCAGCGGGCCGCCGCCGGCGCAGGCGAAGTACAGGAAGACGAAGCAGAACAGCACGGCCGCCTCGCCGCCATTGCCCTGCGGGAAGAAGCCGCGCGGCGCGTGGCCGAGGAAATACGCGAAGGCGAGCTCGCCCGAGAGGATGAAGGCGACGGTGCGGGTGTAGAAGCCGACCAGCAGCAGCGCGCCGAGGAACAGCTCCAGGGCCCCGGCGATCCAGTAGAGCGACCACAGCTCGACGGTGCGGCCGGCCACCGGCCAGCCGAAGAACTTGGTCAGCGGATGCTGGAGCAGGAGGAGCGCCGTCATGATGCGGACGATGCTCAGCACGATGGGCGAGAAACGCTCGGCGATACGTTCGATGTTCACGGGGGTGAGTCTCCTTTGCCCGGACCGTCTAGCGCGAATCGGTCCCGGGATGCCGCTCACAATGACCTGATCGGCGGCCCCGCCGGGTGCAGCCGGCCACCACCGGAGCGACTGCGCGGCAGGTTCCGGAGCCGGGCTTTCTCGGCTACGACACCGGCGCGGCGCCGTCCGTGCGCGTCGCCTGTGTCCCGTGTCCGCGCCGGAGGCCCCGATGCGATCGCTGCTCTCGTCCGCGTCCGCGAGCTGGCAGGCCTGGGCCCTGCTCGCCGCGGTGTTCGCGGCCCTCACCGCGGTCTTCGCCAAGATCGGGGTCGAGGCGGTGGGCTCGGACTTCGCCACCTTCGTGCGCACCGTGGTGGTGGTCGTGGTGCTGGCGGCGCTGCTCGCCGCCACCGGCCAGTGGCAGGCGCCCGGCACCGTGCCGGCCCGCACCTGGCTGTTCCTCGGCCTGTCGGGCCTCGCCACCGGGGCGTCGTGGCTGTGCTACTTCCGCGCCTTGAAGCTCGGCGACGCGGCCCGGGTCGCCCCGCTCGACAAGCTCAGCGTGGTGCTGGTGGCGATCTTCGGCGCGGCGGTGCTGGGCGAGCGCCTCTCGGCCGCCAACTGGGCCGGCGTCGCCCTGATCGCCGCCGGGGCGATCCTGGTCGCCTACAAGGGGTGAACCGCCGACGGGTGCGCCGACGGGGGGTACGCCGCGCCGCCGGTCTCGTTCTCCCGCCGCAGCACGAAGAAGAACGGCTGCGCCAGCCCGCGCAGATCCATCAGGCCGAGGCGGGTGTCGGGATCGACGACCCGGAACACGTCGATGATCGGCTGGCGGTCGTAGACCATGGCGGCGCCCGCCCGGCCGCGCCACGTCACCACGCGCAGGCGGGCGGCGGGCCGCCGCGTCGCGAACACCGGCAGGGCGAGCCGGACAATGCTTCGCAGCAGTCCGATGCGGGCGAGCTGGGGCCACCGCACCAGCAGGCCGACCGGCAGCCGGGCCGGGTCGAGGCGCGCGAGCCGCCCGTCACGGCGCCTGAACAGAAGCGGATAAACCGTCTCGGCGTCGACGAAGTCCTTGCCGTACCAGCCGAGCGATTCGAGCAGCCCGTCGAACGGGTGGCCGGTCGCGAGGCCGCTGCCGCGCCAGCGGCCCGCCATCGCCTCCGGGCCCGGCGCCGGCAGGGCGTCGAACAGCGCCAGCGCCTCGGCCGCGGTGCCGCCGCCGGCCGCGAGCCGGGCCAGCCGCACCGCCGCGTCCGCAGGGGGCACGGCGGGGCCGGCGTCCGCGCCGGAGGCGGGCTCCGTCACGCGGCGCCGGCGGGCGGGCTGCCGGCCGGCGGGGTGCCGGCCTCGGGCGACGGGCCGCGCGCGCCGGCCTTGGCGGCGCGGCGGGCGGCGCGCTCGGCCTTCTTGTCCTCGCGCCAGCGCTTGAGCTCGAACACGCCGAACCACACCCAGTTCAGCGGCCACCACAGCACCGGCCCCTTGCTGTCGTGCCAGAGAAAGCCGCGGCCCTTGAAGTAGTACATGCGACGCCTCCCGGAAGAGGCCGCGAGCCTAGCCCGAACCGCAGCGCCGCGACATCCGGGACACGCCGACGCGCCGCCGGCGGACGGGCGGCGGCCGGCGCTCCGGCGCAGTCTCAGCGACGGCCCGCAAGGCTTCAGAACTTCACGAGAATGTCCTCGTGCCGGACGATGAACTGGCAGGCCAGCCGCCACGGCGGCGGCAGGTCCTTCACCTCGGCGTCGTCGATCTGCTGCTGGGTGATCTTGCCGGCCAGCTTGAGGACCGTCTTCTCCTTCTCGGTGAGGCTGATGCCGAGCGGGGTCTTGCCGCTGAGGACCGAGACCTCGCAGGCGCACGAGCCGCACTCGCCGTTCTCGCATTCGAAGTGGATCGGGACCTTGTGCTCCTTGGCGACCGAGAGGAGCGTCCGCGTATCGCCGGCGATCGCGTAGACGGTCACGTCCTTGGGCATGGCAGGCGAGGTGAAGGTGACGTCGGCCATTTGTCTCTCTCGCAGAATTGAAGTGTTCCAATGCGCCGTCCCCTCGCAACCGGCGTGCCACCGGAACGGCCGGCGAAACCCCTGCAGCCGCAGCATTTTTCGCACCAGTCCACGGCCTCTGCATGTGGCCTTCCGGACAACCGTGTCGGACATGTCGGCAAGCCGCCACGCCGTCGCCGGTGTCTGGAACCCGCCCGCCGGACCCGAGTTGAACCGTCGGATACCGGCAGCGGGCCGGCAGGCGCGGAGAGCGGCATGAGCATCCTGTGGATCATCCTGATCGGCTTCGTCGCCGGAATCCTGGCGCGGCTGCTCGCCCCCGGTCCCAACAAGCCGAGCGGCTTCATCCTCACCACCCTGCTCGGCATCGCCGGCGCGTTCGTCGCCACCTGGGTCGGCCAGACCATCGGCTGGTACCGGCTCGACCAGGGCGCCGGCTTCATCGGCGCCACGGTGGGCGCCGTGCTGGTGCTGTTCATCTGGAATCGGCTGGTGGTGTCGCGCCGCATCTCCGATCCGAGCGGCGAGCGCCGCTGGCTGTGACGCACGGCCGCGGCCGGAGCGGCGACCGATCCGATCCGCGGCGGATCCCGCAACCAGCGGGCGCGCCGGCGGTTTTCCGCCCCTGCGGCCGGGTTGCCTATTACTTGCGCACTAGCCGAATGCTCCCGGAGGATGTGGCTTTTACCTTCTGTTAACCATGTCGACCCCAAGCATGGGGCTCCGAACGGGACAGGAGGTTGCAATGGCCCACTCACTCGAGGAGCTCATTCGAGAACGCGCGTACCACATCTGGAACGCCAACGGCCGCATCGACGGACGCGACGACCAGTACTGGCTGCAGGCCGAGCGCGAGGTCCTGGCCGAGCTCGCCGGCGGCGCCGCCGCCGCGCGGCCGGCCGCCGCGCCGGTGGCGGTCGAGCCGGCAGTCGCGCCGGCGGTCGAGGTGATCGCCGCAGCCGCGCCGGCCGAGACCGCTCCGGCCCCCGCGCCGGCGCCGGCGGCCGCCAAGAGCCCGGTCAAGAGCGCGGCCAAGACGACGGCGAAGCCGGCCGCCAAGACGGCCGCCAAGGCCGCGGCCAAGACCGTCGACGTGCCGAAGGCTCCCAAGGCCCCGAAGAAGGCCGCGCGCCTCGCCGCCAAGGCCAAGGCCGCCGCCGCCAAGCGCACCGCCGAGCGGGTGGTGCCGCCGGCTGCCCCGGACGCCGTCGAGGCCGCCCAGGCGGCGCTCGCCGCCCTCGCCCCGGCGACCTCCACCCTGGTCGTGCTGGCCAAGCCCGCCACCGGCCCGGCCGCCGCCGAGGCCCCCGCCGCGCCGAAGCCGGCCGCCCGGCCGAAGCTGCGCGCCAGCCGCTAGAGGCGGCCCCGCCCGACGCCCGCCGGCCCCGCCGGCGGCGAGCGCGAGCGCCGGGGCTCGCGCGCCCGATCCGCGGCCCGCGCCGGGGGTCGACCCAACTTGTCGGACCCAAACCCGACGACCCGAATGTGGTGACCCGAATGTGGTGACCCGCGCCCGGTTCTGTGATGGTAGAGCACCGTCGGCGCCGGCCGCCGACGGGCCTCCGCGACGGCGGCGGCCCTTCCCTCGCCCGTCCCGGATGTCCCTCCCGTGTCCCGTCTCCTTCCTGCCCGCCCTGCCCCGGACCCGCGCCGATGACCGGCGCCGTGCTTCTCGCCCTCGTCCCGATCGTGCTGCTGATCGGCCTCGGCCATGCGCTGCGGCGGACCGCCTTCCTGGCCGAGGCGTTCTGGCCGCAGGCCGAGCGGCTCGCCTATTTCGTGCTGCTGCCGGCCCTGTTCCTGCACGGGCTCGCCACCACCCGGCTGGGCGCCCTGCCGGTGTGGCAGATGGCGGTGGCGCTGATCGGCGCCATCCTGCTCGTCTCCGCCGCCGTGGTGCTGGCGAGACCGCTGATGCGGATCGACGGCGCCGCCTTCACCTCGGTGTTCCAGGGCAGCGTGCGCTTCAACAACTACGTCGCCGTCACCATCGCGGTGGGGCTGTTCGGCGCCGAGGGCCTCACCCTGTCGGCGATCTGCACGGCGGCCATCGTGCCGACCGTGAACGTGCTCTGCGTGCTGGTGTTCGCCCGCTGGGGCCGGGCGCGGCTGAACGCACGCGGCGTCGCCCGGCAGATCGTCACCAACCCGCTGGTCGTCTCCTGCGTCGCCGGCATCGCCCTGCAGGCGACCGGGCTCGGCCTGCCGCCCGGCCTCGACGCCGCGCTCAAGGCGCTCGGCGCCGCGTCGCTGCCGCTCGGCCTGCTGTGCGTCGGCGCCGCGCTCGACTTCGGCGCCGCCCGGCAGTGGGTCGCGCCCGTGGTCGTGTCGTCGGTGGCGAAGTTCCTGGTGATGCCGGCGGCGGCGCTGGCCATCGCGCTGGCGCTCGGGCTTCGCGGCGAGCCGCTCGTCGTCGTGCTGCTGTTCGAGGCGATGCCGACCGCCTCCTCGGCCTACATCCTGGCCCGCCAGCTCGGCGGCGACGCGCCCCTGATGGCCGGCATCACGGCGGTGCAGACCGTGCTGGCCGCGGCATCGATCCCGGTGGTGCTGGCGCTGCTGCTGGCGATCGCCGGCGCGTGACGGCCGGCGGCGCGGCCGCCGCGCCGCCGCCCCGGTGCGCCCGCGTCAGTCGATCAGCGCGAGGAATTCCTGCCGGGTCGCCGTGTTGTCGCGGAACACGCCGGTCATCCGGCTGGTCACCATGTCGGTGTCGTGCTTGTGCACGCCGCGCGTCGTCATGCAGTGGTGCTGTGCCTTGATCACCACCGCGACGCCCTGCGGCTCCAGCACCTCCTGGATGGTGTCGGCGATCTGCGCCGTCATCTTCTCCTGGATCTGGAGCCGCTTGGCGTAGACCTCGACGACCCGGGCCAGCTTGGAGATGCCGACGACGCGGCCGCTCGGCACATAGGCGACCCAGGCGCGGCCGATGATCGGCACGATGTGGTGCTCGCAGTGGCTCTCGAAGCGCACGCCGCGCAGCACCACCATCTCGTCGTAGCCGCCGGTCTCGTCGAAGGTCTTGCGCAGGATCGCGGCCGGGTCCTCGCGATAGCCCTTGAAGAACTCCTCGTAGGCGCGCGCCGCCCGCGCCGGCGTCTCCAGCAGCCCCTCGCGGTCGGGATCGTCGCCGGTCCAACGCAGGATGGTACGGAACGCCGCCTCCACCTCGGCACGAGACGGGCGCTCGAGCTTCGGGCGTTCGATCTTCGCCCGGCCGCCCTTGCGGTCGTCGTCCTTGCTGCGCTTCGCCATCGTCTCGATCGCCTGGAGGGCCGAGGTCATCGGGGGTGTCCTTTCCTATAGAGCGGAGTGAATACGACGGGAAGCGCCGGCCGGATCAGGGTGCGGCATCGCCGCCGCGCCCCCGCTCGCGTGCCGCGATCGCGGCGCTCGCACGCCGCCGGCGATCGCCGCGCCGGTGCGGTGATCCGCCGGCCGCCCGCCGACGTAAGTCCGGCAGACATTCACCGACAGGACCAGCTCCATTGCTCTACGCCATCGCCTATGCCGCCACGCTGGTGGCGTTTCTCGCCGTCGACGCGGTCTGGCTCTACAAGATGGGCAGCGTGCTGTATCGCCCGACGCTCGGCGACATCCTGCTCGAGTCGCCGCGCTTCGCGCCGGCCGTCGTGTTCTACCTGATCTATCCGATCGGCGTGCTCGCCTTCGCGGTGGCGCCGGCCCTCAAGGCCGAGAGCGTGCTGACGGCGATCGGCTGGGGCGCGCTGTTCGGGGCGCTCGCCTACGCGACCTACGACCTCACCAACTACGCGACGCTGCGCAACTGGACCTTGCAGATCACGCTCGCCGACATCGCCTGGGGCGCGGTCCTGACCGGTGTCGCGGCGGCCGCCGGCTACGGCGCCGCTGCGGCGTCGCGCCACTGGATGGCGGCCTGAGCCGCACCTATCTGAACGGTACGACACCCCGCCGTGCCCCTTCTCCCCGGGCGACCCCTCCTCCGATACACGACCGGTGATCAGCCATCCCGGTCGTGTTCACGGCCCCGGCCCCGTCGCTGATGCTGCTGCAGACGAGGCTGGGGCCGTGACCCTCGGCGCTTTGGTGCGACGAGACGACGGCCGCGTGTCGCGGCTGTCGCGCCCGCCCCGGAACGACCGCCCCCTGATCCGTCGACTTCAGTGCTGCGCCGCCGCCAGCCTGTAGTGGCTGACGCCCCATTCGGCGCCGCCGGCATGGCCGAACAGGCCGGCGGTGGCGAGGAAGAACAGCCGCCAGCGGCGCGCCCACAGGCCCGCGTCGGCGCCGTAGACGTCGCGCAGGATCGGGTCGATCGCCGCGCGGTTCGCGTCGAAGTTCTTCAGCCAGTCCTCGGCCGTGCGGGCGTAGTGCGTGCCGCTCCACCGCCACTCCGCTTCGACCCGGAAGTCGTCGAAGGCGCGGATCAGGCCGTGGCTCGGCATGATGCCGCCGGTGAAGAAGTGCTGCGCGATCCAGTCGGCCGGATCGCGATGGTCGAACCGGTAGGGCGCGGCGCGGTGGCTGAACACGTGCAGGAACAGCCGTCCCTGCGGCGACAGCCAGCCGCGGATGCGGGCGAGCAGCCCCTGCCAGTTCGCCATGTGCTCGAACATCTCGACCGAGACGACGCGGTCGAAGGTCTGCTCCGGCGCGAAGGCGTTCATGTCGGCCGTGATCACGGCGAGATTGCCGAGCCGGCGCCGCGCCGCCTCGCCCTCGATGAAGATGCGCTGCGAGCGCGAGTTCGACACCGCCGTGATGCGGGCGTGCGGGAAGCGCTCCGCCATGGCGAGCGACAGCGAGCCCCAGCCGCAGCCGAGCTCGAGGATGGTCTGGCCGTCGGCGAGGTCGGCATGCGCCATGGTCTCGGCGAGCGCCCGCTCCTCGGCGGCGGCGAGCGTGTCGGCGCCGTCCGCGTAGAGGCAGCACGAGTACTTTCGCCGCGGTCCCAGCACATGCGCGAAGAACGCCGCCGGCACCTCGTAGTGCTGGGCGTTGGCCTCGCTGGTGTGGACGGCGATCGGATGCGCCGCCATGTCGGCGGCGAAGCGCCGCTCGGCCGACGGATCGACGCCGCCGAGCGCGCGGCGCGTCGTCTCGACCAGCACGGCGATGCCGGCGCGGGTGAGGACGTCGGGGATCGGCAGGCGCTCGGCGCCGCCGATCGCGGTGGCGATCAGGCTCATCGGGGGCTCCTTCGTCAGGACGGCTCGGTCACGGCGGAGGTTTTCGGCGGCAGCGGGAAGAACGCGCTGGTGCGCGCCTTGTAGGCCCGGAAGGCGTCGCGGTGGCGCGCCTCCATGTGCTCCTCCAGCGGCGGGATCCCGGAGACGTGCACCAGCAGCCAGTACATGCAGGCGGGGCCGCCGAGCGCCAGCCAGCCGATCCAGTACTCGCCCGAGACGTCGAGCGCGATCACGGCGAGGCCGACCCAGGTGAGCCACTCGAAGAAGTAGTTCGGGTGCCGCGACCAGCCCCACAGGCCGGTGTCGCAGATGCGGCCGCGCTCGGCCCTGGTCTCGCGGAAGGTCCGGAGCTGGCGGTCGGCGATCCCCTCGCCGGCGACGCCGGCGACCACCAGGGCGAGGCCGACGAGATCCTGCAGGCCGAGCCCCGGGGCCGGCCGGTGCGCCGCGAGCAATGCGGTCGCGATCATCGGGATCGAGACCAGCGCCTGCATCTGCAGGAACAGCGCCATCCGGCGCGCGGCGTCGCGGCCCCACTGCTGGCGCAGCGCCGCGTAGCGCGGATCGTCGCCGGTCTTGCGGGCCCGCGCCGCGATGTGGCTGCCGAGCCGCACCGCCCAGGTGGCGACCAGCAGGGCGACGAGCAGCTGGCGCGCCGCCGGCCAGCCCTCGGGCCCGAGCGGCGCCAGCGCCGCGGCGGCGCCGACGCCGCCGAGCCCGAAGGTCCAGAAGGTGTCGACCCAGCCGGCATTGCCGGTGCGGCGTTCGACCACGGTGGCGACCGACATCACCATCGAGAACGCGACGGCGGCGATCAGCAGGGCCCCGAAGAGCTGGATGGAGAGCAGCATGGCAATTCCGATCTGCGAACAAACAAAGCCGAAAATGGAAACCGACGTCCGCTCGGATTTCGACCGCCGAGCGCCCGGTCACTCCGGGGCGCGGACCGGGAGGTCCGCGAACCCGGACTCCAGCCGCGAGTCGGGACGTCCGGGCTGGATTCCGGGTTCGCCGCTGCGCGGCGCCCCGGAATGACCCGCCGTCAAAGCCGCACGAAGGGCTGCAGCACCTTGCCCAGGAGGCCGTTGAGCTTGAGCCGGCCCTGCATGGCGACCAGGCAGATGCACTCGCCTCCCGGCTCGACGATCGGCGTGTGGTCGACCTCGTCGTCGGCCTCGTCGACGTCGCCCGGCCCGTAGCGGCCGTGCTCGTGGCGGAACGCGCCGGTGAGCACGCAGGTCAGCTCGGTGCCGGTGTGGGTGTGGTCGGGCAGCGCCGTGCCGCCGGCCGCCTTGAGCAGGAACACCCGGCCGCCCGGCAGGGTCGGCGTCTCGATCTGGCGCCACGACACGCCCGGCCCGACCCACCGCCACGGCCCCATCTCGTAGGACGCGAGCAGCGTCTGGTGCGCCGGCGACAGGCCCGGGATCACCTCCCCGCCTCGTCCCGGGCGGGCGGAGAGGCCGGCGTCGCGCCCGCCGCCGTCGATCTCGGCCATGGCGCGGGCGAGCGCGTCGGACCCGACGTCGACGGGCGGCAGGTCGTCGAGCAGGACGCCGCCGGTCGCCTCCAGCATGCGGACGGTCCGTCGGCACTCCGGGCAGGCGGCGAGATGCGCGGCGACGACCAGCATGCGGCCCTCGTCGAGCGTTCCGGCCGCGAAGGCGGCGAGCGTGGCTTCGGTGGGATGGTGCGTGACGGTCATGTCAGGTCACCCAGCAGGGAGCGCATCCGGTTCATGGCAAGACGCAGACGCGACTTGACGGTTCCGAGCGGGATGTCGAGCAGCCCGGCGATGTCGCCGTGCGCCCGCCCCTCGAAGAAGGACAGTTCGACGATGCGGCGCTGCTCGCCCGGCAGATGATCGAGCGCCGCCCGCACCCGCTTCTGCCGCTCGCCCGCCTCCATGTCGTGGTCGGGCGGCGGCGCCAGCTCGGGCTCCGGCTCCTCCGCCATGGCGTGCAGCATCTCGCGGCGCTGCCGGCGCGCCGCGTCGATGCGCAGGTTGCGGGCGATGGCGAAGATCCAGGCGGAGGCGCCGGCCTTCGACGCGTCGAACAGCGCGGCCTTGCGCCACACCGTGACCAGCGTCTCCTGGGCCAGCTCCTCGGCGAGGTCGGCCGCCGTGCCGGACCGCATCAGGAAGGCCTTCACGCGCGGCGCGAAATGGGCGAACAGCGCCGCGAACGCCTCACGATCGGCCCGCGCCGCGATCGCCTCGATCAACCGGTCGTGGTCCCGCACGCTCCCCTTGGCTCCCTCGACGATCGCCATCCCCTCCCCCGTGCGGCACGGCCCGGGCGGCCGGCCACGGTCGAGCAGCGCCGCGACGGCGCCCGCCGGAAGAGACTGACCGGGAATGGCGGTTCGAACAAGCATGACCCCATTACGGAGGCTCCCGCGGCTTGGATCACCCGGACCCGCCCGGCCGCGGTGATCCAGCGCCGCCGGCCCGGCGTAATGCGTCCGAACCCGCCGGTAGCCGGCTCGGCACGCATCGGGGGTCAGGGGGCGAGAATGGACGACAGCGAGGGGCCGCGCCTGAATGTCGCGGTGGTCGGCACCGGCATCTCCGGCATGGCGGCCGCCTGGCTGCTGTCGCAGCGCCACGACGTCACGGTCTACGAGCGGGCCGACCGCATCGGCGGCCACTCCAACACGGTGCGGACCCCGCCGCAGCACGGCGGCCTCCCGGTCGACACCGGCTTTATCGTCTATAACGAGACGACCTATCCCAACCTCACCGCCCTCTTCCGCCATCTCGACGTGCCGACCCAGGCGACCGACATGTCGCTCGCCGTGTCGCTCGACGACGGCGCGCTGGAATACGGCGGCGGCAGCTTCGGCGCCCTCCTGGCGCAGAAGCGCAACCTGCTGCGGCCGCGCTTCTGGTCGATGCTGGCCGGGCTCGTGCGCTTCTATCGCCGGGCGCCGCGCGACGCCGGCGCGCTCGACGAGGTGCACGTCACGCTCGGCGACTATCTCAAGCGGCACGGCTACTCGCGCGCCTTCCGGGACGACCACCTGCTGCCGATGGCGGGCGCCATCTGGTCGGCCGCCCCACAGGAGATGATGGAGTACCCGGCCGCGGCCTTCATCCGCTTCCACGAGAACCACGGCCTCCTGAAGATCGTCGACCGCCCGGTGTGGCGCACCGTGGTGGGCGGCAGCACGCGCTACGTGGAACGTCTCACCGCCTCGTTCCGCGACCGCATCCGGCTCGACTGCGGCGCCGCCGCGATCCGGCGCCACGCGACCGGCGTCACCGTGATCGACCAGAACGGCATGGCGCAGGCCTTCGACCATGTCGTGATCGCGACCCATGCCGACCAGGCGTTGGGGCTGCTCGCCGACCCCACCCTCGACGAGCGTGCGCTGCTCGGCGCCTTCCGCTACACTCGCAACGTCGCCGTTCTCCACACGGATGACAGCCTGATGCCGAAGCGGCGCGCCGCCTGGTCGAGCTGGAACGTGATCGGGACCCGCACGGGACCCGACGACAGGCCCCGCGTCACCGTCACCTACTGGATGAACCGGCTGCAGAACCTCCCCGAGGCGACGCCGCTGTTCGTGACGCTCAATCCGCCGCGCCCGCCGAAACCCGGCACCCTGATCCAGACCGAGATCTACGAGCACCCGCTGTTCGATCTCGCCGCCTATGCGGCGCAGCGCCAGCTGTGGTCGCTGCAGGGCGTCGGCAACACCTGGTACTGCGGCGCCCATTTCGGCGCCGGCTTCCACGAGGACGGGCTGCAGGCCGGCCTCGCCGTCGCCGAGGCGATCGGCGGCGTGCGCCGGCCGTGGACCGTCGCGAACGAGAGCGGCCGCATTCCGCTCGATCCGGCGCGCGTGCGCGTGCCGCAACCGACGCTGCCGGCATGACCGGGTCCGCCGCCGTCCGATCCGCCGTCTACACGGGGGCCGTGGTCCACCGCCGCCTGAAGCCGCGGGCGCACGCGCTGCGCTACCGCTGCTTCTGGATGCTGCTCGATCTCGACGAGATCGACGCCCTCGCGGCGACGCTGCGACTGTTCTCGCGCGACCGGTTCAACCTGTTCACGTTCCGGAACGCCGACCACGGCGCCGGCACCGAGGAGCCGCTGCGCGCCCAGGTCGACCGCATGCTGGCCGAGGCCGGCATCGACCTCGCCGGCGGCTCGGTGCAGATCCTCACGATGCCGCGGGTGCTCGGCTACGTGTTCAATCCGCTCAGCGTCTATTTCTGCCGACGCGCCGACGCGACGCTCGCCGCCGTGCTGTACGAGGTCACCAACACGTTCGGGGACCGCCACTCCTATCTCATCCCGGTGGAACCGGAGGCGGACGGGACCGTTCGCCAGACGTGCGACAAGCTGTTCTACGTGTCGCCGTTCATGGACATGGATCTGCGCTACGCGTTCCGCGTGTCGCCGCCCGACCGCGACGTCGCGGTGGCGATCCGGGCCGACGCCGCGGGCGAGCCCGTGATCGTCGCCGCGCTGACCGGCCGGCGCCGCGCGCTCTCCGACGGAACCCTGCTGAAGACGTTCCTGGCGCATCCGCTGATCACCTGGAAGGTGATCGCCGCGATCCACTGGGAGGCCCTGAAGCTGTGGCGCAAGGGCGTCGGCCTGCGGCCCCATCAGGCGCCGCCGGCCCGGCCCGTCACCATCGTGCGGACCTGAATCGTACGGACCCGAACCATGCGTCACGGACGCGTGCGAAATCGAATGTTGCGGAGTGGAGCATGAGCCACGTCTCTCCCTGCGACGCCGGTCGCGTCGCGTCCGAGACCTGCACGGCGGCCGCCGTGCTGCGCCGTCGCCGGTCGATCGCCCATCATCTGCTCGCCCGGGTGCTGCGCCGCCTCGACGTCGGCAGCCTCACCGTCGAGCTGCCGACCGGCGAGCGGATCGAGCATCGCGGCCGGCGGCCCGGCACCGCGGCGACCTGGATCCTGCACCGCTGGCGGCCGCTGTGGCGGGTGCTGTGGCGCGGCGATCTCGGCTTCGCCGAATCCTACATGGACGGCGACTGGTCGACCCCCGACCTGCCCGCCCTGCTGACCCTGTTCTCGGAGAACGACACCGGGCTGGCCGACGTCTATGCCGGCCTGCGCACCGAGCGCCTCGTCGACCGGCTGCGTCACCGCAAGCGCGCCAACACGAAGCGCGGCAGCCGCCGCAACATCGCCGCCCATTACGACCTCGGCAACGCCTTCTACGCCGCCTGGCTCGACCGCAGCATGACCTACTCGTCGGCGATCTACACGGCCGGCACGCAGTCGCTGGAGGACGCGCAGCGCGAGAAGCTCGACCGCATCGTGGCGCTGCTCGGCCTCGCCGGCGGCGAGCACGTGCTGGAGATCGGCTGCGGCTGGGGCGCGCTCGCCGCCCGGATGGCCGAGGCCGGCTGCCGGGTGACCGGCCTCACTTTGTCGTCCGAGCAGCTCGCCCTGGCGCGGCAGCGGCTCGCCGCGGCCGGCCACGGCACCGCCTGCGACCTGCGCCTGCAGGACTATCGCGACGTCGACGGCACCTTCGACCGCATCGTGTCGATCGAGATGATCGAGGCGGTGGGCGAGAAGTACTGGCCGGTCTATTTCGAGACGCTGTTCGCCCGGCTGAAGGCCGGCGGCAGCGCCGTGATCCAGGCCATCACCATCGAGGCGAGCCGGTTCGACAGCTACCGCCGGAACCCGGACTTCATCCAGCGCTACGTCTTCCCGGGCGGCATGCTGCCGACCCGCGCCATGATGATCGAGCACGCCCGGCGGGCCGGCCTCGTGCCGACCGACGAGACGGCCTTCGGCCAGAGCTACGCCCGGACGCTGGCCGAGTGGCGGCACCGCTTCCTGGCCGCCTGGCCGGCGATCGAGCCGCACGGCTTCGACCGCCGCTTCCGCCGCATGTGGGAGTACTACCTCGCCTATTGCGAGACCGGCTTCCGTCTCGGCGTCATCGACGTCGGCCTGTTCCGCTTCGCCAAGCCGACGTCGGCTTAGTCGCGCCGTCAGGCCGCCGCGGCGTCGTCGGCGCGGACGCGGGCGAGGAAGCGCCCGACCTCGGCCTGCAGGGTGCCCGAGTGCCGCGACAGGGCCTTGGCCGCCTCGTCGATGCCGGCCGCCGAACGGCCGGCGTCGCGCGCCGTGGTCTCGACCAGGCCGATGCCGCGCGACACCTCGCTGGTGCCGGTCGCCGCCTGCTCGACATTGCGGGCGATCTCGCCGGTCGCCGCGGTCTGCTCCTCCACGGCCGACGCGATGGTGGCGCTGATGCTGCTCATCTGCTCCATCACGCCGGTGATCGAGGCGATCGCCTTGACGGTCTCGGCGGTCGCCGCCTGAACGGTGGAGATGCGGTTCGAGATGTCCTCGGTCGCCTTGGCGGTCTGGCCGGCGAGCGACTTCACCTCGGAGGCGACGACCGCGAAGCCCTTTCCGGCCTCGCCGGCGCGCGCCGCCTCGATGGTGGCGTTGAGCGCCAGCAGGTTGGTCTGCGCCGCGATGGCGTTGATCAGCGCGACGATCTCGCCGATGCCGTCGACGTTCTCGGACAGCTTGCCGATCAGCGCCGTGGTCTGGCGCGCCTCGGTGTCGGCCCGGCCGGCGATGCCGCGCGAGCGCTCGACCTGCGACGCGATCTCGCGGATCGAGGCGGAGAGCTGCTGGGTCGCCGCGGCGACGGTCTGGACGTTGGCCGAGGCCTCCTCGGCGGCGCTCGCCACCGTGGTGGCCTGCGTGCTGCCCTGGTCGGCGTCGGCCGCCATGCGTGTGGCGGCGGACTGCATACGCTCGGCGGCGCCGCCGACCGCGTCGACCACGGTGCCGACCTCCGCCTCGAAGCGATCGGCGAGCGCGATCAGCGCGGCCCGCCGCTCGGCCCGCGCCGCCTCGCGCTGGCGCTCCTGGGCGCCGCGCAGGTGCTCCGCCTCGACCATGCTGTCCTTGAACACCTGCACGGCCTTCGCCATGGCGCCGATCTCGTTGCGCCGCTCGGCCTCCGGAAAGGCGACCGAGGTGTCGCCCGCCGCCAGCGCCGCCATCTTGCCGCGCAGGGCGTCGAGCGAGCGCACGATGCCGCGGTTGATCAGGAAGGCGATCAGCACCAGCGCGGCGATCAGGGCCGCCGCCGTGCCGGCGAGCTTCACCATGAAGCCCCGATAGACGGCGTCGATGTCGTCGGTGTAGACGCCGGTGCCGAGGATGATGCCGAGCGGCTGGTAGCGCTGGACGTAGTTGGTCTTCTGCAGCGGCACGTCGGAGCCGAGCTTCGGCCACATCCAGCGCACGATGGCGCTCTCCTGGCGCTGCATCGTCTCGACGATCTCGCGGACGAAGTGCTTTCCGGTCTTGTCCTGGAGCCCGCTGCGGTCGGTGCCGACCGCCTTGTGGTTCGACGGATTGGCGACCGAGACGCCCTTCAGGTCGTAGGCGAACATGTAGTCGGCGCCGCCGTTGTAATACATCGCGTGGATGGCGTCGCGGAACCGGGCCAGCGCCTCGTCGCGGGTGAGCCGGCCCTTCTCGACCTCGGCGTTCAATCCCTTGGCGAGACCGACGCCAGCCTCCACCACGCCGCGCAGCAGGCCGATGCGGTCGTCGACCATCCGCTGATACGCGAAGGTGCTGGAGAGCCCGATCATCACGATCGGCACCAGGGTCGCCACCACCACCAGGGCCCACAGCTTGGCCCGGATCGAAAAGTCGCCCAAACGAAACATGGAAACTACCTGCCTGAAACGGGAGCCTGTGGGCACCCTAGGCCGGGACGCATAACAACGGGTTACCACCACCGGGCGAGTTCGAGGCGAGTTTGCGGACCGGATGCGCCGCGGAACCCGGCGCACGGGTTCGGGGCGGCGCTCTCGCGCCGCCCCGAGTCAGACCCGGTCAGACCTGCCGCGGCACCACCGGCGCCCGCGCGTGACGCGCGCGCCGGGGCCGCGACTCCGGTCTCACTGCTTCGGGATGCCGGCCTTCTCGATGACGGCGCCCCACTTGGCGATGTCGTCCGCGAGGCGCTTCGACAGCTCCGCCGGCGAGGTCGGGCGCGCCGTGATGCCGAGCTCGAGCAGGCGCTTCTTCACGTCGGCGTCGCCCAGGACCTCGCGCAGCGCCGTGTTGAGGGTGTCGATCACGGCCGGCGGCGTGCCCTTCGGCGCGAACAGCGCGTTCCACGAGGTCACGTCGTAGTCCTTGACGCCCGATTCGATCACGGTCGGCACGTCGGGCAGGATCTCGGAGCGCTCCGGGCCGGTGGTGGCGAGCGGCCGGATCTTGTTGTCCAGCAGGTTCGACTTCATCGCCGCGTAGGTGTCGATCATCACGTTCACGTCGTCGCGCAGCAGCGCGATGATCACCTCCGGCGTGTTGCGGTAGGGCACGATGTAGAAGTTCAGCCCGGTCTGCGACTTGAACAGCTCGCCCGAGAGGTTCTGGGTGCTGCCGACATTGATGGTGCCGACGTTCAGCTTGCCGGGATTCTTCTTCCCGTACTCGAGCACGTCGGCGAGCGTCTTGTAGGGCGAGGCGGCGTTGACCCCGAGGATGAAGTCGAAGGTGCCGAGGATCGAGATCGGCATGAAGTCCTTCACCGGGTCGTAGGGCAGGCTCTTGAACAGCGGCACCGACACGGCGTTGCCGTTGGACAGCAGCGTCAGCGTGTAGCCGTCGGCCGGGGCGGAGAGCGCGGCGCGCGCCGAGGCGATGCCGCCGGCGCCCGGCATGTTCTCGATGATGAAGCGCTGGCCGAGCTTCTGGCCGAGCTTCTCGGTGACGATGCGCACCGTCAGGTCGGCGACGCCGCCGGCCCCGAACGGCACCGTGACGCGCACCGGCCGGTCCGGATAGGTCTGGGCGACGGCCGCGCCGGCGAACAGGGTGGTGGCGGCGACGGCGAGCAGGGTGGCCAGGGTTCTTCGCATGCGGGTCCTCCTGTGCGGGAAGCAGGCCCGCGCCCGCACGGACGGGGCCTCGACGGGACGGCGCCCGGGCGGGCGCCGACGGGGGATCGCGTCCCGCGGCTCGGGGGAGCGCGGGCTTCGGTCGCGGTCTACCGGCGAACCGTTTCGAATTGGAGAACATTCGGCCGCCGGCGGGCGGGGCAGATCGCCGCAGCCTACACGTCACACCGGCGGCACGTCACCCCGGGTCCAGCCGGCCGTGACGGCGGCCGCGTGGTCGGCGAATCGCCGCTCGGCGACGGCGGCGCGCACGCCCTGCATCAGGGTCTGGAAATAGGCGATGTTGACGACGCTCAGATACATGGCGCCGAGCGTCTCGTTGGCCCGGATCAGGTGGTGAAGATAGGCGCGCGGCACCTCGCGGGCGATGCGGCACGGGCTCTCCGGATCGAGCGGCCGCGGGTCCTCCTGGTGGCGTGCGTTCTTCAGGTTCACCGGCCCGAAGCGCGTGTAGGCGAGGCCGTGGCGGCCGTTGCGGGTCGGCAGCACGCAGTCGAACATGTCGACGCCGCGCGCCACGGCTTTCAGGAGATCGTCCGGCGTGCCGACGCCCATCAGGTAGCGCGGCCGGTCGGCGGGCAGCAGCGGCGCCACCTCCTCGATCATCGCTAGCATGGTCTCCTGCGGCTCGCCGACCGCCAGCCCGCCGATGGCGTAGCCCTGGAAGTCCATGGCGACGAGCTCGCGCGCGCTCTCGCGCCGCAGGGCGACGTCGTCGCCGCCCTGGACGATGGCGAACAGGGCGCGGCCGCTGGCGAGGTCGGGCGCGAAGGCGCGCTTGCAGCGTTCCGCCCAGCGCAACGAGAGCCGCATCGCCCGGTCGAGCTCGGCCCGCTCGGCCGGCAGCGCCACGCACTCGTCGAGCTGCATGGCGATGTCGGAGCCGAGCAGCCGCTGGATCTCGACGGCGCGCTCCGGCGAGAGCGCGACGATCGCCCCGTCGACATGCGACCGGAACGTGACGCCCTGCTCGTCGACCTTGCGCAGCTCGGACAGCGACATCACCTGGAAGCCGCCCGAGTCGGTGAGGATCGGGCCCGGCCAGCCCATGAAAGCGTGCAGCCCGCCGAGCTTGGCGATGCGCTCGGCGCCGGGGCGCAGCATCAGGTGGTAGGTGTTGGACAGCACGATGTCGGCGCCCGCCTCGCGCACCTCGTGCCAGTGCACGCCCTTCATGGCGGCCTGCGTCCCCACCGGCATGAAGGCGGGCGTCCGCACCGTGCCGTGCGGCGTCTCGAGCGACCCGAGGCGCGCGGCGCCGTCGGTGGCGAGGAGAGAGAACTTCACGCGGACACGCCTTCGGAACCGGGGGGTGGTGGACGGGACGCCGTTCTAGGCGGCGGGGCCGCGGCGGGCAAGCGGGAGGGAATCCCCCTGCCGCGGTCGTCCCGGGGCGCGCCGCAGGCGCGAGCCCGGGACCCACACGCCCGGTGCCGGCGGCTCACGCGAGACAGGGGCTATGGGTTCCGGGCTCGGCGCTGGCGCGCCGCCCCGGAACGACCAGCCCCCCTCACGCCCCCTCGGGCGCGGCGGCCGGGGGGATCGGCAGGCCGAGGCCGCCGGCTCCGGCCGTGCGGGCCTCCTGGACGCGGCGCTGCTCCTCGACGAAGGCGCGCGCGGCGGCGCTCTCGAACAGGGCGCGGCCGGCCTCGCCCTCCTCCCAGGCGCTCATCGCCGTGTCCGTGTAGGCGAACTTCCGGGGATCGTGCTTGATGCGCAGATAGATGCGGCGCAGCCGCAGATACAGCGCCCCCCAGCGCACCAGCTTGATCGCCGTGTGGGCCCAGTAGCGCGGATAGAAGGTCAGCGCCGGCTCGCGCGGAAAGCCGGGGCGCCGGTCGGTGCGCGACTTCAGCCGCAGGAAGCCCGACTCCAGCGGATGGATGCGCTCGAAGTCGATCGAGCCCTTGAACCAGGTGATCAGGAACAGCGCGTTCGACGCGTTGCCGCCACTCGCCGCCACCCGCTTCAGGATCGTGGTGATGTGCTCGGTCGTGTAGTAGCGCTGCCAGGCCAGCGCATAGGCCTTCTTCCAGTCGAGCGGCGACATCTTCGCGTGCGGCGCGCAAACGTGATTGAGGTCGTAGCGGTTGAGGTCGGGATGGAGCGGCACGCCGGCCTGCACCAGCCGGCGGTGATCCTCCGAGCCGGGCAGCGGCGTCAGATAGAAGAACTCGAGGAGATCGACCGGCAGCTCCCGCTTGATCACGTCGATGTCGTGCATGATCGAATCGACCGTGTCGTTGGGGAAGCCGAGGATGTACCCCGCATAGGTGATCACGCGCACCGCCTTCCAGGCCAGCAGCATCTGGCGGTACTCGGTGATCTTGTTCTGCCGCTTCTTGGCGTCGGCGAGGTTCTGCGGGTTGATGTTCTCCAGCCCGATGAACACCCGCCGGACGCCGGCCCGCGCCGCCTTCTCGACGAAGTTCGGCAGCTTGTGGCACAGCGTGTCGACCTGGATGATGAAGCCGATGTTCAGCTTCTCCACCTCGCGCAGATGGATCAGCCGGTCGAGGATCGGCTCCCAGTCCTTGTTGCGGGCGAAGTTGTCGTCGGTGATGAAGAAGCTGCGCAGCCCCTGGGCGTAGTTGGTGCGCACGATCGTCTCGACGTCGTCGGGCGAGCGGCGCCGCGACTTCCGGCCCTGGACGTTGATGATGGTGCAGAACGAGCACTGGTAGGGACAGCCGCGCCCGGCGTCGAAGCTGGTCGCCGCGCCCGCCGTGCGCTGCACCCGCTCGGCCGCCATCAGCGGGATCGGCGCGCCCTCGATCGACGGCAGGTCGTCCATGTAGTCGTAGACGGGCTCCAGCCGGCCGGCCGCCGCGTCCTGCAGCACCCGGTCGAGCCGCCCTTCCGCCTCGCCGGCGAACAGCGTCAGGCCGAGCGCGCGCGCCGCGTCGAGCTCGCGGTCGACGCCGGCCAGCATCGCGGTGACGCCGGAGACGTGGAAGCCGCCGACCGCCACCGCGATCCCGGCCGCCCGCAGCGGCCGGGCGAGGTCGAGGGCGCGCGGGAACTGGTTCGACTGCACCCCGACCAGCATCACCATGCCGGCGCCCGCCTCCTGGATCATGGCGGCGAGCCGCTTCGGCCGGATGCGGGTGTTGGTCTCGTCGAAGGCGTGGATGTCGAGCGCGACGTCCTCGCCCAGGACCTGCCTGGCCGCGCAGTCCTTGGCGATGCCGTAGAGGGCGGCGAGCGAGTTCGACGGTATCGGCGAACGCAGCCACTGGATGACGTAGCCGTCGTCGTCGTAATGCGACGGCTTCACCAAGATCAGGCAAAAACGTCGTCCAACTGTCATGTCGGCGCCGCCGCGGTGCGAGGATTCGTCTCGAAAATTCTGGTCAGACTGCCCGGCTTTTCAGGCCCTGTACAGGAGAAATACGTAACGGGCTTCGCCGGAGGTTTCCGTCCTGCGTCGAAGATTTCGGCCGGCGCGCCCGGGCGACCGGCGCCCCGGCGCACCGGACGGCGCGGCGCCGGGCCGGACCGAAACACCGCCGGTTAACCATGGTACGGCCGTAGAAATCACGAGACACGAAGCCGCAATGCTCCGACACGCTCGTTCATCCATCGCGGCGCCGCCGGGCCCGCCCGTTCCGCCGCCCGTCCGAGATCACGCCATGTCGTTTCACGATCCGCTCGTCGACCGCTTCGCCAGCCATCCCGGATGGGGCTGCTTCATGGCGCGCCCCGAGCCGCTGCCGGCCGACGGCGACCCGATCGCCCTGGTCGGGGTCGACGTGCCGCTCACCGACCTGAAGCGGTCGGAGACCACCGACAACCGCATCTGGAACGACATCGCCCGGCGCATCAACGCCTATCCGTTCCGCACCAGCGACCAGTGCTCGGAGAAGCACTATCGCGACGTCTTCGAGTTCCTGCGCCTCAACAACGGCGTGGTGCGCCGGGTCGTCGAATGCGGCGTGTTCCACGGCGGCCTCAGCGTCGAGCTCGCCGGCTGCGCCGTCGCCTTCGACCTCGCCATCGACCTCGTCGACGTCAATCCGGGCGCCCTGCTCGCCGCCTGGCACCGCATCGCCCGCACCTTCCCCGAGGCGCTCGACCGCGTGCGCCTGTTCCTCGGCGAGCTGCCGAACTACGTGCAGGCGGTCGCGGCCGATCCCGACTTCGACGCCGCGCTCGTCCATCACGACGGCTCGCACCGCTTCCCCGTGGTGATGCGCGACCTCGCCTCGCTCTACTACGTACACAAGCGGGTGCACGCCCTGATCATCCAGGACACCCACCTGCGCCACTCCGATCCCAGCAATTTCTGCTTCGTCGACGCCGCCGTGGCCGCCGTGTTCGGCATCGATCCGCGCTACCAGCCGGTCGGCACCACCTTCGTGACCACCACCACGCCGGCCGGCTATCGCCGCGGCGAGAAGCACAACGTCTACTTCCAGGCGGGCCGGCCGGAAGGCATGCTGATCCCGATCGCCGAGAACCGGTTCCTCTACCCGCACCCGCTGATCCACCGGCTCGACGACTTCGTCCAGTGCCCGGCCCGCCAGCGCGAGGCGGCGTGACGCCAGCGGCATGCCCCGGCCGGTCATTCGCCGGCTCGACCCGCGAATCCATCTTCTTGGAAGCGGCGTCTTTCGACGAGACGGACCGCCGGATCAAGTCCGCCGGTGACGATCAGGCCGAGTGGGCGCCGCTTGCCCCTGCCATGACGTGGCGCGCCGGCCCGCCGCGCCACGCCACTGTACGCGCCAGGCTCGCTCAGTCCACCACGCGGCGGAACCGGAGCTCGTAGCGCTCCGCGGCCGCCGCCGCCGTGGCCGGGCCCGGCGCGTCGGGCGCCGCCTGGAAGCCGTTGCCGTCGAGGATGAAGCTGAAATCGGTCCCGAGCAGCTGGGCGTTGGCGTGGCAGCCCTGGCAGCCGCCCATGTTGTAGGACGCGGCGGACGGCGGGTTCTGCGAGAACAGGTGAACGTTCTTGAAGTTCGGCACGCTGCCGTTCGGCGGATAGTCGGTCGGCGCCCCGTTCGACAGCCGGCCGCTGAAGTTCTGCAGCGTGTAGTCGGTCTCGACCACGCCGTTCGCCTGATAGAAGCTCGGCGCGCCTTTCGGGCTGTTGGGATTCGTCGCGATCTGCGACTTGTCGAACGGATAGGCCTGCACGTTGACGAGCTTGTAGTAAGCCCAGGGCGAGCGCGGCACGTTGTTGGCCGCCGTGTAGGCGGCGATCGCCCGGTGAGCCACGGTGTTGACGGCGACGATCACGGGCGGGATGTCGTGGAAGCGCTGCTTGACGCAGATCGCGCCGCCGACCGGCAGGGCCGTGTTGCCGGGGATCTCGCTGTAGAACAGGCGGTGTCCCATCTGCTGCGGGCCGGTGCAGAAGCCGGCGCCCGGCGCCAGCGCGACCTTCGGGCCGGCGACCGCGTCGGTGTAGGTTTGCGGCGGCTCGGTCGGATAGCCGGCCTGCGGCGCGATCACCCGTCCGTCCGCGTCCTCCACCGGCTTGCCGTCGACCGTGAGGATGTTGTCGGCCTGCTCGAAGGTGGCGAACACGAAGGCCGGAGCGGTCGGCGTCTTGTGGATGATGTGGAGCGCGATCAGCGCCCATTCGGCCTCCACGTAACACGGCACCGCGCCGGCGGTCTCGTAGAAGCGCACCCGCGTGGTATGGAAGCGCGACACGTCCTCGCCCGGCGCGAGCGGTCGCCACGCCGATTTCAGCTCGATGGTGCCGACCGGGAAGAACACGAAGGGCGCCTTCGGCGGCGTGCCGGTCTTGACCGCGTCGATGAAGTTCTGCTCGGCCGTCTGCAGCGCGGGCGAGTGGTACCAGTACTCGTTGTCGAGCGAATAGACGTATTGGAGCCGGCTGCCCTTGGCCATGAACCTGATCAGCTGCGGCGCGGTGTTGGGTCCGCTCGTCCTGGCCGGCAGGATGCCGGCGAACATCTGGTCGAGGCCGATCTGGCTGGTCTCGTCGAGATTCACCCAAGGCGCCTGGGCGACCGGCGCCTGACCCGGGCAGGCTTTCACGCGGCCGTCCGGCGTGCCGACCTTGCCGGGGACGTAGACGTAGTCGGGCGGCAGATCGTAGCCGTAGGTCGGCGGTCCGCGATCCGCGCCGTGCGGCAGCGGCAGCCGCGCCGTCGTGTCGTTCATGTCGCGCGGCGGGAAGATCTCCACCTTGTGGCGGAAGGTCTGCCACACCAGCGGCGGCCCCCCCGCCACGCCATTGGTGCCGAAGGGCAGCCGCAGGTCCGGCGTCTCGCGCACGCCGGACTGCGCCGGCCAGCTCAGCGCGATGAACTCCTGCCAGGCGAACGCCGCCGCGGTGGCGAGGTCGGCGTTCGGCGCGCCGCCCGGCACGTCGCCGGGCAGGAACGGCGAGACCGTGATCGGCATCGCGGCCGCCGCCTCGACCTCGCTCGCCGGCGGCGACTGCGCCGGTGCCGTCGCGGGAACGAAGAGCATCGCCGCAAAGACGAGCGCCGTCGCGCCACGACGCGGCAGCCGCGCGAGCGGCATGCTCTTTGGAGCAGCTTTCGGTCGCGATGCATCGGTCCCACTTCCGTCCGTCCCCGCGAAGGCGGGGACCCAGGGGCCGCCCGACATGCGGCTCTGGATTCCCGCTTGCGCGGGAATGAGCGGAGAGTGGGTCGAGATCAGCGGAAACCGCTCCAGGTGATCCTCGGCGACGTGAGTGATGGACTCACGAGTCCTGGGGACGCGACTCTCGAGGACGTGAGTCGTGAGGACGTGAATCATGCGCGCCTCCGTCGCGGTCGGCCTGCCGTCGATGTGAATTTGTGGCGCGGCTCCGAGATCGGCCGCGCATCCGGATGCCGGCCGTATCGACGGGCACGCGACCATGCTCGGCGAACGTCGCCGAAGCAGACGCCTCACCGCACCGCGCGATCTGATTGTTTGTTGTTATCTTCGGTTGTATCCGATCACGCGCGACGCGACAACCGAACCGAGATCACGCTTGCGCGAGAGCCCGCACCGGCGCGATCCGCCGGGCGGATCACGCGCCGCCGTCACTCTCGAAACAGCAGGCTGGCGTCGCCGTACGAGTAGAATCGATACCCGGTGTCGATCGCATGCGCATAAGCGCGGCGCATCGTGTCGAGCCCGGCGAAGGCGGCGACCAGCATGAACAGGGTCGAGCGCGGCAGGTGGAAGTTGGTCATCATCACGTCGACGGCCCGGAACCGGTAGCCCGGCGTGATGAAGATCGCGGTCTCGGCCGCGAACGGCCGGATCACGCCGTCCTCGCCGGCGGCGCTCTCCAGCAGCCGCAGCGAGGTCGAGCCGACCGCGACGATGCGGCCGCCTTTGTTTCGCGCGTCGTTGAGGGCGGCGGCGGTCGCCTCGCTCACCACGCCGTATTCGGCATGCATGCGGTGGTCGGCCGTGTCGTCGGCCTTGACGGGCAGGAACGTGCCGGCGCCGACATGCAACGTGACGGTGTGCAGCCCGACGCCGGCGGCGGCGAGGCGCGCCAATAGATCGTCGGTGAAGTGCAGCCCGGCGGTCGGCGCCGCCACGGCGCCCTCCTCGCGGGCGAACAGCGTCTGATAGTCGGCGCGGTCGCGCTCGTCGGCCGGCCGGCGCGCCGCGATGTAGGGCGGCAGCGGCATCGCCCCGCGCTCGGCGATCGCCTGGTCGAGCACCGGGCCGTGGAAGGCGAACGAGAGCGTCACCTCGCCGGCCTCGCCCTTGTGCTCCACGGTGGCGTCGAGCTGGCCGAGGAAGCAGACCTTTCCCTCGTCGCCGAACCGCACCGTGTCGCCGGCGACGAGCTTCTTCGATCCCTTCACCAGCGCCTTCCAGCGCGAGCCGTCGAGCCGCTCGACCAGCGTCGCCTCGATCGCAGCCTCGGGCCCGCGGCCGAGCCGCCGGCCGAACAGCTGGGCCGGGATCACCTTGGTGTCGTTGACGACGAGCTGGTCGCCGGGCCGCAGCAGTGCCGGCAGGTCGCGCACCACGTGGTCGGCGAGCTCGGGCGCGCCGCCCGGCCGCACCACCAGCAGCCGCGCCGAGTCCCGCGGGCTCGCGGGCCTGAGCGCGATGCGCTCGGGCGGGAGATCGAAGTCGAACAGATCGGTGCGCATGATGGGGCAGACGGTTCTCGGGACGGCGCCCGGTCCCCTCTCCCCGCGCGCGGGGAGAGGGTGGCTCGCCGCGACGCGGCGAGACGGGTGAAGGGGCGTCTCGTGGATACGGAAGCGCCCCCTCACCCGGATTCCCCGCCTGCGGCGCGCAATCCGACCTCTCCCCGCCGGCGGGGAGAGGTGAAGAGGAAACCTACGCCGTGGCGTCGGCGGCCATGCGGGCCGTGACGATCTTGTCGGGATCGCTCACCGGCTCGCCGCGCTTGATCTTGTCGACATTGTCCATGCCGGCCGTCACCTGGCCCCACACCGTGTACTGGCCGTCCAGCCAGGGTGCCTCGGTGAAGCAGATGAAGAACTGGCTGTCGCCCGAATCCGGGTTCTGGGCGCGCGCCATCGAGACGGTGCCGCGGACGTGCTTCTCGCGCGAGAACTCGGCCTTGAGCTTCTGGCCGGAGCCGCCCGTGCCGGTGCCGTGCGGGCAGCCGGTCTGCGCCATGAAGTCCTCGATCACGCGGTGGAACACGATGCCGTCGTAGAAGCCCTGGCGGACCAGCTCCTTGATGCGCGCCACGTGGCCGGGCGCGAGGTCGGGCCGCATCTCGATGGTGACGGGGCCCTGGGTGGTCTCGAGCAGGAGGGTGTTCTCGGTCGGGTCGGTCACGGTGGGATCATCCCTTGGTTCGAACTGCTTTCAAGAAGGACGGGCCTGCGGCGCGGCCCGGCTGCCGGCCGGGAGGCCGCGCCGCGAGGGTTCGGATCGGGTGCCGCCGCCTCACTTGGCGTCGGCGGCGACCTGCATGCGGACGATCTTGTCCGGGTCGACGACGCGGCCGTTCTGGGCCGGCGAGCCCTTCTTGACCTTGTCGACGATGTCCATGCCCTTCACCACCTCGCCGACCACCGTGTACTTGCCGTTCAGGCCGGGGTTCTCGGCGAACATGATGAAGAACTGGCTGTTGGCCGAGTTCGGGTCGGCGGCGCGGGCCATGCCGACGATGCCGCGCTTGTAGGGCACGTTGGAGAACTCGGCCGGCAGGTCCGGATACTTGGAGCCGCCGGTGCCGTCGCCGCGCTGGCCGTCGCCGGTCTGCGCCATGAAGCCGTCGATGACGCGGTGGAACGGCACGTTGTCGTAGTACTTCTCGCGGGCGAGCTGCTTGATGCGCGCGACGTGCTTGGGCGCGAGGTCGGGCCGCAGCTTGACGACGATGCGGCCGTCCTTGGTGTCGATCAGGATGGTGTTCTGCGGGTCGAGCCCGGCCGGCAGCGGCTGGGCGTGCGCGACCACCGAGAGCATCAGCACGGCGAGCGCGGCGAGCAAGCGGATCATGAAGCGTCCTTGCGGGTTGCGATGGAACGACGGCGGGCGGTCCGGACGCTGGTTCGGCGAGGCGTGACGCACGGGGCGCGCATCGCCGTCGGCGTCGCGTCAGGACGCCCGGGCGGCGAACCTCGCCTTCAGCCGCGCGGCCACGGCCGGCGGCACGAAGGCCGAGACATCCCCGCCCATGGCGGCAATCTGGCGAACCAGTGTGGCGGTGATCGGGCGTGCCAGCGGCGACGCCGGCAGGAACACGGTGGCGATCTCGGGCGCCATGGCGCCGTTCATCCCGGCGAGCTGCATCTCGTAATCGAGGTCGGTGCCGTCGCGCAGGCCGCGGATCAGGGCGACGGCGCCCTCCTCCCGGGCCGCCGTGACGACGAGGCCGCCGAACGTGATGCAGCGGATCTCGCAGCCCGCCGCGGCGGCGAGCGGCCGGCAGGTCTCCTCCAGCATGGCGGCGCGCTCCTCGGCGGAGAACAGCGGCACCTTGCCGGGATGGATGCCGATCGCCAGCACCAGCCGGTCGGCCAGGCGGGCCGCCTGGCGCACGACGTCGAGATGGCCGTTGGTGACCGGGTCGAACGAGCCGGCATAGAGAGCGGTGCGCAGCATCGCGCGGGTCTAGCCTGCCGCGGGCGGCCCGGCAAGGCACACCGGGGTATTCGGTTGCGGTTCTCTTGCCGCGATGCCGAAGCGCCCGGCCGGCCGTCAGGCCGGCCGGCGCGACACCGCGAGCCACACCCCGCCGGCGATCAGCGCGACGCCCGACGCGCGGCCGAGCAGCATCCGGCGCGACGGCGCCAGGAACCAGCCGCGCCCGTATGCCGCCGCCAGTCCCCAGACGGCGTCGAGCAGCCCCGACAGCACCACCGACACGCTCACCATCACGGCGAGCTGGAAGGTCGCCGGCAGGGCGGGATCGACGAACTGCGGCAGGAAGGCGGTGAAGAACGCCATGGTCTTGGGGTTCGACACCGCCACCAGGAAGCCGCGCGAGACGTGCACGCCGCGCGCCTCCGGGGCCGGCGCGCCCCGCCCGCTGCGGCGGAACGCCTGCACGCCGAGCCAGATCAGGTAGACGACGCCGACCCAGCGGATCACCTCGAACACCACGGCGGCCCGCGCCATCACCAGGCCGAGGCCGAACGCGACCGAGCCGATCAGCACGGCGTTCCCGGCCATGGTGCCGATCGAGGTGGCGAGCACGGCGCGCGCCCCCTGGGTCGCCCCGGTCGAGATCATCAGGGTGACGATCGGGCCCGGGGTGAGGATCAGCAGCAGGGTCAGCAGCAGGAACGGAACGAACAGATCCGGATTCACGTCGCCTCTCCCGGCTCCGGCCGCCCGCGCCTCAGCGCGGGTCCTCGTTGGACTGGCTGGTCGGCGCCGCGCTGCCGACCGGCGGGCCGGCGACCGGCGCCTCGGCGGGGGCTTCGCCGGCCGGCGCCGCGCCGGCCGGCGCCGTGTCGGACGGCGCCGCGCCGGGTGGGGTCGCTGACGCTTCGCCCGCCGGAGCCGCGGCGACGCCGGCGCCCGGAGCGGCCCGGTCGGCTGCCTCCGGGGCGCGCGCCGCTCCGGCGTCGGGCGTCGCCACCGGCGGAGCGGGCGGCGTGGCCGGGGCCGGGGCCGGCCGGACCGCGAGCGCGGCGGCACGCAGCGCCTCGGCGCTGGTGCCCGCGGTCGCGTAGTCGGTGATGCGCTGCTGGCGGTCGGCGTCGCCGGCCGGCGCCGGGGTCGCCGGATCGTGCGCCGCGATGTAGGGGCGCAGCCGGTCGAGCGGCGTCGAGGCGAGGCGCTCGTTGGTGCGGCGCGGCGCCGGCCGCTCGGCCGGCGGCTGGCCCTCCGGCGCGGGGGCGGCCTGGCGCTGCTGCGGCGGCGTCGGGGCCGGCGCCGCCTCGGTCTCGGCCGGCGGCTGGCGCGGCTGGCGCTGACCCGGGGCCGCAGCGGCGCCCGCGCGCGGATCGGGACGCTCCTCCTGGCCGGCCTGCGGGCGCTGGCGGCCGCGCGGCCCCGGCGTCGCGGCACCGCCGCCCGCCCCGGCCAGATAGCCGGCGAGCGCCCCCGCATTGGCCGGGCTCGACGTGTAGTGATCGCGCAGGAACCGGGCCACGCCGGACGGGTCGCGCCCGCGCGACAGTCCGGACGGCGACCGGTGGCAGGCCGCGCAGTCCGACGAGAACATCTGGGCCGGCGTCTTGCCGGCGGTCAGGTCCGTCTGCGCCGCCGCACCGGTCGGGGCGAGCCCGCAGGCCAGCACGCAGGCCGCCGCGATCCCTCTCACCAGGACTGACATCCCCGTAAACCTCTTGTTTCGCTCTCTGATTGCCGCATGCCGCGACGCTGCCCCGTCGCGTGTCCCATCCCGGCGCGTCCGACGCGGCCGGCCGCGTTTACCTAGCTGTCGCGCAGTTGTGAGGCAAATTCTGGCGCCACGAAGGCCCGGGACGGGCCGCCGCCCCTTGATACGACCCACCCGAAAGGACTAGGTTTCGCACTGCAAGAGACACGAGCCGGAGGGTGATCCCCCGGACCCGCCGCCCGAATCGGCGTGTCCCGCCCGACCGAGTCGTTCCGGCCCGGCCGCGCCGTGGCCCGTGCCTCCGTACGGCGTCGCGAGGTTCGCCGAATGGATCGTCTCCTGCCCGAGTCGCAGCTGTCGTCACGTCTGTCGTTCTCCCGCCTCCCCGACCGTCTCCTGCGGATCGCGTTCGCCGCCCTGATTCGCCACGGGTCGCTGCGGGTCACCACCGCGGCAGGCTCGGTGTTCGTCTTCGGCGACGGCGCCGGCCCCCCGGTCGCGGTGCGCTTCACCCGGCCGGCCGCCCAGTGGGCCGTGCTGCTCGATCCCGAGCTGCGCCTGGGCGAGGCCTTCATGGACGGCACCTTCGTGGTCGAGCAGGGCACCATCGCCGACTTCCTGCGGCTCGTGACCGCCGCCGTCGCGGTGCGCTACCCGATCCCCTGGATCCGGCCGCTGGTGATGATCCGCTGGCTGGCCCGCCGGCTGGCGCAATGGAACCGGCGTCACGCGGCGCGCCGCAACGTCGCCCACCACTACGACCTGGACGGCCGCCTCTACGCCCTCTTCCTCGATTCCGACCGGCAGTACTCCTGCGCCTATTTCGAGCGGCCCGACGCCTCGCTCGACGACGCCCAGCTGGCCAAGAAGCGCCACATCGCGGCCAAGCTCCTGCTGACGCCCGGGCAGCGCGTGCTCGACATCGGCTGCGGCTGGGGCGGGCTCGCGCTCTATCTGGCCGAGGTCTGCGGCGCCGACGTCACCGGGCTGACGCTGTCGACCGAGCAGCTCGCCGTCGCCCGCGCGCGGGCCCGCGACGCCGAGCTCGGCGGGCGGGTGCGCTTCCGCCTGCAGGACTATCGCGACGTGCCCGAGACCTTCGACCGCATCGTCTCGGTCGGCATGTTCGAGCATGTCGGCGTGCGCTTCTACGACGCCTATTTCCAGGCGGTCGCGCGGGCCCTGTCGGAGGACGGCGTCGTGCTGCTGCACGCGATCGGCCGCTCGGAGGGGCCGGCCTACACCAATCCGTGGATCGCCAAGTACATCTTCCCGGGCGGCTACATCCCGGCCCTGTCCGAGGTGCTGCCGGCGATCGAGCGGGCCGGCCTGCTGGTCACCGATATCGAGATCCTGCGCCTGCACTACGCCGACACGCTCGCCGCGTGGCGCGAGCGCTTCCTGGCCCATCGCGACGACGCGCTCAAGCTCTACGACTGCCGTTTCGTGCGCATGTGGGAGTTTTATCTCGCCGCCTCCGAGATGGCGTTCCGCGAGCAGAACATGATGGTGTTCCAGATCCAGCTCGCGAAGCGCCAGGGCGTCGTGCCGGTGCGGCGCGACTACATGGCCCGCGAGGAGAACCGCCTGCGCGCCGCCGAGCGCGGCACCCGCGCCCCCCTGCGGCTGGCCGGGGAGTGACCCCCGGCCGCGAGGGAGGTGTCCAGGAACGATCGTCGGCGCCGCGGGTTGGCCCTCCGTCAGCGGCGGAGAAGCGCGATGAAGGGCTCCTACGGACGGTTCGCGGCCATGATCGCCACCTCGACCGTGGTGATGTTCGGCCTCATGTACCTGAACACCTACGCGCTCGACCACGTGTTCTTCAGCGAGACGCGGGCCTATGCGGCCCTCTACATGGGCGCCGCGATGGCGGTGATCATGCTCTCCTTCATGCTCGGCATGTACGCCAACCGGGCCGTCAACATCGCCATCCTGGCCGGCGCCGTCGTTGTGTTCGGGCTGGCCCTGTTCCTGGTGCGCAGCCAGGCGACCGTCGAGGACGTCGCCTACATGAAGGCGATGATCCCGCACCACTCGATCGCGGTCCTCACCAGCACGCGCGCCGACATCACCGATCCGCGGGTGCGCAAGCTCGCCGACCAGATCATCGAGTCGCAGCTGCGCGAGATCGCCGAGATGAAGTCCCTGGTCGCCGAGCTGGAGCGCCGCTGACCGTCACTGCGTGAAGAACAGCACAGCGGCGATCGCCACCGAGGCGGCGACGGCGACGACGGCGCCGGTGGTGCGCACCGCGCCCATGCGGCGCAGCGCGACGGCGAAGACGATGATGATCGGCGTCGCGACCAGCAGGCCGAGCTGGGCGTCGGTCATGGCGAACCCTCCGCTGTGACGCCGCCGGCCGGGCCGGCGGCTCCGCTCTCCTACACCGGGCCGCGCGCGGCGTGCTTGCCGGTGCGCAAACTCAGGCGCGATCGTCCGCCTGTTTGCGGGCCCGCAACGATCCCGCCTCCCCGGCGCGCCTAGCTGATCCGGACAGATCGGCAGGAGCGCGCGCATGACGACCGAGGCCGAGGCGACCGAGACCGGCTGGGGCGTGCTCGACGGCCTGCCCGGCCATCCGATGATGTGGGTGCTGATCGCGAGCGAGCTCGTCGTGTTCGGCGCTCTGCTCGGCATCGTCGCGGTGGTCCGGCTGCTGCAGCCGGCCGAGGCCGCCGCCGTGCAGGCGCTGCTCGACCCGCGGCCCGCCTTCGTCAACACGATGGTGCTGATCACGAGCGGCTGGCTCGCCGCCCGCGCCGCCGCCGCGGCCCGCGCCGCCGCCCGCGCCGCGGCACGCCGGTGGCTCGCCGGCGCGATGGCGCTCGGCGCCGTCTTCGTCGCGGTCAAGCTGCACGAATACGCCACCGAGCTCGGCGCCGGCCTCGATCCCGAGAGCGGCGCCTTCGCCACGCTCTACCTGCTCGTCACCGGCTTCCATCTGCTGCATGTCGGGCTCGGCCTCGTGATTCTCGCCGTGGTCGCGCCGGCGGCCGATGCGGAGGCGGTCGAGACCGGCACGGCCTTCTGGCACATGGTCGACCTCGTCTGGCTCCTGGTGTTCCCCGTGCTCTATCTGGTGCGCTGACATGCCCCGGCCCCGCCTGTCGCGGCCCCGCCTGTCGCGACCGGACGCCGCCGCCGCGCGGCTGATCGTCCTCGCGCTGGCGAGCCTCGCCGTCACGGTGGCGGCGCCGGCCGGGGCTGCCGCGAACGCCCTCGTGATCGGCGCCGCCGTGCTCAAGGGCCGCATCGTCGTGCTCGATTTCCTCGGCCTGAGAACGGCGCCGCCGCTGTGGCGCGGGCTCGTCGGCGGCTGGGGCGTGCTGGTCGGCACGCTCGCCTGGCTCGCCGCCGCGGCGGCGCTGCTGCGCTGACGCCGCGGCGGCGCGGCCGCGGCCACCCCGCTTCGCCGCGCTGCTTGCGTATCGGCAAAGAACCCCGCCGCCGCTTTGCTACGGTTCCGCCGTCTCCCGCACGCGCTGTGTCGCACCTCGCATGCCTGGTCGGAAAGGACCCGCGATGGCCGAACGCCTCACCAAATCCGCGGCCCGGAACGTCTTCTACGGCGGCTCGGCCTTCTTCTTCGCGATCTTCGTCGGGCTCACCGCCCACAGCCACTGGTACATGGCGAACGTCTCGACCGACAAGGCCGGGCTGACGCCGAGCGTCGCCCGCGGCAAGCACGTGTGGGAGAAGCACTCCTGCATCAACTGCCACACGCTGCTCGGCGAGGGCGCCTATTTCGCGCCCGAGATCGGCAACGTCTGGGACCGCTGGGGCGGCAAGGAGGATCCGGCGGCGGCGCGCGAGATGCTGAAGGCGTGGATGCAGTCGCAGCCCTCCGGCGCCGAGGGCCGCCGCCAGATGCCGCAGTTTCACCTGAGCGACCAGGAGCTCGACGACCTCGCCGACTTCCTCGAATGGACCAGCCGCATCAAGACCCAGAGCTGGCCGCCCAACAAGGCGGGGTGACCCGCCCCGTCCACAGGGCCCCTCCCCGTCACCCTGAGGTGCCCGGCGCAGCCGGGCCTCGAAGGGCCGAGACTTCCGGGCCGGCATCCTTCGAGGCTCGCGCCCGGACGGCGCAAGGCGCCGCCGGGCTCGAGCACCTCAGGATGACGGCTCACTTCGACCGGCGTCGGCAGCACGCGCTGCCTGTCTTCACGAACCCGAGGCACCGCCATGACATACCAATCCCAACGCGTCGCCCTCCTCTACTTCTACGGCGCGCTCGCGCTGTTCCTCGCCCAGGTCACGTTCGGCGTCGTCGCCGCGACCATCTACGTGCTGCCCAACACGCTCTCCGAGCTGCTGCCCTTCAACATCGTGCGGATGATCCACACCAACGCGCTGATCGTCTGGCTGCTGATGGGCTTCATGGGCTGCACCTACTTCCTGCTGCCCGAGGAGACCGAGACCGAGCTGTACTCGCCGCTGCTGGCGAAGATCCAGTTCTGGATGTTCTTCGTCTCGGCCGGGGTCGCCGTGGTCGGCTATCTGTTCAAGATCCACGAGGGCCGCGAGTTCCTCGAGCAGCCCTTCGCCATCAAGGTCGGCATCGTCGTCATCGTTCTGATGTTCCTGTTCAACATCACCATGACGGCGCTCAAGGGCCGCAAGACGGTGGTGACCAACATCCTGCTGTTCGGCCTCTGGGGCCTCGCCATCTTCTTCCTGTTCTCCTTCTACAATCCGAAGAACCTGGCGCTCGACAAGATGTACTGGTGGTACGTCGTGCATCTGTGGGTCGAGGGCGTGTGGGAGCTGATCATGGCCTCGGTGCTGGCCTTCCTGATGATCAAGCTCAACGGCATCGACCGCGAGGTGGTCGAGAAGTGGCTCTACGTGATCATCGGCCTCGCGCTGTTCTCCGGCATCCTCGGCACCGGCCACCACTACTACTGGATCGGCGCCCCCGGCTACTGGCAGTGGATCGGCTCGCTGTTCTCGACGCTGGAGGTGGCGCCGTTCTTCACCATGGTGCTGTTCACGGTGCAGATGACCTGGAAGGCCGGCCGCAAGCACCCCAACCGCGCCGCGCTGCTGTGGTCGGTCGGCTGCTCGGTGATGGCGTTCCTCGGCGCCGGTGTGTGGGGCTTCCTGCACACGCTGTCCTCGGTCAACTACTACACCCACGGCACCCAGGTGACGGCGGCGCACGGGCATCTCGCCTTCTTCGGCGCCTATGTGATGCTCAACCTCGCCATGATGGCCTACGCGTTCCCGCAGATTCGCGGCCGCGCCCCCTACAACCAGGCGCTCTCGATCGCCAGCTGCTGGATCATGTGCACGGCGATGATGACCATGACGTTCGCCCTCACCTTCGCGGGCGTCGTCCAGGTCCATCTCCAGCGCGTGCTCGGCCAGGGCTTCATGGACGTGCAGGACCAGCTCGCGATGTTCTACTGGGTGCGGCTCGGCTCCGGCCTCGTGGTGCTGGTCTCGGCGCTGATGTTCGTGTGGTCGATCCTGGTGCCCGGCCGCGAGCGGGCCGCCGCCGCGCCGACCGTGCTCGCCCCGGCCGAATGATCAGGAGGACACGCCCATGAAACCCATCCTGCACGCCGTCGAGGCCTCCGGCGCCGCCGCGCCGAACGTCCCCTACTACGCGCCGGCCGGCAACGAATGCGCCCTGTTCGAGCTCGCCTGGCGGCGGCGCCTCCCGCTCTTGCTGAAGGGTCCGACCGGCTGCGGCAAGACGCGCTTCGTCGCCCACATGGCGGCGCGGCTCGGCCTGCCGCTGCACACCGTCGCCTGCCACGACGACCTCTCCGCCGCCGATCTCACCGGGCGATATCTGCTGAAGGGCGGCGACACCGTGTGGACCGACGGCCCGCTCACCCGCGCGGTGCGCGAGGGCGGCATCTGCTATCTCGACGAAATCGTCGAGGCCCGCAAGGACGTCGCCGTGGTGCTGCATCCGCTCACCGACGACCGGCGGATTCTCCCGCTGGAGCGGACCGCCGAGGAGCTTTCGGCTCCGCAGAGCTTCATGCTCGTCGTCTCCTACAATCCCGGCTACCAGAGCCTGCTCAAGGCGCTGAAGCCCTCCACGCGCCAGCGCTTCGTCGCCATCGCGTTCGACTTCCTGCCGTCCGAGCAGGAGATCGCCGTGGTGGCCGCCGAGAGCGGGCTACCGGCGGAGCGCGTCCGCCCGCTGGTCGCACTGGCGGCGCGACTGCGCGTCCTGAAGGGGCACGACCTGGAGGAAGGCGTCTCGACCCGCCTCGTCGTCTACGCCGCCGGCCTGATCGCGGCCGGCCTGCGGCCGGCGGAGGCGGTGCTCGCCGCCATGATCGAGCCCCTCACCGACGAGCCCGACGTGAAGGCCGCCCTGGTCGAGGTGGCCAAGGCCGTGGTGGGGTGAGGCGCGGGACGCGTCGCAACGCCACACCGACTCATCCCCTCATCCTGAGGTGCTCGCCGAAGGCGAGCCTCGAAGGACGAGGCCGAGGCGCTACCCCGGGCGGCACGGCCGGGGCCACATCCTTCGAGGCTCGCTACGCTCGCACCTCAGGATGAGGGTCGAGTCAATCAGGATCCTCTCATGCTCGACTTTCTCGAACTGGAAGAGACGGTCGGCCGCGCCTGGCATCGGCTGGTGGGCGGGGCGGCGACCTGGCCGTGCCATCCCGCGCACGCCGCGACGCTCGACGCCATGCGGGCGCCGCTCGCCGTGATGTTCCGCGGGCTCGGCGGCGAGCCGGGCGTGCAGCTCGCCGGTGCCGGTTCGCGGAAATTCTTCCACCGGCTCGGCTGGCGGCAGCGCATCGGGCTCGGCGAGGAGCGGCTCGACCATCCGGCCCGCGACGCCGCGACCCTGTTCCTGCCGGAGCGCATCGCGCTCTTTCCCGACCACGATCTCAACGCCGCGCTGTATCGCTGGCTCGCGGCGTGGTTCGCCACCGTGCCGCTCGACCCGATCGACGAGCCGGAGCCGCTGCGCCGCGACCTCCTGCTGCTGCGCCGCGCGCACCGCACCGCGGGCGCCGTGCTCGCCACCTTTCCGGGCCTCGCCGAGCCGTACCGGGCGCTCTGCCGCGCCACCGCGGCGGCCCGTCCGGTGCGGCCGCTGCCGCGCGCCGAGCAGGAGATGGAGACGCTGGTGCTGGCGCTGCTCGGCGCCGTCGACCCGCTGCGCGATCGGCTGTGGGCCGCCGTCGCCGAGACCGGCCCGCTGCCGCCGCGCGGCCCGGTCGGCTACCAGCCGCTACTGCCCTGCCCGCTGTGGGGCGACGCCTGGCTGCGCGCGCCCGGCGCCCCGCGCGACGACGCCGACGAGCCGGCGACGGTCGCGGCCGCCGCGGCCCCGGAGACGCGCAAGCGCTTCGCGGTGCGCGCCCGGGACGACCGGCAGAAGCAGCGCGACCCGTTCGCGCTGAACCGCTTCGAGAAGATTCTCGCGATGGCCGAGATGGTCAACGTCTCGCGGCCCGAGGACGACAGCGAGGACGAGGACGCGAAGAAGGCCGCCGACGAGCTGGAGGAGCTCACCGTCGGGCAGCGCAGCAGCAAGCCGGCGACGAAGCTCAAGTTCGATCTCGATCTGCCGCCCGACGCCGTCGACGGCACGCGGCTCGCCGCCGACCTCGCCTATCCGGAATGGGATTTTCGCAAGAAGGCCTACTGGCCGGACCACTGCCGCGTGCTCGCCGGCCCCGCTCCGGAGGACGGCGAGCAGTGGGCCCCCGACGAGACCGCGCGAAAACACGTGCGCCGTGTGAGAAAGCAGTTCGAGGCGCTGCGCCCCCGCCACGAGGTGCTGCGCGCCCAGCCGGACGGGCCCGATCTCGATCTCGACGCGCTGGTGCGGGCGCGCTGCGACCTGCGCGCCGGCGGCGCCGGCTCGGACCGCGTCCATCTCGCGGTCCGCCCGCAGGGCCACGACCTCGCCGTGACGCTGCTGGTCGACGTGTCGCTCTCCACCGACGCCTGGGTCGACGGGCGCCGCGTGCTCGACGTCGAGAAGGAGGCGCTGCTGGTGCTGGCGCACGGGCTCGCCGCCTGCGGCGACCGCCACAGCATCCTCACCTTCACGTCGCGCCGCCGCTCCTGGGTGCGGGTCGAGACCGTGAAGGACTTTTCGGAGCCGATGAGCCGCACGGTCGAGCGCCGCATCGGCGCGCTGAAGCCCGGCTACTACACCCGCATCGGCGCCGCGGTGCGCCACGCCGCGGCGAAGCTCTGCGACGAGCCGAGCCGCAAGAAGCTGCTGCTGGTGCTGACCGACGGCAAGCCGAACGACGTCGACCACTACGAGGGCCGCTTCGCCGTCGAGGACACCCGCAAGGCCGTACAGGAGGCCCGCCGCCTCGGCCTGACGGTGTTCGGCGTCACCATCGACGCGACCGCACAGTCCTACTTCCCGACGCTGTTCGGCCGCGGCGGCTACGCCATCGTCGGCGACATCGGCCGGCTGCCGGCCGCCCTGCCGGCGATCTACCGGCAGCTGGTGCGGTGAAGCGTGCCGTGCCGGAGCCTCGTGTCCCGGGCGCGGCGCAAAGCGCCGCGAACCGGGACCCAGGGCGATCGGGTGAGGACTTGCCGAGCGGCCCCTGGGCCCCGGCTCTGCGGCGCAGCGCGATGCGCTGCGCCTTGTCCGGGGCACGCGGGCAGAGGCCCGTCCCCTACCCCCCCGCCTTCCACCTCGCGACCGGCCACACGTCGGGCAGCTCGCCGTGGTCGTGGGTCCAGGGGTCGACGGTCCATTCGGCGCCGGACTTCGTTTCCTTGATCACCGCCGTGTAGTGCGGCCCGCCGCCGGTGAGCAGGCGCGAGATCGGCTCGACCACCCGGTGGTGCTTCAGGAGGCCGAGCTCCTGCAGCACGATCAGCAGCGACGTCGTGTTCACGGTCGCGTCGATGCAGTCGAACTGGGTGCGGTCGTTGGCGTGGCCGAGGCCGCCGGCCCGCGCCTTCGCCTTGCCGGTGCCGGTGAGCGGGGCGACGCGCTTCTCGAACCACACCTCGGTGCGGGCGATGGCGGCGCGCTCGGCCGCCGGCGAGCCGGCGCCCGACGCCATCAGGCTCGCCATCCGGGCGCGGTCGCCGGGCCCGAGGCCGATCTCGGTGCGGAACGCGCAGCCGAAGCCGTGGCAGAAGATCACCCGCGACACCGCCGGCCGCGGCAGCGACACGGTCTGCAGGAACGCCGTCGCGCCGGGATCCACCTCGCCGGCCGCCGCCGGCGGCGCGGCGACCCCGGCGCCGGCGATCCCGGCCCCGAGCAGCATCGTCCCCAGCAGCACCCCGATCGCGCGCATCCCGCCTCCCTCGCGCTCCCCGGGCGAAGGATGGCGGAACCGCCGTCCGGTCTCAAGCTTTTGCCCCCGGGCGGCGCGCGGCCGGGCCGGGACCGTTGCAGCGCCGCATCACCCGGACCGCGGTTCTTGATCTCGCTCAACCGACGGGGGCACGGATCTGGTCAGCTCGCGGCCCTCGGGTCCATCAGCGAAGGAGCGCAGCATGTACAGGGTCTACAGCGCGCCGGCCGGCGCCGACGACATCTCGCCGCTGGAGCGCGACAGGCTTCTCCACCGGGATGTCCACGACATGGACGAGGCGATCGGCTGGGCCGCCCATATGAGCCGCACCGGCCATGCCGTGCTGCTGATCGAGGGCGACGACGGCACCACGCTGGGCGCCGGCGAGATCGCCAGCGCCCTGCGCCAGCGCATGAGCTGAGCCGACACGCAGCCGCGCCCGGCCGCGCCGCCGGGCCGGTTGCACCGCCGCGCCGGCGGTGGCATCGCTGCTGCGACATCGGCAGCGGCGGCGGTGAGGCATGCGCATCGGGATCGATCTCGGCGGCACCAAGATCGAGGGACTGGCGCTCGGCCCCGACGGGACCGAGCTGTGGCGCCGGCGTGTCGCCACGCCGGCCGGCGACTACGCCGGCACGCTGGCGGCGATCGCCGGGCTGGTGGTGGCGGCCGAGCACGACCTCGGCCGCCGCGGCACGGTCGGCGTCGCCACGCCCGGCGCCATCTCGCCGGCGACCGGCCTCCTGAAGAACGCAAACAGCGTGGTGCTGAACGGCCGTCCGCTCGACCGTGATCTCGCGCAGACGCTCGGACGCGCCGTGCGGCTGGAGAACGACGCCAACTGCTTCGCCGTGTCGGAGGCGGCCGACGGCGCCGCGGCCGGCGCCGGCGTGGTGTTCGGCGTCATCCTCGGCACCGGGGTCGGCGGCGGCGTGGTGGTCGACGGCCGCCCGCTGTCGGGCCGCAACCGCATCGCCGGCGAATGGGGCCACACGCCCCTGCCCTGGCCGCGCGACGACGAGCGCCCCGGCCCGCTTTGCTACTGCGGCCGCCACGGCTGCCTCGAGACCTTCCTGTCCGGCCCCGGCTTTTCGCGCGACTTTCTCCGCGTCGGCGGAGGCACGGCCTCGCCCGACGCGATCGTCGCGGCCGCCGCCGCCGGCGACGTCGTCGCCCAAAGATGCTTCGAGGACTATGTCGACCGGCTGGCGCGCGGCCTCGCCCTGGTGGTCGACGTGCTCGATCCCGACGTGATCGTGCTGGGCGGCGGCCTCTCCAACATCGACGCGCTCTATGAGCGCCTGCCGCCGCTGGTCGAGCGCCACGCCTTCACCGACCGGCTCGACACCGCGATCGTGAAGAACCGCCACGGCGACTCGAGCGGCGTCCGCGGCGCCGCCTGGCTGTGGCCGGCGGACGCCGCGGGCGATCCGAGGTCCGGGTGACCGGGTCGGCTCGGACGCCGCCCCGGGACGACCGGGGAATTTGCCCAGGCGCGCCGCCGAGCCGGGGCCGGCGTCGCGCAGCCCGACGGTCACTTCGCCCGTTCGAGGCACCTGTCGAGTGCAGCCCTCGCGGCCGGGAGGCCGGCGAGGTCGAGCTCCCAGCGGCGGTCGCCGGCCGCGATCGTCACCGGGCCGGGCGCGAGCCCGGCGAGCAGCCGCGGCGCCTCGGCGCCGTTCGCGTCGCGCGAGCCGACCGCCGGGCCGGTCACCTGGGCCGGGATCGTCCCGACCGTCCGGCCGCCCTGCACGAAGGCCAGCGCGTCCGTGCCGGGGGCCGGCGGCTGCGTCTGATCGACCACCATCACCACGGTCTCGTCGCCGCTCTTCACCACCGTGAAGCCGAAGCCGTGCGGCGTCGTGCCGGCCTTGCCGGTCGAGCACACCCGGGCGCCGTCCGGATGGGTGCGCAGCTCGGTGAGCCAGCCGCCGTCGGTGCGCCAGGCGCCCTGCAGCACGCCCTGCGCCTGCGCCGGCAGCCCCGGCTCGGCGGCGAGCACGGCGAGCGCGGCGGTGGCCGCGAGCGCGAAGAATCTCGTCACGATCGTCCTCGTCATGGCGACCTCAGCCCTGCTTGCCCGGCAGATAGGGCGCGACCGCGTGGGCGAGGCCGGCCGTGGTCAGCGTCTGCAGCCACACCTTGCCGGGGCCGGAGAGCCGCGCCAGGAACAGCCCGTCGCCGCCGAACAGCGCGTTGCGCACGCCCTTGATGGTGGTGATCTCGAAGCCGACGCTGTCCTCGAACATGCCGACATGGCCCGGATGCACCAGCAGCTCCTGGCCGGGCTCCAGCGTGTAGGTCACCACCTCGCCGCCGAGCTCGACCCAGGCGGTGCCGCCGCCGCCGATGCGCTGCAGCACGAAGCCCTCGCCGCCGAACAGGCCGCCGAGCGCCGTCTGGGCCGCCGTGGTGATCTCGACCTCGGGCGTGCCGCAGACGAAGCCGTGCCGGTGCGCCAGCATGGCGCGCCCGGGCGGGACGGCGACCTCCAGGATCGCGCCGGGCAGATGCGCCGCGAAGGCGACGAGCCCGGAGGCGTGCCCGGCGGCGAAGCGGGTGGTGAACAGGCCGCCGCCCGACACGGCGCGACTGACCAGACCCCAGACGCCGCCGCCGCCCGCCCCGCCCATGGCGGTGGTCAGCGTCACGTCGCCCGACATCCAGGAGAGCTGGTCGGGCACGCCGACGACGGCCTCGCCGGGGTCGAGCCTGATTTCGAGAACGGGAAGCGTGGTGCCGATGATTTTCGATTGCATGGGGATCCGGTCCGCTGCAGGAGACGGGCACGACGCTAGCCCGCGGTCCGGCAAGAAGGTCCTTCCCACACGATTCAAATCTTATCGAGCGGCCGGACGATCTCCGCGGGCGGGCGGCGTCGGCACGACGGCACCGCAGGAACCCGGCCCGCCGCGGGCCGTTGTGGTGCCGTGATGCCGACGGAGGCTTCCATGGACGCCGTGTTCACCCGCATCTCCAACCTGGTCGCGCGCGCCGCCGGCAATGCGGCGAGCTTCGTGATCTGCTGCGGCGTGGTGCTCGCCTGGGCGATCTCCGGCCCGCTCTTCCACTTCTCCGACACATGGCAGCTGGTCATCAACACCGGCACCACCATCGTGACCTTCCTGATGGTGTTCCTGATCCAGAACACCCAGAACCGCGACGGCGCCGCCATCCAGGCCAAGCTCGACGAGCTGATCAGGGTGAGCGCCGGCTCGAACACCTTCATCGGCATCGAGCACCTGCCGCAGGAGGAGGTCGAGCGGTTCCGCGAGCGCTGCGAGAGGGCCGCCGACGAGGCGGTGGCGCGCGCCGCCACGCTGTCGAGCGAGGCGGCCGAGCGCGCCGTGTGATCGCGGCGGGGCCGAGCGGCCCGCGGCCGGCGCGGCGGGATTGCAGCCCGAGGGCGCCGCACGGCTGAAAAAGCATGGTTAATACGAAGGTATTGGAAACGGTGTGTCGAAGGCTATAGTATTGAAGCCAAGACCTTATTTATCGAAAACAAATTTTAATCGATTTGCTTCAGAGATGAACGTGCGACGGATCTCCCGGTCGTGATCCGCCTGCGCGCCGGCCAGTTCGCCGGCCTGCATGCACTGCTCCGCCGATCGAGCCGGGGCAGCCGGAAAGCCATCATCTGTTCCGGTCCCTCTCCTGGGCCCGGCCCGTCGAGGTCGCGCGATCGCCGTCGCGCGGTCCTGCGATCGCCTGTCGGAGACCACCGATGTCGCTCCTGTCCCGCATCCGCATCCTGCCGAAGATCCTGTCCGTCATCGTGCTGCTCGGCATCGCCGCCGTGGTGGTCAGCGTGGTGGCACTCAATGCCCTCGCGACCCTCGCCGATGTCGCCACGGAGGCGAAGGCGGCCGGCGACAAGAACAACCTGTCGTCGCAGCTCAACATCAACCTGCTGGCGATGAACCGGGCCGAGTATCGGATCAACGCCGCGCCGCGGCCCGACATCATCCAGGATTCGCTCGGCCGCATCGAACGGGAGAAGAAGACCTTCGGCGAACGGTTCGAGCGGCTCAAGAGACTCGCCTCGACCGAGGAGGACCGCCGCTACATCGCCGACATGACGACGATCGGCGGGGAATACCTGCGTGAGCTCGAGGTCACCGTCACCTTCGTGAAGACGTTGTCCAACCCGCCCACCGCCGAGCAGATCGACCGGCTCAACAAGGAGGTGGTGTCGAGCCGCCTCGCGCAGGAGAAGGCGCGCGACCGCACCCGTAGCTACAACGATGCCATCGCCAAGCAGGTCGCCGATCTCGCCGTCCTCACCGAGACGACAGCGACGACCGGCCGCAACACCATCATCACGGTGGCGTCCGTCGGCATTCTCGGCGCGCTGGCGCTGGGCTTCTTCATCGGCCAGTTCGGCATCGCCCGGCCGATCGCCGCCTCGGTGGCGAGCCTGCAGACGCTGGCCAAGGACGACTTCTCGATCGACATCGCCGGCTCGGAGCGCGGCGACGAGGTCGGCGACATCGCCAAGGCGGCGCTGGTGTTCAAGCAGAACGGCCTCGACAAGCAGCTCATGCAGCGCGAGCAGCAGGAGGCCGAGACGCGCGCCGTCACCGAGCGCAAGGCCGAGATGCGGAAGATCGCCGACGGCTTCGAGGCCGCGGTGGGCGAGATCATCGAGACGGTGTCGTCCGCCTCGACCGAGCTGGAAGCCGCCGCCGGCACCCTCACCCGCACGGCCGAGACCACGCAGGGCCTCGCCACCCGGGTCGCCTCCGCGTCCGAGCAGGCCTCCAGCAACGTCCAGTCGGTCGCCTCCGCCAGCAACGAGATGGCCTCCTCGGTGCACGAGATCTCCCGCCAGGTGCAGGAGTCGAGCCGCATCGCCAACGAGGCCGTCAGGCAGGCAGAGAAGACCGACAGCCGCATCAACGAGCTGTCGCAGGCGGCGAGCCGCATCGGCGACGTGATCAAGCTGATCACCGCGATCGCCGAGCAGACCAATCTGCTCGCCCTCAACGCGACGATCGAGGCGGCCCGCGCCGGCGAGGCCGGCAAGGGCTTCGCGGTCGTCGCCCAGGAGGTCAAGGCGCTCGCCGCCCAGACCGGCAAGGCGACCGGCGACATCTCGGCCCAGATCGCCGAGATGCAGGCGGCGACGCAGGACTCGGTCTCCGCCATCAAGGAGATCGGCGGCACCATCGGCCGCATCGCCGAGATCACCGCCACCATCGCGGCCGCCGTCGAGGAGCAGGGAGCGGCCACCAGCGAGATCGCCCGCAACGTCCAGCAGGCGGCGAGCGGCACCACCGAGGTCGCCACCAACATCATCGAGGTCGACCGCGGCGCCGCCGAGACCGGCTCGGCCTCCTCGCAGGTGCTGTCCTCGGCGCAGTCGCTGTCGGGCGAGAGCAACCGCCTCAAGCTCGAGGTCGGCAAGTTCCTGAACACCATCCGGGCCGCGTAGCCGCCCCACCGGCGCGGTCCGTCCGGCGCGACCCGAGCCCACGACCGGCTCGCCTCGAGCCCGGAGCAGAGCGGCAGAAAGCCGCCGACCTCGCGATCCCCTCTCCGCCCGGGCCCGATCGGCCCGGGCGTTTTCTCGTGCGCACGAGCGAGCCGTCAGGGCGCAGGCTCCGGCCGGAGCCCGGACCCCATGACCCCGGCTTTTCCGAAACAAATCAGACCGGGATTATGGATTCAGGACAGCCGCTTCGCGGCCTCCGAAATGACGAGGAGGGATTTTCAACGGGCCGCCAGCGGGGGGGGGGGGGCGGCGGGCGGCGGGGGGGGGGGGGGGGGGCGCCCCGGGCCCGGGCCCGGGGGCGGGGGGGGGGGGGCCGCCCGCCCCCCCCCCGCCCCCCGCCCCCCC
>NZ_JAUSUJ010000033.1 GCF_030813915.1 Rhodoplanes tepidamans
CGCTACTCGCTACTCGCTACTCGCTACTCGCTACTCGCTACTCGCTACTCGCTACTCGCTACTCGCTACTCGCTACTCGCTACTCGCTACTCGCTGACCGCTACCCGCCGACCGCCGCGTCGGCCTGCCAGGCCCGCAGCGGGGCGCCGGCGCGGCCGCGGGCCTCGGCGGCGAGGCCGTAGTGGCGGGCGAGCCGGTCGAGGCCGAGCTGCAGCACCACCTTGGCGGAGCGCGGCGGCCAGCCGCGCTCGCGCTCGACGTCCTCCAGCCCCTTGAGGAAGCAGCAGACGTCGACCAGGAGGCCGGCGAACTCGGTGCCGGCCGCCCGCAGCGCCGCGGCGAGCCGCTGGCGCGCCGCCAGGACGGCGTCGGTCATGCCGGCCGGCCCGCCGCCGCCGGCGCTGCCCGGGGCGAGCGGCGCCGACCAGTCGACCGACAGGCGCGGCCCGATCTGGGCGAAGGTGAAATCGGCGCGCAGCCGCTCGCCGGCCAGGACCTGCACCGGCTCGATCATCGGCCGGCCGTCGCGGCCCTTGCGGCGGGCGAGCCAGGCGAGCGGGCTCTCGGCCTCGTTGACGACCACGGTGGCGGCCGGCCCGGCGCCGGCCGCCGCGTCGGGGTCCGGCCGGCGGGCGAGCGCCAGCCGCCGGGCCCGGAACGGCCCGACCGCGGCGGCGTCCGCCGCCGCGAGCGGAGCGGCGGCGCCCCGGGCGCGGCCCCGGCGGGCGGGGCGGCTCATGCCGGCCCCCGGGTGGCAGCGGGGGCGGCGACACCCCGGTCCGGCGAAGCGAAGGACAGTTCCCGATTCCCCATGGCGACCTCTCCAGAGACCCGATATAGGAATTTTTACCTTTTCGCGGGCCGCCGTCAAGCCGCCCCGAAGGATTTCACCCGCGGGGCCGGCGTGACCGGCCGGGCATGCGCCGTCGCGGGCGGAATCGCGTGCGGCGCGGCGGGGATGCCGCGGCCGATCCCGCGGCCACGATAGGACTTCAGTCAGGCATCGGCCGGGCCGCATCCTTCGAGGCCCGGCTGCGCCGGGCACCTCAGGACGACGGGTCGGGTTCAGGGCCGTTGGTATCAGGTATCGGCCCGGGCCGGGCCTCGGGGGGCCGGGCCTCGGGAGGCCGGAGTCGAAAAAGCCCCGCCCGACGAGAAAGCCCGCCGGGCAAGGACCCGGCGGGCGCGAACACGTCGATGCGTGCAGCCGGCCTCCGGCGCGCCGGAGGACCGGGCGCCGCGTTGCGGCACCGGGACGGCCCTACCGGGTCCCTGGGGGACCCGCGGGCCGTCCGGCTCACTTCGCCCGGCGGCGGCGCTGCTGACCGAGGCCCATCTGCTTGGCGAGTTGGGACCGGGCCGCCGCGTAGTTCGGCGCCACCATCGGATAGTCCGGCGGCAGGCCCCATTTGTCGCGGTACTGCTCCGGGGTCATGTTGTACTGGGTCCGGAGGTGCCGCTTCAGCGACTTGAACTTTTTGCCGTCCTCGAGGCAGACGATGTATTCCGGCGTGATCGACTTCTTGACCGAGACCGCCGGCTTCAGCGGTTCCACCGGGGCGTCGCTCTGCCCGCCCGAGACCCGCAGCAACGCCGAGTGAATCTGGTTGATCAGGCTGGGAATATCACCTGCCGATATGCTGTTGTTGCTGACATAGGCCGAGACGATGTCGGCGGTCAGCTCAATATAGTTCTGCGCGCTCTCGCCCATCTTAGTTTCATTTCTCTTTGGAATGACCCGATCGCTCCCGCCCGGATCTCCCGCCCCTCGGGGCCCGGCCGAGCCGTGAGGCCAGACGACATCCCGGCCGACTCGCGAGAACTCTTCCTATGTATCGCCATTGCTCGGGAAAGCAAGAAGAGATTCGCCCGCTGTAGATGTGCGCGTGAACTCGAAAACAGAAGCGGCCGACTATTCGACGGATCGACAAGGGAAAGTACAGCTTTGTACGTTCAAATCGGCATGCCTCGCATGCCGGGAGCGCGCCCCCGGGGCCGTCGCGAACCGCGACATGCCCCGCACCCGGCACCACAGAGGCTTGTTTTTGTGGCGCAACCCCGGCAGGCCGCGGCGGATCCGGGCGCCGGCGCGCGGGCCCTGTCCTCGACTTGAGCGAACCCGCGGTTCGACAGTCGACCACCTGCGATTTGCACCCGCCCGCCCGCCGCCTACATTGGGGCAAGTCTTCCGCGCCCGACCGGGCCGGACCCGCACCCGCCAGGGCCGGCCGATCGCGTCGCCCGAACCACCGAGAGCCACCGATGCTGGACCGCGTCTCCCGCCCCCCTGCCCCGCCCCGCGTCGAGGAGCGCCCGAGCGTCTCGGTGCACCACGGCGTCACCCTGACCGACGAGTACGCCTGGCTGCGCGCCCCCAACTGGCAGGCCGTGATGCGCGACCCGAGCGTGCTGGATCCGGCGATCCGGGCCGTGCTGGAGGCCGAGAACGCCCATGCCGAGGCGGCGCTCGCCCCGACCGCCGCCCTGCAGGAGACGCTGTTCGCCGAGATGAAGGGCCGGATCAAGGAGGACGACGCCGGCGTGCCGGTGCCGGACGGCCCGTTCGCCTACTATTCGCGCCACCGCGAGGGCGGCGAGCACCCGCTGCTCTGCCGCATCCCGCGCGACGGCGGGCCCGAGGAGATTCTGCTCGACGGCGACGCGCTCGCCGCCGGCAAGGCGTTCTTCAGCCTGGGCGGCGGCGAGCACTCGCCCGACCACCGGCTGATCGCCTGGAGCGCCGACGACCGCGGCTCGGAATTCTTCACCACCCGGGTGCGCGACGTCGTCGCCGGCACCGACCTGCCGGACGTGGTGCCGGAGGCCTCCGGCGGCGTCGTCTGGACGGCGGACTCGCGCGCCTTCTACTACGTGAAGCTCGACGAGCAGCACCGGCCCACCCGGGTGTTCCGCCACCGGCTCGGCACGCCGGCCGAGGCGGACGTGGAGGTGTTCCACACCGCCGATCCGGGCTTCTTCGTCTCGATCGCCGGCCTGCAGTCGCGCCGCTTCGCCGAGATCTCGGTGCACGACCACGAGTCGGCCGAGGCCTGGCTGATCGACCTCGAGGCCGCCGACGCGACGCCGACCCTGGTGACGCCGCGCGAGAAGCAGCTGCGCTACGACGTCGAGCACCATCCCGACCACGAGGGCGGCCCGGTGCTGTTCGTCCGCACCAATGCCGACGACGCCGAGGACTTCAAGATCGCGGTGGCGCCACTGGCGACGCCGGGCCGCGCCCACTGGCGCGACCTCGTCCCGCACCGGCCCGGCGTGTTCGTGCTCGGCTTCGCCGTGACGCGCGACTGGCTGGTGCGGCTGGAGCGGGTCGACGGCCTGCCGCGCATCGTGGTGCGCCGGCTCGCCACCGGCGACGAGCACGTGATCGCCTTCGACGAGGAGGCCTACTCGCTCGGCATGGCCGGCGGCTACGAGTTCGAGACCGACACGCTGCGCTTCAACTACTCGTCGATGACGACGCCGACCGAGACCTGGGACTACGACTGCGCCACCCGGGCCCGGGTGCTGCGCAAGCGCCAGGAGGTGCCGAGCGGCCACGATCCGGCCGCCTACGTGACGCGCCGCCTGCTGGCGCCGGCGCACGACGGCGAGACCGTGCCGGTGTCGCTGCTCGCCCGCCGCGACACGCCGCTCGACGGCACCGCGCCGGCGCTGGTCTACGCCTACGGCTCCTACGGCATGTCGACGCCGGCGGCGTTCTCGACCAGCCGGCTGTCGCTGGTCGACCGCGGCTTCGTCTACGCCATCGTCCACGCGCGCGGCGGCACCGAGAAGGGCTGGCGCTGGTACCGCGAGGGCAAGCTCGCCAACAAGCCGAACACCTTCAGGGACGTGATCTCGGCCACCGAGCATCTGGTGCGCGAGAAGATCGTGGCGCCCGACCGCGTCGTCGCGCATGGCGGCTCGGCCGGCGGCATGCTGATCGGCGCCCTCGCCAACATGCGGCCGGATCTGTTCGCGGGCCTCATTGCCGAGGTGCCGTTCGTCGACGTGCTCAACACCATGCTGGACGAGACGCTGCCGCTCACCCCGCCCGAGTGGCCGGAGTGGGGCGATCCGATCCGTGACGAGGCGGCGTTCCACACGATCCGGTCCTACTCGCCCTACGACAACGTCGGACGCCAAGCCTATCCGGCCATCCTGGCGCTCGCCGGGCTGACCGATCCGCGCGTCACCTACTGGGAGCCGGCCAAGTGGGTGGCGCGGCTGCGCCGCCTGAAGACCAACGACGACCTCGTGCTGCTGCGGACCAATCTCGACGCCGGCCACGGCGGCGCCGCCGGCCGCTTCGAGCGCCTGCGCGAGGTCGCCCTCTCCTACGCCTTCGCCATCGCGGTGGCGGGACGGGAGTAGCGGGCGCTGTTCTTCACCTCTCCCCGCCGGGGAGAGGTCGGATCACGCGCGAGAGCGCGAGATCCGGGTGAGGGGGTGCCGAGGCCCGCCAACTGGCGCCGTAACCCCTCACCCCGGTGCGCGCTTCGCGCGCCCCGACCCTCTTCCTCAGGGAGAGGGTGAAGGCGCCTGCGGCGGCCTCGACGCTCGGCCTGACAGCCGTGCGGCGAACCGGGCCTGACGGGTCAGACGGCGCGACAGTCGCCCGTCACCTCACTCCGCCCTGATGCCGGCGGACTTGACGATCGGCCACCACTTGTCGATCTCGGCCTTCTGGTAGGCGGCGAGCGCGGCCGGCGTCTGCTGGTCGGGCGGGAAGATCACCTGGGCGAGGTCCTCGAGCTTCTTCCTGGTCGCCGGGTCGGCGAGCGCGGTGCGCAGCGCGGCGTTGAGCCTGTCGATCGCCTCCTTGGGCGTGCCCTTGGGGGCCCACAGCGCGTGCCAGAACGTGTAGTAGAAGCCCGGCAGGCCGGCCTCGTCGGTGGTCGGCACGTCGGGCGCCACCTTCAGCCGCTCCTTGTTGGTCACCGCGTAGACCTTGATCAGGCCGGACTGGATGTGCGGCATCGAGGTGGCCGGCGTGTCGAGCTGGATGTCGGTGTTGCCGGCGATCAGATCCTGCATCGACTGGCCGGCGCCGCGATACGGCACCATGGTCCACTTCACGCCGAGCGTGTTCTGCAGCAGCACGCCGGAGATGTGGCTCGGCGTGCCGACCCCCGAGGTGCCCTCGGAGACCTTGCCGGGGTTCTCCTTGATCCACGCGACCAGCTCGGCGAGGTTCTTGGCCGGCATGGTCTTGCGCGCGACGATGAAGAACGGCTGGGTGGAGATCAGGCCGATCGGCTCGAAGTCGGCCATCAGGTCGTACTGCAGCGGGTAGATGGCGCCGTTGACCACGTTGGTGCCGGAATGGCCGATGCCGAACGTGTAGCCGTCCGGCGCGGCGCGGGCGACCCGCCCGACCCCGACCGTGCCGCCGGCGCCCGTCGTGTTCTCGACGATCACGGGCTGGCCGAGCGCCGCCCGCATGCCCTCGGCGACGACGCGGGCGATCACGTCGGTGGATCCGCCCGGACCGAGCGGCACCACCATGGTGACGGGCCGCGTCGGGTAGGACTGCGCGAGCGCCTGGCTCGTGGGCAGCACGAAAGACGTCGGCAGCGCGCCAAGCGCCGCCGCCGCGGCCCAGGCCGCGGCCAGCAAGACCCTCTTCATTCCGTTTCCTCGACTGTTCTTGTCTGCGGCTTTGTATGCCGAGTTGAAGCGCCGCACTGTGGCGTCCCCCGGCCCGAAACACAAGCGCCGTCGTACCGCCGCGGTTGTCGCAGGCCAGGCGCGGTCCCCCACGCGGCCGATGCCGCGATCGCGCATTCGACACCCGCCCTGCGCCCCGTTAAGCTCGCGCCGGCAAGCCGCGCCGGAAGAAACGCGGCGATCCGGAAACGCAGACGCGAAAGTCCCCATGAGCAAACCGATCGAGATCCGGATGGGCGGCTACGGACCGTCCACCACCTGCTTCAGCAAGGCCCTGAAGCTCGTCGGCGACCGCGTCGAGGCGCGGTTCGGCGACGCCGTCAGGGTGCGCTACGTCTGGAACATCATGGATCTCGGCTATCGGGCCGAGGACATCCTGTGGCTGGTCGAGTCGGGCGTGCTGAGCGTCGGCTACCAGTCGTCGAGCTACCTGACCGACCGGGTGCCGGTGCTCGGCGTCGTCGACCTGCCCTTCGTGTTCGCCAGCAACGCGCAGGCGCGTGGCGCCATGGACGGCGCGCTCGGCGCCTTCCTGGCCGGCAAGATCGAGGAGACGGTCGACTACCGCATCCTCGGCTGGTTCGAGAACGGCTTCCGCCAGATCTCCAACCGCCTGCGGCCGGTGCGCACCGCCGCCGACCTCGCCGGCATGAGCATCCGGGTCCTTCCAAGCGAGGTCCAGGCGAAGACCTTCGCGCTGCTCGGCGCGACGCCCCTGCGGCTCGATCTCACCGAGGCGATCACCCGCATCAAGGCGGGCACGCTCGACGCGCAGGAGAACCCGCTCGCCAACACGGTGACGTATCACGTCCACGACTTCCACCGCTTCCACACGGTGACCAACCACTTCTACGTCTCGCGCCCGGTGTTCTTCTGCCGGGCCCAGTTCGACGCCTGGCCGCGGGAGCTGCAGGAGACGATGCGCGAGGCGGTCGCGGAAGCCGTGGCGGCGCAGCGGGTGGCGACCGGCGAGGAGGACGACGACGCCCGCGAGGCGATCGCCGCGGCCGGCTGCGAGCTGATCACGCCGACCGAGGCCGAGCACGCGACCTTCGTCGACGCGGTGGCCCCCCTGCTCGCCGAGGCGCGGGAGCGTTACGGCACCGAGGCGATGCGGCTGATCGGGCGCTGACGCGGCGCGCAGGCCGGGGACAGAAGCGTCATGCGCGGGCTCGACCCGCGCACCCATCACCTTCACCGACAAGGCGCTTTGCTGCGAAGAGATGGGTCGCCGGGACGAGCCCGGCGACGACGTCGGGAGACGTCGCGGGGACGCGCGGCTTCGGCCCGCACTCCTGCGCGAGCGGCCCACCCGCCGCTCAGGCGGCCCGCACCGTGCCGAGGAAGCGGACGACCTCGGCCTTCAGGCGGGCGCCGTTCTCGGCCAGCGCCTGCGCCGCGGTGAGCACCTGCTCGGAGGCCGTGCCGGTCTCGCTGGCGCCGCGCTGGACGTCGCCGACATGGGCGCTGACCTGCAGGGTGCCCTGCGCCGCCTGCTGGGCGTTGCGCGAGATCTCCTGGGTCGCGGCGCCCTGCTCCTCGACGGCGGCCGAGATGCCGGTCGCGATCTCCGACAGGCGGCCGATGGTGCCCGAGATCTCCTTGATGGCGGCGACGGACTCGCCCGTCGCCGTCTGCATGCCGGCGATCTGGCTGGCGATGTCGCCGGTCGCCTTGGCGGTCTGGGCGGCGAGCGCCTTCACCTCGGAGGCGACGACCGCGAAGCCCTTGCCGGCCTCGCCGGCCCGCGCCGCCTCGATGGTCGCGTTCAACGCCAGCAGATTGGTCTGCTCGGCGATCGCCGTGATCAGCTTGACCACGTCGCCGATCCGGGTCGCCGCCTGGGCCAGCTCGGCGACCTGCGCATTGGTGCGACCGGCCTGCTGCACGGCCCCGTCGGCGATGCGGCTCGACTCCTGCACCTGTCGATTGATCTCGTGCACCGAGGCCGCCATCTGCTCGCTCGCCGAGGCGACCGACTGGACGTTGACGGCCGCCTCCTCCGAGGCGCTCGCCACCGTCGTCGTGATCTCCTCGGTGCGCTGCGCCGTCGCGGTGAGCGTGTGGGCGGAGCTCTCGAGATCGGCGGACGTCGACGACACGGTCTCGATGATCTGGCCGAGTGCCGCCTCGAACCCGTCGGCGATCTTGTGGATCTCGTGCCGGCGCTGCACCGTCACCCGGCGCTCGGTGTCGGCCTGGAACTCGCGGTCGAAGGCGAGCTTGGACTGCATGGCCTGGATGTTGCGCAGCGCCTGGCCGATCTCGTCGTCGCGCTTGATCACGATGCGGCCGGTGAAGTCGCCACGGGCGATGCGGTCCATGGCGGCGTTGAGCCGCCCGAGCGGGCGCAGCGTCGCCTGGATGGTGCGCAGCCCCAGCCAGCCGCCGTAGACGAGCCCGATCGCGAGCATCGCGGCCATGAAGGCGAGCGCGAGGGTGTAGTCGCGATCGGAGGCGTCGAGCAGCAGCTTGGCCTCCTTGCCCTGGATGGCGACCAGCCGGTCGAGGTCGCTCTTGGCGGCGGCGTAGAGCGGCTCGACCGTGCCGATCAGCGACGCTCCGAGCTCGTCCTGCCTGCCCGCCGACAGGAGCGCCAGCGCCGGCGCGATGCCGGCCTCGAGGAAACGCTGCTGCTTGGGCGCGTAGGTGTCGGCGACCTCCTTCTCCTCGGGAGTCAGGTAGGTCGCGAGATAGGCCTTCCAGACCGTGTCGATCGCGTTGCGGTTGGCGGCGATGCGGCCGGCGACGTCGCCCGGCGCCTGCCCGGCGCGCGATCGCGCGATCGCGTCGTGGAGGGCGATCATGTCGTCCCTGAGCCGGTCGTTGACGGTGAAGAGCTGCTGCAGCGGCACGACGCGGTCGTCGTACAGCGACTGCATCATCGCGGTGGTGTCGCGGGCGGCATACAGGCTGCCGACGCCGACCAGCAGGATGAAGCCGACCAGCACGGCGACCAGCGTGACGAGCCGCGCCTTCATGGTGCCGGTGAACAGCGAGAGCCGATCCCACAGGCTGCGCTCGCGCAGAAGGCCGGCGGCGAGCGTGAAGTCGCACCGTGTCTTGGCGCGGATCTGCGCATAGGCGCGCTCGGCGTCGGCGCGCTGCTCGGCGGTGAGCTTGGTGCGCACCGACTGGAAGCCCGCGATCTGATCGTTCTCCCAGATCGGCGTGACGCTCGCCATCACCCAGTAGAAGTCGCCGTTCTTGCGCCGGTTCTTCACCGCGCCGGCCCACGGCTTGCCGGCCGCGATCGTGTCCCACAGATTGGCGTAGGCCTCGGCCGGCATGTCCGGATGCCGCACGATGTTGTGCGGCTGGCCCATCAGCTCGGCCTCCGAAAAGCCCGAGGCGGCGACGAACTGGTCGTTGACGTAGGTGATCTTCCCCTTCCGGTCGGTCTTCGACACGATCAGGGTGCCGTCGGGAAGCACATGCTCGGTGTTCGACACCGGAAGGTTCGAGCGCATGGGGCGGGATCCTCGGGAGCCTCGGTCGCGATGTCACGGGGAACGTGCACCGCTGCGGCCGCGGCCGCAGGCAAGGCCCGCGGCGACGAACCGGCAAGCAGAAAACTCTCATAAAAGATGCGTGATGGCCGTCTATCGAGCGTTAACGACGCGACCGCTCGCGTTGCGTAGAAACACAGAGGCTTAGGCGCTTCTTATAAGGTGGATTCGCTGATCCGGGGGATGCGCCTAGATCGAGCCGGCGAGGATGCATTCACCAGAGACGCACGAGGATGGCCTGGACGAGCCCCCTCGGCGCAAAGTTAGGAGTGAAGGCACCGCCTCTCGGTGGTCGTCGTCCGCGCAGGCGGACGACCCCGTATCCACGGGCGTTCGCAGTTTCAGTCGAACTGCTGCGGCGTACCGGGTGCTCCGCCTTCGCGGAGCATGACCGAGGAAAGGCTTCGAACCTGAGCTCGGCGCCTTTGGGAACGAGCCCGGCCATGACAAAGAAAGACGGTCGTCGCCGAGAATGCCGACGTCACCCGGCGACGCGAGGCGTCCGCCGGGTCACGGTCGTTATCACGATCCCTCCGGGAAGAGCTGATGGGGCCCTCCCCGGAGGGCGCGCCCACGCGACGCCCTTACGAGCGGCGCGTGGCGACGCGGCGGGCCGGGCTGCCGCGCAGGATCAGATAGAAGACGACGCCGAAGGACATCAGCGGGAGCAGGATCGGGGCGGCGACGGTGATGGAGTCGAACATCGGTGGTCTCCTGTTCGGTTCGATACCGTGGTTACGGCGGCGTCTCCGGCGCGGATCACGTCGCGCGCGCCTTGGTGCTGCGACGTCCCGCCGCGCGACAGGTCGAGCTCGCCCGCCTTTTCTCACGCCGCCGCGGCGAGCCAGTCGCACACCGCCGCCGGCATCGCGTGCACGTGGCCCGGGAAGGCGCCGGTCGCGAAGCCGACATGGCCGCCCTCCGCGGGCTGCCACAGCGTCACGTGCGGGCCGACCGCGTCGCGGGTCGGCAGCGACCAGCCGGGCACGAAGGGATCGTTGCGGGCGTTGAGCACCAGGGTCGGCACCCGGATCGTGTTGAGATGCGGCTTCGCCGAGGCGCGCCGCCAGTAGTCGTCGACGCCCGAAAAGCCGTGCAGCGGCGCCGTGAAACAGTCGTCGAAGTCGCGCAGCATGCGAGCGGCGACGAGACGCTCGCGGTCGAACAGGCCGGGATGACGGGCGAGCGCCGCGAGCGCGCGAGGCTTCATGCTGCGCAGGAACATGCGCGCATAGACGAGCCGGTTGAAGCCGCGGTCGATCGCCGCCCCGGCCGCGGCGAGATCGAGCGGCGCCGACACGGCTGCCACCGCCCGCACCACCGTCGCCGCGCTGTTCCCCGCCTCCTCGGCGAAGCGCAGCAGCGCATTGCCGCCGAGCGAGACGCCGGCGGCGAGCAGCGGCGCGCCGGCGGCGGCGCGCAGCCGGGATAGCATCCAGCCGATCTCCTCGAAGTCGCCGGAGTGATAGCTGCGCGGCGCCAGGTTCGGCTCGCCCGAGCAGCCGCGGAAATGCGGCACGCTGAACCGCCAGCCGCGCGCCCGCGCCGCGAGCGCGAAGGCCACCGCGTAGCGGCTCGCCGAGCTGCTCTCCAGCCCGTGGAAGAGCACCAGCCACGGCGCATCGGGCGGGCCCGGCAGGTGATCGACGTCGACGAAGTCGCCGTCCGGCGTCGTCCAGCGCTCGCGCCGGTAGGCGGGCATCGCGTCGGCGCGCGGGGCGGAGAACAGCGCCGGCCAGATGGTCTGGGCATTGCCGCCGGGAAGCCACCAGGGCGCGCGGTGATTCATCATCGCATCCGCCTTCGCTGACGATGTGCGGGGCTCGCGGTCCGCTCGTCGCGGCGCAAGCGGGGGCCCGGGGGCGGCTCCTCGTGTGGCACCTGGAGGCCCGCTCGCGCGGGACCGAGCGGAGACCGGTGCCTGTTCGACGGAGACGATTCAGGAGCGCACATTGCGGGCGCACTGTACGCCGCCGGACCCGTCGCGCAATCGAACGAGGCGCCGCGCCGCCCGCGACGACACCTCCTTCCGTCGCGGCCCGCAACTACGCGCTGAAATTTCCGGGGCGCAGGCGTATCGTCACCGGTGTCCACAGGTTGCGCCGCACGGACCGAAGGCCGCGCGGGGCGCCGAGCATCCGGCGCGGCGGCGCGGGCCGCCCGCCCGGCCTCCAGGGGGCTCCGTTGAAGATATCGGTCATCGGCATGGGCGCCGTCGGCACCGAGGTGGTGGGGCATCTGCTCGCCTCCACCGCGGCGAGCGAGATCGTCGCGGTCGACCGCAACGCCGAGAAGGCGCAGGCGGAGATCTGGGACTTCGCCCACACCACCTCGTTCATCTACGCCAAGAACCCCCGGCTGATCGCCGGCGGCTGGCCCGAGACGGTGAACAGCGACATCGTGGTGATCACGGCCGGGGCCCAGCTCAAGCAGGGCGAGAGCCGCGACACGCTGGTGGAGGTCAATGCCGGCGTGATCCGCGAGCTGATCGCCCGGGTGGAGGCGACCTCGCCGGGCGCCATCGTGCTGATGGTGACCAACCCGGTCGACGTGATGGCGCAGGTGGCGGTGGCGCACTCGTCGTTCCCGAAGGAGCGGGTGATCTCGCTCGGCACCATCGTCGACACGGCGCGCTTCATGCGCATCGTCTCCGACCATGTCGGCATCGATCCGAAGAACATCTTCGGCTACGTGCTCGGCGACCACAGCCACACCGGCTTCATCCCGTGGAGCCTGTGCAACGTCTGCGGGATCGACGTCGAGGCCTATTGCGCGCTCAACGGCGTCGCGCCGATCGACCGCGCCGCGGTGCGGGCCCGGGTGCTGCAGATCGGCCTCGACATCTTCGCCGGCAAGGGCAACACCAATCACGGCATCGCCGCGAGCGTGTTCCGCATCGTCCGGGCGATCGCCGGCAACGAGCGCTCGGTGCTGCCGGTCGGCACCCTGCTGGAGGGCGAGTACGGCGTCGACGGCGCCGTGATGAGCGTGCCCTGCGTGATCGGCCGGCGCGGCGTGCAGAAGATCATCGCCTGCCGCTTCGACGCCGACGAGCAGGCGGCGTTCGAGACCTCGCACGCGCATGTGCGCGAGCTGATGACGCTGGCGGGGCTGTAGGGGCGGCGCGGAAGACCTGCAGACGTCGGCCGGGAGAGGCTCGTGTCCCGGACGCGGTGCGACGCACCGCGAGCCGGGACCCAGGGCGACAGGACGAGGCGGTCCGAGCCCCCTTGCCGCGCCGCCCCTGGGCCCCGGCTCTGCGGCGCATCAGGCCTGCGGCCTGACGCGCCTTGTCCGGGGCACGCGGAGTCCGGGCAAATGGAGTCCGGGAGCGTGGGCCTGGAGCCTGAATGCACTCCCACCCGCCGAGTCACGCACCCGCGCCTAGCCGTTGCTCTGCTCGAGGTGGCGGCGCAGGTCCTCGATCGAGTCGAAGCGCAGGGTGCCGTGCTCGAAGGCGGCGTCGATCGAGCCGTCGGTGTAGAGCGTGTAGCCCATCCCGTCGATGACGCCCGACTTCAGCACCGTGACCGGGGCGGGCTCCTCCTCGGCCGCGGCGGGCGGCTCCGGCGCCGGCCGGGCGAGCGGCGGCGGTGCCAGCGGCGGCGGCGGCGCGCGCTCGGCGCCACGCTCGGGGCCGCGATCCGAGCCGCGCTCCGGGCCACGGTCTGAACCGCGATCGAGGCCGCGCTCGGGCCGCTCGAAGGGCGGCGGCGCCGTCTCGGCGTGCGGCGCCTCGGCGTCGGAGCTGACGGTCTGGCGGCGGCGGGTCCAGGCGAAGAAGCGCTTGCGCTCGCCGCCCGGCAGCGGCTCGCCGAGCGGGTCGCGGGTCCAGTCGGGCTCGGGCGGCGCCGGCTCGGGGCCGGCCAGCGGCGGCGGGCCATCGCGCCGATCGGCCGCGGGGCGCGGCGCGCGCAGCGAGTCCGGCAGGCCGATGTCGCTGCCCGGCGGCGGCGCCACCACGGGCGGCCGCCAGCCCGGCGGCTCGCCGGCGGGCTCGAGATCGGCGCGGCGCAGCGGCGGCGGAGTCGGCGGCGCCCGCAGCGGCGGCTGCGGCGGCAGGTCGCCGCGCTCCGGCGGCTGCCCGGTCGGGGTCGGATAAGAGGGGCGCGACGGCGCGGCGCGCAGCCGCTCGGCCGCGACCGCGGCGGAGGGCGGCTCGGGCGGCGGCGCGAGCGGCGGCTCGACCGGGCGCGAGCGCGGCGCGGGCCGCTCGGCGGGCGCCGCGGCGGCGCCCAGGGCGGCGCCGGCGCCGGCGCCGAGCGCGGCGCGGATCGCGATCAGCTCGCGCAGCACGAAGGACAGGGCGATCAGCAGCAGGCCGGCCGAGACGGCGGTGGTGCCGGTCTCGATGAGCGTGTTGCCGATCCCGAACTCGTTGTAGGGAATCCCATAGGCCACGCAGCCCAGACCGACCACCGCCAGCAGCCCGCCGACCGACAACAGGACCACGACCATCGCTTCGCCCTCTACGCCAACCCGGAAGCACGGCCACGTCGCCGGCGCCGCCCGCGGCGGCCCCGTCTCGCCGGATTCGGCCGGACGGACGCCCGTCGGAAGAAACGCGAGCCACTCGTCCGGTTCCGCGCGGAGATTACCCAGGCCTTTGACGCATCACAACCATTTTGGCGGCAGCGCTGTCATCTGGATGGCCCGCCCGGGGCTCCGGCGAGGTGGTCCCGCGCACGACCGGCGGCATCCTGGCACCAGGGCGAGGTTGCGCGGAGGTCCGGCGATCTCTACCTGAGAGGGGTCGGACGCCGTTCTCAAGACCCGAATGGTCACCCCCGATTCCATCCGAACCCTCGAGGAGCAACGCGATGTCGTTTTCGCTGCCGGATCTGCCCTACGCCCACGACGCGCTCGCGCCCTACATGTCGCGCGAGACGCTCGAGTATCACCACGACAAGCACCACGCCGCCTATGTGAACACGGGCAACACCCTGCTCAAGGGCAGCGAGTGGGAAGGCAAGTCGCTCGAGGAGGTCGTCAAGGGCTCGTTCGGCAAGAACCAGGGGCTCTTCAACAATGCCGGGCAGCACTACAACCACACGCATTTCTGGAAGTGGATGAAGCCCGGCGGCGGCGGCGACAAGATCCCGGGCGCGCTGGAGAAGGCGATCGTCTCCGACCTCGGCTCGGTGGCCAAGATGAAGGAGGACTTCGTCCAGGCCGGCGTCACCCAGTTCGGCTCCGGCTGGGCCTGGCTCGCCGTCAAGGACGGCAAGATCGTCGTCACCAAGACGCCGAACGGCGAGAGCCCGCTGGTGCACGGCGCCACCCCGATCCTCGGCTGCGACGTGTGGGAGCACTCCTACTACATCGACTACCGCAACCGCCGTCCCGACTACCTCAAGGCGTTCCTCGACAGCCTGGTGAACTGGGACTACGTGGCGGAGCTCTACGCCGCCGCTTCCAAGTGACCGTACGGATGTGAGATGATCCGGCGCCGGCCTCGCGGGTGACGCGAGCGCCGGCGCCGACGCATCCGGGCCTCGCGGCCGACGGATGGGTCGCCGTCCCGCCCGCCCCGAGCCCTCCCGATGCCGGCCCGCCGATGCCCGTCGTGATCTCCGACGCCCCCGTCCGCCGGGCCGGGCCCCGCGCCCTGCATCCGGCCGACATCGCCGCCGTCGTCGTGCTGGTGGTGGTCTGCGCCGTCTCGCTCGCCACCTTCCGCGACTTCGGCATGGGCTGGGACGACTACGCCCACGCCGAGTACGGCGGCCTGCTGCTCAGGCTCTACGGCTCCGGCTTCACCGACCGGCGCGCCCTCTCCTTCGTCAATCTCTACGCCTATGGCGGCGGCTTCGACATGCTGGCGGCGCTCGCCGCCAAGGTGCTGCCGTTCCCGATCTTCGAGACGCGCCGGCTGGTCGGCGCGATCATCGGCATCGCCGGCCTGGCGATGACCTGGCGGATCGCCCGCCGGCTCGGCGGCCCGCTCGCCGGCTTCGTCGGCGTGGCGCTGCTCGCCACCTGCCCGCTCTATGTCGGGCACATGTTCATCAACCCGAAGGACGTGCCGTTCGCGGTGGCGATGCTGGCCGCGACGCTCGGCTTTGTGCGCGCCTTCTCCGAGTATCCGCACCCGACCGTGCCGACCACGGCGCTGCTCGGCCTCGGCCTCGGCCTCTCCTTCGGCACGCGCGTGATGGGGGCGCTCGCCGCGGTGCCGACCGCCGCCGCCTTCCTGCTGATCGTCGTCGCCGAGGCGCGCCGCCAGGGCGTTCGCCCGGCGCTGTGGCGGGCCGGCGAGTTCCTGCTCCGCCTGCTGCCGGCCGTGGTCGTCGCCTACGCCCTGATGGCGCTGATCTGGCCGTGGTCGGTGGTGTCGCCGCTCAACCCGGTGAAGGCGCTGCTCTACTTCTCGCACTTCTTCGAGAAGCCGTGGCGCGAGCTGTTCGAGGGCGAGCTCCTGTGGGTCGTCGACATGCCGCGGCGCTACGTGCCGGAGCTGTTCGCGCTCACCACGCCCGAGATCTTCTGGGCGCTCGGCATCGCCGGCGTGGTCGCCGCGCTGGCCTCCGCGGCGCATGCCGACCGGCCGCTGAACCGGCGCGCCAGCCTGGTGTTCCTGGCCGTCTCGGTGGTGTTCCCGATCGCCTTCACGGTGCTGACCCGGCCGGCCATGTACAACGGGCTGCGCCACTTCGTCTTCGTGCTGCCGCCCGCCGCCGTGCTGGGCGGGCTGGTCGGCGCGCTGCTGGCGAACCGGGTGGCGGCGAGCGAGGGACGCCGGACCGCGATCGCGGCGGCCGTGCTGGCCGTGACGCTCGCCCACCCGGTCGTCACGATGATCCGCATCCACCCGTACCAGTACACGTATTTCAACGCGACCGCCGGCGGGCTGCAGGGCGCCGACGGCCGCTACATGCGCGACTACTGGGGCCTGTCGATGAAGCAGGCGTCGCTGGCGCTGCGCGACGTGCTCGCGGCGCGCGGCGAGCTGGCGACGCCGAAGCACAAGCGCCACATCGCGATCTGCGGGCCGCAGCGGCCGGTGCGGGTCGAGCTCGGCCGGAACTATCCGACCGACTGGCAGCCGCAGGGCGGCGAGTTCGCGATCTCGCTGAACGAGTTCTACTGCGCCAAGCTGGACGCGCCCGTGCTCGCCGAGGTGGTGCGCGACGGCGTCGTCTACGCGCGCGTCTACGACATCCGCGGCCGCACGATCGACACGCTGCTGACGCCGATGCCGCCGTGAGCGGAGCGGACCCGCGGTCCCGCTCCCGGGCATGATCTTGCGCGCGGCGGCGATTTCGTCAGGATGTCGCATCCGCGAAGGGGAACGGCCATGCCCGTGTTCGTGTTCGATGCCTACGGCACCCTGTTCGACGTCCATGCGGCGATCGCGCGCCATCGCGACGCGATCGGCCCCGAGGCCGACCGGCTCTCCGACCTGTGGCGCACCAAGCAGCTCGAATACACCTGGACGCTGTCGCTCGCGGGGCGCTTCGTCGACTTCTGGACGCTGACCGAGCGGGCGCTCGATTTCTCGCTCGCGCGGTTTCCGTCGGTGGACCCGGCGATGCGGCCGCGTCTCCTCGACGCCTACCGGGTGCTCGACGCCTATCCGGACGCGCGCGAGACGCTGCAGGCCCTGAAGGCCGCCGGCAAGCGCACCGCGATCCTGTCCAACGGCACGTTCCGCATGCTGGCGAGCGCGGTCGAGGCGGCCGGGCTCGGGCCCTGTCTCGACGCCGTGCTGTCGGTCGAGTCGGTCGGCGTCTACAAGCCGCGGCCGGAGGTCTACCGGCTGGTGATCGACACCTTCGCGGTGGCGCCGGCCGAGGTCGCGTTCGTCTCGTCGAACCGCTGGGACGTGATGGGCGCCGCCGCCTACGGCTTCCGCACCGCCTGGATCAACCGGGCCGGGCTGCCCGAGGAGTATCACGACCTCGCGCCGCGATGCGTCCTGACGACGCTCGCCGAGCTGCCGGGACCGAGGATCGCCGACCCGGCCTGACGGCCGGGTGCGTCACTTCAGCAGGAACGGCAGCAGTATCGGCACCAGCACGGCGGTCAGCAGGCCGTTGAGGCCGAGCGCGATGCCGGCGAAGGTGCCGGCCAGCGGATCGACCTGGAAGGCGCGCGCCGTGCCGATGCCGTGCGAGGCGAGGCCGGCCGCGAAGCCGCGCGCCGCGTAGTTCGTCAGGCCGAGCGCGTTCATCAGCGGCGTCACCACGATGGCGCCGACGATGCCGGTGAGGATCACCAGCACGGCCGTGAGGGCCGGATCGGCGCCGATCGCCTCGGCCGTGCCCATGGCGATCGGGGTCGTCGCGCTCTTCGGCGCCAGCGCCCGGGCCGTCGAGGCGTCGAGCCCGAAGGCGCGCGCGAGCAGCACGGCCGAGACGATCGCCGTCACCGAGCCGACGACCAGCGCCACCACCATGGGCACCAGCAGCCGCCGCACCTGCGGCAGGTAGCGCACCAGCGGCACGGCGAGCGCCACGGTGGCCGGGCCGAGCAGGAAATGAACGAACTGCGCCCCGGCGAAATAGGCCGGGAACGGCGTGCCGGTGACCACCAGCACGGCCGACACCATCAGGATGGCGATCAGCACCGGATTGGCGAGCGGCCGCCGGCCGCAGGCGACGAAGATCGCGTCCGCCGCCACATAGGCGACGAGCGTGGTGGTGAGCCACAGCAGCGGCCCGCCGGAGAGATAGACCCAGAGATCGACGAGGCTCACGGCTCGTCCTCCACGGCCCCGGTCTCCGGCTCGCCGCGGTCGGCCGCGACGCCCATCAGCCGGGCGACGCCGGCGAACACCACGGCCGTGACGGCGAGCGTCACCACGGTGGAGAGCACCAGGACGATCAGGATGCGAAAGCCCTCGTCGCCGACCCGGCCGAGATGCTGGACGATGCCGACGCCGGCCGGAACGAACAGCAGCGAGAGATGCTTCAGGAGGCCGCCCGACACGTCGCCGACCTCGGAGGGCAGCGGCATGCGGGCGAGCATCAGCACGGCCAGCAGGACCATGCCGACCACCGGGCCCGGCACGGGAAGCACGAAGGCCCGCACGAACGCCTCCCCCAGGAGCTGGCAGCCGAGCAGAATGACGAAGCCTTGCAGCATGGCACCTCGCGCCGTGTGGTCGGGATCGAAAGAGGGGGCGCAATCTCGCCGGTCGGCCTGTTCGACGCAAGCGCGGCAGAGGCGAGGCATTGCCGGGTTGCGGAGCGACATGCACGGCCCCGTCGGACCTGCAGACGGCTATCCCGATCCCGGGTTGCAGCCTCTCCGGAGGCTCGTACAGTAGGAAGCCACCGAACGAGAGGCGCGCGACGAAGATCAAGGCCGTCGTGCACGAGGCGGACGAGGGCGGCTTCTGGGCGGAGGTGCCGGCCATTTCCGGCTGCGCGACGCAGGGCGAGACAATCGAAGAGCTCATGCAGAACCTGCACGAGGCGATCGAAGGCTGCCTGTCGGTGGACGTCGAGATTCCGAAGGCCGGCGGCAATCCCAAGGTCGTGGAAATCGCCTTGTGACGCCGCTCTCCGGCCGTGAGCTTGCCGCCTTCCCGAGCGGCACGGCTGGATGCATCTACGGATTCACGGAGGTCATCACGTCTATGGAAAGCCGGGCATCATCGTCCGGCTCTCGATATCGGTTCACGGCAATCAGCCGCTGAAGCTCGGGCTGCTCAAGCACCTTCTGAAAGCGGCCGGCTCGTCCGAGGCCGACATGCGATGAGCACTCCTACCCCGCCAGCGCCGACAGAATCCGGGCCCAGCTGCGGATGCCCTTGTGGAACGACACGAGGTCGTACTTCTCGTTGGGCGAGTGGATGCGGTCGTCGTCGAGGGCGAAGCCGATCAGCAGCGTGTCCATGCCGACGAGCCGCTTGAAGTCGGCGACGATCGGGATCGAGGCGCCGGAGCCGACCAGCAGCGCGTCGCGGCCCCACTCCTCGGTGAGCGCCTTTCGCGCGGCGGCGAGCTGCTTCAGGTCCCACGGCACGGCGACGGCCGGCGCGCCGGTGTGGTCCTCGAACCGCGCCGTGCAGTCGGACGGCAGCTTCTCACGCACGAAGGCGCGGAACGCCTGGCGGATGGTGTCCGGATCCTGGCCGGCGACCAGGCGGAACGACACCTTGGCGAACGCCTTCGCCGGGATCACGGTCTTCGAGCCGGCGCCCGTGTAGCCGCCCCAGATGCCGTTGATGTCGCAGGACGGCCGGCAGAACAGCTGCTCGATGACGGTGCGGCTGCGCTCGCCGGCCGGCTCGGCGAGGCCGACCGGCTTCAGGAAGTTGTCGGGCGTCAGATCGAGGCTGCGCCAGGCGGCCAGCACGTCGGCGGGCGGATCCGTGATGCCGTCGTAGAAGCCCGGGATGGTGACGCGGCCGTCGGCATCGTGAAGCCCGCCGAGGATGCTCGTCAGCACCCGGATCGGGTTGCGGGCGGGACCGCCGTAGAGACCCGAATGCAGGTCGCGGTCGGCCGCCGTGATCTCGACCTCCTCGTAGAGCAGGCCGCGCAGCGCCGTGGTGATGGCGGGCGTGGAGGCGTCCCACATGCCGGTGTCGCAGACGAGCGCGAGGTCGGCCGAGAGCGCGCCGCGGTTCTGCTCGATCCAGTCCGGCAGGCTCTTGGAGCCGCACTCCTCCTCGCCCTCGATCAGCATGGTGACGGGCAGCGGCAGCGCGCCGGTGACGGCGACGAAGGCGCGGCACGCCTCGACGAAGGTCATCACCTGGCCCTTGTCGTCGGAGGCGCCGCGGGCGACGATCGCCCGGCGGCCGTCCGCCAGCGTCTTCAGGCGCGGCTCGAAGGGCGGGCTGTCCCAGAGGTCGAGCGGATCGACCGGCTGGACGTCGTAGTGGCCGTAGAACAGCACGCCGCGGGCGTCGCCGCCGCCGCCGCAGCCGAGCACCACCGGATGCCCGGCCGTCTCCGACAGGTCGGCCGCGATGCCGAGGCCGCGCAGGTCGGCGGCGAGATGCGCGGCGGCGGCCCGGCAGTCGGCCGCATGGCTCGGGTCGGTCGAGATCGACGGGATGCGCAGGAAGGCGAAGAGGCGGTCGAGGCTGGCGTCGAGGTCGGCGTCGATGCGGGCGAGAACCTGGTCGAGAACGGTCATTCCGAAGGAGTCCCTGGTCGAGAAGACGGATCAGCGGCGCGGCGGGCGCTGCGGGGTGCCGAACAGGCCGCGCTCGGCGGCCGTGCCGGTCTCGGCGCCGCCGTCGTCGAGCAGCCCGTAGGGGGTGCGGCTGCGGCTCGTGCGGGCGTAGCTGCGCCGCGACGACGGCGACATGCCGATGCGCTTCATCGCCTCCTGGGTGGCGGTGCGGGCCACCACGGCGGCGACCGAGCGGCCGAACTGGCGCACCGCCGGATGGGCGAAGAAGGCGCCGATGCCGCCGAGGATGCGGCTGCCGAGCCCGGGCTGCTCCGCCGGCGCGCCGTTGCCGGTGCGCCCGTCCCGGCCGCCGCCGTTGCGGCCGGAGCCGTTGCGCGGCGCCGCCTCGCCCTCGCCCGACGGCGCGGCGCCGCCGGCGAGGAGATCGGTCAGCGGCCGGTGCGGCTGTGCCCTGTCGTAGCGGCCGCGCAGCGGGCTCGCCGCCAGCATCGCCTGGCGCTCCTGCGGGGTGAGCGGGCCGACGCGCGCCGCCGGCGGCCGGATCAGGGCGCGCTCGACCATCGAGGGCGTGCCGTTGCCCTCCAGGAACGACACCAGCGCCTCGCCCTTGCCGAGCTCGGTGATCACCGCCGCGGTGTCGAGCTTCGGGTTCGGCCGGAACGTCTCGGCGGCGGAGCGCACCGCCTTCTGGTCGCGCGGCGTGAAGGCGCGCAGCGCGTGCTGCACCCGGTTGCCGAGCTGGGCCAGCACGGTGTCGGGCACGTCGAGCGGGTTCTGGGTGACGAAATAGATGCCGACGCCCTTGGAGCGGATCAGCCGCACCACCTGCTCGATGCGGTCGAGCAGCGCCTTCGGGGCCTCGTTGAACAGGAGATGCGCCTCGTCGAAGAAGAAGACGAGCTTCGGCTTGTCGAGGTCGCCGACCTCGGGCAGCCGCTCGAACAGCTCGGCGATCAGCCACAAGAGGAAAGTGGCGTAGAGCCTGGGGCTCTGCATCAGCCTGTCGGCGGCCAGGATGTTGATGCGGCCGCGACCCTGCGCGTCGACCGCCATGAAGTCGGCGAGGTCGAGGTCGGGCAGGCCGAAGAACTTCTCGCCGCCCTGGTTCTCGATCACCAGGAGCTGGCGCTGCACCGCACCGATGGTGGCCGGCGCCACGTTGCCGTAGCGGTTGCCGATGTCCTTGGCGTTCTGGCCCAGGAAGGCGAGCAGCTCGCGCAGATTGCCGAGATCGACGAGATCGCGGGCGACCCCGTCGGCGGTGCCGTCCGCCTCGTCCATCACCTTGAAGGCGATGTTGATCACGCCCTCCTGGACGTCGTTGAGGTCGAGCATGCGGGCGAGCAGCAGCGGGCCCAGCTCGTGCACGGTGGCGCGGATCGGATGGCCCTGCTCGCCGAACAGGTCCCAGAAGACCACGGGGAACTGATCGGGCGCGTAGTCGTAGCCCATCAGTCTCGCCCGCTCGACGAAGGCGGGCCTGGCCTCGCCGCGCGCCGCGACGCCCGACAGGTCGCCCTTGATGTCGGCGGCGAACACCGGAACGCCGGCGCGCGAGAAGCCTTCCGCCAGCACCTGCAGCGTGACGGTCTTGCCGGTGCCGGTGGCGCCGGTGATCAGCCCGTGCCGGTTGCCGAGCGCGAGGGTGAGGTATTCCGGCTTGTCGCTCCTGCCGACGAGGATTTTTCCGTCCTGATCCAGGGTGCCCATGGTCGCCTCCCGATCGCCTCCGCCGCCGCCGCGGCCCGCCGGCCGCGCGCCGCCGGACCCGTCTGATCGCTTCAGGCTTATACTGAGTGCAGCTTACCGGCGCGAGCGGCGCGGTGTCCGACATGGCTCGCCCGAATGTCGCATAGCGGCGAGCCGCGGTGGTCGTTGCGGGATCGCAACACAGGCCTTCAACATCGCCTTGGCAATCCGGGCCGCATTGTGTTTCGATCCCGGGATGTCAGAATGATGACCGACAAGGCCGGGGCGAGAGGGGGCCATGGTTTTCGTTGCCAGCCGAATCGCTGCCTGGTCCGGCGCGATGTGCGATGCCGCGCAGAGGCCGGAGCGAGGCTCGAACCACACCCAGATCCGCTGCAGGAGGCCGCAGGTCCGCTGCCGGGTGCCGGCGCGCGGGGCCGCGCCATGAGATACTCGATCGCGGAGCTCGACGGCATCGTGCCGGGCGTCGCCGCCGCCCTGAAGGCGGCCGGCATCCGCACCACCAGCCGGCTGCTCGAGGCCGCCAAGGACCCGAAGGGGCGCAAGCTGCTCGCCGAGCGTACCGGGCTGACGCCGCAGTGCCTGCTGCGCATCGCCAACTTCGCCGACAAGATGCGGATCAAGGGGGTCGGCGAGGATTATGCCGAGCTGCTCGAGGCGGCCGGCGTCGACACGGTGCGCGAGCTGAAATACCGCAACCCGGCCAACCTGGCGAAGCGCATGGCCGAGGTGAACCGCCACCGCAAGCTGGTGCGCACGCTGCCCACCGAGAAGGCGATCGAGCGCTGGATCGAGACCGCCAAGGATCTGCCGGTCAAGATCAGCTACTGAGGTCCGGTCGCAGCAGCCCGCATGCAGCCCGCGTGACGTCGTAGCCCGCATTCAGCGCAGCGGCATGCGGGAGCGGTGGCCCCGCATTCCGCTGCCGCTCCATGCAGGCAACGGAGACGGCCGCGACGGAGAACCGCCGCGGCGCTTGACTCCGCCCCGGCGTCGCGCAAAGCCCCTGCGCATGATCCCGGTCCCCGCCCCGACCGCTCCCGCGAGCCTCGCCGATCTCCTGCGTGCCGGACGGCCGCTGGTGATGGGCGTGCTCAACGTGACGCCGGACTCCTTCTCGGACGGTGGCCGGTTCCTGGATCCGGACGCGGCGATCGCGCAGGCGCGGGACATGGTCGCGGCCGGGGCCGACATCGTCGATGTCGGGGCCGAGTCGACGCGCCCCTATGGCGGCGCGACGCCCGTCTCGGCGGCCGACGAGATCGCCCGCCTCGCGCCGGTGCTGCCGGCGGTCGCGGCGCTCGGCGTGCCGGTGTCGATCGACACCATGAAGGCCGCGGTGGCCGAATGGGCGCTCGACCACGGCGCGACCATCCTCAACGACGTGTGGGGGCTGCAGCGCGATCCCGGCATCGCGGCGCTCGCCGCCGCGCGGGGCGTGCCGATCGTCGTCATGCACAACCGCGACGCGGCCGATCCGACGATCGACATCGTCGCCGACGTCGAGGCCTTCTTCGCCCGCTCGCTCGCCGTCGCGGCGGAGGCCGGCGTCGCGGCCGGGCAGATCGTGCTCGATCCCGGCATCGGCTTCGGCAAGACGCCGGCGCAGAGCCTCGCGACGCTCGCGGCGACGGCGCGCTTCCTCGCCTTCGGCCGGCCCCTGCTGGTCGGCGCCTCGCGCAAGCGCTTCATCGACTCGGTGTCGCCCGCCCCGCCCGACCGGCGGCTCGGCGGGTCGATCGCCGCCCATCTGCTCGCCGTGCTCGACGGGGCCGCCATCGTGCGGGCCCACGACGTCGCCGAGACCGTCCAGGCGCTCAGAGTCGCCGCCGCCATCCGGAACGCCCGATGACCTCCGCCCTCGATACCGTCTTCGTCACCGGCCTCGCGGTCCACGCCTATCACGGCGTGATGGAGCACGAGCGCACCGTCGGCCAGACCTTCCTGCTCGACCTCACCCTGCTGGCCGACCTCTCCGAGGCGTCGCGCACCGACAAGCACTCGACCACGGTGTCGTACGACCAGGTGGTGGACTGCGCCACGCGCGCCTTCGCGGCGAAGCGCTTCCGGCTCGTCGAGGCGGCGGGGGGCGCCGTGTGCGAGGCGATCCTCGCGACGTTCCCGCGGGTCGAGGAGGTGCGGGTCACGGTGCACAAGCCGCACGCGCCGATCCCGGCGACCTTCACGGATGTCGGCGTGTCGATCCTGCGCCGGCGGCATGGCTGACGCCGTCCTGTCGCTCGGCGGCAATCTGGGCGAGCCGCGCGCGACGCTCGCCCGCGCGCTCGACCTCCTGTGCGCCGACGGCACGGTGCGGCTCGTCGCGCGCTCCGCCGACTACCGGACGCCGCCGTGGGGCGACCCCGACCAGCCGGACTTCGTCAATCTCTGCGCCGTCGTCGCGACGACTCGCACGCCGCGCGACCTGCTCGCCCTCGCCCGCACGGTCGAGACGGCGCTCGGCCGCGACCGCGGCCGCGAACGGCGCTGGGGCCCGCGGACCGTCGACATCGACATCGTCTCGTACCGCGACGCGGCCGGCGAGGTCGTGATGGACGCTCCCGATCTCGCGCTGCCGCATCCGCGTGCGGTGGAGCGCGCCTTCGTGCTGGTGCCGCTCGCCGAGATCGCACCGGATCGTCTGATCGGCGACACGAGAGTCCGCGATCTCGCGGCCCGTATCGACGCCGGCGGCATCGTGCGGCTGCCGAGCAAATGATCAGAACTCCGTAGATTGCCGGAGGCCGGGGCGGCGTGAATGCTTACCGACGCCATCAGCATCCGGACCTATACTTATGCGCTGCTGCCCAGACCAACTAACGGCATGGGTCCAGCCATGCGGAGGCGATCGATTCCTTGGCGAAACGGTCCAGTCGTGGCATCTTCCGCGCCATGACCCAGACCGCCGAAGACCTCACGCTCGCCGGCGAGTTTCCGCCGGCCACCCGCGAGCAGTGGCTCGCGCTCGTCGAGGGCACGCTGAAAGGCGCGCCCTTCGAGAAACGGCTCGTCTCCAAGACCTATGACGGGCTGCGCATCGAGCCGCTGTATCCGAGCGCCCGCACCGCCCATCCGGTGGCGGCGCGCGCCAGCGGCGCGCCATGGCTGGTGCTGCAGCGGGTCGACCATCCCGATCCGAAGGCGGCCAATGCGGAGGCGCTGCACGATCTGGAGAACGGCGCGACGGGCCTCTCGCTGGTGTTCGCCGGCAGCCTCGGCGCCCGCGGCTACGGCATCGCGGCCGACGCCGACACGCTCGCCAAGGTGCTCGACGAGATCCGGCTCGACGCCATCGCGCTCGAGCTGCAGCTCTCGCCGCAGGCCCGCGAGGCGCCGCAGCGGCTCGCCGATCTGGTCGCGGCGCGCGGGCTCTCGCCGGCGGCGCTCGACATCCGTTTCGGCATCGACCCGATCGGCGCGATGGCGGCGTTCGGATCGGCGCGCATCGCCTGGCCCGACATGACGAAGGAATTCGTCGTGCGGGTGCGCGACCTCGCCGCGCGCGGCTTCAAGGGACCGTTCGCGGTGGCCGACGGCCGCGTCGTGCACGACGCCGGCGGCTCGGAGGCGCAGGAGCTCGCCTTCATGCTCAGCGTCGCGCTCGCCTATGTGCGGGCGCTCGAGGCCGAAGGCATCCCGCTCGACGCGGCGCGCAAGACCGTGTCGTTCCGGGTCGCGGCCGACGCCGACCAGTTCCTCACCATCGCGAAGATCCGCGCGCTGCGGAAGCTGTGGGCGCGGGTCGAGACGGCCTGCGGCCTCGCCCCGGCCCACATCGTCGTCTCGGCCGAGACGGCGTGGCGCATGATGACGAAGCGCGATCCCGCCGTGAACATGCTGCGCGCGACCGTCGCGGTGTTCTCGGCCGGCGTCGGCGGTGCCGACGCGCTGACCGTGCTGCCGTGGACGGCGCCGCTCGGCCTGCCCGACCGCGCCGCGCGCCGCATCGCCCGCAACACCCAGCTGATCCTGCTGGAGGAGTCGTATCTCGCCAAGGTCACCGATCCGGCCGCCGGGGCCGGCGGCATCGAGGCGCTGACCGGGCAGCTCTGCGACACCGCCTGGACGCTGTTCCAGGAGATCGAGAGCGCCGGCGGCATCTGGGCCGCGCTGACCCAGGGGCTCCTGCAGAAGAAGGTGGCCGGTGTCCGGGCGGCGCGCGAAAAGGCCGCGGCCGGCCGGCGCGATCCGATCACCGGCGTGAGCGAGTTCCCCAACATCGCGGAGGCCGCTCCGGCCGTGCTCGACGTCGCCCCGCCCGCCGTGGCGCCGCTGCCGGCGGGCGTGACGCTGACGCCGCTCGCGCCGATGCGCACCGCCGCCGCCTTCGAGGCGCTGCGCGACGCCTCCGACGCGGCGCTGGCGAAGACCGGCTCGCGGCCGAAGGTGTTCCTGGCCAATCTGGGCAGGCTCGCCGGCTTCACGGCGCGCGCCACCTTCACCAAGAACTTCTTCGAGGCGGGCGGCATCCAGGCGGTGAGCAACGACGGCTTCTTCGCCGACGGCAAGACCGACCTCGCGGCGCTCGCCGCCGCGTACAAGGCCTCCGGCGCGACGCTCGCGTGTCTGTGCTCGTCCGACGACGGCTACGCCGCCGAGGCGGTCGAGGCCGCCAAGGCGCTGACCGCGGCGGGCTGCCCGCACATCTATCTCGCCGGACGTCCCGGCGAGCGCGAACAGGAGTTCAAGGCCGCCGGCATCGGCCATGCGATCTTCATGGGCTGCGACGTGCTCGCGACCCTGCAAGAGGCGCAGACGCTCGCCGGAACCGCCTGAGCACGCGACGACACGGCGCCGTGCGGAGCGCGAGCCCGCACCGCGCCGCGGTCGCGGCGACTGTCGACGACATGACGACGCAGCACGTGGCGACGGACGCAACGACAGGTGGCCGAACGACGGATCGGCGCGCTACACTCCCGGAAGGCCCTCTCGGACGGCCGATCTCCGGGACCGATCCCGGAGCCCCGATGCCGGGGACCGATCTCCGGGGACTGATTTGGCGGCCGGCGGGTCGCATCTCGCACGAGGCTCGAACATGACGAGGATTCCGGATTTCGCCACGGTCGCGTTCGCCGACACCGCCGATCCGCCGGCCCCGGCCGGAACCGCCGCGCCGCCCTGGATGACGCCGGAGGGGATCGCCGTGAAGCCGGCCTACGGATCGGCCGACCTCGCCGGGCTCGACTTCCTCGACACCTATCCGGGCGTGCCGCCGTTCCTGCGCGGGCCCTACCCGGCCATGTACGTGACGCAGCCGTGGACGGTGCGGCAGTACGCCGGCTTCTCGACCGCCGAGGACTCCAACGCCTTCTACCGCCGCAATCTCGCGGCCGGCCAGAAGGGCCTGTCGGTCGCCTTCGACCTCGCCACCCACCGCGGCTACGACTCGGATCACCCGCGCGTGACCGGCGACGTCGGGATGGCGGGCGTCGCGATCGACTCGATCTACGACATGCGCACGCTGTTCTCCGGCATCCCGCTCGACCAGATGAGCGTGTCGATGACCATGAACGGCGCCGTGCTGCCGATCATGGCGCTCTACATCGTCGCCGCCGAGGAGCAGGGCGTGCCGCCCGTGAAGCTCGCCGGCACGATCCAGAACGACATCCTCAAAGAGTTCATGGTGCGGAACACCTACATCTATCCGCCCCAGCCCTCGATGCGGATCATTTCCGACATCTTCGCCTTCACCTCGGCGAACATGCCGAAGTTCAACTCGATCTCGATCTCCGGCTATCACATGCAGGAGGCGGGAGCGACGCAGGACCTCGAGCTCGCCTACACGCTCGCCGACGGCATCGAGTACATCCGCGCCGGCATGAAGGCCGGCCTGACGGTCGACGCGTTCGCGCCGCGGCTCAGCTTCTTCTGGGCCATCGGCATGAACTTCTACATGGAGGTGGCCAAGCTGCGGGCCGCCCGCCTCCTGTGGGCCAAGATCGTGAAGGGCTTCAACCCGAAGAACCCGAAGTCGCTGCCGCTGCGCACGCACTCGCAGACCTCGGGCTGGTCGCTCACCGCGCAGGACGTCTACAACAACGTGGTGCGCACCGCGATCGAGGCGATGGCGGCGACCCAGGGGCACACCCAGTCGCTGCACACCAACGCGCTCGACGAGGCGCTGGCCCTGCCGACCGATTTTTCCGCCCGCATCGCCCGCAACACCCAGCTGTTCCTGCAGCAGGAAAGCGGCACCTGCCGGATCGCCGATCCGTGGGGCGGCTCGTTCTACGTCGAGCGGCTCACCTACGAGCTCGCCAGGACGGCCTGGGGCCACATCCAGGAGATCGAGGAGCTCGGCGGCATGGCCAAGGCCATCGAGGCCGGCATCCCCAAGCTGCGCATCGAGGAGGCCTCGGCCAAGACCCAGGCGCGCATCGATTCCGGCGTGCAGTCGGTGATCGGCGTCAACAAGTACAAGCCGGAGCACGAGGCGACCCTGGACGTGCTGAAGGTCGACAACTCGGCCGTCCGCACCATGCAGATCGAGAAGCTGGAGCGGCTGCGCAAGGAGCGCGACCCGCAGGCCGTGGAGGCGGCGCTCGACGCCCTCACCCACGCGGCGGCCGACCCGGCCAAGGGCAACCTGCTGGCGCTGGCCATCGACGCCGCGCGCAAGAAGGCGACGGTCGGCGAGATCTCGCTCGCCCTGGAGAAGGTGTTCGGGCGCCATCGCGCCGAGATCCGGGCGATCTCGGGCGTGTACAAGCGGGAGGTCGGCGCCATGGCGCAGAGCGTGGAGCGGGTGCAGAAGGCGGTCGCGCAGTTCGAGCGCGACGAGGGCCGCCGGCCCCGCATCCTGGTCGCCAAGGTCGGCCAGGACGGCCACGACCGCGGCCAGAAGGTGATCGCCTCGGCCTTCGCGGATCTCGGCTTCGACGTCGACATCGGCCCGCTGTTCGCCACGCCCGGCGAGGCGGCCCGCCAGGCGGTGGAGAACGACGTCCACATCGTCGGCGTGTCGTCGCTGGCCGCCGGCCACCTGACCCTGGTGCCGGCCCTGAAGGCGGCGCTCGCCGAGGAAGGCCGGCCCGACATCATGATCGTGGTCGGCGGCGTCATCCCGCCGCAGGACTGGGACGCGCTGAAGGCCTCCGGCGCCGAGGCGATCTTCCCGCCCGGCACCGTCATCTCCGACGCCGCAGAGGAGCTGGTGAAGAAGCTCAACCGCCGCCTCGGCCACGAGCGCGCCGCGGCGGAGTAGCAGATTGAGCGAACACGCCACTTGGTTGGATAAAGCGGATTTATTAGTCAAGGTCGTCGGCTTTTCGGCGACGGCCTTTTCGCTCTTGATCACGGCGCGGCAGATTGAAAATACCAACAAATGGAAGAGAAAGGAATTCGCGAACACCTCCATCACGAAGTTCTTCGAAGAACCATTGGTACGAAACGCACTTCTTATGATGGACTGGCGTGAACGCCTGCTCGTCCTAAGTGAAGAGCATAAGGCTATGGTCGGCGCGCCGACCATAGAGTATAATGAAGCAATGCTCGTTTCCGCTCTGCGAAAAATAAGCAAATTTTCCAACAAAGACGTTGTTATTCGGGACTGCTTTGATAATTTTTTCGCGGACGTTGGGCGCTTCAATGATCTCGTTGAATCTCGCATAATGGATTATTCTGATTTCAGACCATATTTCGGGTATTGGTCAAAAATCGTGCTGGGGGAGACCAATCACAAAAGTCTCACGGTAATTGAAGCGATAAATTTCTATATAAAAACATATTTTGATGAAAGAAAAATAATGAAATTCTTATTGTCTATTAAATAGATATATTATTTAAGCGAACATAAGCCACTAGATGAAATAGATGGAACCTCAAGAACAACAAGCCTGTGGCGGAAGACTTTCTGCCGAAGACTGATCGATCTGCCAAACGACATCAAAATACCTTCACGCTACGTGTCCTCATCCTGGGGTGTACTCGCCTTCGATGCCGTGGCGCTTCGCCCGCCAGGTTCCTGAGCGCTACCGGCGCCAGTTCGCCCGCGAGCCGAAGCCCTCTACGCGATGTGGAACGCCTCATTGCCAAGCGCGAGGCCTTGCTGCAGACGAACGGCACCCTGGCCCTGTGATCCGGATCCCTCCTCGATGCACCTCCCCCGTCTCCTCACCGCTGCCGCCGTCGCGCTGCTGGTCGGCATCGCACCCGCCGCCGCCGACACCGTGATGGCGGTCCAGACGAAATATCTCGACCTCAAGGTCGAGGTCGACGCCGGCCTGAAGAGCGCGCCCGGGCTGTTCGAGAACCTCTCGGCCGAGGGGAAAAAATGGGGCGAGGCGAACCGGCGCGATGCCGACAAGGCGTGGCGGCAGGACCCGTCCGACTTCTCCGACGGGCGGAGCTGGGGCTTCGAGCGCAGCTATACCGAGGTGTCGCGCTTCTCGCATTATGTCGGGGTGCTGCGCCGCGACTACGCCTTCACGGGCGGGGCGCACCCCAACACCGTGGTCGACACCATCCTGTGGGACACGCAGGCCAAGAAGCAGGTGAGCGTGCGGCCGTTCTTCACCGAGACGGCCGACAACGGCCCGACCCTGCGGGCGCTGGCGACGCTGGTCCGCGCCGCGGTCGCGAAGGAGAAGAAGGCGCGCGACGTGCCGGTCGCCGCCGATCCGGCCAAGGACGAGTGGCTGAAGGAGATCCGGCCCTCGCTCCTCAAGCTCGGCCCGCTGGTGCCGGCGCCGTCGAACGAGCCCGGCCGGAGCGGCGGCCTCGAGGTGCATTTCTCCCCCTATGCGGTCGGCGCCTATGCCGAGGGGCTCTACACCGTGGTGATCCCGTGGCGCGCCTTCGAACAGTACCTGTCGCCCGAGGGCCGCGCCGTGTTCGGCGGCGAGCCGCCGCCGCCCAGGAAGGACGATTGACCGCCGCTGCGCGGGAGCCGCTGGCCGCCGGCCCAGGACCGGCAGTATGATGGGCCATGACCCGCGACGAGATCATCGCGACGCTGCGCGCCAGGGCCGGGGTCATCCGGGCCGAGGGCGTGACGGCGCTCGCCATCTTCGGCTCGCGGGCGCGCGGCGACGCCCGGCCGGACAGCGACCTCGACGTGCTGATCGAGGTCGATCCCGACGCCGCCTTCTCGCTCCTCGACCTCTCGGGCGTGGCGCTGGCGATCGAGGCGGCGACCGGCATCCCCCACCCAGGTGACGATGCGCCGGTCGCTCGAGCCGCAGATGGCCGAGCGGATCGCCGACGACGTGATCGCGGTGTTCTGACATGCCGCCCACCGTCGCCGACCGCGTCCGCCACATCCTCCAGGCGATCGCCGACGTCGAGTTCCTGCTGCGAGGCAAGTCGCGGGACGACTACGCCGCCGATCGCTTCCTCCAGTTCGCCACCGAGCGCGCGCTGGAGATCGTCTGCGAAGCGTCGCGCCATCTTCCGGCGGATGTGAAGGCGCGTGCGCCCGACATCCCGTGGCCGAAGCTCGTGGGTTTCGGCAACCGCCTGCGTCGCGCCTATCACCGAATCGACACGGCGATCGTCTGGACCGTGGTCGAGGCCGACCTTCCGCCGCTGAAGGCATTCGTAGTGCAGGTGATGCGGGACGAGAGCGCGGGCTGACGACTCACCCGAGATCGGCGAGGCGGAACGCGAAGCCCGGGACGGCGGCGCAGGCGAGCATCGCCTCGGCCGGGCGGGTCACGACCGACGCCCAGCCGTCGCCCGCCGGACCGGTGTGGACGACCGTCACCCGCTCGGCCGCGTCGATGACCCAGTACTCGCGGATGCCGTGGCGGGCGTAGAGCCGCGCCTTGACCTTGCGGTCGTAGGCCGTGCTGCTGACGGCGACCTCGATCAGCAGCCGCACGTCCTCGGCGCGCGGCTGGGCGAAGCTCTTCGGATCGGCGTCGTAGACGGACTGCGCGATGACACACAGATCCGGCTCGACGAGAACGTCGCGGGCGAGCTGAACCGTAGCCTCGATCCCGACATAGAGGCCGGGTCCGACGGCCCGCGCCAACGCGAGATTGAGAGAGTTCTTGACCCGGTCGTGCGCGACGCTCTTCGCCCGCATCGGGACGATCTCCCCCTCGATGAGCTCGAAATTCTCCTCGGGGCCGATCAGCCCCACCTCGATCATCAGGCGGATGTCGTCGACCGTGAAGGCACGGCGGGGGAAGCCTTCGGCACCTCGGGTGACGGCGACGGTCATCAGCGAGCCCTCGTTCGACCCGGTGACTATAGGCCTGCCGCTGCCGAACGGCGAGCCGGCCTCAATGCGCCCCGGCGGTCGGCCGGGGGCCGAGCAGCGCGCGAAACCACGGCTCGCCGCGCACGGCGGCGAGATCCTCGTCGCCGGCGAGGTGCTCGGGCGGCGGCAGGGTGGCGGCGAGGGCCGCCGCCTCCAGGGCCTCGCGGCAGTCCTCGGTGCGGCCGCGCAGCGCCGCGATGCAGGCGAGCGTGTAGGTCTCGGTCGGGGCGATGGTCAGCGCGGCGCGGCACACCGTCTCGGCGCGGTCGAGCAGCGCGTCGCTCTCGTCGAGATCGTCGGTGATCGCGGCCCAGGCGATCAGCGCGGCGGCGCGGTCGCACAGCGCGTCGTAGTCGCCGGGCGCGACGCGCAGCGCCTGCGCGAAGACGTCGTCGGCCTCGGCGTGGAGCGGCGCCGCCTCCTCCGGATCGCCGGCCGCCGCGGCGCGCGCGACGAGACGGCCGGCCCAGGCGACCAGCGCGTCGCCGCGCCCGGGCTGCCGTCGCGCCGCCTCGGAGAACCGCTCGGCGGCCAGCCGCCACAGCCGGTCGGCCTCGGCCGGCGTCTCGGCCCGGCGGGCGAGCGCCGCCGTCACCTCGGCCCAGACGATCAGGCCGTCCGCCGGCAGCGGAGCGACGGCGCCGGCGGCGGCGAGCTTCACGTCCGCCTCGGCGAGCAGGTGCCGCGCCGCCGCGCCCGCGAGGTCGCCGGCCCGCGCCGCGAGGGCGCCCGCCCAGTCGATCAGCACCGGGACCGGATCGGCGGCGCCGCGCAGCCGCGCCGCGAAGTGTCCTGCGACGGCGCGTCGGGCCGCCTCGGCCGGGTCGGTCACGGCGTACGCCATCGAATGCCCCGCCCGGTCGGCCGGTCCTTCGGACGCCGGCGGGGCGTCACGGGGCGGGCCGGCCGCATGAACCGCGAGGCCGGCACGGCGCTGAGGCCGATCCATCGCCGCCGTCTCGGCCGGCCGGCGGGCCCGGGCGATCGGGCCGTCGCCCCAGCTGCGCGGATCACCGGCGCGCGCCTCGCGGGCGCCGCGACGCCGGGCCGGGTGATCGTCCCGCGGCTCGGGCGGATCGGCGCTGCGCCGGTCCGGGACGGGCCGGTCGGCGTCCGCCGACCCCGCACGGTCGTCCATGGTGGCGCCTCGTCGGCCGCACCGCGCCCGCTCCCGCGCCGATGCGGGCCGCCGGGGGTGCGCGGCATCTCGTTCACGAGGTTATCATTGCCGCCGCCTGCCCGACAACGCACCGCAGGTCGCCGTGCCACGTCCCGCCGAGGGACCAATGACAGCGTCCGTGTCACCGGCTGCGGACGCGACGGCATTCGGCCCGTGGCGACGATCGCGCCTCCGAGAGCCGGTCGGCCGCTCACGTGTCGGTGATCCGGCCCGACAACGCCGTCCTGCCGGCGTTCCAAGGCAGGCGGGCGCCGCCACTGTCATCCAGCCTTTATACACCGGACAGTAACTATCGCTCATGGGAAGGGGCGCCGCTGCAACGACCGGCGGAGCCCCCGACCGGAGACGAGCATCGCACAGGGTTCCGGAGCCGTTGCTCCGTGGCCATGTCGGCCGACCGACGTGTCTGACGAGCACCACCTCGCCCACCCTGACCGCTGTGCGAGACAGTGAAAGAGCCGCAAACATGACATCCTTCCGCGCTTCCGTCACGGCGACCGCCGCACTCGCCGTCGGCCTGATCCTTGCCGGCGTGTCCTCGCCCGCACAGGCGCAGGAGATGCGCCTGATCGGCTCGGGGGCCAGCTTCCCGTTCCCGATCTACTCGGCCTGGTTCAAGCAGTTCAGCAAGGACAACAAGGTCATCGTCGACTACCAGGCGAAGGGCTCGGGCGCCGGCATCCAGGACTTCGTCAACAAGACCGTGGATTTCGCGGCCAGCGACGCCGCCATGACTGACGCCGAGATCGCCAAGGTCGACGGCGGCGTGGTGCTGATCCCGATCACGGCCGGCGAGATCGTGCTGGCCTACAACCTGCCCGGCAACCCGCCGAACCTGAAGCTGCCGCGCGACGTCTACCCGAAGATCTTCGCCGGCAAGATCACCAAGTGGAACGACCCCAAGATCGTCGCCGCCAATCCCGACCTCAAGCTGCCCGACCTGCCGATCACGGTGGTGCGGCGCTCCGACTCGAGCGGCACGACCTTCGTGTTCACCAAGCACCTCTCGGCGATCGACGCCGACTTCGCCAAGGCGATCGGCAGCGGCACCACGGTCGAGTGGCCGAAGAGCGACAAGATCGTCGGCGCGCCGAAGAACGACGGCGTCACCGCCACGGTGAAGCAGACGCCCGGCGCGATCGGCTACATCGAGTACGGCTACGCCAAGCTGACCAAGACCAACGCGGCGCTGTTGCAGAACAAGGCCGGCCGGTACGTCGCGCCGAGCGACAAGTCCGGCGCCGCGACGCTCGCGGCCGCCAAGCTCGGCCCCGACCTCCGCGGCTGGATCGAGGATCCGGAGGGCGCCGAGTCCTACCCGATCGCGACCTTCACCTGGCTCCTGTTCTACAAGAAGCAGGATCCGAAGAAGGCCGAGGTGCTGCGCAACCTGGTCGAGTACGCCGTGACCAAGGGCCAGACGATCGCCGACAGCATGGGCTACATCCCGCTCCCGGCCCCGGTGATCGAGAAGATCCGCGCCGCCGCCAAGGACATCCAGTAACCGTCGCACGCGCCCCGGCGGCCCGCGATCCGGCGGGCTGCCGGACGCAGGCGCGAGCCGCAACGCCCATCGATCCCGCCGCACGCCTGGATGTCGAGCATGTCGGACCATCCTTTCGCCCTCGCCGCCCCGCGCGGTGCCGTCAGCCAGGCCCCGTCGGGCCCCGAATACATCGTCGACCGCGGCTTCCGGGCGCTCGCCTGGTTCGCCGCCGCCCTCATCCTGGTGTTGGTCGCCTACATCGTCTGGAAGATCGGCGGCCAGGCCATGCCGGCGATCCGCGACTACCATCTCGACTTCCTCACCGGGTCGAGCTGGAACGTGCAGGAGAAGCGTTTCGGCATCCTGCCGGCCATCTGGGGCACGCTCTACTCGTCGCTGCTGGCGCTGACGCTCGGCGGCTTCTTCGGGCTGACCGTCGCGATCTTCCTGACTCAGGGCTTCCTGCCGGCCCGGCTCGCCTTTCTGTTCCGCCTGATCGTCGAGATGCTGGCCGCGATCCCGAGCGTGGTGTTCGGCCTGTGGGGCATCTTTGTCGTCATCCCGGCGATCCGCCCGGCCGCCAACTGGCTCAACGAGACCCTCGGCTTCATCCCGTTCTTCGGCACCTCGCTGTCCGGCCCCGGCCTGCTGCCCGCCGCCATCGTGCTCGCCATCATGGTGCTGCCGACCGTCGCGGCGATCTCCCAGGACGCGCTCAATGCCGTGCCCTACCGCACCAAGGAAGCGGCGTTCGGCATGGGCGCCACCAAGTGGGAGGTGATCCTCAAGGTGATGGTCCCGACCGCCGCCGGCGGCATCTTCTCGGCCATGGTGCTGGGCTTCGGCCGGGCGCTCGGCGAGACGATGGCCCTCGCCATGCTGATCGGCAACTCGAACCAGCTCACCCTGTCGCTGTTCGCTCCCGCCGAGACGCTCGCCGCGCTGCTCGCCTCGCACTTCCCCGAGGCCGGCCCGGTCGAGGTCGAGGCGCTGATGTACGCGGCGCTCGTCCTCCTCGCCATCACGCTCCTCGTCAACATCGCCGGCATCGGCCTGCTCACCATCACGCAGCGGAAAATCTCGGGTAAGGCATGACCGACCTCGCCGCCCAAACCGGACGCGTCCCGCCGATCTCCGGCGATACCTCCACGCCCGACCTCGCCCATTCGTGGTCGGACGGCCGTGCCGTCGCCAACGTACTCCTGACCGGCGGCGCTTGGCTGATCGCCCTGTTGGCCGCCGTGCCGCTCGTCTCGGTGCTCTACATGCTCATCGTCGAGGGCGGCTCACGCCTCTCGCTCGAACTGTTGACCGACCTGCCGCCGGCCGGCTTCGAGACGGGCGGCGGCTTCGGCAACGCCATCGTCGGCACCCTGGTGATGGTCGGCATCGCCGCCGCGATCAGCATCCCGTTCGGCGTGCTCGCCGCCGTCTACCTCTCCGAGCTCGGGCCCGACGCCCGGCTCGGCCGAGCCGCCCGCTTCCTCTCCAAGGTGCTGACCGGCTTCCCGTCGATCCTCGCGGGCGTCTTCGTCTACGCCGTCGTGGTGCTGGCGATGGGCACCTACTCGGCGCTGGCCGGCGGCATCGCCCTGTCGCTGCTGATGCTGCCGACCGTGATCCTCACCGCCGAGGAGGCGATGAAGATGGTCCCTCGCAAGATGAAGGATGCGGCGCTCGGCATCGGCTGCACGCAGACCCAGATGATCTGGAAGGTGGTGCTTCCGACCGCCCTGCCCGGCATCGTCACGGGCGTGATGCTCGGGGTCGCGCGTGTCGCCGGCGAGTCGGCGCCCCTCCTGTTCACGGCGCTGTTCAGCAACTACTGGCTGAGCCGGGTCAGCGAGCCGACCGCGTCGCTGTCGATCCTCATCTTCAACTTCTCCAGCATGCCGTTCGAGAACCAGATCCAGCTCGCCTGGGCCGCGTCGCTCGTCCTCGTGCTGATCGTTCTGGTGTTCAACTTGCTGAGCCGTCTACTCGGTCGACCGAAGTACTAGGAGGTGATCATGAGCGCCGTGGAAGCCATCCAGGATCCGGGTCCCTCGGCCGTACGGGCCGGCAGCAACGACATCGCCATCGACTGCCGTGTCGAGAAGATCATGTACGGTCAATTCCTCGCCGTCCGCGACAGCCATGTGCCCATCCAGAAAGGCAAGATCACCGGATTCATCGGCCCGTCCGGCTGCGGCAAGAGCACGGTGCTGCGCAGCCTCAACCGCATGAACGACCTGATCGACGGGTTTAAGCTGGAGGGCAACGTCCAGTTCCTCGGCCAGGACATCTACGACAAGTCGGTCGACCCGGTCGTGGTGCGTCGCTACATCGGCATGGTGTTCCAGCAACCGAACCCGTTCGCGATGAGCATCTTCGACAACGTCGCCTTCGGTCTTCGGCTGAACAAGTTCAAGGGCGACGTGGCCGGTCGCGTCGAGCACGCCCTCCGGCGTGCCGCCCTGTGGGACGAGGTGAAGGACAAGCTCAAGGCGAGCGGCCTGTCGCTCTCGGGCGGCCAGCAGCAGCGCCTGTGCATCGCCCGCGCGGTCGCCACCGAACCGACCGTGCTCCTGATGGACGAGCCCTGCTCCGCCCTCGACCCGATCGCCACGCGGCGCATCGAGGAGCTGATGCTGGAGCTGCGCAAGGACTACACGATCGCGCTGGTCACCCACAACATGCAGCAGGCGACCCGCGTCGCCGACATCACGGCGTTCTTCGCCGTCGACATCTCCAAGGGCGGCCGCACCGGCTACCTGGTCGAGATGGACGAGACGGCGCGGGTGTTCGAGGACCCGCGCGAGCAGCTCACCAAGGACTACATCGGCGGCAAGTTCAGCTGATCTCCGCGAGGGAGGCTCCCATGGGTGCGTCACGTCGCACGATGATCGTCGCCGCGGCCGTGGGGATGGCCGTGGCCGTCGCACCGGCCGCCGGCCTCGCCCAGCAATCCGCCACCGGCTCCTCCGGCCCGGCCGTCGCCGGCGCCGGCGCCACCTTCCCGGCGCCGCTCTACGAGCGATGGATCGCCGCCTACAAGGCAGAACGCGGCGCCGCCGTGACGTACCAGTCGGTCGGCTCCGGCGAGGGCGTAAAGCGCTTCCTCGCCGGCACGGTCGACTTCGGGGCCAGCGACGAGGTGCTGTCGGCGGCCGACGCCGCCAAGGTGCCGGGCGGCGCCGTGGCGGTGCCGGTCACGGCCGGCATGATCGTGCTCGCCTACAACCTGCCGGGCCTCGGCGGCGCACTGAAGCTGCCGCGCGACGTCTATGTCGGCATCTTCGCCGGCACGGTCACGCGCTGGGACGATCCGCGCATCAAGGCCGCCAATCCGGACCTCAAACTGCCGCCCCGCGACATCGCGCTGGTCACGCGGCGCGACTCGAGCGGCACCACGGCTGCCTTCACGCGCCACCTCGCCGCCGCCGATCCGGCGTGGCGGAGCGCCGGCCTGGTCGCCGGCAAGATGGTGTCGTGGCCGGGCCGGGCCATGCTGGCCGCCGGCAACGAAGGCGTCGCGGCGCGCATCAAGATGAGCGAAGGCTCGATCGGCTATGTCGAGTACGGCTTCGCCAAGCGCCTCGGCCTTCCGGTCGCGGCGCTGCAGAACCGGTCCGGCAGCGTCGTCGCGCCGTCCGCCGAGGCGGCGCAGCTCGCGCTCTCCGCCCGCTCGGGCCAGACGGGCGAGCTCGAGGCCTCGGTGGTCGACCCGACGGCAGCCAACGCCTATCCGATCGTCTCCTACAGCTGGCTGTTCCTCTACCGCGAGCCACGCGACGCCGCCAAGGGCCGGGCGGCCCGCGACTTCGTCGCCTGGGGCCTGGGCCAGCAGGGGCAGGCCCTGGCGCGCGAGCTGGGCTATGTTCCGCTGACCGCCGACATCGTCTCGCTCGGTCGCGACGCGCTCGGCGCCCTCTCGCAATAGACAGAACCGGAGCAGCCTCCCATTTCGGACGCTCTCGACCTGGCCGGTCCGGTGCCTTGCGCGCCGGATACCGGTGTAGTGCTCGACCTCGCGGCGATCGAGGCCTCGCTGCGCGTCGTCGCGCACGCGTTCGCCCGCCTGAACCTCTCGCTGCGGGATCCGCGCGAGAATCCCGACGAGGGCTGGATCGACCGGATGATGGCGGGCTACGCCGCCGTCGACCGCCTCGTCGCCGACGAGGTCGATCTCTTCTCGTTCGGTCGATCGCGCGACTGGCTCGAGCTCAACGCGCTGGTGCTGTGCGGCACCGACACGACCGTTCGGGCCGAGGCGGCCGGGCATCTCGCCGCCACCGAGCACCGCTTCTACGAGCGCTCCGAGGGCGGCGTCCGCGATATCGTCGAGTGGCACGCGCTGCACGCCCACGAATCCCCGTGGCGGCGCGCCGCCGGCGTCTACATCCGGATGCTCAGCACGCCCGAGCTGTTCGTCGAGGGCAACCATCGCACCGGCACGCTGATCATGAGCTGGCTGCTCGCCCGCGAGGGCCTGCCGCCCGTGGTGCTGACGCTCGACGACGCCAAGCCGCTGCTCGACTGGTCCGGCGTGTTCAAGGCGCGCAGCAAGACCGGCCTGCGGCTGCGCCTGGAGATGCCCTGGCAGAAGCGACGTTTCGCGGCGTTCCTGCAGCGCAGCGCGTGCCGGGCGTTCCTGCGGGAGCCGCGCGCCCGCTGACACCGGCGAGCCGGCGGACCGCGCCGCAGGCTCGGGAGTGAGAAACGGCCGACGGCCGCATCGCCCGCTGTCGGCGACTGCCTCCCCCTACCGCGCATCCACGATCGCGCGGCGGTCGACGATGTCGCGGGCGTGGCGGACCACGGTATCGGCGACGATGGCGTGGCCTTCGGCGGTCGGGTGGAAGGCGCCGGAATAGAGCGCCGCGTAGGCGGGCTGCAGGATGTCGAAGGGCGAGATGCCCTCGCGGTGGGTGTTGGCGGTCAGGAACGCGTCGTTAGGGCTGTGGATCAGCCGCCAGCGCTTGCCGTAGGGCAGCGCCGCCGCCGGCGAGTAGGGCTGGAAGTCGTCGGTGCGCAGCGACAGGCGCGGCATCGCCATGTTGACCTGGTCGGCGAGCGCGCGCTGCGGATCGCGGGCGCAGACGCCGCGCTTGGCGAACAGGTTGGTGTGCTCGGTGACGAAGCGGAAGCCGGTGCCGGCCCCGGTGGCGAGCCGCGGGCAGCCGGGCCGCTTGCGGGCGTCGGCGATGCACTCCTGGCGGGCGCGCAGCTCGCGGGTGAAGTCGGACACCTGCTGGACGCGGGCCTGGCTGTACTGGAGCTTGGGATGCACGTCGAGGCCGAGGGTCGGCTGGAGGCCGCAGACGCGGCCGGACTCGTCGAACTCCACCGGCTCGTAGGCGTTGTGCAGCACGGTCGACGGATCGATCCCGAAGCCGTCGACGAAGGCGTCCTTGACGGCCTTCATGCGGCGGTCGAGCACGTCGAGATAGGCGCGGGCCACCGGCGGTTCGAAGCGCAGCGTGCGGCCGACCAGGCCGGCGATCGGCGCGAGGTCGGCGGCGCTCTCGGTGATGCCGTAGGCGACCAGGGCGCCGAAGCCGACGTCGTTGCCGCCGATCGACAGCAGCACCAGGTCGATCGGCCGCTTGCGGCTCTCCGGCGGGCACCAGAACTTGGTGAAGGTCTGCGACGAGATCGACGTCGAGCCGATCGAGTAGGTCGGCAGCGTGTAGGTGACGTCGCGCGAGCGCGGGGCGCCCGGCCGGCAGATCAGCTCGGTGAGCTGGTCGAGCTGCGGCACGACGCTCTTCTGGGCGTTCGGGCCGGTGGTCTGCTCGCGCGGCTCGCGCGGGCCGAACAGGCCCTCGACCGTGTCGGAGCCCGAGCAGGCGAGGCTGACGAAGCTGACGGCGCGGTGGCGGTTCTCCAGCGCGAGCTGGATGCCGACCCGGAACGGGTAACCGTACTGCGAGCGGTGGCAGTCGGCGGAGAGCCACTGGGCGCGGCTCCTGTCGAAGGCGGCCTGGAACTCGGCCGAGGTCGGGCGGAAGATCAGGCCCTTGACCTCGTCCTCCATCAGGCGCTTGGGCAGCGCCTTCGGGTTGGTGCCCTCGGGCGCCGAGGCGACGCCGTAGACGGGCGCCCGCATCGAGCGGGTCGCCACGTCGTCGCGGGTGTTGACCGGGTCGTAGACCATCTCGCGGCCGGCGCTGAACACGACCGGACGGTCCGGATTGCTCTCGCCGGAGGCGAAGCTGTCGCCCATGGCGACGACCAGCACGTCCTCGACGACGACGTTCGGATCGGCGAGCTCGCGCCCGTCCGGCAGCCTGACCGCGACCGAAGCGCCCGAGGCGGCGCGGCTGGTCGAGAACGGCACCCGCTTGATCACGAACGGACGGCCGCAGGCCTGGCGGACCGTCTCGCCGGCGCCGCCGCGGCGCGGCTGCCACGTCCAGGTGCAGTCGCCCGTCGCGGTCGCGAGATGCTCGGGGGCGAGCCGCACGATCACGGTATGGGCGTCGGGCAGGATGGTGTCTTCCTTGGCGCGGCCCCAGGAGTACTGGCGCTCGCACACGGTCGGATAGCGGCGCGGCCGCGCGTCGCGGTCGTAGCAGGTGAAATCGAGGGTCTGGGCGGCCCAGCCGAGCCGGCTCTTCTCGTAGCCACGGCCGGCCGTGGCGGCGCAGGAGGTCGGGGACGAGCGGTCGCGGCAGTCCGGATCGTTGAGCCGGCGCTCGGTGCGCCAGACGATGTTGCCGGGGACCGGATCCTCGGCGGCGCCGCGCACCGCCTTGTAGGCCCGCTCGTGCAGATCGAAGGCGCTGGTGCGCTTGAAGAAGCGGAAGGGGTTCTCGACCTCCCAGACGAGGTCGGCGGCGGCCGCCGTCCCGAACGGCGCCGACAGGACGAGGGCGGTCGCCGCGACCGCGCCGGCCACGGCCATTCTGGAGGCCAGAACCGTCTTGGAGCGCAGAACCGCCTTGGCGCGCAGAACCGTGTCGAAGCGCAGAATCGTCTCGAAGCGCAGAACCGCACTGGAGCGCATGAGTGTCCCCCCTCCGGCGCCGGAATTTCGCCAATGATATCCGTTTGGTCGCCGGTGAGGAGCGGAAAGTTCATTCTTCGTTAACCACAACCGTAAACCATTGTTTCTTCTCGTGAACAGTCCCGCGCGGCCGGCCGGCGCGGCGCCGGCTGCCCGCCCCTGCGGCACGCCGTGATGGCTCATTATCGCGGACAGCGAAACGGGCCTCCGCCCGCCGCCGCCCGGGGCGGGTGCGGCGACCGGCGCATGGCCCGGTCGAGCCGGCGGGCGTTCCTCCGCGGCCCGTCCTGCTCTACACAGGGAGGCATGAGTCCGCGCCCCGCTTTCGCCTCGTCGGCTTCCGACATCGACCGCCTCGTCGCCGGCGTCCGGGCCGGCGAGCGCGCCCTGCTGGCCCGCGCCATCACGCTGGCCGAATCCAAGCGCCCCGACCACCAGCGCGCCGCCCGCACCCTGGTGCAGGAGCTGCTGCCGGCCACCGGCAAGGCGATGCGGGTCGGCATCACCGGCGCGCCCGGGGTGGGCAAGTCCACCACCATCGACGCGCTGGGCAGCTACCTGACCGGCCTCGGCCACAAGGTCGCGGTGCTGGCGGTCGACCCCTCCTCGGCCCGCACCGGCGGCTCGATCCTCGGCGACAAGACCCGGATGGCGCGGCTCTCGGCCGACCCGAACGCCTTCATCCGGCCGTCGCCCTCGGCCGGCACGCTCGGCGGCGTCGCGGCGAAGACGCGCGAGACCATGCTGATCTGCGAGGCGGCCGGCTACGACGTGATGCTGGTCGAGACGGTCGGCATCGGCCAGTCGGAGACGGCGGTCGCCGACATGACCGACATGTTCCTCGCCCTGATGCTGCCCGGCGCCGGCGACGAGCTGCAGGGCATCAAGAAGGGCCTGGTCGAGCTCGCCGACATGATCGCGGTGAACAAGGCGGACGGCGACAATCTCCCGCGCGCCCGCACCGCGGCGGCCGAGTACCGGGCCGCCCTGCACATCCTGTCGCCGCGCTCGCCGAACTGGCAGGTGCCGGTCGTCACCTACTCGGCCTACACGGGCGACGGCCTCGCGGCGCTGTGGAACAAGGTGGTGGAGCACCGCGACACCATGACGAAGACCGGCGAGCTCGCGGCGCGCCGCCGCGACCAGCAGGTCAAGTGGATGTGGTCGATGGTGGAGGACCGCATGCGGACCCGCATCGCCTCCGACCCGGCGCTCGCCGCCGAGCTGCCGCGGATCGAATCCGACGTCGCCGACGGCCGCCTCTCGCCGGCCGTCGCGGTCGATCAGATCTTCGCGTCGCTCGGGTGGTGACGACGACGGGCGGCGCGACACGATGTGCGCCGTCGACGGCCACCGCGAGGCGTCCCAGGGCCGAAGGCCGTCTGTCTCGGACTCCGTGGTCCCGATGACGCGAACCCTCCTCCTCACCGGCTTCGGACGCTTTCCCGGCGCGGCCCACAATCCGACGGCGGATCTCGTGCGCGATCTGATCAGGAGGCGGCGGCCGGCGCTCGCCGGGGTGCGGATCGTCGGTCACGTGTTCGAGACGCGCTGGGATGCGGTCGACCGCGACCTCCCCGCCCTGCTGGCCCGCGAGACGCCGGACGTGATCGTGCTGCTCGGCGTCGCGACGCGGGCCGACCGCGTCCGGCTGGAGCTCGTCGCCCGCAACCGCAACACCGTGCTGTTTCCCGATGCGGGCGGAGCGCGCAGCCCCGTGACGAGCATCGCGCCCGGCGCGCCGTTCCTGTCCCGCGGCCGCTTTCCGGTGGCGCGTCTCGCCGCGGCGCTGCGGCAGGCCGGGATCGCGCCGGCAGTGTCGCGCAACGCCGGCGGCTATCTGTGCAACTATTCTTACTGGCGGGCCCTGGAAGCCGCCGACCGGCCGGGCGGACCGCGCCGCGTCGTGTTCGTGCACGTGCCGCCGCTGCATCGTCTCGGCCGCGGCGGACGGGTAGCGTCACGTCGTCGTCACGTCGCGCGAGAGCGGGCCCGTCTCGTCGCCGCGCTCGAGCAGCTGATCGTCGCCGCAGCACGCTCCCGTTAGAGCGGTTTCCACTGAAGTCGGCCCACACTCCGCTCAGTCCCGCGGAAGCGGAACCCCAGGGCGCCGCGACCTGCGGCCCTGGGTCCCCGCCTCCGCGGGGACGAGCGGAATCGAGTCGGACTCATCCCAACCGAAGGCCGCTCCAGGTCGCGCCGGCGCGGGATCAAGAGCCCGGCGGGCCGGCCAATCGCCGCGCCGGCATGCGGAACCGCGCCCCGACGCCCGGGTTACCTCGGCATCAGCGTCAACGGAGGTACCGCCATGAACTGGGATCGCATCGAAGGCAACTGGAAGCAGGTGCAGGGCAAGATCAAGGAGCAGTGGGGCAAGCTGACCGACGACGACCTCACCGCGATCGACGGCAAGCGCGACCAGCTCGAGGGCAAGCTGCAGGACCGCTACGGCTACACCCGCGACCAGGTGAAGAAGGACGTCGACGACTGGCTCGGCCGTCACTCCTGATCACGATCACGTCCACATCACGTCTGCGTCACGTCCGAATGGACGCAAGGGCGTCCGGGGCTCCCGCCCCGGACGCCCTTGTTTTCGCGCCGGGTGGCAAACTGGCGACGCAATCCCATCTATGATGACGCCGCCATGAGCCCACCGTCCCCGTCAGCACCGTCACCGTCCGAACCGCCCTCCCCCGAGCCGCCGGCGAAGGCCCGCCGGCCGCGCCGCCGTCGCCGATTGATGATCCTCGCCGTCCTCGCCGTCTTCCTGCTGCCGCTCGCCGTGCGGGCCGTCCTCCACGCCGCCGGCGAGACGCCGCGCAGCTGGCGCGACGCCGACTGGTCGAGCATCGGCAGCCTGCCGCCGGCCGCCGCCCATCCGGACGCGCGCGTGCTCGTCCTGACCGGCCGCACCGGCGGCTGGAAGGGCGTCGTCGCCGTGCACAGCTGGGTCGTCCTGAAGGAGAAGGACGCGAGAAGCTGGTCGCGCTGGGACGTGGTCGGCTGGGGCAATCCGGTGCGGATGAACGGCTGGGCGCCGGACGGCCGCTGGTACGGCAATCCGCCGATCGTCGTCGCCGACGTCTCGGGCGAGGCGGCCGAGGCGCTGATCCCGAAGATCCGCGCGGCGATCCGCGGCTATCAGTGGGCCAATGCCGGCGACTACCGGGTGTGGCCGGGCCCCAACAGCAACACCTTCGTGGCGAGCGTGCTGCGCGCCGTCCCCGAGCTCGCGGCGCTGCTGCCGGCGAACGCCATCGGCCGCGACTTCCGCCCCGGCGCCTATGTGGGGCCGAGCGACAGCGGCACCGGCGTCGAGGCGAGCGCCTGGGGCGTGGTCGGGGTCAAGGCCGGCTGGGTCGAAGGGCTCGAGCTGAACCTGCTCGGCCTCGTCGTCGGGCTCGACGTCCGCCGTCCCGCCCTCAAGCTGCCGGGCTACGGCCGCATCGGTCTCGATCCGCTGCCCAGCGCCGCGGCCGCCGGCCGCTGACGCCCCGTCGCGCCGCGGCGCCCCCGCGGGGCGACAAGTCGCCGGATGACGCCCCGGCGCGACTGTGCGAGGCTCACCGCCGGTTCCACCTGCACGCAAGTTTCACCTGCACGCAAGACGGTCCATGCGCGACGGCTCGGCCCTGCTCCACACCATGGCGTTCCCGCCGATCGACCGCCGCGGCGTCGCGACGCTGCAGGTCAATCTCGGCTATCGCTGCAACCAGTCCTGCGTCCACTGCCACGTCGCCGCCGGCCCGTCGCGCACCGAGGCGATGAGCGACGAGACGATCGACCTGGTGCTCGCCGTGCTGGAGCGACGCGACATCGCGACCCTGGACGTCACCGGCGGCGCGCCGGAGCTGCACCCGCAGTTCCGCCGCCTGGTGCGCGGCGCCCGCGCCCGCGGCGTCGGCGTGATGGACCGCTGCAACCTCACGATCCTGGAGGAGCCGGGACACGAGGACCTGGCGGACTTCCTCGCCGGAGAGCGGGTCGAGATCGTCGCCTCGCTGCCGTGCTACCTCGAGGACAATGTCGACCGCCAGCGCGGCAGGGGCGTGTTCGCGGCGTCGATCGCGGCGCTGCGGCGGCTCAACGCCCTCGGCTACGGCCGCGGCGACGGGCTGGTCCTGAACCTCGTCTTCAATCCGCAGGGCGCCACGCTGCCGCCGCCCCAGCACGGGCTGGAGCGCGACTATCGCCGCATGCTCGGCGACCGGCACGGCATCGCGTTCGACCGGCTGTTCGTGCTCGCCAACATGCCGATCCAGCGCTTCGGCGCGGTCCTGGCGCGCCACGGCCGGCTGGCGCCCTATCTCGACCTGCTGCGCGCCGCCCACCGCGACGACAACCTGTCCACCGTCATGTGCCGCGACCTCGTCTCGGTCGACTGGCGGGGCTTCCTCTACGACTGCGACTTCAACCAGATGCTCGACCTGCCGCTCGCCCGCCGGGCCGGCGCGGCGCCGCCGGACGGCCGCGCGCATCTGCGCGACCTGCTCGACGACGGCTTCCAGAACCATCCGATCCGGGTCGCCGGCCACTGCTACGGCTGCACGGCCGGCCAGGGCTCGAGCTGCGGCGGCGCGCTGGAGCCGACCGGCGCCGCTGTCGCGGCGGTCGCGGCCGAATGATGCTGTCCGTCGTCGTCCCGGTGCTCGACGAGGAGGCCGGCATCGTCGCGACGCTCGACCGGCTGGCGCCGCTCCGGGCCCGCGGCGCCGAGGTGATCGTCGTCGACGGCGGCAGCCGCGACACGACCGCGACGCGCGCCGCCCCGCGGGCCGACCGCCTGATCGCCGCGCCGCGCGGCCGCGCGCTGCAGATGAACGCCGGCGCGGCGGCCGCCCGCGGCGACGTGCTCCTGTTCCTGCACGCCGACACGCGGCTTCCCGACGACGCCGACCGGCTGATCGCCACGGCGCTCGACCGGCCGGGGCGCGTGTGGGGCCGCTTCGACGTGATCATCTCCGGATCGCATCCGCTGCTCGCCGTGATCGCCACGATGATGAATCTCCGCTCGCGCCTGACCGGCATCGCCACCGGCGACCAGGCGATCTTCGTGCGGCGTGACGCGTTCGAGCGGCTCGGTGGCTTCCCGCCGATCGCCCTGATGGAGGACGTCGCGATGTCGCGCGCGCTCAAGCGCGTCGCCCGCCCCGCCTGCCTGCGGGCGCGCGTGATCACGTCGGGCCGGCGCTGGGAGACGCACGGCGTGCTGCGCACCGTGCTCCTGATGTGGCGGCTGCGCCTCGCCTACTGGCTCGGCGCCCCGCCGGCGCGGCTCGCCCGCGCCTATGGCCGGGAGCCCGCCCGCCGTGGCTGAGCCGGTCGCGATCGCGATCCTGGCCAAGGCGCCGGTCGCCGGGCTCGCCAAGACGCGGCTGATCCCGGCGCTCGGGCCGGAGGGTGCCGCGGCCCTGCAGGCGCGCCTCACCGCCCAGGCCGTGCGGACCGCGGCGGCCGCCGGCACCGGCCCGCTCGCGCTGTGGGCGACGCCGGACGCCACGCATCCGAGCTTCGCGGACCTCGCCCGCGGCCACCGGCTGACGCTCGCCTGCCAGCCCGACGGCGATCTCGGCACCCGCATGCTGGCGGCGGTCGCGGCGGCCTCCGGCCCGGCGCTGGTGATCGGCACCGACTGCCCGGCGCTCACGCCGGCGCATCTCGCCGCCTGCGCCGCGACGCTGCGCGACGGCATCGACGCGGTGGCGATCCCGGCCGAGGACGGCGGCTATGTGCTGATCGGCCTGCGCCGCCCCGAGCCGGCGCCCTTCGCCGGCATGACCTGGGGCACCGCCGCGGTGATGGCGGAGACGCGCCGGCGCCTCGCCCGCGCCGGACTGTCGTGGCGCGAGCCGGCGCGGCTGTGGGACGTCGATCGCCCCGCGGATCTCGTCCGGCTGTCGCGCGGGCCGATCCTGCCGGAGCCCGACCTACGTAGTGGCACCGACGCGGCGGCCTGCCCTGCGGCGCGATAGTGTGGGCCACAGCCCAAAAGCAGCGCCCCCGTTCCCGTGACCAGCACCTCGCCACCCGTCATCGCGCACGCGCCGCCGCCACGGAGGCGGCCGTGAAGATCGTCATGGCCCGCTGCCCCTATCGCGGGCAGCCGGTGTCGACCGGGATCGAGATCGAGGAGGCGACCTATTCGCGCCTGCCCGAGACGCTGATCCTGTCGCGCTGCCCGCTGTGCGGGCTGGAGCACGTCTGGTGGAAGGCGGAGGCGTGGCTCGAGGAGGCCCGCTACGACAGCACGCCCGACGCGCCGCGCGACTGATCCGGGGCGATCTCGCCTAGCACGCCGGCCGGCACGACCACCCCGTGCGCCGCGGCGCCGGGTGCCGGCTCGGCGGCGGCCGCGATGCGGAACTCCGGCCCGGCGGCCGCGGCCGGCGCGGAGGTGTCCGGCGGCGCGGCGGACGGCTCGTCCCACGGCGCCATCGCGGCGGTCCAGAGCTCGACCTCGTGCACGGCCTCGCGCATGCGCGACAGGAACTCGTGCTCGTCGAAGTAGCGCTTCCAGCGGCCCGTCTTGTAGAGCTCGACCAAGTGGGCTCGGCGCCGCTCGGCCAGCATCAGGCCCCTGCGGCTGATCGCGGCCGATATGGCGCGCGGAATCATCGAGTGCATAGGGGGTCGCCCCGTCCTCTGTGACGATCCTGAAGGCTTGGAAACGCGTACAGGAAGGCGACCGAATCGCAACGCGCCGCAATGGCGACTTTATGGCGGTATCTTTGTCCAGTGCGATAGTATTTTCCACAGTGGCGATTCGGCACCAGAAAGTGGTGCAGATAGGCAACACTCCCGCCCGCGCAGGCTGAGGGTCAGCCGGATGCGCAACCGGACATGATCAGATCGGAAAAGCTGGGAGGGAGCGGGGCCGCGATCCGCGGACAGTTCGGAGCGGCAGAGGGACGGCGGACGCGGGCCCCGGGCGCGAGGCGCGCCTACTGCGACTTGGCGACGAAGCCGACCACGCCCTTCTCGGCCTGCAGGGCGGCGAGCAGGCGGCCGAGCTCGTCCTCGGTGAGCACGTGATCGGCGAGGCGGATCCGGAAGAGGCCGCCCGGCTTCGGCCCGTCGACGATCGAGACCTTGCGGGCCTCCAGCACCCGGGCGACGTCACCGGCGCTCGCCTGCGGCTGGAAGCGGATCAGCGCGTAGGTGGCGGGCGCCTCGGCGGCGGCGCCGTCGTAGGAGGCCATCTCCAGCCGGCCGCCCTCCTGCGGGCCGAGGCTCAGCCCGGCGATGACGCTCGCCTGCGCGACGATGACGATCGCGGCGGCGGCGCCCGCCCAGGCGACCGCCCGCGGCGACAGCGCCTCGAAGAAGTCGGTCAGCCGGCGGGCGAGAAAGCCGCCGGCGCGGGGCTTGCGGGCCGGGCCGTCCTCCGCCGCGATGGCGGCCAGCACCCGGTCCATGGCGCGGGCGGAAGGAGCGCCGAGGCTCTCGTTGAGGTGGATGGTCTCGGCGAGCTCCTCGCGGACCAGCTCGTAGCGATGGGCGAGCTCGGGGTCGCGGGCCAGCGCCGCCTCGACCGCCTCGGACTCGTCCCGGCTCAGCGTGCCGGCGGCGTGCCACGGCAGCATCTCTTCGAGCGCGGCGCGGTCGAGACCTCGTCTGTCCGTCGTCATCATGGCCAACCTCGCTCGACACCGGCCGCCTTCAGCAGCTCGCCCAGCTTCTTGCGCGCATAGAACATGCGCGTCTTGACGGTGTTCTCCGGGATGCCGACGATGCTCGCCACCTCCTCCACGGACTTCTCGTGGTAGTAGACGAGATCGATGATCTCCCGGTGCTCCGGGCTCAGCGACTGCAGGCACTGCCGCAACACCGCACCCTTGTCCTTCTTCTGCATGGCGATCTCGGGATCGTCGGACGGATCCTCGATCGCCGCTGCCGCCTCGTCGTCCAGCGCCTCGTCGCTCCTGCGACGCACCGCCGACAACGCCTTGAACCGCGCGATGGCGAGGAGCCACGTCGACACGGCGCTGCGTCCTTCGAACCGGTCCGCCTGCCGCCACACGTCGAGAAACACCTCGCCGATCAGGTCCTCCGCCACCGTCTGGCTGCCCACGATCCGCAGAACGAACCGGTAGACCCGCACATGGTGCCGGGAGAACAGAACCTGCATGGCGAGCCGGTCGCCGTCGGCGATCCGAGCGATCAGGTCGGCGTCCGAATGACTTGGATCGGCTTTCAACGGTCGGCTCGTGTGGGTAGTCGCGCGGAAAAAGGCACGGGTTCAAACTCGTTGGGCATGGAACGGAGCCACCGCGTCGATGCCGGGCGAGTGCGGCTGATTTGCAACACTCCGGAGGAGCTGGCCAGAACGATTTTCACCGGTGTCGTCCCAAACCTGGATCAGTCCCGCGAAAGCGGGGCTCCGCCGCCGCCCGCGAGCGGCCGCCCGGCCCCGCCGGCGCGGCGAAGAGCGGACGATCGGGTGCGGTCCATCGTCGCCGAAAGCAGATCCCGGCCGAACGCCGCTCCAGCCGAACGTCGCGCCACCACGGCGTGGTGGCGCCGCGACGCCCGCCGGTTCGATCGCCGCGCGGATTTCCCGCTCCGCCGGATGACAATGTCCGTCCACGGCCGCACGTCCCGCCCACGATCCTTAGCACGTCCGGCCCGATTCCGGCACGGCGCCGACGGCCCTCCCGCACCGGCGCGGCCCACCGTAACGGCGCTTTATCACATCACGCCATTCGGGGATGATCGGCCCCGAGAAAACGGCACGGGGGGAGTCGCGGCGCATGGGCGAGTACGGAATCGGGCAGCCGGTCCGGCGCGAGGAGGACCCCTACCTGCTGCGCGGCCAGGGCCGCTATGTCGGCGACGTGGCGGTCGCGGGGGAGCTGCGGGCCGTGGTGCTGCGCTCGCCGCACGCCCACGCCGACATTCTCGCGATCGACGTCGAGGCGGCCCGGGCCATGCCGGGGGTGGTCCTGGTGCTGACCGGGCGGGATCCGGCCGCGGCGGCGCTCGGCACCCAGGTTCCGCACACCCGCCGCAGCCGCCGCGACGGGTCGCCGGCCTTCGTCACGCCGCAGCCGATGCTGGCGACCGACCGGGTCCGCCATGTCGGCGAGGCGGTCGCCTTCGTGGTCGCCGAGACCCTGAACCAGGCCAAGGACGCGGCCGAGGCGATCGCGGTCGACTACGCGCCGCTCCCGGCGGTGCCGAGCCTCGCCGCCGCGATCGCCCCGGACGCTCCCGCCGTGCACGACGGCTGTCCCGGCAACGACGCCTTCTGTCATGCGCTCGGCGATGCCGAGGCGACCGAACGGGGAATCGCCGGCGCCGCCCGGGTGGTCCGCCGGCGGCTGACCATCAGCCGGGTGCTCGCCAACCCGATGGAGCCGCGCGGCTGCCTCGCCGAGCACGACCCGCGCGGCGGCCGGCTGACGCTCCGCTGCACCACCCAGGCGCCGCACACGCTGCGCCGGATCCTCGCCGGCGAGATCCTGCACATTCCGGAGGCACGGCTGCGGGTGATCTCGGAGAATGTCGGCGGCGGCTTCGGGGCGCGCGGCCAGATCGCGCCCGAATACGCGCTGGCCTGCCTGGCGGCGAAGCTCACCGGCCGGCCGGTGCGCTGGAGCGCCGACCGCAGCGAGACGTTTCTCTCCGACGAGCACCACCGCGACAACATCACCGACGCCGAGATCGCCCTCGACGCCGACGGCCGCGTCCTCGCGCTCCGGGTGAAGACCTTCGCCAATCTCGGCGCCTATTACGGCGCCGACCGCACCGCCGGGCCGCCGATCAACAATCTCGGCGTGCTGGCCGGCACCTATGTGATCCCGGCGATCCGGGTCGAGGTCACGGGCGTGCTGTCCAACACGATGACGACCGGCCCCTATCGCGGCGCCGGCCGGCCGGAGGCCGCCTATGTGATCGAGACCATGATGGACGCCGCCGCCCGCGAGCTCGGGCTCGATCCGGTGGCGCTGCGCCGGCGCAACACGATTCCGGCGGAGGCGATGCCGCACAGGACGGCGCTCGTCTACACCTACGACTGCGGCGACTTCGGCAAGAACATCGAGGACGCGCTGGCGCTCGCCGACATCGACGGCTTCACGCGGCGGCTGGAGGAGTCCCGGGCGCGGGGACAGCTGCGCGGCATCGGGGTGTCGAGCACGGTCGAGGCCTCCAATGCCGGGCTGATCGAGCACGCCGACATCCGCTTCGACCCGGGCGGCTCGGTCACCGTGTCGGTCGGCACCCACGACCACGGCCAGGGCCACCAGACGACGTTCCGCCAGATCGTCGCCGACCGGCTCGGCCTGCCGCCGGACCAGATCGAGCTCCGCTTCGGCGACACCGCCGAGGTCGACATCGGAACCGGCACGTTCGGCTCGCGCTCGACCGTGACGGCGGGCAGCGCCATCGTCGCGGCCGCCGACAAGATCATCGCCAAGGCGAAGCGGATCGCGGCCGCGCTGCTGGAGGCCGACCCGGCCGATCTGGACTTCGCCGCCGGCCGCTTCACGGTGGCGGGCACCGACCGCAGCGTCGCGCTGTCGGATGTCGCCCGCGCATCGTTCTCGCCGGCGCGTCTGCCGCCGGGCGTCGAGCCCGGCCTGTTCGAGCAGCACACATCGGACGGCGGCGTGCGCACCTATCCGAACGGCTGTCACGTCAGCGAGGTGGAGATCGACCGGGAGACCGGCGTCGTCCGGCTGGTCCGCCATGTGGCGGTCGACGACGTCGGGCGGATGATCAACCCGCTGCTGGTCGAGGGGCAGATCCACGGCGGCATCGCCCAGGGCGCCGGCCAGGCCCTGATGGAGGCCATCGTCTACGACGCCGAAGGCCAGCTCGTCACCGGCTCCTTCACCGACTCCTGCATGCCGCGCGCCGGCGACCTCCCGCCCTTCGTGCTCGGCGAGAACGAGGTGCCGACCGCGACCAATCCGCTCGGCGTCAAGGGCGCGGGCGAGTCCGGCACGGTCGGTGCATTGTCGTCGATCACGAGTGCCGTCGCCGACGCGCTCGCCCGCGTCGGCGCGGCCCCGGTCACCATGCCGGCGACCCCCGAAAAGGTATGGCGGGCCATGCGTGACGCTGCGTCATAGCGGCTGCCCACCGCGGTCCACTCCGGATCAGTGCTTATTGATTTGGCTTGGTTTTTGGCGCTGATGCAGAGGTGCCGCGGAGGCCGGGGAGATTCGACGAGAACGCGGGCTTATGATGTAGTCGCTCCGGCTGCGGTCGCGGGGTGACTGGAGCGAAGGCCGCGTTCGATCCGGTGGACTGCACGACACGCGTCATCCATCAGGCATCGGTGGAGAAGGGGGCGAGCATGCCGCTCGACGAGGAACTACGGTCCACGCTGACGAAGCGCCGCGACGCCGTGATGGCCGCCGGCGGCGCCAAGAAGACGGCCGAGCGCCACGCGAAGGGGCTGATGACGGCGCGTGAGCGGCTGGCCGCCCTGCTGCAGGACGGCACCTTCCAGGAATACGGCGCCCACGCCAGGCACGCCTGCACGGCGTTCGGCATGTCGGAGGTCAACATCCCGGCCGACGGCGTCGTGGTCGGCACCGGCTTCGTCGCCGGCCGTCAGGTCGCGGCGTTCAGCCAGGACTTCACCGTGGTCGGCGGCACGCTCGGCAAGATGCACGGGCAGAAGATCGTCTGGGCCATGGACTACGCCGAGAAGAACGGCGTGCCGCTGGTCGGCTTCAAAGACTCGGGCGGCGCCCGCATCCAGGAGGGCATCGACGCGCTCTCGGGCTACGGCGAGGTGTTCTACCGCAACGTGGTGCTCTCCGGCGTGGTGCCGCAGATCGCCATCATCGCCGGCCCGTGCGCCGGCGGCGCCTCCTACTCTCCCGCGCTGATGGACTTCATCATCATGACGCGGCAGAACGCCCAGATGTTCATCACCGGCCCGCAGGTGATCAAGTCGGTGTCCGGCCGCGACGTGAGCATGGACGACGTCGGCGGCGCCGAGATGCACGCCGCGGTGAGCGGCAACGTGCACCTGCTCGCCGACGACGACGCCCACGCGGTCGAGCTCACCCGCAAGCTCCTGTCGTTCTTCCCGAGCAACAACACCGAGGATCCGCCGCACGATCCGACCCCGGAGCTCGACCTCGACCCGGATGCCGGCATGGACGCGCTGGTGCGCTCCGACGCCTCCGATCCGATGGACATGCACGCCATCGTGCGCCGCGTGCTCGACGACGGCGACCTGTTCGAGATCCACGCCCAGTTCGCCAAGAACCTGATCGTCGGCTTCGGCCGCGTGCAGGGCGTGATCGTCGGCGTGCTCGCCAACAACTCGATGGAGAAGGCGGGCTGCCTCGACATCGACTCGTCCGACAAGGGCGCCCGCTTCATCCGCTTCTGCAACGCCTTCAACATCCCGATCGTCACCTTCGTCGACGTGCCCGGCTTCCTGCCCGGCATCGAGCAGGAGCGCGGTGGCATCATCCGGCACGGCGCCAAGATGCTGTTCGCCTATTCCAGCGCGACGGTGCCGAAGATCACGATCGTGACGCGCAAGGCCTATGGCGGGTCCTACCTCGCCATGTGCAGCCAGGAGATGGGCGCCGACGTGGTGTTCGCTTGGCCGACCGCCCAGATCGCCGTTATGGGCGGCGAGGGCGCCGTCAACATCCTCTACAGCAAGGAGCTGAAGGCGATCGAGGACCCCGCCGCCAAGCGGGCGAAGCGCAAGGAGTTCGTCGAGCTCTACCGCAACGAGTTCGCCTCGCCCTATCTGGCCGCGTCGAAGGGCTACATCACCGACATCATCGAGCCGGAGATGACCCGCGCCACCGTCTCGCTGTCGCTCCGCAAGCTGCTCACCAAGCGCGAGCTGCGGCCGCCGAAGAAGCACGGCCTCATCCCGCTCTGACGCTCCGACCACCGATCGCAACGACACCGACCAGCATGCCGCAGCCAAACGGAGTCCTTCGGACATGACTCAGGAGATGCTCGGGGGCCTTCTCCTCCAGCTCTACGGCTCTTTCCTGGTGAGCGCCGTGGTGGCCGCCCTGACAGCGGTCGTCACGGTCAGGCTCATGACCCGCCGCCAGGCGGACGCGCCTGCGGTTCCGGCCGTCGCCCACGCGCCGGCCGTCCCGGCGCCGGCGCCGGCCGGTCCGATCCTCGGTCCCGGCGTCGGCGCCGACGACCTCGCCGTGATCGCGGCGATCGCGGCGGCCGCCTTCGGCGCGCATCGCGTCGTCTATATCGGCGAGGCGCGGCCCGGCTCCGGCTGGACCTCGCAGATCCGGACGCGGCACCACGCGTCGCATGCCCCCCACAAAGCCAACCACCACTGACATCGCGCCGTTCGGGACGAGACCAATCATGATGAGACACCTGCGGATCACTGTCGACGGCCGGGTTTTCGACGTCGTCGTCGAGGACATCACCGAGGCCGGCGCGTACACGCCCGCCCCGATTCCGGCGCCCGTCGCCCACGCACCGGTCGCCGCGCCGCGGCCCGCACCGGCCCCGGCTCCGGCGGCTCCGCCGCCCGCGGCCGCTCCGGCGCCCGCCGCGGCGGCGCCCGCCTCCAAGGGCGGCGCTCCGTCGGGCGGGGCGGACGACCGGCTGGCGCCGCTCGCCGGTGTCGTGCTCGAGGTCAGCGTGAGCGTCGGCGACAAGGTCGACGTCGACGACCAGGTCGTCGTGCTCGAGGCGATGAAGATGAAGACCGTGATCGGCGCCCACAAGGCCGGCACCGTCACGGGCATCCACGTGAAGGAAGGCGACGCGGTCGACGCCGACCAGCCGCTGGTGACGATCAGCTGATTTCGTCCGCGGCGCCTCCCCGCGCGGGACGACGAACGGCCGGGCCTCGCGCCCGGCCGTTTTGCCGTGTGGCCGGACGCTGCGGGATGCGGCCGATCATACCAACGGCCGCTGACGCCGACTCGCCATGCCCGGCCTCGTGCCCATGGGCGCCGAGACACGGTCGAAGGTCCAGCCTCTCGATCGTCGTCGTCCGCGCGGGCGAGGGCTTTGCATAATCCGTCATTCCGGGGCGCGCCGAAGGCGCGAACCCGGAATCCAGCTCCGAACTCGGCATTCTGGGCTGGATTCCGGGTCCGGCGCTCCGCGCCGGCCCGGAATGACCGGACTATGCAAAGCCGTCGCCTTCGCGAAGCACGACGGAGGAGAGGCTCCGGACCTCAAGTCGACGCCTGTGGGCCTTGTGCCGGGCATCCACGTCCTGAACGTCGTTCGACGACAAGGACGTGGATGGCCGGGACGAGCCCTGCCACGACGGGCGGAGGGTCGTTGTCGCCAGGTCGAGGCTTTCTCCCTCCCCGCGATGGGAGGAAGTTCGGAGCCCGCCCGGCTCAGCGCCCGGTGCGGCCGCTCGCCTTGTCGACCAGGGCGATCAGGCCCTGCAGCAGGTCGATCGGCCGCGGCGGGCAGCCGCGCAGCGTCAGGTCGACCGGGATCACCTGGTCGACCGATCCGACCACGGCGTAGCTCTCGCCGAACACGCCGCAGCCGGCCGCGCAGTCACCGACCGCCACGACGAATTTCGGATCTGGCGTCGCCGCGAAGGTGCGCTCCAGCGCGACCTTCATGTTGCGGGCGACCGGCCCGGTGACCATCAGGACGTCGGCGTGGCGCGGCGAGGCGACGAACTTGAGGCCGAAGCGCTCGCAGTCGTAGACGGCGTTGTTGAGGGCGTGGATCTCCAGCTCGCAGCCGTTGCACGAGCCGGCGTCGACCTCGCGGATCGACAGCGAGCGGCCGTAGACGCGCCGCACCCGGTCCTCCAGCGCGCGCCCGACCTCGTCGAGCGCCGCCGCCGACGCGTCCGGCGCCGGCACCGTCACGGGCTTCGCGAACAGCGACTTCAGGATCAGGGTGCGCATGGGGGCGAGGTCCCTTCCTTCGGTCGCGACCATCCTCCGCGTCCGTCGTGGCCGGGCTCGTCCCGGCCATCCACGGCCGTGCGCGCGACAGGGTCCGAAACGCGTGGATGCCCGGGACGGGCCCGGGCATGACGGGTCTGTGCGTGCCGCTCCCGGGTCCCCGCCTTCGCGGGGACGCGCGGAACGAGGGGGGCCGGCCTCACAGATCCGCTCCCGAGTACGAGCAGTTGAACGACTTGTTGCAGAGCGGGAAGTCGGCGACGATGTTGTTCTCGATCGCCGCCTCGAGCAGCGGCCACTGGAACCAGGACGCGTCGCGCACGTGGCAGCGCGCCACCTTGCGGCCGGGCAGCAGGCGCAGCCAGACGAGCAGGTCGCCGCGGAACGCCTCGGTCACGGCGATGCCTTCGGCGGGCGCGGCGGCGTCCGGCACCGGCGCCAGCGTCGGCCCCTCGGGCAGCGCGCGCAGCCATTCGCGGATCAGCTTCATCGACGCGGCGACCTCGCGGATGCGGATCTGCACCCGCGCGTCGACGTCGCCGGCGGTCAGCACCGGCACCTCGAAGGCGTGGCCCGCATAGGGCGCGTAGGCGAGATCGCGGCGGGCGTCGAAGTCGCGCGCCGAGGCGCGGCCGACCGGCCCGCCGGCGGCGAAGCGCACCGCGAGGTCGGCGGCGAGATGCCCGGTGCCGCAGGTGCGGTCCTGGATCGACGGCGTGTCCTCGTAGAGCCGGACGATCTCCTCGAAGGCCGGCGTGATCTCGTCGAGGGTCGCGACGATCAGCCTCGCGCCCTCGGCCGTGATGTTGGCGGTGACGCCGCCCGGCACGATGGTGTCCATCATCAGCCGGTGGGCGAACACGGCCGCCGAGGCGGCCAGGATCTTCTCGCGGAAGATGCCGCAATGGGCCAGCATGATGGCGAAGGCGGCGTCGTTGCAGATCGCGCCGATGTCGCCGAAGTGATTGGCGAGCCGCTCGAGCTCGGCCATCACGCCGCGGATCACCGTGGCGCGGCGCGGCACGTCGAGCCCGAGCGCCGCCTCGACGGCGCGGGCGAAGGCGAAGCTCGCCGCCACGGTCGAGTCGCCGGAGACGCGCGCCACCACCTTGCCGGCGCGCTCCAGCGGGACGTCGGTGAGCAGCCCGTCGATGCCCTTGTGGACGTAGCCGAGCCGCTCCTCCAGCCGCACCACGGTCTCGCCGTTGGCCGTGAAGCGGAAGTGGCCGGGCTCGATGATGCCGGCATGCACCGGGCCGACCGGGATCTCGTGCAGGCCGTCGCCGGTCACCGGCAGCATCGGGTAGTCGGCCGGATGGCGCGGCACCGGATCGCCGCGGCGGCCGAGCGGGCCGGCGAGCGTCCAGGCGCCGTGATCGAGCCAGGGCCGCAGGTCCGGCGCGTCGACCGGCTCGTAGCCGAAGAGGTCGCGGATCGCCCGCTCCGGCCGGATCGCCGGCGCGTGACGGACGCCGACCGACGGGAAGCGGCCGTCGATCACGGCGGTGGAGACGACGCACGGCGCCTCGCCGATGCGACGCACGGCGAGATGCACCATGCCGGACTCGGCCCACAGCCCCAGCATCTCGCGCTCGCCCTGGCCGAGCGCCTGGGCGATCGCCTCGAACGCCATGGTCTCGACCTCGTAGCGCGACCACGGCCGCATCGGCACCACGGCGAGGGCGTCGGCGAGCAGCGCGGCGATGCGGTCTTCGCTGGTGGTCATGGGGCGATCATCCGAGCAGGGCCGCGACGCCGCGGAACCAGCGCACCAGCGCCTCGGGCAGCCACAGGCCGGCGACGAGGGCCAGCAGCAGATGGACGAAGAGCGGCACGTAGGAGGCCTTGACCGGGTCCGACTTGCCGCGCGGCTCGCCGAACACGACCTGCTGCATCCGCATCAGCAGCGCACCGAGCGCGAGGATCAGGCCGGCGACCAGCACCACGGTGAGCAGCGGCTGGCGGCCGAAGGCGGTGGAGACGAGCAGGAACTCGCTCATGAACACGCCGAAGGGCGGCAGGCCGACGATGGCGATCACGCCGAGCGCGAAGCCGACGGCGAGCACCGGATGGGTCGACGACAGGCCGGAGATGTCGGCGAGCCGCTGCGTGCCCTTGGCCTGGGCGACGTGGCCGACGGCGAAGAAGATCGCCGACTTGACCAGGGAGTGCATGGTCATGTGCAGGAGGCCGGCGAAGTTGGCGAGCGGCCCGCCGATGCCGAACGCGAAGGTGGCGATGCCCATGTGCTCGATCGACGAGTAGGCGAACAGCCGCTTGATGTCGCGCCGCCGGTACAGCATGAACGCCGCGAACAGCAGGCTGACGAGGCCGAGCGTCATCAGGATGGCGCCGACGTCGATCGCCAGCGGATTGCCGGCCAGCACCATCTTGAAGCGCAGCAGCGCGTAGAGCGCGACGTTGAGGAGCAGGCCCGACAGCACCGCCGAGATCGGCGTCGGGCCCTCGGCATGGGCGTCGGGCAGCCAGGCGTGGAACGGCGCCAGCCCCACCTTGGTGCCGTAGCCGACCAGCAGGAACACGAAGGCGAGCGACAGCAGCTTGGGATCGAGCGCCGCGGCGTTGCGGACGATCTCGTCCCACGCCATCGCCGGCACGCCGGCGCCGATGACCGTGGACGACACCATGTAGATCAGGATGGTGCCGAAGAAGGCGAGCCCGATGCCGACGCTGCCGAGGATGAAGTACTTCCACGCCGCCTCGATCGCCTCGGGCGTGCGGTAGATGCCGACCATCATGACGGTCGCGAGGGTCGCCACCTCGAGCCCCACCCACATCAGGCCGATGTTGTTGGAGACGAGCGCCAGGTTCATGGCGCCCATCATGGCCTGGTACATGGCGTGGTAGAAGCGCAGGAAGGCCGGGGTGAGCTTGCCGGTCTCCAGCTCGTGGCCGATGTAGCTCGCGCTGTAGACGCTGGTGGTGAAGCCGACGAAGGTCGTCAGCACGATCAGGAAGATGTTGAAGTCGTCGATGATCAGGAAGTCGCCGCGCTCGTGCGGGGCGGCGAGCAGCAGGAGGCCGGCCGCGAAGGTGAGGCCGGAGACCAGCATGTTGAGGCCGGCGCTGAGCCGGTAGTCGGAGATCACGGCCAGCACGGGAATCGCGAGCGTCGGCACCAGCAGCACCAGCGCCACGGGCGACAGCGGCAGCGCGGCGACGAGGTCGGTCATGGCACCCTCGCCGGGCTTCGAGCCGTCATGCCGGGCGCCGCGGACGTCGTCACCCTCTCCCTCAGGGAGAGGGTCGACGCGCGCAGCGCGTCGGGGTGAGTGTTTACGGCGCCGGTTGGATGCCTCGGCCCCCCCTCACCCTGATCTCGCGCGGATGCGCGAGATCCGACCTCTCCCCTCGGGGGAGAGGTGAGACGGAGAGTGCGGCACCGATGGCCCTCGGTCGCAGAGGACGGCATTTTCGGGTCGGCGACGCCCCCCATCACAGATGCTCCCGTCGCTCGCCGCGGAAGCGGTCGAGCACGTTGACGTCGACGGTGTCGAAGCGCTCGCGGATGCGGAAGACGAAGACGCCGAACACGATGAAGGCGATCAGCACCGAGAAGGCGACCGACACCTCGACGACCAGCGGCATGCCCTTGGCGCCGGTGGCGGCGAGGACGAGGCCGTTCTCCAGCGACATGAAGCCGACCACCTGGGTGACGGCGTTGCGCCGGGTGATCATCAGCAGGAGGCCGAGCAGCACCACGGCGAGCGCGAAGGCGAAGTCCTCGCGGGCGACCGGGTCGGCGGTCTCGACCACCGGCTGCACCAGCAGGATCGACAGGGCGATCAGGCCGAGACCGGCCAGCATGGTCGGCCCGCCCGACACCACCCGCTCGACCTCGCGGTGGACGTCGAGCTTGCGGACGATCCGGTGCAGCGCGGTCGGGATGACGATCCCCTTGGCGACCAGCGCGATGAAGGCGGTGGCGAGCAGATGCGGCGCCCCCTGCACCACCGACTGCCAGCCGACCGACAGCGACAGCACCACGGCCTGCAGGGCGAACACGTTGATCACCGCGGTGATGCGGTCCTGGTAGAGCAGCATCAGGCTGAGCACCAGCACGCCGGCGGCGAGCAGATGGGCGATGTCGAACCACAGCGCGTTCATGCCGGCCTCGGCGATGCGTCACCCTCTCCCCGGCGGGGAGAGGTGAAGGAAGAGCCGATCCGCAGGTGGCCCGCACGCATCAGAACCCCCGCGAGACGAAGCGCAGGAACACGGCGAGCGCCGCGGCCGCGAAGGCGCTGCCGAGGAACGCCGGATAGCGGAACACCCGCATCTTGGCGACCGTGGTCTCGGCGATCGGCAGCAGCACGGCGAAGACGAGCAGCTTGGCGAGCCAGGTGGCGAGGCCGAGCGCCAGCGCGGCCCAGCTCTTGTCGCCGGCCGCCATGCCGAACGGCGCGAACAGGCAGGCGACCAGCGAGAAGTAGAGCACCAGCTTGACCTGGGCGGCGGCCTCGATCATCGCCAGATGGCGCCCCGAATATTCGAGGATCATCGCCTCGTGCACCATGGTCAGCTCGAGATGCGTGGCCGGGTTGTCGACCGGAATGCGGGCGTTCTCGGCGATGCCGACGATGATCAGAGCGAGCAGCGCCAGCCCGAGCGAGACCCGCACGCCGACATCGCCGGTCGCGAACAGCGCCGCGATGGCGGAGAGCTGCGTCGTCCCGGCGATCAGCGCCACCGCGAAGGCGATCAGCAGCATGGCCGGCTCGGCGAGCGACGCGATCATCATCTCGCGCGACGAGCCGAGGCCGCCGAACGCGGTGCCGACATCCATGCCGGCGAGCGCCAGGGCGAAGCGCGCGGTGCCGAGCAGCGCGACGACCGCGATCAGGTCGGCCGACCAGGAGAACAGCAGCCCGGTGGCGTAGGTCGGCACCAGGCCGGCCGCCACCCAGGTGGCGGCGAAGATCACGTAGGGGGCGCGGCGGTACACCCACGACGCGTTGTCGGCGACCACCGCCTCCTTGTGGAACAGCTTCCACAGGTCGAGATAGGGCTGCAGCAGCGGCGGCCCGCGCCGGCGCAGCAGCCGCGCCCGCACCTTGCGGGTGAGGCCCATGATCAGCGGCGCGATCGCCACCACCAGGGTGATCTGCAGGAGCTGCAGCGCGAGCCCGACGGCCAGCGCCGTGTCGACGGTCAGCGCCATATCGCCACCACCAGCATGAGGACGATCAGGGCGGCGAAGACCAGCGCCAGATAGCGCCGGATGGTGAGGAACTGCAGCCGGTTCAGCCGCACCGCGCCGCGCAGCACGCCGCGGGCGAGCGGCCCGTAGACGAACCGCCAGGCGGGATCGCGCACCCGCATGCGGAAGCGGCCGGCCCGCGTCTCGCCGGGCCGCGGCATATCGACGGTCTCGTGCACGCCGAACAGCACGGTGCCGAAGACGCGGCGGATCGGCTGGGCGAAGCTCGAGCTCGAATACTGGGTGACCGGGCTGTCGAGCGGATAGCCGCAGTCCCAGATCGGGCTCTTGCGGGTGCTGCGCGAGGCGAGCCGGTGGACCACGGCGGCCGTCATCGTGCCGGAGGCGACCAGGAAGAAGAAGATCACGAGGCCGTTGTAGGAGCTGCGGCTGTCGGCGATCGGCACCAGCGAGAGCCAGGGCAGGCCGGCCTGGGGCGGCAGCGCCACGAAGGCGAGCTGGCGGGCGACGGGCGCCAGCGCGTCGACCACGAGGCCGGGCAGCGTGCCGGCCAGGATGCAGATCCAGGCCAGCGTCAGCATGGCGGTGAGGGCGAAGCCGTCGACCTCGGTCGCCTGCGCGGCGGCGGGCGAGCGCGGCCGGCTCAGGAACACCACGCCGAACGCCTTGACGAAGCAGGCGCCGGCCAGTGCCGCGGCGAGCGCCAGCATGGCGCCGACCGCCGGCACGGCGAACTTCAGCCCCCATTGCGGCAGCTGCGGGCTGAGCAGGATCGCCTGGAAGGTCAGCCACTCGGAGACGAAGCCGTTGAGCGGCGGCAGCGCCGCGATCGACATGCAGCCGATCAGGAACACCACCGCGGTCTGCGGCATGCGGTGGATCAGGCCGCCGAGCTTCTCGGTGTCGCGCTCGCCGGTCGCGGTCAGCACGGCGCCGGCGCCGAAGAACAGCAGGCTCTTGAACACCGAGTGGTTGAACACGTGGAACAGCGCCGCGGTGAGCGCCAGCGCCGCCGCCGGCCCCTGCCCGTTCGCCCGGAAGGCGAGCGCGAGGCCGAGCCCGATGAACACGATGCCGATGTTCTCGACCGTCGAGTAGGCGAGCAGCCGCTTGAGGTCGCGCTGCATCACCGCATAGAGCACGCCGAGCACCGCGGTGGCCCCGCCGGCCAGCACGACGACCAGCCCGGCCCAGGACGAGAAGTCGCCGACCACGTCGAAGACGATGCGGATGAAGCCGTAGACGCCGACCTTGGTCATCACCCCGCTGAGCAGCGCCGAGACGTGGCTCGGGGCGGCCGGATGGGCGAGCGGGAGCCAGACGTGCAGCGGCACCAGGCCGGCCTTGGAGCCGGCCCCGACCAGCGCCAGCAGGGTGGCCAGGGCGGCGGCCGACCCGCCGACCGTGGCGCCCCGCATGCCCGCGAAGGTGAAGTCGCCGCCCGGCGCGGCGAGCAGTCCGAAGGCGAGCAGCAGGCACAGGGTGCCGAAGCTCGCCATGGCGAGATAGATGAAGCCGGCCCGGATGTTGGCCGGCTCGCGGTGGTGCGCGACGACGAGCGTCCACGAGGCGAGCGACATGAACTCCCAGGACAGCAGGAACGAGAAGGCGTCGGCGGCGAGCAGCACCAGGTTCATGCCGGCCAGGAACGGGCCGAAGAACGGCAGCACCCGCATCGGCGAATGCTCGTGGCGGCCGTAGCCGATGCCGTAGAGGCTCGCGGCGGCAGCGCCCAGATTGACCACCAGCATGAAGAAGGCGGAGAGCGCGTCGAGGCGGAAATGGGCGCCGATCCCGGGCAGGCCGATCGGCAGCACCACGGTGCTCGGCGCGGCGCCGCCCAGGAGGGTGGTCAGCGCCAGCAGCACGGCACCGAGCGCAACCAGCAGGGTGGCGCCGTAGACCAGCGGGGTCGCGATCGCGCGGCCCCCGAGGATCGTCGCCGCGACGCCGATCCCGAGAAAGCCCGCGATGCACCACAGACCGATCGCGACCTCCGGCATGCCCCACCCCGTGTACCGATCCGGAGGCGGGCCAGGAACCACGGTCAGGGTCACGCGAGGGTGACGGTCACCGCAAGGCACCGCGAGGCGACGACAGGCGCCGCACGCGCCGGACCCGGGCGCCGAGAAGACGCGACACCCCGGCGGCGCCACCACGCACGCCGCCGCTCACCGAAGCCGGTCCGGCCAGATCGGAAAGCCGATCCTTAACGCACCGAGCCCTTTGTTTCCAGGACAATTTCCGCGACCCTGCCCGGCCGGCCCGCGGCGAGCGGCGCGGCCGGCGGGTGGCCGCCATGCCCGAATGCGGGAACGGCCGGGGCGAGCCCGGCCGTTCGATCATGGTCGACGAGTGATTCGCTGCGGGGGGCGGGCGGCGGAGAGGCCGCTCGCCGCGCTCCGGCTCAGCGGCTCAGCACGATGAAGTCGGTGCCGCGGCCGGTCTGAGGGCCGAGGCCCTTGTCCGAGACGACCAGCGAGGCCCCGGGCGACATCAGGTCGGCGAGCATCGCGACCGCCTCGGGCGGCAGGGTGACGCGATCGAGCGCCTCCTTGGCCGAGGTCGGCGTCGCCGTCACCGGCGTGGCAGGGGCCGGGGCCGCCTTGGCGTTGCGGCCCTTCGCCGCCTTCGGCTCGGCCCGCAGCTCCGGCGGCAGCGTCATCGCGGTCCAGCGCAGGCTCCGCCCGTCGTCCTCGAACCCGGTCGCCGTGAAGACGTGGGTGCCGAGCAGCTTGTCGCCGTCGGCGATCGTCACCGGGGTCTCGTAGATCGGCTCGAACCCCTTGCGGACGAAGAGCTTGCCTTCCTTCTTGCTGATGAAGATCGCGACCGGGCCGGGCTTCAGCGGCTTCGCCGGAGCGTCGGCCACCGGGCTGGCCGGTGCCGGGGCGGCCGTGGCAGGGGCCGCGCCCGCCGGATCGGCGGCCGGGTCCGCGGCGGGCGCCGTCTCGGCCGGGGCGACCGCCTCGGCGGCCGGCGCGGTCGGGCTCGGGGCGTCGCTGACGGTCGTCTCGGCCGCCGCCGCGGTCTTGCCGCTGGTCCGCAGGTCGGCGACCGGCACAGCCGGCTCGACCTTCTTCTTCAGCAGATCGAGCTGCGGATGCGAGAACTCCGCCGGCACCACGGCGGTGCGCGCCACCACGACCCGGGTGCCGAGCTTGGTCAGGCCCCAGAGCTGCGACGCGAAGGAGTTCGGCAGCCGGATGCAGCCGTGCGACGCCGGGTAGCCGGGCAGGGCGCCGGTGTGCATCGCGGTGCCCGACCAGGTGAGCCGCTGCATGTAGGGCATCGGCGCGTTGGCGTAGAGATTCGAGTAATGGTAGCGGTTCTTCTGGATGACGCTGAACACGCCGGTCAGGGTCGGGTGCTGCTTGGTGCCGCTGGAGATCGGCGACTCGGCGATCTGGCCGACCGCGTCGTAGACCCGCACCCGCTGCTCGCCGATCGACACCGAGACGACCAGCGGTCCGCGCGGCTGCCGCGCCGCGGCGACATCCTTCTTCGGCTGCTCGGTCTTGGTGCGCTTGGCCTTCCTGGCCGGGCGCGGCTGTGCCGGCGCGTAGTAGCCGGCGGGCGCCCGCATCCCGGGCTGGCCGTAGTAGTAATAATAGGAGGCGTCGGCCGTACCGACAGACAGAACGCTGAGCGCTGTTCCGAGCGCGATCGCGGACAGTCCATACAGGGCAGACGACCCGATCGAGCCGGTCCGCCCGCACGCACGCAGCACTTCGTTACACGTCGTGTCGGTCACGAGAGCCCCCCGTGTTGCTCGGCGCGTCGAAGCAGGATCGCGCCGTGGTAGTAGAACGCCGACTCGCCAACAAGGTTCCGGCGCTCTTTCGGATTATTCTCGACGTGAATTCTTAAAAGACATGGCTTTTCCGCCACACCGGACGGGGTCCGGCGGTCCGGGACCGGCCGCTTTCGATGTTGAGAGTTAGCCCGACGCTAGACGGTTCGATCGTTTTCTAACGATTTCGGCACCGTCCCCTCGGCGATGATTCGCTTCAGATACGCGCCGTAGTTGGTCTTCTCGTATCGGGTTGCGAGGGCGAGGACTGTGTCGGCGTCGATGAAGCCCTGGAGCCAGGCGATCTCCTCGAGGCAGCCGACCAGGAGGCCCTGGCGGGCCTGGATGGAGCGGACGAACTCGGACGCCTCCAGCAGCGCGTCGTGCGTGCCGGTGTCGAGCCAGGCGTAGCCGCGACCGAGCTTGACCACCTCGAGCGCCCCCATCTCCAGATAGATGCGGTTGACGTCGGTGATCTCCAGCTCGCCGCGCGCCGACGGCTTCAGGTCGGC
>NZ_JAUSUJ010000034.1 GCF_030813915.1 Rhodoplanes tepidamans
AGCGCCGAACCCGGAATCCAGCCGAGAACTCCGAGATTGTCGCTGGATTCCGGGTTCGCGGCTTCGCCGCGCCCCGGAATGACGGCGAACGGATCTCCCGGAAGCAGTATCAGGCGGCGGCCGCGGCGACGCCGAGATCCATCTCCGGCACGTCGCCCTTGATCACCAGCTTGGCCGAGGTCGCGGCGACGATCTGCTCGACCGTGACGCCCGGGGCGCGCTCGCGCAGCACCAGGCCCTCGTCGGTCGGCTCGATCACGGCGAGGTCGGTCACGATCAGGCTGATGCGGCGGATCGAGGTGAGCGGCAGCGTGCATTTCGGCACGATCTTGGGCGCACCCTTGGCGGTGTGGTTCATGGCGACGATCACCCGGCGGGCGCCGGTGACGAGGTCCATGGCGCCGCCCATGCCCGGCACCATCTTGCCCGGCACCACCCAGTTGGCGAGCAGGCCGTTCTCGTCGACCTCGAGCGCGCCCAGCACGGTGGCGTCGAGATGGCCGCCGCGGATCAGGCCGAACGAGTAGGCGCTGTCGATGGTCGCCGCGCCCGGCACGGCCGAGACGGTGCCGCCGCCGGCGTCGGTGAGATCGGGATCGTCCATCCCTTCCGGCGGCTTGGCGGCCAGCCCGACGATGCCGTTCTCCGACTCGAACAGCACGTTGGCGTGCTCGTCGATGTACCTGGCGACGCCGGTGGGCAGGCCGATGCCGAGATTGACCAGGCTGTTCGGCTTCAGCTCGCGGGCGACCCGGCGCTGGATGATCTCTTCGGGTTTCATCAGGCGGCCCTCTCGATCAGATAGTCGACCACGACGCCCGGCGTCTTGACGACGTCGGGCGAGATCATGCCGACGGGCAGGATCTCGCGCGGCTCGCAGATCACCGTCTGGGCGGCCAGCGCCATGATCGGATTGAAGTTCGTCGCGGTCAGCTGATACTGGAGGTTGCCCGAATAGTCGGCCTGGTCGGCGGCGATCAGGGCGAAGTCGGCCTTCAGCGGCTTGGCGAGCAGCCACGTCTCGCCGTCGATCTCGACCGTCTGCTGGCCCTCGGCCGCGATGGTGCCGAGCCCGGTCTTGGTCAGCACGCCGCCGAGCCCGTAGCCGCCGGCCCGGATGCGCTCCACCAGCGTGCCCTGCGGCACCAGCTCGACCTCGATGTCGCCGGCGATCATCGCCTTCTGGGTCTCCGGATTGAGACCGATGTGCGAGGCGATCAGCTTGGAGACGGCGCCGGCGCGGATCAGCTTGCCGATGTCGACGCCCGGCCGCGCCGTGTCGTTGGCGATCACGGTGAGGTTGCGCTTTCCGGACTGGGCCAGCGCGTCGAGCAGGCGGTGGGGAGAACCCACGCCCATGAAGCCGCCGATCATGAGGCGCGCGCCGTCGGGTACGAGCTTGGCCGCGTCTTCCGGTTTCAGGTGAGGTTTCATGAGGACACTCGTGGTTCGGTCGGCTGTCGGCGTGGCGCGCGACACGCAGGACCGGTTCGGAAGCAGACGCGCGTCTTATGCGGCCCCGCCTCGACTGCCGCATCGGTAATACACCTATGTCGTAGACTTACGTCGCGGCGGCGACGCGCCGGGATTCTCTTGGGAGTCGAGCGAGGAGACGCTCCTCGCTCGCGCCGCGGACGGTCGGGACGGCCTCCGGCGCCGGAGAAAAAATGTCATCTTTGTCACAAAGTAGAAAAATTGCTCGCCCAGTCGCCATGCTCGCAACGACATTTCTTGCGGGCCGATCTGCACGGGACGATTTCGCTGTCCGCAACCAGCGTGTCCCGGGGCAGAGGACTGCTGGAAAAAACCAAGTCGTAGTCGTGCGTAATAGGCCTAATACCTAGCGGGTCGGGCGGTTTGACAAAAGTCAACGCTGCTACACATGGTCGCGCCTAGAGGCGGTTCCGTGCAGCTAGTCCTACCGTCCTTGGAACAATACAAAACAGGACGCTGCGCGCTAAGTAAAAGTCCCGCCAACGACAGTCGAGGCGCGCCAAGATTCAGTAAATCCTCCGAGAGCGCCAGAACGTCCCCAATACCTTGGGAGTGCCTGCCCATGAGTTTTCTGATCTGTCTTGCTGCGCTCGGCTTCCTGATGTTCGTCGCCTATCGCGGCTACAGCGTGATTCTGTTCGCGCCCGTCGCCGCGATGGGCGCCGTGCTGCTGACCGATCCCGCCGCCGTCCCGCCGATCTTCACCGGCCTCTTCATGGAGCGCATGGTCGTCTTCGTGAAGCTGTACTTCCCGGTGTTCCTGCTCGGCGCCGTGTTCGGCAAGGTCATCGAGCTGTCCGGCTTCTCGCGCTCGATCGTCACCTCGGTCATCGGCCTGATCGGCCGCGAGCGGGCGATGGTCTCGATCGTGGCGGTGTGCTGCCTGCTCACCTATGGCGGCGTCTCGCTGTTCGTCGTGGTGTTCGCGGTCTATCCGTTCGCCGCCGAGATGTTCCGCCAGAGCGACATCCCGAAACGGCTGATTCCCGGCACCATCGCGCTCGGCGCCTTCACGGCGACCATGGATTCGTTCCCGGGCACGCCGCAGATCCAGAACATCATCCCGACCACCTTCTTCAAGACCACCACCTGGGCCGCCCCCATCCTCGGCACCTTCGGCGGCCTGTTCATCCTGGCCGTCGGCCTCCTGTATCTCGAGTGGCGCCGGCGCGCCGCCCAGAAGGCGGGCGAGGGCTACGGCACCGGCCACATCAACGAGCCGGAGCCGATCGGCTCCGACAAGCTGCCGAACCCGGTCATCGCGATGGCGCCGCTGCTTCTGGTGCTGGTGATGAACTTCATCTTCACCGACCTGATCAAGCGCTTCTACCCGGCCACCGTCGAGGTCGCGCTGATCCCCGGCGGCTCCAAGGTCATCCAGCAGACCTCGTCGGTCGCCGCCATCTGGGCGGTCGAGGGGGCCCTGATCATCGGCATCGTGTTCGTCGTGATCTTCGGCTGGAAGGCGATCGCGTCGCGCTTCGCCGCCGGCAGCCAGCAGGCGGTCGCCGGCTCGCTGCTCGCCTCGCTCAACACCGCCTCCGAGTACGGCTTCGGTGCCGTCATCGCGGCGCTGCCGGGCTTCATCTTCATCCGCGACGCCCTGACCGCGATCCCCAACCCGCTCGTCAACATCGCCATCTCGGTGACGGTGCTGGCCGGCATCACGGGCTCGGCGTCGGGCGGCATGTCGATCGCGCTGGCCGCCATGGCGGACCAGTTCGTCGCCATGGCCAACGCGGCCCACATCCCGCTGGAGGTGCTGCACCGGGTCGCCTCGATGGCGTCCGGCGGCATGGACACGCTGCCCCACAACGGCGCCGTGATCACGCTGCTCAACGTCACCGGCCTGACCCACCGGCAGTCCTACAAGGACATTTTCGCGATCACCTGCATCAAGACGAGCAGTGTCTTCGTGGTCATCGGGTTGTACTATCTGACCGGCCTCGTCTGAGCCGCGAACCGCCGTGCGGCCCAGGCCGCACGGCTCTCTTCCCGGTTCCGGTGCCGCGGCGCCCCTCGGCGGGCGGCGGCCGGGACGACCACGGAGCGGCGCGCCCCGCCCCCGTGCGCACAGGACCAAGGAGAGTTCCATGTTGAAGGGTAAAGTCGCCGTCGTGACCGGCTCGACCAGCGGCATCGGCCTGGGCGTCGCCCGGGCGCTGGCCGCCAAGGGCGCCGACATCATGCTCAACGGCTTCGGCGACCCCGCCGAGATCGAGAAGATCAAGACCGGCATCGCGAGCGAATTCGGCGTCAGGACCGCCTACAGCGGCGCCGACCTGTCCAAGCCGGCCGAGACCAAGGGCCTGATCGAGGCCGCCACCAGCGAGCTCGGCAAGGTCGACATCCTGGTCAACAATGCCGGCATCCAGGTGGTGTCGCCGGTGCAGGACTTCCCGGACGACAAGTGGGAGCTCGTCCTCTCGATCAACCTGTCGGCCGCCTTCTACGCCATCAAGGCGGTGGTGCCGCAGATGCAGGCGCGCAACTGGGGCCGCATCATCAACATCGCCTCGGTGCACGGCCTCGTCGCCTCGGTCAACAAGGCCGCCTACGTGTCGGCCAAGCACGGCCTCGTCGGCCTCACCAAGGTGGTGGCGCTGGAGAACGCCGAGACCGGCGTCACCTGCAACGCCATCTGCCCGGGCTGGGTGCTCACGCCCCTGGTGCAGAAGCAGATCGACGCCTGGGCCGAGCGCGAGAGCATCAGCAACGAGGAGGCGGGCCGCCGCCTGCTCACCGAGAAGCAGCCGTCCAAGCAGTTCGTCACGCCGGCGCAGCTCGGCGAGCTCGCCGTGTTCATGTGCTCGGACGCCGCCTCGCAGCTGCGCGGCGCCGCCATCAACATGGACGGCGGCTGGTACGCGCAGTAACGACGTCCTTCGTCAGGAGATGCGGCTGACGACGGCCGGGGTCGAAAGACCCCGGCCGTTCTGCTCGTCCGGTGCTTCGCCCTGCCGACCAGGGCTTTCTCGCTGACTTCGCCCGCACCCCGCTCGTGCCCGCGCCGGCGGGCATCCAGGGACGGCATGTCGTGAGGCTTCCGGGCCCCCGCCGTCGCGGGGACGAACGGAAACGGCCGAGTCGTCGCCGCCGAGAATGCGCTACGGCTGCGGCGTGCACTTCGCCGCCGAGACGGCGGCGGCGGCCATGGCGCGCAGGCCGGGCTCCGGCGACAGCGCCCGCACCACGATCAGGCCGGTTGGGGTCGGCGATTCGACGATCAGCCGGTCGGCCGCCGTGACGTCCTCCTCGGTCGGCAGCGCCTCGCGCTGCGCCGTGGTCATCAGGTCGAGCTCGATCACCCGGCGGCCGGCGGCGCGGTCGTTGATGGCGTAATAGGCGACGCCGGTGCGGTTGTAGAAGGTCACCGAGGTGTAGGCCTGGCTCACCGGGGCGGTCAGCTTGATGGCGCCGGAGCCGAGGTCGTAGCGGCACACCGCCGCCGCGAAGGCCGGGTCCATGAACGGCACCGCCGCCTTCTCGGGGGTCGGCTCGGGCAGCAGGGTGAAGCTGTTCACCGGCGTCACCGGCTCGAGCCGGGCATAGGCGTCGCGGGTCGCCGCCCGGGGCAGCCACAGCACCGTGGTGAAGTGGACGATGCCGCCGAGGATCACCCCGGCGAGCAGCCACAGGAGCCAGCGGATCAGCATCGGGGCCTCGCGGATCGCGTGCTCACGGGCAGGCCTCCGCCGCCACGATCGACGGCATCGGCGCCTCGCGCTCGGCCCGCGTGGCGATCCCGACCGGCGTGTCGTAGATGCGCAGGACCAGGAGGTAGCGCTCGACGCCGCCGGTGGGCAGCCAGTTGCCGGGGCGGGCGCGCGGCGCGATCACGATCTCGAACGAGCCGTCGCTGCGCCGCACCAGCTCCTGGCTGGTGAAGCCGTAGCGGCCGAGCGAGTTGGCGACCAGCGAGCCGTCCGGCCGGTAGAGCGTCAGGGTGAAGAAGCGCGCCTGCGGCGTGGTGCCGGTGACCCGGACGTCGCAGCGGCCGTCGAGCGGCCGGCCCTTGTCGTCGCCGCGCGCCGTGAAGGCGACGCCGTCGCCGAGCCCGACCGGCAGCAGCCCGCCGCGCGACACCGCGGCGCGCGCATAGGGGTCGATCTCGGCGCTGCCGGCGCGCGGATAGGCCGTCCAGGCGCCGAGCGTCACGGCCCCGAACGCCACCCCGCGGGTCAGCGCCAGCCAGGTCGAGCCGAGGCCGATCGCCGCCGCGACCATCAGGGACAGGAGAGCACCGATCAGCAGCCGCACGGCCGCCTCCGCGTCTGGGATTCACGTTCGCGCCCAGAGGGACGTGAAAGGAAGCGCGACCCGCGTGGTATCGCCGCACGGCGCCCCGGGTCAAACAGCAAATCGACGACCCGGGAGCCGGGGCGTCCGCGGGCGCGGTCGGAGCGGTCGGCGCCGGCCTGGCCCCACTCTCCGCCCGGTCCCGGGCAAGCGGGACTCCAGAGCCGCACGCCGTGCGGCCCCTGGGTCCCCGCCTGCGCGGGGACGAGCGGAAACAGGGACTGAGTCATCGCGATCGATGCGCGTTCTAGTCCCGCCGCACCGCCGGCAGGACCTTGTCGGCGGCCGCGGTTGCGCCGGGGATCGCGGGCGGGGCGGAGGTCTGGGGCCCGAGCTTCGGCGTGGTGGCGACCGCGGCGGCGCGCGCCGCCTCGTCCATCAGCCGCTCGATCCGCACCAGCGACTGGGCGCCCTTGCTGGACAGCATCGCCGGTCGCGGCACGTCGCTCGTCTCGGCGATGCGCGGGCCGATCTGGGCCGGGTTCGGCGGCAGGCCGGGGATGTTCTTCAGCTCGATGCCCTGGTGGGCGTATTCCATGATGGTGTGCCACACCATGGCCGGCATCGAGCCGCCGGTCATGCGGTTGAGCGGCGTGTAGTCGTCGTTGCCGAACCACACGCCGCAGACGAAGTTGCCCGTGTAGCCGACGAACCAGGCGTCCCGGTAGGCGTTGGTGGTGCCGGTCTTGCCGGCCGCCTTGATGCCGTTGAGCATGGCGCGCCGCGCCGTGCCCTCCTCGACCACCTTGTTCATCATGAAGGCCATGTCGGCGGCGACCCGCTCCGGCATCACTTGGCGCGGCTGCGGGCCGTCGCGGTCGAAGCGCCAGATGGTCTCGCCCATGCCGGTGCGCACCTCGAGGATGGCGTGTGCCCGCACCGCCCTGCCGGCGTTCGGGAAGGTCGCGTAGGCGACCGTGTGGTCGAGCACCGTCACCTCGGCGGCGCCGATCGGCAGCGACGGCGTGTCGGTGAGCGGCGTGCGCAGGCCCATGCTGCGGGCGAGCGCGACGATCTTGTTGCGGCCGGCCCGCGGGCTGCCCTTGCCGACGAAGTTGGCGAGCTTGACCGCGATCGTGTTGATCGAGCGCTTCAGCGCGTCGGTCAGCTGCATCGAGCCCGAATAGCCGCCCGAATAGTTCTTCGGGCACCAGTTGCCGACGCAGACCGGGCCGTCGACCACGATCGACTTCGGCGTCATGCCCTCGATCAGGGCGGCGGCGTAGACATAGGGCTTGAACGAGGAGCCGGGCTGGCGCAGCGCGTCGGTGGCGCGGTTGAATTGGCTCTCGCCGTAGTCGACGCCGCCGACGATCGCCCGCACGGCGCCCTCGTTGTCGGCCACCACGGTCGCCGCCTGGCGGGCCCGGTAGTCGCGGCCGTACTGCTTGATGGCGTTCTGGATGGCGTTGTCGGCGGTCTGCTGCAGGCCGACGTCGAGGGCGGTGCGCACCACGAAGGCGCGCTCGACGATCGACTTGGGCAGCGTGTCGACGAGCTTGCGCATCTCGTCGAAGGCGTAGTCGAGATAGTAGTTGGGGGCGCTCTCGTCGCGCCGGTCGATGGTCTTGGCCGGGTTGCGGCGGGCGCCGAACACCTGGCCCTCGGTCATGAACCCGGCCTCGACCAGGTTGTCGAGCACCACGTTGGCGCGGGCGCGGGCGGCCGGCAGGTTGATGTGCGGGGCGAACTTGGTCGGCGCCTTGAACAGGCCGGCCAGCATGGCCGCCTCCGGCAGCGTCACGTCGCGGGCCGACTTGCCGAAATAGTACTGGGCCGCGGCGTCGACCCCGTAGGTGCCGCCGCCCATGTAGGCGCGGTCGAGATAGAGCTTGAGGATCTCGTTCTTGGTCAGCCGGGTCTCCAGCCACAGCGCCAGGAACGCCTCCTTGACCTTGCGCTCGATGGTGCGCTCGTTCGACAGGAACAGGTTCTTGGCGAGCTGCTGGGAGAGCGACGAGCCGCCCTGGACGACGCCGCCGGCCCGCGCATTGGTGACCAGGGCCCGCATCGTGCCGGCGATGTCGATGCCGAAATGCTCGTAGAAGCGCCGGTCCTCGGTGGCCAGCACGGCCTTGATCAGGTGGTCCGGGAAGTCCTCGAGCGGGATCGAGTCGTTGTGCTTGATGCCGCGCGAGCCGACCTCGTTGCCGTAGCGGTCGAGGAAGACCACGGCCAGCTCGGACTTCTTCAGCCAGTCCTCGTCGGAGGTCTCCTGGAAGGCGGGAATCGCCAGCGCCAGCATCAGGACGAGGCCGACCAGGCCGAGGGTGAGCGCCTCCGAGGTCGGCTCGACCAGCAGCCAGCGCCGCCAGCCGCCGACATAGAAGCGGTCCATGAACACCACGAACCGCTCGAAGGCGTCGCGGGTCCAGCGGAAGCCCTTGAAGATCCCGAAGTCGAGGCGCGAATCGAGGTCGAGCAGGAAGCGCCGGAAGCGCTCCCACAGGGACACGTGCCGGTGGCGGTCGGGGTTGTCCTGGTTCAAAGCCGCTTCCCTCTCGCCGGACCCTCGATCCCCGCCGCCGCACGGGCCGGCGGCGCACGCGCCAGCCGGCACCGCCCGGGTCGGGCGAACCCGGCGGAACCGACACGCGACGCGGAACAGTTCCGTTTATCCGATGCGCCCGGGCGGGCCAATGGCGCGCAAGTCACAAAGCGCAGGAATTATGGGAGGAGTATGGCCGGGCCGGCGGCGCCGGCCGGGCCGCGCGAGGCCCCGACGGGGCCCCGGACGGGCGGGCGGGAGCCGCCCCGGGCGGTCAGGAGGGCGGTCAGTACAGGGTGCGCACCGGCGGGCCGTAGACCATCCACTTGCGCGGGTCGTAGCCCTTGGGGAAGTGGCACTTGAACGACACGTAGTCGCCGTAGCGGCGGTGCACCGAGGTGATCTGGGCGGCCTTGTTCCACTGGGCGCAGTGCGCGGCGGCGATGTCGCGGTAGACATGGGCGATCGCCGGCGACCAGGCGATGATGCCGCCGGTGTCGTTGCCCTCGAACGGGCGGACGTCGAGAAAGCCGGCGGCTGCCGGGGCGGCCGCGAACGGCACCAGCAGCAGGGCGGCGAGCAGGCCTTTGCGCATCGCTGACCTCGGGGTGGCGCGGCCGTCGCCGCGCGCGTGGATCCGCCGGCACGATCCCACGCCGGCCGCCTCCCGGGCAACCGGGCCGGGGCGGATTTCGCCGCCCTGTCGCCCGCCGGCCACAGCCGGGGGAGGGGGCCGCGCCCGCGCGCCGGGCACCCCCGGGGCCCCGTCCGCCGGACGCGCCGATGCTCCCAAAAACGTGATCGTCGCCAGGGCCCGGTGGGGCAACTTTTTAGCATTTTGCGGGTTTGTTAGCGCACGTCGACCGAACCGCCCGCGCGGTGCGGCCGACCAACACGTCGAAACGCGCGGCACGATCGGAACGCGCGACCTCGGAACACGCGATTCCAGAACACGCGACACAACAGGCGTCGAACACCTCGTCCTCGGGAGTCACCGTCATGTCCGTCCGAACGCTCGTGCGGCGCTGCGCCGTCCTGACCGGTCTTCTCGCCGCGGCGGCGCTCGCGACCCTCGGCGGCCCGGCCGGGGCGCGCGAGACCGACACCTCGGCCAAGACCTTCCTGTCCGGCATCTACCAGACCTATGTCGGCAACTCCGCCGGCACCGCGAAGGGCGTGGCGCTCGATTCGCCCGAGGCGGTGAAGCGCTACTTCTCGCACGGGCTCGCCTCGGTGATCCTGGAGGACGGCGTCGACGTCCGCCCGGCGGGCGGCGGCCTGGTGATCGGCAGCGATCCCTTCGTCGGCCGCGAGTCCTGGGACATCGCCGACCTCAAGATCGACGTGAAGGACGCCGGGCCGGCCAAGGCGATCGGCACCGTGACGTTCTCCAACTTCGGCAAGCCCGAATCCGTGACGGTCGAGCTCCTCAAGGTCGGCACCGCCTGGCGGGTGTCGGAGATCAAGTGGGGTCCGCTGACCCTGCGCGGCCTCTACAAGACCAAGTGGCAGGCGGCGACCCAGCCCCAGGCCTCGCTCGACCCGTCCCGGGTGAAGTGATCCGGATCGGGGTGGCGCGTCGCGCGTCGTCCCGGCGGTCCGTGCCGCCGCCCCTCGCCCGTCCGGACGCTCAGTCGCGTGACCGGTGGTCCGCCCGCGCCGCGATCCGCACCGGGATCGGGTGCGCCCGCAGCGGCCGGGCACTGCCGCCGCGCGGCTCCTCCGCCTCCCCCGAAAAGCTCGTCGCGAACGCCGCGCAGGTGAACAGGCCTGCCAGCGCCAGCATCAAGAGCCCGGCGCCGAGCCCGTATTCGGCGGCCAGCAGCACGCCGTCGGCCCGCGTGTCGGTGGCGACGGCGAGACCCGCGACCGTCAGCGCCGCGAGCGTCACCCCGGTCACGGCCGGTGCCGCGAACAGGCGGGCAGGGCCGACAGGGGTCTTGCGGCGGTGCAGGGGCATGGGCGCGGCTCCGCCGGCTGTCGTCTCTCCCCGTGGCTCAACCGGAGGCCGTGCGGCCGGTTCCCCGCCCTCGGCGTCGGCGCGTGCCGCCGGGGCCGGTCGCTCCCTGTCGCGCGCCCCCTGTCGCGGGCGTCGCCGGGCTCTATAGTCGGCCCGGTCGGTCCGGCGGCGCGTCGCCCTCGGACCGGCGCAGGGAACGAAACGGTTCGGAGAAGGACAGACATGGACATTCAGACCTGCGGCAGCGTGCCGTCGCGGCGGGCGAACCCGGACTGGTTTTCCGGGACGGTGTGGCAGGACCCGGTGGTCGAGGCGCCGGCGCCGGCCCGCATCCGCTCCGCCTGGGTGCGCTTCGAGCCGTCCGCCCGCACCAACTGGCACACCCATCCGCTCGGCCAGACCCTGGTGATCGTCTCCGGCAAGGGCCGGGTGCAGACCTGGGGCGGCCCGGTGCGCGAGGTGCGGGCCGGCGACGTGGTGTGGATCCCGCCGGGCGAGAAGCACTGGCACGGCGCCGCCCTCGACGTCGCCATGGAGCACCTCGCCATGCACGAGGCCAATGCCGAGGGAAAGCACGTCGACTGGATGGAGAAGGTCACCGACGCGGACTACGGGGCGCCGCTCGGCGCATGATCGCTCGGCGGCCGGGCGGCTCCGTCCGCCCGGCCGCACCCGCCCCGCCGGAACGAGAAACCATCAGGGAGGACTGCCATGACAAGGACGAGGTGCCCGTTCGCCGCGACCGCGGCGTCTCTCGCGCTCGCCGGCGGCCTCGGGCTCGCCGCCCCGGCGGCGGCCCAGCAGGCCGGCATGAGCTTCTTCGTCACCAGCCAGGGACCCGGCAAGGGCGGCGATCTCGGCGGCCTCGCCGGCGCCGACCGCCACTGCCAGATGCTCGCCGTCGCGGTCGGGGCCGGCGGCAAGACCTGGCGCGCCTACCTCTCGACCCAGGCGGTCGACGGCGCGGAGGCGGTGAACGCCCGCGACCGCATCGGCCGCGGCCCGTGGACCAACGCCAAGGGCGAGGTGATCGCCAGGGACGTCGACGACCTGCACGGCGGACGCAACAACCTCACCAAGCAGACGGCGCTGAGCGAGAAGGGCGAGGTGATCAACGGCCGCGGCGACACGCCGAACCGCCACGACGTCCTCACCGGCTCGCAGCCGGACGGCCGCGCCTTCCCGCCCGGCGAGGACCGCACCTGCCGCAACTGGACCAGCGGCACGACCGGCAGCGCCATGGTCGGCCACCACGACCGCATCGGCCTGCGCGACGACGAGCCGTCGCGCTCGTGGAACGCCTCGCATCCCTCGCGCGGCCCCGGCGGCGGCTGCACCCAGGCCGACCTCCGCTCCACCGGCGGCGACGGGCTCCTGTACTGCTTCGCCGTGGAGTGACGGGGGCACCTAACCTCTCCCCGCAAGCGGGGAGAGGTCGGCGCGCGAAGCGCGGCGGGTAAGGGGCCTCGCGGCGACTCTCGACGTCTCTGCTCTGTGGCGGCGCCCCCTCATCCGTCTCGCCGCTCTGCGGCGAGACGCCTTCTCCCCGCCTGCGGGGAGAAGCCGAAACGGGCTCCGTGCCCGCGGCCCCGCCGGCGTGCCACCCCGCTCCACGCCCGGCATGGGGCCCATCCCGCCGGTCCTCTCCCCGAAACCCTGTAATCGTTCTATAAGCGGCGGTCCCCCGCGGAACGAGCCAGGATTGATGCCATGAACGCGCCTGCCAACATCCTTCCGCCCTTCAAGCACACGAGCCTGTTCCCGACCGGCAAGGACACGACGCCCTACCGCAAGATCACGTCGGAGGGGGTGCGGGTCGAGAAGGCCTTCGGGCGTGACTTCCTGGTGGTCGAGCCGGGCGCCCTGAAGGCGCTGGCCGAGGCCGCCTATGTCGACATCAGCCACCTGCTGCGTCCGGCGCATCTCAAGCAGCTGCGCGCCATCATCGAGGACCCGGAGGCGTCCGCGAACGACAAGTTCGTCGCCTTCGACTTCCTCAAGAACGCCAACATCGCGGCCGGCGGCGTGCTGCCGATGTGCCAGGACACCGGCACGGTCATCATCAGCGGCAAGAAGGGCCGGCGGGTGTGGACCGAGGGCGACGACGAGGCGGCGCTCGCCGAGGGCGCCCGCGACGCCTATCTCAAGAAGAACCTGCGCTACTCGCAGCTCGCGCCGATCTCGATGTTCGAGGAGAAGAACACCCGCAACAACCTGCCGGCCCAGATCGAGATCGCGGCCGACACCCACGGCGACGAGCTCGCCTACAAGTTCCTGTTCATCGCCAAGGGCGGCGGCTCGGCCAACAAGTCCTACCTCTACCAGGGCACGCCCTCGATCCTCACCCACGACCGCATGGTCGCCTTCCTGAAGGACAAGATTCTGTCGCTCGGCACGGCGGCGTGCCCGCCCTATCACCTCGCCATCGTGATCGGCGGCACGTCGGCCGAGCTCACCATGAAGACGGTCAAGCTCGCGTCGGTGAAGTATCTGGACGGCCTGCCGACCGAGGGCTCCGAGGACGGCCACGCCTTCCGGGATCTCAACATGGAGGCGGAGATCCTGAAGCTCACCCAGGATCTCGGCGTCGGCGCGCAGTTCGGCGGCAAGTATTTCTGCCACGACGTGCGGGTGATCCGGCTGCCGCGCCACGGCGCCTCGCTGCCGATCGGCATCGGTGTGTCGTGCTCGGCCGACCGCCAGGCGGTCGGCAAGATCACGCCCGAGGGCGTGTTCCTGGAGGAGCTGGAGCACAACCCGGCCCAGTACATGCCGGAGATCGACCTCCACAAGCTCGGCGGCAAGGTCGTGCACATCGACCTGAGGAAGCCGATGCCGGAGATCCTCGCCGAGCTGACGAAGCATCCGATCAAGACGCTGTGCAAGCTGTCCGGACCCATGATCGTCGCGCGCGACCTCGCCCACGCCAAGCTGCGCGAGCGGCTGGAGAGCGGCCAGGGCCTGCCCGACTACGTCAAGAACCACCCGATCTATTACGCCGGTCCCGCCAAGACGCCGGAGGGCTACGCCTCGGGCGCCTTCGGCCCCACCACGGCCGGCCGCATGGACTCCTACGTCGCCGACTTCCAGGCCGCCGGCGGCTCGCTGGTCACGGTCGCCAAGGGCAACCGCTCGCCGGCGGTGCGCGAGGCCTGCCAGAAATACGGCGGCTTCTATCTCGCCTCGATCGGCGGCGCCGCGGCGAACCTCGCCGAGTACTGCATCAAGAAGGTCGAGGTGCTGGAATATCCCGAGCTCGGCATGGAAGCGATCTGGCGCATCGAGGTCGAAGACTTCCCCGCCTTCATCGTCGTCGACGACAAGGGCAACGACTTCTTCAAGGAGCTGAACCTGGGGTAGGGGGGCGGCGGCGCGCCGCCACTCGCCACACCAGAATCGATCCGTCACCCTGAGGTGCTCGCCGAAGGCGAGCCTCGAAGGGCGACGGCCCGGAGCGGCGCGAAATCGCAATGGAGCTTGCGATGGGCGCGGTCGTCTACATGTTGCTTTGTGCCGATGGGTCCTACTACGTCGGGAGCACCACGGACGATGGGCTCGAACGCCGTGTGGCGGAGCACAACGCCGGAGTTCATCCCGACGCGTATACATGGTCGCGTCGGCCCGTGGCCGTCGTCTGGAGCGAGCAGTTCGACCGCATCACGGATGCGATAGCAGTCGAACGGCAGCTCAAGGGGTGGAGTCGTGCGAAGAAGCACGCGCTCGTCCGCGGCGATTGGCCCGGAGTCGTCCGTGCAGCGAAACGGCGCGGCGGTCGCGATCCATCGCCGTAAGGGCCGTCGCCCTTCGAGGCCCGGCTGCGCCGGGCACCTCAGGGTGACGGGGCGAAGCTTTGGGCCGCTGCACCGGCATATTGCAGCACTGCCTCTCACCGTCACCCTGAGGTGCTCGCCGAAGGCGAGCCTCGAAGGGCGACGGCCCGAGTCTCGGGGCCCGCTGGCCCTGAATGGCTGCCACCCTCACCGCCGCACCCGGTACTCCGTCGGAAACCCGTTCTCGGCGCCGTCGTAGAGGATCAGCAGGTGCAGCGGCTTGTCGGGCGCGTCGCGCAGCACCAGCACGGTCTCGGCCTTGGCGTCCTCGGGCAGGCCCTTCGGCGGGGTGAGGGTGCCGAGCGGGGCGAGCGCGCCGGTCGTCTCGTTCCAGTGCCACAGGGCGGGCGGCACGGCCTGGTCGTTGACCGGGCCGGACAGGACGATCAGGCCGTCGCGCACCGCCGCGAGGTCGCGGATGCCGGTGGTCGGTCCCAGCGCGAGGCGGGTCACCGTCGGGGCGAGCGGCTTGTCCGAGGAGAACACCGCCTCGGCGTCGACGCTCAGGATGAAGGCCTGGCCGTCCACCGACGGCCCGCGAAAGCCGAGATGCATGCGGCCGTCCTTCACGGCGATCCCCTCGACGTTGACGCCGTTGCGGTCGAGCGGCTGGTCGTAGAACGCCCCGATGCCGTCGGCGGCGCGCATCGCCTCGCCGAGCCGGGTCGAGCGCTCGACCCCGGTCGGCTCCTCCTCGGAGACCGGGAACGTCGGCCGGCCGCGGGCGTCGACCGGGAAGCGCATCACCACGAAGCGGGCGCTGCCGGCGCCGTCGCCGTGGCGCGGCCGGCCGTGCGAGCCGACCACCCAGAAGAACCCGTCGGCGAAGGCGACGCCCTCGGCGTCGGGATCGCCCCGCACGTCCTTGGCCGTGAGACGGATCACCGTGCCGGGCTCGAGCGTGCGGTCCTTCACCGCGAAGAACTGGGCGTACTTCTTCTCGTCGTTGACGATCAGGCAGGAGGCGAGGCGCGGCCGCGCCGGCGCGCAGGCGGCGCCCGAGAGGTTCATGCGGGCGCGGGTGCGCGCCGTCTCGCCGGCCGCCTTCCGGGCGAAGTCGCCGTCGACCGACCAGGTCTTCTTCGCCGGGGCGAGCGCCGGCATCTCGGCGGCGGCCGGCGCGGCCACGGCCGCCGCGGCGGCGGCGAGCCACAGCGGCACGGCCACCGCCACGAGGAGACGGAGCGGACGGACGGGACCCCGGCCCGGGGGCGGCGACACGAGCGGCATGGGACGACCTCTTGATCGTCCCACCTAGCGCGGAGCCGGGGCCGGACGCAATCGGCAGCCGGCCCGTCGGCGGCGGGGATGGCCTCGCGCCCGAAAAGGCGCTTTGATGCCGAAAAGCCCGGCCGCACCCGCGGCGGGACGGGGCCGGAACCGGGCCGGCCGCGTCCGCAATCCAGTGAAGGATCTCCCATGCCGACCCTGCCCGTCTCGCGCCGCCTCGTCGTTTCGGGGCTCGCCGCCGCGCTCCTGCCCGCCTCGGCCCTGCGGGCCGAGGACCAGTGGCCCACCCGTCCCGTCACCCTGATCGTGCCCTTCGCGGCCGGCGGCTCGACCGACGTGATCGCCCGCGTCGTCGCCGAAGGGCTGCGCCAGGAGCTCGGCCAGCCCGTGCTGGTCGACAACCGTGGCGGTGCCGGCGGCACCATCGGCACGGCGGCGATCGTCAAGGCCCAGCCCGACGGCTACACGATCGGCATGGGCACGGCCTCGACGCTGGCCATCAATCCGGCGGCCTACAAGACTCTCGGCTACGACGTGCTCACCGGCCTGATCCCGGTCAGCAACATCGCCGCGGTGCCCAACATCATGTCGATCAATGCCGACGTGAAGGCGGCCGACATGGCGGCCTTCGTCGCGCTCGCCAAGGCGCAGCCCGGCAAGCTCGCCTACGCGTCGGCCGGCATCGGCTCGGTCAGCCACCTGATGGGCGAGCAGCTCAAGCTCGCCACCGGCACCGACATCGTGCACGTGCCGTATCGCGGCATCGGCCCGGCCCTCAACGACACGGTCGCCGGCCAGGTGCAGGTGCTGTTCGACAATCTGCCCTCGACCCTGCCGATGGTGCAGGCCGGCAAGCTGCGGGCGCTCGCCGTGTCGGGGCCGAAGCGGGTCGCGGCGCTGCCCGACGTGCCGACCTTCACGGAGCTCGGTCTCGACGATCTCGGCTGGATGGCGTTCTTCGGCATCGTGGTGCCCGACAGGACGCCGCCCGCCATCGTGTCGAAGCTGCACGCCGCCACCGTCAAGGCGCTCGGCCACGAGGAGGTGAAGACCCGCCTCGTCGCCCAGCAGGCCGTGCTGGTCGGCAACGGGCCGCAGGAGTTCGCCGCCGAGATCCGCCGCGACCTCGCCCGCATGAAGCGCGCCGTCGCCGCCGCGAAGATCGAGCTGAACTGATCAGGTCGTCGCCTGCGCGCGCGGTCCGTGCCGCCCGCGGCGCCACTTCCCTCTCCCCTCGTGGGAGAGGGTGCCCTCGCGGAGCGAGGGCGGGTGAGGGGGCGTGCCGCGAGCTCCGAGCAAGAGGAGAGCCCCCTCACCCGTCTCGCCGCTGCGCGGCGAGCCACCCTCTTGTCGCGCGAGAGCGCGACCCGCGAGGGGAGAGGGAAAGGAGCCGACAGGTCTTCCGGGCACTACCCCCCGAACCGCCGCGCCAGCACATGATCCAGCGACACCGCGCCGGCGCCGCGGGTCATCAGGATCAGCAGGCAGGCGGCCCAGGTGCCGTGGGTCGGCCAGGCGTCGGGATAGACGAGGATCTCGATCACCAGCGTCATGATCAGCAGCGCCAGCGCCGAGAGCCGCGTGGCGAGGCCGAGCACCAGCAGCACCGGGAACAGATGCTCGGCGATCGCCGCCGCATACGCCGTGACCGTCGGATCGACCAGCGGCAGCCGGTACTCGTCGCGGAACAGGTCGACGGCCGTCTCCGACAGGGCGAAGCCGTCCACCTTGGTCTGGCCGGAGCGCCAGAACACGCCGGCGATCGACAGCCGCGCCACCAGGGCGACCAGCCCGTAGGGGATGCGCTCCAGCGCGGCCGTGACGCCGCGCATCAGGGCGACGGCCGGCGAGGCGGCGGGACGGTGGATGGTGACGTCGGTCATGGCGAGGCCTCCGGGGCGGGCGTGACGGCGGTGGCGAGCCCGCTGCCGATCAGCAGGGCGAGCGCGGCGGTGGGATCGAAGCCGGCGTCGTCGGCGAGCGCCGCCACGGCCGCGTCGGCGATCGCGGCGTCGGCGCGCAAGGCGGCGAGGAAGGCGGCGGCGCCGGGCGGCAGCCGCGTCACCGTGACGTCGAGATGCGGGCGCAGCACCAGCGCGTCCTCGGGCGTGTCGAAGTCGACCGGGCCGAGCGCGGCGGTGCCGCTGTTCATCGCCCAGATGGTCACGACCGGGAAGGGCGAGCGCACGATCGCGGCCGACGGATGCAGGGCGACGCGCAGCGTGCCGAGCGTGGCGGGATCGATCGCGGCGAAATCGCTCGGGCCGAGCGGCACCGCGTCGGCGGCGTGATACGCGCGGGTGCGCGCCGCCTCGAGCCGCGCCACGTCGGCGAGCCACGGCATCCCGGCCGCCGGCGGGAAGTGCTCCAGGAACGCCGGAAAGCCGTCGCCGTAGCGCATCAGCAGCGGCGAGCGCGGCGGATGGGCGCGCACGAAGTCGCGCGCCGTCGCGGCGAAGAAGTCCTCGCCGACGATCTGTTCGGTCGCCGGAAACCGCGCCCGCAGCGCCTCGATCAGCGACGCCGTGACGTTGTTGCGGTAGACCGCGAAGCGCCTTTCGGGATGCCGTGCCGTGTGCGACGTGATCTCGACCGGCAGCGGCCGGCCGGGATCGAGCAGCGCGGCGGCGAAGGGCGCGCCGCTCATGCCGCGTCCTTTCGAGCCGCGACGTCCGCCCGCAGCACCGCCCGCGCCCGCTCGGCCTCGGCGCGCAGCACCGGCCAGTCGGGCACGTCGTTGTCCCATTCGATCAGGGTCGGCAGCGGCCCGGTGCGGGCGATGGTCTTCTCGTACAGCGTCCACACCGGGTCGGCGACCGGGGTGCCGTGGGCGTCGATCAGCAGGGCCGCGCCGGCGTCGTCGCGCGTCTCGGCATGGCCGCCGAGATGGATCTCCTTCACCTGCGCGAGCGGAAACGCGTTCAGATAGTCCTCCGCCGAGGTGCCGTGATTGGTCGCCGAGACGAACACGTTGTTGACGTCGAGCAGCAGCCCGCAGCCGGTGCGCCGCGCCACCTCGCGCAGGAAGTCCGTCTCGGCGATCGTGCTGGTGGCGAACAGCACGTAGGTCGACGGATTCTCCAGCAGCATCTCGCGGCCGAGCGCGGTCTGCACGGCATCGACATGCTCGCACACCCGCGCCAGCGTCGCGGCCGTGTAGGGCAGGGGCAGGAGATCGTTGTAGAAGACCTCGTCGTGCGACGACCAGGCGAGATGCTCTGAGAAGCTCGCCGGCGGATGCCGGTCGCACAGCGTCTTCAGCCGGCCGAGATGCTCCGGGTCGAGCGGCCGCAGCCCGCCGATCGACAGGCCGACGCCGTGGATCGACAGCGCGTATCTGTCGCGCAGCGCCGCCAGCATGGCGTGCGGCGGGCCGCCGGCGCCCATGTAGTTCTCGGCGTGGATCTCGACGAAGCCGAGCGGCGCGGCGTCGGCGAGGAGGCCGTCGAGATGCTGCGGCTTGAAGCCGACGCCGGCATCGGCCGGCAGGGTGGAACGGGCGAAGGTCATGCGAATCTCGTGATTGATGTTGTTTCCACTGAGGTCGGTCCACCCTCCGCTCATTCCCGCGAAAGCGGGACTCCAGAGCCGCACGTCGTGCGGCCTCTGGATCCCCGCCTGCGCGGGGACGAGCGGGCGCTGCTGATTCGTCGCCACTGGAAACGGTCCGGCTCGGAGCCGTGATGCCCGGCGCGGCGGGGGGCGGCCCCGCCGCGCCGGTCCGATCGGCTCGGCCTGATCAGCCGGCCTTGGCGGAGAGCGAGCCCATGCCCTTCGGGGTCTTCATCGTCGTGCAGGTGCCCTTGGCGACGTACTTCCAGGCGTTGCCCTGGTAGTCGACCTTCGACGTGCCGGCGCAGGTGGTGCCCGGCCCGGCGGCGCAGTCGTTCTGGCCCTTGAGGGCGACGCCGTAGCACTTCTCCTTGTCGGAGCCCTGCGCCGCGGCGGGGGCGGCGGCGAGCGACAGCGCGGCGGCGAACGAGGTCGCGAGCACGGCGGCGAGGGCGGGCTTGGTGGTCATCGGAGGTCTCCCGTGAGAAGGTGGGTCCGTCGCGGCGGCCTCCCGGGCGCGCCGCAGGCGGGCCTGAGCGGCCGGCCGTATCGGCTCTTACGCGGACGGCGGTCGCCCGTTACGTCCTCACGCGCCTGTGTTCGCGACGCGACTGCGGTCACGGTGTCGTGTAAAGAACGGCACGGCATGTAACGGCGCGGGGGCGGCGCCCGAAGGACCGTCACGGGTGAGCAGGGACGACGACGACTGGAGCCGTCTGATGCGGCTGGCGATGGCGGGCGACGGAGCGGCCTACGACCGCTGCCTGCGCGGCATGGCCGTGCGGCTGCGCGGCGGCGTGCGCCGGGCGATCATGCGGGCCGGGCTCGCCGCGAGCGACGCCGAGGACGTCGTGCAGGAGATCCTGCTCGCCGTCCATCTCAAGCGCCACACCTGGGACGCGGCCCGGCCGATCGGGCCCTGGCTGGCGGCGATCGCCCGGCACAAGACCATCGACGCGATCCGCCGCCGCGGCGGCCGCGCCGGGGTGCCGCTCGACGACGTGGTCGACACGCTGCCGGCGCCGTCCGAGGAGCCGGCGATCCGCGAGACCGAGCTGGTCCGTGCGCTGGAGCGCCTGCCGGCCGGCGAGCGTGCCGCCGTCACCGCGATCGCGGTCGACGGCGCCAGCTTTTCGGATGCCGCGCGAAAGCTCGGCACCAGCGAAGGGGCGCTGCGGGTGGCGCTGCATCGCGGCCTGGCGCGGCTCGGCCGCACCGCCCACGAACGCACCTGAGAGACACACCCGAGAGAGACTTGGCACGCGAGAGACGACCGAGAGAGACCCGACCCGATGAAGACCGACGATCTGGTGAGAGCCCTGGCGGCGGATGCCGCGGTCCGCGAGCGGCCGCTCGCGGTCGCCCTGCCGGTGGCGGCGGCGGCGGGCCTCGCCGTCGCCCTCGCGCTGTTCGCCGTGGCGCTCGGGCCGCGCCCCGACATCGCCACCGCGGCGCAGACCCTGCGCTTCGTCCTCAAGCCGGTCGAGATGGGGCTGTTCGCCATCGTCGCCGTCGTGCTGGCGGTCCGGCTGGCCGAGCCGGGGGCGCCGGTGCGCCGGCTGGTCGCCGGCCTCGCGGCGCCGGCCGGCCTGCTCGGCGTCGCGGTCACGGCCGAGCTCGCCACCGTGCCGTCGGCCGAGTGGGGCCGCCGGCTGGTCGGCACCAATGCCCGGGTCTGCCTGGTCAGCATCCCGCTGCTCGCCGCCCCCGTGCTGGTGGCGAGCCTGTGGGCGCTGCGGCGCGGCGCGCCGGTGCATCCGGCCGGCGCCGGGGCGGCGGCGGGGCTGTTCAGCGCCAGCGTGGCGGCCGCCCTCTACGCTCTGCACTGCGGCGACGACTCGCCGCTGTTCGTCGCCACCTGGTACTCGCTCGCCACGGTCCTGGTGGTGGCGGCGGGCGCGCTCGCCGGCCGCCGGCTGCTGCGCTGGTAGCGGCGCCCGGCCGGGCGTCCGGTCCCCCGGCGGAACAATCGCCCGGGGCGGCTCTTTGGAGATCCGTCGCGGCCCGCATCGCGCCGCCGCTTCCCGATCCGAGGAGACGCGCATGGAGACCGATCGCCGTTCCGCCCACGCCAGCCCCGATCGCCTGGAGAGGATCCTCGGCTCCGCCGTGGTCGCAGTGTGGGGCCGCCTGCCGCAGGACGTCCAGCACGACCTGTTCGAGGAGGCGGTACTGGCCGGCCACCGCAGCGAGCGCCGGGCCGGCGAGCCCGACGAGGGCCTGCGCGAATCGCTCGCCATCTTCCTGCACGACCATCATTTCCGCACCGCCGACGCGTGACGGGCGGCGCGGGTCCCCCGGCGCGGCCGGTGGCGCTCCGCCGGCGCGCGCCGGCCGGGGTCTGCAACCGGAAAGCTTTCGTTAACCATGTCGCCTGCACCCTGGGGGACCGGTCGGGGAGGGGCGACATGCGGCGATCGTGCGGACTGCGGGGACGCCTGTGCGGAGCCGCGCTGATGGCCGGGGTCGCCCTGGGGGCGGCGGGCTGCACCACGGCGGGGTCGTCGGCGGGGATCTCGGCGACGGCGCCGCGCGCCGTGTCGGCCGCGCGCACCGGCACGCCGGCGGCTCGCACGGTCGCGGTCCGCACGGCCGCGGTCCGCGGCACGGCGCCGCGTCCGGCGGCCTCCTCCCGCATGATCACGATCGGTGCCGGCTACTGAGGGGCCGCGGTCCGCCGCCGCGGCGCGCCGGCGCAGCGGTTCCTTCACCCCGTTCGCATCCGGTTGGTTTCGCGATGTTGCCCGCCGCCGCCCGGGCCTTTTCGACGGCGCCGCCCCGGCGTTAGGGTGACGGTCGCCGCAGTTGCGCCGCACGCCGGCGGCAGAAGGATCGCCATGCGCCGTCTCTCTCCGATTCTCGTCGCCCCGCTCGCCGCCGTCCTGCTCGGCCTGCCGCCCGCCGCGGCGGCGCCGGCCGCCGATCCGGCCGCGGCCGGGCCGCAGGCCTCCGCTCCCGCGGCGGGGAGCCCCAGGGCCGCCGCCAAGAGCCCGGCCCGCAAGCGGACCAGCGTCACGGTGCGGCGCTCGCGCGGCTACGGCTTCCTGCCCGGCTACGAGCCGCCGCAGCAGCGCAGCGCCTATCGCGGGCCGGATTCCTGGGTGGCGCGCCCTTACGGGCCGGGCCGCCGCTATCTCACCCCGGGTGGCTGGCAGTGGGTCTACGGCTGGGGCGGCGCCCGCTTCTACCAGGGCCGCTGGAACGGCGGCGGCTTCGGCCCGTGCTGGACCGACACGCCGATCGGCCCGGTGTGGAACTGCGGCAAGTGATCCGGGCCTGATCCCGGCGCCTCTCCGATCCCGCTACTTCCCCGGTTCCGGCGGCACGTCGCGCATGCGCGTGCAGGCGGTCTCGCGCGGCAGGCAGGCGGGCCCGGGGTTGGAGCAGACCGGCGCTCCGCCGTCCCCCTTCGCACAGGTGACGCAGCCGTCGCCCCAGGCGAGGCAGGCCGGATTGCGATCCCCGAACGCCTGCACGGCGAGGCGCTCCGCCTCGGCGGCGTCGGCCGCCCCGGCATCCGCCGGGGGTGCGTCCGCGCCGGGCGCCGGCGCCGCGCCGGGCTCCGGTGCCGCCCCGGGTCCCGGTGCCACCCCGGGTCCCGGTGCCGCCCCGGGCGCCGGGGCAGGGGCCGGGGGCCCCGGCTGCAGCGCGTCGAGATCGGCCGGCCCCGGCAGGTCGGCGGCGAGGCCGCGGCCGGCCGGCAGCCCGGCCGCGCCGAGCAGGAGCACGCCGATCATCAGCGGTGAGACGAATCGCAGGGTCCGCATCGAGGTCCTCGGGGCCGTGACGATGGCGCCGCGCCGGACCGAATCCCGCCCGGCCGCGCGGCCGCCGCGACCCTAGAGCATGTCCGGCCGAAATGGAGCCCGGTTCGGCGCGGCGCGCCGCCGATGCCGCGCCGTCCTGCCGTGCTCACCGCACGTTGAAGCGGATCGGCACGGTCAGGCGGATGCGGCTGCCGCCGACGCCGGGCGGCGGCGCCGGGACCGGGCTGGCGCGGCGGGCCAGCGCCGTCGCCTCGCGGTCGAGGGCGGCGGAGCCGGACGAGCGCCCGAGCGACGCCGAGATCACGCCGCCGCTGCGGTCGATCGAGAACACCAGCACGACGATGCCGCTCTCGTTGCGGGCCCGCGCCTCGGACGGGTAGGTCTTGTGGCGGTTGAGATGCGCCGCGACCCGGCCCTGCCAGCTCGCGAGGCTCGCGCCGCCGCTGCCGGCGCCCGGCGCCGGGGCGGCGATCCGGGCCGCCGCTGCCTGCCGGGGCGGTGCGCCGCTGTTCTGCCGCGGCGGCGGCTTGCGGCGCTTCGGCTTCCGCTCGCGCGTCCGGTCGGTCGTCTGCTCCGGCCGGCGGGGCGGCTCGACGACGGGCGGCGGCTCGCTCGGGATCACCACGGCGGCCGGCGGCGTCGGCGGCGGCTCCGGCAGCGGCACGGGCTCCTCGGTCTCCTCCGCCTCGCGCTCGGGCTCCGGCGGCTGCTCGACCGGCGGGACCGGCTCCGGCGGCTCCGGGAGTGCCGCCTGCTCGACGACGGGCCCCGGCGCGAGGTCGGCCGTGGTCTCGGTCGGCGCCTGCACCAGCGGGGCGAGGTCGATGGCGATCGCCGGAACGGCGGCGCCGGCGGCGTCGCTCGACCGCGCCATGACGACCGCCACCACGGCCGCGGCGTGACAGGCGAGCACCAGGACGAAGGCGGCGCCCCAGCGGGCGAGCTCGCGGCGATCGTCGAGACCGGTCATGGCGGGCTGCCGCTCCCGCCCGGCGCGAGCTCGAGCCCGACCAGCGCCACCTTCAGATAGCCGGCGGCGCGCAGCGCGTTCATCACCTCCATCAGGTCGCCATAGGCGACCGCCTTGTCGGCGCGCACGAAGACGCGCTGCTCGCGATCGCCGCCGGTGGCGCCGTCGAGCGCCGCCGCGAGGCCGCCGGAGGCCACCGGCGTCTCGCCGAGCATCAGGGACAGATCGGTCTTCAGGGTGAGGAACAGCGGCTTGTCCGGCCGCCGCTGGCGCTCGACATTGCTGCCCGGCAGGTCGACCGGCACGTCGACGGTGGCGAGCGGCGCCGCGATCATGAAGACGATCAGCAGCACCAGGATCACGTCGATGAACGGCGTGACGTTGATCTCGTGCAGGACCTCGTCGTCCGCGTCGGCGTCGCGCTGCAGGAAGCCGGCCATGCGGGCGTCTCCTCAGCGCGGCCGGACCGGGCCGCGGTCGCGCGCCGCGGTGCCGGCCGTCTCCGTTCCCGGCGTCTGCCCGGCCCGGTCGAGATCGCGCCCGACCACCCGCAGGATCTCGGTCGCGAGGCCGTCGAGTGCCGCCCGCTGGCCGGCGATGCCGCGGCTCGCCGCGTTGTAGATGACCACGGCCGGGATGGCGGCGAACAGGCCGAGCGCGGTGGCGAGCAGCGCCTCGGCGATCCCCGGTGCGACGACCGCGAGATTGGTGGTCTGCGCCCGCGAGATGCCGACGAAGCTGTTCATGATGCCCCACACCGTGCCGAACAGGCCGACGAAGGGCGCCGTCGCCCCGACGGTCGCCACCGCGCCGAGGCCGCGCCGCATCCGCCGCACGGCGTCGGCCACCCTCTGCGACAGAACCAGCCCGACCCGCTCCTTGATGCCGTCGCCGGCGAGGCCGTGCGACAGCGCGACCTCCGTCGCGGCCGCGGCGGCCAGCGCCGCGGCGGTGCCGCCGGCCCTGTCGAACGCCGCCCCGGCGTCCGCGAACGTGACGATGCCCGGAAGGGCCGCCCGTGCCGTCGCGAGGCGGCGGCGCTCGCCGCGGAACTCCATCGTCTTGGCGGCGAACACGGTCCAGGTCAGCACCGAGGCGGCGGCGAGCCCGGCCATCACGATCTTCACCACGATGTCGGCGGCGAGGAACATGCCCCACGGCGACAGGTCGCGCGGCAGCGTCCCGGGCTCGACCGCGACCGCGGGCGGCGACACGGCCGGCTCCCCCGGTACGGCCGCGTCCGCCGGTGCGGTCGCGTCGGCGGGCCCGGGACCCTGCACCACGGGTGTCGGCGCCGCGGTCGGCGCCGCGGCCGGGGTCGCGTCCTGCACCGCCGCGCCCGGTGCCGATGCGGCCGGCGGCACGGCAGGACCGGCGGCGCGGTCGCCCGCCGCGGTCGCGTCCCTCTCCTCGGCCGGCGCCGTCACGGGAGCGAGCACGAGGGCGAGCACGAGCAGGCCGGCGCGCACGGCCCGGACACGGCGGCTGGACTTGCGATGGAACGGCACGAGACGACCTCCACTGACGACATGACGACGCACTGGGTCGGCGCGCCCTTCGGGGCGGAGGGGAACGGGCGCGCCGACCCGCGGGCCGCCTCGGGGACGGGGCGACCCGCTCCCGCGCGGATCAGAAGGTGATCCGCAGCGAGACCTCCGCCGCGCGCGGACTGCCGAGCACCCAGGCGGTCGTCCCCTTGCCGGTGACGGCGTAGACCTCGTCGAGCAGGTTGTAGAGCCGCAGGCTCAGCTTGACGTTGTCGCGCGGCTTGTAGTCGATGCCGGCGTTGACGACGTGATACTCGGGCAGCAGATACAGGTTGGCCGCGTCGGCGTAGCGCGCCCCGACATACTGGACGCCGGCCCGCGCCTCCCAGCCGGGCAGGAACGCCCAGGTGACCCAGGCGTTGGCGGAGCTGTTCGGCACGTTGACGGGCCGGTTGCCGGCCCGCGACACGGAGACGCCGGACACAGCCTCGCTGAAGTCGTCGTACTGCGCCTTCAGCACGGTGCCGTTCGCCTCGATGCGCCAGCCGTGCGGCAGCCGCAGCGCCATCGAGGCCTCGATGCCGCGCGACGACTGCTCGCCGACCTGCACGCTGACGGTCGGGTTGTTGATGTCGGCGGTGAGCAGGTTGTTCTTGACGATGTGATAGGCGGCGAGCGTCCACTCGCCGCGCCCCTCCCAGAACGACTGCTTGACGCCGGCCTCGACCTGGCGGCCGGTCGACATCTGATAGTCCTTCTGCGCGACGGACGTGCTGATCACGTTGCCGATCGGATCGACCCCGGTGGCGTACTGGGCGTAGAGGGCGAGCCCCGGGATCGCCTCGTAGACGGCGCCGGTCCGCCAGGTCGTCGCCGAGAACTCGCGCTCGAAGCTGGTGCCGGCGACGAGGTCGTCGCGCCGCACCGTCGGCGCCTCGTGCCGCAGCCCGCCGATGATCGACAGCCTGTCGGTGAGGACGAGCCGGTCCTCGGCGAACACGGCATACTGGCGGGTGTCCGACTCGTAGCGCGGATAGGTGCCGGCGAGATTGACGAACAGCCCGGGGTCGAACACCCACGGGTTCACCGTGCTGGTGCCGCCGTAGGGCGAGTTGTTGGTGTGCTTGAACGTGATGACGTTGGCCTCGGCGCCGACCACCAGCTCGTTCTTCAGCCCGAACAGGTGGCCCTTGAAGGTCGCGTCGGCGCGGTTCCCCCACTGCTCCTCGTCGTGGACGATCTCGATGTAGCTCGACCGCTTGATCGAGCCCGTCGCCTGGTCCCAGGCGTAGGTCTCGACGTCCTTCCAGTGCCGGTGGGTGGTCAGCCGGTAGGCCGTGTTGCGCAGCGTGACGCTGTCCGACAGCGCCCACTCGGCCTTGAGCTGGGTCCAGTTGTCCTCGTAGGAGATGGCGGAATCGCCGACATTGTAGTTCCTGAACCGCACGCTCTCGTCGAGCCGGCCTCCGATCAGCGGCGTGCCGAAGTAGCGCAGCGGCTCGCGGTATCCGTAGTCGTTCGACAGCGTGAAGGAGAGGTCGGACCGCGGCTGCCAGCGGATCGCGCCCGAGACGGCGGCGTTGGAGAACTCGCCGTTCTCGTCGAGCCAGCCGTCGGACCGGCTGCCGACGGCGTCGAGCCGATAGGACAGCGTCTCGTCGATCGGGCCGCCGCTGCCGATGGCCGCCCGCCAGGTGCCGAACGAATCCCAGCTCGCCATCGCCTCGTTCTGCCGGGTCGAGGTCGGCTTCTTCGGGACGACGTTGATCACGCCGCCGATCGCGCCCTCGCCGTAGAGGACCGAGGCGGGGCCGCGCAGCACCTCGATGCGGTCGACCGTCCAGGTGTCGAACGGGAACGTCACGGTGCCGGCGCCGACATAGAGCCGCGTCCCGTCGTAGAGCTGCATGACCGAGCCGTGGCCGGCGAAGCCGCGGCTGACGAGCGCGCTGCCGCCGTTGCCGGGCGCGGCGATCGAGGTGATGCCGGTGGCGTTCTGCGTGATCGCGTCGATCACGTTGGTCTGGCCGCGGTCGACGATGGTCTCGCGCGGGATGATGTCGACGCTCGCCGGCGTCTCCAGCGGCGTGAGATTCAGGCGGCTGCCGGTCGATGCCGGCACCGTGAGGTTGAGGCCCGGCTGCAGGGCCTGCCCGGTCACGTCGATCGGGTCGATCGGGATCGCGGCGCCGGTCTGCTCCTGCGCCAGCGTGCGCGAGCCCGCCGCGGACGCGACGAGCAGAAGGGCCGCGGACGCGGCGACGGACGTGGAGGATCGGAGGACAGAAGACCGGAGGAGATAAGACCGGACGAGAGGCGGTCGGGACGCACAGGAGTTCGACATCGGGACCTTCGCGGCAACGCCGAGTGGCACGTCACCGCGAAAAATGTTTCCCCGACGCCGCGACCGGCGGCCGGTTCGATCATCACCAGGACACCCCGCCCGGTGCATTCGCGCGTGACCACGGCGACGGCAGGTCTCCTGGCTCGCGGGTCGTCGTCGTTCCGTCGCCTTCCCGGGACCCGAAATCCCAGTGGCGGATGACGGAAGACTCGCCGCTCACAGTTGCGGGGGCAGCCGCGGATTCGAGCCTGTCTCCTCTCGGATCGAAGCTCTCACCGCGTTCCCTTTTGATCCCCGAGGGGAACCGTCGCGGGGACTATAGGCATCGCGCGGAGACAGCGTCAATCAGCAAGCAGACACTCGGAGCCGGCGATGCACAGTCGGATCGTGATCCGTCGCCGCGGAGCGACGTTCGATCCACCTCCGAACGTGAAAACGGCACGTGAGTCACGACGGCGCCCGGCGCCGCACCAGCCACAGGAAGAAGACGCCGCCGATCAGCGACGTCATAACGCCGAGCGGGATCTCGCGCGGCGCGAACGCGGCGCGCGCCGCGACGTCGACCCACACCAGGAACACGGCGCCGAGCAGCGCGGCGACCGGAAGCAGCACCCGCAGGTTTCCGCCGAGCACCAGTCGCACGACGTGAGGCAGCACGAGCCCGACGAAGCCGATGCCTCCGGCGGCCGAGACGATCGCGCCGGTCATCAGCGCCGTCACCACGAAGATCTCGGCGCGCAGCGCCGACACGTCGATGCCGAGCGTCCGCGCCGCGTCGTCGCCGAGCGCCAGCGCGTTGATCCGCTCGGCGCGCAGGATCAGCCACGCCGTGCCGCAGAGGGTGACGCCGCACGGCACCGGGACGTTGCTCCATCGCGCGTTCGCGAGGCCGCCCATCATCCAGAACAGCGCCGATTCGGCGCCGCGGTTGACCGTGGTGACGATCATGAAGCTGGTGATCGCGTGGAGCACGAAGGCGACCGCGACGCCGGTGAGCACCAGCCGCTCGCTGCTCGTGCGGCCGGCCCGGTCGCGCGCCGCGGCGAACACCACCGCCATCGCGACCATCGCACCGGCGAAGGCCGCGGCCGGCAGCGTCAGCGGGCCGGCGAACGGACCGGCGTGCAGGATCACCAGCACGGCGCCGACCGAGGCGCCCGCCGAGATGCCGAACAGATACGGATCGGCGAGCGGATTGCGGGTGAGCACCTGGAGGGTCGCGCCGATCGCCGAGAGGCCGGCGCCGGCGGCGGCGCCGAGCAGCACGCGCGGCAGGCGCAGCTCCCACACGATGGCGCGCTCCGCCGGTCCGAACGCCGCGACGGCCGCCGCCCCGCCCGGCCACAGCTCCGCCCCGAGGATCGCGACCACGGAATCGACCGGCACCGCGACGGCGCCGAGCCCGACCGCGACCGTCGCCGACACCAGCAGCGCGACGGCGAGCACGCCGCAGGCCACCGGACCGACCGCGCGACGGCGCGCCGCCGCGCTGCTGGTGACGGCGACCGGCCGTGTCTCCTCGCGGCCGACCGTGGTCATTCGAACAGCTCCGGATGGACGGCGCGCGCCACCCGCTCCACCGCGCCGACGGTGCGGGTCGAGGGCGTCTGCTCGGCATAGGTGACGAACACGAACTGCCGCCTGCGGATCGCCTCGACATGGGCGAGCTCGGGAACCGAGGTGAGATAGGCGACGATCCGCGCGGTCGGGATACGATGGTCGCTGATCAGGATCCATTGCGGATCGCGCTTCGCCACCTCCTCCCAGCTCACCCGGACATAGCTGTCCGCGATGTCGTCGAAGATGTTGCGACCGCCGGCGAGCGTCATCAGCACCGAGGTCATTCCCTCCGCCCCGACCGAGACGGGCGGCGCCGGCGTGTCGCAATCGAAGCAGTACATCATCCGCGGCCGGCGGCCGGCGGCCGCGGTGCGCGCCGTCACGGCGGCGATCCGCCGTCGGAAGTCGGCGACCATCGTCTCGGCCCGCTCGCGCACCCCGAAGATCGCGCCGAGCGCGAGAATGTCGGCGTAGAGCATCTCGATGCCGGCCGGCTCGCGGCGGCCGATGCGGATGCAGCTCTCGCGCAACGCGTAGGTGCGGATGCCGAAGGTCGCGAGGGCCTCGGGCGTCAGGCCGGTCGCGGCGCTGAAGCCGTAGCTCCAGCCGGCGAACACGAAGTCCGGCGTCTCGCCGAGCACGGTCTCGAGCGTCGGCCGGTGGGCGAACTGGCGCAGGCCCGCGATCACCGCGGGCGGGCCGACCAGATGGCGCTCGGCCCCGGCGATGCCGGAGACGCCGACGACGCGGTCGGCGAGGCCCAGGTCGATCACGGTCTGCACCATGTTGACGTCGTTCACCAGGGCGCGCCGCGGCGGCGCCTCGAACCGCACCGTGTCGAAGCAACTCGCGACCTCGACCGGGAACGGCTGCGCGGTCGCCGGACAGGCCGCGGCGGCGAGCAGCGCCGCCGCGACGGCCGCCACGGCCGCCACGGCCGCGACGGCCGCGGCGGATCGCGCGAGTCGGCGGCGCGGCATCCTCGTCATCCCTGAAGCGGCTCCAGCTCGATGCGCAGGCGGCCGGTGTGCGGATCCGCCGTCACCCGGGCCGCGACCGCGTAGACCTCCTGCAGGCGCTCGGCGGTGAGGACCGCGGCGGGCGGGCCGTCGGCGACGACGCGGCCGTCCGCCATCAGCAGCACGCGGTCGCACCAGCGGGCGGCGAGGTCGATCTCGTGCAGCACCGCGACGACCGTGATGCCGAGGCGGCGCACCAGGCCGAGCACGGCGAAGCGGTGGCGGACGTCGAGATGATTGGTCGGCTCGTCGAGGAGCAGGATGTCGGGCTGCTGCGCCACGGCGCGGGCGATCGTCACGCGCTGGCGCTCGCCGCCCGACAGCGTCTCGATCGAGCGGTCGGCGAGGTCGTCGAGGCCGAGCCGGCGGATGCTGTCCGTCACCACGGCGTCGTCCGCCGCACCGGCGCCGGCCAGCATCGAGGGGCGGTGCGGCAGGCGGCCCATGGCGACGATGTCGCGCACCGTGAAGCCGAGCGCGCCGGTCGCGTCCTGGCCCTGCAGGGCGAGCCGGCGGGCCAGCGCGGCGGGCGGGATCGTCCCCAGCCCGAGGCCGTCGATCGCGACGCCGCCGGCGGAGGGCGCGCACAGGCCGGCGAGGCAGCGCAGCAGCGTGCTCTTGCCGCAGCCGTTCGGTCCGAGGATTCCGACGACCTCGCCGGCCCGCACCGAGAAGGAGATGCCGTGGAGAATCTCCCGGCCGCCGAGCCGGCAGTGCAGCCGCTCGACCCGGAGCCGCACCGCGTCCGCCGGGGCGCCGCGGCCCTCGTCGCGGCCGTGGTCGCCCCCGTCGTCGGGGCCGGCGGGCCGCGGCGGCCCGTCGCCCGGCCCCCGGGCCGGCGGATGCGGGTGCGGCTCGCCCATGGATCACCGCGCCAGCGCGAGCAGGGCGTCGAGATCGAGGTTCTGCTCGCAGTGGTCGGCGAGCGCCTCGATCGCCGCCTCGGTCCGCTGCGCGAAGTCGAGGCCGGAGGCCTGCGCGCCGACGGACCGGAGCCAATGGCTGCGGAACCCATCGGCTCCGAACAGGCCGTGCACATAGGCGCCGGCGACGCGGCCGTCGGCCGACACGGCGCCCTCGGGGCGCGCCTCGCCGGTGCCGTCGTCGAGCCGCAGCCACGGCCGCGCGAGGCCCGGCCCGCTGGTGCGGCCCATGTGCATCTCGTAGCCGGTGACGCGGCAGCCGCTGACGCGGTCCACCGCGTCGATGTCGACGAGGCGCTTGTCGCCGCCGATCTCGGTCTCGACGTCGAGCAGGCCGAGGCCTTCGGTCTCGCCGGGCGGGCCTTCGATGCCCTGCGGGTCGCGCACCACGCGGCCGAGCATCTGGAAGCCGGCGCACAGGCCGACGACCCGGCCGCCGCGCCGCGCATGGGCGAGAATGTCGATGTCCCAGCCCTCGCGGCGCAGCCCGTCGAGATCCGCGCGGGTCGCCTTCGAGCCCGGCAATATGATCACGTCGGTGTCGGCCGGGATCGGGTTGCCGGGCTGGACGAAGCGCAGCGCCACGCCCGGCTCGGCGGCGAGCGGATCGAGGTCGTCGAAATTGGCGATGCGCGAGAGGCGCGGCACCGCGACGGCGAGGCCGCGCCCGCCGAGCTCGGCCGGGCGCTCGAGCGCCAGCGAATCCTCGGCCGGCAGCCGGTCGGCGGTCGGGAACCAGCGCAGCACGCCGAGGAACGGCCAGCCGGTCTGCTCCGTGATGGTCCGCACGCCCGGCTCGAACAGCGAGAAGTCGCCGCGGAACTTGTTGACGATGTAGCCGACCACGCGGGCGCGGTCGGCCGGATCGAGCAGCGCGTGGCTGCCGACGATCGCCGCCATGGTGCCGCCGCGGTCGATGTCGGAGAGGATCACGACCGGCAGGTCGGCCGAGGCGGCGAGATGCATGTTGGTGATGTCGGAGGCGCGCAGATAGATCTCGGCGCCCGAGCCGGCGCCCTCGACCAGCACCAGGTCGGCCTCGGCGCGCAACCGGTCGAGGCTGTCGAGGATCGCCGGCATCATGCCGTGGCGCATGCGGTGATAGATGCGGGCCGGGCAGTTGCCGAGCACGCGCCCGCGCAGCACCACCTGCGAGCCGATGTCGGTCTGCGGCTTGAGCAGCACCGGGTTCATGTGGATCGACGGCGCCGCGTTGCAGGCGCGCGCCTGCAGATGCTGGGCCCGGCCGATCTCGCCGAACACGATGGCGCCGTCCGGCCCGGGCGGGAGGTCGCTGTCGGCCGCGACGGCGGCGTTGTTGCTCATGTTCTGCGCCTTGAACGGCCGCACCACGAGGCCGCGGCGCGTGAAGGCGCGGCAGAGGCCGGCCACCACCATGCTCTTGCCGACGTCCGAGGCGGTGCCCTGGATCATCAGGCTGCGGGCGCGGCGCGGCAGAGGGGCGGGGGCGGGCGTGAAGGCGATGCGGGAGACGAGCCCGGCGATCTGCTGGGCGGCAATGTCGATGGTCATGATCAGGTCCGAGGGGGCTTGGTTCGAAGCGGCTTCTTGCGATAGCGCCGGGTCTGCTCCCGCCCGTCCCAGACCACCGGCCGCTCGAGCCATTTCTGGATGAAAGTCCAGGCGCCGCGGTAGCCGTTGTGCGGCAGCGTGCAGGCCGAGCAGTCCTTGCGGCGGAGCCCGTTGCGGTCGGTGAAGACCGTGTAGGGGCCCGGGCATTCGTAGGCGATGAGCGGGCAGTAGCAGAACAGGCAGTTGAAGGCGCCGCGCACGCCCGTGTGGCAGGGCAGGAACGGACAGGCCGTGTTGGTGAAGCCCTTGAAGGCTTCGTTGGTGGTCGTGTCCTTGGGCTGCATGGGGCCGGCTCCGTGCGGCGCGTGCGGCATGACGGATCGCAGCGGCGACGGCGTCGCCCCTGCGAGACGGCGCGGCGCAGCGCGCGGGCGCACGACGCACGCCCGCCGGCGCGTCAGGCCGCGGAGGACGAGGACGGTGTCGGGCCCGCCGTTCGCGGCGGCACGGGCATTGCGCCGCCGGCCGCGTGCGGACGACCGGACCCGGGGTCCGTCGGACTCCGAGTGGTCGGATTCAGCGTCTTCGGAATCAGAATCTGATGATCATGAGCGCTCCCCTTTCGACCCGCCGTCGAACGGAATGGACCAGCGTCTCCGGCCGGTCTCCTGGCTCACGGATCGTTGTCGCCGGTCGCCTTCCCGGGGCTTCGCCCAGTGGCTTTCGATCGGCGACGATCCGTCCACAGTTGCGGGGGCAGCCGCGGCATGGAGGACATTCCGACAGGACGAGTCCCGCCGGCAGAGGTCCCGCACCGCGTTCCCGTTTCACCTCTCGCGAGGCACCGAAGACGCCGCCAAATGAGCACGAAGCGGGAGGCGGCGCAAGCGCGCGCCGTCAGGCCGGTGGCGGCAGTGTGCGACCCCTCCGTCCGTCATGGCCGGGCTCGCCCGGCCATCCACGCCGTTGCCGCCAGCGGCCCTCGGGATCAGCCGTCGCGCAGCTCGGTCGCGCGGGCGGAGGGGCGCTGGGCGAAGCCGGCGTACCAGGCGGCGAGCCGCGGCCGTCCGGTCCGCCACGCCAGCTCGGGGAAGCGGAAGTCGACATAGGAGAGGGCGCAGCCGAGCGCGACGTGGCCGATGCCGAACGGCGTCGCGGCGAGCGCCTCCGCCTCGTCCTCCAGCACGGCGAGGCAGGCGTCGGCCTTCACCGCGCAGGCGGCGAGATGGGCCGGATCGGGATGCGTGCGCGCCCGCTCGTAGCGCCACAGGATCAGCAGGTCGAGCAGCCCGTCGCCGAGCGCGGCGCGGCGCAGGGCGGTGAAGTACGCCTCGCGCTCGGCCGGGATCAGGCGCGGCCCGGCGTGCAGGCCGTCGAGATACTCGCAGATGACGGCCGAGTCGTAGAGCGCGGTGCCGTCGTCGCGGATCAGGGTCGGCAGCTTGTTGAGCGGATTCTCGCGCATCAGCGCGGCGTTCGGCTGCGTCGCGGCGACCACGGTGCGCCGGCAGTCGATCCGGTCGGCGAGGCCGGTCTCGTGGGCGACGATCATCACCTTGCGGACGAAGGGCGAGCGGGGCGACCAGTGCAGCAGCATCGGAAAACTCGCGGGCGGGAGCGATGGGGGGAGCAACGGCGGGGCCGGCGGCGCGGACGGCGGCGCCGACCGGGACGTGCGGCCCGCGATTCTAGCCGAGATGCCGCGGCAGGGCGACCGACGGGAGCGGCGAGGCAAAGGGGCGCGGGTCAGGGAGCCGCGGGCGAGTGAGTGCGATGCGCGCGGCACCGCGCGCCGCTCCGGCCGAAGCCTCGGCGCCCGTTGTTCTCTCCCGCCGGCGCTGCTACGGTCCCGCCGCCTCCGGCCGCGCCGGTTCACCGGCGACGCGGGCCCGTAGCTCAATGGTCAGAGCCGGCGGCTCATAACCGCTTGGTTGCAGGTTCGAGTCCTGCCGGGCCCACCACCCGTCTTTTTTCTTTCGGTCTGTGACATCGCTCCGTTCGCCGCAGCGGCGCGCCGAAAAGGCGAGTCGGCTCCGGGCGGTGGGCGCGTCGGCGCAGTGGCGGCTGCGGCTGCCGGGCCCGGCGGGCCGGAGTTTCGCGCAGCGCGATCGCTCCGGGGACGATTCACGGGGGAATCCGAGTCTGCTAGCCTGACCGCGAATCGATCCGCGACCGTCTCGGGCGGACAGGGTGCGCCGCGGCGGCGCTGGGCGGGGTCGTCATGCTTCCGACGTTTCGGCTGATGCTGGTCGCCATCGCGGCCGTCTTCCTCGTGCTGGTGGTCGCGGCGCGCGGCCTCGTCGGCCATCCCGAGGCGGTGACCCGCATCGGCGAGGTGCCGGTGGTCGGCCGCGATCTCCTGCGCCTCTCGGTGATCCCGATCGACGAGACGCAGCGCCGGCTGATGATCGCGGCGATGCCGCCGCTCGACCTCGCGCCGCCGGCCGCACCCGCCGCGCCGGCCGCACCGGCGTCGATCGCCGCCGCGGCCGAGGCCGCAGCCGCGCCCGCCACCGCGGGCGCCGCCGAGGCCGGGCCGGCCGCGGCCGTCGCCGCCGCGGAGCCGGAGGCGCCCGCCGCACCGGCGCCGGTCGCCGACGCGGCCGCCGAATCCATCGCAGCCCAATCCGCCGCAGCCGAGTCCGTCGCCACCGAGTCCGCCGCCACCGAGTCCGTCGCGCCCGCACCCGCCGGGGCCGTGCCGCTGCCGCTGGTCGCCGCCGACGAGCGCGGCCGGCGCACGCCGCGGCCGGCCTCCGCCGATCCGCTCGGCGACCTGATCCGCGCCGTTGTTCCCGAGACGCCCGAGCCGGCGCCGCGCGATCCGCCGGTCGCCGCGGCGCCCTCCGGGCCCTCCGTGCCCGCCGGCCCCGCCGGCCCCGCCGGGCTGTCCGGGGCCGAGGTGGCGGCTGCGGCTCCGGCCGCGGCGGAGGCGCCGCCGGCGGCGCTCGGCTTCGCCGCCGAGCCGGCCCGCCGGACGCCGCCGATCGCCCTGCCGCTGCCCGGCGACGACGTCCAGGACACGCCGGCCACCGCAGCGGCGGCGGCACCGGCCGCACCCGAGCCGCAGGCGGCTCCGGCCGACACCGTCGCAGCGGTCGCGCCGGCTTCGGCCTCGGCGGCCGCCGGGCGGGCCGCCAGGGCGGCGCCGCAGGCGGCGAAGCCGGTCGTCCGCGCCAAGCGCGCCGCCAGGCCGGCGGTGCGCAAGCCGGCGAAGCCGCGGGTGGCGGCGCGCCGCCCGGCGCCGGCGGTCGCGCCGGCCCCCGCGCTGGTGTTCCCGACCTACACGCCGTTCTCGACCGAGACGGCGCCGGCCGCCGCGGCCCCGGCCGCCCGGACGCGTCGCTGAATCCTCATCTGTCGGCGAATTCGCCCGACACGGGCGCCGCCCGTGCCCGGACGGCGCCAGCGGCTTCGTGCAACTGCGGATTGCGGGGCGCCGCCGGGCGGGCTATCGCGCGGTGGAGTGGAACGAACACTGAAACCACGCGTTAAGGATCGTTCGCCGGGTTCTTCTGCCGGAGACGTTTCGCCGGGGACCATCGGAGGCCAGCATCATGGCCCATCATCTGGTCGAGAAAGACACCCTGATCCGCGCCAACCGGACCTTCTCCCTCGGGCTGGTCTGGGGCGGCCTCGCCGTCTGCGTGATGGCGGCCGCCGTCTACGACGTCGGCCACTGGGTCGGTGCGTGGTGAAGCCGCGCGCACCGCGCCTGATCTGACCGGACTCCCGACCGCGGCCCGCGCCGGGACCCGGAGGGCGGGCCGTTGCCCGCGCCCCGCACCGTCGGCGAGCCGATCGTCCGTTCCCTCACAGCCCGAGCAGGCGCTTCGCGTTGCCGCCGAGGATCCTGCGCCGGTCGGCCTCGCACAGCGGCACCGTGGCCATCCAGTCGACCGCCGGGGCGTTCTCGACGAACGGCCAGTCCACCGCGAACATGATGCGGTCGACGCCGAGCTCCATCACGCAGCACATCAGCGCCGGGGTGGAGAAGAAGCCGCTGGTGGTGACGTGGAAATTGTGGGTCAGGATCTCGCGGAACGCGATGCTCTTCTGGCCCGGCCGGGCGAGCGCGCTCTCGATCCGCCACAGCAGGAACGGCAGCGTCTCGCCGAGATGGCCGAGCACGATCTGCAGGCCCGGATGGGCGTCGAACACGCCCGAGAGGATCAGCCGCAGCGCCGTCGTCGCGGTCTCCACCGTAAAGCCCCAGGCGGGCCGCACAACGGTCGGGAAGTCGGCCGCGTAGTCGTCGTAATAGGCCGACGTCACGGCCGCGTGCGGCAGCGAGGGATGCAGGTAGACCGGCACGCGAAGCTGCGCGGCGCGCTCGAAGATCGGCCGGAACCGGCGGTCGTCCAGGAACAGCCCGTGCGCCATCCCGTGCAGCATGGCGCCCTTGAAGCCGAGCGTCTCGACGCAGCGCTCGAGCTCGTCGGCGGCCGCCGCCGGGTCGGCGGTCGGCAGCGCCGCGAAGCCGGCGAAGCGGCCGGGATGCGCCGCCATCGCCGCGTGCAGGCGGTCGTTGACCCGGCGGGTCAGGGGCACGGCGACCTCGGCCGCGAGCCGCTGGGCGGAGGGCGCGCCGTGCGAGAGCACCTGCATGTCGATGCCGGCCGCGTCCATGGCGGCGATCCGGGCGGCGCCGAGATCGGCGAGCCGGTCGGCGAGCGGGCCGGGGCGGGCCGCCTCGGCGCCGGTGAACAGCGCCGCCATCTCGGCGTCCCAGTAGTGCTCCTCGATGGCGATCACGCCCGCGCCCGACGACGCGCGGGTGCCGGCCGCCGGCCGCCGCTGCGGTGTCTGCATGTCACGTCCTCCCCTGGCGGCGCTGCGCCGCCCGCGGCCCCTTCGGCGACGCCGTGGGGCCGGCATGATGGAAGATCGTCTGTAGCAACGCCGCGGGAGCGTGTCACGAGCGCGGCGCCGAAACGAAATCGGCCGCGCACGGGCGCGGCCGATCGTCGTGTCGCGGACCGGGACGTCACGGCCCGGAGCGGTTTCCACGGACGTCGACCCACGCTCCGCTCAGTCCCGCGGACGCGGGACTCCAGGGCGCCACGACTTGCGGCCCCTGGGTCCCCGCCTTGGCGGGGACGAGCGGGGATCGAGTCCTGTTCAGCACGACCGGAAACCGCTCCGACCGTCACTTGGGCATCGGCGTCTCGGTGGTGCTGATCGGCAGGATCGGCAGCTCGACGCGCGGCTGCTCGCCGGTGAGCGAGACCAGGAAGGCCGTGATCGCGTCGATCTCCTTGTCGGTCAGCTTGGCGCCGAGCTGGCTGGTCGCCATCACGGCCACCGCCTGCTTGAGGTCCCACACCTTGCCGGAGTGGAAGTAGGGCGCCGTCAGGGCGATGTTGCGCAGCGGGCCGGCCCGGAACACGTAGTCGGCGTCGGCCGTCTTGGTCACCTCGAAGCGGCCGCGGTCCTTCTCGGGCAGGATGGTGGCGCCCGGCTTCTCGACGACGCCGAACGGATAGTACTCCTCGCCGCCGAGATTGACGCCCTGGTGGCAGGCGACGCAGCCCTTGTCCATGAACAGGCGCAGGCCCTCCTTCTCGGTGGCGTTGAGCGCCGTGACGTTGCCCTCCAGGAACTGGTCGAAGCGCGACGCCGGGGTGATCAGGGTCGCCTCGAAGGCCTCGATCGCCATCGCGAGATTGTCGAAGGTGACCGGCTGCGTCTGGTTCGGGAAGGCGGTCTTGAACTTGGTCACGTAGGCCGGGATGCTGCGCAGCGTCTCCTCGACCACCTTGGGGGTGTTGTTCATCTCGACGCCGGCCTGGATCGGGCCCTTGGCCTGGGCCTTCAGGTCGGCGGCGCGGCCGTCCCAGAACTGCGCCTTGTTGAACACGGCGTTGAGAACGGTCGGGGCGTTGCGCGGGCCCTTGGCCCAGCCGTGGCCGATCGACGTCTCGAGGTTGTCGTCGCCGCCCATCGACAGGTTGTGGCAGGTGTTGCAGCTGATCAGGTGCGAGGCGGAGACGCGCGGATCGAAGAACAGCATCTTGCCGAGCTCGACCTTCTCGCGCGTGACGGCGTTGTCCTTCACGGCGGGCACGATCGAGGGGATCGGCTTGAAGTAGTCCCGGGCGTCCTTCAGGAGGGCCTGGTCGTTCGCCGAAGCCGGCATGCCGGCGAGCGCCACCAGGGTGGCGGCCAGCAAGAGTGTCCTCATGGCTCCACTCCGATAATGATTTGCAGGTGCGGACTAGTGCGGCGGGAGTGGACGCCTCCGGGCGGGGGCACGGCCTTGCGTTAGGTCAAACTGGAATAAGGAAAAGGAAAAGGCTGCCGCGCGGGCCGCCGCACCGCGAAACACGTGCCAGACATATGCAAGAATCTGCGACCGAACGTCGCGATCCGCGTCCTCACGGCTTCTTCGAGCGAATCGCCCGGAGTCCGCCATGTGGTTGGCCGGCTTGCGCGGGGGCGCGCAATGTCGGGCAGACACGATATCGCTTTCCGTTCAGATAGCAGGAGTTCGGCTGGTCGCTCAGGCGCCGGGCCTCCACGGGGACCGTCGAGGCAAGCAGTGCGAGCGCCGCCGCTGCGATGAAGAGTCTCGCCATCCGGGCGCCTCATCTTAGATTGATAGAGCCTAAATTTCAATCTACAGTATGCAATACTTTGAGGCAACCGGGGCAGGCGGTTCGTCGCTCGTTTGAACAGGACCGCCGCCGAAGCGGCCGGTCCCGCCGCGCCGCCGTTGTCAACGCACCGTCTTGCGGGCGATCACCACGTTGTCGAACACCAGGTTCGACGACCAGATCCAGCGCGACCCCTCGAACAGCTCGGGATAGCGCGTGTAGGCCGGCAGCGCCCGCACGCCGACATCCGTGTCGGTGTACTCGTAGGCGCGCGGCCACTTGCCGTCGTCGAAGGCCTTGCCCTGCCAGCCGTCCGGGATCCTGTAATGCACGGCATAGCAGGCGTCGCCGCAGGGCGGCTTCTTGGCGACCGGGTGGACGCGGCCGAGCGCCGTGGTGTCGTGCACGTTGCCGGTCTCGACGACCTCGTCGGGCGTGTTCAGCGGGGCGATGTAGAAGGTCTGCGCCTTCCAGCTCGAGTCCGTGACGGTGCCGTCGGAGAAGCGGGCGATCAGGCCGCCGTCGCCGGGATGGCGCGGATTGCCCATGAACAGCTCCATGCCGAGGCCGAGCTGCTCGTCCCAGTCCACCAGCAGGAACGCCATCGTGTAGGGCTTCTTCGCCTTGAACCTCACGATGGCCGAGTTGAACGGCGTATAGGGCGTGTGGTCGAGGCCGACCAGCTTTCCGTTCACGTAGAATTCGAAGTAGTTGTCGGCGACGACGTACCCCGTGATCACCTCGCCGTCCGGATCGATCTCCACCACCGGCACCTTGGACGCGTCGACGTCGGCACTCTTGGCCGGCGTCACCTGATTGCACTCGTTGTAGAGGTCGGCGGCGATCGGGCCTTTGCCGTACTGCACCCGGGCCGGCATGGTGATCACGGTGCCGTCGGTCGCCGTGATGGTGCCGACCGCGCTGACCCGGTGGTTCGAGACCGTCACCGGACACTTGTACAGGTTCTCCACCGTCACCTTGGCCTGCCCCTGGGTGACCATGCGGCCGCCGGGCAGCGCGCCCGGCCTGGCGGCGGGGGCGGCGGGCGCGCCCGCCGCCGGGGCGGGCGACGCGGCGGGGGCGGGTGGGGCCGGCGATTGCGCGCCGGCCGGAACGATGGTGAGGACAGCGGCAGTCGCGAGCGCGAGCCTCGCGCCGCGCGCGCGGGCCGGAAGTCGGCGTGACATGCGTTTCTCTCCCAGAGACGTCTTTTTTCGAAGGCCGGCGTCGAGGCCGGGGCAGTCGGAGGCGGCGATAGTGCATGGCGCCGGACCGCCCGGCAAGAACCTGCGTCGGCGGCGCAGGCGGCGCGCCCCGCGTCAGCCTCGGGCGAGAGCCGTCTTCGCGCGGCGGTCGGTGCGGGCCGAGAACGGCAGGCCGAGCCACGCCTCGATGCCGAGCCGGACCGCGACGAACTGGACCAGCACCGGCACGACGATCGAGACCAGCGTCATGACGCCGAGCAGCGTCGCGACGTCGCCGACATGCAGGACGCGCAGCAGGACGACGCGGGTGAAGCCCATCACCAGGATGTGCATCACGAACACGCTCATCGAGTATTGTCCCGCGAGGACCAGATCCCGGAACGGCATCCCCGCGGCGGCGTGGCGGCCGAGCGCGCCGCACAGGCTCACGGTGGCGGCGATGCCGAGCACCGCGGCCGGAACGGCCAGCCGGTCCGGCACCTGCATGGCGCGGCAGGCCAGCGCGACGGCGACGAGGCCGGCGCACAGGAGCGCGGCGGCGGCGAACGAGCGGGGGATGCGGTCGAGCCAGCGACGCTCGGCCGCGATCATGCCGACCAGGAACCAGAAGAAGCCGTAGAAGATGTCGGCGACGAGCTGCGGTGCCCACAGGGCCGACGCCAGGAACGCCGGCAGCGCGAGGGTCAGCACGATCCGCCGGTCGGTGCCGCCGACCGCGACGGCCAGAACGGTGCCGACGAACAGCGCGTAGAGGAACCAGAACGGCGAGATCGGGATCCAGAGAATGCTCAGGAGATTCTCCGGGCCCCACCGGTTGTTCAGGGCGCCGGTGTTGCTGAGCAGGATCAGCACCGCGCCCTGGAGGATCGACCACACGAAGTAGGGATACACGATCGTGATCAGCTTCCTGCGCCAGAAGCCGGGATCGAGCCGATGCGCAGGGGCGCGGAAGAACAGGCCGCTGGCGAGGAAGAACACCGGCATATGGAACGTGTAGATCACGTAGTCGAGCGCGTGCAGCCACGAGGTCTCGGGCACGATCCCGGCGGCCATCAGGCCGCGCAGGCAGTGGCCGAACACGACGAGGACGATCGCCAGGCCCTTGACGGCGTCGAGCTCGAACGATCGATGGTGCGTGGTGATCTGATTCACGTCGTCGGCCCCGTCGTGGCGAGACACGACCGGCCGCCGCGATCCGGCGCAGCGGTCGATGCGCTGCGTATCGCCGACGATAGCCAGGGCCGCCGCGACCACCAGCTTAACCTGGCATTAGGGTAAATCCGCCCGCGGCGGCGGTGCGGCCGGCCGTGCCGTTCGGTTGACCGGTCCGGTCCGCCCGCTATCCTCCGGGCGCGCGGGCGGCGTCCGGGCCGGAGGCGCCGCGGGGCGGCGCGCGACATCGCAAGGAGACCTCCGTGAAGCGCAGCCGCCTGTCGGCCTTCGTCCTCGCCGTGCTGCTGGTCGCCGGCCTCGGCTGGAACGAGCCGGGTGCGTCCGAACCGCCGCGCCCCGGTGTCGCGACGGCGGCCGGCACGCAGGGGCAGGGGAGCGCCACGACGGGACAGGGCAGGTCGGGGCAGCGGGCCGCCGGGCCGCGCTCGGAGGCGACAAGTCCGGCCGGCGGCCGCAAGGGCGTCGCCGCCGACCTGTTCGGCCTGAGCGCCGACGCGCTGAACGCCACGCTCGACGACATGGTGCGTCTCGGCGTGACCTTCGTGCGGGTCGATTTCGACTGGTCCCACATGCAGCCGCGCCGCGACTTCTACAATGTCGAGGCGCACGACCGCGTCGCGCGCGCCGTGCAGGCGCACGGGCTGCGCCTTCTCGGCATCATCGACTACACGCCCGAATGGGCGAATGGCGGCGCCGGCACCAAGCTGCATCCGCCCGTCGACGCCGCCGACTACGGCCGCTTCGCCGGCTATCTGGCGCAGCGCTACAAGCATTTCGGCGTGCACGACTGGGAGATCTGGAACGAGCCCAATCTCGGCTCGGTGTTCTGGCGCTCGGGCGCCGATCCGGCCCGCTATGCCGGCCTGCTGAAATCAGCCTATCCGGAGATCAAGCGGGCCGATCCGGGCGCCACCGTGATCACGGCCGGGCTCGCCCCGGCCGCCGACGAAGGTCTCGACATGCGGCCCCAGACCTTTCTCGACGGCGTCTACCGGGCCGGCGGGCGCGGCTTCTTCGATCACGTCGGCCATCACCCCTACGTGTCGCCGGCGCTGCCCTCGGCGACCGACGGCAGCGCGTTCTGGTGGACCGCCATGGACGATCTTCGCGCCATCATGGTGAAGAACGGCGACGGCGCGAAGGCGATCTGGATGACCGAGTTCGGCGCCCCGACGGCGGGCGGCCCCGGCGCCGTCGACGAGGCCCGGCAGGCCGCCATCATCGCCGACGGGTTCCGGCTGCAGCAGCGCGCGGCGTGGCTCGGCCCGCTGATCGTCTACGCCTACCAGGACGCCGGCACCGACCCGTCGACCCAGGAGAACTTCTTCGGCCTGTTGCGCGCCGACGGCTCCCGCAAGCCGGCCTGGGAGGCGTTCCGCCAAGCCCCGCCGTGACGCCGGCCGCCGTGACACCGGCCGCGGCGCGGCGACCTTCGGCGACCCGCTCGCACGGCCGAGTCAGGTCGAACACCCGGCCGGGGTCGATCCGTCGCGGCGCTTCGCAGGCTGCGATCGGGGGCTACGATCGCTGCCGCGCGATCTGCGCGGGGAGCCGGCCGTAGACCTTCAGCGCGTTCGTCTCGAAGATCTTCGTCCGCGCCGCGGCGTCCAGGGCCGGGGCGGCGGTGACGTAGCGGCCGGTGTCGTCGAAGTCGAAGCCGGTCTCCGGGTCGGCGCCCTTGACGGCGCCCAGCATCTCGGTGGCGAACAGGATGTTGTCGGCCGGGATCACCCGGGTCAGCAGGTCGATGCCGGGCTGGTGGTAGACGCAGGTGTCGAAGAACAGGTTGCTCATCAGATGCCGGTCGAGCGTCGGCCGGCCGAGCTGGCGGGCGAGGCCGCGATAGCGGCCCCAGTGATAGGGCGCGGCGCCGCCGCCGTGCGGGACGATCAGCTTCAGTTTCGGAAAGTCCCTGAACAGGTCGCCGGCGACGAGCTGCATCACCACCGTGGTGTCGGCGTTGATGTAGTGGGCGCCGGTGGTGTGGAAGTTGCAGTTGCACGAGCCGCTGACATGGATCATCGCCGGCACGTCGAGCGCCACCATGGCCTCGTAGAGCGGATACCAGGCGCGGTCGGTCATCGGCACGCCGCGCCAGTGGCCGCCGGACGGGTCGGGGTTGAGGTTGCAGCCGACGAAGCCGAGCTCCGTCACGCAGCGCTCCAGCTCGGCGACGCAGTCGGCCGGCGCCGCGTCGGGCGCCTGCGGCAGCTGGGCGACGCCGACGAAGTTGTCCGGAAACAGCCGGCACACCCGGTGGATCAGGTCGTTGCAGTGCCGGGTCCACACGGCGCTGGTCGCGGCGTCGCCGAGATGGTGCCCCATCGCCGAGGCCTTGGGCGAGAACAGCGTGAGGTCGATGCCGCGCTGCCGCTGGATGGCAAGCTGGCCGGCCGCGATGCTCGCGCGGATCTCGTCGTCCGTGATGGCCGGGTAGGGCGGGGCGGGGCGTCCCGCCGCCGCGGCGGCGAGCTGCTCGGCCCGCCACGCCTCGTGGGCGGCGGGCGCCGTGGTGTAGTGGCCGTGGCAGTCGATGATCATCTCGGTCTCGCGGGCGGTCGTCGTGGACGTGATCACTTCAGGCGGATGTTGGCCGCCTCGATCACCTTCGACCACTTCGCGATGTCCTGCTTCATCAGCGCATCGAGCGCGGCCGGGGTGCTCCATTCGAGGTCCATGCCCTGCACCGCGAGCTTCTCCTGCAGGGCCTTGTCGGACAGCGCCTTCTTCAGCGACGCGCTGATCCTGTCGATGATCGCCGGCGGCGTGCCCTTGGGGGCGAACAGGCCGTACCAGGTGGTGTAGCCGAAGGCCGGCACCGTGTCGGAGATCAGCGGCAGGCCGGCGTCGCCGCGGCTCTTCGCCGTCATGCCGAGCGCCCGCAGCGTGCCCTGGTCGATCATGCCGCGCAGCGACGGCATCGACGAGAAGGTCGCCTGGATCTGGCCCGACATCACGTCGACGATCGCCTGCGACGTGCCGCGATAGGGGACGTGCACGATGTCGATTCCCGCCGTCATCTTCAGCATCTCCATGCCGAGATGGGCGACCGCGCCGGTGCCGGCCGAGCCGAAATGCAGCTTGCCCGGATTGGCCTTCGCGTAGGCGACGAGGTCCGCCATGGTCCGGATCGGCAGCTTCGGGTCGATCACCAGCACGTGCGCGCTGGTGGAGACGAGGCCGATCGGCACCAGCTGCTCGACCGTGCTCATGTCGCGCTCGGCCAGCGGATGGCTGACCACGTTGCCGGAGGCGGGGAACAGCAGCGTGTAGCCGTCCGGCTCGGCCCGGGCGACGTTGAGCACCGCCAGCTTGCCGCCGGCGCCGCCCTGGTTCTCGATGATGAAGGCGCGGCCGAGATCCTCCCCCATGCGGGCCGCGACCTCGCGGGCCACCAGGTCGGCCGGGCCGCCGGCCGCGAACGGCACCATCACCCGGACGTTGCGGGCCGGCCAGTCCTTCGCCGCGTCCGCCTGGGCGGCGGCGGGCGACGAGACGGCGGCGAGGGCGGCGGCGACGGGGACGACGAGGGCGGCGGCGAGGGCCGCGCGCCGGGCGCGGAGCGGAAACCGGAAGACTGTCGACATGGCGCGACCTGTTCCTGCGGTGGGAGGCGATCGGGGTGGGCCGATGCTGGACGAGGCGAAGAATCGGAAACGCGGAGAATTCGGAGCGCGCGCAGGCGCCGGGCAGGGAAGGCCGGCCGGCGACGCGGCACGGTCGGAGCCGCGTCCCGGACCGGCGGCGCGCGGCGCGATCGCCCGTGTTGCCGCGACGCTACCGGGCCGCTACTGATACGGTCCAATATGTTCTAAGGGCGCCGGTTATTCGGATCGGATATGGATCGATGAACGACCGCCAGATGCGCTACTTCATCGCCGTGGCCGAGCAGCTCAGCTTCAGCCGCGCCGCCCGCCTGCTCAACGTCAGCCAGCCGCCGCTCAGCATGCAGATCAAGGCGCTGGAGGAGGAGCTCGGCGCCGCCCTCCTGGTGCGCACCCGCCGCCGGGTGGAGCTGACCGAGGCCGGCCGGCTGTTTCTCGACAGCGCCCGCCGGGCGGTCCGCCAGATGGACGACGCCGCCGCCCTGGTGCGCCAGTCGGCCGAGGGCAAGGCCGGCGTGCTGCGCCTCGGCTTCACCAGCTCGGTGCCGCTGTCGAGCGTCTTCGCCCGCGTCATGCGGTCGTTCCGGGCCACTCATCCGCGGGTCGAGATCGAGCTCCTGCACATGTCGACGAGGGACCAGCTCGAGGCCCTCGAGGAGGACCGGCTCGACGCCGGAATCCTGCGCCCCGCCAACGGCGTCCAGCCGCGGGCCGGGATCGTCCTGCGGCCCGTCTGGCGCGACCGGCTGGCCGCCTTCCTGCCCGAGGCGCATCCGCTCGCCGGCGCCGCCGGGCCGGTCGCCATGGCCGAGCTGCGGACCGAGGACTTCGTCATGGTGTCGCGGCCGATCGGCTGCGGCGTGCACGAGCAGACCCTGCGGCTGTGCGCGGCGGCCGGCTTCCTGCCGCATGTCGTGCAGGAGAGCCGCGAGCTCACCACGGTGCTGGGCCTGGTGGCGGCCGGGCTCGGCGTCTCGGTGCTGCCCGACTGCTACGCCCGGGTCGGCATGGCCGGGGTGGTGGCCCGCCCGCTCGCCTCGAGCGACGCCGAGAGCCGCCTCATGCTGGCGGTGCGGGCCCCGGCTCCCTCGCCGGTCGCCCGCCGATTCGTCGCGGTGGTGCAGGACGAGCTGCGCGCGCCGCCGCCGGAGCGCGGGCGGGCGCGGGCCGACCTCGCGGCGCTGCTGGTGGAGTGATTCGCGACCGGCCGGCGCGCCGGCGGTGCGGTTCGCCGGGCGGCTGCCCGCGACGCACCGGGCCTGAATCGTGACGCACCGGGCCTGAATCGGTCACAGCGCCGAGCGTCCCGTCGCCGGGCGTCCCGTCGCTGTCGGAAAGTCAGGCTTCAGGGAGTTGCTGGAGCAGAGAGTTGCTGGAGCAGGAGGTTGGTGGAGCCAAGGGGAGTCGAACCCCTGACCTCTTGAATGCCATTCAAGCGCTCTCCCAACTGAGCTATGGCCCCACGCGCGACACGGGCTTGGGAACTCCGTGTCGAAAGTCTGTCCCCGCGGTCCTCCGCCGGCCTTGCGGCCGATCGGCGGTGCGTCCGCCGGGGATTCGGTCCGAGCCTTCTAGGCCCGGGCGCCGTCCGGTTCAAGGCCCCTCGTCGGAGCGCCCGGCGCGTCGGCGCCGCGCTTAGAACCACACTTTGCCGCCGACCTCAAGTCTCTTCCTCGTCCTCGATGTCGCCGCCGAGAATTTCCGACACGTCGGTGTCCTCTTCCTCGTCCTCGGCGATGAAGGCGGCGTCGTCGAGGCTCTCGTCGATGTCGACGTCGTCGTCCACGTCGGCGATGTCCTCGCCGACCGGCACCTTCTTGCCGCCGGAGGCCTCGGCATCGGCCTCCTCGAGCGACACGAACTCGGCCTCGGTGGTCTCCGGCAGCTCGGTCTCGGCCGCCATCCGGGCGGTGTCCGGGCGGCCGCCGCGCGGCGCCACCGGCAGCGCCACCTCGTAGACGGTGCCGCATTTCGGGCAGACGATCGGGTCTTTCGACAGATCGTAGAACTTGGCGCCGCACGAGGCGCAGAGGCGTTTCGTACCGAGCTCGGGTTTTGCCACGGTCGGAAATCCTTGAAGCGGACGTCGGAAAAACGGACCATCCCTCTGGCGACTCGATGGTCCGGTGTCAATAGCGGCGGCGCACGGTCGGACGGCGTTTCTTCGGCCGATTCGCGGGCGTCGCTCCCGCGCCGCCCGGCTGCACGCCGCGCCGTGCGCCATATGGGGCCGCCGCCCCGCCGGCGGAAGGCCGCGCGCCGGCGTTCCGGCCGGCCCCGGCCCCGCGGCAAGATTCCAGTGGGCGGCGGGGGCGATCCTGGATAAGAGATCGCCGCCTTCCGATGCGTTTCCGCCGCCGTTCACGGGGCCTCCGCCATGTCCTCGACCGCCGCCCTCATGCCGCTCGCCGCCCGCGGCGCCCGTCCGCTGACCGGGTGCGTGCGCGTGCCGGGCGACAAGTCGATCTCGCACCGGGCGCTGATTCTCGGCGCGCTCGCGGTCGGCCGCACCACCGTGACGGGCCTGCTCGAGGGCGAGGACGTGCTGGCGACCGGCAAGGCGATGAGCCTGCTGGGCGCCACCGTGGTGCGCACCGGCCCGGGCGCCTGGAGCGTCGACGGCGTCGGGGTGGGGGGCTTCGCGCCGCCGCCCGAGACGCTGGATTTCGGCAATTCCGGCACCGGCTGCCGGCTGGTGATGGGCGCCGTCGCCGGCTGCCCGGTGACCGCCGTGTTCGACGGCGACGCCTCGCTGCGCCGCCGGCCGATGCGCCGGATCCTCGATCCGCTGGTGAGGATGGGCGCCACCGTGGTGCAGGCCGCCGAGGGCGACCGCCTGCCGGTGTGGCTCGCCGGCGCCCGCGACCCGCTGCCGATCGTCTACGCGACCCCGGTGCCGTCGGCCCAGGTGAAGTCGGCCGTGCTGCTCGCCGGCCTCGCGGCGCCCGGCGAGACCGTGGTGATCGAGAGCGAGGCGACCCGCGACCACACGGAGAAGATGCTCGCCCATTTCGGCGCGACCCTGAGCGTCGTGCCGGACGGGCCGCACGGGCGCCGAATCACCCTGTCGGGCCAGCCGGAGCTCGCCGGCGCGGCCGTCGTCGTGCCGGCCGATCCGTCCTCGGCGGCGTTCCCGCTGGTGGCGGCCCTGCTGGTGCCGGGCTCGGACGTGATTCTCGAGAACGTGATGACCAATCCGTTGCGCACCGGGCTGATCACCACGCTGCGCGAGATGGGCGCGTCGATCGAGGCGGTCGACGGCCGCGAGGACGGCGGCGAGGCGATGGCGGATCTGCGGGTGCGCTTCTCCGATCTCGTCGGCGTCGAGGTCCCGCCCGAGCGCGCCCCGGCCATGATCGACGAGTATCCGGTGCTCGCCGTCGCGGCCGCCTTCGCGCGCGGCACCACCGTCATGCGTGGCCTGAAGGAGCTGCGGGTGAAGGAATCCGACCGGCTCGCCGCCACGGCCGATCTGCTGCGCGTCAACGGCGTGCCGGTGGAGATCTCGGGCGACGACATGATCGTCGAGGGCGTGGGGGGCCGGGGGCGGCCGCCGGGCGGCGGCACCGTCGCCACCCACATGGATCACCGCATCGCCATGTCGGCGCTGGTGATGGGGCTCGCCAGCGAGAAGCCGGTCGCCGTCGACGACGCCGCCTTCATCGCCACCAGCTTCCCCGGCTTCGTCGAGACCATGCGCGGGCTCGGCGCCGACATCGGGTAGGGCCCGGTCTCGGCAGGAAGGTCGTCATGGCCGCGCTTGTCGCGGCCATCCATGTCTTCCGATGCCCGTCGTGCGCGAACGCGTGGATGGCCGCGACAAGCCCGGCCACGACGGCGTGGAGGGGTGCGCGACCCTACCGCGGCCGGACGCTCGACCGCACCGGCGTCGGACGGCCGCCGCTCGCGGACGGCGCGGGCTCGGGCGCCGGCGGCCCGGCCGGGGCGTCGCGGTAGAGGTCCGCCCGGGTCGGCGGCAGGCCGGAGGGGCCGCGGCGGCGCTTGGAGGCGAGCGTCTGGTAGAGGCCGACCGTGTTGCGCTCGAACGCGATGGCGCAGGCGGCCAGATAGGCGATCCACATCCGCGTCTTGACCTCGCCGACCTCGGCGATGGCGGCGGCCTCGTTCGCCAGCAGCCGGTCGTGCCACAGCCGGCAGGTCTTCCAATAGTGCTCGCGCAGCTGCTCGACGTCGTGCACCTCGAAGCCGTGGCGCTCCAGCATCGTCACGGTGTTGCCGATGTGGTCGAGCTCGCCGCCCGGGAAGATGTACTTGGTCAGGAGCGCGAACTCGGCACGCTTCCTGCGGAAGGTCCTGTCGTCGCGCTTCGCCGGCCGGGTGATGGCGTGGTGCAGGAACAGCCCGCCCGGCACCAGCACGCGGTTCACGGTGTCGTAATAGGTCGGGTAGTTGTCGATCCCGATGTGCTCCTGGATGCCGATCGCCGCGACCTTGTCGTACTGGCCGTCCACGGTGGAGTAGTCGCGCAGCTCGATCCGGACGCGGTCCTCGAGCCCGAGCCGGCGGATCTTCTCCTGCGCGAAGGCGACCTGCTGCTCCGACAGCGTCACCCCGTGCGCCGTGACGCCGTAGTGCTGGGCGGCGTAGCAGGACAGCGCCCCCCAGCCGCAGCCGACGTCGAGCAGCCGCTCGCCCGGCTTCAGGCGCAGCTTGCGGCAGATGTGCTCCAGCTTGTCGCGCTGGATGGTGTCGACGTCGTTGTCCCAGTCGGTGCAGTAGCCGCAGGTGTAGACCATCTCGCGATCGAGCCAGAGCGCGTAGAAGGCGTTCGAGACGTCGTAGTGATAGGCGATGTTCTTCTTGTTCTCGGACGGCGCGCCGCTGCTCGGCTTCTCGCCCGGCTGCTCCTCCAGCGGCCACGGGCCGCCGCGCGACACCGGGAAGAAGCGCGCCGCCGTGGTGAGCGTCAGTGTCTTGTCGAGCGTCTTGAGGAAGTCCTTGGTGCGCACCCGCGGGCGCTGCTTCACCAGGTCGAAGATCGTGCCGTTGACCAGGGCGATGCGGCCGGCCGCCCACAGGTTGGCCAGGGTCTCCAGGTTCGGCCGCCGCACCATCGCGGCGACCGCGCCCTCGTCGGCGATCCGCACCGCGAGCGCGTCGGCGGGAAGGTCGGCCGGCACGCGGGCGCCGTCCCACAGCACGAAGCCGATGTCGAGCGACAGCCGCTCGCGGGCATGGTCCAGGAGCTGCTTGAAGCTGTCGAGGCGTCGTGCGGCCGCGTCCATGAATGTCCCCCGCGCATGTCCCGGGCACAACCGGGCGGGGGGATATTGCAGAACTGCGGCCGGCATGGAATAGCCTGCCGCCCCGAAGGGGTGCCGGGCCGCCCCCGACCGGCACGGTCCGCATGCAACGAACGACACCGATGATCATCGCCATCGACGGGCCGGCGGCCTCCGGCAAGGGCACGCTCGGCAAGCGCCTCGCCGCCCATTACGGGCTGCGCCATCTCGACACCGGGCTGTTGTACCGCGCCGTGGCGCATGCGGTGCTCGCCGCGGGCCACGCCGCGGACGACCGCGAGACGGCGGCGGCGGCCGCGCAGGCACTCGATCCGACCGGTTTCGACGAGGCGGTGCTGAAGAGCCAGGCGGTCGGCGAGGCCTCCTCGGTCGTCTCGGCCTTTCCGGAGGTGCGCGCCGCCCTGTTCAACTTCCAGCAGGAGTTCGCCGCGACGCCGCCCGGCGCCGTGCTCGACGGCCGCGACATCGGCACGGTGATCTGCCCGCACGCCGACGTGAAGATCTTCGTCACCGCCTCGCCCGAGGCGCGGGCGCATCGCCGCTGGCTGGAGTTCTCCGCCCGCGGCCTGCCGACCAGCGAGGCCGAGGTGCTGGCCGACATCCGCCGCCGGGACGAGCGCGACTCCGGCCGCGCCGTGGCGCCGCTGGTCGCCGCCGCCGATGCGCATGTGCTCGACACCACCGCGTTGGACGTGGATGCCGCCGTCGCCGCGGCGATCGCGCTGGTGGAGGGACGGCGGGGCTGACGAGCGTCGCCTGTTCCCTCTCCCCGCACGCGGGGCGAGGGGACCTCGGCGGTTCGGGGCTCTACTCCACCTCCTCGGTGATCACCGTGAAGTTGGCGAGGTCGGCGCGGCCGAACGAGGTGGAGATCGCCACGTCGGTGGCGTCGCGGCCGCGGGCGACCAGAATCCGGCCGATGCGCGGCACGTTGTGGCGGGCGTCGAACGTGTACCAGCGGCCGCCCAGATAGGCCTCGAACCACGCCGAGAAGTCCATCGGCTGCGGGTCCTCGGGGACGCCGATGTCGCCCAGATAGCCGGTGCAGTAGCGCGCCGGGATGTTCATGCAGCGGCAGAACGTGATGGCGAGATGGGCGAAGTCGCGGCACACGCCGCGCTGCTCGGCGTGGCCTTCGGCCGCCGTGCGGGTGGCGCGGGCGTGCGAGTAGCCGAAGGCGAGGTGGTCGTGGACGTAGTCGCAGATCGCCTGCACGCGGCCCCAGCCGGGCGGCGAGCCGGAAAACAGCGCCCACGCCTGCTCGGCCAGGTGCTCGGTGTCGCAGTAGCGGCTGCCGAGCAGGTAGATCAGCGTGTCGTCCGGCAGGTCCTGGACGGGAATCTGCGCCGCCTCGGGCGCGACCTCGTCGGGCGCGCCGCTGTCGTTCACCACGAAGTCCGCCGAGAAGCGCACCCGTCCGGCCGGGACGACGAGGCGGGTGCAGACATTGTCGAACTGGTCGCGGTACGTGCGCGGCTGGAGCGGTGGATCGAACGTCATCCGTTCCGGGGTGACGAGATCGCCGCGGCGGGACGGATGCACCGAGAGCAGAAGGACCATCGGGGTCGGCTGCGGGCAGTCGAAGGCGATGTCGTAGCCGGCACGGATTTTCACGCGGCAGGGTCTCCGGTTGCGGGGCGCGGTCGTCTCGACGTCGAAATGCAAGCGTCGAAATGCAAGCGAGGTGCCAAGCCCAGCGCCGCGGCGCGACGCAGTGCTCGGCTCACCCCGCTCCCGGGTCCTCCGAGGTCACATGGACCTCGACCGTCATGCCGAGCTCGTCGTCGGGGCTGCCGCGGAACGTGCCGGTGAGCGGCACCGCCTGGGAGGGCAGGCGAGCGACCGCCACCCGGATCAGGTCGCGGTTGCCGATGATCCCGTTGGTCGGGTCGAACTCCACCCAGCCGGCGCCCGGCAGGTAGACCTGGCACCAGGCGTGGGTCGAGCCGCCGCCGAGATGGCGGGTCGCGTCGCGGGTGGGAACGTAGAGATAGCCGGAGACGAAGCGCGCCGCGAAGCCCAGCGCCCGCACCGCCTCCATCATGAACAGGGCGAAGTCCCGGCAGGTTCCGCGGCCGAGCCGCAGCGTGGTGAGCGGGTCCTGGGTGCCGGATTCGGTGCGGCGGTTGTAGACGAAGCTCTCGCCGATGGCCGTCGTCAGCGTCATCAGCAGGCGGCCGGTCGGGGTCTCCTGGCCGAGGCCGAGGAAGCGGCGGGCCCAGCGCTCCAGCTCGCCGCCCGGGTCGGGGCACTGGCGGGCCATGTAGGGCGCGAGGTCGGGCCGCTCGTCCTCGGCATAGGAGAACGGGTAGGTCTTGGCGTAGTCCTCGCTCTGGAAGTCCACCGGATCGGGGAAGTGCTCGACCGAGATGCGGTTCTCGAACACCAGCTCTTCGGCCTCCGCGTCGAAGCGGGCGGTCGCCACGGCATTGCCGAACGGGTCGTGCACCCAGCGGATCGCGCTCGGGGTGGGGGTGATGCGCAGCGTCGCCCCGAGCAGCCGCTGGTCGTAGGAGTCGCGCGGCCGGAACATCATGCGGTGCTCGCCGAAGCCGACCGGCCGCCGGTACCGGTAGGTCGTGAGATGTCGCACCTCGAGGACGGTCATGGCTCGTGCAGTCTCGCCAGGGTTGCGGCAGCGGACAGGCCGGGCGCGCGACGGAGCGGCCGCGCCGCATGCGCCGCAGCACGTCGGCGCCTCAACTTAACGCGTTCCGGCGCGATTGCGACGCCTTGCTCCGACCCCGCCCGATACGATATAGACGCGGCAGTCCGGGCCGCCGACAACCTCGAAGCGCCCCGAGCGTGACGTCCCCCTGCCGACCTGTCCGGAGTCGCCCGCGCGTCCTCCCGGCATGGCCGGCCGGTGGCGTTGAACGGATCGTGTCCCGGTTCGGGATCGATCCGGCTCCCGCGGCACCTCCATGCTGCGGCACCCGGACCCAGCATGTCCCGACCGCTCGGTAGATCGGGCCGGCCCATGCCTTCCCGCTCCGTCCCTTATGGGAGAGGCGCGCGACGGCGTGGCAGCCGAAGGCTACGGGGCCTTCGGCCCGAGCGGTCAACACGGACATTTCGTCAACACCAGCCCGCCGGCTGTCCCGTCAGGAGACTTCATGGCTCAGACCGCTCACGCCACGCACGCCGCTCACGAAGACTTCGCGGCCATGCTCGAGGAGTCCTTCACCCAGGGCAACCTGCACGAAGGCACCGTCATCAAGGGAACCGTCGTCGCGATCGAGAAGGACCTCGCGGTCATCGACGTCGGGCTGAAGACCGAGGGGCGGGTGGCGCTCCGGGAGTTCATGGGTCCCGGACGGCAGAACGAGGTCAAGGTCGGCGACACCGTCGAGGTCTACCTGGAGCGCGTCGAGAACGCGCTCGGTGAGGCGGTCCTGTCGCGCGACAAGGCGCGCCGCGAGGAGAGCTGGGGCAAGCTCGAGCGCGCGTTCCAGAACAACGAGAAGGTCCAGGGCGTCATCTTCAACCAGGTCAAGGGCGGCTTCACGGTCGACCTCGACGGTGCCGTCGCCTTCCTGCCGCGCTCGCAGGTCGACATCCGTCCGATCCGCGACGTCACGCCGCTGATGAACGTCCCGCAGCAGTTCCAGATCCTCAAGATGGATCGCCGCCGCGGCAACATCGTGGTGTCGCGCCGCACCGTGCTGGAAGAGACCCGCGCCGAGCAGCGCCAGGAGCTCGTCCAGAACCTCGAAGAGGGGCAGGTGATCGACGGCGTGGTCAAGAACATCACCGACTACGGTGCGTTCGTCGACCTCGGCGGCATCGACGGCCTGCTGCACGTGACCGACATCGCCTGGCGGCGTGTGAACCACCCGTCCGAGGTCTTGAACATCGGCCAGCAGGTCAAGGTCAAGATCATCAAGATCAACCACGAGACCCACCGCATCTCGCTCGGCATGAAGCAGCTTCAGGCCGATCCGTGGCAGGGCATCGAGGCCAAGTATCCGGTCCACACGCGGCTCAACGGCCGCGTCACCAACATCACCGACTACGGCGCGTTCGTCGAGCTGGAGCCGGGGATCGAGGGCCTCATCCACGTCTCCGAGATGTCGTGGACCAAGAAGAACGTCCATCCGGGCAAGATCGTCTCCACCTCCCAGGAGGTCGAGGTGCAGGTGCTCGAGGTCGATCCGGTCAAGCGGCGCATCTCGCTCGGCCTCAAGCAGACCATGCGGAACCCGTGGGAGGTCTTCGTCGAGAAGTACCCGCCCGGCGCCGTGGTCGAGGGCGAGGTCAAGAACAAGACCGAGTTCGGCCTGTTCCTCGGCCTCGACGGCGACGTCGACGGCATGGTCCACCTCTCCGACCTGGACTGGAAGCGTCCGGGCGAGCAGGTGATCGAGGAGTTCAAGAAGGGCGACCACGTCCGCGCCCAGGTGCTCGACGTCGACGTCGAGAAGGAGCGCATCTCGCTCGGCATCAAGCAGCTCGAGGGCGACCCCTTCGCCGAGGCCGGCGACGTCCGCAAGGGCGCCGTGGTGACGGGCGAGGTGGTCGAGGTGAAGGAAGGCGGCATCGACGTGAAGATCGTCGGCACCGACCTGACCGCCTTCATCAAGCGCTCCGAGCTCGCCCGCGACCGCTCCGAGCAGCGCCCCGACCGCTTCGCGGTCGGCCAGAAGGTCGATGCCCGCGTCACCCAGTTCGACCGCAAGTCGCACAAGGTGCAGGTCTCGATCAAGGCGCTCGAGGTGGCCGAGGAGAAGGAGGCGATCGCCCAGTACGGCTCGTCCGACTCCGGCGCCACCCTCGGCGACATTCTCGGCACCGCGCTCAAGCGCGCCAACGAGAAGAAGGACTGACCGGCGACCGATCCGGCCCGGGGCGAGGCCCCGGGCCGCGCGGGGCGACGCCCCGACGACCGGCCCGATCAACGGACTGTTCAGGAACCGGCCGCGCGAGCGGCCGGTTTCGCCTTTTCGGCGCCCGGATTCGTGCATAATGGCGGGGCCGGGGATGCCGTGCCGGTCCGCGGGCCGGCCGCCGGCCGGGACCGGCGACGAGCCGCCCGGCCGCATGGACCGACCAGGAAGGACCCGAATGTCGCTCGACGCCGATGCTCTCGTCGACCGCCGCCGGATGCGGCGCAAGCTCACCTTCTGGCGAGTCCTCGCCGTGCTGGTCGCGGTGGCCGGCGTCGTCGCCGTGGCCACCGCCCTGCGCGGGCGCGCCGATCTCGGCTTCGGCGGGCCCGGCTCGGCCCAGATCGCCCGGGTCAGCATCAAGGGGGTGATCCGCAACGACCAGGACCGGGTCGAGGCGCTGGAGCGGCTGGCCAAGTCGCGCGCCGCCCGGGCCGTGATCGTCCACATCGACAGCCCCGGCGGCACCACGGCGGGCTCCGAGCAGCTCCACACGGCGCTGCGCAAGGTCGCCGAGACCAAGCCGACCGTCGTCGTCGTCGACGGCATGGCCGCCTCGGGCGGCTACATCGCCGCCATGGCGGCCGACCACATCGTCGCCCAGGGGAACTCGATCGTCGGCTCGATCGGCGTGCTGTTCCAGTACCCCAACGTCGCCGACCTGATGAAGACGATCGGGATCAAGCTGGAGGAGGTGAAGTCGTCGCCCCTCAAGGCGGCGCCCAACGGCTTCGAGCCGACCAGCCCGGAGGCGCGCGCCGCGATCGCCGCCCTGGTCGCCGATTCCTACGACTGGTTCCGTGGCATGGTGAAGGAGCGCCGCGGCATCGACGGCGAGCTGCTCGCCCGGGTCACGGACGGCCGGGTGTTCACCGGCCGGCAGGGGGTCGAGCTCAAGCTGGTCGACGCCATCGGCACCGAGGAGACGGCGGTCGCCTGGCTCGCCAAGCAGAAGGGCATCGATCCCAAGCTGCCGGTGCGCGACTGGAAGCTCGAGGCGCGCCTCGGCGACCTCTCCTTCCTGCATCTCGGCAGCACGGCGCTGGCCGAGGCGGTCGGCCTCGGGCCGCTCGCCCGGGCCCTGGTGGGCACCGGGACAATCCAATCTTTTGAACGCCTTAGTCTTGACGGTCTGCTGGCGCTTTGGCACCCTGCGGCGTCGGACTGAGCGGCGGCTCGACAGCCGGGCGGACCGGTGTCGCCGTCGGGCTCCCGTGCAGGGGCATCGTCGGTGGACGCCGATGCCGGTGCTCTCCTGATCTCGTCGCTGATCGGCGGAAACGGCAGATGATCAAATCGGAACTCGTCCAGCGCATCGCGGCGCAGAACCCGCATCTCTACCAGCGGGACGTGGAAAACATCGTCAATGCCATCCTCAACGAGATCACGGCGGCGCTCGCCCGCGGCGATCGCGTCGAGCTGCGCGGCTTCGGCGCCTTCTCGGTGAAGGAGCGGCCGGCCCGCACGGGCCGCAACCCGCGCACCGGCCAGCACGTCGAGGTCGACCAGAAATGCGTGCCGTTCTTCAAGACCGGCAAGGAGATGCGCGAGCGGCTGAACCGTCCGGAGCCGCCGCAGGCGTGAGGCCGGCCGGTCCGCGTCCCTGTCGCGACCGTTCCGTTCCGAATTGAGCGACCCTGCTTCGAACGAAAGTGATTTCGACATGATCCGCAAGATTCTCGCCGTCGTCGTCCTGGTTCCCCTGGCGATCGCGCTGGTGGCGCTCGCCCTGGTCAACCGCCACGCCGTGCCGATCTCGCTGGACGCCTTCAACCCGGGCGACCTCAGCCACGCCGTGCAGGTGCCGCTGTTCGTGCTGGTGATCGGCCTCGTCGCCTTCGGGGTGCTGGTCGGCGGCATCGCCACCTGGCTCGGCCAGGGCCGCTGGCGCCGCGCCGCCCGCCGCGCCGAATGGGAGCTCGGCTCCGCCCGCGCCGAGATCGCCGAGCTCAAGCAGCGCGTCGCCGACGCCGAGGACGAAGGCCGCCGCTGGCCGCCCCGCGCCCTCCAGCGCCCGGCCGCCTGAGGCGACAGGCCCGATCGGCACCGTCCGGCGGCCCGTTCTCACGGTCGCGAACACCCGCTTGCGGCCGTACGCGGGCGACCACACCTCTGTCGTGACCGACGGCGACGGCTCGTCACCGGCGAATTGCCGTTCGGCAGGGTGTTCGCTGACGGCGGAGGTGGTGCCATGAACGCCCCGGACATCAACCGTTCGATCCTGCGCATGCATGTCGCGGCGATCGAGGCGAAGCACCCGCTGAAGATCCTCGGGCTGCTGCCGCGCGGGAGCATCGGCCACGCCTTCGCCGACAATGCTCTGGAGTTTCTCGCCGAGAAACGGCCCGGCCTCGATCTGCTCGGCCTGGCGCAGGCCGAGGTCGATCTGGCCGAGCTGCTCGGGCGTCCGGTCGGGATCGTTCTCGTCAGCGGCCTGAAGGGCAGGGAGGCCGTGGACTTTCCGCGGCTCGTGGAGCCCCTATGAGCCCAGAGGAAAGCCGCACCGACCTCGATCGGCTGCAAGACGCCCGCGACTATGCCCTGTCCACGTGGAACGATGCGGGCGGGATCGACGCCGAAGTCCTCGCGGGCGCCAGGCAGCCGCTCCATGCGGCCCTGTCCGATCTGGTCGTCGTCGGGGAGGCCCTGAACAAGGTCTCCGCCGAGGCGAAGACGGCAGCACCCGACATTCCCTGGCAGGCGATCGTGGGCCTGCGGAACGTCACCGTGCACTCCTACTGGCAGATCGACCTGGAGCTCGTCGCCGATGTCCTCGCCAACCGAATCGATCCGCTCGTGGCCAGCCTGGACAGGCTGATCACTTTGGTCCAACGCCCATCGCCATGACCCTCCTGATCAAGATCTGCGGCCTGACGACCCCCGAGGCGCTCGACGCGGCGATCGGGGCGGGCGCCGACCTGGCGGGCTTCGTGGTGTTCCCGCCGTCGCCCCGGCATGTCGATCTCGCCCTCGGCCGCGCGCTGACGGCGCAGGCGAAAGGGCGGCTGCAGCGGGTCGCCCTCACGGTCGACGCCGACGACGCGCTGCTCGCCGACATCGTCGCGGCGCTCGATCCCGACATGCTGCAGCTCCACGGCCGGGAGACCCCGGAGCGGGTCGCCGCCGTGCGGGCGCGGTTCGGCCGTCCCGTCGTCAAGGCGCTGGCCATCGCCGAGGCCGCGGATCTCGCCCGGGTGCCGGCCTATGCGGCGGTCGCCGACCGGATCCTGTTCGATGCCCGACCGCCCAAGGGGGCGACCCGGCCGGGCGGGCTCGGCCAGGCGTTCGACTGGACCCTGCTGCAGGGGCTCGACCCCGGCCTGCCCTACATGCTGTCCGGCGGCCTCGACCCGGCCAATGTCGGCGAGGCGCTGCGCGTCACCGGGGCGCCGGCCGTCGACGTCTCCTCCGGGGTCGAGCGGGCGCCCGGCGAGAAGGATCCGGGCCGGATCGTGGACTTCGTCCGGGCCGCCCGTGCGGCCGCCGCCCCGGCGGGGCCGGGCCGCGCGGCTTTGCCTCTCCCCTGACGCCCGGCTTGGTGCTAGCAAGGGGCCGACCGTGACGGCCCCGTGACCTGTCGCGGGCGACGGCGGTCTCGCGCGGTGCGCGGACGCCCGAGCCCGGCAGCCGGCCGTCCCCAACCGAGTTTCCGCCAGGACCCGCATGAGCATCCAGCAGAAGCCCAATTCGTTCCGCACCGGGCCCGACGAGCGCGGCCATTTCGGCCTCTATGGCGGCCGTTTCGTCGCCGAGACCCTGATGCCGCTGGTGCTCGAGCTGGAGGCCGCCTATGCGGAGGCCAAGGCCGATCCGGCGTTCAGGCGCGTCATGGACGGCCATCTCGCCACCTATGTGGGCCGGCCCTCGCCGCTCTACCTCGCCGAGCGCCTGACCGCGCATCTCGGCGGGGCGAAGATCTACCTCAAGCGCGAGGACCTCAACCACACCGGCGCCCACAAGGTGAACAACGTGCTCGGCCAGATCATGCTGGCGGTGCGCATGGGCAAGCGGCGGATCATCGCCGAGACCGGCGCCGGCATGCACGGCGTCGCCACCGCGACCCTGTGCGCCAAGTTCGGGCTCGACTGCATCGTCTACATGGGCGCCGTCGACATCGACCGGCAGCAGCCGAACGTCCTGCGCATGAAGGCGCTCGGCGCCGAGGTGCGGCCCGTCACGTCGGGCTCGTCGACCCTCAAGGACGCCATGAACGAGGCGCTGCGCGACTGGGTCACCAATGTCGCCGACACGTTCTACTGCATCGGCACGGTGGCGGGCCCGCACCCCTATCCGATGATGGTGCGCGACTTCCAGTCGATCATCGGCATCGAGGCGAAGGCGCAGATGCAGGAGGCCGAGGGCCGCCTGCCGGATTCGCTCGTCGCCTGCATCGGCGGCGGCTCCAACGCCATGGGCCTGTTCCATCCGTTCCTGGACGACGCCTCGGTCGAGATCTACGGGGTCGAGGCGGCCGGCCACGGTGTCATGACCGGCAAGCACGCCGCCTCGATCAGCGGCGGTCGTCCGGGCGTCCTGCACGGCAACCGCACCTATCTGCTGATGGATGCCGACGGGCAGATCGACGAGGCGCATTCGATCTCGGCCGGCCTCGACTATCCGGGCGTCGGGCCCGAGCACGCCTGGCTCGCCGACATCGGCCGGGTGCAGTACCTCTCCGCCACCGACGACGAGGCGCTCGACGCCTTCAAGCTGTGCTCGCGCCTCGAGGGCATCATCCCGGCGCTGGAGCCGGCCCACGCCCTCGCCAAGGCGATCGCGCTGGCCCCGCAGAAGCCGAAGGACCACCTGATGGTGATCAACCTCTCCGGCCGCGGCGACAAGGACCTGGACGCCGTCGCCCGGCATCTGGGGGGGACGTTCTGATGTACGCCATCGCGTTCGATCTCGACGTCAACGTTCTGCGGAAGGCGTACGGTGATCCGTACAACAACGCGCATTTCGAGGTTCGGCGCGAGCTCGAGTCCATCGGGTTCAAATGGACTCAGGGCAGCGTCTATCTCCACGACGGCGAGTCGACCCTGACGGCCGTCTACAAGGCGATCGATACGCTGCGCGCGATCGACTGGTTCCGTCAGTCCGTACGGGACATCCGGGCGTTCAAGGTGGAGGACTGGTCCGACTTCACGAGCGTCGTCCGCGGCAGCAACGGGGGACCGCACTGATCATGACCACCCGCATCGACACCCGTTTCGCCGCGCTGAAGCGCGAGGGCCGGGCCGGGCTCGTGACCTTCGTCACGGCCGGCGATCCCGATCCGCAGACGTCGCTCGCCATCCTGAAGGCGCTGCCGGCGGCCGGCGCCGACGTGATCGAGCTCGGCATGCCGTTCTCCGATCCGATGTCGGACGGGCCGACCATCCAGGCGTCGTCGCAGCGCGCCCTCGCGCAGCACCAGACGCTGCCGAAGACGCTCGACCTGGTGCGCGCGTTTCGCGCGCACGACGACGCGACCCCGATCGTGCTGATGGGCTACTTCAACCCGATCTACGTCTACGGCGTCGAGCGCTTCCTCGCCGACGCCAGGGCCGCCGGCGTCGACGGGCTGATCGTGGTGGATCTGCCGCCCGAGGAGGACGACGAGCTGTGCGTGCCGGCCGTGAAGGCCGGGATCAACTTCGTCCGTCTCGTCACGCCGACCACCGACGCCAAGCGGATGCCGGCCGTGCTCGCCAACACGTCGGGCTTCCTCTACTACGTCTCGATCACCGGCGTGACCGGCACGGCCAAGCCCGACTTCGCGGCGGTCGGCCGCGCCGTCGCCGCCATCAAGGCGAGGACGCCGCTGCCCGTCGCGGTCGGCTTCGGCGTGCGCACCGCCGACGATGCCGCTGCGATCGCGCAGGGGGCCGACGCCGTGGTGGTCGGCTCGGCGCTGGTCGCCGCCATAAGGTCCTCGCTCGATCAGAACGACGCCGCGACGGGAGCGACCGTCGAGGCCGCCGCCGGCCTCGTGCGGCAGCTCGCCGGCGGCGTGCGCAGCGCGCGGCGTCCGGCCGCGGAGTAAGGTGCCATGGACATCACCTCGATGAACTGGATCTCGAACGTCGTCCGTCCGAAGATCCGCAATTTCCTCAACCGCCGCGAGGTGCCGGAGAATCTCTGGATCAAGTGCCCGGAGACCGGCCAGCTCGTCTTCTACAAGGACGTCGAGGCGAACCAGTTCGTCATTCCCGGCTCGAACTATCACATGCGCATGGGCGCGACCGCGCGCCTCAAGTCGATGTTCGACGGCGAGACCTGGTTCGACGTCGGCGTGCCGCCGGTGCCGATCGATCCGCTCAAGTTCCGCGACGCGCGCCGCTACACCGACCGCCTCAAGGACGCCCGCGCCAAGACCGGCCTGACCGACGCCGTGAAGCTCGGCTACGGCAAGCTGGAGGGCCAGCCGGTCGTCATCGGCGTCCAGGAGTTCGACTTCATGGGCGGGTCGCTCGGCATGGCGGCCGGCGAGGCGATCATCGCCGGCATCGAGACCGCGATCGACAAGCAGACGCCGTTCGTCCTGTTCGTCTCCTCGGGCGGCGCCCGCATGCAGGAGGGCATCCTGTCGCTGATGCAGATGCCGCGCACCACGGTCGCGGTGCAGAGGCTGCGCGAGGCGCGGAAGCCCTACGTCGTCGTGCTGACCAATCCGACCACCGGCGGCGTCACGGCGTCCTACGCGATGCTCGGCGACGTCCACATCGCCGAGCCGGGCGCGCTGATCGGCTTCGCCGGCCCGCGCGTCATCGAGCAGACGATCCGCGAGCGGCTGCCCGACGGCTTCCAGAAGTCCGAGTATCTGAAGGCGCACGGCATGGTCGACATGGTGGTGCACCGCCACGAGCTCCGCGCCACCGTCGCCCGGATCTGCCGGCTGCTGACCAAGCAGCCGGCGCCGGAGCCGCCCACCAACCTGCCGGCCGTCGCCCCGCCGGAGCCGGTCCCCGCGCCCGAGCCGGCGACGTGATCAGGTCGTTCGGGCAGATGCACGACGTCGTCATGGCCGGGCTCGTCCCGGCCATCCGTGTCTTGGCACGAGCCCGCGATGGGCTCCGCTTCACCTCTCCCCTGCGGGGAGAGGTCGGATCTCGCGCATCGGCGCGAGATCCGGGTGAGGGGGGGCCGAGCTCTCCCATCAGCGCCGTAAACCCTCGCCCCGGCGCGCTCCGCGCGCCGACCCCCTCCCTCAGGGAGAGGGTCTCGGCGCCCGCAGCGTCGTCATGACTCTTCCCGCCCCCGTCGACGCCATCCTGGCGCGGCTGCTCGCGCTGCATCCGCGCCGCATCGATCTCACGCTCGACCGCATCTGGCGGCTGCTCGCCGCACTCGATCATCCGGAGCGGCGGCTGCCGCCCGTGATCCACGTCGCCGGCACCAACGGCAAGGGCTCCACCATCGCCTTCATGCGCGCCATGCTGGAGGCGGCCGGCCGGCGCGTGCACGTCTACACCTCGCCGAACCTGGTGCGGCTCGCCGAGCGGTTCCGCCTCGCCCGCGCCGGCGGCGGCGAGCTGGTCTCCGACCAGGAGCTGGCCGAGGTCCTCGCGCATTGCGAGGAGCGCAACGGCGGCGCCCCCATCACGGTGTTCGAGATCGAGACCGCGGCGGCGTTCGTGCTGTTCGCCCGTCACCCGGCCGACGTGCTGCTGCTCGAGGTCGGCCTCGGCGGGCGGCTCGACGCCACCAACGTGGTCGCCCATCCGCTGGCGAGCGTGGTGACGCCGGTGTCGATGGACCACGTCGAGTTCCTCGGCGACACGCTCGCGAAGATCGCGGTCGAGAAGGCCGGCATCTTCAAGCGTGGCGTGCCGGCCGTGATCGCCCGCCAGATCGACGTCGCCCGCGACGTGCTGGTCGAGCGCGCCGAGGCGATCGGCGCCGTGCCGATGGTCGCCGGGCAAGAGTGGATGGCGGCCGAGGAGCGCGGTCGCCTCGTCTATCAGGACAGCGACGGCCTGCTCGACCTGCCGGCCCCGCGCCTGTTCGGCCGCCATCAGTTCGACAATGCCGGCACGGCGATCGCGGCGCTGCGGGCCGCCGGCCTCGGCCTGCCGGTCGCCGCCTACGAGCAGGGGCTGATCAAGGCCGAGTGGCCGGCCCGCATGCAGCGCCTCGCGGCCGGTGCGCTGGTCGCCCTCGCGCCGGCGGGCAGCGAGCTGTGGCTCGACGGCGGCCACAATGCCGACGGCGGCCGCGCCGTCGCGGCGGCGCTCGGCGACCTGGAGGAGCGCGTCTCGCGCCCGCTGGTGCTGATCGTCGGCATGCTGTCCACCAAGGACGCCGTCGGCTTCCTGCAGAACTTCCTCGGGCTGGCGCTGCGGCTGATCGCCGTGCCGATCCACCAGGACAAGGGCCTGCCGGCCGAGGACGTCGCCGCGACGGCCCGCGGCCTCGGCCTGCCGGCCGACGCCTGCCGGTCGCTCGACGAGGCGCTCGCCCGCGTCGGCGCCCTCGACCTCGAGCCTCCGCCCCGCATCCTGATCACCGGCTCGCTCTATCTGGCCGGCGAGGTCCTGTCGGCGAACGGCACGCCGCCGCGCTGAGGCGGCTCATGCCGCATTCGGTTGATCAGTTGGGGTGGTCATTCCGGGGCGGCGCGCAGCGCCGAACCCGGCGACTGTCTTGAATGTCAAGCGTGCGAGTATGCGACGTCGGCTTTGACGAGGCCGTTGGCG
>NZ_JAUSUJ010000035.1 GCF_030813915.1 Rhodoplanes tepidamans
GTCGGCCATCCGGCCCCGATTCGCTGCTGTCCACATGGACAGCTTGAATCACGGCATCGACCGCCCCGCCACCTCAGTTTCCAAACGGGCTCTCAGACGGTCCGCACCATCGCGGCCGCGCACGAGCGTCTGACGACCGAACTCGCCCGTGCCGGCGGCGTGCGCATCCGCCTCGACGACCTCGCCGAGTTCGACCTCGGCCTCGTGCAGCTGGTGCTCGCCGCGCGGCGCAGCGCCGCCGCCGCCGGCAAGTCGCTCGCCCTCGCCGCGCCGGCGTCCGGCGCGCTGCGGACGACGCTCGACCGGGCCGGCTTCCTCGCCATCGACCCCGCCGATCCGCTCGGCGGTCCCGCGTTCTGGCTGCAAGCAACGGACATCCCATGAGCAAGACCATCCTCAACGTCGACGACTCCGCCAGCGTGCGCCAGATGGTGCAGCTCACGCTGCAGGGCGCCGGGTACCGGGTGCTCCAGGCCAACGACGGAGCCGACGGCCTCGCCAAGGCGAAGGCCAGCCCGGTCGACATGGTCGTGACGGATCTCAACATGCCGGTGATGAACGGGCTCGCGCTGATCCGCGAGCTGCGCAAGCTGCCGAGCTACCGCGGCGTGCCGATACTGTTCCTGACGACGGAGTCGGACGCCGGCGTCAAGAAGGAGGCGAAGGAGGCCGGCGCCACCGGATGGATCACCAAGCCGTTCCAGCAGGAGCAACTGGTCGCCGTGGTCAAGAAGGTGCTGGGCGCATGACCATCATCGACGCGGCGGACACCTTCCGCCAGGAAGCCCAGGAGCTCCTGGAGCAGCTCGAGCACACGCTGCTCGATCTCGAGCACAGGCCGGCCGACGCCGACCTGATCGACGGCGCCTTCCGGGCCCTGCACACGCTCAAGGGCTCGGGCGCGATGTTCGGCTTCGAGCGACTCGCCGCCTTCACGCATCACGTCGAGACCGCGTTCGACCTCGTCCGCAAGGGCCGGGCGAACGCCAGCGCCGAGCTGATCGCCCTGACCCTCCACGCCAAGGACCAGATGCGGCGCCTGATCGAGGCGCCCGCCGAGGCCGACGAGGCGGCCGGCGACACGATCCTGCGCGGCCTGCGCCTGATCCTCGAAGGCACGGCGGCGCCCGCCACCACCGACGCCACGCCGGCGCCCGTATCGGCACCGCCGTCCGGCGACGCCACCTGGCGGGTTTGCTTCCGGCTTCCCCGCGGCGCCATGGCGTCCGGAACCAATCCGCTGCTGCTGATCGAGGACCTGCACGCCCTCGGCAGCGCCACCGTGGTGGCGCGCAGCGGCGACATCCCGCCGCTCGAGGAGCTCGACCCCCTCGACTGTCATGTCGGCTGGGAGGTGCTGCTGACGACCGCGAGGCCCCGCGAGGCCATCGAGGAGGTGTTCATGTTCCTCCTCGACGACATGGAGCTGACCATCGAGCCGGTCGACGCCACCGACACTGCGCCCGCGACGCCGGCCGATCGGACCGCCGCGGCCGCGTCGTCGGCGCCGGCCAGTGACTCCGGCACCCGCACCGCGATGCCGGCCGAGACGCCGGCGTCCCCCGCCGCGGGCCCGTCCACGCCGGGCGCCGTGGCGGGCCCGTCCACGCCGGGCGCCGTGGCGGGCCGCGGCGGCGGCAGCGTGCGGGTTCCGGCCGAGCGGCTCGACGAGCTGATGGACCGGGTCGGAGAGCTGGTGATCGCCCAGTCGCGGCTCAAGCAGATCGCCGCCGCCTCGCACGACCCGCAGGTCAAGTCGGTGACCGAGGAGATCGAGCGGCTCGCCCGCGAGCTGCAGGACACCACCATGGGCGTCCGCATGATGCCGATCGGCTCGCTGTTCGGCCGCTTCCGCCGGCTCGTCCACGACCTGTCGCGCGATCTCGGGAAGGACATCGAGCTGATCACCTCGGGCGAGGAGACCGAGCTCGACAAGACCGTGATCGAACGGCTCGCCGATCCGCTGGTGCATCTCATCCGCAACGCCGGCGACCACGGGCTCGAGCCGCGTGACGGCCGCGCCGCCGCCGGCAAGCCGGCGACCGGGCGCATCACGCTGACGGCCCGCCATGCCGGCGCCGCCGTGCTGATCTCGGTCGGCGACGACGGCCGGGGTCTCGACCGCGACAAGATCCAGGCCCGCGCCGAGGAGAACGGCCTGCTCGCGCCCGGCGCCAAGCTCGCCGACGAGGAGCTGTTCAAGGTCATCTTCGCCCCGGGCTTCTCGACCGCCCACGAGGTGACCAACCTGTCCGGCCGCGGGGTCGGCATGGACGTGGTCAAGCGGACCATCGACGATCTGCGCGGCTCCATCGACGTCCGGAGCACGCCGGGGCAGGGCGCCGAGGTGACGCTGCGCCTGCCGCTCACCCTCGCCATCATCGACGGGCTCCTGGTGCGGGTCGGCCGCGGCCGTTACGTCATCCCGCTCGGCGCCGTCGAGGAGTGCGTCGAGCTGACGCCCGAGGACGATCTCCGCTCCAAGGGGCGGTGCTTCCTCAACATCCGGGGCGATCTCGTTCCCTACATCCGGCTGCGCGAGCAGTTCGCCTCGTCGCTCCCCGCCGATCCGTACCAGAAGGTCGTCATCGTCTCGGCCGGCGGGTTCCGGGTCGGCCTCGTGGTCGATCAGGTGATCGGCGACCACCAGACCGTCATCAAGTCGCTGTCGCGGCTCCATGCCGGCGTCGGCGTCTTCTCCGGCGCCACCATCCTGGGCGACGGAAGCGTCGCCCTGATCCTCGACGTGCCGCAGCTCGTCGCCGACGGGCAGGCCGCCGAGGAGCGGCTGAAGGCCGCGAGCTGAGCCGCACAGGAGCGTGACATGACCGAATCCGAAGCCGGCCGGCCCCTCGAGGTGCTGACCATGGACCTGCAGGGCCAGACCTTCGCGCTCGAGGCCAGCCAGGTCCGCGAGATCCTCGATCTCGTGCCGATCACCGAGGTGCCTGGCAGCGAGCCCTTCGTCAACGGCCTGATCAACGTGCGCGGCAAGGTCGTGCCGCTCGCCGATCTCCGCCTCAAGTTCGGGATGGAGCAGGCGCCCGACACCATCGACACCCGCATCGTCGTCACCGAGATCGAGATCGACCGGGTGCCGACCGTGATCGGCATCCGGGCCGACAAGGTGCACGAGGTGACCGAGCTCGCCGCCTCGGCTCTCGCCGAGGTGCCGCGCGTCGGCACGCGCTGGCGCCAGGACTACATCCGCTTCATCGGCAAGCGGGGCGACGACTTCATCGTCGTCCCCGATCTCGCCCGCATTCTTTCGCCGTCCTCCGCCGATCCGGCGCTCGACACGTCAAAGTCAGAACGACGAACCCCGGCTTCCGCGCATGCCGGGCGTTCAGGAGACCTGTGATGCGCTTCACCATCAAGCTCAAGCTCGGCCTCGCCTTCGCGGTGGTCATCGTCCTGTCCGGCATCACCGCCTGGCTCGGCATCTCCAACCTGTCTTCGCTGGACGCGACGCTGGTCCGGCTCGTCGACGTGCCGGTGCAGCGGCTCGCCTTCTCGCTCGAGATGAACACCGAGCTCGTCTCGCTGATCCGCGCCGAGCAGAACCTGATCCTCGCCGAGACCAAGGAGGACATCGCCAAGTACGAGAACGAGATCCTCCACGAGCGTCAGGCGCTCCTGGCGCGCATCGACAAGGCGGAGGAGACCGCGACGGCGCAGAACAAGCCGATCTGGGCCGCTAACCGCAACACGCTGAACCAGATCGGGAGTCTGCAGGACAAGATCCGCGGTCTGGTCGCGCAGGGCGCACGGGACCAGGCGCGAGCCATCTCGGCCGGCGACCGGCGCAAGCTGACCAGTGACCTCCAGAAGCAGCTCGAACGGGCCGCCGACATCAACCGCGCGATTCTCCAGGACGCCAAGAGCGACGCGAACGCGCAGTACGAGAGCGCCCGCAACCTGATGCTCGCCGTGGTCGGGATCTCGCTGTTGTTCGCCGCGGTGATCGCCGTCTGGATGGCGACCAGCATCAGCCGCAGCCTCGCCCGCGCCGGTGCACTCGCCCAGGCCGTGGCACAGGGCGACCTCACCCGGACGCTCGACAAGGCCTCGAAGGACGAGATCGGCGACCTCATCGGCCACGTCAACGACATGGTGGCGAAGCTGCGCCAGGTGGTGGCTGAGGCGCTCTCGGCATCGGACAACGTCTCGGCCGGCAGCCAGGAGCTGTCCTCGAGCGCCGAGGAGCTGTCGGAAGGTGCGACCGAGCAGGCCGCTTCGGCCGAGGAGGCGTCCTCGTCGATGGAAGAGATGGCCGCGAACATCAAGCAGAACGCCGACAACGCGACGCAGACCGAGACGATCGCGCGCCAGTCGGCGGCGGACGCCGAGAAGAGCGGCGAGGCGGTCGGCCGCGCCGTCGACGCGATGCGCACCATCGCCGAGAAGATCACCATCGTGCAGGAGATCGCCCGCCAGACCGACCTCCTCGCCCTCAACGCGGCCGTCGAGGCGGCGCGGGCGGGCGAGCACGGCAAGGGTTTCGCCGTCGTCGCCTCCGAGGTCCGCAAGCTCGCCGAGCGCAGCCAGACCGCGGCGGCCGAGATCGGAACGCTGTCGTCGCAGACCGTCAAGGCCGCCCAGGAGGCCGGCGAGATGTTGACCCGGCTGGTCCCGGACATCCAGAAGACGGCCGAGCTCGTCTCCGAGATCAGCGCCGCCTGCCGCGAGCAGGACATCGGGTCGGAGCAGATCAACACGGCGATCCAGCAGCTCGACAAGGTGACGCAGCAGAATGCCTCGGCGTCGGAGGAGATGTCGGCCACCTCGGAGGAGCTCGCCGCCCAGGCCGAGCAGCTCCAGGCCAGCATCGCCTTCTTCCGTACCGACGACACCGAAGATGCACCGCGTCGGGCCCAGTCCGCGCGGGCGACGACGCGACCCGCCAAGGCGGCCGCCGCGGCGGAGTCCGCGTCGCGAACCGCGAGGCTCGCGAAGCCGGCCGCCAAGTCGGCCGCCGGCGCCGCCGCGCTCGTCGATCAGGTGCGTGCTGCCTATGCCACTGGAAAGACGCCGACGAAGGCGGGTTTCCGGCTCGACATGTCGTCGGGGGGGCCGGACGCCCATGACGTCCAATTCGAGCGTGCGAGCTGAGCCATGACGCAGACCGGCACTGGCGAGACCTTCTACGTCACCATCGGGATCGGCCGCGAGATCTTCGCCGTGCCCGTGTCGATGGTGCTCGAGATCCTGCCGATGCGGGACGTATTCCGCATCCCCGACGCGCCGGCGCATCTCGACGGCCTGATCGACGTGCGGGGCCGCGCCGTCGCCGTGATCGACCTGCGAACCCGGCTCGGGCTGCCGCGGGTCGGATCAGACGAGCAGACCCGCATCGTCGTGCTCGACGTGCCGCTGCCGGGCCGCAAGCTCGCCATAGGCCTCGTCGCCGATCGCGTGTTCGAGGTGGCGACGCTCGACGACGGGCGGCTCGAGCCGCCGCCCGATATCGGTACGCCGTGGAGCCACGACCACATCCTCGGAGTCGGCCGCCACGGCGGTGGCTTCGTCGCCGTGCTCGACATCGTGCGGTTGTTCACGGCGGACCCGGCCCTCGTCTCGGCGCAGCGGGCGATGCCCGCGGCCGCCGCCATCCTCGCGACGCCGGCCGAGCAGGCCGCCTGACCACTGCCTCTGGAATGCCTCTTGCCAGGAACGCCCCGATGCGCCTCACGATCAAGCTGAAGCTCGCACTCGCCTTTGCGACCATCATCGTCCTGTCCGGCATCACCGCCTGGCTCGGCATCTCCAACCTCGCCTCGCTCGACCAGACGCTGCAGCGGCTCGTCGACGGGCCGATGCAGCGCATGCAGTTCTCGCTGGAGCTCAACAGTGAACTCCTGACCCTGGTACGGGCCGAGAAGAACCTCATCACCGCGTCCTCGAAGGAGGAGACGGATCGGTTCGAGACCGAGATGGCTGCGATCCGCCAGTCGATCGGTGGCGCGCTCGAGAAGGGTGAGGCGACGGCCGCGACCGAGCGCCGACCGCTCTGGGTCGCCAGTCGGACGGCGTTCCAGCAATATGCCCTGGTTCAGGACAAGATTCGTGAGGCGATGCGGCGAGGTGAGCAGAACGAGGCTCGAGTTCTGTCCGGAACAGCCGCGCGCCAGCATGTCGGTGACGTGCAGAAGAGCTTGCGATCGCTCATCGAGGCCAATCAGAAAATTCTCGCTCAGGCGAAGGCCAACGCGGCCGAGCAGTACGAGAGCGCCCGCACGATGCTGATCGGCCTCGTCGCCTTCGCACTCTTCGTCGCGGTCGGCACCGCGCTCTTCATGGCGCTGTCGATCAGCCGCGGCCTCGCCAAGGCCGGTGCGCTCGCCCAGGCGGTGGCGATCGGCGATCTGAGCCAGGAAGTGACGGTCAAGTCGAACGACGAGATCAAGGACCTGGTCGATTCGCTCAACCAGATGACCACCAATCTGCGCACCAATGCGCAGGTGGCCGACACCATCGCCAACGGTGACCTCACCGTGCGGGTGCAGCGCTTCTCCGACAAGGACACGCTCGGCATCGCGCTGGAGCGCATGGTCTCGAAGCTGCGCCAGGTGGTGGCGGAGGCGCTGTCGGCCGCCGACAACGTCTCGGCCGGCAGCCAGGAGCTGTCGTCGAGCTCGGAGGAGCTGTCGCAGGGCGCCACCGAGCAGGCCGCCTCGGCCGAGGAGGCCTCATCGTCGATGGAGGAGATGGCCTCCAACATCAAGCAGAACGCCGACAACGCGACGCAGACCGAGAAGATCGCCCGGCAGTCGGCTGCCGACGCCGAGAAGAGCGGCGATGCCGTGACCCGCGCGGTCGATGCGATGCGCACCATCGCCGAGAAGATCACCATCGTGCAGGAGATCGCGCGGCAGACGGACCTTCTGGCCCTCAACGCGGCCGTCGAGGCGGCGCGGGCCGGAGAGCACGGCAAGGGATTCGCCGTCGTCGCCTCCGAGGTCCGCAAGCTCGCCGAGCGCAGCCAGACCGCGGCGGCCGAGATCGGCACGCTGTCCTCGCAGACCGTCAAGGTCGCCCAGGAGGCCGGCGAGATGCTGACCCGGCTGGTCCCGGACATCCAGAAGACCGCCGAGCTCGTCTCCGAGATCAGCGCGGCGTGCCGCGAGCAAGACATCGGGGCGGAGCAGATCAACCAGGCGATCCAGCAGCTCGACAAGGTGACGCAGCAGAACGCCTCGGCCTCGGAGGAGATGTCGGCGACCTCGGAGGAGCTCGCCGCCCAGGCCGAGCAGCTCCAGGCCAGCATCGCCTATTTCCGCACCGACGAGAGTGCGGCGGCGGCTCCCGCGGCGGTGCGTCGCCCGGCGGTGCGCCAGTCCGCGGCGCCGAAGCAGGCCGCCGCGCCGGAGGGCGCGTCGCGGACCGCCAAGCCGGCCTCCAACGGTGCCAACAAGCTCGTCGATCAGGTTCGGGCCGCCTACGCTCAGCCGGGCCGCACCCAGTCGCGCGGCGGCTTCAAGCTCGACCTCTCGGCCGGCGGACCGGACGCCCACGACGCGCAGTTCGAGCGCGCGAGCTGACGCAAGCAGCTCCGGGCGCCGCGGATAGGGGGTCCCCCCGGTCCCGCGGCGCCCCTCGCCGTCCACTCCGAAAGGGCTCCTGGCCCTCGAGTCCGATACCATCACCGCCGCACCGTTGACAGGTGACCGATGCGCTTCACGATCAAGCTCAAGCTCGCCCTCGCCTTCACGACCATCATCGTCCTGTCCGGGGTCACGGCGTGGCTCGGGATCGCCAATCTCTCCAGTCTCGACGCCACGCTCGAGCGCATGGCCGACGGGCCGGTGAAGCGCATGCAGATGTCGCTCGAGCTGAACAACAACCTGCTGGCGCTGGTGCGGGCCGAGAAGAACCTGGTCATGGCCTCGACCAAGGAGGAGGTCCAGACCTACGACGCCGAGATCGCCAAGGATCGTCAGCAGCTGATCTCGCGCGTCGAAAAGGCCGACGAGACGGCGAGCGTGCAGAACAAGCAGCTGTGGGCGACGACGCGGAACGCCCTGCAGCAGCTCGCCACGGTGCAGGATCGACTGCGGGAGCATGTCCGGCAGGGCCAGCTCGACCAGGCCCGTGAGCTGTCGAACGGCCGGGGCCGCCAGGCCGTCGCCGAGATGCAGAAGAACCTCGCCACCGTCGTGGAGATCAATCAGCGTCGGCTGGAAGAGGCCAAGCAGGCCGCCAAGCAGGAGTACGAGAACGCCCGGCTGATGCTGATCGCCATCGTCGCCGCGGCGATCGCGATCGCCGCCGTGATCGCGATCTGGATCGCGCTCTCGATCAGCCGTGGCCTGTCGAGCGCCGGCGCACTGGCCCAGGCGGTGTCGCTCGGCGACCTCGATCAGACGCTCGCAGTCCGCACCAACGACGAGATCAAGGATCTCGTGGACGCCCTCAACCGCATGACCGCGAACCTGCGGGCCACGGCGGCGGTGGCCGAGAAGATCGCCGACGGCGAACTGAACGTCGCCTTCCAGCGGCTGTCGGACAAGGACGCGCTCGGCATCGCCTTCGAGCGGATGACCGCCAATCTGCGCACCAGCGCGGAGACGGCCGACACGATCGCCAGCGGCGACCTCACCGTGCAGGTCAAGCGCTTCTCGGACCGCGACATGCTCGGCATCGCGCTCGAGCGGATGGTCGAGAAGCTGCGTCAGGTCGTGGCGGAGGCGCTGACCGCCGCCGACAGCGTCTCGGCCGGCAGTCAGGAGCTGTCGTCGAGCTCGGAGGAGCTGTCGCAGGGCGCCACCGAGCAGGCCGCCTCGGCCGAGGAAGCGTCCTCGTCGATGGAGGAGATGGCCTCGAACATCAAGCAGAACGCCGACAACGCCTCGCAGACCGAGACGATCGCCCGCCAGTCGGCCGCCGACGCGGAGAAGAGCGGCCAAGCCGTCACCCGCGCCGTCGAGGCGATGCGCACGATCGCCGAGAAGATCAACATCGTCCAGGAGATCGCCCGGCAGACGGACCTCCTCGCCCTCAACGCCGCCGTCGAGGCGGCCCGGGCCGGCGAGCACGGCAAGGGCTTCGCGGTGGTGGCGTCCGAGGTCCGCAAGCTCGCCGAACGCAGCCAGACCGCGGCGGCCGAGATCGGCACGCTGTCGTCGCAGACCGTCAAGGCCGCCCAGGAGGCCGGCGAGATGCTGACCCGGCTGGTCCCGGACATCCAGAAGACCGCCGAGCTCGTGTCCGAGATCAGCGCGGCGTGTCGCGAGCAGGACATCGGGGCGGAGCAGATCAACCAGGCGATCCAGCAGCTCGACAAGGTGACGCAGCAGAACGCCTCGGCCTCGGAGGAGATGTCGGCGACCTCGGAGGAGCTCGCCGCCCAGGCCGAGCAGCTCCAGGCCAGCATCGCCTATTTCCGCACCGAGGAGAGCACGGCGGCGGCCCCGGCGCGTCGTCCGGCCGCCGCTCCGGGGGCGACCAAGTCCGCGGAGCGTACCGGGCGTCCGATGGCACCGTCCGCGAAGAGCGGCGCCGGCAAGCTCGTCGATCAGGTGAGGGCCGCCTACGCGCAGCCGTCCCGTGCGCCGGGAAGGAGCGGCGTCAAGCTCGACCTGTCGTCGGGTGGGCCGGACGCTCACGACGCGCAGTTCGAGCGCGCGAGCTGAAGGCCGACGGGGACCGACGCCATGAGTGGAGCTCTCGCCAGGGCGTCGTCCGACGCACAGAATGCCGTCGAGCCGAGCTGGGTCGACGGTCACGACAGGCTGAGGTCGCGGGACTTCCAGCGTCTCGCGACCTTCATTCACGGCTACAGCGGCATCAAGGTGCCGCCCAGCAAGGCGACCATGATCGAGGGGCGGCTGCGCAAGCGGGTCCGCGCCCTCGGCATGCGCAGCCTCGACGAGTACTGCGACTATCTCTTCCAGCGTGACGGTCTCGCCGCGGAGGAGATCCACCTGATCGACGTCGTCACCACCAACAAGACCGAGTTCTTCCGCGAGCCCGAGCATTTCCGCATCCTCGCCGAGGACGTGCTGCCGCGCATCATGGCGGAGCGGAGGGTGTCGGCACGTGCGCCCGTGAAGGTGTGGAGCGCCGCCGCGTCGACGGGCGCCGAGGCCTACACCATCGCCATGGTTCTGGCGGAGCAGCGCCGCCGGATGCCCGATCTCGTCGGCGTCGTCTACGCGACCGACATCTGCACCGACGTGCTCGGCACCGCGCAGGGCGGCATCTTCCCGGCCGAGATGGTGTCGCCGGTGCCGCCCGAGATGCGGTCCCGCTACGTCATGCGGGCCAAGGATCCAGCCTCGCGCCTGGTGCGGATCGTGCCGGAGCTGCGCGCCATGGTGCAGTTCGGTCGTCTCAACCTGATGGACGCGAGCTATCCGATGGACCGCGACCTGGACATTGTGTTCTGCCGCAACGTCCTCATCTATTTCGACAAGCCGACCCAGCTCGCGGTTCTGCGCCGGCTCTGCGACCATCTGCGGCCGGGCGGCTACCTGCTGCTCGGCCATTCCGAGACGCTGTCCGGATTCGACCTGCCGGTGCGCCCGGCCGGCACCGCCGTGTTCCGCCGGAGCTGACGCATGGCCTCGCCGATCCGTGTCCTCGTCGTCGACGACTCCGCCTCGGTGCGGCAGACGCTCGCCACCATCCTGGGCGAGGATCCGGACATCGAGGTGATCGGCACGGCCGCGGATCCGTTCGTCGCGGCGAAGCGGATCCACGACGAGGTGCCGGACGTCATCACGCTCGACGTCGAGATGCCGCGCATGGACGGCATCACGTTCCTGCGCCGGCTGATGAGCCAGCGCCCGGTGCCGGTGGTGATGTGCTCATCGCTGACCGAGGCGGGCTCCGAGACGCTGCTCCAGGCGCTGGAGGCCGGCGCCGTCGACGTCATCCAGAAGCCGCGGGTCGGCGTCGCCCAGTTCCTGGTCGAGTCGCGCCTGCGCATCTGCGATGCCGTCAAGGCGGCGGGGCGGGCCCGGCTGCACTGCCTGCCACGGCGCCGGCCGGTCGCCGTGCCGCCCAAGAAGCTCACTGCCGACGTCATCCTGGCGCCGCCGCGGGCGAGCCAGGCGATGGCCCGCACCACCGAGACCGTGGTCTGCATCGGGGCCTCGACGGGCGGCACCGAGTCGCTGCGGGCGCTGCTCGAGGTGCTGCCCGCCGACTGTCCGCCGATCCTGATCGTGCAGCACATGCCCGAGATGTTCACGGCCGCCTTCGCGCGCCGGCTGAACGGGCTGTGCGACGTTGAAGTGAAGGAGGCGGCCGACGGCGACACCGCGCTGCGCGGTCGCGTGCTGATCGCGCCCGGCGATCGTCACATGCTGCTGCAGCGCAGCGGTGCGCGCTACTATGTCGGCATCAAGGACGGGCCGCTGGTGTCGAGGCACCGGCCGTCGGTCGACGTGCTGTTCCGCTCGGCCGCCCGCTGGGCCGGCTCGAACGCGGTCGGCATCATCATGACCGGCATGGGCGACGACGGCGCCCGCGGGCTTCTCGAGATGAAGCAGGCCGGTGCTCACACGGTCGCCCAGGACGAGGCGACGTCGGTGGTGTTCGGCATGCCCAAGGAGGCGATCGCGCTCGGCGCCGCCGATCGCGTGCTGCCGCTCGATCGGCTCGCCAGCGAGATTCTGCGCGCCGGCGCTCCGTGAGCCTTCAGAACAGTACGTCGTCGAGGCTCGGCTCGGGCGCCGCGGCGATCGGCGGCGCCGCCGCGTGCGCCGGCAGGCCGGCCGCACGGCGCGCCGCGGGGGCATGGCGGGCGTGGATGTCGCGCTCGCGCGCCATCGTGTAGCGGGCGGCGATCTCGCCGAACACCGCCTCGGCCGCGGGGCCGTCCGGCGGCCTGCCGGCCGCGCCGGCCGCCACCTCGAAGTCCGCCGCGGCGGCACGCAGGGCGGCCTCGATCGTCTCGGCCCGGGCGAGGCCGGCGGCCGTCTCGTCGAGCAGGCCGACGACGGCGGTCCCGTCGCGGCCGAGCGCCACGAGCGCGCCGGCGAGGGCGTCGGCGACGCCGTGCAGGCGCGCGAGGGCGGCATCCATCTGCGAGATGACCTCGGCGATCTCGGCGAGCCGCTCGGCCTGACGGCTGCCGGCGAGCGCGTCGGTGGTGTCGACGATGGTGCGGACGTCGGCGCCGGCCGCCACCGCCTCGGTCGCCGTGCGGGCGGAGGAGCGTGTGAGCTCGTCGGCGACCACGGCGAGGGGGCGCCCGATCGTGCCGAGCCGGCTGCTCTTCAGGGTCGCGTTGACGCCCATGATGCGGATGTCCGCCTCGACGGCCCGCACCGTTCCGATGTGGCCGACCAGCCGCTCGGCGATGCGCAGCACCTCGCTCATGATCGCGTCGGCCTGTTCGCGCGCGGTGCGGAAGTTCTCGAAGAGATCGCGGGCGCGCCGGACGTCGGCCTCGAGCTCGCTCAGGAACGAGTCGTCGGCGTGGGCGGCGGAGCCGTAGACCTCGCGGCCGAGCCGCACGATCTCGCGGGCATCGTGCCCGAGCTGGCCGAGCGAGCCGTGCACGGCGGCGATCTCGCGGGCGATCTCGTCGGCCGCGTCGGCGAGCTGGGCGGACTGCAGGGCGCATCCGGCGGCGGCGAGGGCGCGGCGCTCCTCGGCGGCGAGCCCGGCCCACGGACCGCCGTCGTCGCGCGCGTCGGCGACCCGGGCCAGCAGGGCGGCGCTGGCGATCACGTGCTCGATGCGCTGGCGTGTCGCGTCGCCGACCTGCAGGGCCATGACGACGCGGCCGACGCCGTCGGCGAGCTTGCGGGAGCGGCGGCCGACGTCGGCGGCGGCGCCGGCCGCGTTGCGCGACCGCGTCGTGATCAGTGCGATGCTGGCCTCGAGCCGGCGCGGCACCTCGACGGCCGTCTGGGCGTGGCGCGACGAGAAGTCCGCCTCGCCGGCGGCCGCCGAGGCGAGATGGCGGCCGACCTCGACCAGCTCGGCACGGAAATGCTGAAGATTGGTGTTGGTGATCGCCAGCGAACGGCCGATGCCGCCGATATAGTCGAGGAACTCGGCGCCGGCGTCGCCGATGCCGGAGGCGGTGATCCGCGCATTGATGGTCAGCACGTCGATGGTGCGGATCTCCTTGGCGATCTCGTCGATGCGCCGGCGCAGGCCCGCCGTCACGGCGATCAGCCGGTCGAGGGTGGCGCGCTCGTCCCGCCGGGCGCCGCCGATCGCCCCGGCCCGGACTGCCACGGCGGACAGGCTCTCGGTGGCACGCCGGAAGGCGTCGCCGTCGAGCTCGCCCTGCAGGCTGCCGAACAGGCCGGTGAGATGCTCCAGGAGCTCCACCGAGGCGCCGAGCCGGCGGCCGGTTTCGAGGAAGGTCTCCTCTGCCACGCCGGCAGCAGCACCGAGCGCTTCGGCAGTGGCAAGGATGGCGTCACGCAAGGTCGGTCTCGCAAGCTCGGCGACGGCCGCAGTCGCGTCCGGGGACAGGGAGCGTCGCCGCGGGCCGGCGGCGAGGCCGGCTCCAACTTGATGATCTTTGGTTAAGGTCGGGTTGAGGACGCGAGCCGGAGCATCGCCGCGGTGCCGGCCGTCGCGGCGCCGGTCCGGGCCGATCCCGCCGTCGGGCGGTGCCAGGGTCGCAGATGCGCCAGGGGCGCGCATCCGCCGTATGCGTCCGGAACGCCAGTGTTCGGACGCGCACGTCTTGAGATTGCCAGCAGCGCGCCGGGATCGTCTGCGCGCGGGCGATGCGGCGCGGTGGTGATTCAGTAGAGCCGGTCCATAGTTCTGCGCTCATCATGCAATTCCGACCCGGTGTTCGCGCCCGCCCGGATGCACGGCGCAATTCTGCGTGGTTCTACCGAAGCCTGTTTGTTTTCGCCCTTCTATATTGCGGGCCTGTCGAGGAGCCTCCATGCAAGTGGGACCGAAGCCGGCGTGCCCGTCGCCGCCGGAGGAGACGAGTGCAGCGTCAGCGTCGCCTGGTGCCGGGGCGGACAAGTCCGCCACGCCCGGCCTCTCGGTCCGCCAGCGGCTGATCCTGATCGTCGTCATGGTCGCCCTGCCGATGGTGCTCCTGTCCGCCGCCACCGTCTGGCAGCTCGTCGAGCGGGAGCGCGCGAGCAACGCCCAGGCGATCCTCTACGCGGCGCATTCGATCATGAGCGCGGTCGAGGCGCAGCTCGGCAACTATGTCGCGGTCGGCCAGGCGCTCGGCGAGTCGCCGGCGCTGCAGGTGAACGATCTCGTCGTGTTTCGGGGCGAGGCGGAGCGGGCCACCATCGGGCTGCCCGGCGCCTGGGTGACGCTGGTGTCGCCCGACGGCCAGCAGCTGATGAACACGCTGCTGCCGCAGGACGAGGCGCTGCCGCGGGCGCCCGACAGCGTGATGGCGGGCGCGGCGCGCGCCTTCGCCGAGAGGCGGGTCGAGTTCACCGACGTCGTGATGGGGCCGGTCGCCGGCGGTGCGGTGGTCGGCGCCGGCGTGCCGGTCTTCCGGGACGGTCGCCCCGCCTACTACCTGCTGATCGGCGTGCTGGCCAACGCGTTCCGGGATCTCCTCAACGACCGGCGCCTGCCGCCGGGCTGGCTGGTCGGGGTGGTCGATCGCGAGGGCAACTTCGTCGCCCGCTCCCTCGACCACGACCGCTGGGTCGGCAGCCCGGCCTCGGCCGAATGGCGCGCCGTCATGCATGTCGACGGCATGTCGGAGGTGCGCAGCGTCGAGGGCCGGCCGCTCATCAACGCCACCTCGGTGTCGCGGATGAGCGGCTGGGTGGTCGGGGTCGCGACCGAGCGGAACGTGTTCGAGGCTCCGATCCGCCGCACCATGATCACGGCCGTGCTGGTGACCTCGGGGGTGGCGCTGTTCAGCATGCTGCTCGCCGGCTGGGCGGCGCGGCGGATCACCGGTCCGATCGCCGCCCTGGAGACGGGCGCGGCGCGGCTGGAGCGCGGCGAACTGCCCGCCGTCCGCCCGACCTGGGTGCCGGAGGTCGATCACGCGCTCCACGCGCTCGACACGGCGGCCAGCACGATCGTCGCCCGCGAGCGGGCGCTGCGCGAGAACGAACACCGGATGGCGGCGATTCTCGACGTGCTGCCGGTCGGGGTGTCGCTGGTCGACCGCGAGGGACGGACGATCGTCGCCAACGGCAACTATCGCCGCTTCGTGCCGCGGATCGTGCCGTCGCGCGACGACGCCCGCCATCCGTTGTGGGAGGGCGTCGACGCGAACGGCCGGCGGATCCCCCGCGAGGACTATCCATCGGCACGGGCGTTGCGCGGCGAGCCGGTCTGGCCCGGCGTCGAGTTCTTCTTCCGCGGCGACGCCACCCAGCCGCCGACCTGGACGCGCGTCGCGGCGCTGCCGTTCCGCGACGAGAACGGCGCCGTCTCGGGCGCCGTGCAGATGATCGTCGACATCGACCAGGAGAAGCGCGCCGAGGAGGAGCGGCGGACCCTGCAGGCCGAGCTCCTGCATCTCTCCCGCCTGTCCGACATGGGGCAGATGGCGGCGGCCCTCGCGCACGAGCTCAACCAGCCGCTCACCGCGGTCGCGGTCTATATCGGCGGCTGCCAGCGCCTGGTCGGCCGGGACGGGCTCGACGAGGCCCGTCGCGACAAGCTGGTCGAGCTGATGCGCATGATCAGCGAGCAGGCGCTGCGGGCCGGCGAGATCATCCGGCAGCTGCGCGACTTCGTGCGCAAGGGCGAGGGTGAGCTGAGGGTGGTCGGCGCCGCGACGCTGATGCGCGAGGCCTGCACGCTGGCGTTGGCGGCGGCGAAGCACAAGGGCGTCGCGGTCCGCCTCGACCTCGACGCGCCGGGCGAGATCCTGGTCAACAAGGTCCAGATCCAGCAGGTCGTCTTCAACCTGGTGCGCAACGCCGTCGAGGCGATGGAGACCAGCGAGCGCAAGGAGCTGGACATCCGGCTCGTCGCCGCCGGCGGGCACGTGGAGGTCGCCGTCGCCGACACCGGCTCCGGCCTCGCCCCGGAAATCGCCGACCGGCTGTTCATGCCGTTCGTCTCGACCAAGAGCCAGGGCATGGGAATCGGGCTCTCGGTGTGCCGCAATATCATCGAGGCACATCACGGGCGGATCTGGGCCGAGCGGAATCCCGCCGGCGGCACCGTGTTCCGCTTCCGGCTGCCGCGTCTCCGCGACGAATGACGAATGAGGGCCGTTCAGGGGCCGCGCCCCGTCGCCACGGCGGGTGATGCGGCCGGCGCGACGGCCGCCGGCGTCTGAACGTCCGGGTCGCCGGCCGGCTCGCGCGCGGCTTTCGCGGCCGCCCGCGCCGCGGCCCGTTCCGCTCGCGCCGCCTCGCGGCGAGCCCGACGCTCCGCGCGGCGCGCGGCGCGGCGCTCCGCCCGGGTCTCGGCCCGCCGCGGCTCCCGCGTCTCGGCGTCGTTCCGAGTCGCGAGGCGCTCCGGCGCGCTCGCATAGGCACGGTCGATTTCGCTGAGATAGCGCTTCAGCTTCGCGGGCAGCCGTCCGGCTTCGCGATAGGGCGTGAAGTCGCGATCCTCGTGCGGCGGGCGTCCGCCGCCGGTGAAGATGTGGACGCCGGCCTCGGTGACGACGATGTCGCCCCGCACCAGCGTGGCGTCCTGGCGCAGCCGTGCCAGCGCGCCCTTCGGGGCGGCGCTGCAGCGGCAGGCCGCATCGAGCGCGGTGCGGTGCGAGAAGGCCTTCGGCAGCGCGCCGTAGCGCTTTCCGCTCGACGAGACCGCATCGGCGATGCCGTCCGGACCGTCGGCGCCGCCGCGGAACACCGCGGTCTCGGTGCCGGGGCATATCGCGTCGCAGCTGCGCTTCGCCTCGGCACGGCTGACGCCCTGGTCGAGCGGGACGTAAAATCCGTCGCAGGTCCGCACGCACCAGGCGCGGCTGCCGCCGGAGCTGCGGCTCTCCGTGCCGCGGCTGTCCGTGCCGCGGCTCCGCGGCGTGATCGTGATCGACGGCGGCTGCCGAGGGGGCGCGGCCCACGGAGCGCCCCAAGGGTTGCCCCAGGAGCTTCCCCAGGACGGCGGCTGCGGTGGTGGCGTTGCGCCCCAGCCGGACCATTCGCGCCGCCAGAAGTCGAACGCGTCGTTGGCGCTCGGCTGAGAGACCGTCACGGCGCAGAACACGGCGACGCACAGAGCGATCAGAATGCGGATCATCACGGCCCACCTCGTCCCGGAGTCGTGGCGCGGCAGCCGTCGGCCGCCGTTCCGGAAACCGGGTCGTGGGCATGCGGTTCCTGACGGCGTCCCGGAGACGTCGATCGGTGGACGTCTCACGATGCCCCGAAGGAACAGGCCGGTGTCGCGATGGTTGATCCCCGGGCGAGGCACACCGCTGCCGCCCGAATCTTCCCGACCGGAGCCGGAGACCGCCATCATGCCGCACACTGCCCGCGACCTGTTCGTGACCGGCCTGCGCAACGCCCATGCGATGGAGCGCCAGGCCGAAGAACTGATGGAGCGCCAGATCGAGCGCACCGACGATTACCCCGAGGTTCAGGCGCGCCTGCGCCGGCACCTCGAAGAGACGCGCTCCCAGATCGGGCGGCTCGATCGCTGCCTGGAGGCGTGCGACGCCAGCGCGTCGACCCTGAAGGACGTGACGATGGCGTTCATGGGCAACATGGCCGCGGTCGGACACATGCCGGCGGGCGACGAGATCCTCAAGAACACGTTCGCCAACAACGCGTTCGAGCACTACGAGATCGCCGCCTACAAGTCGCTGATCGCGCTCGCCGACCGCGCCGGCGTGGACGCCGCCTCGCTGCTGAGCCAGTCGTTGAAGGAAGAGGAGGAGATGGCGGCGTGGATCGATGCGCACGTGAAGGACGTGACGCTCGCCTATCTGGCTCGCGAGGCGGCGGCGGCCTGAACGCCGATCCGAACGACTGAACCGATCGAGCCTCCGGGGCGTCCTTTCACCCCGGAGGTTTTTTCATGATGTGTGGTTTCACGTCGCGTCTTGTTCGCAAAGGCAGGTTCGCAAGAAGCGTCGCAAGAGCAAGAAGCGTAGCGTCGCAACAAGAGCGTCTCGCGCGCCGTCGGCTTCCGCACCGTCAGCTTCGGCCGGAGCCGGGCTCGGCCATCTTGCGATGCTGCTCGGCCAGCAGGCCGGACGGCGTCACGGTCGCCAGCATGGTCTGCAGCTTGTTCTTCCAGCCGCTGACCACGTCGCCGTCGCCCTTCATCATCGCCTGGAAGCCGGTCTCGGCGACCATGACGGGATCGTCCTTCTCGGCCGTCCCGACCTTGGTGTCCGTCATGCCGGCCCGCTCGAAGAACTCGGTATCGGTCGGTCCCGGCATCAGGCACGTCACGGTGACGCCCGTGTCCTTCAGCTCGTTGCGCAGGGCGAACGAGAAGGAATCGATGAACGCCTTGGTGCCGTTGTAGACGGCCTGATAGGTGCCGGGCACGAAGCCGGCGATCGAGCCGGTCAGCATGATGCGGCCGCGGCCGTGTGCACGCATGTCCCGGGCCACCTTCTGGACGAGATAGATGGTTCCCGTGATGTTGGTGTCGATGACGCGGCGGAAGTCGTCGAACGGCTGCTCGAGAAAGCCGTGGCCGAGACCGCGTCCGGCATTGGCGAGCAGCGCATCGATCGGTCGCCCGCCGGCGGCGGCATGGAAGCGGTCGACGCCCTCGCGGGTCGAGAGATCGACCTCCACGGCCTCGACCGACGCGCCGAGTTCGCGGAAGTTCTCGGCCGCGTTGTGGATGCGCGGCTCGTCGGCCGCGACGATCAGATCGAAGCCGTTGCGGGCGCAGACCTTGGCGAGCTCGAATCCGATGCCGGTGGAGGCACCGGTCACCATGGCGAGCTGACGGGTGTCGGGCATCGTGGTCTCCGGTGGTCTGGAGGATGTCTATCCGGGGATGTCTATCGGACATAGGCGGTGCCGTCGGCGGCGCGCGCCGGCGTGTCGACGTAGCGGCCGTGCTCGGGCACGGCGATTTCCGCGAAGTTGTCGGCGAGCAGGCGCAGGGCATCGCGCAACGCGGCTCCGCGCATCGGCCGGCCGTGACCCGCCATCACGATCTCCGGCTCGAGCGCGGCGAGGCGGCGGACCGATGCGGCCGACGCCTCCCAGTCGGTCGTGTAGTACATGGGCGGCCCGTGCAGCTCCGGCGTCTGCATGGCGGCGGCGTAGACCGACTCCTGCTTGGTGGTGACGAAAGCGTCGCCGACGATCAGGGTGGCGTCGGCCTCGCGCCAGAGCGACACATGGCCGGCCGAATGGCTCGGCGTCGCGATCCAGCACCAGCCGGGCAGCACCGGGACACTGCCGTCCGCCGGCAACGCACGCAGCCGTGTCCGCACGTCGACGGGGCCGCGGGGATAGAGCGGCGAGGCGAGCGCCATCAGGCCGCCGCCGACGGTCGGGTCGGGGGCCGGATAGGCGGCGTCGCCGGTGAGATAGGGATGCTCGAGGGGATGGGCGTAGATCGGGACGTCCCACGCGTCCGCTAGCGTCTCCAGCGCGCCGACGTGATCGAAATGCGCGTGGGTGAGCACGATCGCTGACGGGCGACTTGCTTCGCCGAACCGGCGTGCCGCGGCGGAGCGGATCAGTGCCGCCGTGCCGAACAGGCCGGCATCGACCAGCACCCAGCCGCCGTCGGCCGCGCCGATCGGGCCGACGAAGCACACGTTGACGATGGCGAGACGCTGATAGGCGAGGTCCGGCAACACCTCGTGGGTGCCGTCGTCGCGGGCCGCGTCGCGCCGCGGATCGTCGGCGCGCGTTCTGTCGTCGAGCGGAATCTGGCGGCCCATGCGGCCCTCCTGGTCAGCGGGTGCGGTTCGCGTCGCCGGAGGCGGCCGTGTCGCCGCCGTCCGTGCCGGCGCCCGGCGTCTGCGGCGCGTCTTTCGCCTGGCGCTCCTGGCGCGCGAGCTCGCGGTCGATCACCTCGCGCGAGCCCTCGGGCGGGTCCTTCTGCGACGTGAAGGTCTTCGACGTCTTCTCGGCCGACATGGCGCGGTGCCTCCGGCGGGGATGATGCGCGTCCCGTGCCGGGCGGGACGGTCCGGCGGCACGGGTGCTCGTCCGGGCCAACGGGCGCAGCGCGCGAGCGTTCCTGGCGGTAGGAACGTCCTTGGGTTGCGCGTGGCCGCGACGCGGGCGGCAACCCGGTGGCGCCGGCGGCGTTTCACCTGCGAGGGGCGGGCGATCGTGCGCTCGCCGACAGCTGCAACGCCGACAGCCGCGACGAGGAATGCTCATGGACGTTTCGACTCCCCAGGACCGACGGGGAACCCGCCGGGTGATGATGGGCGGTGCCGCCGCGGCCGTTCTCGTCGGACTCGCGTTGCTGGTCTGGATGCTGGTGCCCGGCTACGACCGCCACCAGTCGACGACCGACGCGACCGGCCCGCGGTTCGGGCAGGACCAGGGCACCAGCACGGTCGGGCGCTCTCCGACGCCGCCCGATGCCGCCGCGGCGCCGCCCGATCCGATCGCTGTCGGCCGCAACGAGGGAATATCCGCGACCGCCGAGAACCAGGTGCAGCTGACGCCGCCGCAACAGGAGGCGCTCCGCAGTTTCGCGCAGGCCCATGCCGGGCAGCAGGCCAATCAGGTCGCGTTCACGGTCGCGGTCGGCGTCGCGGTGCCTCGCCAGGTCGAGTTGCAGGACGTGACGCCCGAACTCGCCGCGGCCTTTCCGGCCCATGCGGGCAAGCAATACCTCCTGATGCCCGGGCGGCTGGTGGTCGTCGAGCCGGAAACCCGCCGGGTCGTCGCGATTCTTCCGACCGCGGCGTGATGACGTCAGCTCTTCCGACCGCCGCGTGATGACGTCAGCGGACTCGGCTGCGGGGACGGCCCGGGACCGGGATGCCGGTGACGTCCGCGACATCGCCGCGCCGGCCCGGAACTTCGACGGGGCGGCGCGGTTTCCTTTCGGACCGCTTCGACCGCGAAAGGACCGTCATGCCGTGGACCACCCCCGTCCTGATCGAGATCTGTCTCGGACTCGAGATCAACGGCTATCTGCCGCCCGAGATTTGAGTTGCCGTAGGCGCCCCGGTGGTCGGTCTCAGGGCGATCGTGCTGGGCTCGGCTGCCGGCGGCGGCGTGCCGCAATGGAACTGCCGGTGCGGGATCTGCCAGGCCGCCCGTAGCTCGAACGGAGCCGTTCGACCACGCACCCAGACCTGCGTCGCCGTCTCGGCGGACGGCGAGCGGGTCGTGCTTCTCAATGCGCCGCCGGACCTTCGTCAGCAGCTCCTGGCCGCGCCGGCGCTCACGCCGCGCGCGAGCGCCGGGCTGCGCGACAGTCCGATCGCGGCCGTGGTTCTGACCGGGGCCGAGATCGATCAGGCGGCGGGCCTGCTGCATCTGCGCGAGGGCCAGCCCTTCGCACTCCTGGCCGACGGTTATGTCCAGACCGTGCTGACCACCAATCCGATGTTCGACGTGCTCGCCGCGGATGCCGTGGACCGCCGTACCCTCGTGCCCGACGTGCCGGTGGACATCGCCGGCCTGTCCATCGAGCTGTTCCCGGTGCCCGGCAAGGTGCCGCTGTGGCTCGAGCGGGCCGTGGGGGAGGCGCCGGCGGACGGCGCCGTGACGGGGGTCTCGGTGCGTGCCGGCGGCCGGCATCTCGTCTTCGTGCCGGAGATCGCGGAGATCGGCCCCGCGATCCGCGCCCGGCTGGCCAGCGCCGACGTGGTGCTGATGGACGGGACCCTGTTCACCGACGACGAGATGATCACCTCCGGCACCGGATCGAAAAGCTCGCGCCGCATGGGCCATGTGCCGATCACCGGGGACGGCGGTTCGCTCGATGCGCTCACCTTCCTGCACGGCCGGCGCATCTACATCCATCTCAACAACACCAACCCGGTGCTGTTCGAGGACTCGCCCGAGCGCCGGCGTGTCGTCGCGGCCGGATGGGAGATCGCCGCGGACGGCATGGAGATCGTGCTGTGAGCGTCCTGTCGCCGGACGAGCTGGAGGCGAGGCTGCGCGCCATCGGGGCCGAGCGCTATCACCATCACCATCCGTTCCACCGGCTGCTGCACACGGGTGGCTGCAGCCGGGGTCAGGTGCAGGCCTGGGCCCTCAATCGCTGGTGCTATCAGGCGGTCATCCCGCAGAAGGACGCCGCTCTGATGGCGCGCTGCGACGATGTGGAGGTGCGGCGCGCCTGGCGCTCGCGTCTCGTCGACCACGACGGCGAGACGGCGGACGACGGTGGCATCGCCCGCTGGCTGAAGCTCACCGACGGGCTCGGGCTCGATCGGGACATGGTCGTCTCCCAGCGGCAGGCGCTGCCGGCGATGCGCTTCGCGGCGCTCGCCTATCTCGACTTCGTGCGCAGCCGGCCCCTGGTCGAGGCGATCGGCTCGTCGCTGACCGAGCTGTTCTCGCCCGCCATCATCGGCGAGCGGGTCGCCGGGATGCTGAAGCACTACGATTTCGTCACGCCCGAGACGCTCGCCTATTTCGCCGAGCGGCCGCCGCGAGCGGCGCGCGACAGCGCGTTCGCGCTTGCCTATGTGAAGCGCCACGCCACCACGCCGGACGCGCAGCGTGGCGTCCAGGACGCGTTGCGGTTCAAGTGCGACGTGCTGTGGGCGATGCTCGACGCGCTGCACGCCGCCTATGTGGCGCCGGGCCTCGTCCCGCCGGGTGCCTTCGTGCCGGCCGATCATCCGGGAGCCGCCACATGACCATGCCGGGCCCGGACTCGATCGTCGCGGACGCGGTGCCGCGGCTCGCCCGTGGCGTCCGCATGGTCGAGAGCGCCGCGCACGGCGGCCGCGTGCTGCTCGCGCCGGAGCGGCTGTTCAAGCTCGACGAGGTCGCCGCGGCGGTGCTCGACCTGTGCGACGGCACCCGCAGCGTCGCGGCAGTCGTCGACGATCTCGCGGGCCGCTACACGGCGCCCCGGGACCGCATCCTCGCCGATGTCTCGGCGCTACTGCGCAGCTTGGCCGACAAGAGGCTGGTGGAGCTGTGACGGGCCGTGCCGCCACCGTGCCGCCGCCGCTCGGCCTCCTCGCCGAGCTGACCCACCGCTGTCCGCTCGGATGCCCGTACTGCTCGAATCCGGTGGCGCTCGAGCATCGCGCCGACGAGCTCGACACCGCGACCTGGACCCGCGTCTTCCGCGAGGCGGCCGGGCTCGGGGTGCTGCAGCTCCATCTGTCCGGCGGCGAGCCGGCGCTGCGGCGCGACCTCGTCGAGATCGTGGCGGCGGCCCGCGCCGCGGGGCTCTACACCAACCTGATCACGTCGGCGGTCGGGCTCGACGCACGGCGGCTCGCGGCGCTCGCCGCGGCCGGGCTCGATCACGTCCAGATCTCCGTGCAGGACAGCGACCGGGATGCCGCCGACCACGTCGCGAGGAGGCCCGGTGCCTTCGCGCGCAAGGCCGCGCTGGCGCGCGAGGCGGTGGCGCTCGGCCTGCCGCTGACGCTCAACTGCGTGATTCACCGCGGCAACATCGGGCGCATTCCGGAGATGGTCGCGCTGGCGGCGGCGCTCGGCGCCGGGCGGATCGAGATCGCGCATGTGCAGTATCACGGCTGGGCGCTCGCCAACCGGGCCGCCCTGATGCCGCGGCGCGGTCAGGTCGACGCCGCCGAGCGCGAGATCGCGATCCTGCGCGACAGGCACCGCGGCGACCTGGTGATCGACGCGGTCATGCCGGACCATTTCTCCGGCGTGCCGAAGCCGTGCCTCGGCGGCTGGGGACGGCGCTCGCTCGTCGTGACTCCGTCAGGCCTGGTGCTGCCGTGCCACGCGGCGCCGACGATCCCCGGTCTCGCATTCTGGTCGGTGCGCGACCATGCGCTCGAATCGATCTGGCGGGAGTCGCCGGCCTTCGCGGCGTTCCGTGGAACGGAATGGATGCGCGAGCCGTGCGCGAGCTGCCCGAAGCGGGAGCGCGACTTCGGCGGCTGCCGCTGCCAGGCCTTCGCCCTCACGGGCGACGCCCGGGCCACGGACCCGGCATGTGCGCTGTCGCCCGACCACGGCCTCGTCGCGGCGCTGGCCGCGGCGGCCGAGGACGGCCCCTGGCGGTGGCGGACCGACCGGCCCGCGACGGTGGATGCCCGGCGGAGTTAGGAACCGGCCGCGGCCGGCCGATGAGACGCGATGACGCGGGCGGCGGTTAACCGGGAATTGACGACCGCCGCGCATGCTCGATCGGCTGTTTCAGGTGGATTGGATTGCGATGCAGAACCGTTCACCACGTCCTGTCGAGCGCCGGGTCGTTCAGAGCCGCAGGGTGGTGCTGATCTGCATCGTCTTCGTCGCCATGATCGTGGCCACCCTGACGGTCGAGCAGACCTTCGACCGGCCGATCCGTCGATTCCTGTCGACGCCGCCGCTCGATCGCGAGGTCAGCCATGTCGGCACGATCCGGCTCGCGCCCAACCACGACGGCCGTTGTCCCCGATACGTGTTCGACAACGACACCGGCTGGATCGTCCCGTACGGCTCGGCCTCGTGCGACATCTTCGAGCAGCCGCCGGCCCGCTTCGGCAGCGGCGGCACCGATCGCATGGACACGATCCGCGAGGGCTTCCGGCGCCGCTGAGCCGCAGACAACCACGACCGGACGCGAGCCGTCCGGCGCCGCGGGGTCTTCGACAGCTGCGGCTCGATGCGGCCGTCAGAACAGCCAGAGCAGCAGCAGGATGAGGATCACCAGGCCGATCAGGAAGTTCTTCTGCTTGACCGCGAACTTGACGAAGGCCGGCTTGATCTCGACGAACAGCACCTTGAGGTCGGCCCAGACATATTGCGCGTAGGCCTTGGTGACCTCGATCGCCTTGTCGACGATGGTGGTGGGCGGCTCGCGACGGGGCGGCGGCTCGGTGGTCCGCGGCGCCACGATCGGGTCGGCAGGTCGGGCGGTCGGGGTATCGACCGGAGTGATCGTGGGCTTGGTCACGGGCGAGGGATCAGACATGGTCGAACGCTCCTGATGCGGCATTTGAAATCACGGGCGACACGGCGACCGCGAGCGGGACGAAACGGTGCCGGGAGCCGCGGAGCGGCGAGACGATGCGGCGCGCTGGCGCACCGTCCTCCGACGCGATCGGCACGCCGGCCGATCGGGTCGTCCCTCGATCCAAATCCTTGTCCAAATCGACAAATCCAAATCGCCGTTCGCCGGCTGCGGCTTCCGAAAGGTGCTTGACGGACGCCGCCGATCTCGGTCCGGCACCCGCCTCATAGTACCTTGGATGAGCGCGCGATTCGAGATTTTGCGTCAAGCGGGGCGGCGCGTCATTCTGGGGGCCGTCCACTGCGGCCGTGTCGCACCCGGCCGATCGTCGTTCCTCGTCCACCCCACCGCGGGAGACCGTCCGATCAAAGCCATGGTCCTCGAGGCCGCCGGATCGGCCTTCGTCATGACCGAGCGGCCGGACCCGGTGCCGGGCCCGGGCGAGGCGGTGGCCCGGGTGCTCGCCTGCGGCGCCGGCCTCACCATCCAGCACGTCAAGGCGGGGCGGAAGGCGGTGCGCTTCCCGCGGGTCATCGGGCATGAGATCACGGGCGAGATCGTCGCCGTCGGCCGCGACGTCGCCGGGCTGTCGGTCGGCGATGCCGTGACGGCCTACTACTACCTGAACTGCGGCCGCTGCGCGTGGTGCCGCGACGAGCTTGAGCCGCTGTGCCCGCACGGCGGTGGCAATGTCGGGGTCGACTGCGACGGCGGCTATGCCGAGTACGTCCGGCTGCCGGCCCACATCTTCGTCCGGCTGCCGCCCGGGCTCGACCACCGCGCCCGGCCGGCCGAGATCGCCGTCGTCACCGACGCCGTCGCGACGCCGTACAAGGTGCTCAGGCGGGCGCGCGTGAAGTCGGGCGAGACGGTCGCGGTGTTCGGGGCCGGCGGCGGGCTCGGCATCCACCAGCTCATGATGGCGCGGCGGGCCGGCGCCCGGGTCGTCGCCGTCGAGATCGCCGCCGACAAGGCCGAGGCGTGCCGCCGGGCCGGGGCCGACGAGATCGTGAATCCGCGCGACGGCGACGTCGCCGAGGTGCTGCGCGAGCTGACGAAAGGGCAGGGCGTGGACGTGGCGATCGACTATGTCTCGGCGACTGCGACCCTGGAGGCCGGTGTGCGGGCGCTCGGCCCGCGTGGACGCCTCGTCACGCTCGGCGGGGCCGGCCAGCCGTTCGGCGTGTCGTCGCTCGCGCTGCTCGCCGGCGAGCAGGAGATTCTCGGCAGCCGCTACGTCACGCGGCGCGACATCCACGCGTGCCTCGACCTCGTCGCCCGCGGCGAGATCCGGCCGCTGGTCAGCGTGGTCCGGCCGCTCGACGAGGCCGAGACCGTCCACGACCTGGTCGAGCGCGGCGCCGTGACGGGGCGCGCCGCGCTGCTGGTCGGCTGACTACTCCATCTCGCGACGACGTCACGGTCTCGCGAGACCGATGTCGGACGGCCGAAGACCGGCGCCGAGGGCGAGCCGGTGGCGGCGGGACGGGGATTCGGCGGTGGGCGGTCGGGAGCCGGCGAGGGGATCGGGCCGGCGGGCGCCGGCCGTGGCTCAGTAGCCGCGACGGCGCTCCTTCTTGGCGGCCTTGCGGGCGGCGTAGCGGGCATCGCGGGCGGCCTTCTGCTCCGCCTTGAGGGCGGCTTCGGCGGCGGCCCGTTCCTCCGCCTCGCGCGCCTCGCGCTCGGCCCGCTCGGCGGCCTCGCGGGCGGCGATGGCCTCGGCCTCGCGGCGGGCCTTCTCGGCCGCCTCGGCTTCGATGCGGGCCTTCTCGGCGGCCTCGGCTTCGCGCTTGGCGCGAATCGCGTCGCGCTCCGCCTTGCGGGCGAGGCGTTCCGCCTCCAGGGCGGCGCGTCGTTCTTCCAGGGCAGGATCCGTCACCGCGGTCTTGAACTTCTCCAGCAGCGCCTTCCTGGCGGCGTTGGCATTGCTCTGGCGGTCCTGCAGCTCGTTGTCGCGGAAGCGGGCCATTCGGTCTCCGGTGTCGTGCGGAACGGCCGGAGCGGGCCCGGGGCCCGTGGTCCGACCATCCCGCGGTCTGGTTGAGAGCCGCTGATATAGGCCGGTCCGGCCGCGGCTTCAACGCCTGCCGTATGCCACCGGCGCGACGCCGGAGTGCGCCCGGGACCGTGGCGGGCTCAGGCCAGGGCCGTCACCACGGTCGGAAAGGCGGCCAGGGACGCATTGGCGAGCCCGTGCGCCACCATCGGAACGAGGGTCGAGCCGCTCGCCAGCCGGAACGCCCCCAGCACGCCGCCCATCACGAGATAGTGTACGACCGAAAGCAGGTCGATGCCGCCGCCCCGCATCCAGTAGCCCCAGTGGAACGCCGCGAACACCACCGAGGTCAGCACCAGGGCCGCGGCGACGCCGTGCCGGTTGGCGATGCCCCGCCACAGGAATCCGCGGAAGAGGCTCTCCTCGACGATCGGCGCCAGGAGCACGGTCGACGACCAGGCGAGCACGACGGCGACCGGCCCGGCGCCCGGCGCGGTCCGGCCGGGACGGCCGGCATGCACGGCGGCGGTGTCGGCCAGCAGCGTGATGGCGACCAGGGCGCCGTAGAGCGTCAGCACGAAGCCCGCGGCCAGCACGAGGTCGCCCGGCCGCGGCCGCCGCCAGCCCAGGTAGTCGCGCAGCGGCACGTCGGTCAGCCGGACCGCCAGCACCACCACCAGGAGGATGCTGCCCCACGCGGCCAGCGAGTCGAGGGCCTGCGGCAGCCCGCCGCCACCGGCCCGGGCCGGCAGCCCCATCGCCGCGGCCGCGTCGCGCAGCGGCGGCTCGGCCGCGAAGGCGAGCACCACCCAGGCGAGCGACAGCACCGCACCCCAGGGGCCGCGGAGAACGGGAACCGGCCGAACCGAGGCGGCCGCGGCGGCGTCACCGCGACGATGGACGAGAGGTGGCATCGCGCGGCTCCGGGCGTGCGTCGATGCCACGTCAACCCGGATGCGGCGCTGCGGTTCGAGGCCGGCCGGCGGTGCGATGCCGCGGCGGCCGGCCCGCCGCCGCGGGCTTACGGAGCGCCCGTCATTCGACCCGGGCGCCCGAGGCGACGACCAGATCGGTCCACTTCTTCACCTCGTCCCGGCAGAACTTGTCCAAGGCGGCGGCGTCGAGGGGCAGCATCTCGACGCCCTGGGCGCGCAGCTGACCGGAGACCTCGGCGCCGGTGAGCACCCGGGCGGTGGTGTCGCGCAGACGGGCGAGCACCGGCTCCGGCGTACCGGCCGGCGCATAGAGGACGAACCACGCCACCAGGTCGAAGCTCGGGAATCCCTGCTCGACCATGGTGGGCACGTCGGGCGCCGCGGCACTGCGGCGCGCGCTCGACACGGCGATCGCCTTGAGGGCGCCGGAGCGCACGTGCGGCATCACGGCGGCCGGGTGATAGAACATGAACTGCACCTGGCCGGCCATCAGATCGGTGAGGCCGGTGCCGCCCTCCTTGTAGGGCACGTGCACCATCTTGGCGCCGGACGCGCTCTTCAGGAACTCGCCGGCCAGATGGCCGGACGTGCCGGTGCCGGCGGACGCGAAGGCGACGCCGTCGGACCGCGACTTCGCATGGGCGACCAGCTCGGCGACGTTGGCGACCGGCAGCGCCTTCGGTACCACGAGGAGCGTCGGCGTGTAGCCGACCAGCGCGATCGGCACGAAGTCCTTCAGCGGGTCGTAGGGCAGGCGCGGGAACAGGCCGGCATTGATGGCGTGGGTGCCGACCGTGCCCATCGTCAGCGTGTAGCCGTCCGGGGTGGAGCGGGCGACCGCGGCGGTGGCGATCGAGCCGCCGGAGCCGGGCCGGTTCTCGACCACGATGGTCTGGCCGAGCTCGGCCGAGAGCGCGTTGCCGATCAGCCGGGCGATGATGTCCGTGGACGTGCCGGGACCGAACCCGACGACCATCCGGACGATCCGGGAGGGATAGGTCTCGGCCGAGGCGGCGGCCGGAGCGGCGGCGACGGCGATCCCGGCGAGCAGGCCGGCGAGACCGCGGACAAGCGTGGATCGCGAGACGGTGACCAAGATCGTTCCTCCGTGTGGTTCTGTTTGGGGCGTTCGTCTTCGTGTGCTTCGGCGAGTCGTCCGGCCGCGGGGCGGTGGCTCGGTCCGGCCGATCAGGCCTCCGCCAGATGGGTCGCCGAGAGGCTCACCGGCCGGCCGGCCCGCAGGAGCACCACGTCGTCGGGAAACTCCTGCGTCCAGGTCACGCCGAGATCGTCGAGGCGGGCGATCAGCTCGGCGAGGCGGGGCAGGCAGCCGGTGGCGATGTCGTGCAGCACCATCACGGTCCAGTCCCGCGCCGCGACGTCGGCGACGGCGCGATCGACCCAGCCCTCGGGGTCGCGCCAGTCGCCCGGCACGCTCGACCACAGGACGCAGGTGTAGCGCTGGCGCGCCAGCAGGTCGGCCGCCGCGCGGCTGAGCAGGTGCGGGCCGATCTTCCCCGAGTTCCCGTAGGGCCGGAACAGCCTGTCCGGGTGGGCCAGCGGGCCGATCAGCGCCTGCGTCGCCTCGATCTCGCGCGCCGCATAGGCCGCATCCGGATCGTCGCCGAAGGCGACCGAGTGCGTGAAGGTGTGGTTCCCGATCCAGTGACCGGCGGCGTGCGCGGCCTCGGCCAGCGCCGCGGCGTCGGGATCGAGCAGCTTGCGGCCGATCACGAAGAAGGTCGTCGCGATGCCGCGCCGGGCGAGCAGGTCGAGCACGCCGGAGGTGACCCCGGCGGTCGGGCCGTTGTCGAACGTGACGGTAACGCGTCGTGTCACAAGCCGATTCCATTGAAAGCGCCGGCGCCGGACGGCGGGGCGGGGCCGACCATAGGGGGGCCCGTTTCAGTGACAAAGGTGATTGTTTGCATTACATCCATAGACGTTGTCTATCAAAGGGGCTTCGCTCCATGGAACTCCGGCATCTGCGCTACTTCACGGCGCTCGGCGAGCAGCTCAGCTTCACCCGCGCGGCGACCCTGGTGCACGTCACCCAGCCGACCCTGTCGCACCAGATCCGACAGCTCGAGGACGAGCTCGGCGTGCGCCTGTTCGACCGCACCGGCAAGCGCGTCGCGCTGACCGAGCAGGGCGAACTGCTGCTGCCGAGCATCACCCGGGCCCTGAACGACATTGACGGGGCGATCCGCGCGCTGCGCACCGGCACCGAGGCGCTCGCCGGCACGCTCGCGGTCGGCGCCGTCCACAGCGTGCACATGCGGATGATGCCGGCCTGTGCCGCGACGTTCCTGGCGCGGCATCCCGATGTCCGCCTCGTGATCGAGGATCTCGCCGCACCGGTGATCGAGGCGCGGGTGGGCGACGGCACGCTCGACGTCGGGATCGCCTATGCGCCGGCCGCCGACGACGCCCTGGTGTTCGAGCCGCTCTACGAGGAGGAGCTGGTGCTCGCCGTCACGGCGGCGCATCCGCTCGCCACGCGGCGCCGCGTGCGGATGAGCGCGCTGCACCGGACGCCCCTGATCCTGCTGACCCGCAACTTCGCCACCCGCCGCATGCTCGACGGCTGGTTCGCGGCGGCCGGAATCGCGCCGAACGTGATCGTCGAGATGAACACCATCGGCTCGATGCTGGAGATGGCCCGGCGCTCCGACATCGCGGCGATCGTGCCGCATCGTGCGGTGGCGGCCGACGCCGATCTGGTCCCGGTGGCGATCGAGGCGCCGACGCCGCGCCGGGTGCCGGGGCTGCTGTGGCCGCGCAGCCGCGCACGCTCCGCCGGGGCCCGGTCGTTCGCCGCGATCCTCCGCAGAGCGGTGCGCCGGGAGGTCGACCGGGACCGTGCGCGGCGACCACGAGCCGCCGGCGGCGGCTGACCGGACCGTCAACGCGATCTCTCTCCAAGTCCTCGATTGCCAAGAATTGATATAGCGGCTATTTGTCGTAAATATAATTATCAAAAAACGATAATCAGGGAGGATGTCATGCTGACGGCGATCCAGGCCGGCGCCTATCTGCACCACCTGCATCTGAAGAGCCCGGATCCCGAGCGGCTCGCCGCCTTCTACGCCGACGCGATGGACATGGCGCCGCTGCCGCGGGACGGGTCTGCCGGCGACCTCGTCCTCGCCGGGCCGGGCCGCCGCCTCGTCGTGACCGACGGGCCGGCCAAGACGCTCGGCCATGCCGGATTCGCGGTGCGCGACGCTGCCGGCCTCGACGGCCTGCGCGCATATGCGCGGGCGCAGGGGCTCGACCCGGCGCCGTTCCCGACCCCGCTGCTCGAGGACGGGGCGTTCGCGGTGACCGACCCGAACGGCAACGCGATCGCGTTCGGGCTGGCCGCCCCGGAGCCGCCGCGCAGCGGCTTGTGCGGCCCGGTCCAGCACCTCACCCTCGCCACCCGCAGCGTCCAGGCGATCGAGGAGTTCTACGCGGGCCGGCTCGGCTTCGCGGTGTCGGACCGGGTGGTCGACGCGACCGGCAGGGTCACCACCTCGTTCATGCGCGCCAATCACGAGCACCACACCATCGCCTGCTTCCTGCAGGACCGCGCCGGCATCGACCACCACTCCTACGAGGCCGGCGAATGGGACATGATCCGCGACTGGGCCGACCGCTTCGCCGCCCGCGGCATCACCCTGATGTGGGGACCCGGCCGCCACGGGCCGGGTAACAACCTGTTCGTCTTCATCGAGGACCCGGACGGCAACTGGATCGAGGTCTCGGCCGAGCTCGAGGTCATCCACGATCGCCCGGTGAAGGAATGGCCGCACGCCGAGCGCACCCTCAATCTGTGGGGCCGCGCCATCATGCGGGCGTGAGGGGGGGCGCGAGCGTGTGGACGTCCGATGACCATGTGCCAAGCTCTCCGGCGTCGTCATGACCGCGCTTGTCGCGGGCATCCACGCCTCCGCTGAGTGTCGCGATCGAGATCGTGGACGGCCGGACGGACCCGTCCGTGACGAGCGGATGGTGGATGTCCGGCCTGGCGGACCAAACGGCATCACTCGCCGAACGAAGGACGTATCATGAAATTCGTGTCGTTCACGGCGCAGGGGCGCCGCAGCTTCGGGATCGCCGTGACGGGCGGCGTGCACGATCTCGGCGCGCGTCTCGGCAGCGTCTTGCCTGATCTGAGAACCTTCCTGCAGGCGAAGGCGCTCGGCGCGACCTTCGACCTCTCCGCCGCGACCACGGTCGACTACGCGCCCGGCGAGTTCGGCCACGAGCCGGTGATCCCGAACCCGGACAAGGTCCTCTGTGTCGGGCACAATTACGAGGAGCATCGGCGCGAGACCGAGCGTGATCCGACCGCGCACCCTTCCGTCTTCATCCGCTTCGCCGACACGCTGGTCGGCCACGAGGCGCCGATCGTGCGGCCGGCGGTCTCGCACGTGCTCGACTACGAGGGCGAGCTCGCCATCGTGATCGGCCGGCCCGGCTGGCGCGTGCCGCAGGAGGCCGCCATGGCGCTCGTCGCCGGTTTCACGGTTTGCAACGAGGCCTCGGTGCGCGACTTCCAGCGCCACACCATCCAGTTCACACCGGGCAAGAACTTTCCGGGGACCTGCGCGCTCGGCCCCGCGCTGGTGACGGCGGACGAGATCGACGGGCTCGACCATCGTGCCATCACGACGACGCTCAACGGCGAGGTGGTGCAGAACGCCACCCTCGGGGACATGATCTTCGGCATTCCCGAGATCATCGCCTACGTCACCACCTTCACGCGGCTCGCGCCGGGTGACGTGATCGCCACCGGCACGCCGGGCGGTGTCGGCTTCAAGCGCAATCCGCAGCTCCTGATGAAGCCCGGCGACGTCTGCGAGGTGGCGGTCGAGGACATCGGACGCCTGCGCAACCCGATCGCCGACGAGCCGGGAGGCTGAGATGGCGGCGGGCCTGTCGCGGTTCGTACGGATCCTTCGCCTGTTCGGCGAGGCCAAGGCGACCTGGACGGTTCCCGAGATGGCGGCGGCGCTCGGCCAGCCGGCCAGCAGCGTCTACCGGGCGGTGCGCGAGCTCGTCGCCGAGGCCTTTCTCGAGCCGGCGACCGAGGCGCACTACCGGCTCGGCGCCGCCTTCGTCGAGTTCGACCGGCTGGTCCGCCGCACCGATCCGCTGACCCGGATCGGCGAGCCGCGGCTCGCCGACATCGCCGCGCAGGCGGGCGTGCCCTGCGCCGTGCTGCTGGCGCGGCTCTACGGCGACACCGTGATGTGCGTCGCCGACACCCGGGCCGGCGATCTGCCGGCGACGCCGAGCTACGAGCGCGGCCGGCCGATGCCGCTCACCCGCGGCGCCACCTCGAAGACCATCCTGGCGCAGCTGCCCGCGCGACGGCTGGTCCGCCTGATCGACACCATCGACGGAGCCGCCGCGGCGCCCGAGCAGATAGCGGCGCTGCGTGAGATCCTCGCCGGGGTGCGCCGCCGCGGCCACTGCGTCAGCCGCGGCGATATCGACGACGGGCTCGCCGGCCTGGCCGTGCCGATCGCACTGCCGCAGCTCGGCATCGCGGCGAGCCTCAGCCTGGTGGTCGAGGCCGCCCGGCTCGACCCGGCGCTGGAGCACCGGCTGGTGCTGCTGCTCGTCGCCTCGGCCGGCTGGCTCGTCGCCCGGCTCGGCGCAGGTGACGACGCACCGACCGCGGCCGCATCGTGACGCTCGCCTGCGACGTCGCCATCGTCGGCGCCGGCCCCACCGGGCTGACGCTCGCCAATCTGCTCGGCCGCGCCGGCGTCTCGGTGGTGCTGGTCGAGCGAAACGAAGGGACCGTGCAGGAGCCCCGCGCCGTCTCGATCGACGACGAGTCGCTGCGCACCCTGCAGGCCGCCGGCCTGGTCGACGCGGTGCTGCACGACGTCGCCCTCGACTACGGCTCGCGCTATTTCGGGCCGGACGGCCGGCGTTTTCTCGCCGTCGAGCCGACCGCTCGCGACTACGGCTTTCCCCGGCGCAACGCCTTCGAGCAGCCGCGGCTCGAGGCCACGCTGCGCACGGGCCTGTCCCGTTTCCCCAATGTCACGCCGCTGTTCCGCCATGCCTGCGAGTCGGCCGTGGAGGACGCCTCCGGCGTCACCCTGACGCTGCGCGATCCGGCCGGCGGCCCGGTGGAGCTGCGGGCCCGCTTCGTCGCCGCCTGCGACGGCGGACGCAGCCAGTTCCGGAAGATCGTCGGTGCCACCATGACGGGCTCGACCTACCGGCAGCGCTGGCTGATCGTCGACCTCGCCGCGACCGCCGAGCGGCTGCGCCAGACGCGCGTGGTCTGCGATCCGGCGCGCCCGCTGATCACTTTGCCGGGGCCGGGTGGCATCCGCCGCTACGAGTTCATGCTGCGCGACGACGAGGACGACGCGACGGCGACGGATCCGTCCTTCGTGAGGACCCTGCTCGCCGCGCACGGACCTGATGCCGATGCGCCGGTGGTCCGCCGGCAGGTCTACGTGTTCCACGCCCGCATCGCCGACAGCTGGAACACGGCCCGCCTGTTTCTCGCCGGCGACGCCGCGCATCTGTCGCCGCCCTTCGCCGGGCAGGGCATGAACAGCGGCCTGCGCGACGCCCACAATCTCGCCTGGAAGCTCGCCGCCGTCGTGAAGGGCGAGCTCGGCGCCGATCTGCTCGCGACCTACCAAGTCGAGCGCGCGCCGCACGCCTGGGCCCTCATCAAGCTCGCCGTGACCATGGGGCGGGTGATGATGCCGACCTCGGCCGTGCAGGGCACGCTGGTGCGCGCCGGGTTCCGGCTCGCCGGCCTGGTGCCGCCCGTGCAGGCCTGGTTCGCCGAGATGAGATACAAGCCGAAGCCGTTCTACCGCGAAGGCCTCGTCGCGCCCGAGGACGACGGGCTCGGCCTCGCCGGCCGCATGCTGCCGCAGCCCGAGATCGAGCGGCCGGACCGCAGCCGCGTCCGGCTCGACGATCTGCTGGGCGACGGCTTCGCCCTGGTCGCGACCGGGGCGGAGGCGCAGGCGCATCTCGCCCGCCTCGACGGCGATCTCGGCCTGACACGCCTGCGCCGGCTCGCCGTGCTGCCGCCCGACTGCAATCCCTATCGCGGTCTCCCGGACGTGCCGGTCGGCCGCGACGTCGCCGGCCTGCTGACCGGCCGGCTGCGTGGCCGCGACGCGCTGCTAGTGGTGCGGCCGGACCGCTACGTCGCGGCGGCCTGCACCGTCGGCCCGGGGCCGGGCGCCGCGGCCGACGCGGCGCGACGCCTGGCCCTCCGCCTCGCCGCGCTGCCCGGCTGCGGCAGCCGCTGACCGACGTCCCCCGCTCTTGGCGGGTGCCCCCCTGGCCGGCTTCGCCGTCTGCTCGACGGCGGCCAGCAGCTTCGCCAGCAGCGTCGCGAGCTGCTTGCGCTCGGCGCCCGACAGCACTCCCAGGAGACCGTCGACCCCCGTGATGTGATCGGCGATCGCCCGGTCGGCCAGCCGCTTGCCGGCCGGCGTGAGGCGAATGATGAAGCCGCGCCGGTCGCGCGGGTCGGGGTGCCGCTCGACCAGCCCGAGCGCCTCCACCTTGTCGATGCGGTTGGTGATGGCGCCCGAGGTGAGCAGCGACTCGGCGAGCAGATCGGTCGGGCGCAACGCGTAGGGCTTGCCGGAGCGGCGCAGCGTCACGATCAGGCTGAACGCCTCCCAGCCGAGTTCGAGCGGCGAGAGCCACGTGTCGGTGTGTCGCAGGAAGTGCGCGGCGAGCCGCATGACGCGGCCCTGCACGCCGATCGGCGTCGGATCGAGGTCGGGCCGCTCGCGCCGCCATTCGGCGAGCAGCTGGGCGACGGAATCGGTCTCTTCGGTGGTCATGTCGGGTATCGGTGACGTCGTCGTGTGCGGATGAACGAAACGGGCCTGTGCATCCGCGAACGCCGGAAGCCGACGATTGCGGCAGTGCGCACGCATAATGGGCTTGACGGAGCGGCCGGGCAAATGAAAAGCTCAACGTTAAGATAATTAATATCGAGCTTCCGATCCCCTCCGGAGGCTTCCCCCGATCGGCGCAACTCCGGCGAGCCCCCGCGCATGGACATCATCGTCGAGAACCTGGTCCAGGTCTGGGACGACGGCGGCGACGGCGTACGCGCCCTCGACGGCATCAGTCACCATTTCCGCTCCGGCACGCTCACCTGCCTGCTCGGTCCGAGCGGCTGCGGCAAGAGCACGCTCGCCCAGATCGTCGGCGGCATCGAGACCGCGACCTCGGGCGCCATCCGCATCGTCGATCCGAGCAACCCCGCCGTGCCGCCGGCGAAGCCGGGCCGGTGCTCGGTGATGATGTGGCAGTCGCTCAACCTGTTCCCGTGGCGCAACGTGATCGACAACGTCGCCTTCGGGCTGGAGATGGCCGGGGTTCCGCGCGAGGCGCGCTACGCCCGTGCCCGCGAGCTGATCGGCATGGTGGGCCTGCGGAACTTCGAGGAGAAGGCCTGCAGCCAGCTTTCCGGCGGCATGCGCCAGCGCGTCGCGCTGGCCCGCGCCCTCATCATGGACCGGCCGATCCTGCTGATGGACGAGCCCTTCGCGGCGCTCGACGCGCAGACCAAGATCGTGATGCAGGAGGAGCTCACCCGCATCTTCGAGCGGATGCGCAAGACCATCCTGTTCGTCACCCACGCCATCGACGAGGCCATCCTGCTCGGCGACGAGGTGGTGGTGATGACGGCGCGCCCGGGCCGCATCAAGGAGGTCATCGCCATCGACCTGCCGCGGCCGCGCACCCAGGAGATGGTCGGCACGAAGGCCTTCGGCGAGCTCTACGACCGCATCCTGCATCTCATCCGCGAGGAGGTCCTGAACGCCATGCGCCAGCAGGACGAGGCCGTCCTATGATCCCGAGCGGACGGGCCATGATCGGCCGCGGCTGGAACGGCCGCGCCGCGAGCGGACGGGCGAGGAGCGGTCGCCCGGCGAAGAGGCGTCGCGATCCCCTGTGGATGCGGCTGCTGCCGGCCCTCTCGGTCGTGCTGTTCGTCGCCGCCTGGGAGGCGGCGGTGAGATACGGCGACGTGCCGCCGATCATCCTTCCCGCCCCGTCCAGCATCGCGCGCTATCTGCTCGCGATGATCGCCGACGGGTCGCTGCCGTGGAATCTCGCCGTCACCTTCATGCGCATCATGGCCGGGTTCTTGGTCGCCGGCGTGCTCGGCGTGCTGGTCGGCGTGCTGATGGGCATGTCGAAGGTGGTCGCGCGTGTCCTCGACCCGTGGATCGCGGCGCTCTACCCGCTGCCGAAGATCTCGCTCATTCCGCTCCTGATCATCTGGCTCGGCACCGGTGAGGCCTACATCCTCACCATCAGCGCCATCACGGCGTTCTTCCCCGTGGTGATCAGCACCTATGCGGGCATCCGCCAGACCAGCCAGGAGCTCGTCAAGGCGGCCCGCGACCTCGGCGCCAACACTCGGCAGATCCAGATGAACGTGGTGATTCCCGCCGCGATCCCCAGCATCTTCGCCGGTCTGCATCTCGGCATGGGCGTCACCATCATCCTGGTGGTCGCCGCCGAGATGATCGGCGGCTCGAACCAGAGCGGGGTGGGCTGGCTGCTGATCCGCTACGGCCAGGTGATGGAGACCGAGAAGGTCTTCGCGGCGCTGGTGGCCCTCGCGGTGTTCGGCGGCATCATCATCAAGGCCCAGCAGGCCGTCGACCGCTGGGTCGCGCCCTGGGCCGTGGGCAGGAGCTGACCATGGCGCGCATCCTGATCGAGAACGGCCTCGTCGTCACGGTCGACGGCGACCGCAGCGTCTTCCCCGGCGGCGCCGTGCTGGTCGAGGACGGCCGCGTCGCCGCGGTGGGCGAAAGCCTCGATCCGGCGACGACGCGAGACGTCGACGAGGTGATCGACGCCACCGGCTGCCTGGTCATGCCGGGCCTGATCAACCTGCATCAGCACCATTGGTACGTGCTGTTCAAGGGGCTCGCCGACGGGATGCTGCTGGAGGACTGGATCACCGATCTGGTCTTCCCGCTGGTGTCGCGGCTGGACGACGAGGCGATGCGGGTGGCGAGCTGGCAGTGCGGCCTCGAGATGCTGGCCACCGGAACGACCTGCTCTCTGAATCACTCGGTCACCGTGACGACGCCGGAGACCGTGAAGGCGATCGTCGAACCGCAGGCCGCGCTCGGCATCCGCCAGATCTTCGCCAAGGAGCTGCGCTGCCGCAATGCGCGCTTCGCGACGCATCCGCTGTCGCTCGACGAGTCGCTCGCCGCACTCGCCGAGGAGGTGCGGCGCTGGGACGGCGCCCATGGCGGTCTCGTGCGCATGGGCATGGTGATCGAGGCGAACGCCCACTGGACCGCCTCCGGCATGAGCACCGAGGACCTGATCACCCGCGGCTATAAGCTCGCGCGTGACCTCGGCGTGCGGATCTCCAGCCACATCGCCGGCGGCACCTTCTCTCTGGAGAAGGGGTTCCTCAAGCACCTGCGCGAGACCGGCCGCACCGACGTGCGCTACCTGATGCAGCTCGGCGTCCTCGACGAGCGGTGGATCCTCGCCCACTGCATCCACTGTACCGAGCTCGACCTCGAACAGATGGCCCGGGTCGGCGCCAGCCTCGTCTACACCCCGACCAGCGAGTCGATCCGCGGCGGCGGCATCGGGCCGATCGCAAACGCGGCGAAGCTCGGCATCGTCACGGCGCTCGGCACCGACGGGCCGATGGTCGACTACACCGACGACATGCTGGAGCAGATCAAGGCCTGCGTGCTGTTCCAGCACCAGCGCCACCTCGACCCGACCCGCATCTCGGTCGAGCAGGCGATCGAGATGGCGACCATCGACGCCGCCCGTGCCGCCGGGCTCGACGCCGAGATCGGCTCGCTCGAGGTCGGGAAGCGCGCCGACATCGCCGTGTTCGACATGCGCCGGCCCCATGTCGGGCCGCTGCTGCGGCCGCTCTCCGCCTTCGTGTGCGCCGGCAAGGGCTCGGACGCCAAGGTGGTGCTGGTCGACGGCGAAATCGTCTACCGCGACGGCGTCTTTCCGCAGTGCCCGGATCCACGCGAGATCCTGCGCGAGGCCGAGGCGATCGGGCGGAGCATCGTCGCGAGCGCCGGCCTCTCGCACCGGCTCGCCTCGTCCTGGCCGGTCCGGCCGGCATCGGTCCCGGCGTCCCGGCGGGCGCGGGCGTAACCATCGTTCGGCAGCGATCCATCAGAGGAGACGGTCATGAAGGCGTCAGGCAGGTTGTTGGCGGTCGTCGGCGCAGTGCTGTCACTCGCGGGGGCGCCGGCCACGGGGCGCGCGGCGGACGTGCTGCGCATCGGCGAGGGGCCGTTCATCACGGGCGGCGGATTCCTGGTCGCCGAGCAGAAGGGCTACTTCAAGAGGGTCGGGATCGACGTCGAGAAGCGCATGTTCATCGACGGCCAGCAGGCCGTCCCGGCGCTGATCGCGGGCGAGCTCGATCTCACCTTCATGACGGCCAATGCCAGCCTGTTCAACTCGATCGCCCGCGGCGCGCCGCTCGTCGTCGTGCTCGACCGTGGCAACAACAAGGCGGGGCGCGGCTACACGGTCATCAACGTCAGCAAGGAGATGGCCGACGCCGGCGTGAAGACGCTCGGCGATCTCGGCAGGCTCAAGGGCAAGAAGATCGGCGTCAGCGGCACCGGCAGCATCAACCAGTACGTCTTCTCGCTGGCGCTGCAGAAGGCCGGGCTCGATCCGCGCAAGGACGTGACCTGGGTCACCAACGTGCCGCAGCCCGACCTGATGAAGATGCTCGGCCAGAACCAGATCGACGCCACCGATCTCGCCTACCAGTTCGGCTTCTTCGCCGAGAAGAACGGCTGGGGCCCGATGATCGCCACCGGCGACAAGATCGATCCGGACGGCCCGATCGGCGTGTTCGCCACCCGCCAGTCGCTGGTGCGGGAGAAGCGCGACGTGCTGGTGCGCTTCGCCATGGCCTATCTGCAGGGGGCGAAGGAGTTCAACGCCGCCGCGGCGGCGCCCGACCAGCATCCCGAGATCGTCGACATCCTGGCCCGCACCACGGCGCTCCAGAAGCCCGAGACCGTCAAGGCGATCGCTCCCAACTGGTCCTACGTCAACGAGGACGGGCTACCGAACGTCACCTCGATCATGAAGATGCAGGATTACTGGGCCGACTATTACGACTTCGTCGAGAAGAAGGTTTCGGCCGAGCGGCTGTTCGACCTCACCATCGCCAAGGAGGCGCTGGCGCGGCTCGAGAGAGAGAAGCCGTTCGCGAAGTGACGCCGCGAGACGAGCGGCATCTGCGGGTCCGACCCGGGGATGCCGGCCGGGCGAATCGAAGCCTCTCCACGGTCGTGCTCCGCGAAGGCGGAGCACCCAGCAGGCCGCAGCACCTCGCTCGATCGCCAGCGTCGGTGGGTACCGGGGCGTCCGCCGGCGCGGGCGACGACGGCGGAGAGGTCGGCGGACGGTCCGGCGGAGATTGAACGGAACGGAGCCGAGATTGCGAGCCATGCCGGCGTTGTCGAACTTCGAGTCGGAGCTGCGGTCGCGCTACGGCGACCTTCTCGGCCCGAGCTATCCGAGCTTCTCCGCCGCCGAGATGCAGCGGCGCGAGGCGCTGGTCGGGGACATGATGGCGGCACAGGGGCTCGACGCCCTGATCGTCGCCGAGGCGATGCGGGCCGGCACCGCGACCGGCTGGCTCACCGGCTGGCCGGTGACGGCCGAGGCCGTCACCGTGGTGGTGCCGGGCGCGCCGCGGCGGATGTTCGTCCAGCACTACAACCACCTGCCGCTCGCCCGCCGGCTCGCCTGGAACACCGAGGTCCTGTGGGGGGAGGGGAGCGCCATCGGCCGGGCCGCCGAGGCGGTCGCCGCCGCGACCTCGGACCTCGCCATCAAGGGACGCGCCTCCGTCGGGGTGATCGGCCGGATGCCGGCTGCCGAGGCGGAACGGCTGGCCGGCCGCTTCCGGGTGGTCGACATGAACCGCGCCTATGCGCAGCTGCGGATGATCAAGTCGGAGGAGGAGGTGCGCTGGCTGTCGCTCGCCGCCGGCCTCACCGATCTCGCCGTGCTGGCCTTCGCCGAGCGGGCGCGGCCCGGGCGCAGCGAGCGCGAGCTGATCGCGCAGGTGCAGGAGAGCTATCTGGCGCTCGGCGGCACCAATTTCATCCACTACGTCCACTCGACCCCCATGGACGCACCGGACGTCGCGGTGCCGCGCCAGTTCCCGTCGGCCCGCGTGCTGCAGACGGGCGACGTGCTGAGCTGCGAGCTGTCGGTCGACTTCTGGGGCTATACCGGGCAGATCCTGCGCACCTTCTTTCTCGGGACCGAGCCCGACGCGCTCTATCGCGAGCTGCACGCGGTCGCCGACCAGGTGCTCGACGCGGTGCTGGCGCGGGTGAAGCCCGGCACCCGTGCGCGCGAGCTGGTCGAGGCGTCGCGTGGCATCGAGGATGCCGGCTTCACCGTCATCGACGACCTCGTGCACGGCTACGGCGGCGGCTATCTGCCGCCGGTGCTGGGTACGGCGAGCCGGCCGTCCGCGGGCATCCCCGACCTGACGCTGCAGGCCGGCATGGCGCTCGTCGTCCAGCCCAACGTGACGACGCGTGACGGGACGGCCGGCGTGCAGACCGGCAACCTCGTGCTGGTCACCGAGACGGGTTGGCGCAGCCTGCAGCAATACCCGCGCGGCTGGCGGGTGCTGTGAGCGCGGCGGGCCGGGATCCGTCGGATCACGTCCCCGCCTGCGAGGCCTGCGGCGACGGTCGGCCGAGCGCTGCGACGATGGCGTCCACGATCTCGTCCGGCGTGCGGTCGATATCCACCACGATCGCGTCGCGCGGCTCCTCCAGCGTCGCGAACTGGCTGTCGAGCAGGGCCGGGTTCATGTAGTGCCCGGTGCGGGCGGCGAGCCGCGGCGCGATCACGTCGGCCGATCCCCGCAGATACACGAAGGTGACGTCGCCGGCCGGCGACAGCACCTCGCGATAGGCCTGCTTGAGGGCCGAGCAGGCGAGCACGTGGTCGACGCCCTGCTGCTCCCAGCCCTCGATGGCGGCGCGCAGCGCCGCGAGCCAGGGCCGCCGGTCGTCGTCGTTCAGCGCGATGCCGGCGTGCATCTTCTCGACGTTCTCGGGCGGGTGGAAGCTGTCGGCATCGGAGAAGCCGCAGCCGAGCCGCGCGGCGAGCAGCATGCCCACCGTCGTCTTGCCGGATCCCGAGACGCCCATCAGCACGACGATCATGGTCCGCTCCGCTCAGACGGCCAGCGACAGCAGCAGCGTGAAGCAGAAGGCCGACACCGCGAGGATCGTCTCCAGCGCCGTCCATGTCTTCAGCGTCTGCTCGACCGTCATGTTGAAGTACTCCTTGATCAGCCAGAAGCCGGAATCGTTGACGTGCGACAGGATGATCGATCCGGCGCCGGTGGCCAGCACCAGGAGCTCCGGCCGCACCGCGCCCGGCGTCGCCGCGGCGATCGGCGCGACGATGCCGGCCGCCGTGGTCAGCGCCACGGTCGCCGAGCCGGTGGCGACGCGGATCACCGAGGCGACCACGAAGGCGAGCACCAGCAGCGGCACCTGGAGCTGGATCGCCATGTCGGCGATCGCCTTGCCGACGCCGGAGTCGAGCAGCACCCGGTTGAAGCCGCCGCCGGCACCGATCACCAGCAGGATGGTCGCGGTCGGCGCGAGGCAGTCGGTGGTGAATTTCAGGAGCTGGTTCCGGTCGAAGCCGCGCCGCACGCCGAACGTCCAGAACGCCACCAGCAGGGCGACGAGCAGCGAGATCACCGGATTGCCGATGAAGTTGAGGGTGTTGCGGGCCGGCGTTCCGGCCGCCAGCGTCAGATCCGCGAGGCTCGATCCGACCATCAGGAAGACCGGCAGCATGATGGTGAAGACCGACACGCCGAAGCCCGGGAGGTCGGCGCGCGGCTCGCCGACGAGCTGGTCGGCGAGCGGGTTGTGCGCCGGCAGCGTGATGCGCCGCGAGATCCACTGGCCGTAGATCGGCCCGGCGAGCGCCGCGGCCGGCAGGCCGACGATGATGGAATAGACGATGGTGAGGCCGACGTCGGCCTGGAAGGTGCCGACCGCCAGCATCGCGGCGGGATGCGGCGGCACCAGGCCGTGGACGATCGACAGGCCGGCGACCAGCGGTACCCCGACCAGGATCAGCGACGTGCCGGTCCGCCTGGCGATGGCGAAGACCAGCGGTACCAGCAGCACGAAGCCGACCTGGAAGAACACCGGCATGCCGACGATGAAGGCGACGAACATGATCGCCCAGTGCACCCGCCGCTCTCCGAACAGGCCGATCAGCGTGCGGGCGATCCGCTCGGCGCCGCCGGACTCGGCGAGCAGCTTGCCCAGCATGGTGCCGAGCGCCACCACCACGGCGATGAAGCCGAGCACGCCGCCGACGCCGTTCTGGAACGAGGTCACGATGGTCGGCAGCGGCATGCCGGCGGCGACGCCCATGGCGAGCGAGACGACGATCAGGGCGATGAACGGATTGAGCTTGAACCGTGCGATCAGCACGATCAGGGCGACGATCGCCAGGGCGGCGTAGAGCAGGAGCAGCTCGCCGGTGGCCGTGCCGGGCGCGGGCATGGTCGTCTCCTTCTGGGCCGGCGGTCCGGACGACGTCGCCGACGTGCTGCCGGTCGGCCGGGCGGGCGTGTTCCGATGTCCGGATCATGCGCGTCCCGGCATCCGGCGCAAGCGCCCCGGACACCGGACCGGAAAAGCGGAACGGCGCGGCCTCGGGAGGCCGCGCCGTTCCGGTATCGCAATGGGTGAAGGAGCGGCGCTCGCGCGCTCGGCCTCAGCGGGCGCTGTGGCGGGTCGGGGCCGGCTCGTCGGCGCGGCCGTCGGCCGTCGCGAACGACACGTCGTCGGTGACGGCCGAGAACACCGCGGGCACCTGGGCGCCGCCGGTGGCCCGCGCCACGGTCTGGCGGGTGCGGTTGAACGCCTCCTCGGCGGTCTGGCCGGGCGCCCGCATCTGGGCGATCAGCTCGCGGGCGAAGACGCTCTGGCCGTCGGCCTCCTGGTCGGCGATCTTGCCGGGCGCGACCGCGTAGAGCACCAGCGTGCCCTCCGGGCCGGCGATCGGCGCGAGCCCGGTGGAGAAGCCGCGCAGCCGCCGCTCGAACGGGTTCCGCCGGGCGGCGTCGAGAATGACGAGCTTGCTCCTGGCGCCGCGGGCGTTCATGGCGGCGACCACCGGTTCGAGGCCGATGCCGTCGCGGCGCACGTCCTCGGCGCGCCAGATCTGGGCGCTCACCGGGACCAGGAAGCTCTCGCGGCCGATCTGCACGCCATGGCCGCTGAAATAGAGGAGGGCGGTGGCGCCCGGCGTGATCCTGCCGGTGAAGCGCTCGACCGCGCACTCCATCGCCTGCTTGCTCAGGTTCTCGCCGAGCTCGACGTCGAAGCCCTTCTCGCGCAGTTCGTCGGCCACGGCCCGTGCATCGGCGATCGGCGCGGTCAGCGGCGCGTCGCCGTCCGGATAGGCGCCGTTGCCGATCACCAAGGCGAGCCGGGGTCCGGCGGCGGCGACCGGGCCGGTCGCGTCGGCCTGCTGGGCCGCCGGCTGTGCTGGCCTGGGCTCGCGGCGTGCCTCCGCGGCAGCATTGCCGCCGCTCGGCGCCATGGCGACCTGGGTGCCGGTTTCGAGCTGCTGCCCGACCGCGGTCCGGATGACCTCCGCCGAGACCAGCGTCAGGCTCACGAAGGCGAGCGCCGCCGCCCCGGCGAATTTCACTGTCCGCATGATCCCTCCTGCTGGAACGCAGCGCGACATACAGACAAACGAGGCGCGAGGCAAGCTTTATTGAATTTTGACGAGAATCAGGCGCCGCCATGGCGCCGTCGGAGCGAAGCTCTGGTCGAGTATCGCGAAGTGGAAATACATTATTCTGGGTTAAAATACGTCGGTAAAGATCGAAACTTCAGAGTTGTGGCGGTGAACTGCGTTCCGTTACAATCCCGTACGCCAAAACATCGCAGCGCCGGCATCGTCCACTCGCGAAAAATTGAACATCGCCGGCCCGAAGGGCGGTCGGGCCGGCGAATGACTGCGCTGCAGCATGATTGGTATCGCGTTGTGGCTCACCCGCCGATCACACGCACCGGTGTCCCGTCCAGGAAGGCCCGGATGTCCTCGACCATGTCGCGGAAATAGATCGCGTAGTTCTGCTTCGTCACGTAGCCGAGATGGGGCGTGGTCACGACACTGTCGAGCGTGCGGAACGGGTGGTCCACGGGCAGCGGCTCGATGTCGTAGACGTCGAGCCCGGCGCCGCCGAGCTTGCCGGCCGTCAGGGCCGCCAGCAGCGCCGCCTCGTCGACGATCGGGCCGCGCGAGGTGTTGATCAGCAGGGCGTCGGGCTTCATCAGGCCGATCTCCCGGGCGCCGACCAGGCCGCGCGACCGGTCCGAGAGCTGGACGTGGATGGTGAGGATGTCGGAGCGGGCGAACAGCTCGTCCTTGCTCACCAGGGTGGCGCCGGCGGCGGCCGCCTTCTCGGCCGTCATGTTGGGGCTCCAGGCGATCACCGGCATGCGGAACGCGCTTGCGATGCCGGCCACCCGGGTGCCGAGCTTGCCGAGGCCGAGGATGCCGAGCGTCTTGCCCTCGATGTCGTCGCCGACCGTGGCCTGCAGGGGGGCGCCGGCCTTCATGCGGGCGTTCTCGAAGCCGATCCGGCGGGTCAGCTCGAGGATCAGCCCGAACACGATCCCGATGGTCGGATTGCCGTAGGCGCCGGTGCCGCAGACGACCACGCCGCGATCGCGGGCGGCGGCGAGGTCGATCGCCCGGTTGGCGGCGCCCGTGGTGATCAGGAGCTTCAGGTTCGGCAGCGCCTCGATCATGGCGCGCGGGAACGGGGTCCGTTCCCGCATCATGCAGACGATCGGGAACGGCTGCAGGGCCGCCCGGGCGGCCTCCGGCGAGGCGAAGGCGGTGTCGAAGACGGTGACGTCGACGTCCTCGGCGATGGACGACCAGTCGGCGCTGGTCAGGGCGACATTCTGGTAATCGTCGAGGACGGCGCAGCGGACGCCCATGGGCCGGAACTCCCTTGCCATGCGTGATACCGCCGGGAGCTAGCCCGGGGCGGCGAGACGACACAAGGGATTTCGCGAAGATGCCGGCGTGCCCGGCGGAGCGGCGGTGCCGTGCAGCCGGCGCCGCCGCGGCAGGCCCGGAGGGTACTCAGACGCGGACGCGGATGCGGGCGGGCCGCCCGCGCATGCTGCGGTCGGGCCGCACCACGATATGCGTGATGGTGTTCTTCTCCCGCCACTTGGGGCCGGGGCCGCGCATGTAGTGGCGCTCGGGGCGATAGGGGCGGAACAAGTCGGTCAGAATCGAGCGGCACGCGGCCAAGAGCGACTTGCCGAGCGGGGTCTCTGCGGAACTGGAGGCGTTCATGGCACCCTCCATGGCTGGGCGATCCTGATCCGGCCTTCTGCCGTCGCCGATCCTGAGGACCGCTCTACGGCCTTTTGTCGGTCAAACTCGTTAAAATTCGGTTCATTTTCGCGGCCTGTCGCAACTTTGTCGGGCACCGTTACCGCGATGTTACAGTCGGTCGTTGTGGCCGGCGGCAGCCGGCCCGCGGGCGGGTCGGCGCCGGTGACGGTCCGCTGGCGCGTGCTCGGACGGGTCCGGGCGGTTTCAACAGGTCATGCCGGTTCGTCGCGTCGGAGCGGGATGCGGTTTGTGAGGCGGATCACCCTGGGCGGGACGGACCCCGGCTACCGGCGCGGACCCGGCGGCCGTGTTTCGCTCGGCGAGCGCTCGCACCGGCTTCCGGCGCGCCCAGCCCCAGCTTGCCCTTCGGCGCGGCGGTCGCTACATCAGCCGGCGAATCCCGACAACCGGACGAGGACGAGGCGCGGCAATGGCCCGGCAGTTCATCTACCACATGCAGGGTCTGTCCAAGACCTATCCGGGCAACCGCAAGGTGCTCGACAACGTCCACCTCTCCTTCTACCCGGACGCCAAGATCGGCGTGCTCGGCGTCAACGGCGCCGGAAAGTCGACGCTGCTGCGCATCATGGCCGGCATCGACAAGGAGTACACGGGCGAGGGCTGGGTGGCCGAGGGCGCCCGGGTCGGCTACCTGCCGCAGGAGCCGCAGCTCGAGCAGGACCTGACGGTGCGCGAGAACGTCATGCTCGGCGTCGCCGCCAAGAAGGCGATCCTCGACCGCTACAACGAGCTGATGATGAACTACTCCGACGAGACCGCGGAGGAGGCGTCGCAACTCCAGGACAAGATCGACCATCAGAACCTGTGGGATCTCGACTCGCAGGTCGAGCAGGCCATGGATGCGCTCGGCTGCCCGCCGGACGACTGGGCGGTCGACAAGCTGTCCGGCGGCGAGCGCCGTCGCGTCGCGCTGTGCCGGCTGCTGCTGGAGCAGCCCGAGCTCCTGCTGCTCGACGAGCCGACCAACCATCTCGACGCCGAGACCGTGAACTGGCTCGAAGGGCACCTGCGCACCTATCCGGGCGCCATCCTGATCGTCACCCACGACCGCTACTTTCTCGACAACGTCACGGGCTGGATCCTGGAGCTCGATCGCGGCCGCGGCATCCCGTACGAGGGCAACTACTCGTCCTGGCTCAAGCAGAAGCAGAAGCGGCTCGAGCAGGAGGGCCGCGAGGAGGAGAGCCGGCAGAAGACGCTGGCCCGCGAGCAGGAGTGGATCGCGTCCTCGCCGAAGGCCCGCCAAGCCAAGTCGAAGGCGCGTTATCAGCGCTACGAGGAGCTGCTGCAGAAGGCCAGCGAAAAGGCGCCGAGCACGGCCCAGATCGTCATTCCGGTGGCCGAGCGGCTCGGCCAGAACGTCATCGACTTCGAGGGCCTCACCAAGGCGTTCGGCGACAAGCTCCTGATCGACGACCTGACCTTCAAGCTGCCGCCGGGCGGCATCGTCGGCGTGATCGGCCCGAACGGCGCCGGCAAGACGACGCTGTTCCGCATGATCACCGGGCAGGAGAAGCCCGACAAGGGAACGATCGTCGTCGGCGAGTCGGTCCAGCTCGGCTATGTCGACCAGTCCCGCGACAGCCTCGATCCGAAGAAGACCGTCTGGGAGGAGCTCTCGGACGGCCTCGACATCCTGATGCTCGGCAAGCGCGAGGTGAACAGCCGCGCCTATTGCGGCGCCTTCAACTTCAAGGGCGCCGACCAGCAGAAGAAGGTCGGCAACCTCTCGGGCGGCGAGCGCAACCGCGTGCATCTCGCCAAGATGCTCAAGTCCGGAGCCAACGTGCTGCTGCTCGACGAGCCGACCAACGACCTCGACGTCGACACGCTGCGGGCGCTCGAGGAGGCGCTGGAGGACTTCGCCGGCTGCGCCGTGATCATCAGCCACGACCGCTGGTTCCTGGACCGCATCGCCACCCACATCCTCGCCTTCGAGGGCGACAGCCACGTCGAGTGGTTCGAGGGCAACTTCCAGGACTACGAGAAGGACAAGATGCGCCGGCTGGGCACCGACTCGATCGTGCCGCACCGGCTCAAGTACAAGAAGTTTTCGCGGTGAGGTTCTGAACCCCGCGCCCCTTTCCGACAGCGTGATGCCCGGCCTCGCGCCGGGCATCCACTCCTCGCGGCAGCGCGACAGAGGCAGGGGAAGCGGGACCGAAGGTGGAACTGGTTCTTTCGAGCTCCACCGCTATCGACGCAAGCGACAAGGAGTTTTCGACTCCGGATAAATTTCAGCTTTGCTTGCGGTATCGTGCGTGTGGTGCATTGCGACGACGGATAGGGCTATCAAAACCGGGTCGTCCCCCAAGAAGAGTGACCCGGCCTTCGCCGGGGATCACCCTGGTCACGGCGGGCTCCGACCGTCGAAGGCCCGAGGCTAGCGCCCCGCCGGAAAAGGTCAAACGGCCGTGGCACGGGGACTCGCGTTCGGTTCGTGTTCATGTTATGTTCGGTCGCGCTCAGTGAGGTCCGCACATGGCCGAGATCGAGAACCATACGATCCGACTGCTTCAGGAGTTGCGCGAGGGGCTGACCCGCCTCGAAGCCAAGGTGAACGACGGCTTCGAGCACATCTCCGACGAGTTCGAGGATCTGCGCAAGGTGATGGCCGGCGAGACGGTGCTCGGCCGGATGGCGGCGAAGTCGGTCGACGACCGCCTCACCGATCTGGAGCGTCGCGTCGGGGAGATCGAGCGCCGCGGTTGACCGCGGTCCCGCCTCACCCCTCCCGGTCGGCCGTGTCGATCGTGATGGTGCCGCCGGCGACACGCGAGACACAGGTGCAGAGCTTGGCGTCCGCCGCCTTCTCCACGTCGCTGAAGAACACGTCGCGGTGGTCGACGACACCGTCGACCGCGAGGATCGGCAGGGCGCACAGGCCGCATTCGCCCTTGCGGCAGTCGGAGATCATCGCGACGCCGGCCGCCTCCAGGCTGTCCAGCATCGTGCGGTTCTCCGGCACGGCGATCTCCAGCCCCAGCCGCGGGATCCTGACTGTGAACGGCACCGTGGCGAAGCGGCCGCTGCTGCCGAAGGTCTCGAACCGCAGCTTCTCGGGCGGGCGGCCGCTCGCCTGCCAAGCGTGCTTGGCCGCCTCCAGCATGCCGATCGGCCCGCAGACATAGAGCTCGCCGTCGGGGGCCAGCGCGGCGATCCCGGCCGCGAGGTCGACCCGCCCGCCGGTCTCGCTGGTGACGATCGTCAGCCGCTCGCCCAGGATCTCGCGCAGCTCGCCGGCGAAGGCGAGGTCGCAGGCGCGCCGCGCCGCATAGACGAGGCGCAGCGTCGCGCCGGCACGGGCGAGCGCCGTCGCCATGGTGTAGATTGGCGTGATGCCGATACCGCCGGCGACCAGCAGATAGTCCGGCCGGCCGGTGCCGAGCGGAAACGTGTCGTGGGGCCCCGTGAACGAGAGCCGGGCCCCGGGGGTGAGCGACCACATCCAGGCCGAGCCGCCGCGGCTGTGCGGCAGGAGCTTCACGGCGATCCGGTAGAGGCCGTCGGCGCACGGCCCGACGATCGAGTAGGAGCGCAGGTCCGGCCGGTCGCCGATCCGGACCCGGATGTCGAGGTGACTGCCGGGCGGCGGTGGCACGAACGCCCCGTCCGGCTCGATCTCGAACAGGCGGATGTCGGGCGTCAGGTCGGTGGTGGCGCGCAGCCGCGCGGTCCGCTGGTCGACGGCCTGGAGCATGGCGTCACTCCGCCGCCTGGCTCGGCATCGGCCGGGCGCCGCCGCGCTCGGCCTCGAGCATGCGGTCGATCAGCTGGCGGGCCCACAGGGCGCCGGCGTCGATGTTGAGGTTGTAGAACGGCATGCGCGGATTGCGGTCGATCGCGCGCTGCTGCGCCTCCAGCACCACATGGTCCTGGTCGTAGACGCCCTTGCCCTGGTTCACGTGTCCCTTCTGGATCGCCCGCGTCAGCGCCTCGTCGTCGCGGCGGAAGTTGCGAACGAAGTTCCAGTGGTAGTGGCAGGTCGTCTCGGTCTCCGGCGTGATCGCTGCGAGAAAGCAGCCGTTGACGCCCTGCGAGCGGTCGCCCCGCGGCGCGCCGGTCCCGGTCGGCGCCACGCCGACGTCGCCGGCGATCACCGACGGCGCCTGGAAATGGATGATCTGCCAACGGTCGACGTTGCCGGGCTTGCCGAGCAGTCTGGCCCAGAACGGCGGCGGCTCGATGTCGATCATCCAGCGCGTCACGGTGGCGCTGCGCGCCGTATGGGTGACCTCGAACGGGCTCTCCAGGATGGCGTCGTGGCCGATGCTGCCGGCATGCACATAGGTCTCGTGGGTCAGGTCCATCAGGTTGTCGATGACCAGCCGGTAGTCGCACTTCAGGCCGTAGAAGGTGCCGCCCTCGCCGACCCACTCCGTGCCGTCGTTCCAGTGGAAATCGGGGATCTTCGCCGGGTCGGCGAGCGCCGGATCGCCCGGCCACACCCAGACGAGCCGGTGTCGCTCGGCGACCGGGTAGGCGTGCACGCAGGCCGACGGGTTGATCGTCTTCTGGGCCGGCATGAAGGTGCAGCGACCGTCGGCGTCGAAGACCAGGCCGTGATAGCCGCACACCACCTGGTCGCCGTCGAGCCGGCCGAGGGAGAGCGGCAGCAGCCGGTGCCAGCAGGCGTCCTCGAGCGCGGCGACCCGGCCGTCGGCGCGGCGGTACAGCACCATGTCCCTGGCGCAGACCGTGCGGGCCGACAGCGTCCGGCCGATCTCGTGCGACCAGGCGGCGGCGTACCAGGCGTTCAGCGGGAAGGGGAGGTCGGGGGTCTCGGGCGTCATATGCGTTTCCCTGAAGTGGTGCTTCTTGTTGAGCGGATGCTAGGCGCCGAGCCGGCGGCGCGACCAGTGGAAAGATGCCCACGCTGCCGTGGGCAGGCCGGGTCCACCCAAGCTACCGATTTTTCCCACAGATTTGGTGGGCGTTTGCCCACGCCGTCTGCCGTGCAGGTATTTTGAAACCTGCGGCGAAACGCCCCGGCGGGCGGTCACGCGGCTGCCAAGCTGTTCTGCTGCTTCGAGTCCGCCGCGGTGGACTTTTCGCCTGCCGCGGTCGTATCACCTGCAGCCCTTCACCCGCGCGCCCGCCGAACGGCGCGACGAGCGAGACCCGACGAATGACCGAGACGACCCCGCACCTTCCGCAGCCGCTGCCCAAGTCGCTGCGTCCCCTGCCGCTGCTGATCTTCAGCTCGCGCTGGCTGCAGCTGCCGCTCTATATCGGCCTGATCGTCGCCCAGGGCGTCTACGTGATCCTGTTCCTCAAGGAGCTCTGGCACCTCGTGACGCACTCGTTCGACTTCAGCGAGCTGCAGATCATGCTGGTGGTGCTCGGCCTGATCGACGTGGTGATGATCTCGAACCTGCTGATCATGGTGATCGTCGGCGGCTACGAGACCTTCGTGTCACGGCTCGGCCTCGAGGGCCATCCGGACCAGCCGGAGTGGCTCAGCCACGTCAATGCGAGCGTGCTGAAGATCAAGCTCGCCATGGCGATCATCGGCATCTCGTCGATCCACCTCCTGCGCACCTTCATCGAGGCGGGGGCGCTCGATTCCGGCCGCGGCACGCTGACCGCCACCGGGGTGATGTGGCAGACCATCATCCACTGCGTGTTCATCCTGTCGGCGATCGGCATTGCCTATGTGGACCGGCTGAGCCAGCCGCCCGACAGCGCGCATCACTGACAGCGCGGTCGTTCCGGGGCGCGAGCCGACGGCTCGCGAACCCGGACTCCAGCGGCGGAGCTGGAATGCGTGGCTCGATTCCGGGGCGGCGCGCTCGGGCGGCGCGACGCGCCGAGCCGCGTGCCATCCCCCGGAATGACGACGTCGGCGTCGGTCAGATCCGGCGCAGCGGGTTGGTGAGCGCCAGCACCAGGCCGCCGAGCGTGAAGCCGGCGATGCCGAGGAACACCACCCGGAAGGCGTCGCGAATGTCGCCCTGCACGGCGGCGAGCCGGGCGGCCGGCACGTGCGCGGCAGCGTCGCGGCCGCGCTGCACCAGCTCCGTGAAGACCGCCATGGCATCGGGATTGTGCAGCGCCAGCCAGCCGAACAGCAGCGTCGCGATGATGGCGGTGCCGAGTCCGGCGCCGATCGAGCGGGAGAACTGCACGGAGGCGGCCGCCTCGCCGAGCCGGCCGGGCCCCGCGGCGCTCTGTACCGTCACCTGGACCACCGCCATCACGGTCCCCATGCAGGCGCCGTTCCACAGCATCATGCCGCCGAGCGCCGGGATCGACAGCTCGGCGGCGAAGAACGCCAGCACGATCAGGTTGACGGCGGCGAGGCCGAGCCCGATCGAGGGGAACAGCGTGGTGTAGCCGGTGCGTGCCATCAGCCGGCCGGTGAGCAGCGAGCCGGTGCCGATGCCGATGGTGAGCGGAACCAGCACCAGGCCCATGGTCGAGGGCGAGGCCCCCCGCACCACCCCGAGAAACACCGGCAGGAAGGTGATGAGCGAGACGAGGGCGGCGCCGTGGCAGGCCGCCATGGCGTCGCTGCGCCAGATCGCCGGCTGCTTCAGGAGCCCGAGCGGGATCAGCGGCGATGGCGTGCGGCGCTCCTGCAGGATCAGCAGCACGAGGCTGAGTCCCGCCCCGGCGAGCAACGCCGCGGCGAGCGGCAGGGCCGAGAAGTTCGCCCGCTGCACCTGCTCGAGCGACAGCAGCGTGGTCGTCACGAAAACGGCGAACAGCATCAGTCCGAGCGGATCGGACCGCCACGCGACGCGCTCGACCTTGCGGGCCGGCAGGCGCAGCGCGAGCGCGATTGCGACGACGCTGACCGGCAGGTTGATCAGGAAGATCGATTGCCAGCCGAAATGCTCGGTCAGGAAGCCGCCGGCGACCGGCCCGAACGAGTTGGCCGTCACCGCCACGCCGGCGAGCCAGCCCTGGTAGCGGGCGCGTTCGCGCGGCGGCACCGCCTCGCCGATCAGCGCCTGGGACAGCGTCATCAGCCCGCCGCCCCCGAGACCCTGCAGCACGCGGGCGAGGGTCAGGACCTCGATGGTCGGCGACGCCGCGCACAGGAGCGACGTCGCGATGAAGATGCCGAGCGCGACCAGGAGCAGCCGGCGGCGGCCGAAGGAGTCGCCGAGGCGGCCGTAGAGCGGCGCCGCGACTGTCGCGGCGATCAGATAGGCGACCACCACCCAGGGCGCGCGCTCGATCTGGCCGGTCGAGGCGGCGATCGCCGGCAGGGCCGTCGCCACGATGGTCTGGTCGACCACGGCGAGGAACATCGGCAGCATGATCGACGGAAACACGACCATGAAGGCGGTCGGGGCCGGCGATGGGGCGGCAGGCGAGGGCGGGGTGGGCGAGGGGGACGACGGCGGCGAGGGCTGTTCGGGGGAGGTCGACAACGGCCTGGTCCTGGAGTCCGGAAGCGGGCACCGGTGTTCGCGTGTGGCGAACACCGGTGCCCGCTTTGGCGCGGGGGCGCTGCCGTCCCACATAGGCGCGGTCCGGCCGAATCCGCAAGCCGTCCGGCGCGCTCACCCGGGATGACGCCGGAGTCGGGGTGCCCGATGGCCGGCTCGACGGCATCGCGCCGACGCGCGCCGCTCCGCCGCTGTTCAGATGCCGCGCTCCTGCCGGCGAACCTCGTTGGCGATCGGATGCAGCGCCTCGGCCGGCAGCGGTCCCACCAGGCTGTAGCCGATGCCGTTCTCGGCCCACGCGAACCCTGCCGTCGATCCGCGCGAATGCGGGCGCATCGGCGCGTCCTGGTCGACCGCCATGCGGCGGCTCAGCACGGCGAGACGCGTGCCGCGATCGTCGTCGTACATGAACAGCACGGCCGGTCCCTGCGGCGTGGCCACCAGGCGTCCGCCCATGAAACGGTAGCCCGAGCGCGACAGGTCCGGCGCCGTGACGGCCCGGCCGAGACGCTGCGAGGCCCAGTCGACCAGCAGCGTGCGGTCCTCCGCGCGGAGCTCCACCGGACGGACATGGTCGGACGCGTAGACCTCGAAGCTCTCCGTCGCCTGCGACGCCAGCGCCGCGATGCCGCCGGCCGGCGGCTGCGACAGGTCGTGCAGCATCCAGCCGCCGGCCGCGCCGCCGCACAGCAGCACGATGGCGGCTGCCGCGGCGACCGCCGCCGCCCGCCATCCGACGCGCGAGGCTCGCCGCGCCTCGATCAGACGCCTCAGGTCGAGCCGCGACGGCACCGGCTCCTCGGCGATCGGCGCCAGGGCGGCGCGCAGCGACTCGCGCTGCCGGCGATAGTCTTCGACGCGCCCGGCGACATCGGGGTGGCTCTTCAGATACTCGGCGACCTCGGTGCGACGCGCGGGATCGAGCGCCTGATCGACAAAGGCGTGCAGGTCGTCTTCGGAGATCGGACGGCTGCTCATTTGATTCTCCGCAGATTCGGGGCCTTGGCGATCCTGTCCGGTTCCCCCAGAGCGCGCCGGAGCCGTTCGCGGCCGCGGGCCAGGCGGGACATCACGGTTCCGATCGGAACGTCGAGGACGTCGGCGGCCTCGGCATAGGACAGGTCCTCGACGGCGACCAGGAGGAGCACGGCGCGCTGATCCTCGGGCAGATCGGCGAGCGCCTGAACGACGTCGTGATGCCGGATCCGATCCTCCTGTGCGGGTGGATGCGAGACCGAATCCTCGTCCGCGTCCTCGATCGCAACGTGCCGGCCGCGGCGCTGCGCCTGGCGGAGGCGGTTGATGGCGAGGTTGTGCAGGATCGTGAAGATCCAGGTCCGGGCGTCGCCGTCCTGGCGGCGCTGATGCCAACGTCCGATCGCCCGCTCGAGGCAGTCCTGGACGAGATCGTCGGCGGCGGAGCTGTCCCGCAGCAAGGCCCGCGCATAGCGCCGCAGCGCTGGAATGAGCGGCTCGATCAGCGACGTCATCGTGGTCATGGCGAAACCCGCACGGCCTTCCCGGACGGCTCGCCCGTCCGGGAGGGTCGGATCCGGGCTGCCCCTCGGCGCGTCTTCATCACATTTGCACCTGTACGGGCGCGCCGGTCTGGCCGGGCACCCCCGGAGCGATCACGAGATATCGCGGCGGCGACTCCACACCCTGTACCACCTGGCGGATCGGGCCGACTGCGTTGACGATGGCCGCCCCGGCCGGATTGGTGGTGAAACCGGAGAGCGGCTGGAGCGCTCCGCTGCCGTCCGGGTTCGGCGCCAGAGCCAGCACATAGGGCTTCCTCGGTTCGAGGCCGGTCACCGATGCCTGCAGCACCTGCGTCAGGCCCTGGTCGAACAGCGAGACGCTAGTCGGCGCCGCGTCGGCCTGGTGCGGCCCCGAAAGCGTGAACTGGGCAGCCGCTCCGGATGTCGCGAGCGGCTGCAGCCCCTGCTTTCCGTCGCCGGAGGGCACGGCGTTCGGAACATACACGACGGCCTGCGGCGCCTGGCCGATCGGAACGGTCGCCACCACGGTGTTGGACGCCGTGTCGATGGCCGTGAGGCCGTCGGCGTTCTCCAGGCCGACATAGATCCGGCTGCCGTCGCCGGACGGCCACAGGCCGTGCGGCAGCCTGCCGACCGGGATGGTCGCGACCTGCGAGAAGTCGTCGGTGCGGAACACCCTGACCTCGTTCAGCCCGCCGACCGTGACATAGGCGAACATGCCGGCGGCAGTGCGTGCGAAATTGACGTGGTTGGTGATCGGTCCGGTGTCGAGGGTCTTCAGCACCGAGAAGGGCGGTCGGGCGTCGAACACCATCGTCTTGCCCACGTCCTTGAGCGTCAACCAGACCTGCTTGCCGTCGGGCGTCGCTGCGATGTTGGGGCAGAACGGGCTCTCCTGCTTTACCCGCCCGACGATGCGACGGTCGGCCACCGAGATCACCACGGTTTCGGGATTGAAGGACGAGCAGACATAGCCGTAGGTGCCGTCCGGCGAGAAAATCTGCATGCCGGGGCCGCCCGGGACCTTGATGCGCGTCTTCTCGGCGAAGGTGGTGCCGTCCAGCACGGCGATATAGTCCTCGCCCCGCACCGTGACCCAGACCTCCTTGCCGTCCGGCGTGAAGAAGGCCTCGTGCGGTGCGCGGCCCACATAGGTCACGTGCTTCACCGCATTGGTCGCGGTGTCGATGAACGACACCGCGTTGGTGCCGATCGACACGACCGCGAGCGTCTTGTGGTCCGGCGAAAAGCCCATGCCGTGCACCAGCACCTGGCCGCGATAGAGCGGGCTCAGATTGCCCGGCTGCGGATCGCCGAGCCGGATGACACCGAGCAGAGTGTTGTCGGACGGGTCGGTCACCGAGACCGTGTTGGAGAACTGTTCGGCCGCATAGACGCGATCGTGCCGGCTCACCGGAATGTCCCGGGCAGCCGCCGCACCCGGGGCCTGGCCGGCCCACGCCGCAGACGTCCCGGCGAAGCAGGTGGTCACGAGGACCGCAGTCGCGAGGCACGTGGTCGCGAGCAGTCCCGTCGTCGAGCCGTTGCGGGTCATGTCCTGATCCTCATCGCGTGGTCGGGGCGGAGGTCTGCGTCGGCGCCGCCGCCGGCGCCGGGAGCGGATCGCCGATGGCGAGCCGCATGGCCGCGATCTCCTGCTGCTGGGTGACGATGATCTCCTGCGCCAGCCGCCTGAGCTGCTCGTTGCGGCCGTAACGCAGCACCGCCACCGCCATGTCGATGGCGCCCTGGTGGTGCGGCACCATCATGGCGACGAAGTCGCGGTCCACGTCGCCGGACGGACGCACGGCCATGTCGGTCATCATCTTGTCCATCGCGACATCGTTCTCGCGCAGGAACGCGGCTTCCTCGTCGGATACGGGGCTCGTCGCGTCGGCCGGCGAGGCCGAAGCGTGGGGAGCGTGATGCGTGTCGTGTGCGGCTGCGCCGGTCGCGGACAGCACCGCGACGGTGAAGGCGACCACGATGGTGTTTCGATCCATACGACTGCTCCTTGGCAGAGGGTGTCGTCGATGCAGACACGCGGAGCGCGGATTTATTCCCGGGCTTGCGCGAAAATCGTCGGTGACGGTGCGATGTTGCGGGAGGGAGCCGGGCTGGTCCCTCCCGCGGCGCCGCGCAGGCGGAGCACCCAGTACGCCGCAGCCTCACGACTAAAAGCAGCGGAGCTCGGTGGATACTGGGTCGTCCGCCTGCGCGGACGACGACGATCGCGCGGCTCTCCCGTCGATCTTGTCTCAGCGCCCATGCGCCTTCGCGGGCTCTGGGTCCCCGCCTTCGCGGGGACGAACGGAGGTGGGGCCGATCCATCGCAACCGGAAACAGCTCTAGAGCGGAATCCGATCAGGCTGCATCGTATCCTGCGGCGGCGAAGTAGTTGGCACATTCCGCCGGGGTGAAGGTGCGGACGAGGCCGCCGATC
>NZ_JAUSUJ010000036.1 GCF_030813915.1 Rhodoplanes tepidamans
GCCCCCCCCCCCCCCGCCCCCGCCCCCCGCCCCCCCCCCCCCCCCGGCGCGCCCCCCCGGGGCCCGCCCCCCCCCCCCCGACTCTCGGAACGACGGACTCTCGGAACGACGGACTCTCGGGACGGAGGCTCGCAGATCGCCAAGCCTCGCCGGCGTCCCCGGCGTCGTGCTCCGTGAAGGCGACGGCTTCGCAGAATTCGTCATTCCGGGGCGCGGACCGCAGGTCCGCGAGCCCGGAATCCATGTCCCCCGGTATCAGTGGCTCACGAAAGACAGGGGGGGCCCTGGCTCGGCGCTTAGCACCGCCCCAGGACGACGGGAGCGTGCCAGCTCGCTCAGTGCTTCGCGGTGGCGTCGCGGGCGGCGCGGGCCAGGAACGTCCGGGTGACCCCCGGAAGGTTCTCGTCGAGCCACTGCGCCATCGCCTGCTCCTCGGCGAGGATCTCCTGGCAGACCTCCTTGGTGGTCGGGTCGCCGGCCTGCTCGGCCGCCGTGATCAGCACCTTGTAGGCGGCGATCTCCATCTGCTCGAAGGCGTAGCTCGCCGCCGCGGCCTTGACGACCTCGTCGCTGGCGAACAGGCCGGTCAGGGCCTGCCCCATGCCGAGCAGCCGTGCCGTCGTGTCCTTGAAGCCCGACGTGCCGTCGCCCTGACGCTCGATGCAGCCGCGCAGGCGCTCGGCCTGGTGCCGCGTCTGCTCGATGTGCCGCTCGATCTGATTGCGGAGCTCGGGATAATGCTCGAGCCGGCTCGCGGTGGTCTGCAGCATCGACTCGGCGTGCTTCTCCATCGCATGCGCGTCGCGCAGCCAGTCGAGCAGCGTACCGTCGATCGTCTCGTCCGTGGTGGCCGCCATGGCGCTCTCCAGGTCCGGGGTCGTGGGGTCGGCGCCGGCCGGCGCCGCGTCGGTCGTGAAAGCGTCCATGGCCGGGATGGTTCCCGGCCGCGACCGCCGGTCTCGGCCGCTCAGGCCGGGCGGGAGGGCTCGGCCGGCAGCGGGGCGGCGATGCCGCGCGCCACCAGGGCGAGCGCCGCGATCATGTAGACCAGCCCCATGGGTACCCACATGATCAGTCCGGCGAGCTGCTGGTCCTCGAGCGGCGACATCCCGGACAGCAGGGCGCCCTGCGCCATCACCGGGAACCAGAGCCCGGGCGAGAACACGAGCAGGGCCCCGAGCATGCCGGTATGCATCAGGGTGGCGAGCAGCGTCGGCGCGGCCGCCAGGGCGGCACCGGGGCCGCGCCGGGCGGAGCCGAGGACGGCCTGCCAGAACAGCAGCGAAACCGCGGCCAGCGAGCCGATCATCAGGAGGTGGACGGCGCCGTCGCGCAGCGCGGCCTCGTAGAACCGCGGCACGTGCCAGGCCCAGATCGCGGCACCGTAGAGCAGGGCGGCGGCGCCCGGCCGCAGCAGCGCGGCCGGAACGAGCGGCGGCGCCCGGTCCGCCGCGCTCCGCCAGACGCCGGCGCTGCCGAGCAGCAGGAGCGGCGGCGCGAAGGCGACCAGGACCACGTGCTGCACCATGTGGGCCCAGGCCAGCCCGGCGGCGAGCCGGCAGAGCGGCGAGACGAGCGCGACCGCGACGAGACTCCATCCGGCCGCGAACAGCGCGATCCGCCCGGCCGCCACCGGCCGGCCATGGCGATGCGACTGCACCACGCCGACCGCATAGAGGACGAGGCCCGCGACCACCGGCAGCAGCGTCGCCGGCGCGAGACTCCAGGCCGGCGTGTCCGTCGGGCCGATCCGGACGGTCCCGGCGAGGCACAGGGCCAGCAGCGACGGCCCGGAACCGACCAGCGCCCCGGCCGCGCCGCCGGCCGCGAAGGCGGCCACGATCGCGAGAAGCACCTGGTTCGCCGACATGTCTCGTCCCACGGTCGTGGCTCCGCTCTTGCGCCGCTGCCGCCGTCCGCTGCCACGTCTGCCGAAGCACGCACGCGGTCACTCGCTCCGGGTCTCCTGACTCGGACAGGCGCCTGCCGGGGACCAACGCCCGGACGACAGCGATGATCCGTCGGCGAGCGTGCGGAGCGTCCGGTTTCCGGCGTGCCGGTGGTGAAACGGATGGCCGGCCGCGCCATTGATCCACGGGGCACGCCCCATCGGCGGGGCACGCCCCATCGGCGCCGAGTCACGGTCCGAAGCCCCTCCGTCGTCGTGCGCCGCGACGGCGGAGCACCCGGGACGCCGCAGGCTCTCGGTCGGAACAACGGAGTTCGGTGAAGTTCGGCGGATCCTGGGGGCCGCCTGCGCGGACGACGGCGATCGACAGGCTGGAGCCGTCGGTCTCGTCTCGGCGCCCGTGCGGGTAAGCCTGTGCCTTCGCCGGCCCCCCGGCCGGCGGAAGCTCGTGCCGTGACGGCCCGGCGGGCCGGTCCGGCGAGCCGAAGGAGGTTGCCGTGCTGCTCGGTTCCTGGAGCGATCTCGGCCGTGTCGTCCTGGTCGGGACGCTCGCCTATGTCGCGCTGGTCCTGATTCTGCGGATCTCGGGAAAGCGGACCCTGTCGAAGCTGAACGCCTTCGATCTGGTGGTCACGGTGGCGCTCGGCTCGGTGCTGGCCACCGTGCTGCTCAGCAAGGATGTCTCGCTCGCCGAGGGCGTGCTGGCGCTGGCCCTGCTGGTCGGCCTGCAATACGTCATCGCCTGGATGTCGGTCCGGGTCGAGTGGTTCCAGTCCCTGGTGAAGGCGGAGCCGACCCTGCTGCTGCGCGACGGACGGTTTCTCGACCGGGCGATGCGGGAGCAGCGCATCACCCGGGAGGAGATCCTGGCCGCGGCGCGGGCGAGCGGGATCGAGAGCATCGCGGACACGGCCGCCGTGGTGCTGGAGACCGACGGGACGATCAGCGTCATCGGCAGCCGGGGCGGCGACGGGGCGCGGCACGCCGATACCGCGGCACCGGCGAGCGCGCTGTCCAACGTGGCGATCGATGGGGGTGCGACGAACCGAGGAGACGCACGAGCCGCCGACGGGCGCAGCTGACCCGCCACCGCCGGGGGACGAGATCAGGTTCGGCGATGTCGAGCGATGGCCCGGGTCACCGGGCCGCCGTCACCGTCCGGCCGTCACCGTCCGGCCGTCACTGCGCGGCGGCGTACTGGCCGCTGTCGTCGGTCTTGAACAGCTTGCCGAGCGTGTCGGTGAACCAGTTCGAGGAGGCGACCTTGGGGCCGGGCACGTTGTCGAGCCGCTCGACCACGACGATCTTGTTGACCTCGCCGCGCAGATACGCGTTCAGGAACTCGGGATAGTTGTTGAACGACACGCAGCCGTTCGACTGGCCGCTCGGGCCGAGCATGTAGGAGTGGGCCAGGATGCCGGCGCGGCCGTGCATGCGGCTCTGGTCGACCGGCGTCATGCGCAGGGCGCGGACGCCGTGGAACAGCTTCTCGCGCATCGTCAGCCGGTAGACGTTCGGCGGCGTGGCGCCGTGCATGCGGACGTGGACGTGGCGCGGATCGTCCATCATCGGGCCGAGGCCGGAATGCGCTTCGAGGCGCTTGCCGTTCGGCAGGTACACGGTCTTGGCGGTGATGTCGTAGATCGCGGTCTTGCCGTCGTCCTCGACCGGCGGCAGCGAGGCCGGCCTGGGCTGGCCCGGCCGGATGTGGCGCTTCGGCGCCTCGACGGTCGGAGAGGCCTCGGGCAGGCGGCCCATCGGCCGGGTGGTGGTCTCGCGCAGCGGGCGGGAGAGCGTCACCGGCACGCTGCCGGCGCTCGCCAGCATCATGCCGCCGGCGATCGGGCTGGCCGCGGCCGGACGGCGCGGCGTTCCGAAGCGGTCGTCGAACGAATCGGCCGGGGCGAAGGAGGCGAAGCGCTCCTCGAAGGAGGCCCGCTGCTCGGGGTCGCCCAGCGCGGCGACGAGGTCCTCGTCGTCCAGCAGGGCGGCGGCGCCGGCCTGCGGGTCGAGGCTCGCCAGCCTGATACCGATGGGCGATTGCGAGCCGGTCGGCGTGGGCAGACGCATCAGGGTCGGATGGATCGTCCCGAACACCGAGATGTTGGACCGCTCGGGATGGACTCCGAGGTCCGACGGCTCGGCCTGGGTGCCCGCCGACTTGAGGACGAATCCGAGCACCACAGCGGCGATCCCGAACGGGATCGAGCGGAGTCCCACTCGAATCAAAGGCCTTCCCCACCCGTGCTTCGCGTCGCTGCTGGATTGCTCCGCGACGCACGTCCCCCGACGCCCGCTCAGCAAGCGCTCCGATTGCGGCAACAATGGTTCGGGCGGCCCGTCCGTCCCGCATGTCTCCCACACGCCGTGGTGGTGGCGGAATTTACCCTGTCTTAACCATGTCGTGCCCGTTCGGGGCGGCGGGCTGCGTCGGCGGGCGCGGCACCATCACGCGCAGCGCGCCCGGGGCGATCGCGGCCCGGACCGGCGTGCGGGCGACGACCTCGCCGTCGATCGAGACGGCCCGCGGCGTCTCGGTGGCGATCGCGACGGCGCGCGAGCGCAGCGTGAGATTGTCGTCGGGGCAGGGCGGCCGGCCGAACAGGGCGCGGCGCCACGTCCGCACCAGCGCGCGCCGCGACGGCCCGCGGATCACCCGGACCAGGAGGTCGCCGGTGTCGACCCCGGCCTCGGGCGCCACCGCCACGCCGCCCTGGAAGCCGCCATTGGCGATCCGCACGTCGAGCGCCTCGACCGTTGTGGTGCCGCCGTCGTGCGTGATGGTGCAGCGGAACGCCCGATGGCGGGCGAGCCGGACCGCAGCCACCATCAGGTAGCCGCTGCGGCCGATCCAGCGCTTCACCCCGTGCGGCGTGCCGCGGGCGATGTCGGCCGGCAGCCCGATCGCCACCGCGTTGGCGAAGTGGCGGCCGTCGAGCACGCCGAGGTCGACGCGGGCTGCGGTGCCGTCGCACAGCACGTCGACGGCCGCGTCGAGCGCGAGCGGCAGGCCGAGCGCCTTGACGAAGCTGTTGGCGGTGCCGAGCGGCAGCAGGCCGAGCACGCCGTCGCGATGCGCGAAGGCGCCGACGATCGTGCTGATCGTCCCGTCGCCGCCGCCGATCACGACGAGATCGTGAGCCTGCGCCACCACGTCGGCGGCGACGGCCGGCAGCGTCGCCGGATCGGCGACCGCGTGCGCCGCCGCGATCGTGAATCCGCGCGCGACGAGGAGGCGGCGGGCCGTCTCGAACCCGGCGCGGCCGCGCCGGGAGCGCGCGTTGACGATCAGCGCCACGCGGCGCCCCGCGGCGCCGACGGGCGCTGCCGCGCCGCCCGCTGACCGGTTCTGGACGTCGACGTCGTCGCGCGGGGGGGCGGTCATGCTCTGCCGTGGCGTGCTCGGGGACGCGTGCGGTACCGCAATGCACGAAGGCGGGCCCGTGTTCCGTCCGGCGCCGCGCCGCCGCGCTCGACAGGGCGGGCGCCGGGGGTGCGGCTGCACCGCAGGGTCGACACGTCCGGAGAATTGTCCCAAAACGGGCCCGGGATTCGCGCTGCAGAGCGGCAGAAAGGACGGACGACCGGCGGCGGATATCGACGGAGCGGGGCACATCGGGAGGAGATGGCGGGCGTGGGACGCGAGGGGCTGCTGAAACGGGTCATCTCCCGAATGTCGTTGCGAAATCCGACCCTGCGCTACGCCGCGCTCGGGATCGCGGCGGCCGCCATCATGGTCCTCGCGCTGGCGCCGCTCGGCTCCGCGATGGTCGAGGGCTGGTCGAAGCGCGACATCGAGTTGCGCTCCCGCCTGGTGTTCCGCTCGATCCGCGATCAGGTCGCCGCCGGGCTGGCGGCGACGCCGTGGCTCGATCTCGGCCCCTTCTTCGAACGGCTGACCGAGGACGAGCGCATCCTCGGCCTCGGCTTCTGCACCGAGGCGGGCGAGCTGCGCTACGCCACCCGGCAGTTCCCCAAGTCGATCACCTGCGGCAGCCTGAAGCGCGGCAAGATCGACGCGTTCGCCACCGTGCCGGACGCCGACCGGCGCATCCATGTCAGCATCTTCCCGATCGTCGCCGGTCCGGTGTCCGGCCACCTGCTGGTGCTGCACGATCTCGCCTTCGTCGAGGAGCGGGCCAACGAGGCGCGCTACTACACAATGCTGTCGGTCATCGGCGTCGCCGCCGGCCTCGGCCTGCTGGCGCTCGCGATGGTGCTGGCGCTGCAGCGCAGCTGGGTGCGCACGGTGCGGGCCGCCGTCGCCGACGCCCGCACCGGCGGCGGGGTCATCGAGAGCGCGCCGAGCATCGACTCGCCGCTCGGCCGGGAGCTGCACGGCCTGCTCGGCGAGCTGCGCGTCGAGCGCACCTATGCCGAGGGCATCCACGTCGAGTGGTCGCCGAAGACGCTGCACCGGCTGCTCGTCGAGGAGCTGCCCGACGCCGAGGTCCTCGTCGTCTCCAACCGCGAGCCCTACATCCACAACCGCACCGAGGACGGCATCTCGCTGCAGACGCCGGCGAGCGGCCTCGTCTCGGCGCTGGAGCCGGTGATGCGCGCCACCGGCGGCACCTGGATCGCGCACGGCTCCGGCTCGGCCGACCGCGACACCGTCGACCGCGACGACAAGGTCGCGGTGCCGCCGGCGGATCCGACCTACATGCTGCGCCGCGTCTGGCTCTCCGACGAGGAGCAGGACGGCTACTATTACGGCTTCGCCAACGAGGGGCTCTGGCCGCTCTGTCACATCGCCTTCGTGCGGCCGGCCTTCCGCGAGGAGGACTGGCGCCAGTACAAGCGCGTCAACGAGCGCTTCGCCGACGCCGTGGTGCAGGAGGCGGACCGCGACGATCCGATCGTGCTGGTGCAGGACTATCACTTCGCCCTGCTGCCGCGGATGATCCGCCAGCGGCTGCCGCGCGCGACCGTGATCACGTTCTGGCACATCCCGTGGCCGAACGCCGAGACGATCAGCATCTGCCCGTGGCGCGAGGAGATCATCGACGGGCTGCTGGGCAGCACCATTCTCGGCTTCCACACCCGCTTCCACTGCAACAACTTCCTCGAGGCGGCCGACCGCTTCATGGAGAGCCGCATCGATCGCGAGCACGCCTCGGTGACGCTCGCCGGCCACGAGACCATGGTGCGGGCCTATCCGATCTCGATCGAGTGGCCGCCGGCGGCGCTCGCCCACCAGCCGCCGGTGGACGAATGCCGCGAGGCCGTGAAGCGCCGGTTCGGCCTGCCCGCGCAGGCGCGCATCGCCGTCGGGGTCGAGCGCTTCGACTACACCAAGGGCATCCTCGACCGGCTCCACGCGGTGGACGATCTCCTGATCCGCCACCCGGAATGGAAGGGCCGGTTCGTCTATCTGCAGGCGGCGTCGCCGACCCGCAGCAAGCTCGGCGCCTACAGCGCCCTGCAGGCGGAGACGGTGCGGCTCGCCGAGGAGGTGAACGCCCGCCACGGCAGCGCCGACTACACGCCGATCGTGCTGTCGATCCGGCACCACGAGCCGACCGAGGTGTTCGAGATCTTCCGCGCCGCCGACATCTGCATCGTGTCGAGCCTGCACGACGGCATGAACCTGGTGGCCAAGGAGTTCGTCGCCGCGCGCGACGACAACCAGGGCGTCCTCATCCTGTCGGGCTTCGCCGGCGCCTCGCGCGAGCTGTCCGAGGCGCTGATCGTCAATCCCTACGACACCCGCAGCATGGGGGCGATGATGGACGCGGCCCTGCGCATGCCGGCGGCCGAGCAGCGCGAGCGCATGCGGCTGATGCGCGACCTCGTCCAGCAGCGCAACGTCTATCGCTGGGCCGCCCAGATGCTGCTCGACGCGGCGCGCCTGCGCAAGCGCGCCCGCATCCTCGACGCCACGGTGGCGCGCTGAGCGAGCCGGTCCCGGGGTCCGGGCGGCCCCGGCCTGTGGTGTTTCCGTCACGCGGGGCCGGAAACCCGCCGACGCGAGCGCCGGCCGGCGGGCCCTGCGCCGGGGGCCGGCATGTCGCGGAAAACACGGGCGGATCCGCGGCGTCCGCGGGGATGGCCGGCGAGCGGATCCGGCGGGAATCCTGGAATTCCTCTAAATCATTGCGCTTGCAGAAGAAAATCGGATGCGGCTAAAGCCCGTTCAGGGTCGGCGGGGGCCGGCCCGGTGGCAAGGGGGCGGCCGTCCTTGGCCTGGGACCTGCAGACGCTGTTTCGGCACCACGCGAGCGGCATCCGCCGATCGCTGATGCGGCGCGGGCTGACGCGGGAGACGGCGGCCGACATCACCCAGGACACGTTCCTGCGGGTGCTCGCCGCGATGCCGGCCGACGGCACCGAGAACCACAATCCCAAGGCCTATCTCTACCAGGTCTCGCGCAATCTCGGGCTCAACCACCTGCGCCGCGAGCGCCTCGCCGGCGTCGTCGACCTGCCCGACGAGATCGTCGCGGAGATCTCCGACCCGGCGCCGACGCCGGAGACGATCGTCTGCGACCGCGAGCACCTGAGGCGCGTCGCCGCGGCGCTCGACGCGCTGCCGGAGCGCACCCGGCGCGCCTTCGAGCTGCACCGCATCGGCGGCCTCACCATCGCCGAGGTGGCCGGCGAGATCGGCCTCTCCACCACCCGCACCTGGGCGCTGGTGCACGAGGCGTATCGCCACATCGTCCTCGCCGCCGGCGGGCTGTGAGCCGAAGGCGGCGGCTTCGCCACACCCCGGAACGACCGGCTCGGCGGATGCGACTCTCGGCGGAGAAAATTCCGCCGGTTCCGGTGTATCAGGAGCAGGGCGGGGCGCCGGCGGACGGCGGCTCGCGCGCCGGAACCGACCATGAGCGATCCCGCGCCGGACAGCCGGCTCCTCGACGAGGCGATCGACCTGATGATCCGCCTCCAGAACGACCCGGACAACCCGGTCGCGCTGGAGATGGTGCGGGCGTGGCGCGCCCGCGGGCCGGAGCACGAGCGCGTCTGGGCCTTGGTGTCGGGCGCTCACGGCGCCACCGGCACGGTGCTGGAGCGCCGCCGCAAGGCGGCGCGGCGCGGGCCGACGCGGCGCAAGCTCGTGGTCGCCGGTGCCGTCGCGATCGGCGGCGGCCTCGCCGGCTGGTCGGTGCTGCCGGACCTGCTCGCGCGCCGGCAGGCCGATCACGTCACCGCCAAGGGCGAGGTGCGCCGTGTGACCCTGCCGGACGGCAGCGTCGCGACGCTCGGGCCGGCGAGCGCCATCGCGCTCGATCCGGCCGCGGCGCACCGGGCCGTCGTGCTGCTCGAAGGCATGGCCTATTTCGAGGTGGCGCCCGATCCGCGGCGGCCGTTCTCGGTGCGGGCCGGCCCGCTGACCGCGACCGCGCTGGGCACCGCCTTCGACGTCGCCGACGACGCCGGCGTGGTCGCCGTCTCGGTCCGGCAGGGCGTGGTCGAGGCGCGGGCGCCGGAGCCCGGCCTGGCGGCCGGCCAGACGCTGCGGGCCGGCGACTGGCTGTCGGTCGACCCCGCCTCGCACGACGTCGATCGCGGCCGGCGCGACGCCGAGCAGATCGCCGCCTGGCGTGACGACCGGATCGTCGCCGAGCGGGTGCCGGTGAAGGCCCTGGTGGAGCGGATCGCCCGCTGGATCCCGGGCCGGGTGGTGCTGGCCGACCCGTTCATCGGGGCGCAGCGCGTCAGCGGCCTGTTCGACCTCGCCGACCCGGTCGCCGCGCTCGCCGCCGTCGTCCATCCGGCCGGCGCCCGGGTGCGGCGGATCTCCTCGTTCCTCACCGTCGTCTCGCCGCTCTGAAAAAAATCGCCGCAGGGGAGAAAAACGCGGGCGCCCGCGTGTAACAGCCTCGGGAGCCGGCGTGACGCCGGGGGTGCGGCGGCTCCTTCACGCGAGCGAGGGGGCTGGGCATGCGGACGGGGACGAGGCGGGGGACGGGACGGCGGCGCGCGCAGGGCGGCAGGCTCGGGATGGCGGCGCTCCTCATGTCGGTCGCGCCGCTCGTCGCGGCGGCACCGCTGCCGGCGCGGGCCCAGGCCGCGGCCGAGCAGGCGTTCGCGATTCCCGCCGGCCGGCTCGACCGGGCGCTGGCCGAGTTCGGCCGCCAGTCCGGCCTGCAGGTCACCTATCTGGCGGCGGTCGGCGCCGGCAAGGCGTCGCCCGGCTTCTCCGGCCGCGCCACGCCCGGCGAGGTGCTCGACCGCCTGCTCGCCGGCACCGGCCTCGTCCATTCGTTCCCCGACCCGAGGACCGTGTCGGTGGCCGCCCCGCTCGGCCCGGGCGGCGCCTTCGCGGCCGCCGAGGGCATCGCGCTGGAGCCGATCACGGTGGAAGGGCAGGGCACCGGCGTCGACGGCGTCGTGGCCACCCGCAGCGAGGTCGGCACCAAGACCGACACGCCGATCATCGAGGTGCCGCAGACCGTCAACGTCGTCACCCGCCAGGAGATGGACGACCGCGGCGTCGTCGACTTCAACTCCGCCGTCGCCTACACGCCCGGCATCGTCGTCACCGACTATCCGGGCGGCCAGGGCATGCCCGACATCTATCTGCGCGGCTTCCGTGCCACCCAGCAGGAGTCGAGCTATCGCGACGGCCTGCGCAACGGCTTCAACGCCTACGACACCGACGTCGAGATGTACGGGCTGGAGCGGCTCGACATCCTCAAGGGGCCGGCCTCGGTGCTGTACGGGCAGGGCACGCCCGGCGGCATCGTCGACATGACGTCGAAGCGGCCGACCCGGACGCCCTATCACGAGATCCAGGTGCAGGGCGGCAGCTTCGACCGCAAGCAGGTGGCGGTCGACCTGTCCGGCCCGGTGCCGACCGATCCGACGCTGTTCTACCGGCTCACCGCGCTGTGGCGCGACAGCGGCACCCAGATCGACCACTCGCCCGACGACCGGATCTACGTCGCGCCGGCGCTGACCTGGGTGCCGAGCCAGTGGACCAGCCTGACGCTGCTGACCAGCTACCAGAAGTCCAAGAAGGGCGGCGCCGAGCAGAGCCTGCCGATGGACAACACCATCTTCGACAACGGGCCGAAGGTTCCGTCGAGCCTGTTCCTCGGCGTGCCCGGCCTGACGCTGTGGAAGACCGAGAACGCCTCGATCGGCTACGAGTTCAAGCACGCCTTCGACAACGTCTGGAAGTTCACCCAGAACTTCCGCTACACGCATTCGAAGGTCGACTACACGTCGGGCTGGATCTGGGACTGGCCGACGGCGCTCTCCAACGGCCACTACGCCAATATCGGCGTCCAGGTGCGTCCGAAGGACTCCGACGCCGTCCTGGTCGACAACAACATGCGGGGCGAGTTCGCCACCGGGCCGTTCGTCCACAAGGTCGTGTTCGGCGTCGACTACAGCTACTACCGCTATCACGAGACCCGCACCAACTCGACCAACTACATCACCATCGACATCTTCGATCCGATCTACGACGCCTCGGCGCTGACCCTCGGCACGCCCTGGGTGGACGAGTCGCAGGCGTTCCATCAGCTCGGCTTCTACGCCCAGGACCAGATCAAGCTCGACCGCTGGATCCTGTCGCTCGGCGGCCGTCACGACGCGGTCAACAGCGACACGCTCGACCGGCTGAGCGGCACCACCACCACGACCGACGACCGCGCCTTCACGTATCGGGCCGGCCTCGGCTATCTGTTCGACAACGGCGTCGCGCCCTATGTCAGCTACTCGACCTCGTTCAATCCGGTGGTCGGAACCGACTACACCGGCAGCCCGTTCAAGCCGACCACGGGCGAGCAGTACGAAGCCGGCGTCAAGTATCAGCCGGCCGGCATCAACGGCATGATCACGGCGTCGGTGTTCCAGATCACCCAGCAGAACGTGACCACGGCCGATCCCGACCACCTCTACTACTCGACCCAGGACGGCGAGGTGCGCTCGCGCGGCGTCGAGATCGAGGGCAAGATCGAGCCGTGGACGGGCTTCAACGTCGTCGCCGGCTATTCCTACACGGACGCCCGCATCACCAAGGACAATCCGGAGACGGTCGGCGGCTACAGCAAGGTCGGCCTGCGCCAGACCGCGGTGCCGTACCACAAGGCATCGCTGTGGCTCGACTACCGGTTCCAGGATCCGGCCCTGCAGGGCCTCAAGGTCGGCACCGGCGTGCGCTACATCGGCGCCTCGATGGCACCGATGGACACGGCGACCGGCACGCAGGTCGAGGTGCCGGGCTACACGCTGCTCGACGCCGCGATCTCCTACGACCTCGGCCAAAAGTTCGCCGACCTGAAGGGCGTGACGCTGTCGGTCACCGGCACCAATCTCACCGACGAGATCTACTTCACGCCCGGCTTCTACTCGAACACGGTGTTCTTCGGCAACCGCCGCAGCGTGATCGGGACGCTGAGCTACAAGTGGTGAGAGACACGGCCGGCCGGCCCTGACTCTCTCCGTCATCCTGAGGTGCCCGGCGACGCCGGGCCTCGAAGGATGCGGCCACCACGCGGGCCGTCGCCCTTCGAGGCCGCGCTGCGCGCGGCACCTCAGGGTGACGGGACGATTCTGCAAGGGCACGCCTCGCGTCTTGAGCCGCCGCCTTACCCTCTCCCACGGGGAGAGGTGAAGAGGAGCGGGCCGCCGCGCCTCGCGTCTCGCTGCGCGTGATCACGCCGCGGCGGCGCTGCTCGTCGTTCCGCGGCGGGCGCTCATGGTCAGGAGATCGTAGCGGGCGACCGTCTCGCCGTCCTGATTGAACACCTCGACGTCCCAGCGCACCTCGCCGTAGTCGGGCTTCCTGGCCGGGCGCTTCTCCTTGACCGTGAGCCGCACCTTGATGGCCTCGCCGGGCGAGACGGGCTTGAGGAAGCGCAGATTGTCGAGCCCGTAATTGGCGAGCAGCGGGCCCGGCGCCGGGTCGACGAACAGCCCGGCCGCGAAGGACAGGATCAGGTAGCCGTGGGCGACCCGGCCCGGGAAGAACGGGTTCGCCTGGGCGGCGGCCTCGTCCATGTGGGCGTAGAAGGCGTCGCCCGTGAAGTCGGCGAAGTGCTCGATGTCGGCGATCGTGATTTTTCGCGAATCGGTCTCGACCGTGTCGCCCACGCTGAGCGCCTCGTAGTCGCGCCTGAAGGGATGCACGGCCGCGACCGGTGCCGGCGCCCCTTTCATCCATTTCCGCGTCAGTGACGCGAGGCGGGCCGGCGAGCCCTGCAGGGCGGTGCGCTGCATGTAGTGGAAGACGCCGCGCAGGCCGCCCATCTCCTCGCCGCCGCCGGCGCGGCCGGGTCCGCCGTGCACCAGCCCGGGCAGCGGCGAGCCGTGGCCGGTCGACTCCTTGGCGCAGTCGCGGTCGACGATCAGCACGCGGCCGTGGAACGGCGCGAGGCCGAACACCAGCGCGTCGGCGATCGCGTCGTCGTGCGTGAACACCGAGGCGACCAGGCTGCCTTCGCCGCGCGCGACGATCGCCACCGCCTCCTCGGGCGTGTCGTAGGGCATCACGGTGGCGACCGGGCCGAACGGCTCGATGGTGTGGACGCGGCGCGCCCGCAGCGGCTCCGCGCAGGCGAGCAGCACCGGCGCCATGAAGGCGCCCGCCGCCATGTCGCCGCCGACCGGTGTCGCGTGCAGCGGATCGCCGGCGACGATCTCGGCCTCGGCCAGGAGATCGGCGACGGCCTCGCGCACCGCGGCGCGCTGCGTGAGCGAGGCGAGCGGCCCCATGCGCACGTCGTCGCGCCGCGGATCGCCGACCGCGACCTTGTCCAGCTGCGCGCCGATCGCGTCGACCACGGAGGCCTCGAGCGGCCGCGGCACCACGACGCGGCGGATCGCCGTGCATTTCTGCCCGGTCTTGACCGTCATCTCGCGCACGACCTCCTTGACGAAGAGCTCGAACTCCGGCGTGCCCGGCGTCGCGTCGGGCCCCAGCACGGCGGCGTTGAGCGAGTCGCGCTCGGCGATGAAGCGCACCGCGTTGCGGCCGATCACCGGATGGTTGCGCAGCCGGTCCGACGTGTCGGCGGAGCCCGTGAAGGAGACGACGTCCTGGCCGCCCAGGTGGTCGAGCAGGTCGCCGGCGGAGCCGCACACGAGCTGCAGCGCGCCCTTGGGCAGCACGTCGGCCTCGACGATCAGCCGCACCAAAGCCTCGGCCACATAGGCGGTCGCGGTCGCCGGCTTGGTGATCACCGGCACGCCGGCCAGGATCGTCGGCGCCAGCTTCTCCAGCATGCCCCAGCACGGGAAGTTGAAGGCGTTGATGTGTACGGCGACGCCGTTCAGGGGCGTCAGCACGTGCAGGCCCATGAAGGTGCCGCCGCGGGACAGTGCCTCGGTGTCGCCGTCGATCACGAAGCGCTCGGCCGGCAGCTCGCGGCGGCCACGTGACGCATAGGCGAACAGCGTGCCGATGCCGCCGTCGATGTCGAAGAAGTTGTCGCGCCTGGTGGCGCCGGTGTCGGCAGAGAGGGTGTAGAGCTGCTCCTTGCGTTCCGACAGGAAGGCGGCCAGCGCCTTGAGCCGGTCGGCCCGCTCGTGGAAGGTGAGGGCGCGCAGCGCCGGGCCGCCGACCTCGCGCGAAAACCGCACCGCGGCAGAGAAATCGACGCCGTCGCTCGAGGCCCGGGCCACGATCCGCCCGTCGATGGCGCTCGGGATGTCGACGAGTCCGTTCACCGGCGTCACCCAGCCGTCCTGCACGAAGCTCGCGAGCGTCGGGATGCTCTGGGTCGCGATCATGGGCGTCCTCCTGCCGCGTTGCGGCGTTGTTTCGTTCGGAGGCGTCCGTTACGTCCTCGCTGGACGTTGACACCGGCGCCCCGTGCGCTAGATTGGTCCAAAGATTAACCGATCGATCGGTTAATTCAAGGGCCGCCAGAGCCCGACCAAGGGAGAAGTTTCGTGGAGCCTTCGGTTCTCGTGGACCGTCGCGATGGATGGGTCCGTCTCGTCCTCAACCGGCCCGACCGTCTCAACGCGTTCAACGAAGAGATGCACCGGCGTCTCGCCGATGCGCTCGACGCGGCGGGCGCCGACGAAGGCTGCCGCGCCGTGCTGCTCACCGGGGCGGGGCGCGGCTTCTGTGCCGGCCAGGATCTCTCGGACCGGGTCGGCCCGGCCGATCTCGGGGCCACCATCGACGCCTTCTACAATCCGCTGGTCCGCCGGCTGCGCGCCCTGCGCAAGCCGGTGGTGTGCGCCGTCAACGGCGTCGCCGCCGGGGCGGGCGCCAACATCGCGCTGGCCTGCGACATCGTGCTCGCCGCCCGCTCGGCGAAGTTCATCCAGGCCTTCGCGAAGATCGGCCTGGTGCCGGATTCCGGCGGCACCTTCTTCCTGCCGCGGCTGATCGGCGACGCCCGCGCCCGCGCCCTCGCCATGCTGGCCGAGCCGCTGCCGGCCGAGCGCGCCGAGGCCTGGGGCCTGATCTGGAAGGTCTTCGACGACGACGCGCTCGCGAGCGAGGCCGAAAAGACGACGGCACATCTGGCCACGCAGCCGACCGTCGGACTGGCACTCACGAAGGAGGCGTTCGCCGCCTCGGCGACCAACGATCTCGACGCCCAGCTCGATCTCGAGCGCGACCTGCAGCGCAAGGCCGGAGCCACGCCCGACTATGCCGAGGGCGTGCGCGCCTTTCTCGACAAGCGCGCGCCGAACTTTACCGGGAGGTCGTCGTGACCGCCGCCGTCGTGCCCGCGACGCGGTCGCCGGACGAGACCGCCCGGCTCGCCGCCGACACCATGTGGGCGAACGACGCGGCCTGCCAGAATCTCGGCATCGAGATCCTCGCGGTCGGTCCCGGCACCGCGACGCTCGCCATGGCCGTGAAGGACACCATGGTGAACGGCCACGACACGGCGCATGGCGGCTACATCTTCGCGCTCGCCGACACGGCCTTCGCCTATGCCTGCAACTCCTACGGGCTCGTCACGGTCGCGGCCCACTGCAGCATCACGTTCATCCGGCCGGGCACGCGCGGCGCCCGGATGATCGCCGAGGCGCGCGAGGTGTCGCGCTCGGCGCGCTCCGGCATCTACGACGTGCGGATCAGCATCGACGGCGTCGCGATCGCCGAGTTCCGCGGCCATTCGCGCACCATCGGCGGCTCGTTCATCGACGGCGGCCCGGCCGCGGCCGAAACGCCCACACCTTAAACGACCGAAGAAACCGACTGGAGGAACGATGACCATGGCACCCCCGGCAGTCGCGTTCGACCGCACCCTCGTCGACGGGCTCGATTCCGCCGAGCGCGCCTCGCGCGACGCCATCCAGGCGCTGCAGCGCGAGCGCCTCGCCTGGTCGCTCCGCCACGCCTACGAGAACGTGCCGTTCTACCGGAAGAAGTTCGAGGAGGCCGGCCTGCACCCCTCGGACTTCCGCGACCTCTCCGATCTCGCCAAGTTCCCCTTCACGATGAAGACGGATCTGCGCGACAACTACCCCTTCGGCCTGTTCGCAGTGCCGCGTGACAAGCTCGCGCGGATCCACGGCTCGTCCGGCACGACGGGAAAGCCGATCGTCGTGGGCTACACGCAGGCCGACGTCGACATGTGGGCCGACGTGATGGCGCGCTCGATCCGCGCCGCCGGCGTACGGCCCGGCATGATGGTGCACGTCGCCTACGGCTACGGTCTCTTCACCGGCGGTCTCGGGGCGCATTACGGCGCCGAGCGGCTCGGCTGTACCGTCATCCCGATGTCGGGCGGCATGACCGAGCGGCAGGTTCAGCTCATCCACGACTTCAAGCCCGACGCCATCATGGTGACGCCGAGCTACATGCTCACCATCCTGGACGGCTTCGTGAAGGCCGGGCTCGACCCGCGCGAGTCCTCGCTGAAGTTCGGCATCTTCGGCGCCGAGCCGTGGACCAACGCGATGCGCGAGGAGATCGAGAAGGCGTTCGGTCTCGACGCGACCGACATCTACGGCCTGTCGGAAGTGATCGGGCCGGGCGTCGCCCAGGAATGCGTCGAGACGAAGGACGGTCTGCACATCTGGGAAGACCACTTCTATCCCGAGATCATCGATCCGGTCACCGGCGAGGTGCTGCCGGACGGCGAGAAGGGCGAGCTGGTCTTCACCTCGCTGACCAAGGAGGCGTTCCCGATCGTCCGCTACCGCACCCGCGACCTGACGCGGCTGATGCCCGGCACGGCGCGGCCCGGCATGCGCCGCATGGAGAAGGTGACGGGCCGCTCCGACGACATGATCAACCTGCGCGGCGTCAACGTCTTCCCGACCCAGATCGAGGAGATCCTGCTCGCCACCGCGTTCTGCTCCGGCCACTACCAGATCGAGCTGACCCGCGAGGGCCGGCTCGACGAGATGACCGTGCACGCCGAGGTGCGCGAGGACAAGGTCGGCGCCGTCGACCGCGCCGCGAGCGAGAAGGAGCTGGTGCGCCACATCAAGAACCTGATCGGCGTCAGCACGCGCCTGGTGCTGCACCCGCCCGGCGGCGTCGAGCGAACCGTCGTCGGCAAGGCCAAGCGCATCGTCGACAACCGGCCGAAGGGGTGAGAGTCCTGGGCGGAGCCGCGCATCCGAGCGCACCCTCTCCCCTCGTGGGAGAGGGTGGTGCGGGCTGAACGAAGTGAAGCCCGGACCGGGTGAGGGGGCGGGCAACGAATTCCGAGCTTGCGGCACGCCTCCTCACCCGCCCATGCTTCGCGTGGGCACCCTCTCCCGCGAGGGGAGAGGGAAGAAGAGGAGGGACACGAGTCCGTTCGTCACACCTGATCGTAGTCTATCACCACCGTCTTCGAGGTCGGCCGGGCCTGGCAGGTGAGGACGTAGCCGGCCTTCAGCTCCCACGGCTCCAGCGCGTAGTTGACGGCCATCTCGACCGTGCCCTCGACCACCTTGGCCCGGCAGGTCGAGCACATGCCGCCCTTGCAGGCGAAGGGGAGGTCGAGGCCGGCGCGCAGCGCCGCGTCGACGATCGCCTCGCCCTCCGCCACCGGGACGTCGCGGCGCTTGCCGTCGACGATCAGCGAGGCGACGTGGGCGGGCGGCGCGTCGGGCGCCACCGGCACGGGCGGCCGCGGCCTTCCGCCGAGCGCCGAGACGAAGCGCTCGACATGGACGCGGTCCTCGGGAATCCCGAGGGCGTGCAGCGTCGGCACCAATTCCTCGATCATCGCGGTCGGGCCGCAGACGAAGGCGTGGTCGACGACGGCGGCCGGCACCAGCGTGGTCAGCAGGCGCCGCACCTTGTCGCCGTCGAGCCGGCCGTTGAGGATGTCGAGATCCTGCTCCTCCTGGCTCAGCACGTGGAAGAGTGACAAGCGCCCGAGATAGCTGTCCTTCAGCTCCTCCAGCTCCTCCAGGAACAGCATGCCGGCGCTGGAGCGGTTGCCGTAGAACAGGAAGAAGCGGCTGTCGGGCTCGCGCGCCAGCACGCCGCGCAGGATCGAGATCACCGGCGTGATTCCGGAGCCGGCCGCGAAGGCGACGTGCACGCGGCCGTTGCCGGGCGCATGCGTCAGGCCGAACCGGCCGGTCGGCGTCATCACGTCGAGCGGATCGCCGGCCTTCAGGCTGTCGTTGATCCAGCAGGAGAGGAGGCCGTTCTCCACCCGCTTCACCGCGATGCGCAGCTCGCCGTCGTCCGGGCCGGCACAGATCGAGTAGGAGCGCCGCACCTCCTCGCCGTCCAGCGTCGTGCGAAGTGTCAGATACTGGCCGGGCTCGAAGGCGTAGTCGGCGGCCAGAGGCGCCGGCACCGCGAAGGCGATCGACACGGCGTCGGGCGTCTCGCGCCGCACCTCGGCGACCGTGAGCGTGTGGAAGCGCGGAGGGTGTGCTCCGACGATGCCGTCATCACCTCTCCCCGCTTGCGGGGAGAGGTCGACGTTCGCGCGTTCAGCGCGGACGTCGGGTGAGGGGGCGTCTCCGTATCCACGAGGCGCCGCCTCACCCGTCTCGCCGCTCCGCGGCGAGCCACCCTCTCCCCGCGCGCGGGGAGAGGGGATGCCGGCACCTTGCGTGATCTGCTCGTTCAGATCGATCGACATCCCTCACCTCAATGGCATTTGAAATAGTCGAAGGGCTCGCGGCAGGCGTTGCAGCGCCACAGGGCCTTGCAGGCCGTGGAGCCGAAGTCGGCGATCGCGGCCGTGTCGGTCGCGCCGCAGTGCGGGCAGGCGACGGTGTCGACCCCGAACAGGGCGCGGCGTCCGGCGCCCTTCGGGGGCGGCGCGATGCCGTAGTCCTTCAGCTTGGCGCGGCCCTCGTCGGTCATCCAGTCGGTGGTCCAGGCCGGCGACAGCACGGTGACGACCTTCGGCCGGCCGAGCCCGGCCTTCTCCAGCGCCAGCTCGATCTCCAGCGCGATCATGGTCATGGCCGGGCAGCCGCAATAGGTCGGGGTGATGTCCACCTCGATGCCTGTGTCGAGGACCCGCACGTCGCGCAGCACGCCGAGATCCGCGATGGTGAGCACCGGGATCTCGGGATCCGCCACCGCGCCGGCGACGCGCCGGGCCGTCTCGCGCAGCTGCTCCCGGTCCGGCGTCACCACGTCGCTCCGGGAATCGTGCGCTGCATGGATTGCAGCTCGGCGAGCAGGTGGCCGAGATGCTCGCTGTGCCGGCCGCCGCGGCCGCCGCTCTGCATCCAGCCGTCCTCCGGCATCGTCAGCGTGGCGCGGGCGAGCACCGCGGACACGGTGCCGCGCCAGGTGTCGCGCAGCGCGGCCGGGTCGACGGCGATGCCGGCCGCGATCATCTCGCGCTCGACGTCGTCGGTCTCGAACAGCTCGCCCGTGAACGGCCACAGCTTTTCGAGCGCGCGCACGATGCGGGCGTGGCTCTCCGCGGTGCCGTCGCCGAGCCTCACCACCCACTCGGCCGAATGGCGCAGGTGATACGCCGTCTCCTTCTCGGCCTTGGCCGCGATGGCGGCGAGCGTGGCGTCGCGCGACGCCATCATGGCGCGCCAGTACGGGTCGGCGAAGGCGGCGTAGAGGAGCTGCCGCACCATGGTGAGGGCGAAGTCGCCGTTCGGCTGCTCGACCAGCAGGAGGTTCCGGTAGGCGCGCTCGTCGCGCAGATAGGCGAGGGCGTCCTCGTCGTGGCCCTTCGCCTCGACCTCGCCCGCATAGGTGTAGAGCGCGCGCGCCTGGCCGATCAGGTCGAGGCCCATGTTGGCGAGCGCCATCTCCTCCTCCATCAGGGGCGCCTTGCCGCACCACTCGGACAGCCGATGCCCGAGCACCAGCGCATCGTCGGCGCGGCGCAGCACATAGGTGAGGAGCGGGGTCTCGGCGAGGCGGATGCTGGTCATGGTGTCCTGCACTCCGGTTTCAGCTCGGGGCGAGTTCGGCAGGTATCGCGAGCCGGAGGCTCTTGCGTCCCTCCCCCGCACGCGGGGGAGGGTAGGGAGGGGCCACGCCGCGAGCGCGGCGCTTGCGAGTCTTCCCCCTCTCCATCTCTCCCCCGCAAGCGGGGGAGAGAGCAGGCTGCGGCGCGTGCAGGCTCACATGTGCCCGACTTCGTCGGGGATCTCGTAGAAGGTCGGGTGGCGGTAGACCTTGGAGGCGGTGGGCTCGAACATCATGCCCTTCTCGGCCGGGTCCGACGCCGTGATGGCGGCCGACGGCACCACCCAGATGGACAGGCCCTCGCCGCGCCGGGTGTAGAGGTCGCGCGCCGCCTGCAGGGCGAGCGTCGCGTCGGCGGCGTGCAGCGAGCCGACATGCTTGTGGGCGAGCCCGTTGCGGGCGCGGATGAACACCTCCCACAGCGGGACCTTCGGCTCGGATGCGGCGGGCTCTGTCACGGCGGGCTCCTCGGGCGTTTCCTGATCTTGTTTGTTTGGTCATTCCGGGGCGCCGCGCAGCGGCGAACCCGGAATCCAGCGTCGCGCCGGGCGTTCTGGGCTGGATTCCGGGTTCGCGGGCCGGTGGCCCTCGCCCCGGAATGACCGGTGCTACGCGGCCGCCCGGTGGCGGCTCTTTTCTTTCTCGGCGAAGGCGCGGGCGGCGTCGCGGACCCAGGCGCCGTCTTCCTCGGTCCGGCGGCGGCGCTCCATGCGCTGGGCGTTGCAGGGGCCGTTGCCGGCGACGACCTGCCTGAACTCCTCCCAGTCGATGGCGCCGTGCGCCCAGTGACCGGTCGCCTCGTCGAATCTCAGGTCCGGATCCGGAACCGTGAGGCCGAGGAAATGCGCCTGCGGCACCGTCGCGTCGATGAATTTCTGCCGGAGCTCGTCGTTGGTGAACCGCTTGATCTTCCACCGCGTCGAGGTGTCGGTGTGCTGGCTCGCGGCGTCCGGCGGGCCGAACATCATCAGGCACGGCCACCACCAGCGGTTCAGCGCGTCCTGCGCCATCTCCTTCTGGGCCCCGTTGCCGCGGCAGAGGGTCAGCATGATCTCGTAGCCCTGGCGCTGGTGGAACGACTCCTCCTTGCAGACCCGGATCATGGCCCGCGCATAGGGCCCGTAACTGCAGCGGCACAGCGGGATCTGATTCATGATCGCGGCGCCGTCGACCAGCCAGCCGATGGCGCCGATGTCGGCCCAGGTCAGCGTCGGGTAGTTGAAGATCGAGGAGTACTTGGCCTTGCCGGCGAGCAGCTGCTCGACCATCTCCTCGCGCGCCACGCCGAGCGTCTCGGCGGCGGCGTAGAGATAGAGGCCGTGGCCGCACTCGTCCTGCACCTTGGCGAGCAGCGCGGCCTTGCGGCGCAGCGACGGCGCGCGGGTGATCCAGTTGCCCTCCGGCTGCATGCCGATGATCTCGGAATGGGCGTGCTGCGAGATCTGCCGCACCAGGGTCCGGCGATAGGCCTCGGGCATCCAGTCGTTCGGCTCGATGCGCTCCTCGGCGTCGATGCGCTCCTGGAAGCGCTGCAGCAGCGCGGCGTCCTCGATGCGGCGGTCGGCGGCGTCGGGACCCTGGTTGAGGCCCTGCGTGTACATGCGCGTTCTCCCGAAAGCTCCCGAGGTTTCGTCCTCGCTGTGTTGACGGGAAGATATGTAACAGAAAACTGGAATGCAATCGCAGTCTGTAACATATTCGCGAGGGTGCGCCGCGGCGGCGGCCCGCGCGGTGCGGCGGCGGGGCGCCTGCGGCGCCGGAATCCGGAGGCCGCGGGCGGGGCGGGAGGGCAGGGCGACGCGCCGCGCCGGCGGCGACACTATTGATCGACCAACCGGTTAATGTATTTTCGAGCCAGCCGCGCCGGCCGCGCACACCGCGAGAGCGGCGCCCGGGCGGCGCCCGGACCGCAGCCCACGCTGCGACAATGCGACACAGGGGGGACCCGACCAGGATGGCTCGCACCCGCGCCCAGGACTACGACGCGAAGCGGGGCGCGATCCTGCATCGCGCCGCCGAGCTCTTCGCCCGCCACGGCTATTCCGGCACCTCGATCACCATGATCGCGGAGGCCTGCGGCATGTCCAAGGCGCTGCTCTACCACTACTACCCGGACAAGGAGGCGGTCCTCTTCGACATCCTGTCGGCGCACCTCGCCGAGCTGATCGCGGCCGTCGAGAAGGCGGCGGCGCGGACCGCCGGGGCCGATCCGCAGGAGCGCCTGTTCGCGCTCGCGGCGGCGCTGCTCGACGAGTATCGCGACGCCGACGCCGAGCATCAGGTGCAGATCGCCAATCTCAAGCTCCTGCCGGAGGACAAGCAGGAGCGGCTGCGCGGCATGGAGCGCACGCTGGTCGGCCTGTTCTCCGACGCCATCGCGGCGGCGGTGCCGTCGGTCGGCCGCGGCCCGCTCCTCAAGCCGCTCACCATGTCGCTGTTCGGCATGCTGAACTGGCACTATCTCTGGTTCCGGCCCGGCAAGGGGCTGAGCCGCGAGGAGTATGCGCGGCTGGTCACGCGGCTGCTCGCCGGCGGCGCCGAGGCGGCCGCCGAAGCCGTGGCGGCGCCCGCCGCCGTTCCGGCGCCGGCCCGCCGCGCCCGCGGCGCATGAGCGCCCGCCGTCCGGACGCCGTCGCGCGCGCGCCCGCGGCGCCCGGCCGGAAGCTGCCACGCGCGGCGCTCGGCCCGATCCTCGATCAGCTCCGCCACGAGCCGTCGCGCACCTGGTCGATCATCGTCACGGTCTACGGCGACGCCATCGTGCCGCGCGGCGGCAGCGTGTGGCTCGGCACGCTGCTGATGTTCTTCAGGGAGCTCGGCATCGCCGAGGGCGTCGTGCGCACCGCGATGTCGCGGCTCGCCGCCGACGGCTGGCTGGAGCGCCACAAGGCCGGACGCAACAGCTTCTACCGGCTCGCCGACAAGGGCCGCGAGACCTTCGCGGCGGCGACCCGGCACATCTACGCGGCGCAGCCGCCGGCGTTTACCGGGCATCTCGACCTGGTGCTGCTCGCCAACGGCCCCGGCCGCGACGCGGCGCGCGCGGCGCTCGACGAGGCCGGCTGGGGCTCGCCCTCCGCCGGCGTGTTCGTCGCGCCCGGCTGGCCGCTGCCGGCGGCGGCCCGCGGCGAGCTGATCCTGCAGGCGACCGGGAGCGAGGCGGTGCTGCGCGATCTCGCGGCGCGCAGCTGGCCGCTCGACGCCACCGCCGACGCCTATCACGGCTTCGTCGACACGTTCTCCCCGCTGCGCGCCGCGCTCGCCGCCGGGGCCGTTCCGGACGAGGCCGAGGCGATGGTCGCCCGCGTGCTGCTGATCCACGAGTATCGCCGCATCGTGCTGCGCGATCCGCTGCTGCCGGCGCCGCTGCTGCCCGACGACTGGCCCGGCGCCGCGGCGCGGGCGCTGTGCGCGGCGCTCTACCGTGATCTGCTCGAGCCGTCGGAGCGCTGGCTCGACGCCCACGCGGTCGACGAGACCGGCGCGCCGCTGCGCCGCGGCAAGGACGTGCTGCGCCGCTTCCGCGCCTGACCCGTGCCGGATCGCAGCGTCCCGCGACCAAGGTCGGTCTCGGCGGCGGCGGCCCGCGGCGGTAGAAGACCGTGCGACGAAACGGCTCCCCCGGGCCGCTGACGAAATCATTGACCAATCGTTCGGTTAATCTTACGCTTCGATCCATGCCGCCCCGCCCGCGCCTCTCGCGCAGGCAGCGGCCCGAGAAGGCGGGCCAACCGCCCTCGTCGACATGTCGACCCTTTGGGAGCAACGCCAGATGCCACAGACCGCCGCCCGCCGGGCGCTGCGCGCCGCCGCCGTCATCGCCTCCACCGCCGTCGCCTCGGTCTTCGCCGTCACGCCGGGCCTCGCCGCCGACCCGATCAGGATCGGGTCTGTCGTGTCGGCCACCGGGCCGGCCTCGTTCCTCGGTGATCCCGAGCAGAAGACGCTGAAGCTCTACGTCGAGGCGCTCAACAAGAAGGGCGGCCTGATGGGCCGGCCGGTCGAGCTCGTGCTCTACGACGACGGCGGCGACGCCAACAAGGCGCGCACCTTCGCGACGCGCCTCGTCGAGGACGACAAGGTCGTCGCCATGGTGGGCGGCACCACCACGGGCACCACCATGGCGATGATCCCGGTGTTCGAGGACGCCAAGATCCCGTTCGTCTCGCTCGCCGGGGCGATCGAGATCGTCGAGCCGGTGCGCGCCTTCGTGTTCAAGACGCCGCACACCGACAAGACCGCCTGCCAGAAGATTTTCGAAGACATGAAGTCGCGCGGGATCACGAAGGTCGGCATGATCTCGGGCACCGACGGCTTCGGCAAGTCGATGCGGGCGCAGTGCATGAAGGTGGTCGGCGACTACGGCATCACGGTCGCCGCCGAGGAGAGCTACGGCCCGACCGACGCCGACATGACGCCGCAGCTCAACAAGATCAAGAACACGGCCGGCCTGCAGGCGGTGCTCAACCCCGGCTTCGGCCAGGGCCCGGCGATCGTCACCCGCAACTACGCCCAGCTCGGCATCACGCTGCCGCTCTACCAGTCGCACGGCGTCGCCTCGAAGAGCTTCATCGAGCTCGCCGGTCCCGCCGCCGAGGGCGTGCGCCTGCCGGCGCCGGCGCTGCTGATCGCCGACAAGCTCGCCGAGAACGATCCGCAGAAGAAGGTCGTGATGGAGTACAAGAAGAGCTACGAGAGCGCGACCGGCCAGCCCGTCTCCACCTTCGGCGGCTACGGCTTCGACGGCATCCAGATTCTCGTCCAGGCGATCGAGCGGGCGAAGTCGACCGAGCCCCGGAAGATCCGCGACGCCATCGAGTCCACCAAGGGCTATGTCGGCGCCACCGGCCTCTACACCATGTCGCCGAAGGACCATCTCGGGCTGGGCACCGAGTCGTTTCGCATGCTCGAGATCAAGGGCGGCGATTGGGTGCCGACCGAGACGAAGTGAGCCTCGCCTCGTCGTCATGGCCGGGCTCGTCCCGGCCATCCACGTCTTTTCTGCCGTGCGGCAATGTCGATCGTGGATGCCCGGCACAAGGCCGGGCATGACGAGGCAGAGGGTGCCGCGCCGGGTAAGGTCATGGCCGAATTCCTCCAGCTCGTGTTCTCCGGACTGACGGTCGGGGCCGTCTATGCGCTGGTCGCGCTCGGCTTCACGCTGGTCTACAACGCCTCCGACGTCATCAACTTCGCCCAGGGCGACTTCGTGATGATCGGCGGAATGGGGACGGTGTTCCTGATGGCCGCCGGCCTCGCGCTGCCGGTCGCGGCCTTCATCGCGATCCTGGCCGCCGTGCTGGTCGGCCTGCTCCTGCACCGCCTCGCCATCGAGCCGGCGCGCGGCGCCTCGCCGGTGTCGCTGATCATGATCACCATCGGCGCCTCGATCTTCATCAAGGGCGTCGCCCAGCTCGTCTTCGACAAGCAGTTCCACTCGCTGCCCGCCTTCTCCGGCACCACGCCGATCGCCATCGGCGGCGCGACGCTGCTGCCGCAGAGCTTCTGGGTGATCGGCGGCATGCTGGTCCTGGTGCTCGGGCTGTGGGTCTTCCTCGAGCGCACCCTGATCGGCAAGGCCGTGCTCGCCACCGCCGCCAACCGGCTGGCCGCGAAGCTCGTCGGCATCAACGTCACGGTGGTGCTGGCGCTCGCCTTCGGCCTGTCGGCGGCGATCGGCGCGGTCGGCGGGATTCTCGTCACGCCGATCACGCTGACCCGCTACGACGTCGGCACGCTGTTCGCGCTCAAGGGCTTCGCCGCCGCCATGGTGGGCGGCATGGGCAACCCGATCGGCGCCGTCGTCGGCGGCCTCCTGATCGGCCTCCTGGAGGCGTTCGGGGCCGGCTATCTCTCGTCCACCTACAAGGACGCGGTCGCCTTCGTCGCCATCCTGGTGGTGCTGCTGCTGATGCCCCAGGGCCTGTTCGGCCGCCGTGCCGTGGAGCGGGTGTGATGCTGAAGCGTGTCCTCTCGTCCCGGCTCGCCGTCCTCGTTCTGCTCGCCGCCATCATCGCGGTCGTGCCGGTGCTGGCGCCGTCGTCGTTCTATCTGCGGGTGGCGGCGCTCGTCTGGATCTTCGCGCTCGCCGCGCTGGGGCTCACGATCCTCACCGGCTATGCGGGGCAGGTGAGCCTCGGCCATGCCGGCTTCCTCGGCATCGGCGCCTATGCGGTGGCGGTCGGACCGGCGAAGCTCGGGCTCGATCCGCTGCTGTCGCTGCTGCTCGGCGCGGTGCTGTGCGGGCTCGTCGCTTACGCGGTCGGCCGGCCGATCCTGCGGCTCAAGGGCTACTACCTCGCCATCGCGACGCTCGGCTTCGGTCTCATCGTCGCGCTGGTCCTCACCAGCGAATCGGCCGTCACGGGCGGGCCGGACGGCATGCAGGTGCCCCGCATGGTGCTGTTCGGCTGGCGCGTCTCCGGCGTCTCGACCTGGTACTGGATCACGGGCGGCGCCCTGCTGGTCGGTGCGCTGCTCGCCCTCAACATCCAGGCGAGCCCGAGCGGCCGGGCGCTGCGCGCCCTGCACGACAGCGAGGTGGCGGCGGCCGGCGTCGGCGTCGACGTGGCGAAGAAGAAGCTCGCCGCCTTCGTGCTCAGCGCCGTGTTCGCCGGCGTCGCTGGCAGCCTGCTCGCGCTGATGAACGGCTTCATCACCCCGGACGCCGCCGGCTTCATGCACTCGATCGAGCTGGTCGCGATGGTGATCATCGGCGGCCTCGGCTCGGTCGTCGGCGCGGTGGTCGGCGCCGCCTTCCTGGTGGTGCTGCCGCAGGCCCTCACCGTGCTGCAGGAGTACGAGCAGGCCGTGCTCGGGCTCCTGATCATGGTGTTCATGATCCTGCTGCCGGCCGGCATCGTGCCGTCGCTGCGCCGCCTTCTCCTGGAGCGCGCCGCATGACCATCCTGCAGGTCGAGGACCTCGGCATCACGTTCGGCGGCCTGCGCGCCGTCGACGGCGTCTCGTTCCAGGTGTCGCTCGGCGAGGTCTTCTCCATCATCGGCCCGAACGGGGCCGGCAAGACGACGCTGTTCAACCTGGTCACCGGCATCTACCGGGCCGGCCGCGGCCGCATCGTGCTCGCCGGCGAGGACGTGACCCGCGTCGCGCCGCACCTGCTGGTCCGCCGCGGCATGGCCCGCACCTTCCAGAACCTGCAGATCTTCTTCCGCATGACGGCGCTGGAGAACGTGATGGTCGGCAACCATCTCGCCGAGCGCACCTCGTTCCTCGCCGATCTGCTCTCGCTGCCCTCCGTCGCGCGGCAGAATGTCCGCACGCGGGCGCGCGCGATGGAGCTTCTGGAGCGCGTCGGCCTCGCGCACCATGCGGACACGACCGCGGGCGATCTGCCCTACGGTGTGCTGAAAAGGCTGGAGATCGCCCGCGCGCTCGCCGCCGATCCCAAGGTCCTGCTGCTCGACGAGCCGGCCGCCGGCTGCAACGCGGTGGAGACCGAGGCGATCGACCGGCTGATCGGCCAGATCGCGCGGGACGGCGTCGCCGTGGTGCTGATCGAGCACGACATGAAGCTGGTGATGAAGATCTCCGATCGCGTGCTGGTGCTGGCGCACGGCAGGCGGCTCGCCGAGGGGCCGCCGCGCCAGGTGCGCAGCGATCCCGCCGTCATCGCGGCGTATCTGGGCGAGCACGGCGCCAGGGAGGCGGATCGTGCTCACGGTTGACGGACTCTCCTCGGCCTATGGCCGCATCGAGGTGCTGCACGGCGTCTCGCTCGACGTGTCGGCGGGCGAGATCGTCGCCCTGGTCGGCTCCAACGGCGCCGGCAAGACGACGCTCCTGCGCACCCTCTCCGGCGTGCAGCCGGCGACCGGCGGCCGCATCCTGTTCGACGGCGAGGACATCGGGCGGCTGCCGCCGCACGCGCGGGTGGTGCGCGGCATCGTCCAGTCGCCCGAAGGCCGCCAGGTGTTCGGGCCGCTCTCGGTCGAGGACAATCTGCGCCTCGGGGCCTTCCGCCGCTGGGACGACACCGTGAAGGCGCGGCTGGAGGCCGTGTACGCCATGTTCCCGGTGCTGTCCGAGCGGCGGCGCACCGCGGCGTCGAGCCTGTCGGGCGGCCAGCAGCAGATGCTCGCCATCGGCCGCGCCCTGATGGCGCAGCCCAAGCTGCTGCTGCTCGACGAGCCCTCGCTCGGCCTCGCGCCGCTGCTGGTCGACCAGATCCTCGCCGCCGTGGTCGACCTGAAGTCGCGCGGCATCACGGTGCTGCTGGTCGAGCAGAACGCCTCCGCCGCGCTCGCCATCGCCGACCGCGGCTACGTGCTGGAGGTCGGCCACGTCGTCCACGAAGGCGCAGGCGCCGCGCTGCTGCAGGACCCGAAGGTGCGGGCGGCGTATCTGGGGGTGTGATGGCATCCGGTCATTCCGGGACGGCGCGCAGCGCCGGACCCGGAATCCAGCCACCAATTCGGAGTTCGCCGCTGGATTCCGGGTTCGCGGCTCCGCCGCGCCCCGGAATGACGGAACACATCACACATCCGTCCATCGCGAAAACACCGCGGCGGTGCCGCGCAGGATGCCGGTCTCGTCGAGGAGCTGCCAGACGAGCCCGTCCTCGATCCAGAACTTCGCGCCGGACCCCTTCACCCGCAGGCCGCGATAGCCGGCGACGTAGCCGTGCGCCGCGACGGCGTCGAGGAAGCGCTGGCGCTCCTCGCGCTCCGGCGCCTCGGCGGAGAGGCGCGACGGCAGGCCGACGAACGTGTCCCAGGGGTATTCGAAGCGGCGCTGCGCCGCCACGTTGGCGTAGACGAAGCGCGGATCGGCCGCGGTGTCGTGGGCGACGCAGACGAACGGCGCCTCGCCGTAGAGCCACGCCGCGTCCGTGCCGGCGGGCACCAGCGGGCGGCCGACGAGGCGGGCGAAGCTGCCGGTCAGCAGCGCGAAGAAGCTCGGGTCGGTGCGGAGATCGGCGGCGGCGTCGGGCATCGGGCACTCGTTCGGGTGATGTCGGGCGCGTGGTATACGGGAATCGGCGGCGCGGAAAGTCTCCGCCGGCCGCGCGAAGGTGTCCGCATGTCCCTCGATCGTCCCTCCGAGTCCGAGCCCGCGGGCCTGCCGGTCGGCGAGCCGGTCGATGCCACCCCGGCGAAGCGGCCGGGCGGAATGCCGCTCGTCGGCCGATCGGTCGCGGTGGTGCCGTTCGACATGGACGCCCATGCCGCCGACCTCTACGCCGCCACCCACGGCCCGGAGCGCGAGCGCCTGTGGTTCTATCTTTCGGTCGGGCCGTTCGCGGCGCGCGCCGACTTCGATGCCTATCTGGAGCGCTTCCTGGCCGGGAGCGACCCGGTGCTCTACGCCATCGTCGACCGGGCCAGCGGCCGGGCCGTCGGCCATGCGACCTATCTGCGCATCGAGCCGGCGCATCGCAGCGTCGAGGTCGGCCACATCCTGTTCTCGCCGGCGCTCGCCCGCACCGCGGCCGCCACCGAAGCCATGGCGCTGATGATGCGGCACGCCTTCGACGACCTCGGCTACCGCCGCTTCGAGTGGAAGTGCAACGCCCTCAACGCGCCGTCGCGCCGCGCCGCCGAGCGGCTCGGCTTCACGTTCGAGGGCGTCTTCCGCCGCCACCTGATTCACAAGGGCCGCAGCCGCGACACGGCCTGGTACGCCGTCACGGACGAGGAGTGGCCCTCCCGCCGGGCCGCGTTCGAGGCATGGCTGGCGCCCGACAACTTCCGCGCCGACGGCACGCAGAGGCGCAGCCTCGCGGAGCTGCGGCGCAGCTTCGCGGATCAGGCGGCGCCGTAGACCCGCGTGAACGCCGCGGCGTCGAAGTCCCGGGCCGGCGTGTCGAGCACCAGCCGGCCGGCGCGCAGCGCGACGATGCGGTCGGCACAGTCGCGGGCGAAGTCGACCTGGTGGAGCGCGCACAGGACCCCGATGCGATGCTCGCGGGCGATGTCGCGCAGCACGCCGATCACGTTGGCGGCGGAGCTCGGATCAAGGCTCGATACCGGCTCGTCGGCGAGCACGACGCGCGACTGCTGGGCCAGCACCCGGGCGATGGCGACGCGCTGCTGCTGGCCGCCGGAAAGCGAGTCGGCGCGCTGATAGGCCTTGTCGAGGAGGCCCACCCGGTCGAGCGCGGCCAGCGCGATCTGCCGGTCCTCGTCGGGGAACAGGCGGGTGGCGACGCGCCACGTCGCCACGTGACCGAGCCGGCCGGCCAGCACGTTGTCGAGCGCCGAGAGCCGGCCGATCAGGTTGAACTGCTGGAAGATGAGGCCGATCCGGCGGCGCACCTCGCGCAGCGCCCGGCCGCGCAGCGCGTCGACCCGGGTGCCCAGCACGGCGACATGCCCGCTGTCGGCGGTGACCAGCCGGGTGAGGCAGCGGAACACGGTGGACTTGCCGGCGCCGGACGGGCCGACCAGGGCGACGAGCTCGCCGGGGCGCACCGCGAACGACACGTCGTCGAGCGCCGTCGTCTCGCGATAGCGCTTGCAGACCCGCTCCAGAGTCAGAGCGGGCGGCTCGGTGCGGGCTTCGGCGCGAGGCCCGGCCGTGGAGGGGCGCAGCGTCTCCTCCAGCGGCACGGCGTCTAGCGGCAGGTGCAGATGCGCGGTCATGATCCTCTCCTCAGACGAGCCGGCGGCGCAGCCACGCCGAGAGCTGGTCGATCACCGTCACCATGATCAGCACGATGACCGAGAGCGTGAGCAGCTTCTGGAAGTCGAGCAGGTCGATGGCGGCCTTGATCTCGATGCCGATGCCGCCGGCGCCGACGATGCCGAGGATGGTCGAGGTGCGCACGTTCGCCTCCCAGACGTAGAGCGACACCGAGGCGAGGTTCGGCAGCACCGAGGGCAGCATCGCGTAGGTGACGATCTTGGTGCGGCTGGCGCCCGACATGGCGGCCGCCTCCAGCGGCGCGCCCGGGATGGTCTCGATCGCCTCCGCATAGAGCTTGGTGATCACGCCGACCGAGTGGACGATCATGCCCAGCACGCCGGCGAACGGGCCGAGCCCGACCGCGGTGACGAACAGCAGCGCGAACACCACCGTGTCGATCGCCCGGAACGTGTTGACGAGCCAGCGCACCGGGAAGGACAGCACGGGCGAGGGCGTGACGTTGCGGGCGACGAAGACGGCGAGCGGGAAGGCGATCAGGGTGGCGGCGACCGTGCCCACCGTGGCGATCGCCACCGTCTCGACGGCCCGCCAGGAGAACACGTCGAGATCGTCGAGATAGGGCGGCCAGCCCTTCGCGGCCCATTCGATCAGCCGCGGGAAGCCGCGCATCAGCGCCGCCGGGTTCACCTCGGCGAGCTTCAGGCAGGCGACGAAGGCGGCAGCGAGCAGGAGCCCGAACAGCACCTTCGCCGCGACGGCGCGCGAGAACGGATCGAGCCGCGGCTCGACGTAGCGGCCATCGGCGGCGCGGACGGGGAGGTCGGTCAAGGCAGGGACTCCTGGATTGGTCATTCCGGGCCGGCGCAACGCGCCGGACCCGGAATCCAGCCCCGGTGACGGTGTCTGCCGCTGGATTCCGGGTTCGCGAGCGTTCGGCTCGCGCCCCGGACCGAGTGTCAGACGAGCTACGACGCCTTCAGCACGCCGAGGTCGCGGCCCATCTTCTCCAGGACCTCGTAGGGCTTGTGCTCGCCCGGGACGAAGCCGGTGTAGGGCCAGGGCAGCAGCTTCTTCTGCTCGTCGGTCAGGCCCACCAGCGCATCGCGCAGGGCCACGCGCATCTCCTCGGGGAAGCTGCGGCGCACCGCCACCACCTCGTTCGGCAGCGGGTCGGACTGCCACACCACCGTGTTCGAATCCGGCTTGATGGTGCCGTTGCGGATCATGGTGTTGCGGTGGATGTCCCAGCCGGTGGCGAGGTCGACCTGGCCGTTGGCGGCGGCGACCTGGGCGGCGGCCGCCGAGGCGCCCTCGGCGTAGCGGCCGAAGAAGGTCTTGGGCTCGAGGCCGCGCTGGCGGAACCAGTGCGTCGGCACCATCCAGCCGGTGGTCGAGCCGACGTCGAGCATCTGCATCGACAGTCCGCGAGCGCCCTCCGGCCAGTTGTCGATCTTCAGGCCCGGACGGGCGACGATCACGGCCCGGTAGGTCGGCTCGCCGTTCACCAGCATGGTGCAGGCGATGCGCGCCTCGCCCTTGGCGCGGGCCAGCACGTAGCCCCACGGGCCCATCTGGGTGGCGTCGATCTGCTCGCTCGCCAGCGCCACCGAGATGCCGGCCCAGTCGTTGGCCACCGTGAGATCGAGGCCGACGCCCATGCGGTCGGCGACGATGCGGTAGATCGGCTCCCACACCTTCCGGGTCTCGGCCTGGGTCGCCTGCTGGGGCGCGAGGCCGATCTTGATGGTCTGGCGCGACTGGCCCCACACGGCGGGAGCGGCCAGCGTGGCGCCGGCGGCGGCCGTGGCGGCGGTGGCGAGGAAGCGGCGGCGGTGCATCATGGGTCGGCGTCTCCGGTCAGCGGGGCCGGAGCGGCGGAGGGCCGGGGGCCGGAAGGCCCCGCGGTGCGCCGTCGTCCGGGCGACTTGTCTAGGCTAAGTGGACAAGCTGACGGGGATGTGACACGGCGCGTCCGACGCGGTGCCGCCGCTCACGGGCTGTCGATGCGGAAGCGCAGGCGCCCGTTGGGGACCACGGCGGCGCCGAACAGGATCGGCGTGCCGTCGCGCCCGGCATCGACATAGCTCATCACCATGACGGGCGTGTCGGCGGCGACCGCGAGCGCCCGCGCCTCGTCGGCGCGCGGCAGCCGGCAGTCGATCCAGGTCTTGGCCCGGAAGAACTCGGGGTGGCCGAACTCGGCGAGCGCCGGCGTGTAGCTGTGCAGCCGTCGGAACGCAGCGTCGATGCCGGCGAAGCGGGCATTGTCGAACACGTGGTAGCAGTAGGCCGAGACGCCCGGCCCGGCCCGCCGCAGCGTCTCGACGACCAGCAGCTCGGCGCCCGGCGCGAGCGCCAGCAGGCCGGCGAGCTCGGCATTGGCGGTGCGTACCGAGGAGCGCAGCAGCTTCCCGTCCGGGTTCGCGGCCAGACGCTGCTCGAACTCGCTCCACTTCGACTCGCGCGTCACCGCGTACTCGACCGGCCGGCGCGCCACGAAGACGCCCTTGCCCTGGTGCGAGACGACGAGCCCTTCCTCGGCGAGCCGCGCCAGCGCCACCCGGACCGTGTGCCGGTGCACCCCATAGGCGGCCGCCAGCTCCGCCTCGGACGGCAGCCGGTCGCCGGGACCCCAGAAACCCGTGCGGATCTCGAAGGTGAGGTCGATCTCGATCTGCCGCCATACCGGGACCGGCGCCCCCCGGCGAACGCGACGGCGCGGCAGAGACTCCATGGCCGCCCTCCTGCTGCGGGCGCCTTGTGGCACGGAATCACGTGGCGGGAAAAGGGCGGCCGCCGAGGCGACGAACGCGCCGCGGCCGCGCGGGGGCGGCGCCGTCACGGCACGTCAGTCAGTTGACTGACTGACGACCTTGTGATCGACTGCCGGCAACGAGAGGCCCTCGGCGGTGATCGAGTCTCGGACGGGGCGAGACCGCCAGGAGCCCGGGAGGATGCGACGATGCCCCGCGCCGGCAAGACGGCATCGCGGACACGGCTCGCGCCGTCCGGCCGCGGACGCCCCGCATCCCCGGCGGCGCCCGCCGCCGTGCGGACCGATCCGCCGCGGACCGGTGACGCCGTCGGCGAGGCGGACGCGCCGCGCGGCGCCGCCGGCGAGGATGCCGGCACGCGGGCACGCATTCTCGACGCCGCCGAGGCGCTGTTCGCCGAGCACGGCTTCGACGCCGTGCCGGTGCGCGAGATCACGGCGGTGGCCGGCGTCAACGGCGCGGCGATCTTCTATCACTTCGGCCGCAAGGAGGATCTGCTCGCCGCCGTGCTGGAGCGCCGGGCCGCGCCGCTCGGCGCCGAGCGCCTGCGCCGCCTCGACGCTCTGCTCGACGGGCCGGCCGAGGCGATGACGCTGGAAACCCTGATCGACGCCTATCTGGCGCCCGGCCTCACCATCGGGTTCGAGTCGCCGGACGCACGCATCCGCTTCGGCCGCCTGCGCGGCCGCATCACGGCCGACAGCGGCGATCCGCGCGTGCAGGAGATTCTCCGCCGGCACTATCGCGAGCCCGGCCGGCGCTTCCTCGCCGGCGTCGCCCGCCTGCTGCCGGCGCTGTCGCCGCAGGATCTGCAGTGGCGCTATCACGTGATGATCGGCACCCTGATCCACCTGCTGGCGAAGCCCGGCCGGGTGCAGGCCGTGGCCGACGAGCCGCCCGAGACGACCTACGACCCCGGCGACATGGCGACGGCCCAGCGCGTGCTGGTGCCGCTGCTCGCCGCCGTGTTCCGTGCCCCGCCCACGCTCGGCGACGCGGCCGCCGCGCCGCGCCGCTCCCGCCGCAACGACAAAAAAGACTCACAACCCTGAACCCCCCGGGAGGGTCCCCATGCCCAGGACTGTGCTCCGCGCGGCCGCCGCCGCGCTCGCGATGCTGCTCGCCTCCGTGTCCGCGGACGTCGCCCGCGCCGAGTATCCCGACAAGATCATCCGGATCATCAACCCGTTCCCGCCCGGCGTCTCGACCGACGTGCTGGCGCGCGGGCTCGCCCAGAAGCTGACCGAGTATCTCGGACAGTCGGTGATCGTCGAGAGCCGTCCGGGCGCCAACGGCATCCTCGCCTCGACCACGGTCGCCAAGTCGGAGCCGGACGGCTACACGATGCTGCTGACGACGGGCTCGCACGTCGCCAATCCGATCGTGCAGAAGCACGTCCAGTACGATCCGGTGAAGGACTTCGCTCCGGTGACGCTGCTGGCGCAGTCCTATGGCCTCGCGCTCGTCTCCAACCTGCCGGCCAGGACCACGGCCGACATCGTCGCGCTCGCCAGGCAGAAGCCGGGGGCGCTGACCTACGCGACGTCCGGGGTCGGCAACCTCACGCATGTCGCCGGCCGCCTGTTCGAGGCGCGGGCCGGCATCACCATGACGGCCGTGCCCTACAACACGCCGGCCCTGATGAGCGACGTGATCGGCGGCACCGTCTCGATGACCTTCGTCTCCACCGTGACGGCGGTGCCGCTGGTCAAGGCCGGCACGGTCAAGGCCTTCGCCATCACGGGCGCGCGCCGCACGCCGGCGCTGCCCGACACGCCGACCATGCAGGAGGAGGGCTTCAAGGACTACGAGCTGCTCGGCTGGTTCGGCGTGCTGTTCCCGGCCGGCACCCCGAAGGACCGGGTCGAGCGCATGCATCGCGAGATCGCCCGCGCCCTGCAGACGCCGGAGCTCAAGAAGCTGATCGAGGACTCCGGCCTCTACGTGGACGGCGCCGGGCCGGACGCCTTCACGACCTTCCTGAAGAACGACTTCGCCCATCAGGACCGGCTGATGGGCGAGCTCGGGCTGAAGGCGCAGTGAGGCCTCGAAGCGCCCGGATGACCGCTCGTTCCCGCGCAAGCGGGAATCCAGGAGCCCTACGTCGTGCCGCCCGTCGTGTGGCCCCCGGGTCCCCGCCTTCGCGGGGACGAGCGGAGGAGGGTGGTGTGCCCGCGCGATGTCTGGCGGTGGATCCGCGTCTCACATTGGACCGAACGAGCCGGTGCGGTCGACATCCGGAATGACAGAGTCGAGAGAACCAGAAATGACCGAAGACACCCTGGCCGAACCGGCCGCCGCAGGCCCCGTCGAGACCGTGGTCGAGACCGTCACGACGGCGCGCGGCCCGACCATGATCTTCGAGAAGGACGTGCCGGTGCCGGTCGGCGACGGGCTGGTGCTGCGCGCCAACGTCTTCCGGCCGGACCGCGAAGGACGCTTCCCGGTCGTGATGGCACACGGCCTCTACGGCAAGGACGTGCACTTCGCCGACGGCTTCGCGCCGCAGTGGGAGCGGCTGAACACGCTGCATCCGGATCTGTTCACGACCGGCACCAGCGGCCGCTTTCTGCGGTGGGAGACGGTCGATCCCGAGGTGTGGGTGCCGGACGGCTTCGTGGTGATCCAGGTCGACTCGCGCGGCTCCGGAAAGTCGCCCGGCTATCTCGATCCGCGCTCGCCGCGCGAGATCCAGGACTATCACGACGCCATCGAATGGGCCGGCACGCAGCCGTGGTCGAACGGCAAGGTCGGGCTGATCGGCATCTCCTACTACGCCTTCACCCAGTGGGCCGTGGCGGCGCTGCAGCCGAGGCACCTCGCCGCCATCGTGCCGTGGGAGGGGTTCCTCGACTACTATCGCGACGCCTACCGGCACGGCGGCATCTTCAGCAACGGCTTCACCACCGCGTGGTGGCCGCGCCAGGTGCTGGTCAACCAGCACGGCAACGGCGAGACGCGCTACCGCGACCGCGACACCGGCCGGCCCAACACCGGCCCGGCGCTGCCGGCCGCGATGCTGGAGGGCAACCGCACCGACTATGTCGGCGAGTTCCTGCGCCATCCGCTGCGCGACGCGTGGTACCGCGAGCGCGCGCCCGATCCGGCCCGCATCACCGTGCCGCTGCTCTCCGCCGGCAACTGGGGCGGGCCGGGGCTGCATCTGCGCGGCAACATCGACGGCTTCCTCGGCGCCGCCTCGGCGCAGAAGTGGCTCTCGGTGCACGACGGCACCCATTTCGAGAGCTTCTACCTGCCCGACTACGTCGCCCTGCAGAAGCGTTTCTTCGACCGCTTCCTGAAGGGCGAGCGCAACGGCTTCGACGACGAGCCGCGGGTGCGGCTGTCGATCCGCTCGCCGCACGGCGCGGTGCGCCGCGACGAGCACGAGTTCCCGCTCGCCCGCACGCGCTGGACCCGGATGCATCTCGACGCCGCGAGCCGTGCGCTGACGCCGGAGCCGCCGTCCGTCGAGAGCGCCGTCTCCTACGATGCGCAGGGCGACGGCGTCGACTTCTCCACGGCGCCGTTCGAGACCGAGACCGAGATCACCGGCTTCGTCTCGGCGCGGTTGTGGGTCGCCTCCTCGACCACCGACATGGACATGTTCGCGGTGCTGCGCGCCTTCGCGCCCGACGGCAGCGAGGTGGTGTTCGACGGTGCCCACGAGAAGACGCCGCCGAGCCGCGGCTGGCTGCGCGCCTCGCACCGCAGGCTCGATCCGGCACGGTCGCGGCCGTGGCGGCCCGTGCACGCCCACGAGGCGATCGAGCCGCTGACGCCCGGCGAGCCGGTCGCGGTCGACGTCGAGATCTGGCCGACCAGCCTGGTGCTGCCGAAGGGCTATCGGCTGGTGCTGACCCTGATGGGGCGCGACTTCGAGTATCCGGGCGTGCCGGGGCGCATGCGCCACGACCACCCGCAGGATCGCGGCGGGCCGGAGTTCGCCGGCACCTGCACGATCCTCACCGGCGGCGCCCGCGACTCCGCGCTGCTGCTGCCCGTGATCCCGCCGCGCTGACCGAGCGGAGCGGGGCCGCGCCGGTTCAGGTCGACGATCCCGTTCCGATCATCTTGCGCAGCAGATAGACGAGGGCGACGCGCTCGACCGGCTCGAGCCCGCCCATGGTGAGCTCGGTGATGTGGTGGGCGCTCGGCACCATGCGGTCGAGCGTCGCGGCGCCCTGCGGGGTGAGATGGACGATCACCTTGCGGCGGTCGCCGCCGTCGTCTTCGATCTCGACCAGGCCGCGCGCCTTCAGCCGCTCGATGATGCCCCGGATGGTGCCCTGGTCGACCGCGGTGGCGCGCACCAGCTCGCTCTGCGAGCTCGGGCCGCGCTCGCGCAGCGTGCACAGCGTGACGAACTGGACCGCGGTGAGCCCGGGATCGGCGGTGTTCTGCTGGAAGATCGCGACGTGGCGCTGATAGGCCCGGCGGAGCAGATGGCCGACCTGCTCGCGGAAATCGTAGGGCGGACGCGCCGCGCCGCCGCCGCGCTTCCGGCGCGGCGCGTGCTGCGGTGCGGAGCCCCTGGCGGTCATGCGGCGGGTCTGCTCCCGTAGTCTGGTTCGGAACGACGTGGCGGTTTCCGCAACCGGCCGCCGGCGCGATCTTTGTATGACATCCGGCGCGAGCGACGCGCCGCCGCAGGCGTTTCCATCGTTGGTCGCCACCGAGAATAGTGTACACACTCTGCTTCGCACAAGGCGGTTCGACTTGCCGGGATGAGCGAATTTCGGTCGCGTTGCTTTCGGCGACGCCACGCACTGCACAAATTATGAAAGTCGCGCGGCGATATTCCGGTTGGTCGGCGGACCGCGCCTCGTTATAGTGCGTACACTGTACCGGCTTTTCCACGCGACGCAGTTCGGGGGCCGTCCGGCCCGTCCGAAGCAACCCCCATCGTGAAGGGATCGGCGATGTCGTTCCAGCAGTCACTTCGAGCGTTCGTCTCGGGAGCCCTGGTGTCGGGGGCGATGCTCTCCGCCGCCGTGCCGTTCGCCGCGCCGGCGGCCGCCGACGAGATCTCGGTGACGCAGTGGGGCACCAGCATGTACGGCGCGCCCTACGCGGTGGCGATGGCCGAGGGGCTGTTCAAGAAGGCCGGCGTCGACATCACCTCGATCATCGGCTCGGGCGGCGGCGGCACCACGGTGCGCAACCTGCTGGCCAGCGACACGCCCTACGGCGACGTGGCGATCGCCGCGGCGCTGGCGGCGCAGCGCCAGGGGCTCGACGTGATCATCGTCAACACCGGCACCCGCAGCGTCGCCGAGGCGTCGCTGGTGACGATGCCGGATTCGCCGATCAAGTCGCTCAAGGATCTCGAAGGCAAGAAGGTCGCCATCACGTCGCCCAAGGGCGTCTCCGAGATGCTGCTCCTGATGGCGCTGAAGCAGGAGGGCGTCGACGCCTCCAAGGTCGAGCGCGTCGCCTCCGGCGGCTACGTCAACGGGCTGACCATGCTGGAGCAGGGGGCGGTCGCGGCCGCGGCGCTGATCGAGCCGCTGTCCATCATGCGCGCGTCGAAGTACCGGACGGTCGCGAACTACGGCAAGATCCTGCCGCCGATGACCACCTCGGTCGGCATCACGACACGCGCCTTCGCGCAGAAGAATCCCGCCAAGCTGAAGGCGATCATCGCCGGGCGCGCCGCCGGCGTCGAGGCGCTCTACGCCGACCCGGCCAAGGCGGCCGAGATCGTCGGCAAGGCGTTCAAGCTCGAGCCGGCGATCGCCAAGGTCGCCGTCGACAACATGCTGGCGCCGGCCATGTGGAGCACCGGCGAGTTCAACCGGGCCGAGCTCGACCGCACCGTCGAGGGGCTGCGCCTGATCGGCCAGATCGACGGCCCGGTCGACTGGTCGAAGCTGCTCGATCCCTCGTTCCTGCCGGCCTCGATCAAGGACAGGAAATGACCGTCGCGGCGCTCGCCGAGGTCGCCGACGTGTCCGCCGTCGAGGACCGTCACGTCCGGCTCGCCGGCGTCACCCGGGTGTTCGGCAGGCCCGGCACGCCGAAGAGCGTGCACGCGCTCGGGCCGATCGACCTCGACCTGCGCCGCGGCGAGTTCTTCTCCGTCGTCGGTCCGTCCGGCTGCGGCAAGTCCACGCTGCTCGACGTGCTGGCCGGCCTCTCGAAGCCCACCGAGGGAACGGCCGAGTTCGAGGGGCGGCCGATCGACGGCGTCCCGGCGGGTGTCGGCGTCGTGTTCCAGGAGGACGCCTCGTTCCCCTGGCTCACCGTCGCCGACAACGTCGCCTTCGGGCTGCGCCGCGCCGGCGTCGACGCGGCCGAGATCGCCCGGCGGGTCGACTACGCGGTCGGCTTCATGGGCCTCAAGGCCTTCGCCGGCGCCTATCCGGCGCAGCTCTCCGGCGGCATGCGCCAGCGCGTCTGCATCGCCCGCACGCTGGTGATGCAGCCGCGCCTGATCCTGCTCGACGAGCCGTTCGGCGCGCTCGACCAGCAGACCCGCCTGCTGATGGGCGACGAGCTGCTGCGGCTGTGGCGCGAGACGTCGGCGACCGTGCTGCTGATCACCCACGCGCTCGACGAGGCGGCGATGCTGTCCGACCGGGTCGGCGTCATGTCGGCGCGCCCCGGTGTGTTCATCGACGTGGTCGAGACCGGCTGGGAGGTCGAGCGCGACAGCCGCATCGTCTCGCATCACCGCTTCGGCGACATCACCGGCCGCCTGTGGGAGAAGCTGCGCACCGAGTCCCTCAAGCATCTGCGCGACGGGTGAGCGGCGATGGGGATGCTCACGCTGGCCTGTGCTTCGTTTCCAGGCGAGTCGCTTCTGTCATTCCGGGACGGCGCGAAGCGCCGGACCCGGAATCCAGCGACACGCTTCGATTTCCGATCTGGATTCCGGGTTCGCCGCTACGCGGCGCCCCGGAATGACCAGCTTTCCGTTCGGTCGCGCCGATGACCCGCGAAGGCTGGATCAGGCTCGTCGTCGTCGCCGCCGCCGTCGCGGCGCTGGAGATCGCCTGCCGGACCGGCTGGATACCCACGACCGTGGTGATCCCGCCCTCCGCCATGGCGACCAGCCTCTACGACATTCTCGTCTCCGGCACCCACTGGGGCGACATCCTCGTCAGCCTGCGCAGCGTCGCCGCCGCCGGCGTGCTGGCGATCGGGCTCGGCTTCCTGGTCGGCGCCGTGATCCACGCGCTGCCGCCGGTGCGCAGCGCCGCCGAGCCGCTGCTCGCCAGCTACTACGCGGTGCCGACCTTCATGTTCTACCCGGTCTTCATCATCCTGTTCGGGGTCGGGTCCGCCGCCATCGTCGCGATCGCGGTGCTGCTCGCCATCGTCGCGATGATCTCGGCCACCCTGATCGGGCTCGACCGCATCCCCCGCGTGCTGGGCAAGACGGCGCTGATCATGCGCATGGGGCCGGTCGAGCGGGCGTTCCGCATCAGCCTGCCGGCCGCCATGCCCTACCTCTTCACCGGCGTGAAGCTCGCCGTCGCCTACGCCTTCATCGGCGTCATCGCGTCGGAGTTCATCCTGTCCGGCGCCGGCATGGGCTACGCCATCGCCTACGCCTACAACAACTTCAACAACCGCGAGATGTACGGCCTGATGCTGCTCATCGTGGTGCTGGTCACGATCGTCAACACGGCGCTGGACGCGGTCGACCGGCGCCTGCAGGCGCGGCTGAGGCGCTGAGATGAAGAGCGTCCTGGGCCCCGCCGCCGTTCTCGCCGTCCTCCTGCTCGCCTGGGAGGTGCTGCATCTCGCGGTGGCCAACACCGGGCTTCCGTCGCCGCTGGCGACGCTGATGCAGCTCGTCGTCCTGCTCGGCGAGGCGGAGTTCTGGGCGCATGCGAGCCAGACCGCCCAGGCCTTCGCGGCCGCCGTGGTGCTCTCCACGGTCGGCGGCATCGCGCTCGGCATCCTGCTCGGCATGAACCGCACCGCCGGCACCGTGTCCGAGCCGATCCTGGTCAACCTCTACTCGCTGCCCAAGGTGACGCTCTATCCCGTGGTGCTGCTGATCTTCGGGCTCGGCATCTCGGCCCGCATCGCCTTCGGCATCATGCACGGCATGATCCCGCTCACGCTGTTCACCATGAACGCCATCCTGCAGATGAAGCCGGTCTATCGCCGCAGCGCCGCCGTGATGGGGCTGACGCCGTGGCAGACCTCGGTGAGCGTCGTGCTGCCGGCGATCCTGCCGGAGGTGATCACCGGCGCGCGGCTCGGCGTCTCGCTCTGCCTGCTCGGCGTGCTGATCGGCGAGATGTTCGCCTCGCGCAACGGGCTCGGCTACATGGTGATGCACGCGATGGAGCGCGGCGACATGCCGACCGTGCTGGCGGTGGCGCTGCTGCTCGCCATCGTGGCGCTGCTCGTCAACGCCGCCCTGCTGGCGCTCGACCGGGCATGGCGCCACTGAGACCCGCCTTAGGCCGGCCGCCGGCCGTCGCGCCCGCCGCGGGCGCGGGCCGCGCGGCGCGGTCACGTCCCCGACACCGACTCAAGCGAAAGGTCCGAGCATGTACGACAGCTTCGCCGTCGAGCGCCTGATCGATCTCTGGCTGCTCGAGGACATCGGCTACTGCGATCTCACGGCCCAGACCATGATCGAGCCGGAGGAGGTGGGCGCCTTCGCCATGAACGCCCGCCAGCCGATGACGATCGCGGGCATCGAGATCGCGGCCGCCGTGTTCCGCCGCTACGAGCCGCGCCTCGCCGTCGACGTGAAGGTGAAGGACGGCGACGTGGTGGAGAAGGGCGCGATCCTGCTCACCGTGACCGGCCCGGCCCGCGGCATCCTCACCGGCGAGCGCACCGCGCTCAACATCGTCCAGCACATGTCGGCGATCGCCACCGAGACGGCCCGCTACGTGGCGATGATCTCGCACACCAAGGCGCGCCTGATCGACACCCGCAAGACGACGCCCGGCCTGCGCATGATCGAGAAGCACGCCGTCACCTGCGGCGGCGGCCTCAACCACCGGCTCGGCCTCGACAACGGCGTGATGATCAAGGACAACCACATCGCGGTGTGCGGCGGCATCGCCCCGGCGGTGGGGCGGGCGAAGACGAAGCTGCCGACGCTGACCAAGATCGAGGTCGAGTGCGACCGCCTGGAGCAGGTCTCCGAGGCGCTCGCCGCCGGCGCCGACGTCATCATGCTGGACAACATGTCGTGCGAGGACATGACCCGGGCGGTGGCGATGGTCGCCGGCCGGGTGCCGCTCGAGGCCTCCGGCGGCATCCGGCTCGACACCATCAAGGCGATCGCCGAGACCGGCGTCGACTACATCTCGACCAGCAAGATCACCCAGGCGGCCCCGGCCGTCGACATCGGCCTCGACGAGGCGTGAGACGAAGATCGATCGATGTGCGTTGACGCTCCCCATCCGGGTACAGCGCCGCCTTCACCTCTCCCCGCTCGCGGGGAGAGGTCAAGGAAGCGCTCGTCGGAACAACGAGTGTCCGCATGAGAGAGCATTTTCGATGACCCCGGGCGTCCTCTTCTTCGTCGTGGGCCCGAGCGGATCCGGCAAGGACACGCTGCTCGACGGCGCCCGCGCGGCGCTGGGCGGCACGGGGCGCTTCGCGTTCGCGCGGCGCGTCATCACGCGGCCGGCCGACGCGGGCGGCGAGGCGCACGAGGCCGTCGACGCCGCGACCTTCGCCCGCATGAAGGCCGACGGCGCCTTCCTGATCGACTGGGAGGCGCACGGCCTCGCCTACGGCGTGCCGGCCCGCTGTCTCGACGACCTCGCCCGCGGCCGCCACGTGATCGCCAACGGCTCGCGTGCCGTGGTGGCGGATCTGCTCGCCCGTGTGCCGGATCTCGTCGTGGTCGAGATCACGGCGCCGCCCGAACTGCTGGCCCGGCGTCTCGCCGGCCGCGGGCGCGAAACCGCCGACGTGATCCGGGCGCGGCTGGCGCGCACGACGCCGCCGTTTCCGGAGGCCGCGACCGTGGTGCGGGTGGCGAACGATTCCACGCCGCAGGCCGGCACCGAGCGCTTCGTCGCTGCGCTGGAAGCCCAGACGGTGCGGCTGACGCTGACCCGGCTGCCGCTCGCCGCCGGCCAGCGGGCGCTCGCCGTGCTGCCGCGCGACTCCTCGGTGGTGCGCGCGGAGGACTATCTCGGGCCCGGCCGCATCGACCTCGCGGCGCGGGGCAGGAGCATCCGGGCCGAGGTGGCGCTCGCCGACCCCGGCACGCTGGCGCCGGACTCGGTCGGGCTCACCGGGGAGGTCTTCGAGCGGCTCGGGCTGCCGGAGGGCACGCCCGTGGTGCTGACCCGCACGCCGACGCCCGCCAGCCGCGCCGCGCTGCGCGCCAAGATCCGCGGCGGCACGCTGGACGAGGCCGACTATGCGCGCGTCGTCGGCGACATCGTCGAGGGCCGCTATCCGGACAGCGAGGTGGCCGGCTTCCTGGTCGCCGCCGACCGCGGCCTCGACGACGACGAGGTCCTGGCGCTCGCCCGGGTGCGGGCGAGCTTCGCGTTGCGGATCCGGTGGGACGAGCCGATCGTCGCCGACAAGCATTCCATGGGCGGCATCCCGGGCTCGCGCGTCACCATGGTGCTGGTGCCGATCGTCGCGGCGCACGGGCTCGCCATTCCGAAGACCTCGTCGCGCGCCATCACCTCGGCGGCCGGCACGGCGGACGCCATGGAGACGCTGGCGCGCGTCGACCTCGACGCCGACGACGTGCGGCGCGTGGTGGCCCAGGCCCGCGGCTGCGTCGCCTGGAACGGCCGGCTGAACCACTCGACGCTGGACGACGTGATGAACGCCATCACGCGGCCGCTCGGCCTCGAATCGACGCGCTGGTCGGTCGCCTCGATCCTGTCCAAGAAGCTCGCCGCCGGCGCCACCCACGTCGTGCTCGATCTGCCCTACGGGCCGCGCGCCCGGATCAAGAGCCTGGCCGAGGCGACGACACTGGCGCAGCTCTTCGAGCGCGTCGGCGCCGGGCTCGGGCTATCGGTCGAGGCGGTGCCGACCGACGGCACGGCGCCGATCGGGCGCGGCATCGGCCCGGCGCTCGAGGCCCGCGACGTGATCCGGGTGCTGGAGAACGATACCGCCGCCCCCGCCGACCTGCGCGAGAAGGTCCTGCACTTCGCCGGCCGCATCATCGCCTGGGATCCGGCGGTGGGCAGCCGCGAGGCGGCGCGGCGGCGCGCCGAGGACCTGCTGGGCTCCGGTGCGGCACGCGAGGCGCTGGACAGGATCGTCGCCGCGCAGGGCGCGCGCGAGCCGATCCGGCCGGGCCGGCTGACCCACACGGTGGTGGCGCCGCACGCCGGCGTGGTCACCGACATCGACGGCTTCGCGGTCGCCGGCATCGCGCGGGTCGCCGGCGCGCCCCTCGACAAGAGCGCCGGCATCGACCTGCGGGCGCGCGTCGGGGATCCGGTCGGCAAGGGCGAGGCGCTGTTCGTGATTCACGCCAGTGCCGCGACCGACCTCGAGGCGGCGGCGCAGCTCGCGGCGACGTTCTCGGGGTTCACCATCGGCGAGGCGAAGGCGGCCTCGGCCGGATGAGGGCGAGCGCGACCGCCAGCGTCGTCGCAGCAGGCACCAGGACCCAGGTCCACGCGCCGAGCGTGTAGAGCGTCGCCGCGGCGACGAGCGCCCACGCGACCGGCACGATCGCCAGCACGAAACGCAGTCCGCCACGCAGCGCCGCCAGGATCGCGAGGGTGCCGAGCGCGGTCGGGTCGGGGAGGAGGCCGAAGCTCTCGGCGGTGTCGAGCGCCCCGCCGTCGAACGGCGCCAGCAGCGGCCACCCGAGCACGATCGCGACGAGAAGGGCCGCGGCGGCGACCGATGCCGCATCGCGCGGCTCCCGCAGCTCCACCATCCGGGCGAGGCCCGCGACGATCAGCAGGAGGCCCTGCAGCGCGAACGCCGGCGCGGCGTAGAGGATGCCCCAGTTGATGGTGGCGTAGCGCTCCCACAGGAACGCCCAGGCGACGACGATCCACAGGCCGCCGAGCACCGGAAGGACGACCCGCGTGGCGCCGCGCCGCGGCGCGACGATCAGGGCCGCCGCCACGAGGCCGAGCAGCGTCGTGCCGATCTGGGCCGGCCACAGCGCCGCGTTGGTGGCCGCGATCAGCCGGTGGTAGACGCGCGGCGAGAACATCAGGAAGTCGGAGAGCCCGTAGGTCCACCACTCGGACATCACAGGCGTCCGATGTGGTCGGCGATGCGCCGGCGCATCGTCTCGTCCGGCAGCGGATCCGCGGCGGCGGCGAGGTTCTCGCGCACGTGGTCGACCCGCGTCGTCGCCGGGATCGCGCAGGTGACGGCCGGGTGCGACACGATGAACTTGAGAACGAGCTGTGCCCAGCTCGCCGCGCCGATCTCGGCCGCCCAGCCGGGCAGCGGATGGTGCGCCAGCCGCCGCGTCAGCTCGCCCTCGCGGAACGGCCGGTTGACGATCACGGCGATGCCGCGCTCGCGGGCGAGCGGCAGGATTCGGCTCTCCACCTCGCGGTCGAGCGGATTGTAGGTGATCTGGACGAAGTCGAGCGGCCGGCTCGCCATCACGGATTCGAACTCGCGGCGCCGCCGGCCCTCCGAGGTGGTGATGCCGACGTAGCGGACCCGCCCGGCCGCCTTCATGGCGGCGAGCGTGTCGAGATGCGCCTCCCAGGACAGCAGGTTGTGCACCTGCACGAGATCGAAGCGCGGCACGCCCCACAGGCCGAGCGAGCGGGCGATCTGCGGCGGGCCGTCGCGACCCGCCGAGGTCCACACCTTCTCGGCCGAGAACAGCGCGGCGGGCCGCCCGAGCCTGGCGAGGGCATAGCCGATGGTCGGCTGCGACGAGCCGTACATGGGCGAGGAATCGATCATGCGGCCGCCGGCGGCGAAGAACGCCGCGACGACGGCGGCGCACTCGTCGCGCAGCACCGGGTCGTTGCCGACGTTGAAGGTGATCCAGGTGCCGAGCCCGACGGCCGAAACGGCCTCGCCGGTCGACGGGATCGGCCGCGTGATCGGCGTCGGGGCGGGCCGCCCCGGCTGCGCCCGCAGCGCCGGGCCGAGGGCGGCCGCGCCCGCCGCGCCGGCGAGCCCGCCCAGGATGGTCCGCCGTGTGTGCATCGCGATCTCCCGTTTGCGCCGATGATAACGCGGAGGCGGCGAAATCGGAGGTGAGGCGGCGTCGCGTCGTCCCGCAGCGGCGAGAGACTCTGCCTCTTCCCTGGGCGACGGCTGCCGCATCGCACTGCAAAAGGCCGCTTCGCTGCCGAACTAATCAGCAGAAACGCCCTTCTCTCACGATCCGTGGAGGACGGCATTGCAGCACGAACAAACTGTCGCGGGGGCGGCTCTTTTTCGTTAGTATACGAATGAAGAGCGGAGGTGCTCCGACCGATGCGTCGGCGTGTCGCCGCAGCCCGCCGCTGGTGATCGTCCCCCGAGAGCGCCTGCCACCGACCACTGTCGAGACCCGCCATCCGGAACACCATGACGGTTCACGATCCGCTCATCTCCCTCCACGTCAACGGCGAGACGCACAGGCTGCGGCTGCCCGGATCGACGCCGCTCCTGTCGGTGCTGCGCAACGATCTCGGTCTCAACGGGCCGAAGTTCGGCTGCGGCATCGGCGAATGCGGCAGCTGCACCGTGCTGGTGGACGGCGTCGCGGCGCGCGCCTGCGTGCTGCATCTCGCCGACGTGGCGGGCCACCGCGTCACCACGCTGGAAGGCCTCGGCGGACCCGACAGCCTGCATCCGGTACAGGCGGCCTTCGTCGAGACCGCCGGAGCGCAGTGCGGCTACTGCCTCAACGGCATGATCATGACGACGGCGGCGCTGCTCGACGCCAATCCGGATCCGAGCGAGGACCAGATTCGCGAGGCGCTGCGCTTCAATCTGTGCCGGTGCGGCACCCATGTGGAGATCCTCGCCGCGGTGCGGCTCGCCGCCGAATGGAGGCGACGGTGACGCTTCAGCCGCAGGGCCTCACCCGGACCGACTATCTGACGCGCCGCGGCAGCCTCGCCGTGGTGAAGCCGCCGGCCGGCGTCGTCGACGTCGCGGCCGCCGACCCGGAGGCTCTCGAGCCGTTCGTGCTGGTCGATGCGGACGGAACCGTCACGGCGTTCAACGGCCATGTCGATCTCGGAACCGGCATCCGCACGGCGCTGGCCCAGATCGTCGCCGAGGAGCTCGACGTCGGCTTCGCGCGCGTGACCATGGTGCTGGGCGACACCGCGCTGACGCCCGACCAGGGCCCGACCATCGCCAGCGAGACCATCCAGATCACGGCGCCCGCGCTGCGGCGGGCGGCGGCGCAGGCGCGCCACGCGCTCCTCGCCCGCGCCGCCGAGAGGCTCGACGTGCCGGCGCCGGAGCTCGTGGTCGAGGACGGGGTGGTGCGGCGGCGCACCACCGGATCCGGCGGCGCGACCGGCGAGAGCGGGGCGGACGCTGCGGCAGCCGCCGGCGACAACCGCTTCGTCACCTATGGCGAGCTGATCGGCGACGAGCGCATCGTGCTGGCGCTCGCCGAGGACGTGCCGGTGAAGCCCGTGTCCGAGCACCGCATCGTCGGCCGCTCGCAGCCCCGCGTCGATCTGCCGGCCAAGGCGACCGGCGGCCTCGTCTATGTCCACGACGTGCGCGTGCCCGGCATGCTGCACGGCCGCGTGGTGCGGCCGCCCTATGCGGGCGTCGACATCGGCGACTTCGTCGGCACCAGCCTGATCGCGGTCGACGAGAGTTCGATCGCCCACATTCCCGGGATCGTCGCGGTCGTCGTGATCGGCGACTTCGTCGGCATCGTCGCCGAGCGCGAGGAGAACGCCGAGGCCGCGATGCGGACGCTGCGTGTCGCCTGGAAGCCGACGCCGAAGCTGCCCGATCTCGACGACCTCGCCGGCGCGCTGACCAGGAACCCGTCGACGCCGCGCGTGCTGCTCGACCAGGGCGACGTCGACGGCGCGCTCGCCGGCGCGGCGAAGCGCATGCCGCGCGAGTATCTGTGGCCGTATCAGATGCACGCCTCGATCGGCCCGTCCTGCGCGGTCGCCGATCTCTCGGAGGGGCGGCTGCGCGCCTGGTCGGGCAGCCAGAACCCGGTGTGGCTGCGCGCCGATCTGGCCAAGCTGATGGATCTGCCCGAGGCCGCCGTCGAGATCGTCCGGCTGGAGGCGGCCGGCTGCTACGGCCGCAACTGCGCCGACGACGTCACGGCCGACGCGGCGCTGCTCGCGCGCGCCGTCGGCAGGCCGGTCCGCGTCCAGCTCACCCGCGATCAGGAGCACGCCTGGGAGCCGAAGGGCGCGGCGCAGCTGATGACGGTCGACGGCGGCCTGAACGCCGACGGCACCGTCGCCGCCTACGACTTCCAGACGCGCTATCCTTCCAACGCGTCGCCCACGCTGGCGCTGCTGCTCACCGGCAAGGTGGCGGCCGGCGCGACCGTGCTGCAGATGGGCGACCGCACCGCGATCGGCCCCTACGACTTCGCCAACAAGCGCGTCGTCTGCCACGACATGGCGCCGATCGTGCGGGCGGCGTGGCTGCGCGGCGTCTCGGCGCTGCCCAATACCTTCGCGCACGAGTGCTACATCGACGAGTTGGCGGCGGAGGCGGGCGTCGATCCGATCGAGTACCGGCTGCGCTACCTGAAGGACCAGCGGGCCCGCGAGCTCGTGCAGCAGCTCGCCGCGCGGGCGGAATGGGAGCCGCATGTCGGCGCCCGGCTGCGCGAGGACCCGGACGGCATCCGGCGCGGGCGCGGCTTCGCCTATGCGCTCTACGTCCACTCGAAGTTCCCGGGGTACGGCGCCGCCTGGGCGGCCTGGGTCGCCGACGTCGCGGTCGACACCCGGACCGGCGAGGTGGCGCTGACCAAGATCACGGTCGGCCAGGACTCCGGCCTGATGATCAATCCGGACGGCGTGCGCCACCAGATCCAGGGCAACGTCATCCAGTCCACCAGCCGCGTGCTGAAGGAGGAGGTGACGTTCACGGACGTCGCGGTGGCGAGCCGCGAATGGGGCGCCTATCCGATCCTCACCTTCCCGGAGCTGCCGCCGATCGACGTGATGATGGTGCCGCGGCCGAACGACGACCCGCTCGGCGTCGGCGAATCCGCCTCGGTGCCGAGCGCGGCCGCCATCGCCAACGCCGTCTACGACGCGACCGGGGTCCGTTTCCGCGAGCTGCCGCTCACGCCCGAGCGCGTGCTCGCGGGTCTGCGTGCCGCCGGCGTCGCCCCGCCGGCGCCGGCGGCCGCAGCGTCGTCCCTGCCGCCGGCCGCGCGGCCCGAGAAGCCGTCGCGGCTGAGGACGGTGGTGTGGCCGCTGGTCGCCGCCGCCATCGGCGCGGTCGGGTCGATCGGCGTCGTGACGCTGCCGTGGCGCGGCGCCATCGCGCCGATCCCGCGGCCGGAACCGTCGGTGTTCTCGGCGGCGACCATCGAGCGCGGCCGCGTGCTCGCCCATCTCGGCGCCTGCTTCGTCTGCCACACGGCGGAGGGCGGCGTGCCGCTCGCCGGCGGGCTGCGGCTCGACACGCCGTTCGGCGTCATCACCACCACCAACATCACGCCGGACGTCGAGACCGGCATCGGCGCGTGGTCCTATCCGGCCTTCGAGCGGGCGATGCGCGAGGGGCTGCACCGCAACGGCCGGCATCTCTATCCGGCCTTCCCGTACACGTCCTATGCGAAGACCACGGACGCCGACCTGCAGGCGCTCTACGCGTTCCTGATGTCGGTGCCGGCGGTGCGCCACGCGACGCCGGCGCCGGAGTTCTCGTTCCCGTTCGACCAGCGGCCCCTGATGGCGCTGTGGAACACCATGTTCCACAAGGCGGCGCCGTTCACGCCGGACCCGACGAAGAGCGAGCTGTGGAATCGCGGCTTCTACCTGGTCGAGGGGCTCGGTCACTGCTCGGCCTGCCACACGCCGCGCAACGCGATGGGCGCCGAGGAGAGCGGTGCCCGGCGCTTCTCCGGCGGCGTCGCGGAAGGCTGGGATGCGCCGGCGCTCAATCGCGACAGCCGGGCGCCGGTGCCGTGGGACGAGACCGCCTTCTACGACTATCTGCGCACCGGCTGGTCGCGCCATCACGGCGCCGCCGCCGGGCCGATGGCGCCGATCGTCGCCGAGCTGAAGGTGCTGCCCGACGACGACATCCGCGCCATGGCGCACTATCTCGCCTCGCTCGGCGATGCGCCGAAGGCGGCGGCCGAGATCGAGGCGCTCGCGGCGGCCCGCGAGGCGGCCGCCGCGGCGCGGGCCGGGACCCCGGTCTCGGTCCCGGGCGGACGAATGTTCGACGGCGCCTGCGCGGTCTGCCACGAGCCCGGCAAGGGGGCGGCGCTCTACGGAACCAAGCCGTCGCTGGCGCTCGTCACCGCGGTGCAGTCCGACACGCCCGACACGGTGCTGCGGGTGATGCTCGAGGGCATCCATCCGCCCGGGCTCGGCGAGCTCGGCGCCATGCCGTCCTTCGCCGACCACCTGTCCGACTGGCAGATCGCCGAGATCGCGCGCTACGTGCGCGGCCGCTTCGCGCCCGAGCGTGCGGCGTGGACGGATCTCGAGGCGACGGTGGCGCGTTTGCGGGCGCAGGTGAGAACGCGGTGATGCGACGAGACGCTGCGCCATCCTCCTCTCGACCTCTCCCCAGCCGGGAGAGGTCGACGCGCGAAGCGCGGCGGGTGAGGGGGGGCCCACGCCAGCCATCGGCGCCTGCGCCTCTCACCCCGGTCGCACGCTGCGCACGCGACCGACCCTCTCCCCACGGGAGAGGGTCTGCGAAGCGCCGTGCTCGCACCGTCCTTCGCCTTGACAAGGAGCGTGCGATGCAAGATCATTTGTACACTAATGAAAGGCCGGCTCCGGCGAAGGTCGCGCCGCGCGATTGCCCCCACGCGCGTCCGCTGCGGCCCCTGCGTGCACCGACCGGTCGGACCCCGCGAGAAAAGAGGCCATGATGAAGGACCCTCAGCCGTCCGTCGACCAGAAGGTGCGCTGCGACGCCTGTCCGGTCGCCTGCTGGATCCGTCCCGGCATGTCGGGCGCCTGCGACCGCTACGCCAACCGCGACGGCGAGCTGATCCGGGTCGATCCGCACGTGATCCTGGAGCGCACGCTCGACCAGGGCGGCCGCGTGGTGCCGTTCAACCAGCGCAAGAGCGAGTGGGCCGGCGAGATCGTGCCGGAGGACGCCCTGTTCGTCACCGCCATCGGGGCCGGCACCACCTATCCGGACTACAAGCCGGCGCCGTTCATCGTCTCGGCCGAGGTCGACGGTGTCGACATGGTCACGGTGGTGACCGAGGGCATCTTCAGCTATTGCGGCGTGAAGGTGAAGGTCGACACCGACCGCTTCCTCGGCCCCGAGCAGGCGACGGTGCGGGCGCAGGGCGAGGCCGTCGGCCACGTCACCACCGGCGAGTACGGCTCGCAGATGCTGTCGCTCGGCGGCGTGCACCACCTCACCGGCGGCTCCAAGAAGGAAGGCCGCGTCACCTGCGACACGCTGCTGGAGCTCTCCAACGGCAAGCCGGTGGAGCTGACCATCGACGACGGCTCCACCATCGTGGTGGAGGCCGGCAAGGCGCCGATCATCAACGGCGTTCCCGAGGAGCGCATGCGGGTCGGCTGCGGCTCGGCCACCATCGGCATCTTCGCCAAGCAGTGGTTCGGCAAGGTCGACGAGGTGGTGGTGGTCGACGACCACATCACCGGCGTGCTCTCCGAGCACGCGTCCGGCAAGGTGCTGGGCATCCAGCCCACCGGCATCAAGATGCGCGGACGGCGCTCGACGCCGGGCCGCTACTTCCAGGTCGCCGATCCCGGCACCGGCTGGGGCGGCACCAGCATCTCGGACCCGCTGTCGATCCTGGATCCGTTCGACAAGTCCGTCGCGAAGCCCGGCATGACCATGTTCATGGTCTCGACCACGGGCGAGCATTCCGCTTTCTTCCGTCTCGACGAGAACCTGGTGCCGGTCGAGGCCGAGATGCCGGAGGCGCTGCGCGCCTCGACCGAGCGCATCAAGGAGAACTGCGAGCCGGCGCTCTCCACGGTGCTGTTCATCGCCGGCGCCGGCGGCTCGCTGCGCGCCGGCGTCACCGAGAATCCGGTGCGGCTCACCCGCTCGGTGAAGGACACGCTGACCCGCGTCACCTGCGGCGGCGCGCCCGTCTATGTGTGGCCGGGCGGCGGCATCACCTTCATGGTCGACGTCACGCGGCTGCCGGCCAACGCCTTCGGCTACGTGCCGACGCCGGCGCTCGTCGCGCCGATCGAGTTCACGCTCAAGCTCGAGGACTACGCGGCGCTCGGCGGCCACATGGATCACGTCCGGCCGCTCGGGAGCCTCGGCGACCACGAGAGCCGGCTGGTGCCGCCCGTGCAGGGCAATGTGTGGCCCTTCGCGTCCGACGGACCGCGCTGGGGGCGGAGCTGATGGCGGCCGCGGCCGTCGCGGCGAGCGGGGCGCGGCGTCCGCACGCCCGCATGCTGCCGGACGGCCGCCGCCTGCATCTGCAGGACGGGCCGATCGACCTGATCGTCGAGGCCTTCGGCCCGCGCGACGTGATCGAGACCGCCTACCGGGCGGCGGCCCGGCGACTGACCGGGCTCCTGGACGATCTGTGCGGCGAGCTCGCCACGCTGCGCCGGCCGGTCGGGCCGACCGCGCCGGCGCCGCTCGGCCCGGTCGGGCGACGCATGGCCGCCGCGGTGCGGCCGTTCGCGGACGAGACGTTCATCACCCCGATGGCGGCGGTGGCCGGCAGCGTCGCCGACGAGATTCTCGCCGCCATGACGGCGGCGGCCGGCGACGCCCTCGCGCGCGCCTATGTCAACAACGGCGGCGACATCGCGCTGCACCTCTCGCCCGGCACGCGCCTCACCACCGGCCTGGTCGACCGGCCGGACCGGCCGACGATCTTCGCCACCGCGGCGATCGAGGCGGCCGACCCGGTGCGCGGCATCGCCACGTCCGGGGCCGGCGGCCGCAGCTTCTCGCTCGGCATCGCCGACGCCGTGACCATCCTGGCGCGCGACGCGGCGAGCGCCGACGCGGCCGCGACCGTGGTCGCCAACGCGGTCGACATCGCCCATCCCGGCATCGTGCGCCTGCCCGCCCGCGAGCTGCAGCCCGACAGCGATCTCGGCGACCGTCTCGTCACCCGCGCCGTGCCGCCGCTGGCGCGGCCGGAGATCGACGCGGCGCTCGATCGCGGCGCGGCCGCCGCCGCCGCGCTGCGCGAGCGGGGCCTGATCGTCGCCGCCGCGCTGCATCTGCAGGGCACCACCCGCACGGCGGGGCCGCTGCTGCAGCCCGAGATTTCCGATCTGTCCCGTCAATCCCGATAAGGCATTCGTGCATGGCCGACGTTCTCGTGAGAAAGCGCCTCGTCACCGTGGAGGAGATCTTCCACGAAGGTGGACCGGTCACCGACCGGACGATCCGGCGCGGCGCCGCCGTGGCGGTGATCAAGAACCCGTTCGCGGGCCGGTACGTCGAGGACATCGCCTTCTTCATGAAGGACCTGGAGCCGCTCGGCGTCTCGCTCGCGCGGCAACTCCTGGATGCGCTCGGCGGCGTTCCCAAGTCGATCGAGGGCTACGGCAAGGGCGCGATCGTCGGCGAGGCCGGCGAGCTCGAGCACGGCGCGCTGTGGCACGTGCCGGGCGGCTATGCGATGCGCGACGTGCTCGGCAGCACCAAGGCGATCGTGCCGTCGACCAAGAAGGTCGGCGGGCCGGGCACGCGGCTCGACGTGCCGATCACACATGTCGATGCATCCTACGTCCGGACCCATTACGATGCCATGGAGGTCGGCGTGCCCGATGCGCCGCGCGCCGACGAGATCGCGCTGGTCCTGGTGATGACCATGGGCGGACGCGTCCACGCCCGCATCGGCGGGCTCCTGGCGCATCAGATCGAAAAGTGGGATGGATTGCGATGAACCTTAAGATCCGCAAGCTGGTGACCGTCGTCGACGAGACCCTGACCGAGATGGGCCACGAGGTGACGCCGCCGGTGCGTCGCGCCGCCGCCGTCGCCGTGATCGAGAACCCGTATGCGGGAATCTACGTCGAGGATCTCACCGCCCTGATCGACTTCGGCGAGGAGCTCGGCCGGCTGCTCTCCGAGAAGGCCGTCGCGGCGCTCGGCGTGCCGGGCCCGTCCTGCGAGGGCTACGGCAAGGCGGCGCTGGTCGGCGTCGACGGCGAGCTGGAGCACGCCGCGGCGCTCCTGCATCCCAAGATGGGCGCGCCCGTGCGCAAGACGCTGGGCAAGGGCGCGGCCCTGATCCCGTCGTCGAAGAAGCGCGGCGGCCCGGGGCAGGAGCTCGACATCCCGCTCGGCCACAAGGACGCCGCCTTCGTGCGCAGCCATTTCGACGGCATGCAGGTGACGATCAACGACGCCCCGCGGGCGAACGAGATCGTGGTCGCGGTGGCGATCACGACCGGCGGCCGTCCGCTGCCGCGCGTCGGCGGCCTGAAGAAGGACGAGATCAAGGGCGAGGACGGGCTGCGCTGAGTGCGGGCGGCGGCCGGTTCGAATGCCGAGCGGTCATTCCGGGGCGCGCCGCAGGCGCGAACCCGGAATCCGGCCGCCCGGCACCGCGTCTGTGGTTGGATTCCGGGTTCGGCGCGGAGCCGGTGCTCGGGCGGCGCAAAGCGCCGACCCGAGTGCGCCGCCCCGGAATGACCGGCGTGTGAGTATGATGGCGGGCGAGGGGCAGGGCATGAAGGCGAAGGCCGCGACACAGAAGCCGCGCGCGGGCGGCTACTGCCTCGACGAGCAGGTCGGCTTCATGCTGCGCCAGGTCAACCAGCGGCACTCCTCGATCTTCGCCGAGAAGATCGGCTGCGACCTCACCGCGATGCAGTGGGCCGTGCTGTCGAAGCTGCGCGAGATCGGCGCCACCTCGCAGAACCAGCTCGGCCGTGCCACCGCCATGGACGTCGCCACCGTCAAGGGCGTGGTCGACCGCCTCACCGGCCGCGGCCTCTGCCACATCGCGGCCGACCCCGACGACGCCCGCCGCCGCCTCGTCGATCTCACGGCCAAGGGCCGCGCGCTGGTCGACGCGCATGTCGAGGTCGCGCACGCCATCTCCGACGAGACCCTCGCCCCGCTCACCGCCGCCGAGCGCCGGACCTTCATGAGCCTGCTGGCGAAGCTGCGGTGACGGTGCTCTGATTCACAGCGGCGTTGCGGCGTTCTCCGTCACCTCTCCCCGCCGGGGAGAGGTCGGTCCTCGCGCACGGCGCGAGGACCGGGTGAGGGGGTGCCGAGGCATCCGACTGGCGCCTACGCCCCTCCCCCCGGCGCGCTCCGCGCGCCGACCCTCTCCCCACGGGAGAGGGTAAAGCCGGCGGCGCAATTCGCTTCGAGGCAGGGCAAGAACTCGACTTCATGCCGCGAGGCGGATTTGCGCGCGGGTGACGGCGGAATTTCGGGCGAATCCGATCCCGGAGCGA
>NZ_JAUSUJ010000037.1 GCF_030813915.1 Rhodoplanes tepidamans
CTGGGCTGCGCCCGGCTCGCGCCGGTCTTGAACGGGCGATTCGTCATACGACGAATCCTACATCACCTCGATCCGCCGATTCTTGCCCAGTCTCTTGCGCTCCGCCCGGGCGACGACGAAAGCCGGGCTACGCTTGCCGAGCAGAGGAAGCTGTAACCCGGCAGTGGCTTGGGCTCTGCTTGGTTCCTGCGGTGCCCCTGCCCCCGATTTCGCTGCGCTCCATCGGGGCTACGGGTGCCTCGGCGTGACGCCACGGCGTGACGCCCGCCCCCGCTCAGGGCAGCAGGTGGGCGAGCAGCGGGGCGACGGCGACGTTGGCCATGCCGACCATCACCATCAAGAGGCCGGCGATGGTGCCCTCCTCGCGGCCGATCTGGTGGGCCCGGGCCGTGCCGACGCCGTGGGCGCCGACGCCGAACAGCGCACCTTTGGCCATCGCCGAGCGCAGCGGCAGCCGCGCCAGCACGAGATCGCCGATCGCCGCGCCGGTGATGCCGGTCATCACCACGAACACGGCGGTGAGGTCCGGGATGCCGCCGATCTCGCCCGACATCTCGACCGCGAAGGGCGTGCTGATCGAGCGCGGCAGCAGGCTGAGCCGCAGCGCCCCGTCGACGCCGAGCAGCGACGCCAGCCCCCAGCTCGACGCCACCGCGGTGACGCTGCCGACCGTGACGCCGACCACGAGGAGCGGCCAGTGGCGCAGGATCATGGCGCGCTGCTCGTAGATCGGCACCGCGAAGGCGACCGTCACGGGCCCGAGCATCGCCACCAGCCAGCCGGTGCCGCGGATGTAGTCGCGATAGGACTCGTGCAGCAGCAGCGCGGCGATCAGCAGCAGCGCCGGGGCGACGGCGAGCGGCATCAGCCACCAGCGCGGCCAGCGGCGGTGCAGCCGCTTGGCCAGCACGTAGACCAGGATGGTGGCGGCCGACCAGGCGACCGCCCGGGCCAGCGGCGCCGCCGGCCAGGCGGGCAGCAGGTCAATCGGCGAGGCGGGCATGATCATGGCGCTCGGTCCAGCGGTAGCAGAGATCGACGGTCAGGGCCGTCGCGCCCATCACGGCCGCCGTGCTGAGCACGATGACGGCGAGAATCTTCACGCCGAGCAGGCCGACCAGCTCGCCGTGATCGAGCACCACCAGCACGGCCGGCACGAAGAACAGCAGCATCTCGGCCAGGAACCAGTCGGCGCCGCGCTTCATGGTGGCGACCGGCAGGCGCCGCGCCGCGAGCGCCGCGAACGCCAGGGCGAGGCCAACGATGCCGCCCGGCACCGGCAGGCCGGTGGTGCGCACCAGCGCCTCGCCGGCCAGCCAGAAGGCGGCGACCACGCCGATCTGCAGCAGCCGGCTGCGGCGGACGCGCCGGCGGGACAGCACGGCGAGACGGCGGAGCGGCGGCGGCACAAGGCTGCGGGTCATGGCGGGGGTCCTCGATCTGCCGCGGAGGTTATATTGCATTGCGGTATGCGCAAAATGAATTGTACGACTGATCTCCAGTCGTGTATGGAATAGATCATGGAATTCAGGACGCTGCGGGCCTTCGTGGAAGTGGTGCGGCAGGGCGGCTTCTCGCCGGCCGCCAAGGTCGTGTTCGCCACCCAGTCGACGGTCAGCAAGGCGGTGCGCCAGCTCGAGCAGGAGATCGGCCTGCCGCTGCTCGACCGGCTGGGCCATCGCGTCGCGCCGACGGCGGCCGGCGAGATCGTCTACCGGCGGGCGGTGCGGCTGCTCGCCGAGCGCGACGACCTCGGCGCCGAGCTGGCCGAGCTGCGCGGGCTGCGCCGCGGCACGCTGCGCCTCGGCCTGCCGCCGATCGGCAGCAGCGTGCTGTTCGCCCCGCTCGTCGCCGCCTACCGGCAGCGCCACCCGGAGATCGAGATCCGCCTGGTCGAGCACGGCAGCGAGCGGCTGGAGGAGCTGCTGGAGGCCGGCGAGATCGACTTCGCCGGCCTGCTCACCCCGATCGCCCCGGCCTTCGCCCAGCAGCCGGTGCGCAGCGAGCCCGTGATGGCGCTGCTCGCCCCCGACCACCCGCTCGCCGGCCGCCCCGCCGTGCGGCTCGGCGACCTGCGGGACACGCCGTTCATCCTGTTCGAGAGCGGCTTCGCGCTGAACCGCATCATCCTCGACGCCTGCCGGCGCGACGGCTTCGAGCCGACCGTGGTGGCGCGCAGCAGCCAGATCGACTTCATCGCCGGGCTCGCCGGCGCCGGGCTCGGCGTCGCCTTCCTGCCCCGGATGATCGCGATGCAGCGCACCGAGGTGCCGATCGGCCTCGTCCTGCTCGACGCGCCCGGCACCGACTGGACCATGGCGATGGCCTGGCGGCGCGACGCCTGGCTGCCGCCCGCCGGCGCGGCCTGGCTGGCGCTGCTGCGCGAGACCTGGAAGGACGACGCCGCCTGACCCGGGGGCGGCCCCCCACAGGCGCCAAGTTAGGAGTTAAGGCACAACCTCTCGGTGGTCGTCGTCCGCGCAGGCGGACGACCCAGTATCCACCAGCGTTCGTTGCTTCAGTCGAAACGCTGCGGCGTACTGGGTGCTCCGCCTTCGCGGAGCACGACGGCGGAGGGGCTTCGGGCCTGAACCTGGCGCCTATGGGGCGGCCCCCGCCCCCCCGCGGGACGCCGGGCGGCACACGCGACGCACCACACGCGACGCATCACACGCGACGCATCAGATACGAAAAAGCGCGCCGCAGGGGCGCGCTTCTCGAAACGTCCGGTCGAAAGGTCCGGCGTGCCCCGTCCGGCGGACGGGGCCGCGGCTCAGCGGCTCGGCGCCGGCGCGGCGCCGCCCTGGCCCTCGAGCTTCTTGCGCGCCTCCTCGGCCCGCTTCTGGAGCTCTTCCTGCAGCTTCTTCTGCTGCTCCTCGAACACCTTCGGGTCGGTGGGCGGGCCCTCGTTGGCCTTCTTGAAGTCGGTCAGCGGCAGCGGGAACGAGATCGCCGCGCCGGCCAGGTTGATGGCCTGGATGGTCAGCATCTGGCCGGCCTTGAGCTTGCCGACCATGTCGGCCGTCGCCTCGTAGTCGGCCATGCAGCCGTTGGCGAAGCAGGTGAAGAACGGGCCCGTCATCGGCTGCTGCTGGTCGATGATCAGGCGGGTGCCGTACTGCAGCTGCAGGGGCGACGGCAGGGTGATGCGGAACAGCTTCTTGGGCTCGCCCTCCGGCTCGATGAGCGCAGCGGCGACCACCGGCTGGCCGGCCTCGGTGCGGGCGTCCTTGCCGGTGAAGCAGACCTGCTTGGCGTTCGGGTCCTGGCCCTTGCCGCAGAACTTCGCCCACGGCGAGTAGATCAGCTGCGGCATCTGCGGCTGGCCCGGCTGGGCCTGCTGCGGGGCCGGCGCCGGGGCGGGCTGCTGGGCCTGGGCGGGACGCTGCGCCGGCTTCGCCGGCTGCGCCGGACGGGCGGGCTGGGCCGGCGCCGGGCGGGCCGGCTGCGGCTGCTGGGCCTGGGCGGAGACGACGGCGAGCACCGACACCGCGGAGATCGACACGAGCGCCGCCGTTGCCTTCGTAAGCGATCGCCGCACCGGGCGAGCCGGTGCGAGTGGGCTCAGACGGGTCATCGAAATCCTCTTCAGTTGCCGTGCCGCAAATGCCGTGTCGCGAGGTGCCGCGAGGCGTGGCCGTCTGGCGTGCCGTGCGGCGGAAGACCGGCGGGCGACGCGCGTCCCCCTGGCGAGGGCTGTAACACCGTCTAAATGCGGCAGTAAAGTGGCCCTTCCCGAAGAGCGCGGCGCGCCTGCCGCAGGGGTTTTCGATCGACACCCCTGCACGTCCGCCGCGGCCCGCTCCGGGGGTGCCGGGGTGGCGCCCGCGGACCGTGCTAGCGTGCCGGCATGCGCCGAATCGGAACCCCGCCACCGGCCCTGCCGCGCCCCCGCCCCCCGGGTCGCCCGGCGATGCTCGCCCTGGCGGTGCTCGCGACCGTCGCGGCGGTGGTGCCCGGCCCGGCCGCCCGGGCCGGCGAGGCGACCCACGCCATCGCCATGCACGGCGCCCCGGCCCTGCCGCCGGACTTCCCGCACTTCCGCTATGCCGATCCGGAGGCGCCGAAGGGCGGCCGGCTGACCCTCGGGGTGCTCGGCACCTTCGACAGCCTCAACCCCTTCGTGGTCCGCGGCCTGCCCGTGCAGATGGTGCGCGGCCACGTGATCGAGAGCCTGCTGACCCGCGGCTACGACGAGCCGTTCACGCTCTACGGGCTGCTGGCGAGCCGGGTCGAGACCGACCCGGCGCGCAGCTTCGTCACCTTCGGGATCGATCCCGACGCCGCCTTCGCCGACGGCGCGCCGGTGACGGCCGAGGACGTGATCTTCTCCTGGCGGCTTCTGCGCGACCACGGCCGGCCCAACTACCGCACCTACTACGCCAAGGTGGCGAAGGCCGAGGCGCTGGGGCCGCGGACGGTGCGCTTCGACCTCGCCGGTGCCGACGACCGCGAGCTGCCGCTGATCCTCGGCCTGATGCCGATCCTGCCGCGCCACGCGGTCGACCCGGAGCGCTTCGAGGAGACGACGCTCGAGCCGCCGCTCGGCAGCGGCCCCTACGTGGTCGCCGCGGTCGACGCCGGCCGCAGCGTCACGCTGGCGCGCAACCCGCGTTACTGGGGCCGCGACCGCGCCGTCAACCGGGGCCTGTGGAACTTCGACACCATCCGGCTCGACTGGTACCGCGACGACGCCGCGTATTTCGAGGCGTTCCGCAAGGGGCTCTACGACCTGCGGGCGGAAACCGATCCGGGCCGCTGGGAGACCGGCTACGACTTCCCGGCGGCGCGCGAGGGCCGCGTCGTCCGGGAGGAGTTCCCGACCGGCCTGCCGCGCGGCATGGCGGCCTTCGTGTTCAACACCCGCCGGCCGGTGTTCTCCGACATCCGGGTGCGCGAGGCGGTCGTCCGGCTGTTCGACTTCGAGTGGATCAACACGAACCTGTTCTTCGGCCGCTACCGGCGGACCGGCAGCTTCTTCGAGGGCAGCGAGCTCTCCCATCGCGGCCGCCCGGCCGACGCCGCCGAGCGCGCCCTGCTCGCCCCCTTCCCCGACGCGGTGCGGCCCGACGTGATGGCCGGCACCGACGCGCCGCCCGTCACCGACGGCTCCGGCCGCGACCGCGCCACCCTCAAGGCGGCGCTCGATCTCCTCGGCGCGGCCGGCTTCAGGCTCGACGGCGGGGTGCTTCGCCACACCGCGACCGGCCAGCCGCTCGCCTTCGAGATCCTGGTCACCAGCAAGGACCAGGAGCGCCTGGCGCTCGCCTTCGCCCGCACCCTGGAGCGGGCCGGCATCGCGCCGGCGATCCGCATGGTCGACGCCGTGCAGTTCGAGCAGCGCCGCATCCAGTTCGACTTCGACATGATCCCCAACCGCTGGGAGCAGTCGCTGTCGCCCGGCAACGAGCAGGCGTTCTACTGGGGCTCCGCCGCGGCCGACGAGCCGGGCAGCCGCAACTACATGGGGGTCCGCTCGCCGGCCGTCGACGCGATGATCGCCGCGGTGCTGCGCGCCCGTACCCGCGAGGACCTCGTCTCCGCCGTGCGGGCGCTCGACCGCGTGCTGGTGTCGGGCGTCTACGTCGTCCCTTTGTATCACCTGCCCACCCAGTGGGTCGCCCGATGGAGCGAGGTCCGCCACCCGGCGGCCACGTCGCTGTATGGCTGGCTCCCTGAAACATGGTGGCGCGCCGGCGGCCGCTAGATACTCTTCCCTCGGACCAGCAGGACGATTCGCGGCCGGGGCCACGGCGGCGCGCTCCTGATCAGGTCCGCAAGGATGCGGCGATGATTCTCGGCGACACCTCACCCGACGAGCTCCTGCAGGCGCAGCACGCCGGCCGGGTCACCCTCGACGACCTGATCGCCCGGGCGATCGCGAAGAGCCCGGACGCGGTCGCGCTGGTCGACGCCGCCCACCGCACGACCACCTGCGGCGGGGCGCCGCTGCGGCTCACCTGGGCCGAGGTCGACCGCGCCGTCGCGGCGATCGCGGCCCGGCTGCGCTCGCTCGGCCTGGCGACCGACGCCGTGGTGGCGCTGCACGGGCCCAACACGGCCGAGCAGGTGCTGGCGCTGCTCGGGGTGCTGCGCGCCGGCATGATCGCGGCGCCGCTGCCGCTGCTGTGGCGGCGCGCCGAGCTCGCCCAGGCGCTCGACCGGGTCAGCGCCAAGGCGATCGTCGCCGGCGGCCGGGTCGGCGACACCCGCCTCGTCGACGTCGCCATGACGGCGGCGGCCGACTGCTTCACGGTGCGCACGGTGTGCGGCTTCGGGCCGGACCTGCCGGACGGCATGGTGCCGCTCGACCCGGTGCTGGCGGCGCCTCCGGCCGCGCCGGTGCCGGTCGTCGAGCGGCCCGTCAACCCGGCCGCGCATGTGGCGGTCGTCACCTTCGACACCGATCTCGGCGGCCCCGTCGCGGTCGGCCGCAATCACGTCGAGCTGCTCGCCGCCGGCCTGTCGATCGCGCTCGAATGCCGGATGGAGCACGCCACCACGGTGGTCTCGACCCTGCAGCCGTCGTCGCTCGCCGGCCTCTCCACCGGGCTGGTGCCGTGGCTGCTGCTCGGCGGCACGCTCGCCCTGCACCCGCCGTTCGACGCCGCCGTGCTGGGCGACCAGCTCGCCGCCCTCGACGGCCGCGTGCTGGCGCTGCCCGGGCCGCTCGCCCAGCGGCTCGCCGAAGCCGGCGTGCTCGGCCGCGCCGCCGGCCTGAAGAGCGTCATCGCGGTGTGGCGGACGCCCGAGCGGCTCGCCGCCGCGGCCGACTGGACGACCGCCGGCTGCGCCCTGGTTGACCTCCAGGTGTTCGGCGAGACCGGGCTGATCGCCGCCCGCCGCGGCCCCGACGGCCGCCCCGCCGCGATCACGGCCGGCGCCGTGACGGCGCCACGCACCACGCCGGGCGCGACGCTGGTCGCCGAGATCGCCCGCTCGGAGCTCGGCACGCTGAAGATCCGCGGCTCGATGGTGCCGCGCCATCCCTTCCCGCCCGGCGCCGCGCGCGGCAACGCGCCGTTCCTGCAGGTCGGGCCCGACCTGTATGTCGACACCCGCCAGCCCTGCCGGGTCGAGAAGGGCGCCGGCATCCTCACCGTGACGGCGCCGCCCTCCGGCTTCGTCTCGATCGGCGGCTACCGGGTGGCGCTGTCGGAGATCGAGCGCGTCACCGACGACATCGCGCCCGGCACCACGCTGCTCGCCCTGCCCGACATCCTGATGGGCCAGCGCCTGTTCGGCCATGCCGGCCACGGCGAGGAGACCCGCGCGGCGCTGGCCGAGCGCGGCATCTCGCCCCTCGTGGTCGCCGCCTTCCGGGACCGCCGCGGCGCCGCCGAGTCGGCCGCCGCGTGAGCGCGCCACGACTCGCCGGGCTCACGGAAGCGTTGACGCCGCGTTAACGGCGATCGCATAGGCTGCACGGCGTCCTGCCCGAGGAGCGTCGATGTCGCTGCAAGGTCCCCTGCTCGTGATTGCCGAGGATGCCGATCCGATCCTCGTGCACGCGCTGGAATCCGCCGGGGCCGAGCCGGTGCTCCAGGTCGGCTGGGCCAAGGCGGCCGCGGCGATCGCCAGGCATGCGCCGGCCGGCATCGTGATGCCGCAGGCCGGCGACGCGGTCCCGGCCAAGACCTTCGACAAGGTGGCCCAGGCACTCGCCGAGCTCGCCGTGTTCACGCCCGTGCTCGCCGCGCCCCTCGAGGGCTTGCGCGACCCTCTCCCCGACGTGCTGCCGATCGCCGCCGATGCCGCCTGCGAGCGCGTCGTCGCCCGCCTCGCCTCGGCCCAGCGGGTCCGCACCCTGCATGCGACGGTGGCGCGCCGCGCCGCCCTGGTCGCCGAGAAGGAGCCCGAGGCGCCGGCCTGGCCGGACGGCGATCCGCTCGACGACGCCACCATGCTGGTGTGCGGCCGCGGCCGCACCTATCCGGGACTCGGCACCGCGGTCGGCGAGCGGCTCGGCCTGATCGGCGCGCTCGGCATCGAGACCGCCGCCCGCCACCTCAACGCCCGCGACGTCGACGGCATCGTGCTCGGCGACGGCTTCGGGCCGCGCACCCTCGAGGCGTTCCTGACCGCGCTCGCCGAGGACCCGCGCTTCCGCGACCTGCCGGTGGCGCTGCTGCCCGAGCTGCCGGCGACCTTCGACGCGGTGCGGCTGCCCAACCTCGAATGCCTCTCGGGCGAGCCGGCTGCCATCGTCGCCGCCATCCTGCCGCTGGTGCGGCTGCACGCCTTCGAGGCACGGCTGCGCCGCCAGCTCGCCTCGCTCGACGCCCAGGGCCTGGTCGACCCGGCGACCGGCCTGTTCACCATCGCGGGCTTCCTGCGCGACCTCGCCCGCGCCGTCGACGACGCCAAGGCGCGCGGCGCCGCGCTGTCGATCGCCCGCTTCTCGTTCCCGTCGGGCCTCGACCAGCGCGCCAGCCTCGACGCGGCGCGGCTGGCCGGCCGGCTGGTCCGCAACGTCGACTTCGCCTGCCGGGCGAGCGACGGCTCGATCCTGGTGGCCTTCCAGGCGACCCCGCTCGACAAGGCCCACGCGGTGGCGCGCCGGCTCGCCAGCGTCCTGCGCCACACCATGCTGGCGCCGGCCGACGACCCGACCGGCCGCATCGACGCCTCGGTGACCCTCGCGATGCTCAAGCCCGCCGACACGGTCGAGACGCTGCTCACCCGCGTCTCCGAGCCGAGCCCGGTCGCCGCGGAGTAGGATCCCCATCAGACCGGTCGTTCCGGCGCGCAGGCGCAGCCCGCATGGAGCGCCAGCGGATTGCGGGACCGGACACGCCGCCCCGGATTTCGCCGGCGCTCCATCCGGGCTACGGTTCCGTGCCTAACCGCAGGAGCCCCCGATGACCGACGCCCCCGTCCTGACCAAGATGCCGATCGACGTCGTCTCCGACGTCGTCTGCCCGTGGTGCTTCATCGGCAAGCGGCGGCTGGAACGCGCCCTCGCCGCGACCGCGGACATCCCGGTGACGGTACGCTGGCGCGCCTACTTTCTGAACCCGTGGGTGCCGCGCGAGGGCATCGGCCGGCGCGACTACCTCGAGCGGAAGTTCGGCTCGGTCGAGCGCTACATGGCGAACGCGCCCCGCATGGTCGCGGCGGCCGAGGCCGAAGGCCTCGTCTACGCGATCGACCGGATCGAGCGGCAGCCCAACACCATCGACTGCCACCGCCTGATCAAGTGGGCCGGCGAGGCCGACCCGGCCACGGCGTCGGCCATGAAGCAGCGGCTGATGGAGCTGTACTTCACCGAGGCGCAGGACCTCTCGCAGCGCGCCGTGCTTCTCCGCGCCGCCGCCGACGTGGGGCTCGACCCGCATGCGACTGGGGAGCGCCTCGCCACCACCGAGGACGAGGACGTCGTCACGGCCGAGGCCGAGGCGGCGCAGCGCGCCGGCGTCGACGGCGTGCCCTGCTTCGTGTTCGGCGGCGTGCTCGCCGTCTCCGGCGCCCAGTCGCCCGACTATCTGGCCGGCGCCATCCGCCGCGCGAACGAGACGTTCCAGCAGAAGCTGGCGGCCGGCGAGATCGCCGATCCGGAGAAGCGGCCGTATTGAATCACCTCGTTACCGCTGCTCCGCAGCCGACCCTCTCCCACGAGGGAGAGGGTCAAGGGCGGCGACGCATCGCTTCTCCACTCACGCCGCCTTCTTGGTCGCGATCGCGGCGAGGTCGCGGAGGATCGCGGTGGAGCCCTTCAGGCGATCGATGGGCTCCTCCCAGTCCTCGAAGAACACCACCTTCATGTCGGGCCTGACCTTCGCCATCACGCCCTGCTTGCGGATGTAGTGCACGAGACCGGCCGGGTCGGCGAAGCTGTCGTCGCGGAACGCGATGACGGCGCCCTTCGGGCCGGCGTCGATCTTCGCGACATTGGCGCGGCGGCACAGGGCCTTCAGCACCACCGTCTTCAAAAGATAGTCGACCTCCACGGGCATCGTGCCGAAGCGGTCGACCAGCTCGGCCGCGAAGGCGTCGATCTCGCGCTCGTCCTCGAGATCGGCGAGACGCCGGTAGAGCGCCAGCCGGACCGACAGGTCCGGCACGTAGTCCTCCGGGATCATCACCGGCATGCCGATGGTGATCTGGGGCGACCAGCGGTCCTCCACGGGCGCGGCGACGCCGGCCTTGAGGCTCTCCACCGCCTCCTCCAGCATCTGCTGATAGAGCTCGAAGCCGACCTCCTTGATGTGGCCGGACTGCTCGTCGCCGAGCAGGTTCCCGGCGCCGCGGATGTCGAGGTCGTGCGAGGCGAGCTGGAAGCCGGCGCCGAGCGTGTCGAGCGACTGCAGCACCTTGAGCCGCCGCTCCGCCGTCGGGGTGATCTTGCGCCCCGCCGGAATCGTGAACAGCGCATAGGCGCGGGTCTTCGAGCGGCCGACACGGCCGCGCAGCTGATAGAGCTGGGCGAGGCCGAACATGTCGGCGCGGTGCACGATCAGCGTGTTGGCGGTCGGGATGTCGAGGCCGGACTCGACGATGGTGGTGGAGAGCAGCACGTCGTACTTGCCGTCGTAGAACGCCGACATGACGTCCTCCAGGACGGCCGCCGGCATCTGCCCGTGCGCCGTGACGACGCGGGCCTCCGGCACGTGCTTGTCGAGGAACTCCTTGGCCTCGGCGAGGTCCTCGATGCGCGGGCAGATATAGAAGGCCTGGCCGCCGCGGTAACGCTCGCGCAGCAGCGCCTCGCGCACGGTGAGCGGATCGAACGGCGTGACGAAGGTGCGCACCGCGAGACGGTCGACCGGCGGCGTCGCGATGATCGAGAGCTCGCGCACGCCGGTGAGGGCGAGCTGCAGGGTCCGCGGGATCGGCGTCGCGGTCAGCGTCAGCACGTGCACCTCGGAGCGGAGCTTCTTGAGGCGTTCCTTGTGCGCGACGCCGAAATGCTGCTCCTCGTCGACGATGACGAGGCCCAGATCCCTGAACTTTATGGTCTTGCCGAGCAGCGCGTGGGTGCCGACCACGATGTCGACCTGGCCCTCGGCGAGGCCCTTCTTGGCCGCTGCCGTCTCCTTGGCGGTCGCCAGCCGCGAGAGCTGCGCGACGTTGACCGGGAAGCCGTGGAAGCGGGACGAGAAGGTGCGGAAATGCTGGCGCGCCAGCAGCGTCGTCGGCACCACGACGGCGACCTGCTTGCCGTTCATCACGGTGGCGAGCGCGGCGCGCAGCGCCACCTCGGTCTTGCCGAAGCCGACGTCGCCGCACACCAGCCGGTCCATCGGGCGGCCGGCCGAGAGATCGTCCAGCACGGCGTTGATGGCGTTGTTCTGGTCCTCGGTCTCGTCATAGGGGAAGCCGGCGCAGAACTCGTCGTAGACCCCCTGCCCGACCGCCAGCCGCGGCGCCTCGTGGAGCTGGCGCTCCGCCGCGATCCTGATCAGCTCGCCGGCGATCTCGCGGATGCGCTGCTTCATCCGCGCCTTGCGGGTCTGCCAGCCGGCGCCGCCGAGACGGTCGAGCTCGACCGCCGTGTCCTCGGAGCCGTAACGCGACAGGAGCTCGATGTTCTCGACCGGCAGGTAGAGCTTGTCCTGGCCGGCGTAGTGGATCTCAAGGCAGTCGTGCGGCGCGCCCGCGGCTTCGATCGTCTTCAGCCCGACGAAGCGGCCGATGCCGTGGTCGACATGGACGACGAGGTCGCCGGCCGACAGGCTGGTCACCTCGGCGATGAAGTTCTCCGCCTTCTTGCTCGTCCGCCGCTGGCGCACGAGACGATCGCCGAGAATGTCCTGCTCGCCGATGACGGCGAGGTCGTCGGTCTCGAAGCCCGCCTCGATGCCGAACACGGCGAGCGACACCTCGAAGGCCGGCCGTGACATCACCTCGGGCCAGCTCGCCACCTGTCTCAGATTGACCAGCTTGTGGTCGGCCAGGACGTTGCCGGTGCGGTCGCGCGCGCCCTCGCTCCACAGCGCGATGACGACGCGCTTGCCGGCGGCCTGGAGCGTCTCGACGTGGGTCTTCACGGCCTCGAAGACGTTGCCGTCGGTCTTGGTGCGCTCGGCCGCGAAGTTGTGTCCGGCCCGGGTGCCGACGTCGACGACGGCCGCCGGCGCGGCGGCGCCCTTCTCCGCGGCACCTTCCGGCGTCGCGAAGGGCGTGACCCGGACCAGTGAGACATCGGCGAGCTTTTCGCGCCACTCGGGTTCGGAGAGATACAGCCGGTCCGGCGGCAGCGGCTTGTAGGGCGGGCCGCCGCCGTCCATCGCGACGGCCTGCTTGCGGGCCTCGTAGTAGTCGGCGATCTGGGCGAGCCGCTCGTGGGCGGCCTCCTCGGCCAGCGGCTCCAGCGCCACCGGCGTGTCCGGCACGTAGTCGAACAGCGTGTCCATGCGGTCGTGGAACAGCGGCAGCCAGTGCTCCATGCCGGGATAGCGGCGGCCTTCGCTCACCGCCTCGTAGAGCTGGTCGTCCGGTCCGGCCGTGCCGAAGGTCGTCACATAGGCCTGGCGGAATTTCCGGATCGTCTCGGTGACCAGCTGGAACTCGGCGACCGGCACGAGGTCGAGCGCGTGCAGCTGGTCCTGGGTGCGCTGGGTCTCGGGGTCGAAGGTGCGAATCGATTCCAGCGTGTCGCCGAAGAAGTCGAAGCGCACCGGCTCGTCGAGGCCGGGCGGGTAGAGGTCGATGATGCCGCCGCGCACCGCGTACTCGCCGGGCTCGCGCACCGTCGCGGTGCGCAGGTAGCCGTTGAGCTCCAGCCATTTCGTGATGCCGTCCATGGCGAGACGGTTGCCGGGCGCCGCCGAGAGCGCCTGCCCGGCGACCTGCCGCTTCGCCGGCACGCGCTGGACGACGGCGTTGACCGTGGTGAGCAGGACGGTGGGCGCCTCGCTGCCCTTGAGCCGGGCGAGACGCGCCAGCGTGATCATCCGGTCGGCGACGATGCCGGCGTGCGGCGACACGCGGTCGTAGGGCTGGCAGTCCCAGGCCGGCAGCTGCAGCTGGACGAGGTCGGGCGAGAAGAAGCGCAGCGTGCGGGAGAGCTGCGCCATCCGCGGCCCGTCGCGGCAGACCACCATCAGGCTGACGGCCGGCGCGTTCGGCCGCGCCGCGACGGCGCGGGCGAGATCGCCGAGGACGAAGCCCTCCGCCCCGTCGGCGACGCTCGAAAGGGTGAGGGCGCGGCCGGGCTTCACCAGCTCCGCCGGGGAACGTGTCTTCACGAGTGCCATGAGGTGTCTTTGGTTTTCGTCGTCGGGCGGACTCTGGACACGGTCATTCCGGGGCGCCGCGCAGCGGCGAACCCGGAATCCAGCCGACTCCACCGACATTGCCGCTGGATTCCGGGTTCGAGTGCCTTCGGCACTCGCCCCGGAATGACCGGGATCACACCGCCGCCGCGCCGTGGTCGAAGGCCTTGAGGCGGCGGAACAGCGGCGTGTCGTATTCGGGCGGCACCGGCTTCGATCCGGTGATCCAGGCGTAGAGGTCGAGGTCGGGAGCCGAGCACCAGCCCTCGAACTCGGTCATCTCCGCCTCGGTGAGGTCGGCGATCACCGCGTCGGCGAAGCGTCCGGTCAGCAGGTCGAGCTCGCGGGTGCCGCGCCGCCACGCGCGGAACAGCAGCCGCCGCCGCCGCTCCGACAGCCCCGCGCTCGATCGTGTGGTTCCGGTCATGGCCACGCCGCTCCAATCCTGCTCGTAGGATGGGCCAAGGCGCGGATCGCGCCGTGCCCACCAATGACCGCCCGAGCCGACCGCGTGGGCACGCCGCTGTCGCGGCTTTGCCCACCCTACGGTCGGAGAGCGAAAACGCCGAAAGCCCGGACGAGGCCGGGCGCGGAGTTGATATAGCGACCGCAGGCCGCGTCGCCAATGCGACGCGGCCGTAGTTGCAGCATTCCCGAGCCGCAATTCGACGGCCGTGCTCCGGAGGCGACCTGAATGAAGATCCTCCAAGTCTACGCGTTTTTCGTTCTGCCCGTGATCATCCTGGGCATGGCGGGCGCGGCCTATTGGTGGATCGGCCGCGCATCCCGCCGTCTCCGCTGACCTGCCGGTTCCGGATCACGGCGTGGTCCGCGCAAGAAACGCCGCCGCCCGTGCGCGAATGTCGCTCCGGTGGGCGAACAGGCAGACGTGCTCGCCGCCGGGGATTGCGAGCAACTCCGCACCCGGCACCCGGGCGGCGAGCTGCTCGGCGTGGGAGAACGCGACGATCCGATCGGCAGTGCCGTGCACGGCGAGCACCGGCACGGCGATCGCCTCCAGCGGCCAGCCCGCGGCCGCACGGAACCGGGCCGTGTCGTTGTCGGTGCCGGGCATCCGGTCGCCGAGGCGGTTCCCGATGGTTGCCTGCAGCGCCAGCCACAGGGCCGCCGCCTCCGGATCGGCCAGGAGCCGGGCCCGGGCTTCGGGGGCCGGCAGGGAGCGCACGAGCGCCCGCTCCGGGTTCTTCATGGCGTACCGGCCGAACGCCGCCGCGAGCGCCGGAACGTGGGCGACGAGGCGCATCAGGTGGTACTGCCACGGCAACCTGATCTCGAGCCGGGCGGAGCAGGCCGAGATCATCACCAGGCCGCGGCAGCGCTCGCGGTGGCGCAGCGCGAACTGCAGGGCGCAGGGCCCGCCGCCCGAGATCGCCACCACGGCTGCGTCCGCCATGCCGAGGGCATCGAGAAGGTCGACGCAGACGTCCGCCTGCTGCTCGGGGCTCGGGCCAGTGGCCAGCGGCGTGCCGAGATAGCCGGCGCGGGACGGCGCCACGACCGAGAAGCCGTCGCCCACGGCGGCGGCACCGAGCAGCAGGCCCTGGTCGTAGCCGCCCATCCCGCCGTGCAGGCACAGCACGGCCGGCCCCTCTCCGGCCGCGGCGTATTCGAGCCGGCCGCCACGTGTCTCGATCACGCGTGGGGCCGGCATGCGGGCGCGGATGTCCGCTGCCCGTCCAGTCGGAAACTGAATCATGTGTCCCTCCCGGGACGAATGTCGCATCGATGGAGCGGCGGCCGGTCAGCCCGCCCGTGCGGCCAGATGCCGGATCAGCGCCCGGGCCTCGGCGGGCGGAGGCTGCTCGACGCGGCGGTACTCGCGGCCGTCGGGCGTGCGGGCGAGGAGGCCGAGATCGACCAGCGCGCGGCGCAGCAGCACGTGGTCGCCGAACCGGTGCGCGGCCTTGAGAGCCTCGTTGACGGCGGGCTCCGACAGCACCGTGCGGGCCGGCAGCCGCGACCACATCACCCACAGGCAGGCGACGCGGTCCGTGTGCTTGCCCGGCCAGCGGGTGAGGCCGCCCGCCGCGTCGAAATAACGGGCGACGCGCTCGACCCGGACGAAGTCGACGGGCGGCTCGGAGGCGGCCGGCAGCGCGGGGTTCTCCAGCCGCTCCCGCGCCTCGGCCTGGGCGCGGAAATGCTGGAAGTTGCGGCAGCCGGCGGCGCGGGCCAGCATGTTCAGGAGCTCGACATGGCCAGGCGGCTCGCCGCCGCTGGCGGCGAGAGCGTGGGACACCTCGCCCTTGAGGGCGCGGGCGAGCGCGGACATGTCGTCCGCGACATAGGGAATGGCTTCACGGGGCATCGACGGATCCTCGACGTGCCGGGTCCTGCAGGGACTGTCGTGGTCGCCGGCTTCGACGTGGCACGGGACGAGGTTGTCGACCGTGACGAGGAGGTTTGGCAGGTTTAGCTCCCCTCGCGGGGCGGCGACGCCTGGGTGAACTGCCGACCGAAGCGCCGTATAGGCCGAAGTATTTCGCCACGCAAGCCCGCCGGCGGCCCGGACCCGGGCCGGCCCCGGCAGCCCTCTATACCGTTCGGTATGGACTCCCTTTACCGATCGGTATATAGAGGCTCCATGTCCACGCCCCTGGAGCCCCGTTCCGCCCTTCCGGCCTGCGCCCTGCGGCTGTTCGCGACGCACGGCTACGATGCCGTCGGCGTGCAGCAGATCGTCGAGGCGGCCGGGGTCACCAAGCCGACCCTCTATCATCACTTCGGCAGCAAGCTCGGGCTCCTGGAGCGGCTGCTCGCCGACGGGCTCGGGCCGCTCCACGCGGGGCTCGCGGAGGCGGCGGCCTACCAAGGCGACGTCGCGGCGACGCTCGCGGCGATCGCGCGCAAGACCTTCGCCTTCGCGCAGGCGCATCCCGATCTGTACCGGCTCTACCTGTCGCTCTGGTTCGCGCCGCCGGCGAGCGAGGCCTACCGCGCCGCCCTGCCCTGGCACGAGCGGCACTTCGCCATGATCGAGGCGGTGTTCGCGGCCGCCGTCGCGGACCACGGCACCATGGCCGGGCGGCAGCGCGCCTATGCGGCGACCTTCCTCGGCATGATCAACAACTACGCCTCGTTCGGCCTGAACGGCGTCGCGGCGCTCGACGAGTCTCTCGTGAACCAGTCGATCCACCAGTTCATGCATGGAATTTTCTCATGAAGACGTTGACCGACAAGACCATCGCCATCACGGGCGCGGCCTCCGGCATCGGCCGGGCGCTCGCCGTTCGCCTGGCCTCCGAATGCGCCTGCGTGGCGCTCCTGGACCGCGACCCGAGCGGCCTCGCGGACACGGCGGCGCTCTGCCGCGCCGCCGGCGGTGCCGCCGTCGAAACCCTGACGGTCGACGTGGCCCGGCGCGACGCGGTCGCGGCCGCGGCGCAGGCCATGGTCGACCGCTTCGGGGGCGTCGATGTCCTCGTCAACAATGCCGGCGTCTCCTCCTCGGGCGCGATCGGCCAGCTGACCGGCGAGACGCTGCGCTGGACCATGGAGATCAACTTCTGGGGCGTCGTCCACGGCACCATGGCGTTCCTGCCGCAGCTCGTGCGGCGCAACGAGGCGAGCCTCGTCAACGTGTCGAGCGTCTACGGGCTGATCGGCGTGCCGGGCCAGGCCGCCTATTGCGCCAGCAAGTTCGCGGTGCGCGGCTTCACCGAGGCGGTCCGGCAGGATCTGCGCGGCACCGGCGTCGCCGTGTCGCTCGTGTTCCCGGGCGGGGTCAGGACCAACATCGTTGCCGGCTCGCGCTTCGACGGCGCGATGTCGCCGGCCGAGCAGGAGCGCCTGCGCACCGCCTTCGCGGCGAGCCAGCACACCAGCCCCGAGGCCGCGGCCGAAGCGATTCTGCGCGGCATCCGCCGCAAGGCGCCGCGCATCCTGATCGGCTCCGACGCCACCGCGATCGATCTCCTCGCCCGCCTGCGGCCGGCGACCTACGACAGCGCGGTGGCGAAGAAAGCCGCGGCGTTCCGGGCGCAACTCGCCCGCGCCGAGCCCCCCGCCGGGAGCGGCCGCGAGGCGTCGTGACGGGCGGCGTCCACAGCCGATGCGACGCGGTCCGACACGACGGTTGAACCGCGACCGCATCGGATGGACATTCGGCGCCCGACCGAGCCGATCAGCCCATGCGACGCCCCGACGCCCTCAATCCCCTGTTCGCCCCGGTCACCACCCTGTCCGGGATCGGGCCGAAGTTCGAGAAGCTCTATCGCCGGCTGCTCGACCGCGACGAGCCGCGGGTGCTCGACCTCGTCTTCCATCTGCCGAGCGGGGTGGTCGACCGCCGCGCCCGGCCGATGCTGCGCGACGTGAAGCCGGGCGAGATCGCGACCGTGCTGGTCACGGTCGATCGCCACCGGCCGCCCGCCCCGGGCCGCTCGCGTGCGCCGTACCTGGTCTATGCCAGCGACGGCACCGGCGACCTGATCATCGCCTATTTCAAGGCGCGGCCCGAGATGGTGGAGAAGCTCCTGCCGGTGGGCGAGACCCGCTGGGTCTCGGGCACGGTCGCGACCTATGACGGGATGCTGCAGATGGTGCATCCCGACCGCGTCGTCACCGAGCAGGACGTCGCCAAGATGCCGGCCGTGGAGCCGGTCTATCCGCTCACCGAGGGCCTGTCGCCGTGGGGCGTGCGGCGCGCCGTGGAGGCGGCGCTGACGAAGCTGCCGGCGCTGCCCGAATGGCAGGACGCGGCCTTCCTGGCGGCGCGGCGCTTCCCGGGCTTTGCGGAGGCGCTGCGCACCGTGCACCGGCCGAGCGCGCCCGTCGATCTCTCGCCCGAGAGCGTGTCGTGGTCGCGCCTCGCCTACGACGAGTTTCTGGCCGGCCAGCTCGCTTTGATGATGGTGCGGGCCCGCATGAAGAAGGCGGTCGGCCGCTCGACCACGGGCGACGGCCGCATCCGCGACAAGCTCCGCGCCGCCCTGCCCTGGACCCTCACGGCCTCGCAGGCGAAAGCCGTCGAGGACATCGCCGCCGATCTCGAGAAGCCCGAGCGTATGCTGCGGCTGCTGCAGGGGGACGTCGGCTCCGGCAAGACCGTGGTGGCCCTGTTCGCCTGCGCGGCCGCCGTCGAGGCCGGCAGCCAGGCGGCCCTGATGGCGCCCACCGAGATTCTGGCGCGCCAGCACCTCAAGACCATCACGCCGCTGGCGGAAAAAGCCGGGCTGCGCGTCGCCATCCTGACCGGCCGCGAGCGCGGGCGCGAGCGGACCGAGACGCTGGCGCGGCTGGCGGACGGCGCGATCGACATCCTGGTCGGCACCCATGCGATCTTCCAGGACGAGGTGACGTTCAGGGATCTGGCGCTCGCGGTGGTCGACGAGCAGCACCGCTTCGGCGTCCACCAGCGCCTCGCGCTCGCCCAGAAGGGCCGCGCCGTGGACGTGCTGGTGATGACGGCGACGCCGATCCCGCGGACGCTCGTGCTGACCTATTTCGGGGACATGGACGTCTCGGAGCTGCGTGAGAAACCGGCGGGGCGAAAGCCGATCGACACCCGCACCGTGGCGCTCGACCGCATCGACGACGTGGTCGCGGCGGTCGGCCGCGCCATCCAGGACGGCCGTCAGGTCTACTGGGTCTGCCCGCTGGTGGAGGAGTCCGAGACCGTCGATCTCGCCGCCGCGCAGGACCGGTTTCGCGATCTCGCCGGCGTGTTCGGCGACGGCGTCGTCGGCCTCGTGCACGGCAAGATGCGCGGGTCCGAGAAGGACGCCGCGATGGCGAAGTTCGCCGCCGCCGAGACCATGCTGCTGGTCGCCACCACGGTGATCGAGGTCGGCGTCGACGTGCCGCGCGCCAGCGTGATGGTGATCGAGCACGCCGACCGCTTCGGCCTCGCCCAGCTGCATCAGCTGCGCGGCCGCATCGGCCGCGGCTCGGAGAAGTCGACCTGCCTCCTGCTCTACAAGGCGCCGCTCGGCGAGGCCGCCAAGGCGCGACTCGCCACCATGCGGGAGACCGAGGACGGCTTCCGCATCGCCGAGGAGGACCTGAAGCTGCGTGGCGAGGGCGACGTGCTCGGCACCCGCCAGAGCGGGCTGCCCGGCTTCCGCGTGGCCCGCGTCGAGATTCACCGGGAGCTGCTGGAGGCGGCGCGCGACGACGCCAGGCTGATCATGGAGCGCGACCCGGATCTCGCGTCCGAGCGCGGCGCCGCGCTGCGCACGCTGCTCTACCTGTTCGGCCGCGACGAGGCGGTGCGGCTCTTGCGGGCGGGATGACGCGGAGGGTGGCGAGTGGCGGTCCCGCGATCCGCTGCGCTCCTCGCGGGCTACGGCCGAGACGACGGCGGCGGAGGGCGGTCAGATCACGGCAACGTGCGGGGCGGACCGGTAAGATCGTGCAGTTCGGGCGGGCGAAACTCCCGCCCGTTCAGCATAATCCGGCGCGTGAACCGGCCGCGGCAAGGCCGTCGCCCGACCAGGACCCGTCTGCCCAGGAGCGCTGAATGATCCGTCTCTCCCCCGTGACCCGGCTCGTCTCCGCCGCCTCGATCGGCATCGTCCTCGCGGCGGCGGCCGCCGCGCCGGCCGCCGCGGAGAAGTTCGACCTGTCGACCATGAGCTGCAAGCAGTTCCTGTCGAGCAGCAAGGACGACATCACCATCACGCTGGCCTGGCTCGACGCCTACTACCGCGACGAGGACGACCCGCCGATCATCGACACCGACCGGCTGGAATCCAACACCAAGAAGCTCGCCGCCTACTGCGCCGAGAACCCCTCGATCGGCGTGATCACGGCCGCCGACAAGCTGTTCGACTGATCGTCGAACGCTGCGTCGTCCGGGCGCGGCGTGCAGCGCCCGCCCGGCCACGTGACGGCGCGGCCGTTCCTAGCCCACCAGCACGGCGCGGTACCGCTCGTGCACCACGGCGATCGGCGTGCCGTCGGGCAGTGCGAGGGCGGCGCGGTGCTCGAACACGTGGACGGGCGGGCGATCAATCGCCGCCGCGTCGGCCGGGTCCCGCACCGCCGCCTCGATCACCTCGGCCGGCGCGACCGCGACATGGAAGGTCCGCCGCTGCGGCGCCAGGTCGGCGATGGCCTCGCCGAAGGGCGTGTCGCCGGTGAGCAGCTCGCCCATCGCGGCGGTGAGGCGGTCGGCGAAGTACCAGTTGACGGCGTCGACCAGGGTGATCCCGCCGAGCCGGATGTCGACCCGGCGGAGGGTGAGGCCATGGGCGTCGCCGCCGAGCGCCGCGAGGCTGCCCGCATCCAGGATCGCCGGGGCCGGAGGGTCGTGCCGCCGCACCGTGATGCGGCCGGAGGCGAAGCCGCGCTCGCCGCACCAGTCCTCCAGGGCCCGGGTCGCGCGCTGGGTGAGCAGCAGCCGCGCGCTCAGCGCCTCGGCGGCGCGCGCCCCGCGCAGGCGGCCGCGCGCGATCACCTCCACCATCGCCCTACCCCGCCGCGACCTCGGCCTTGCGCGGCGTCTCGCCGGCGTCCGCGTCCGCCTCGGCGGCGGCACGGCCGGCCGCCTGGGCGGCCTGCACGGTCTGCGCGGCGGCGGCGAGCGCCGCGAGCTTCTTCTGGCCGTCGCCGTTGGGCTGGATCATGCCGGCCGACATCACCAGCTTGGCGGCCGCCTCGACCGACATGTCGAGCTCGATCAGCCGGCTCTTCGGCACGTAGAAGAAGAAGCCGGTGGTCGGGTTGGGGGTGCACGGCATGAAGCAGGAGACGTGCTCCTCGGCCGGCAGCCGCTCGGAGACCTGCTGGCCGGGCGGCGCCGAGAGGAACACCAGCGACCACATGCCGGGCGACGGGAACTCGATCAGCGCGACCTTGCGGAAGCTCGACCCGGTCTCCGAGAACAGCGTCTCGAACACCTGCTTGAGGCCCTTGTAGAGCGAGCGCACCAGCGGCATGCGGTCGAGCAGCCGCTCGCCGAACTCGACCAGGGTGCGGCCGACCAGGTTGGCGGTGAAGAAGCCCAGCATGGTCAGCGCCAGGAAGGCGATGATCAGGCCGGTGCCGGGGATGCGCCACGGCAGATAGGTCTCGGGCCGGTACTGCATCGGGATGAACGGCTGCACCAGCGCGTCCACCCAGGTGACGAAGGACCAGGTCAGCCACAGCGTGATGGCGACCGGCCCGGCGACCACCAGGCCGGTCAGGAAGTAGTTGCGCAGCCGTGCCCCCGCCCCCGGACGGGGATCGGGATGCAGGATCGGCTTGTCGGACTTGTCGGCGGGCGGCTTCGACGTCTCGGTCACGGTTCTCGGCCCTGTCTCGTCACGCGGGGGTCGGCGCGTCGCCGCGCCGCCGGGCATGGCCCCGAATCTATTCGACCGTGACGGATTTGGCGAGGTTCCGCGGCTGGTCGACGTCGGTGCCCATGATGACGGCAGCATGGTAGGCGAGCATCTGCACCGGCAGGGCATACACCATCGGTGTGACGGAAGCCGGCATGTGCGGCAGCACCAGAGTGGCGAGCGAGTCGACGGTCGCCTCGGCGGCCCCCTGCGGGTCGGTCACCAGGATGATCCGGCCGCCGCGGGCCGCCACCTCCTGCATGTTCGACACGGTCTTCTCGAACACCCGGTCGTGCGGCGCGATGACGATCACCGGCATGGTCTCGTCGATCAGCGCGATCGGCCCGTGCTTGAGCTCGCCGGCGGCGTAGCCCTCGGCGTGGATGTAGGAGATCTCCTTGAGCTTGAGCGCCCCTTCGAGGGCGAGCGGGAACGAGGTGCCGCGGCCGAGATAGAGCACGTCGCGGCTCTTGGCGATGTCGCGGGCGAGCTTTTCGACGTCCGGCTCCAGCGCCAGCGCCGCCGTCATGTGGCGTGGCACCTCGACCAGCGCCCGCACCAGCCGCCGCTCGTCCTCCTCGGAGAGGTTGCCTCGGGCCCGGCCGGCCGCGATGGCGAGGCAGGCCAGCACGACGAGCTGGCAGGTGAAGGCCTTGGTCGAGGCGACGCCGATCTCCGGGCCGGCCAGCGTCGGCATCACCACGTCGCTCTCGCGCGCGATGGTCGAGGTGGGGACGTTGACGACCGAGACGACGTGCTGGCCGTTCGCCTTGGCGTGGCGCAGCGTCGCCAGCGTGTCGGCGGTCTCGCCCGACTGGGAGACGAACACGGCGAGGTTGCCGGGCGCCATCGGGGCGTCGCCGTAGCGCAACTCCGAGGCGATCTCGACCGCCACCGGCAGCCGGGCGAAGCGCTCGAACCAGTACTTGCCGGTGAGGCCGGCGTAATAGGCGGTGCCGCAGGCCGCGATGGTGACCCGCTCCAGCGTGCGCACGTCGAACGGCAGCTCGGGCAGCACCACCCGCTCGGCGGCGAAGTCGACGTAGTGGGCGAGCGTGTGGCCGACCACCTCGGGCTGCTCGTGGATCTCCTTCGCCATGAAGTGGCGGTAGTTGCCCTTGTCGACCAGGAAGGCCGAGGCGGCCGAACGCATCACCGGCCGGTTCACCGGCTGGCCCTCCGCGTCGTAGACCTGGGCGCCGCCGCGCTTCAGCACGACCCAGTCGCCGTCCTCGAGATAGCTGATGGTCGAGGTGAAGGGGGCGAGCGCGATGGCGTCGGATCCGAGATACATCTCGCCCTGGCCGTAGCCGATCGCCAGCGGCGAGCCGCGCCGGGCGCCGATCAGCAGGTCCTCCTCGCCCTCGAAGATGAAGCCGAGCGCGAAGGCGCCGCGCAGCCGCGGCAGCGCCGCCCGGACGGCCTCGGCCGGCGCCAGCCCGGTCGCCATCAGGTGGTCGACGAGGTGCGCCACCACCTCGGTGTCGGTCTCGGTGGCGAAGCGGGCGCCGTTGCCTTCCAGCTCGCGGCGCAGCTCGTTGAAGTTCTCGATGATGCCGTTGTGGACCACGGCCACCCGCTTGCCGGCGTGCGGATGGGCGTTCACCTCGTTCGGCCGCCCGTGGGTCGCCCAGCGGGTGTGGCCGATGCCGACCGTGCCGGCGAGCGGCTCGTGCTCCAGCCGGTGCTCCAGGTTCTTCAGCTTGCCCTCGGCGCGCCGGCGCGTCAGGTGCCCGTGCTCCAGGGTGGCGATGCCGGCCGAGTCGTAGCCGCGATACTCGAGCCGCTTGAGGGCGTCGACCATCTGGGCCGCGACCGGCTCGCGCCCGAGGATTCCGATGATTCCACACATGGGGATGCACCTTTCTGCGGCAGGGAGACCGGACCGGACGAGCCGTGGCCGGCGCCCCGGCGGGACCGTCGGACGACGACCGGCGCCCGGTCCCGGGGCGACGGTCCTGGCCGGGAGCCTAGGGCGCCCCGGTCAACCATTTGCTCATCATCACCCGGGGCGCCACCTCGAAGCCGAGCTGCTCGTAGAAGCCGACGACGCGGGTGTTGGTCTCGCGCACCAGGAGATGGACCTTGGCGACGCCGCGCGCGCGCAGCCAGTCCTCGGCGGCGGCGATCATCCGCCGGCCGAGCCCGCGGCCGCGCGACTCGGGATCGGCCGCCACATAGTAGAGCCACCCCCGGTGGCCGTCGTGCCCGACCATGACGCTGGCGACGACGCGGCCGGCCGCATCGGCGCCGACCAGCACGTCGGAGGCGCCGCGGCCGCGGGCGAAGCGGAAGTCGGCGGCGGGGTCGTTGTAGCTCACCGTCAGCCCACACGCCCGCCACAGGGCGACGACCGCGTCCTCGTCCTCGGCGGTGGCGGGCCGGATGGTCACGTCCATGGGGGCCTCTGTGATCCCGGCCGCGCGGTCGCACCGGAACGACCGGGTGATGGGGTCCGGTTCCGAACCCCGATCAAGGCTTTTTGCGGGCAGCGGCGACGGCGCGCCAGCGCGCCGCCCAGCCGGGCTTGACGGTCTGCTGGCCGCGGGCGACGGCGAGGCCGTCGGCCGGGACGTCGGCCGTGATCACCGAGCCGGAGCCGACATAGGCGCCGTCGCCGATCTTCACCGGCGCGACGAGCGACGAGTTGGAGCCGATGAAGGCGCCCGCGCCGATGTCGGTCCGGTGCTTGAGGACGCCGTCGTAGTTGCACGTGATGGTGCCGGCCCCGATGTTCGCCTTCGCCCCGACCCGGGCGTCGCCGATGTAGCTCAGGTGGTTGGCCTTGGCGCCGGCCTCGACGGTCGCCGCCTTGATCTCCACGAAGTTGCCGACATGGACGTCGTTCTCCAGCACGGCGCCGGGGCGCAGCCGCGCATAGGGGCCGACGATGGCGCCGGGCCCGACCCGGGCCCCCTCGAGATGCGAGAAGGACCGGATGACGGCGCCTTCCGCCACGGTCACGCCGGGGCCGAACACCACATAGGGCTCGATCGTCACGTCGCGGGCGATCGCCGTGTCGGCGCTGAGATGCACGGTCTCGGGCGCCGCCATCGTCACGCCGGCGTCGAGCAGCGCGGCGCGCAGCCGCTGCTGCAGCACGGCGCCGACCTCGGCGAGCTGGCCCTGCGTGTTGACGCCCAGCACCTCGCTGTCGTCGGCCGCCTCCGTCACCGCCGCGCGCAGGCCGGCCTTGCGGGCGAGCGCGACCGCGTCGGTGAGATAGAACTCGCCCTTGGCGTTGGCCGCGTCGATGCGGTCGAGCAGCGCCAGCGCATGCGCGCCCGACAGGCCCATCAGACCGGCATTGCACAGGCGGATCGCCCGCTCGTCGGGGCTCGCGTCCTTCTCCTCGCGGATGGCGACGAGATCGGCGCCGTCGGTGACCAGGCGGCCGTAGCCGGTCGGGTCGGCGGGGCGGAAGCCGAGCACCGAGACGGCGGCGCCGGCGGCGAGCGGCGCCCGCAGCGCGGCCAGCGTCTCGGGGCGGATCAGCGGCGTGTCGGCAAACACCACCAGGATGTCGTCGGCCCCCTGCTCCAGCGCGGCGCGCGCGGCCAGCACCGCATGGGCAGTGCCGCGGCGCTCGGCCTGGACGAACACCGCGGCATCGGGCGCCGCGCGCTTCACCTCGGCCGTGACGGCGTCGGCGCCGGGCCCGACCACCACGGCGATCCGGCCGCCGGTCGCCTGCACGGCGGCGAGCACGTGGCCGACCAGGGTGCGGCCGGCGACGGCGTGCAGGACCTTGGGCCGGGACGCGCGCATGCGCGTTCCTTCGCCGGCGGCGAGAACAACGGTGAGGCAGCTCCGCGCCGTCATGACGACTCCTCGTGGTGCCGGGCGGCCGGGTGCCCGGAGAATGGGCCCTCATAGCCTGCCGAACGCGCTGCGAAAAGCCGGATCGGCGGTTGCGGGCAGCGGCGGCCGTCACCGAATTCTGGTACGTTTCCGTCACTTGATTCGAAGTCTTAGAGCGACATGACCGACGTGGCCCGACAGCACTTGATCGACGACGAGGAGCGGCCCGGCCTCGGTCCGCTGTTGCGGCTGGTGGCCTGGGGTCTCGCCGCGTCCGGCGCGCTCGCGGTCGCCGTGCTGGCGGCCCAGTCCCAGTCCGACCTGGGCGAGCGCCGGGTCGCCGCCGTCACGGCGCCGCTCGCCGCCCAGACCGAGGCGACCCGCGAGGCGACCGCCCAGACCTTCGTGCGGGTGCTGGAGGCGGAGCGCGAGGCGAAGCGCCTCGGCGAGACCGTCAAGGCGCTGACCGCCGACCGCGACCGGCTGGCCGAGCGGGTGACCAAGCTCGAGGGACACATCGAGGACCTGACCGGCTCGATCGCGCTGATCCAGCCGGCCAGGCGCGGCCCCGCCGGCTCCGACTTCGGCGACCTCATGCTGCTGCCTCCCGTCCTCACGCCCGGCACGTTCAGGCCGCCCGAGACCGGGCCGGCCGCGCGGCCGCTGGCCGCCGGGTCGCACGCCGTCGATCCGCGCACCGTGCCGCCGATCGACACGGCCGGCCCGCTGGCAGGCGAGCCGCTGGCAGGCGGCGCGATGCCCCCGGTCATGGCGAGCGCCTCGGTCGCGGTGCCGCACCCGGAGGAGCCACCGGCCGCCGCGGTCGCCGGCACCTCTGTCGCCGGCACGGTGGCCGGCCTGCCGCCGAGCGAGATCCCGCTGCCGCGGCCGAATCCCAACGCCCAGTCGCTCGGCGCCCAGGCGGCGGCGCTGCGGGCCGATGCGCCCGCCGCCGCGGCGCCGGCCGGCGCGCGCTTCGCCATCGAGATCGGCGGGCCGAACAGCATCGACAATCTCAGGGCGCTGTGGGCCAAGGTGCGCGACAGCCAGGCCGGCGACCTGCTCGCCGAGGTCAAGCCGGCGATCGCGCTGCGCGACGGCGGCAAGCCCGGCATCGTCGAGATGCGCCTAGTCGCCGGGCCGGTGGCGAACTCGCTCGCCGCGTCGCGCCTGTGCGCCTCGGTCGCCATCGCCGGCGTCGCCTGCCGGGCGACCTCCTACGACGGGCAGATGCTCAACCTGCCCTGACGGGTCGCCTTCCGGCGCCCGGCGACGTCCCCGGCGGGCTTGCGCCGCGGCCGCGATCCGGCTTCTGTGGCGTCGCGTCCGCCGCCGACCCCGGCCGGTGCGGCCGCCAGCCGAAGAAGGTTCCGCATGCGTCCGCGCTTCCTGCCCTCCTGCCGCGCCACCAACGGGCTGATCACGGTCGGCTTCCTGGCGCTCGGCTGCGCCTTCTGGGTGCGCTACCTGGTGATCGAGAACACGCCGGTCGGGCTCGCCTGCGACGCCGGCGCCCAGACCGCGGTCTGCACGGTGCGGCTGGCCGCGACCCGCCTGTTCAATGTCGGGGTGTTCGGCTGGGTGGCGCTCGGCGCCGCGCTGATCAACCTGATCCGGCCGTCGGTCTTCCTCTTCGCCATCGGCCTCGCGGCGAGCGCGCTCGGCATCGTGCTCTACAATGCCGGCCTCGCCGGCACCGGGGCGGCGATCCTGATCATGAGCCTGGCGCGACCCGCACGCGACGAAGCGTGACGGCGAGGGCGACGAAGCCGGCGGCGAGCCACACGGCCTGCCAGTTCGCCACCGTCTCGTTGAGGACGATGAACGCCGCCGACAGCACGAGCACCACGGCGGTCGCCGTCTCGGCCGCGCCGCGGCCGGCCGCGCCCGGGCCATCCGCCCGCTCGCCATCCGCCTCGCCTCCGCCCGGCCCGGCCGGCGCCAGGACGGCCAGCAGCAGGAACGGCACGATGGCGGCGGTCAGCGCCGTGAACGGGAAGTCGCGGTAGCGCGGATCGAAGACCAGGCCGAGCGCGGTCTGCACGGCGAATCCCGCGGTGAGCACCAGCAGCCACGCCCCGGCGGCGAGGAGCGGATCGCCGGCCCGGTCCGGGCGGGCGCCGAGCGCCAGCACGAAGCCGGGCACCCGCTCGCCCCGCACCAGCAGGCCGGCGCCGACGATCGGCGCGGCGAGCGCCACCAGCGCGAAGGCGGCGCCGCGCACCCAGCCGCCCCAGCCGAGGCTCTCGACCATGATCTTCTCGGCCGACCAGCCGGCGAGCGCGCCGGCGACCGTGGCGTTCACGGCGACCGCGACCCACACGCCGGTGGCGATCCGCGCGCGCCCGGCCCCGGCGACCAGGATGGCGGCGGCGAACACGGCGAGCACCACGGCGATGCCCAGGCCGGCCTGCTTCGGCCAGTCGGGATGGTCGGACACCGGCTCGCCGACCATGAACTTGACCACCCGGTCGCCCGCCGTGAACAGGCCCCAGTGGCCGCCGACCGTGCCTTCGAGGATGCGCTTCCACGGCTGGTCGAAGGCCTCGATGATGTTGGCCCGGAACCCGGCCCGCGCCGCCCGCGCCAGCACGTCCTGCACCACCAGGGCCTGGTTGCGCAGCGACGGCAGCGCCGCCTCGCGCATGCGGCCGGCGCTCGGCCAGCCGACCTCGCCGACCAGGATGTCGCGGCCCGGGAAGACCTCGGCGACCTTGCGGACGATCGATTCGACGTGGGCGCCGGACTCCTCGGCCGGAATCGGGATGTCCTCCCAGTACGGCAGGATGTGGATGGTGACGAAGTCGACGGCGCTCGCGAGGTCGCGGTTGCGCAGCCAGAACTCCCAGACGTCCGCATAGGTGACCGGCACCGGGACGGCCGCCTTCACGTCGCGGATGATGGCGCCGAGGTCGACGGCGGAGAGCTCGCCGCGCAGCAGCACCTCGTTGCCGACGACGACGCCGGTGATCACCTGCGGGAACCGCTTCGCCAGCGCGACGGTGCCGGCGATCTCGGCCCGGTTCAGCTCGCGATGACTGCTCAGCCAGAGCCCCTGCAGGACCTTCAGCCCGTGCCGCTCGGCGATCGCCGGGACCTGGTCGAGGCCGTTGCGGATCGAGTAGGTGCGGATGCACCGCGTCACCGCGGCGAGCCGCTTCAGGTCCTCCTCGATCTGCCACGGCTCGACCTTCAGGGTCAGGTCGAACGGGTTCTGGGCGCCGCGGAACGGCGCGTAGGAGATGCATTCGAGCTTGCGGTCGGCGGGCGCGCCGGACGCCACCGGAACCGGGTGGCCGATCCACCACCAGAAGCCCGCCACGAGCGCGACGGCGACGACCATGAGACCGAGAGGGAGGCGCATGAGGCGGGCACTTCTGCAGGCAGTCGTGGAACCGGACGCGGACCGTGGCAGGCTCGTACCGTGCCGCCGCCGCCGCGCCAAGGGGCACGGCGCGCGGGGCCCCGATCGTCTCACGTCCGGCGCCGCGGGCGAGCGCCGGAGAGCTCACGAAAGGGGGCGCACGAGCGCGCGTCGGGAGGGCCGGGATTGCGATGCGGACAAGTAGACAAGACCGGTCTTCCGTCGCAAGATTGACATTGTCGCCATGCCGTAATGCCTCCCCGGTCCGCGATGGCCTTCGCCGCCGTCATGGACGAACTCGCCCAGGCCAACAGCACCATCATGTATCTTCCTGGTTCGCGCGTCGCTGCCGTCGCCGCAGCTGCAGCTCTGGTTTCGTATGCCACCTGTCACGGCCCGGCCCTGGCGCAGGCGCCCGAGCAGAAGCCGCCGGAGCAGGCGACGCCGCAGCCGCCCGCGCAGCAGGGACAGCCGCAGGGCCAGGCACAGCCGCCGGCGCAGCCCGGCGATCCGGCCCGCACCGAGCGCAAGACCCGCACCGATCAGATCGTCGAGGCCGGCCGCACGCTGCAGGGTCCGGCGGCCGCCGCCGAATGCGTCTGGCTGGGCGAGCGGGTGGTCAGCCTGCTGTGGCGCGACGACCTCGACACCGCCTTCCGGCACCTCGAGCTCTACGATCGTTTCGGCTGTCCGGGCGGACACGTTCAGACGACGTTCAGGTGCGTGGTGCGACAGGGAAACATCGACCCCAAGGCCACCGAAACGCTGAACGCGCGTGTCCACGCTTGCTGGCTCAATCCGGAGCACGTCCCGGCCCCCGCGGCCGCCTCGGCTGCTCCGCCCGCGCCGCAAGGAACGAACCCGCGTTGAGGCTGTTTACGGGGCTGTGAGGTTGCGGTGCATGGCGGGTCGGATCGCCCTGAATTCGCCATGTCGGAAGTCTACTTGAACGTGCCCGTGCGGTATCCATATGGTGCATCGCAAGGGTTTCCCCGGTCCCGGTCGAGCCTAGGGGACAGGCTCGAGACCGATCATTTCCGCCCCATTCGGTAGAAGAGACCATGCGCTCCGTCGCTGCCGTGGTCGCGCTCGTGGCATGCCTTCATGCGGGCGCGTGGGCCATCTGGCAAAGTCAGACGTCTGCTCCCAATGTCTCGGGCCCGCTGACCAGCGTGTCCTACTCTCCCTTCGAGGGGCATCCGGAAGAGGGCAACCGCCCGACCACCGAGCAGATCCGCAACGATCTGAAGGTCCTGTCCCCCTACACCCGGGCCATCCGAACCTACTCGGCCACCGGTGGCGCCGAGCTGGTGCCGCCGGTCGCCAACGAGTTCGGCCTCAAGGTGGCGGTGGGCGCCTGGCTCGACGGCGACGTCAAGCGCAACGAGCGCGAGATCAAGTCGGTCGTCGACCTCTACCGCAAGAACCGCAACATCAACGCCATCGTGGTCGGCAACGAGGCGATCTACCGCGCCGACTTCAAGAAGCGGACCGAGACCGTCGACGGTGCGACGGTGGTGCGCGACCTCAACGAGAAGGAGCAGATCGCCGAGCTGATCCGCTACATCCAGCAGGTCAAGCGCGAGGTCGGCGGGAATGTCCCGGTGACCACCGGCGAAATCTACTCGACCTGGCTAAATCATCCCGAGCTCGCCTCGGCCGTGGACTTCATCGCCGTCCACATCCTGCCCTACTGGGAAGGCTTCTCGGCGTCCGAGACCGTCGACCTCGCGATCAACAACTACTTCAAGCTCCGCGAAGCCTTTCCGGGCAAGCGCATCGTCATCGCCGAGTTCGGCTGGCCGAGCGCCGGGTACAACCGCCGGGCCGCCGAGCCGGGCCGGGTGATCCAGGCGAGCCTGCTGCGAGATTTCGTCGCACGGGCCGAGGCGCTGGGCATCGACTACAACATCATCGAAGCCTTCGACCAGCCGTGGAAGACCTTCGAGGGCAGCGTCGGCGCCTACTGGGGCCTGTTCGACGCCGCCCGCCAGCCGAAGTTCGCCTGGACCGGCCCGGTCTACGACCCCGCCTTCGTGTCGCTCGCCGTGGTCGCCGTGGTGGCGAGCCTCGTGGTGTCGCTGCCGATCCTGTTCATGACCGGTGCCACCCTGCTCCAGGCCCTGGTGATGGCGGTGTTCGCCAACGTGGTCGGCGCCTGGACGGGAGTCGTCTGGGACTACTGGAACGGCCACTACTTCGTGGTCGGCCAGGCGATCGCGCTCGGCGTCGGCGTCGTGCTGATGATCCCGCTGGTGGTCATCGCCATGTGGAAGATCGACGAGGTCGCCCAGGTGCTGTTCGGGCGCGGCCCGCAGCGGCTGGTGCGGCCCGGCCAGAAGGGGCCCGAGGGCTTCGCCCCCAAGGTGTCGATCCACGTCCCGGCCTACTACGAGCAGCCCGAGATGCTGAAGGCGACGCTCGATTCGGTGGCGCGGCTCGACTACCCGAACTTCGAGTGCGTGGTGGCGATCAACAACACCACGGACCCGGCCTACACGGATCCGATCGAGGAGCACTGCCGCCTGCTCGGCGACCGGTTCAAGTTCCTGAACCTGCAGAACGTGAAGGGCTTCAAGGCGGGCGCGCTGCGCATCGCCCTGCAGCACACGGCGCCCGACGCCGAGATCATCGGCCTGATCGACGCCGACTACACGGTGACGCCCGACTGGCTGAAGGACCTCGTCCCGGCCTTCGCCGACCCGCAGGTCGGCCTGGTGCAGGCCCCGCAGGACCACCGCGACGGCGAGAAGACGCCGCTGCACGCCATCATGAACGGCGAGTATGCGGGCTTCTTCGACATCGGCATGGTCCAGCGCAACGAGGTCGACGCCATCGTGACGCACGGCACCATGTGCCTGATCCGCCGCACCGCCATGGACGACGCCGGCGGGTGGTCGTCCGACACGATCTGCGAGGACACCGATCTCGGCCTCACCATCTACGAGCAGGGCTGGCGCGCCCTCTACACCAACCGGCGCTACGGCCACGGGCTGCTGCCCGACACGTTCGAGGCGTTCAAGAAGCAGCGCCATCGCTGGGCCTATGGCGGCTTCCAGATCGTCAAGAAGCACTGGCGGCGGTTCCTGCCCGGCATGAGCAACCTGACGGCGGCGCAGCGGCGCGAGTTCGCGCTCGGCTGGCTCAACTGGATGGGCGCGGAGAGCCTCGGCGTCGTCGTCGCCATGCTCAACCTGATCTGGGTCCCGGTCGTCGCCTTCGTCGGCATCGCCATTCCCGACAAGGTGCTGACCATCCCGATCCTGGTCGCCTCGGTGGTGTCGATGCTGCACTTCGCGACGCTCTACCGGGCCCGCGTCGGCATCGGCCCGGCGCACGCGACCGGCGCCATGGTGGCCGCCATGGCCATGCAGTGGACGGTCGCCAAGGCGGTCGCCGCCGGCCTGATCAAGGACCACCTGCCCTTCGTGGTCACCGCCAAGGGCGGCAAGACCAAGAAGCGGCTGTCGTTCCCGGCCTTCGACGAGGCGGTGTTCGGGGCCCTGCTGCTGATCGGCGCCTTCATCGTCTGGGTGACCAACCACGAGAGCGTGCGCGAGGTGAACCTGTTCGCCATCGTGCTCGTGGTGCAGAGCCTGCCGTTCCTCTCGGCGGTGGCGCTGGCCGGGCTCGAGGGCTCGCGGCTCAACGACTTCGCCGTCTGGCGCGGCCTGCAGGCCCGCACCGCCGAACTCCTCGGCCTCGCCCCGGCACAGCCGGCGACCCGCCTCGCCGAGCCGCCCGTGACCGCCGACAAGGCGGCCGAGCCGGCGCAGTGAGCGCCGGCCCGTCCTGATCCCGAATGCGAAAGGCCCGGCTCGCGCCGGGCCTTTTTCGTCTGGGGCGATGGTCGGCCCCGTGTCCCGGACACGCTTCATCGGTCCGAGACGGGTGAGGGGGCGTGCCACGAACTCGGAGTGGGTGGAGAGCCCCCTCACCCGCCTCGCTGCGCTCGGCACCCTCTCCCGCGAGGGGAGAGGGAAGATGGCGCCCTACCCCGGCAGCGCGGTCTCGACGAGGCGCACCCAGTAGGAGGTGCCGTAGGGGATCACCTCGTCGTTGAAGTTGTAGGCGGGGTTGTGCAGGCCGGCCGAATCGCCGTTGCCGACGAACACGAAGGCGCCGGGACGCTTCTGCAGCATGTAGGCGAAGTCCTCGGCGCCCATGAAGGGGGCGATGCCGAAGTCGACCTTGTCGGGCCCGGCGACCTCGCCGGCGACGCTGGCGGCGAACTCCGCCTCGCGGGCGTGGTTGACCAGCACCGGATAGCCGCGCCGGTATTCGAACTTCGCCTTGGCGCCGTACGCCTCCGCGGTCGCCGCGATCATCCGGGTCAGCCGCGCCTCCAGGAGGTCGCGCACCTCGGGGGCGAGGCTGCGGGCGGTGCCGAGGAGCTTCGCGGTCTGCGGGATGACGTTGTCGGTGGTGCCGGCCTGGAACAGGCAGATCGACACCACGGCGTTCTTCAGCGGGTCGACGTTGCGCGACACGATCGACTGGATCTGGTTGACGATCTGGCAGCCGACCAGGATCGTGTCGATGCCGAGATGCGGCCGCGCCGCGTGGCCGCCGACCCCCTCGATGTCGATGTGCAGCGTGTCCTGGGCCGCCATGATCGGGCCGGTGCGGGTGGCGAAGCGGCCGACCGGCTGGCCCGGCCAGTTGTGCATGCCGTAGACCTCGTCGATGCCGAAGCGCTCGAACAGGCCGTCCTCGATCATCGCCTTGGCGCCCGCCCCGCCCTCCTCGGCCGGCTGGAAGATCACCACGACGGTGCCGGCGAAGTTGCGGGTCTCGGCGAGATGGCGGGCGGCGCCGAGCAGCATCGCGGTGTGGCCGTCGTGGCCGCAGGCGTGCATCTTGCCGGGCGTCGTCGACCGGTACGGGAGGTCGTTGATCTCGTCGAGCGGCAGCGCGTCCATGTCGGCGCGCAGCGCGACGGTCTTGCCGGGCGCGCCGGGCTTGCCCTTGGCGCCGCGGATGACGCCGACCACGCCGGAGCGGCCGATGCCGGGAACGACCTCGTCGCAGCCGAACGCCTTCAGCTTCTCGGCGACCACGGCGGAGGTGCGCGGCAGGTCGTAGAGGAGCTCCGGATGCGCGTGGAAATCCCGACGCCACGCGGTGATCTCGGCGTGCAGGTCGGCGACACGGTTGACGATGGGCATCGGAATCCTCGTTCGACGTCTCGGTTTGGCCGGAGTATCGCGCGCCGGCCGGCCGAACACCACACACGCCCGCGGCGGCCCGGGGTCCCGCCCGGCGCATCGGCGGCGCCGCCGCCCGCCGTCGAAGCCGCGCCCCGGAGGCCGGCGGAGACGGCCCGCCGGTCCGACTTGCAACGCCCCGGCCGGGTCTTTACACACGGCGGCACAGGAGCCCGTAGCTCAGTCGGTAGAGCACGTGACTTTTAATCATGGGGTCCCGGGTTCGAGTCCCGGCGGGCTCACCATCCCCTGACCAGCCGCCCGACCCCAGACCGTCGATCCTCGCCCGCCACGCCGACCGGCGGCGGCACTCCCCTGACCGCGGACGTCGGCCGCGCTCGAACGCGCGCTCGCCGAGGACTCGGCGGCGTGCCGGGACTGGACTCGGCCGGGCGACGGCGCCATGGTCGCGCAGCCCGGCGCAGCGTCCGCCGGGCGGATCGACGGATTGCCAGGGCCATGATCGACACCACCGAAGAGGACGTCCGCAAGGTTGCCGCCGCGCTGCTCAAGACAGCGATCGAGACCGTGTCCGAGGAGGACGGCGGCGCCGCCAACCGGTGCAAGCTGTGCGGCGCCTCGGTGTCCTGGCAGCACCCCGTCGAAGCGATCGTCCACGCGCCGGACTGCCCGGTGGTGATCGCGCAGCGCATCGTCGCCACCGCCAAGGTGCAGCTCCTGCGCCCGTGAGGCGCCCTCCTCCGCCGCCGCCGTCGCCCGTCCCGCCCCCGGCGCCATGCGCCGGTGTTGGCGTACAGGTGTGATGCGACAATACGCGCGCCCGGGCTGGCGCGTTCGTGACACCGCGTGATCCCTCGTTCGCCCTAGCCTGAGGGCGGTCGGGCGGCATGCGAAGCGGCCGGAACGAGCCGCGGCGCCGCCCCGCGACACCGACGTCCCGCGCGGGACGTCCGAGGGAGGAACGGCATGTCGACTCTTCACGTCTTCGCAGGCTCCGTCGAGCATCCCGTCCGACCGGAGATCCGCCGGATCGGGCTGCGCGACCTTCGCGACGCACTCGCCCGCGGCATCGACGATTTCCGGGCGATGCCGAGCCACGTGATCTTCCTCAGCCTGCTCTACCCGATCGTCGGCCTGGTGCTGGCGCGGCTGAGCTTCGGCTACGACGTGGTGCCGCTGCTGTTCCCGCTGGTCGCCGGCTTCGCCCTGGTCGGGCCCTTCGTGGCGCTGGGCCTCTACGAGCTCAGCCGCCGGCGCGAGCAGGGCCGGCCGGCCGGCTGGCGCGACGCCTTCGGAGTGCTGCGCAACCCGGCGATCGATTCGATCGCGCTGCTGGGCGGGCTGCTGATGCTGCTGTTCGTGATCTGGCTGGCGGTCGCCGAGGGGCTCTACCAGAGCCTGTTCGGCTACGGCGTTCCCGAATCGCTCTCCGGCTTCCTGGCCGAGGTGGTCGGCACGGCGCACGGCCGCACCCTGCTGATCGCCGGCAACGCCATCGGCTTCCTGTTCGCCCTGGTCGTGCTGGTGATCAGCGTGGTGTCGTTCCCGATGCTGCTCGACCGCGACATCGGCGCGGTGACGGCCATGCAGACCTCGGTGCGGGCCGTGGCCCGGAACCCGGTCGCCATGGCGGCGTGGGGCCTGATCGTCGCCGCCGCGCTGGCGCTGGGGTCTCTGCCGTTCTTCATCGGCCTCGCCGTGGTGCTGCCCGTGCTGGCGCACGCGACCTGGCACCTCTACCGCAGGGTCGTGGTCTAGCGGCCCGGGTCGCGGTCCCGCGCGGCGGTGCGGCACCGCCGGCGCCGTCCCGCGGGTCGGTCCGACGGTCCCCTCACTCAGCCGGCCGCCGGGTCCGGCGCGTCCGGGCCGCAGGCCCGCAGCGCGCTGAGGATGCTCAGCGTCGTCGCGTTGGGGCAGTAGTTGCGCCAGTCCTGCCAGGCCGGATCGGCGAACTCGTCGGCGAGGTCGCGGGCGCAGCGTCCCGGCACCGTGCAGCCGGCGCAGCGCCGACGCAGCACGCCGAAGGCCCGCGGCTCGCTGCAGTAGAGTTCGTCGGGGTCTAGGCGCAGCGCCCGCATCCGCCGGCACAGCAGCAGGTCGTCGGCCACGGCGCTGCGCGCCGCCGGCGGGTCGCCGGCATCGCGATCGAGCGCCAGCTCGTCGAGGTCGAGATCGTCGGTGTCGCGGGGCGCGAAGGCGCCGGGCCACGCCTCGAGGAAGGCAGGATCGGTCGCGGCAAGATCGGTCACGTCGGAATCGGCACCGCCGGAGCCGGTCGTGCCGCCGTGGGCGAGAGCCCCGAAGGCCGGCAGGCCGGGAGAGCGATCGCGTCTCGACCACAGGATGGCGGCGAGCTCACCCCAGGATCGTCGAGGAGGAGTCATGCCGTGCTCCTCGTGTCAGGTCCCGCCCCGATCGTGCACACGCAAGTATACACGGATTGTGTGCGCCGGCTAATTCAAACGCCGCATGTCACCGGCGGGACCGCTTATGGACCGGCTCACGCCGGCTTCGGCGCGTCCGGCTTCGGCGCGTCGGGCTTGGGCGCGTCGGGCTTGGGCAGCCGCGACGGCACCTTCACCCAGGCGTCGCCGTCCAGCACCACCTCGCCGGCGACCGTGCAGCTGCAGGCGATGCGGGCGCGGCACTTCTCCGGCATCAGCTCGGCGATCTCCAGCCGCACATGGACGACGTCGCCGATCTTCACGGGACCGCGGAAGTTCAGCGTCTGCGAGAAGTAGATGACGCCCGGGCCGGGCAACCGCATGCCGAGCACGGCGGAGATCAGGCTCGCCGTGAAGATGCCATGGGCGATGCGGGTCTTGAACAGCGTGCCGGCGGCATACTCCTCGGAGAGGTGGATCGGGTTGCGGTCGCCGCTCACCTCGGCGAAGGCGCGGACCGCCGCGTCCGTGACGGTGCGCTCCAGCGTCTCGCTCATGCCGATGGCGAGGTCCTCGAAATAAAGGCTGCGCGGCTCCAGAACAGTGTCGGCCATGGTGCACTCTCGTTCCGCCTGAAGGGATGCACTGCATCAATCCCGCAGAGCACCACGGGCTGTGCCGGATGGCAAGACGATACCCGGAGTAGCGCGAGCCGGCGGCAGAGTGCGCGCAGGACGTAAAACGGGCCGCCCGGAGGCGGCCCGCGAAACGAGACCGGTGCCTCGCGGCTCAGCGCGGCGGCGGTCCGGGAGGACGCGGGCGCGGCCCGGGCCCCGGACGCGGACCGGGCGGCGGGCCCGGCCGGAATCCCGGGCGCGGGCCGGGACCCGGCCGGAACGCCGGGCGCGGCGGCCCGGGCCGATAGATGCGCGGCGGCGGCGGAGGCGGCGGCGCCCAGCCGCGCCAGCCCGCCGGGCCACCCCAGCCGAAGCCCCGGCGCCAGGCGAAGCCGCACCGGTACCAGCCCGGCCCGTGCCATCCGTCGAGATACCAGCAGTGGCGGTAGCCGCCCCAGTAGTACTGGACCGTGTCGACCACGGCGGCCGCGTCGGCGGCGGCCCCGAGCCCGCCGGCGGCGCCGAGCGGCGCGGCCTTCAGGCCCGGACTTGCCACGATCGCGGCGGCGGCCGCCGCGAGGGCAATCAAGCGACGATTCATGCAGGTCCTCCGATGGGGCCGGCCCACGTCCGGCCCGTTGTGATTCTCGGGAGTATCGGGAGAGAGACTGATGCGGCCGGACGCGCGGCGCAACGGATCGGCGCGGACGTGCGGGCGCGGCGCGTCGACGACGCCCCGCGGCTCGGCTCGGCCCGATGACGGTCCATGGTGTCCCCGCTCCGCCGCACCGGCGGATCTCACCCCCGACAGAGTAGTCGCACGAAGCGGCTAGCCGGTTCACGGTGCCGCGATCCGGCCCGGCGGTGACCGGACGGCAGGCACCCGCGGCCGCTGCCGCTCCGGCGATCATTCGCCGGGCCGGACCGCCGCGCCCGGTTGGCCATCCGGCAGGCACCCCGATCCGGCGCCCTCGGCACTGCACACCGATTGCGCATTCCGTGCCCGGCAATGCAGCAAATGAATAGCCGCATCGCAAAAACGGGGACTTCTCGTCCCATTTCAGCAACTTATTTATGCAACAAAGACTTCGCGCAGGCACCCCATGCCGCGTGACCGAAGACGGGGGTTACCATGTATCTCTTCTCCAGCCTGGTCCGCATGTTCCGGGTTTGGCGCAAGTACAACGAGAGCCTGCGCGAGCTGAGCCGCCTGGGCGACCGCGAGCTGGCCGACATCGGCATCATGCGCGCCGACATCCAGCAGATCGCCTGGGACGCCGCCCGCGCCGACTGAGACCGGCCGGCCGGACCGGCCTCGCGACCGGCGTTCGCCATCGCGCCGGCCCGCCGAGACGCTGCCTCCGACACGCCGCCTGCCAGACGCTGCATCCGAAAGTCGCCCGCCCGCAACGGCGGGCGCTTTTCTTTTGCGGGCCCTCTCCCCTATATCGGGCCGGACGCCCGCGGCCGGGCGGCGGCCCCCGGGCCCTGACACGAGCGGATCCATGCAGCCTGTCCATGTCATCGGCGGCGGCCTCGCCGGCAGCGAGGCCGCCTGGCAGATCGCCTACCGCGGCGTCCCCGTGGTGCTCCACGAGATGCGGCCGGGGCGCGCCACCGCGGCCCACAAGACCGGCGGGCTGGCCGAGCTCGTCTGCTCCAACTCGTTCCGCTCCGACGACGCCGCCACCAACGCGGTCGGCCTGCTGCACGCCGAGATGCGCCGGCTCGGCTCGCTGATCATGCGGGCCGGCGACGCCAACCAGGTGCCGGCCGGCGGCGCGCTCGCGGTCGACCGCGACGCCTTCTCGGCCGCCGTCACGCAGGCGCTCGACGGCCATCCGCTGATCGAGATCGTTCGCGAGGAGATCGACGGGCTGCCGCCGGACGACTGGGACAACGTCATCGTCGCCACCGGCCCGCTGACCTCGGCCGCGATGGCGGAGGCGGTGCGCAACATCACGGGCGAAAGGTCACTCGCCTTCTTCGACGCCATCGCCCCGATCGTCCACCGCGACTCGATCGACATGGGCGTGGCGTGGGCGCAGTCGCGCTACGACAAGTCGGGGCCCGGCGGCTCCGGCGCCGACTACCTCAACTGCCCGCTCGACCGCGACCGCTACGAGGCCTTCGTCGACGCGCTGGTCGCGGCCGAGACGGTCGCGTTCCACGACTGGGAGGCCTCGACGCCCTATTTCGACGGCTGCCTGCCCGTCGAGGTGATGGCCGAGCGCGGCCGCGACACGCTGCGCTGGGGGCCGATGAAGCCGGTCGGCCTCACCAATCCGCACCGGCCGGACGAGAAGCCCTATGCGGTCGTCCAGCTCCGCCAGGACAACCGGCTCGGCACGCTGTTCAACATGGTCGGCTTCCAGACCAAGATGAAGCACGCCGAGCAAGTGCGCGTGTTCCGGATGATTCCCGGGCTCGAGCAGGCCGAGTTCGCGCGCCTGGGCGGCATCCACCGCAACACCTTCCTGGATTCGCCGCGCCTGCTCGACCCGACCCTGCGCCTGAAGGCGATGCCGCGGCTGCGCTTCGCCGGCCAGATCACCGGCTGCGAGGGCTATGTCGAATCCGCCGCGATCGGGCTGGTGGCCGGGCTGTTCGCGGCGGCCGAGCGGCGCGGCGAGGCGGTCGTGCCGCCGCCCGCCACCACGGCGCACGGCGCCCTGCTCGGCCACATCACCGGCGGCCACGTGGTGACGATCGACGCCGGGCCGCGCTCGTTCCAGCCCATGAACGTCAATTTCGGCCTGTTCCCGCCGCTGGAGCGCTCGGTGGTCAAGCTGCCCGGCGGCGGACGCCTGCGCGGCAGCGCCAAGACGGCCGCCCGCAAGCAGGCCCTCTCGGCCCGCGCCCTCGCCGACCTCGACGCCTGGCGTGGCGCCCTGCCGGCGGCGGCCGAATAGTCACCCCATCCGGCGGGCGGCGCGCCAGAGCACCCACTGGCGCCGCCAGGGGGCGAGCTCGACCACGGCGAAGGGGTCGGCCGCCTGGGCACGGTCGAGGCGGTCGAGCAGCGGCCGGGCGAGCGCCGCCGGCAGGAAGGCCGGCCGCGCCGCCGCCGGGACCAGGGCCGTGGCCCGCTCGGCCTCGGCGAGCTCGAGGCGGGCGCGGCCGCGCAGATCGGCGAGCACGGCGGCGAGCCCCGGCCCCGCCCGGCGCGCCGGCAGGTCGGCCGGATCGACGCCTTGGTCGCGCAGCAGGTCGGCCGGGACATAGACCTGCCCGCGCGAGGCATGCGCCGGGAGCGCCTGCAGGATCCGCGACAGGCCCCAGCCGAGGCCGGCCGGGCCGGCGAGCGCCGCGACCATCGGATCGGGTCCGGCGAGGACATGGGCGGCGAGCCCGATCACGGCCGACGAGGTCTTGCGCACATAGCCGTAGAGCGCGTCCAGGCCCGCCATCGGGTCGTCGTAGAGGTCGAAGCTGCGCGCCTCGAGGAGATCGAGGAGCGGTTCGACCGGCAGCGCGCGGGCCGCGACGGTGTCGAGCAGCGCGGCGGCGACGGGGTTGGCGCGCACGTCGCCGTGCCCCTCGCCGGCGAGCGCGTCGCGCCACCACTGCAGGCGGATCTCGCCCGCCATCGGGGTCTTGGCGGCGTCGCGCACCCGGGCGATCTCGGCGTTGAAGGCGTAGAGGGCGAACAGATGCGGCCGCTGCGCGGCCGGCGCGAACAGTGCCGCGAGGAAGCGGTCGCGGTCCTGCTCGCGGACGAGCGCCTCGCAATGACGATGGAACTCCAAAGGCTTTCCTTGCACGCCGGCCGGATGGGCGCCCGTGTCACGGTCCGGCCGCGCGACGCGGCGCGGGTCGTTCCACGATCATCGGGCGACCACCTCGCCCTCCTCCCAGGCGAGCGGCGCATCGGGCAGCGCGCGCGCGATCGTGTCGCGGCTCTCCTGACGAATGCCCTTGGTGAAGATGCGCAGCACCAGCCGACCGTCGGGCTCGATCCCGACGCCGGTGCCGATGACGCCGGGCTGGGCGAGGAGCCAGGCCTCGTGGCGATCCCGCAGCGCGAGCAGTTGCTCTTGCGTGTGGCTGTCCATGGTCGTCGCTCCGAATCTCCCCCGGCCGCCGGGGCCGGCGCCTGCCGCACCATATAAGCGCGACCCTGGCGTCCGCCATATCCGCGGCCGAGGGACACGAGCCTCGCGCGGCTCGCGCGGCGAGACCGCCGGTCAGCGCCGGTTGAGGAAGCGCACGATGCCGAGGGCGCTCATCACGGCCGCGATCGGATTGGCGAACGTGATGCTGTTGTCGGTGCGGCCGGCGAACAGCAGGGCCACCGGCTGGCTCGAGTTCGCCGTGACGATCAGCGAGCCCGAATCGCCGCCGCGGCTGAACGGGCCGCCGACGCCACGGATACCGATCTGATTGCGGAACTGGGCGACGCCACCCGGATACCCGACCGAGATGTTGACGCTGATGTCGGTGACGGTGCCGACCGTCGACTGCGTGGTTCGGCCGTTCTTCTTCACCGTCATGCCGAGCCGCGCCGCCAGAGGGGTCGGGTTCAGCGTGTAGGTGACGTGGCGCGGATCGACGTACGCGAACGACGTCCAGGCCACTGCGGCGTCGACGAGGTTCGGTCCGGGGAAGTTGATGCGCACGAAGTTCTCCAGCACGGCGATGCGGTCGCCCGGCGACACACCGCCGTCGGCCCGGCCGGGCTGGATGATCGGATCGCCGACCCGGGCATTGTTGGAGTTGGCCATGACATGGTTGTTGCTGAGCAGGCAGAGATGGTTGTTGCGGGTGACCACGAGGCAGCCGAGCGTCCCCGCCGTCACCAGCGGGTGTCCGATCGACACGCCGCAGCGCACCGGCCGCGCGTAGCGGCGATTGTAGAGCTGGGGCACGATCGAGCCGACCTCCTCGACCTCGACCGCCATGCCGCCGACATTGCTCGGCGCGGCACTGAAGGTGCTGATGGCACCGCCCGTCACCTTTTCGGTGACGTAGATCTTGAGAACCGGCTCCGACGTGACCAGCCCGCCGACGACCCGGAAGCCGATGCCGGTGCCGACCGGCCGTTCGGCGCTGGTCGTGTAGTCGCCCACCTCGCTCGACAGGGCCGCCGCGAAGCTCTCGACGCCGCCGAGCCGGCTCTCCAGCTCCTCCTGGGCCGCGAACCAGTCGTCGCCGACCGACAGCGTGTCGACTGTCTCGTCCGCCTCGGCGACGTCGACATCCGCGCCGGGTCCGCCGCCCGGCGCATCGGGATCGAATTCCACCGGACCACCATCACCTCCCGCGCGCGGCTGCGCCGGATCCGGGAGCTCCTCGGGGCTCGACGAGTCTCTGGGCTGCTTCGACATGATGAATCCTCCTGAATGTCGAAAGCGTGATCGGGCTATACTAGAGGTAATCCGACCTTTCAGCTTCGACACCGACGAATAGTTCAATCATTCATGACATAGGAGTAATGTAGTTTCTCACGTTATGTTGATAGATGAGGGGCTTGATCGCATTTTTTAGAATACGCTTATTTGTGCATCGTCACCTCGAACGCGGTGTTTCGAGAAACATGTGTCGATGGATGCGCTTGGGTCGCGTTGTTCGCGATCGTGCGAGGCGGCGAAATCGCAGTCTCGTGATCAGGTCACGGCGCGGTCCCGCGCCGCGGTGCCGTTGCGTAAGGCGATACACGACCGCCGCCGCCGGCACGAGGCTCCGTCGTCAGGCGATGGGCAGCAGGATCGCTCCCACCCGCCGGCGTTCCACCAGCAGCATGTTCCAGGTGCGCACCGCCGGGCCGGTGGTCATGCTCTCCACCACGATGCCGTGCTCGCGCAGGCGCGCCCGCAGCGGCTCCGGAACCGGCCACGGCAGCGTGCCGGTGCCGATCAGCAGGTGCTCGACCGGCGGCGTGCTGCCGGTCACCAGCGCGATCACCTCGTCGCCGATGTGGTCGGGCGACGCCAGGTCGGCGGCCCAGACGCCGTCGGTAAGGCAGACGATGGCGCCGCGATGCGACAGGTCGCCGAGCCGGAAGCCGCCGTCCCCGTAGGAGTCGATCACGGCCGGGCGCGGCAGATGCGGGCTCGTGCGGTCGAGCGGCATTCCTCCGCTCAGGTCCTCGCCTTGGCGCCGCGCGGCGCGCCGCTCTCCTCCTCGCTCCCCTCCGCCAGCGGACGGGTGCGCAGGCCGAAATAGATCAGCAGCGGCGCCGCGATGAAGGCCGACGAGTAGACGCCGACCACGGCTCCGAACAGCATCGCCTGGACGAAGCTCTGGATCGCCTCCGGGCCGAAGAAGAACATGCCGAGCAGCGACAGGATCACCGTGGTCGAGGTGATGGCGGTGCGCGACAGCGTCGAGTTCATCGCCAGATCGAGCAGCTGGTCGAGCGGCATCTTCTTGTAGCGGCGCAGCATCTCGCGGATTCGGTCGTAGATGACCACGGTGTCGTTGACCGAGAAGCCCATGATGGTCAGCACGGCGGCCACCGAGGACAGGTCGAAGTCGATCTGGGTGATGCTGTAGAAGCCGATGGTGAGCACCACGTCGTGCAGGGTGGCGATGGTCGCGCCGACCGCGAACTCCCACTCGAAGCGGAACCACAGATAGATCAGGATGCCGAAGATCGCGACCAGCATGCCGAGCACGCCGTTCTGGACGAGCTCGCCGGAGACACGCGGGCCGACCACCTCGACGCGGCGGTAGTCGTAGCCGTCGCCGAGCGTCTCGCGGACCTTGCGGACCGCCGCCTGCTGGGCCTCGTCGCCGCCCGGCTGCTGGGCGAGCCGGATCAGCACGTCGGACGGCGCGCCGAAGCGCTGGAGCTGCACCTCGCCGAGGTCGAGCGCGGTGAGCTTGCTGCGGATGTCGGCGAGATCGGCGGCGGCCCCGTTGCGGGCCTGGATCTCGACCAGGGTGCCGCCCCGGAAGTCGATGCCGAAGTTCAGGCCGACCGTGAAGAACAGCACGACGGCCAGGAGCGACAGGGCGCCCGACAGCGGAAACGTGATCCGCCGCCACTTCATGAACGGCAGGTTGGTGTCGTCGGGAACGAGGCGAAGAAGCTTCACGGTCAGCTCCGGACGTCAGATCGGAACGGCGGCGGGCCGCGTCATCCGCACCCAGAACGACACGATCAGCCGCGACAGCGTGAAGGCCGTGAACACCGTGGTGAAGATGCCGATGATGAGGGTGAGGGCGAACCCGCGGACCGGGCCCGAGCCGAGGAAGAACAGCACCACGGCGGCGATCAGCGTGGTGATGTTGGCGTCGAGGATGGTCGAGAGCGCCCGCGCGAAGCCGGCGTCGATGGCGTTGATGGCCGAGCGGCCGCCCCGCGCCTCCTCGCGCATGCGCTCGTAGATCAGCACGTTGGCGTCGACCGCCATGCCGACGGTGAGCACGATGCCGGCGATGCCGGGCAGCGTCAGGGTGGCGTTGAGCATCGACAGCACGCCGAAGATCATCGCGACGTTGATGGCGACCGCGACGTTGGCGAACAGGCCGAGCATGCCGTAGGTGGCGAGGATGTAGACCACCACCAGGCCGGAGCCGACATAGGCGGCGATCTTGCCCTTCTCGATCGAGTCCTGGCCGAGGCCGGCGCCGACGGTGCGCTCCTCGACGATGGTGAGCGGCGCCGGCAGGGCGCCGGCGCGCAGCAGGATGGCGAGGTCGTTGGCGCTCTCGACCGTGAAGTTGCCGGAGATCTGGCCGGAGCCGCCGAGGATCGGCTCGCGGATCACCGGCGCCGAGATCACCTCGTTGTCGAGCACGATGGCGAACGGCCGGCCGACGTTCTCCTGGGTGGTCTGGGCGAAGCGGCGGCCGCCCGAGGTGTTGAAGCGGAACGAGACGATCGGCTCGCTGGTGCGCTGGTCGAAGCCGGGCTGGGCGTCGGTGAGGTCCTCGCCCGACACCATGATGCGCTTCTCGACCAGGATCGGCACGCGCTGGCCGCCGCGGCCCTCGTAGAGCAGCTCGGAATCGGGCGGCACCCGCCCGGTCTGCGCCGCCTCGGCCGCGTCGGCCGTCATGTCGACCAGCCGGAAGGTCAGCTTCGCGGTCTTGCCGAGGAGGTCCTTGAGGCGCGAGGGATCCTGCAGGCCGGGCACCTGCACCAGGATGCGGTCGATGCCCTGGCGCTGGATCGACGGCTCGACGGTGCCGAGCTCGTTGACGCGCCGCTCGATGATCTGGATCGACTGCTCGACCGACTGGCGGATGCGCTCGGTCATCGCCGCCTGGGTGACGGTCAGGCGGATCAGGCCGTTGCCCTGGTCGGTGATGTCGATGGAGCGCTGGCCGCTGCCGCCGAGGATGCCGCCGAGCGGCTGCGACAGCTCGCGCAGCTTGGTGAGCGCCTGGGGCACGTCGCCGGCCTCGCGGATGCGCACGTCCACCGTGTCGCCGCGCCCGGTCAGCCCCGTGTAGCCGATGCGGGCGTCGCGCAGCACGCGGCGGACGTCGTCGCGCAGGGTCTCGACCTTCTCGCGGCGGACCGCGTTCGAGTCGACCTCGAGCAGGATGTGCGAGCCGCCCTGCAGGTCGAGGCCCAGCACGACGTGGCGCTGCGCCCACTTCGGCCACTTGTCGACCACGCTGTCGGGGAAGAAGTTCGGCACCGCGCAGAGGCAGACGAGAAGCGTCCCGACAAGGATGGCCGTCGCCTTCCACCGCGAGAAATACAGCATGGGTCAAGGGTTCCCGATTGGGCGCGCCGGCCGGCGCGCGAGGAGAGCGGGCGAACCGCCGCGCCGCCCGGCTGGTCAGCCTTTGGCGGCCTCGTCCTTCACGGGCTCGCCCTTAGCCCGCACCTCCGCCACCATGGCGCGGATCTGGCGTGCCCGGACCCCGTCCGCAAGCTCGATCTCGATCTCGTTGTCGTCGATCACCTTGGTGACCTTGGCGACGATGCCGCCCGAGGTGACCACGCTGTCGCCGCGGCGGACGTTCTTGATCATCTCCTGGTGCTGCTTGGCCCGGCGCTGCTGCGGCCGCAGGATGAGGAAGTACATGATCACGAAGATGAGGATGAACGGCAGCAGCGACATCACCATCTCGGTGCCGCTCGCCGCTCCGGCGGCCTGGGCATAGGCAGGCGTCACGAACATCGACTTGCTCCTTCGGAAGGCGGGATTGGCCGGCGGGCCCGGTCGTTCGCGCGGGCCTGGGCGAAAAAACCGCCGGGACTATACCGGGGGGCCGGCTGATTGCAACGGCGGTCGCCGGCTCTTCGTGTCGCGGCAGCGGGTTGCAGCGAGCCCTGCGCCGGACGCAGGGCGGATCGCCGCGATGCCTTGCGGCGCCGGCCGCCCCCCGGTATGGGGAACCCCGGAGCCCGACCCCATGCATCAGCCCTCGAAGACCCCCCTCGCCGCCCCGCCGTCCCACCCCGACGCCACCGCCGCGCCGCAGGCGCTGCTGGAGCGCATCGCCGCGGCGCTCGAGCGCATCGCGCCGCCCGCCCCGGCCGTGCCGGACTTCGGCGTGGCCGACGCCTTCATCTGGCAGCCGGAGGGCCGCCGGCTGGCCCCGGTGCCGCACGTCAACCGGGTCGACATGTCGCTCCTGTGCGGCATCGACAGCGTGCGCGACCAGCTGCTCGCCAACACCGAGCGCTTCGCCCGCGGCCTGCCCGCCAACAACGCCCTCCTGTGGGGCGCGCGCGGGATGGGAAAGTCGTCGCTGGTCAAGGCCGTGCACGCCGGCGTCAATGCCGGGCTCGGGGCCCGGGCCGGCACCCTCAAGCTGATCGAGATCCACCGCGAGGACATCGAGAGCCTGCCCGACCTGATGGGCCTGCTGCGCGGCTCCGATTGCCGCTTCGTCGTGTTCTGCGACGACCTCTCCTTCGACGCCGCCGACACCTCCTACAAGTCGCTGAAGGCCGTGCTGGAAGGCGGCATCGAGGGGCGCCCCGAGAACGTCATCCTCTATGCCACCTCCAACCGCCGGCACCTGCTGCCGCGCGACATGATGGAGAACGAGCGCTCGACGGCGATCAATCCGGGCGAGGCGATCGAGGAGAAGGTGTCGCTGTCGGACCGCTTCGGCCTGTGGCTCGGCTTCCACCGCTGCAGCCAGGACGAGTACCTGTCGATGATCCAGGGCTATGTCGCGCACCACGCCATCCCGATCGCGCCCGACGCGCTGCGCCGCGAGGCGCTGGAATGGGCCACCACCCGCGGCTCGCGCTCCGGCCGCGTCGCCTGGCAGTTCGTCCAGGACCTCGCCGGCCGGCTCGGCGTGCGGCTGAGCGAGCCGACGGCGGGCTAGACGGCGAGCCGCCGCGCGCCCGTCGACGTCTAGGCCCGTCATGGCCGCGCTCGTCGCGGCCATCCACGCCCTGCGGCGTTTCCGTGCCCGACGACGTTGATGGCCGGGACGAGCCCGGCCATGACGGAAAAAACAGTCGGCTGGTGCCGGACGCGGCGTCGGCTCACGCCCCCGGCAGGTGCTGCATCGGGTCGATCGGGGCGGAGCCCTTGCGGATCTCGAAGTGGAGCTGCGGCGACGAGACGGTGCCGGTCTGGCCCGACTTGGCGATCACCTGGCCGCGGCGGACCTGGTCGTTGCGCTTCACCATCAGCTCGCTGTTGTGGGCGTAGGCGGTGACGAAGCCGTTGGCGTGCCGGATCAGCACCAGGTTGCCGTAGCCCTTCAGCTCGCTGCCCGCATAGGCGACGATGCCGTCCTCGGCGGCCCGCACGGCGGTGCCTTCCGGCACCGCGAGGTTGATGCCGTCGTTCTGCTGGCCGTTGGCCTTGCCGAAGGACGCGATCACCCGGCCCTTCACGGGCCAGCGGAACGACAGCGCGCCGTTGCGGGCGGCCTTGTCGTCCTCGTCGGCCGGCGGGTCGGCCACCGTGGTGCGATGGACCGAGGCGGTCGCCTGCGGCTCGATCGAGGCGACCCGGGTCGGGGCCTGCTGGGCGGCCGGCGCGGGCGGCGCGGCCGCGGTGCGGAGCGGCGGCGCCTGCTGGGCGACGGGTGCGGGCGCCGGAGCCGCCGCCGGAGCCGCGGCGGGCTTCGGCTGCAGCAGTGCGGTGCGGCCGCCCTTGCCGGGAATCACCAGCCGGTCGCCCATCTTCAGCATGGCGTGCGGCGGGATGTTGTTGGCCGCCGCGAGATCCTTGATCGAGGTCTTGTAGCGCTTGGCGATGCCGACCAGCGTCTCGCCCGGCGCCACCACGTGGACGCCGCCGGCGGGGGGCTGCACCCGCGGCCCCGCCTGGGGGGCGGCCGGCGCCGCCGCGGCCGTGGTCGCCGGGCCGGCATAGCGGGGAATCACCAGCCGGCGGCCGGGCTGCAGCACGGCCGGACCGGCGAGGCCGTTCGCCTCGGCGATCACGTTGACCGGGACGCCGTAGCGCTTCGACAGCGAGGAGAGCGTGTCGCCGGGGGCGACCGTCACCGGCGTGCCGCCCTCCCACTGCCAGCCGGGGGCCGCCGCCGTCATCGGCTTGGCCGGGGACTGCAGGCGCGGCACCGTGCCGGTCACGTCGGCCGAGGCGACCTGGGTTCCGAGCGAGGCGGGCTGGTACGAGCCCATGCCGCGGCCGCCGCCGGCGACGCCGCCGCCCGCCACCGCCCCGTGATGCGAGGCCGGGGTGTAGGACGCGTAGGTCTGGGGCGGGGCCGACGGGGGCGGCAGTGGCTGGGCCGCCACCGGCTGGCCGAGCGGCCGCGAATCGACGCGCCCCACCGGGACGCCCTGCCCGTGCGGCACCGCGCCGGTGGTCTCGTAGGACGGGCGGGCGCCGCCCGCATAGGGATTCTGAAGGGGGCTCTCCGCCAGCCGGGTCGAATCGGTGCTGCAGTTCGCCACGCCGAAGCCGACGATGAGCAACACCAGCACCCGCGACACGGAGTACGGGCTCGACGATTCGGCGATCGTACGCATCGGCTCACTCACTCTACGCGACAACGCTACGCGACGGACATCACTCGGAGACGCGAGCGAGTTAAGCACCGGCCGAGTAAAGATTGATTTAACCCTCGGGGTTCCCGAAAGACGTTTCCTTTACGATTACAATGGAACTTTGCCCTGCGACGCCCGTATGTTGGCGCCCGCGCGCCGCCGGCGGCGCTCTTCTGGCACGCGACTTTGTTCTACGTTTGTTCTTGTTTGCGTTAACTGTGCCGACACATTTGCGCAACCATCCGGATCACGCCTTGAGGCGATAGCCGGTGCGGAAGATCCACGCGATGGTTGCCAGGCAGGCGGCCAGGAAGACCAGCGTCATACCCAGGCTGACCCCGACATGGACGTCGGCGGTCTCGAAGAAGGCCCAGCGGAAGCCGGAGATCAGGTACACGACTGGGTTGAACAGCGCGACCGTCTGCCAGGCCGGCGGGAGCACCGAGATCGAGTAGAACGTGCCGCCCAGGAAGGTCAGCGGCGTGATGACCAGCAGCGGCACCAGCTGGAGCTTCTCGAAGCCGTCGGCCCAGATGCCGATGATGAAGCCGAGCAGGCTGAAGGTGACGGCGGTCAGCACCAGGAAGACGAGCATCCACACCGGATGGGCGATCTGCAGTGGCACGAACAGGCCGGCGGTGGCGAGCACGATCAGGCCGAGGACGATCGACTTGGTCGCCGCCGCGCCGACATAGCCGAGCACGATCTCGCCGTACGACACCGGCGCCGACAGGATCTCGTAGATGGTCCCGGTGAAGCGCGGGAAGTAGATGCCGAAGGAGGCGTTGGCGACACTCTGGGTGAGCAGCAGCAGCATGATCAGCCCGGGCACGATGAAGGCGCCGTACGGCACCCCCTCGATCTCGGAGATGCGCGAGCCGATCGCCGCCCCGAACACGACGAAGTAGAGCGAGGTCGACAGCACCGGCGAGACGATGCTCTGCAGCAGCGTGCGCCCGGTGCGCGACATCTCGAACACGTAGATGGCGCGCACCGCCCGGAGGTTGCTGATCATCGGCGCTGCCTCACCAGATCGACGAAGATGTCCTCCAGCGAGCTCTGGGTCGTCTGCAGGTCGTGGAACTCGATGCCGGCGCGCGCGAGGTCCTGCAGCAGGCCGGTGATGCCGGTGCGCTCGCCCTGGGTGTCGTAGGTGTAGACCAGCGCCGTCCCCTCCCGGGCCAGGGTCAGGCCGTAGCCGGCGAGCGCCTCGGGCACCGCGTCGACCCGGCCGTTGAGCAGGATGGTGAGCTGCTTGCGGCCGAGCTCGCGCATCAGCGTCGCCTTCTCCTCGACCAGCACGATCTCGCCCTTGTTGATGACGCCGATGCGATCGGCCATCTGCTCGGCTTCCTCGATGTAGTGCGTGGTGAGGATGATGGTGACGCCGGAGGCGCGCAGGCGGCGCACCACCTCCCACATGTCCTTGCGCAGCTCGACGTCGACGCCGGCGGTCGGCTCGTCGAGGAACAGGATGCGCGGCTCGTGCGACAGCGCCTTGGCGATCAGCACCCGGCGCTTCATGCCGCCCGACAGCGTCATGATCTTGCTGTCCTTCTTCTCCCACAGCGAGAGATCGCGCAGCACCTTCTCGATATGGGCCGGGTTCTTCGGCTTGCCGAACAGGCCGCGGCTGAACGACACCGTGTCCCACACGCTCTCGAAGGCGTCGGTGGTCAGCTCCTGCGGCACCAGGCCGATCAGTTCGCGCGCCGCCCGGTAGTCGGCGAGGATGTCGTGGCCGTCGACCGTGACGCGGCCCGTCGAGGCCCGCACGATGCCGCAGACGATCGAGATCAGCGTCGTCTTGCCGGCGCCGTTGGGACCGAGCAGGGCGAAGATCTCGCCGCGCCGGATGTCGAGGTCGATGGTCTTCAGCGCCTGGAAGCCGGACGCGTAGGTCTTCGACAGGCCGGCGATCGCGATCACGGGCGCCGTCGCGGCGGGCGCGACGGCGGGCGGGGTGCGGTCCGCGGGGGACGGATCCGCGAGGGTCGAGTCCGCAGGCGAGAACATGGGGGCACGGCTCCGGGCCGGTCGGGGGTTCGGCGCGGCCGGAGCCGCCGGCGACATATCGGCACGCCCGCGGCACACGGCAACCCCGGACAGAACCGCCATGCCGCGGTGTGGCGCGGCGGTGACAGGCGATCCTACAGCTCGCGCGCCTTGCCGGGCAGGAGCGGCACGAATCGCACCGCGATGAAGTTTTCGCGCACGAGCCCGTTCGGCGCCTTGGTCAGCCGGACGATGATCTGGGCGCTGTCGTGCGGCCCGAGCGGAAGCACCATGATGCCGCCCGGGGCGAGCTGCTCGACCAGCGCCCGCGGGATCGTCTCGGCCGCGGCCGTCACCATGATGCGGTCGTAGGGCCCCCGCTCCGGCACCCCGGCGAGCCCGTCGCCCACCACCACCGCGATGTTGTCCCAGCCGAGCGCCGCGAATTTCTCGCGCGCCGACTCGGCGAGCGTGCGGTAGCGCTCCACCGTGACCACCGACGCGGCGAGCCGCGACAGCACGGCGGCCTGGTAGCCGGAGCCGGTGCCGATCTCGAGCACGCGGTGGCCGGGCTCCACCGCGAGGCGCTCGGTCATGTAGGCGACCACGTAGGGCTGGCTGATCGTCTGGCCGCAGGCGATCGGCATCGCGTGGTCCGCATAGGCGAGCGCGACGTCCTCGTCCCGCACGAACTGCTCGCGCGGCACCTCCTCCATGGCGCGCAGCACGGCGGCGTCGGCGATGCCGCGGCGGCGCAGGCCGAGAATGAACTCCATTCGGCCGATCCTCCGATCGGCAAGCGTCGTCATGGCGCTCGCGTTCCTTTCGGACGCCGTGATATCGTCGCGTGTTCGCGCCGGGGCGGCGGCGCGGCGACCATCGAGACTGGGCAAGAATCGGCGGGTCGAGCTGATGTAAGATTCGTCTTATGACGAATCGCCCGTTCAAGACCGGCGTCAGCCGGGCGCAGCCGA
>NZ_JAUSUJ010000038.1 GCF_030813915.1 Rhodoplanes tepidamans
CGTCGCCAGAAAGATCCTCGTCATCGCCAACGGCCTCGTCAAAGCCGACGTCGCATACTCGCACGCTTGACATTCAAGACAGTCGCCGGGTTCGCGCTTTCAGCGCGCCCCGGGGGTGACCGGGACTACTCCTCCACCCCCACGGCGTCCGGGGTCTGCCAGGCGAGGCGCTGGCCGCCGTCGACCGCGATGGTCTCGCCGGTCACGCTGCGGGCCCGGGCGAGGTAGAGAACCGCGTCGGCGATCTCCTCCGGCGACGGCCCGCGGCCGAGCGGCACGGCGCCGGCCTGGCGGGCGAAGCTCTCGGCGTCCTGGCGCGGGCTCGGCAGGGTCGGGCCGGGCGCCACCGCGTTGACCCGCACGGCCGGCGCCAGCGCCTGGGCGAGCGTGGTGGTCGCGGCGTGCAGCGCGCTCTTGCTCAGGCCGTAGGAGATGAAGCGCGGCGTCGGCTTGTAGACCCGCTGGTCGACGATGTTGACGACCGAGGCGTCGGCCCCGGCCGGCACCTGCGCCGCGAAGGCCTCGGCCAGGAACACCGGGGCGCGCAGGTTGACGGCCATGTGCAGGTCGAACAGCGCGCCGTCGAGCGCCCCGATCTCGTCGCGCTCGAAGGCGGAGGCATTGTTGACCAGCAGCGCCAGCGGGCCGACCGCCGCCGCCGCCGCCCCCACCAGCCGTTGCACCTGCGCGTGGTCGGCGAGATCGGCCGTGACGGTGCGGGCGACGCCGCCGGCGGCCGTGATCGCGGCGCACAGCGCGTCGGCCTCGGCGGCCGAGGCGCGGGCGTGCACGGCCACGGCCCAGCCGTCGCGCGCCAGCGCCGCGACGATCGCCCGGCCGATGCGCTGCGCCCCGCCGGTGACCAGGGCGGCGCGGACCGGCGGGGACGGCGCCTCGCGAGTTTGCGCGGGCTCGGATGCGGGCACGGAGCTGAGCACGGAACTGGGCACGGCCATGGGCTGATCGGGGTCTCGGGCGGCGCGGCGACACCGGCATGGTGGACACCGGCGCCGTGGACGCCGGAACTGTGGACGCCGGCACTGTGGTGGCTCGCCCGGAGCTTGGCAACGGCGGCGGCGCCCGGCCCCGCACGCCCCGGCAGCGGCGCCCCCCGGCTCTCCGCCCGATCCGTTAACGTCCCGATAGCAGGAGTAAACGCCCGGTTAAGCTTAACGGGGGGTGGAGGCCGCCCGGTAAGGAAAGGTTTACTCGAAGGCCGCGATAAATCGAAACACGAAATTATCCATTTTTCGCCTTCGGCCGGTCCTCGCGGACCCACGATGGCGGGCGACAAGCGGCCCGAGAACGGGGCGTCGCCCGCCCGGACCGAAAGCCGGGATGGACGACGTGGAGGCAACGATGAAGAACACGACGATCGCGGCCGGGCTGGTCGCCGCCGCCCTGCTGGCGTCCCCGACCGGCGCCGCCGACCTCCGCTACGGCGCCCCCTACCAGGCGCCGCCGCCCTATGCGGTGCCGCAGACCTGGACCGGCCCCTATGTGGGCGCCAACATCGGCTATCAGTTCGGCTCGGCGGCGCTGAGCATGAGCCCGAGCGGCTTCGTCGGCGGCCTGCAGGCGGGCTACAACTACCAGATCAACCAGTTCGTCATCGGCGCGGAGACCGACTTCCAGGTCTCGGGCGCCGACGACACCTTCGCGGCCTACAAGTTCTCCAACCCGTGGTTCGGCACGCTGCGCGGCCGCGTCGGCTGGGCCATGAACAACGTGCTGATCTATGGCACCGGCGGCTTCGCCTATGGCCGCGGCGAGGTGGAGTGGCTCGGCTGGTCGCAGACCAAGACCCACACCGGCTGGGCCGCCGGCGCCGGCATCGAGGTGGCGTTCTCGCCCAACTGGAGCGCCCGCGCCGAGTATCTCTATGTCGACCTCGCCAAGGAGAACTACACGATGATCGGTCTCAACACCGACATCGAATCGAGCATCGTCCGGTTCGGGTTGAACTACCGGTTCTGACGACCTCCGGTTCCGACCGCCGCGCGCCGCCCCTCCGCCCGGCTCCCGATCGACGATGAAGCGCTCCGACGCCCCGGCGTCGGAGCGTTTCTCGTTTCGGCCGCCGCATCCGCGCCGCCGCTGCGGGCGCGGAGCGGTCGAGCGGGCGGGAGACCGGCTGGCGAACGGGGCCGTCGCCCCGGGAGCGCGGCGGCACCGCGGACCTGCGCCGGGACGGGCCTCCTGTCCCGGGTCGCGGCGCACCGCGCCGCGACCCGGGCCCAGGGCGGCGGACGAGGCAGTCCAGAGGCCTCTTGCCGAGCCGCCCCCGAGGCCCCGGCTCTGCGGCGCATCGTACGGGTTCCGGTTGATCAGCTCGGGTTCAGACCCTCTCCCCTCGTGGGCTCGCTTGGGCACACGAGTGTGGTGTGGAACGAGGAGTCTGCGCCATCCCCGGTCCTGACCGGCTACATGGGTGACAGTTTAGACCGACGACATGGGTGACAGGTCTAGAGATCGGCGGGGAGGGCCTTGCCGATGGGCTGGAAGGAGACCTGCGCCGTGCCCGCCGCATGGCCAGAGGACGCCCGCACCACCGGCCGCATGCGCGCGACCCATTCGTTGTCTCGACAGCTGCGCTCGGGACGGGTTGTGCTCGGGACAGGCCGCGCTTCGGACAGGCTGCGGTTCGGGCGAGCCGCGGGCTCGCCGTCGGCCGGCTCGGTCCGGCCTCGATCGGTCGGCGCGGGGGATCCGGGACCGCGGCGGGTCGAGGAACGGGACCTGATCAGATCAAGGCCTGATCACGTCTCAGTCGGCCCTCGTGAACGCGCCACGTCGTCCGCTCGATGTCGTCCAGCCCGACGCGTCTAGCCCGAGTGGTCCAGGCTCGTCGTCCTCCAGGCTCGTCGTCCGGCCTCGTCGTCTCCCTCCGGGGGGTCGCTTCGGCGATTCCGCTCCGGGAGAGTCCGCTCCGGGAGACGTCGTGTCGACGTCGTCGTCTCGGCCTGCTTTCCATCTTCTCGCGGGGCGCTTCCACGCCCCGACTTTCACGTCACGGTTTCCGCATCACGGCTTCACGTCGCGACGCCCCGCGACCCGCGTCCCCGCCGCCTTCTCCGCCGGGGCGACCCGGCCGGGGCGGCGCGGCGCCCCTCACGAGATCACGAGATTGACCGCCTTCGGACCCTTGCCCTTCTTGTCGGGCTCGACATCGAAGCTGATCCGCTGACCCTCGTTGAGCGACTTCAATCCCGCCCGCTCGACCGCGGTGATGTGCACGAACACGTCGCGTCCACCGTCGTCCGGCTTGATGAAGCCGTAGCCACGCTCGCTGTTGAAGAACTTGACGGTACCTGCCATTGCCATCGAGGACACTCCTATCCCCATGCTGCTTCGCCGTCGGCCCTCGCGGCACGACGGCGTGGCCGGACATTCACGTTTCGGAAGACGTCGGCATCCCGCTCACCGGCGGTCCCGCCCGTCGGCAGTCCCGCACATCGGCATCGCGCCTCGGCCACCCTCTGCTCCCGACGGGAGACGGAACGTCAGAGCCCCGAAAAACTTTAACATAGAGGTGACGACCCAAAAAGAGAAACAAACCTGATCTGTGAGAACCGCGTCACGTCGCGGCGATCCGATCGAGTCGAGATCCCGCACCGCCACCACGTGACAGAACCGGAACCAGCCAGTTGAGCAGAACCGCGAGCTCGTCGGCGAGACGCCACGGCGGATTGATCAGAACGAGGCCGGTGGCGCGCAGCCCGTCGTCGCGTCCGCCGACGTCCAGCTCCACCCGCAGGAGCTTCGGAATGCCCGCCGACACGAGCGTTTCGACGAGGCCGGCCGGCCCGCGCCGCTCCTTCACCGGGTACCAGATCAGATAGACGCCGGTCGGCCACTTGCGCACCGCGTTCACGATGCCGTGTGCCAGACGTGAGAACTCGTCCGGCTGCTCGAACGGCGGATCGATCACCACGAGACCGCGGCGCTCCTTCGGCGGGATATAGGCCTTCAGTGCTAGCCAACCGTCGATCGCCACCGCCTTCGCACGCGCATCACGTCCGAGTGCATGTGCGAGCGCCGCCGCGGCGGCGGGCTCGAGCTCGCAGGCGACCAGACGATCCTGCGGTCTCATCAGCTCGAGGGCGAGCCGCGGCGATCCGGGATAACGAAGCGCACCGGGGTGCGACAGCGCCGTCACGACGTCGAGATAGGGCGCGAGCAGCGCGGCGACGGCGGGCGGCATCGCCGCATCGCGCAGCCGGCCGATACCGTCGCGCCACTCGCCGGTGCGGCTCGCCTCGGGACCGTCGAGATCGTAGAGCGCCGCCCCGGCATGGGTGTCGAGGACCCGGTACGGCGCCGGCTTGTCGCCGAGGTGATGGAGGATGCGGGCCAGCACCGCGTGCTTGAGCACATCGGCGAAGTTGCCGGCGTGGAAGGCGTGACGATAGTTCATGAACGAGAGCGCACTGGGCGGCGATGACCGGCTCGGGCCGCGACACACGAGGAGCGCCGCGCGGACCGGCGGCGCCTGCGTCCGTTCTCGCATATTCGTGCCGCCGCTGCCCAGCGCGCGGAGCCGCGGCGACGGACCCGGACGGTCACGCGCCGACTGCCGCGACCGGCACGCGTGGCGTGCGGCGAAGCATGGCCGGCGAAGCGTGGCCGCGAAGGGCGGACCGGCGAGGCGACGCGGCGATGCGGCGGCTGCGGGTCAGCGCGGGACCGCCTGGCGCAGACCGAAGGTGGCGCGCGGCGTCGGCGGCACGCGCTTCGCCCGGACCGGTGGCGCGGCGGCGCGGCGGGTCGCCGGCCCGCTCCTCGAGGCGCGGGCGGCCGGAGCCGCGTCGCCGGCCGGCGTCCGCCGGGCGATGCGATCGCACAGCCGCGCCCCGAACCGGATGGCGAGCAGCAGTGCCGCCGGCAGCCCGACGAGATGCAGCGCGATCACCACGGCCGCCGCGAGCCGCACCTCCGGCTGGACGGCCGCCGCCATCACGACGGCCGGCGCCCACACGGTGCTGGCCAGCACGCCGTTGACGAGATCGGCGACCATGTGGACGGACGCCGCGTCCGTGCAGCGCCACAGGACCAGATCCGACAGGCGCTGGAGCCGGCAGCCGCTGCCCGACCCGAGCACGGCGGCGCCGTGGCCCAGCACCCACCAGGTGATCAGCCACAGGAGCATGTAGGCGAGCCCGACGAGCCGGACCGCCAGCTGCGCGTCGCGCTCCAGCCGCCGCCGGAGCGTGACGTCTCCGGTGTCGGGCGTATCGGGGCCGGACGTATCGGGGCCGGACGTGACGGGGCCGGGCATATCGGGGCCGGCCGCTGCGAGGCCCGGCGCTGCCAGGCCCGGCACTGCGAGGCCGGGTGCCGAGAGGCCCGGCGCTCCGTGGCCGGCCGCCGCGAGGGCGCCGGCCGCGGGGCCGCCCGCTGCGACGGCTGCCCGGGCGGTGTCGCCCCGGGGGGTGTCGTCCCGGGGAGTGCCGCCCCTGACGAGGTCGATGGTGTGGTGCCGCATGTCTCCGTCTCCCGGAGGCATCCTGGTCCGCCATCGCTCACCTGCCGGTATGCGAAAGGTTGCAGAAGCCACACGTTCCGATCGGACGAACTGGGCCGATCGCGTTCACGCTCCGTTGACCATCACCTCGCCGGGGCAGGCCACCGAGGTGGGTCGCGCGGAGCTGCGGCGTCCTCGTTTCACCTCTCCCCGGCGGGGGACAGGTCGGATCTCTCCCCGGCGGGGAGAGGTCGGATCGCGCGCGAACCCGCGACATCCGGACGAGGGGTGCCACCCTCTCGACGACCCGACCGGCGGCGCGGCCCTCGCCGCGGCAGGCGATGGCCGTCGCCGGCGCCTCAGCCGCCGCGCACCGGCGGCATCGACAGCCGGTCGCGCCGGCAGGCGCGGCGGTCGACCTCGGGGCAGGCCCGGAAGCCGAGCTCGCGGGTGAGGCAGATGCGCACCTCGGTCAGCCGGTTACGGTTGCAGGCGACCGCGACGGCCTCGCGGTCGAGGCCCGGATTGGCCTTGACGAAGGCCTCCTCCACCTCGTCCGGGGTGACCAGCAGGGTTCTCTCCGGCTCCAGATAGGCGTCCGGGATCTTCACCACGGCGCGCGCCTTGCGCACCGCCTCGAAGTAGCCGCGCGCGCCGAGCCCCGAGCAGATGCCGTGCTTGTCCCACTGGTTGAAGACGAGCCGCGGGCTGGGCATCAGGTCGAGCATCCCCGACACGATCTCGCGATTGAGCCGCGGCGCCGGCACCTGGCAGTATTCCGGAAAGCCGCGCTCGTATTGCGGCCACAGCCCGTGCACGACGAACGAGAAGGGCCGCTCGCCGCACTGCGGGTCGGGCCGGCCCTCGCTCTCGCGGCCGACACGCCGCTCCGCCGCCGCCTCGCAGTACGACGGCGACCACGACAGGGCGAGGACGTAGAAGTCGAACTGGCCCGGCTCGTTCTGGCGGCGGTCCTGGCCGGCCGTCTGGCCGGCCACGGGCCCGGACTGGTCGGCCATCGGGCCGGCCGTCGGGCCGGACTGGGCGGCGGCCGGGCCGGCCGCGAAGAGCCCGCCGCCGACCATCCCGACGCCCGCCACCCCGACGCCCGCCGTTCCGACGCCCACCACCAGCGCCATCGCCGCCACTGACGTCACGGCCACTGACGTCACGACGGACGTGACGAACGACCTCACCGCGGCCGCCGCCGCGACCCGACTCTCGCGCGTGATCATGATCCGCCCCGTTTCCCGCACGCACACTCTTTCAGCACGACGGAAGCCACGACCACAATACCAGAGTTGCAGAACATTTCAAGAACGATCATCGTTGCGCAGGCGCCGGCCCCGTCACGGCGGGCTCCTGCCGAACCGCACCTGGACCGCCCCCTGGGGGGCCCGGCTCGGCGGCGCACCGGGCCGGCGGCCCGACGCGCCTCGTCCGGGGCACGCGGCGTCCGGGGCGTCCCAAGCGTCCCTTCGCCGCCTCACCCCATGGCGAACTTGGCGGCGAAGATCAGGGCCAGCACGATCACGGCCGGCGAGGCGTCGCGGAAGCGGCCCGAGACGATCTTGGCGGCCGTGTAGGTGATGAAGCCCAGCCCGATGCCGGTGGCGATCGAGTAGGTGAGCGGCATGGTGACGGCCGCCACCACGGCGGGCGCGTATTCGGTGACGTCGTCCCAGGAGATCTCGGCCAGGCCGCGGGTCATCAGACAGGCGACGTAGAGCAGCGCCGCCGCCGAGGCGTAGGCCGGGATCATGCCGGCGAGCGGGGCGAAGAACAGCGCCAGCAGGAACAGGAGCGCCACCACCACGGCCATCAGCCCGGTGCGGCCGCCGGCCGAGACGCCGGCGGCGCTCTCGATGTAGCTCGTCGTCGTCGAGGTGCCGATCAGGGCGCCGAACATGGCGGCGAAGCTGTCCGAGATCAGCGCCTGCTTCATCCGCGGCAGATGGCCGTTCTCGTCGAGCAGGCCGGCCCGGTGGGTGACGCCGATCAGGGTGCCGGCGTTGTCGAACACGTCGATGAACAGGAAGCTGAACACCACGATCAGGAAGGTCTGCTCGTGGATGGCCGAGAAGTCGAGCTGCAGGAAGGTCGGGGCGAGCGACGGCGGCAGGTCGACGATGCCGCCCCAGGTGGCGTGGCCGAACGGCAGGCCGATCAGGGTGACGATCAGGATGCCGATCAGCGTGCCGCCGAGGATGTTGCGCGAGTTGAGGGCGGCGATCAGCACGAAGCCGACGAGGCACAGGATGGCCGGCAGGTGGCGCAGGTCGCCGAGCGTCACCAGCGTCACCGGATGGGCGACGACGATCTTCGACTGCTCCAGCGCGATGATGCCGAGGAACAGCCCGACGCCGGCCGAGATGGCGAGCTTGAGGGTCTTCGGAATGGCGTTGATGACGTATTCGCGCAGCCGGAAGATCGACAGGAGGAAGAACAGCACGCCCGAGCAGAACACCGCGGCGAGCGCCTGCTGCCACGAGTACTTGTACGTCAGCACCACGGTGAAGGCGAAGAAGGCGTTGAGGCCCATGCCGGGGGCGAGCGCCACCGGATAGTTGGCGTAGAGCGCCATCACCAGGGTCGACACCGCCGCGGCGATGCAGGTGGCGACGAACACGGCGCCCTTGTCCATCCCGGCATTGGCCAGGATCGTCGGGTTGACGAAGACGATGTAGACCATCGTCAGGAAGGTGGTGACGCCGGCGATCACCTCGGTGCGAACCGTGGTGCCGCTCGCGGTGAGGCCGAAATAGCGGTCGAGGACCCCCTTCGGCTCGCCCGGCACGGGCTTGTGGGCTGCTGCGGCGTCGGTCGCAGTCGTGGTCATGGCGCGTCCCCCATCGGGCCGGCGCGGCGACGGGCGACGCCCTGCCCCCGCTTCGGTTCTAGCCGTCGGTCGTACGGTTCGCAATTCGGAGCAAGCGGCGTGCCGCGACGCGGCTGTGGACCGCACGGGCCGGCTGCGACCGTCTCGCCCTTGTGCCGCCGGGGAACAAGAGAGTACCGTCCGGCGTTGTTCGCACGCCCGGCCGGGACCCGGCGCCGTGACCCGGCGCCCTCGGTTCCCGCGCGTCGCGGCGCGACGGCTGCGCCCCGGCGCCCGCGCTTCGGTGCCCGCACCTCGGGTGCCGGCACTTCGGTGTCCGCACTCCGGTGCCCGCACTTCGGTGCCGGCATCCCGGTGGTCGCCTCCGGCGACCGCAGCGCTGCACACGACCACGGCCCGCGACCACGCCCCCGGCCGCGCGCCTCGCCGAGATCTCCGCCGAGGTAGGACGTGATGGACTTCGATCCGCTGCTGCTCGCCCGCGTGCAATTCGCCTTCACCATCACGTTCCACATCATTTTTCCCAGCTTCACGATCGGCCTGTCGGCCTACATCGCGACGCTGCTGGTGATCCGGCTGCGCACCGGCGACGAGCGCTACGCCCGCCTCGCCCAGTTCTGGACCAAGATCTTCGCCGTGTCGTTCGCGCTCGGCGTCGTCTCCGGCATCGTCCTGTCCTACCAGTTCGGCACCAACTGGAGCCGCTTCTCGGTCGTCGTCGGCAACGTGATCGGGCCGATGCTCGGCTACGAGGTCCTGACCGCCTTCTTCCTGGAGGCCTCGTTCCTCGGCATCATGCTGTTCGGCGGCGGCGGCCGGGTGCCGCCCGTCCTGCACGCGCTCGCGGCCGTGATCGTCGCGATCGGCACCGCCACCTCGGCGTTCTGGATCCTGTCGGCCAACTCGTGGATGCAGACGCCGGCCGGCCACGTGATGATCGACGGCGTCGCCCATCCGCAGGACTGGTGGGCCATCATCTTCAACCCGAGCTTCCCCTACCGGCTCGCCCACATGGTGACGGCCGCCTATCTCACCACCGCCTTCGTGGTGCTCGCCGTCGGCGCCCGCTGGGTGCTGCGCGAGCGCCACTACGACGAGGCGCGCATCATGGTGAAGATGGCGGTCGGCATGATCGTCGTGCTGGCGCCCCTGCAGGTATTCATCGGCGACCAGCACGGGCTGAACACGCTGAAGCACCAGCCGGCCAAGATCGCCGCCATGGAGGGCCACTGGGACGGCTCGAAGCCGGGCGACTTCGAGATCTTCGCCTGGCCGGACGAGAAGGCGGAGACCAACCGCTTCTCGATCGCCATCCCCAAGGCGTCGTCGCTGATCCTCACCCACGATCCGAACGGCCTGTTCCCCGGGCTCAAGGACTTCGCCCCGCAGGACCGGCCGCCGGTGAAGAACGTGTTCTTCGCCTTCCGCATCATGCTGGCGATCGGCTTCTCGATGGTCGGCATCGCGATCGCCGGGGCGATCCTGTGGTGGCGCGGCAGCCTTTTCACCACCGGCTGGTTCCTCAAGCTCGTGTCCTACACGTGGTGGTTCGGCTTCGTCGCCATCGTGGCCGGCTGGATCGTCACCGAGAGCGGCCGCCAGCCGTGGATCGCCTACGGCATCCTGCGCACCGCCGACGCCGCCTCGCCGGTGCCGGGCGGCAGCGTCGCGGCGACGCTGGCGCTGTTCGTCCTGGTCTACGGCCTCGTCTTCTCGATGGGCATCTACATCATAAACCGCATGCTGGCGCACGGGCTCGCCCACGGCGCCGGCGAGCCGCCGGTCGGCGGCACGCCGCTGCGCCCGCACTCGGCCGCCCGCGACGTCAGCCGGAGGGCGATGTGAGGCGAGCGGTACTGGCCCGGGCACCGGGCGCCCCTGCCCTTCTCCCCGCGTGCGGGGAGAGGTGGGAGCCGGAACGTGACCGGAACGACGTGACAAGGACGGAGTGCTGACGATGGACCTCGACCTGCCGATGATCTGGGCCGTCGTGCTGGCGATCGCGGTCGCCCTCTACGTGGTGATGGACGGCTTCGACCTCGGCATCGGCATCCTGTTCCCGTTCGCCGAGACCGAGCGCCAGCGCGATCAGATGATGTCGTCGATCGCGCCGTTCTGGGACGGCAACGAGACCTGGCTGGTGCTCGGCGGCGGCGGCCTGCTGGTCGCCTTCCCGCGCGCCTATTCGATCATCATGCCGGCCCTCTACCTGCCGGTGATCTTCATGCTGCTGGCGCTGGTGCTGCGCGGCGTCTCGTTCGAGTTCCGCAACCCGCACGGCAACACCACGGCACTGTGGAGCGTCGGCTTCTTCGTCGGCTCGGCGCTCGCCGCGTTCTTCCAGGGCATCATCCTGGGCGGCTTCATCCAGGGGCTGACGGTCGTCAACGGCGAGTTCGCCGGCGGCCCGTTCGAATGGGCGACGCCGTTCGCGGCGCTGTGTGGCCTCGGCGTGATGGCCGGCTACGCGCTGCTCGGCGCCACCTGGCTGATCATGAAGACCGAGGGGCCGGTCGCCGAGCGGGCGCGCGAGCAGGCCCGCGGCCTCCTCCTCCTGGTGATGGCGTTCATGGCGGCCGTGTCGCTGTGGACGCCGCTCGCCTTCGAGCGCATCGCCACGCGCTGGTTCTCGGCGCCGAACATCTACGTGCTGTGGATCGTGCCGGTGGTGACGGCGGGCGTCGCGCTGACCGTGTGGCGCACCACCGACCGCCACGACTTCGTGCCGTTCGTCGGCACCATCGCGCTCTTCCTGCTCGGCTTCCTCGGGCTCGCCATCTCGACCTTCCCGTACGCCGTGCCGCCGGTGCTGACCATCTGGGACGCCGCCGCGGCGCCGTCGAGCCAGGCCTTCATGCTCGTCGGCACCGTGATCCTCCTGCCCATCATCCTCGGCTACGTCGCCTTCGTGTACTGGCTGTTCCGCGGCAAGGTCCGCGAGGGCGACAGCTATCATTGAGTCTCTCACCGTCATGGCCGCGCTCGTCCCGATAGGCGCTGACCCGAGCTCGACGGGACGGCCTCTCGGTCGTCGTCGTCCGCGCAGGCGAGGGCTTTGCATAATTCGTCATTCCGGGACGACGCGGAGCGTCGGACCCGGAATCCAGCCCAGAATGCCGAGTTTGGAGCTGGATTCCGGGTTCGCGCCTTCGGCGCGCCCCGGAATGACGGAGTCTGCAAAGCCCTCGCGCAGGCGGACGACCCAGTATCCACAGAGCTCCATTGTTTCAGTCGAGACGCGGCGGCGCATTGGGGGCTCCGCCTTCGCGGAGCACGACGGGGGAGAAGCTTCGGCCTCGAGTCAGCGCCTATGGGTCTCGTCCCGGCCCTGAGGAGGCAGAGAGACGCTCGCTCACCGCCCCGCCTGCAGCTCACAGAACGCCTGCACGGCGGTCAGCACCGCTCCGGCGATCGCGTCCTGGCGCTCGCGGCCGGCGAGGGCGATCTCCTCGGCGCGGTTGACGATGACGCCGGCCTCGAAGAGCACGGCGGGCGCATCGGCCCCCTTCAGCACGACGAGGCCGTCGTAGCCGAAGACGCCGCGCGCGTCGTCGAGCACCGGGCGGCCCTCGCCCGGGATCGGCGCGGCGTGGTGGCGCGTGAACGGCAGGCCCTTGGCCAGCAGCGCCGCGCCGAGCGCCTGGGCGAAGGCGAGGCTCGCGTCGTAGCGCCGGTTCTCCCGCGACACGAACAGCGACCATCCGGCGAAGCGGTCGCTGTAGTCGCGGGTCCGGCCGTCGACCACCCACTGCGCATGGAACTGCGGCTGGACGTCGTCGTGATGGATCGACAGGACCAGATCGGGCGGCCGGCGGTTCGCCGCCCTCACCCGGGCGTCGAGCTGCCTTCGCCCGGTGCCGCGGGGGATCACCAGCAGCGCGGTGCGCACGAAGCCGCCGTCGCGCAGCCGCTCCTCGATGCGTTTCGCGAGCCGCAGGTTGAAGACGTGCTCGGTCACGCCGCGCGCGCTCGTCGCGCCGGGCTGGTCGACCGTGTGCCCGACGTCGAGCAGGACGCGGAAGTTTTCGGGGCGGCAGTCCGCGGCCGAGACGGCCGAAGGGCAAACGGATAACCAGATCCCACAGACTAAGAAGGTCACAGGAACTATCGCTCGCTTGTGCCCTGACCGCACCTTCTTTCACCCTAGAACGGTTTCCACTGACGTCGATCCACTCTCCGCTCATCCCCGCGCAAGCGGGGATCCAGGAGCCGCGTGCCGTGTCGCCCCTGGGTCCCCGCCTTCGCGGGGACGAGCGGAAGTCGGGGCCGATTCATCACAGCCGAAAGCTGCTTTAAGATTCATGCGCAAGCAGAACGAATGGTCAGCATCCCCGGAGGGCCTTAATCCCTTCAATCAGGAGACTTCCGTTCCTGTTGATCACCGTGACGATCGCGGAGCCTCGACACATCGTTCGCCGATTCTTGCTGTAACGGTACTCAACCAGAACTTGATCGCTCCCGATGGGACTCAAGCTCTCAATTCGTAGCGGCTCCGCAAGCGATGAATAAAATCGAGTGATCGCCTCTGCGTTAAAGGGACCCGACAGTCTCTTTTCTCCGACCACCAACCTCGACGCGGTCGCTCCGTCCGCATTTCCGAGAGCTTGATAGAAGGATCGAACGACATCGAGAGCGCCTAGGCCTGACAATGATTGCCGAGAGGTGTCGCGCCGCAGCTCGTCCAGCCGCGCCCGGGCCATGCTGGCGTAGGGCGTACCGCCGAACTGGCGGACGAAGTCCTCCAGCACGGCGATGCTCGTCGTGTCCTTGGTGACGGCCCAGGCGCGTTCGGCGTCGGCCGCGCCCGACGGCACGGCAGCGGACGGGGTCGAGGCCGACGGGGTCGGCCCCGGCCCGGGCGTCGCCGCCGCGGCGGGAACCAGCACGACGTCGCCGATCAGCGAGGAGTGGTCCCACGGCACCTGGCGGGACTGGGTCGCCGCCACCACGTCGGAGCGGATGCGCCGCATCAGCACCGCCACGTCGAGCCCCGGCGTCGGCAGGTGCTTCAGCAGCGCCGCCGTGAACGGGCTGTTGCGGCCCTCGCCGTCGTACGCGACGTTGTCGGGCTGGGTCGCGTAGGCGATCATGGTGCCGACCGCGCTCTGGATCGAGGCGAGCCCGGTGCCGACGCTGCCCGAGCGGGTGCCGAGCGAGCGGGCCAGGGTGCGGGCCAGCGGGTTGTCCCGGCAGGCGTCGAGGAACACGAGGTTCACCCGCGTGCCGGCCTCCATCTGGCCGAGCACCTGGCCGACCTCGACGGTCTCGAAGGAGAGGTCGCCGGGCCGCTCCAGCTTCGCGTCCACCGGCACGAGATAGTTCCTGCCGGCGACCTGCAGGCCGTGGCCGGCATAGAAGAACAGCGCCGTCGTGGCGCGGTCCAACGCCCGGCCGAAGGCGCGGATCTTGTCCTCCAGGCCGTGCTTGTCGAGGTCGCGGCCCTCGATCACCGTGAAGCCGATGCGGCGCAGCGCGCGGGCGAGGTCGGCGGCGTCGTTCGGCGGGTTGGGGAGCGGCGTCGCGTTTCGGTAGGCGCCGTTGCCGATCACCAGCGCGACCCGCTCCTGCGCATAAGCCGGCGCCGCGCCCGCGACCCATGCCAGCCCGACCAGAACGGCGATCCACCGGCAGATCCGGTCACCCATGGACCTCTCCCGCCGCACGGCGTGCAGCCCCGCGCCGACGCGATCGGCACCGTGCGGCACGACCATCGAAGGCGGAGAACGGCCGGCCGTCAAGCGGACGATCGCGCCGCGCACGGCGTCGCGAGCGGCGGACCTATTGCGGCCGCAGCATGCCCCAGCCGATGCGCATCAGCGGCAGGCGGCCCTGGATGGCGCGCGAGAAGGTCTGCGGCACCTCGGCGACGAGGTCGGGGAAGCGCGCCTTGATGTCCGGCGGCACCGTGGTCGAGGTGTCGGCGGTGGGCCACAGCACGATGGCGCCCTTCCGGCGCAGGTCCTCGCCCGTCACCCACGGGGTGCGGTCGGGCGCCGCGTCGAAATAGAAGCTCGGCCGCGACGGCGCCGCGATGGCGACCAGGCTGGCGAGCCGCGGCTCGCCGGCGACGATCGCCAGCGGCCGGCCGGTGCGGCGCTCGAAGGTGTCGCCGAAGAATTTTCCAATGGCGTTGGCCGGCTGGCCGATCGGCACGTCGGTGCCCGAGACGAAGGGCAGCACCGCGACGGCCGCGGCGGCGATCGCCGGCGGCGCGACCAGCAGGACGCTCCAGGCGACGGCCGTGAGACCCTGCCGCTGCAGCACGATGGTGTTGCCGGCCAGCACCACGATGGCGAGGCCGGACAGCACCACATAGGGCCCGAGCCCGCCGATGGGGCCGCGGTCGCCCAGGACGGCGCCGGCCAGGACGGCCGCCAGCGGCAGCGCGGCGGCGAAGAACAGCACGAAGCGCCGCTCCAGCCCGGTGACGGGCTTTCGCGCGAAGGTCGGCGCCTTCTCCTTCGGCGGCCTGAGGCCGACCGCGATCAGGCACAGGAGACCGACGCCGAGATGGGCGAGCAGCAGCGCGCCGAGCAGCCGGCCGAGCTTCTCCAGCGGGTCGGCCACCGACCCGGCGCCGCCCGTCCACACGCCCCAGGCGCCCGAGATGTCGACCCACAGGAGATGCGGAAACACGATCACGCCGATCAGGAACAGCGCGATCCACGGCTCCGGCCCGAGCAGCATCTCGCGGCCGCGCCGGCTCGCCGCCGTGAACGCCGCGATGGCGGCGAGCAGGATCAGGCCCGCATACATGGTGAGCAGCAGCAGCGCGAGGCCGATCGCCATCACGTACCAGGCGCTGCGCCGCCCCTCGCCGATCACCCGCCAGTAGTGGCGCAGCACGAAGACGGTGAGCGGCATGGCGAGGATCGGCGGGCCGAAGTCGGGCGTCGGCACGGTCAGCACCGCGATGCCGACCATCAGCAGCACCGCCATGGCGGCGTGCCGGGCGCCGACGATGGCGCGGCCGAGCGTGAAGACGCCCCAGTAGGTCGCCACCACGCAGGCCTGGGAGAGCAGGTACACACCGGGCGTGCCGCCGATCGCGAAGGCGATCTCGGCGAGCCAGCTCGCCAGCGGCGGGCCCCAGTAGGAGCCGAGCTGGAACTCGTGGCCGACCGCGATGATCAGCGGCAGATTGCCGGGCGGCGCCGAGTAGAACAGAGTCGGCACCAGCCACCACAGCGTCGCCTGGACGAGCGCGGCCGCCCACACCACGAGGCGCGGATGCGCCCGCACGAGTTCGACGAACAGGGAGACGTGGAGCATCGGCGGCGGCTTGGTCGCGGTTCGGGACTGACGGTCGGGAGCGAGAGGCGGCGGTCTGCCGGCACCGCCCCGCACGGCGCCGCGACGGCCGCCCAGGGGCCGCGGCCGTTCCGACCGTGGTAGCAAACCCGGCTGCGACTAGGAAGCGATCCGGCGACGCCCCGGCGCGACCGCCGCGGCCTGTACGGCGTCGACCACCTGGACGGCCTCGACGGTCCCGGCGACCGCGACGGCCTCGGCGGCCGTGAGGGCGTCGGCGGCCGTGAGGGCCGCCGGCACGCCGCCGCAGACCGCCCGCACCGGGGCGAAGGAGCGGCGGTGGTGCGGGGTGGCGCCGAGCGTCGCCAGGGCGCGCTGGTGCTCCGGCACGCCGTAGCCCATGTGGCGCTCGAAGCCGTAGCCGGGATGGGCGGCGCCGACCCGCTCCATCAGCCGGTCGCGCGTCACCTTGGCGACGATCGAGGCGGCCGCGATCGACAGCACCAGGGCGTCGCCCGACACCACGGCCTCGCAGTCGCAGGCGACGTCGATGCGGTCGCAGCCGTCGACGAAGACCAGCCGGGGCGCCACCGGCAGCGCCCGAACCGCGCGCGAGAGCGCCCACAGCGAGGCCTTGCGGATGTTGTCGCGGTCGATGCGGGCCGGCGACGCCATCGCGACGCCGACCTCGGCGACGGCGCAGATGCGCTCGAACAGCACGGCGCGGCGCTCCGCCGTCAGCTTCTTGGAGTCGTCGAGCCCGCGCGGGATGCGCTTCGGGTCGAGGATCACGGCGGCGGCCACCACCGGGCCGGCGAGCGGGCCGCGCCCGGCCTCGTCGCAGCCGGCGACCGGCCACAGGCCACGCCGGTGGGCGCGGCGCTCACGCTCGAAGGTCGGCCGCACCGGCTCCTCGACGAGCGGCAGGCGCGGCGTGGCGGCAGGAGCGGCGGAACGGGGCTCGGCGCGGCGACTCATGGCGCGAGGCTGCCGGACGGCGCCGGCCGGCGCAAGTGCACCTCCGGCACTGTCCCCACTCGGCGGGAACTCCGGCGCGACCTGCCTCGCGGAACGACTTACCCCCGTGAGCGTTGCCGAACGACCGCCCGACGACCTCGCCCGGATTGTCCATGAAGACCGACACCACGACCGGCACGGCCGAGCGCGCCGCCCGGCTGTTCGCCGGCGTCTCGCGCCTCGTGTTCACGGCCATCGCCGTGATCCTGTTGGTGCTCGCCGTGGTGCTCGCCCTCGACGCGGTGGTCGGCTGCGTCGTCGCGGTCCGGAACGGCGACGATCTCGGCGCCGCGACGCTGGCCGGCATCGGCTACGTCGTGGTCGCGGTCGCCACCTTCGAGATCGCCAAGTACCTGTTCGAGGAGGAGGTGCTGCGCGGCAGCGAGAAGCGGGTCGCCGCCGAGGCGCGGCGCAGCCTGACCCGCTTCATCTCCACCATCGCCATCGCGATCTTCCTGGAGGCGCTGGTGATCGTCTTCCAGGTCGGCAAGGACCACGTGCCGCACCTGATCTATCCGACCCTGCTGCTCGTCGCCGGCATCGTGGTGGTGATCGGCCTCGGCGTCTATCAGCGCCTCAGCGCCGACGTCGAGGACGCCGTGGAGGCGCGCGACGCGGCCGAGGAGGAGGAGACCGAGACGGGCCCCTGACGCGCCCGGCTCCGCGTCCGCTCAACCGGCGAAGACGACCCGCCCGTCCGCCGAGACGGCCAGCCCCGGCGCGGTGACGACCTCCCACAGATGGCCGTCGGGATCGGCGAAATAGCCCGACCAGCCGCCGTAATGGGTCTCGACGGCGGGCTTCACCCGGGTGCCGCCGCAGGCGAGCGCATGCGACAGGGCGGCGTCGACCTCCTCGCGGGTGTTGCAGTTCCAGGCCAGCGTCGTGCCGCGAAAGCCGGCCGGCCGCGGCGTCACCGAGACGCCGGCGTCATCCGCCAGCGCCTCCCACGGATAGAGCGCCAGGACGCTGCCGCCGGTGGCGAAGAACGCCACCGCCTCGCCGGTCTCCGGCATGTGGCGCGCGAAGCCGAGCGCCGTGTAGAAGGCGATGCTGGCGCGCATGTCGGACACGCCGAGCGTGATCACGGTGAGGCGGGCGGACGGCATGAAGCGCTCCGGTGACGGACGGATCGTGATCAGAACAGCTCGAGCTGCGCCGACGGCTTCGGCGGCGGCACGAAATGCTCGACGGTGAGCGCGGTGCGGCGGAGATTGAGGCCGAGCCGGTCGCAGGCCTTCTCGAAGCGGCGGCCGAGCATCCAGGCATAGGGGCCGGAGCCGCTCATCCGCTCGCCGAACCGCGCGTCGTAGTCCTTGCCGCCGCGCATCTGGCGGATCAGCGTGAAGACGTGGCGCTCGCGGTCGGGGAAATGCGTGACCAGCCATTCGCGGAACAGGTCGCGCACCTCGAGCGGCAGCCGCAGCAGCACGTAGCCGGCGCTCTCGACGCCCGCCGCCGCGGCGGCGTCGAGGATGCGCTCGATCTCGGCGTCGTTGATGGCCGGCACCACCGGCGCCACCATCACGGTCGTCGGCACGCCCGCCTCGGCGAGGCCGCGCAGCGCCGCGAGCCGGCGCGACGGCGTCGGCGCCCGCGGCTCCATCAGCCGCGACAGCTTTGCATCCAGCGTCGTGACCGACAGGCCGACGCGCACCAGCTTTCGGTCGGCCATCCGGGACAGGATGTCGAGGTCTCGCAGGATCAGGTCCGACTTGGTGACGATGCCGACCGGGTGGCCGGCCTTCTCCAGCACCTCCAGGATGCGCCGCATCAGGCCGGTCTTGCGCTCGATGGGCTGATAGGGATCCGTGTTGGTGCCGATCGCGATCGTCTTCGGCACGTAGCCCTTGGCGGCGAGCTCGCGTGCCAGCAGCTCCGGCGCGTCCGGCTTCACGAACAGCTTCGATTCGAAGTCGAGGCCGGGCGACAGGCCCAGATAGGCGTGGGTCGGCCGGGCGAAGCAGTAGACGCAGCCGTGCTCGCAGCCGCGATACGGGTTGATCGACCGGTCGAACGGAATGTCGGGCGACTCGTTGCGGGTGATCACCTTGCGGGCCGTGTCGGTGGTCACCGTGGTGGTGAACGGCGGCAGGTCCTCGAGGCTCTGCCAGCCGTCGTCGAAGGCGACGCGGGCGAGCGGCTCGAACCGGCCGGTCGCGTTGGAGACGGCGCCGCGGCCGCGCCGGCGGTCCGGCGCGACGGCATGATGGGCGTAGGGGGCGGCCTCGCCGACCGCCCGCGGCTCGAGGCGGGCGTCGATGCGGGCCGGATCCGGCAGGCGTCGGAAGGCGGGGGCTGCGCTCATGCCCAGGACTATAGGCGCAGAACGTGAACATAACAAGAACAATTAACCGTGACCGGGCGCCGCAGGGCCGCCGGACGACGTCGCTATGGAATCGAGTTTTCGGTGGCGGGTCAGTATAGTGGCGCCGGGGAACCGAGCACGAGGGCCATGCTGAGCGTCGTCATCCCGACCCGCGACCACGAGCGGGCGCTGGTCCGCACCCTGGCGGTGCTGGTCGGCGCGGCCGTCGCCGGCGCGGTGCGCGAGGTGATCGTCGCCGAGGGCGGCTCGTCCGACGAGACCGCCAAGGTGGCCGAGATCGCCGGCTGCACCGTGCTGGTGTCCGACGCCCCGCTGGGGGTGCGGCTGCGCGCGGCCGCGGCGGCGGCCCGGGCCTCCTGGCTCCTGTTCCTGCGCCCCGGGACGATGCCCGAGACCGCCTGGGTCGAGGAGGCGACGCGCTTCGTCGAGGACGCCGAGCGCCGCGGCACGCTGGAGCTCGCGGCCGTGTTCCGGGCCGAGACGCTGGGCGCCGTCCCGTCGCTCGGCGGCCAGGCGATGGCGCTGCTGCGCGAGGCGGTGCGCCGCCGGCCCTCGCCGGACCAGGGCCTGCTGATCAGCCGGCGGCTCTACGACAGCGTCGGCGGCCATCCCGATTCCGACGATCCGGAGACCGGTCTGCTGGCGCGGGTCGGTCCGCGGCGGCTGGTGCGGCTGCGCAGCGGCGTGTCGGGGGCGGAGCCGCCCGGCTGATATTTGACTCGGTCAAGTATTTATGGAACGGTCGGCCTCGTCCCGCCGAGAGATCCGCCATGCCGCAGCCCCGTCCCGCCGCCTCCGCCGTCCATGATCCCGACACCGCGACCCTGCGCGCGCCCGAAAGCCCGGCGGCGCAGCGCCCTCCGGCGGCGCGCCTCGACGCGGTGCGGCGGTTCAACCGCGCCTACACGCGCCGCATCGGCCTGCTGCAGGACGGCCTCGTCGACACGCCCTTCTCGCTCACCGAGGCGCGGGTGATCTACGAGATCGCCCAGATCGCCGAGACGGCGCCCGGCACCACGGCGACCGCGATCGCCACCGAGCTCGGCCTCGACCACGGCTATCTGAGCCGCATCCTGAAGCGGTTCGAGAAGGCCGGCCTCGTCGCCCGGCGCCCGTCGCCCCAGGACGGCCGGCAGAGCCTGCTCGCCCTCACCCCCGACGGAACGAAGACGTTCGCCGAGCTGGTCCGCCGCTCGCGGGACCAGGTCGCCGCGATGCTGGCCGGCCTGCCCGAGGCGTCGCAGCAGCGCCTCGTCGCGGCGATGCGGACGATCGAGACCCTGCTGGCGCCTGACGGCGCGGCGCCGGACGACACGGCCCCCGCCGTGGTGCTGCGGCCGCACCGACCGGGCGACATGGGCTTCGTGCTGGCCAGCCACGGCGCCGTCTACGCCGCCGAGCAGGGCTGGGGCGCCGGCTTCGAGGCGCTGGTCGCCGACATCCTCGCCGACTTCCTGCGGACCTTCGATCCGGCACGGGAGGGCTGCTGGATCGCCGAGCGCGGCGGCGTGCCGGTCGGCAGCGTGTTCCTGGTCGACGGCGGCGACGGCGTCGCCAAGCTGCGGCTGCTGCTGGTCACGCCGGAGGCGCGCGGCCTCGGCGTCGGCCGGCGCCTCGTCGAGGCCTGCATCGCCTTCGCCCGCGCCCACGGATACCGCGCGATCTCGCTGTGGACGCAGAGCATCCTGGTCGAGGCGCGCGGCCTCTACGCCTCGCTCGGCTTCACGCTGGTCGAGCAGGCGCCGCACTGCAGCTTCGGCCACGACCTTCTCGGCGAGACCTGGCGCCTCGAGCTCGGCTGACCGTACCGGCGAACCACCCTGCCAGACCTCTCGGACCGCCGAGCGGCAATCCGTCGCGCGGCGTTCGGGCGCTCCGTCTCCGCCGGCGCGGAACGCCGGCACCGGCCGTCGGTTTCTCGGCGGGAGCCGCCGCACGGGGGCTCGGGAGCAGGAGTGGCAGAATGCTGCAATTCGTTCGTCCTCTCGTCCGCGCCTCGGCGGCGGCCGCCGTCACGGCGGCCATCACGGTCTCGGCCGCCGCCCAGACCACCACGGGCGCCCGGCCCGACGTCCACTACGTGCCGACCCCCGAGCCGGTCGTCGAACGGATGCTGGAGCTCGCCGATCCCAAGCCCGGCGAGCTCCTGATGGACCTCGGCTCCGGCGACGGCCGCATCCCGATCACGGCGGTGAAGAAATACGGCGTCCGCGCCATCGGCATCGACATCGATCCGGTCCGCATCTCCGAAGCGAAGGCCAACGCCAGGGAGGCGGGCGTCGAGGACAAGGTCGAGTTCCGCCAGGAGAACCTGTTCGAGGCCGACATCGCCAAGGCCGACATCGTCACGCTCTACCTGCTCGAAAGCCTCAATCTCAGGCTCCGGCCGCGCCTGCTCGCCGAGCTGAAGCCGGGCACCCGCATCGTCTCGCACTCCTTCTCGATGGGCGACTGGGCCCCCGACCGCCGCGAGACCGTGGACGGCCGCCAGGTCTACTTCTGGACCGTCCCCGAGAAGCGGGCGCAGCAGTGACCGGCGCGGGCCGGCGGCCCGATCCCGGGCCGTCGCCCCGCCGCTGCCGGAGCGCATGAGGGTCGCCATGAGCGAGCAGGATCGCGCCGCGCCCCGTCCCACCCTGTCGGTGCTGGACGGCATCGGCCTCGTCGTCGGCGTGGTGGTCGGCATCGGCATCTTCAAGACGCCGTCGCTGGTCGCCGCCAACGTGGACGGCGCCCTCGCCTTCATGGGGCTGTGGCTGCTCGGCGGCCTGATCACGCTGGCCGGCGCGCTCGTCTACGCCGAGCTCGCCGCCCGCCACCCCAGCGCCGGCGGCGAGTACACGTTCCTGTCGCGCGGCCTCGGCCGGCCGACGGCCCTGCTGTTCGCCTGGGCCCGCATCTCGGTGATCCAGACCGGCGCGATCGCCGCGGTCGCCTTCGTGTTCGGCGACTACGCCCAGGCCGTGCTGCCGCTCGGCCCGCATGGCGGGCCGATCTACGCCGCGGCGGTGCTCGCCGCCGTGACGGCCGTCAACCTGCGCGGCACCCTGCACGGCAAGATCGCCCAGAACCTCCTCAGCGCCCTCACCTTCGCGGCGATCCTGGCGATCGTGGTGCTCGGTCTGGTGCTCGGCGCCCCGGCGGAGCCGCGCACCGCGGAGCCCTCCGCGGAGCCCTCGGCCGGCGGCGCGCCCGGCCTCGCCATGGTGTTCATCCTGCTCACCTACGGCGGCTGGAACGAGGCCGCCTACATCTCGGCCGACGTCCGCGACGGGCGGCGCACCATGCTGCGGGTGCTGATGCTCGGAACCGTGCTGATCATGGCCGTCTATCTGCTCGCCAACCTCGCCTATCTGAGCGTGCTCGGGCTCGACGGCATGCGCGGGAGCAGCGTGGTGGCGGCCGACCTGATGGAGCGCACCGTCGGGCCGGCCGGCGCCGTCCTGATCAGCCTCGCCATCTGCGTCGCCGCGCTCAGCACCCTCAACGCCTCGATCTTCACCGGCGCCCGCATCTATCACGCCCTCGGCGCCGACCTGCCGGCGCTGCGCGCCGTCGGCACCTGGGACGCCGACGGCAACAATCCCCGCCGGGCGATCCTGGTGCAGAGCGGCATCGCGCTGGCGCTGGTGCTGTTCGGCGCGCCGCAGCGCGACGGCTTCCAGGCGATCGTCGAGTACACGGCGCCGGTGTTCTGGTTCTTCATGCTGCTGGTCGGGATCTCGTATCTCGTCCTGCGCCGCCGCGACGACCACGCACCGCGGCTGCTGACGGCGCCGCTCCTCTATCCGGCCGTGCCGCTGGTGTTCTGCGCGGCCTGCGCCTGGCTCCTCTATGCCAGCCTCGTCCATACCGGGCTCGGCGGACTGGTCGGGGTCGCGGTGCTGGCCGCCGGCGTGCCGCTGATCCTGCTAGCCCACCGCCGCGGCCGGCTGGTCCCGGCCGAATAGAAGGTCGCGCGACATGCCGGCGAGCTCCGGCGGACCGGTCGGCGATCCGCCCGACGACGTGCTGATCGTCGGCGGCGGCCACAACGGCCTCGTCTGCGCCGCCTATCTGGCCCGGGCGGGACTGCGGGTGCGGGTGCTCGAGCGCCGCGGCGTGCTCGGCGGCGCCACCGTGACGGAGGAGTTCCACCCGGGATTCCGCAACTCGACCGCCGCCTACACGCTGAGCCTGCTCGCCCCCAAGGTGATCCGCGACCTGGACCTGCACGGCCGGGGCCTGCGCATCGTCGAGCGGCGCGCCCAGAACTTCCTGCCGACCCTGGACGGCCGCTCCCTGCTCACCGGCGAGGGACGGACCGTGGCGGAGATCGCCCGGTTCAGCCCGCGCGACGCCGAGCGCTATTCCGGCTACGCGGCGGAGCTCGGCGTCGTCGCCGGGGTGCTGCGCGACCTCGCCCTGCAGGCGCCGCCCAACCTGGTGCCGGCCTTCGACCGCCGCGCCCCCGGCGAGCTGCTGCGGCTGCTGCGCCTCGCCGCGACGCTGCGGCGGCTCGACCTGGCGCAGGCCCGCGCCTTCTACGACCTGTTCACCCGCTCGGCCGCCGACCACCTGGACGGCTGGTTCGACTCCGAGCCCGTGAAGGCGCTGTTCGGCTTCGACGCGGTGGTCGGCACCTATGCGAGCCCGGCGACGCCCGGCACCGCCTATGTGCTGCTCCACCACGCCTTCGGCGAGGTGAACGGCAAGCCCGGCCAGTGGGGCCACGCGATCGGCGGCATGGGGGCCGTGGCCGACGCGATCGCGGCGGCGGCGCGGGCGCACGGCGCCGTCCTCGAGACCGACGCCGACGTCGCCGAGATTCTGGTCGAGCAGGACCGCGTCGCCGGCGCCGTGCTGCGCGGCGGCCGGGTGCATCGCGCCCGCGCCGTGGCGGCGGCGATCGAGCCCAAGCGCTTCTACGCGATGGTGCCGCAGGAGGCGCTGCCGCCGGCCTTCGCGCGGCGCCTGCGCGGCTGGACCTGCGGCTCGGGCACGTTCCGCATGAACGTCGCGCTGTCGCGGCTGCCGAGCTTCACGGCCCTGCCCGGCCACGACCTGCAGGACCACCACACGGCCGGCATCGTCCTGGCGCCGAGCCTCGCCTACATGGACCGCGCCTACCTGGACGCCCGCCGCTTCGGCTGGAGCCGGGAGCCGATCGTCGAGATGCTGATCCCCTCGACCCTCGACCCGACGCTGGCGCCGGAGGGCGCCCATGTGGCGAGCCTGTTCTGCCAGCACGTCGCCCCCGCACTGCCCGACGGGATGGTGTGGGCCGAGCATCGCGAGGCGGTCGCCGACCTGATGATCGACACGGTGGAGCGCTTCGCGCCGGGCTTCCGCGCCAGCGTGATCGCCCGCACGGCGCTCGGCCCGCAGGACCTCGACTCGGTGTTCGGCCTGACCGGCGGCGACATCTTCCACGGCGCCATGACGCTCGACCAGATCGGCCCGGCCCGGCCGATGCTCGGCCATGCCGACTATCGCGGCCCGATCGCCGGGCTCTACCACTGCGGCGCCGGCGCCCATCCGGGCGGCGGCGTCACCGGCGCCCCCGGCCACAACGCCGCCCAGGCGATCCTGCGCGACCTTCGCAGACGCGGGAGGCGGTGAGGCGGGAGTCCGACCGATCGGCTCCGGGTCATTCCGGGGCGCGCGCCAGCGCGCGAACCCGGAATCCAGCGGCGCGCACGAGATCGTGGGTCGATTCCGGATTCGCGGCTTCGCCGCGCCCCGGACTGACGACGGACGGATCACCCCCGCGCCGGGCTCACGCCGTCGCGCCCTTGGACTTGGGGCGGCGCAGGTGCTCGTCGAGGCGCGGCATGATCTCGACGAAGTTGCACGGGCGGTAGCGGTAGTCGAGCTGGTGGACCAGGATGTTGTCCCAGGCGTCCTTGCAGGCGCCGGGCGAGCCCGGCAGGCAGAACACGTAGGTGGCGCGGGCGACGCCGGCGGTCGCCCGGGTCTGGATCGCCGAGGTGCCGATCTTCTGGAAGCTGACCAGCAGGAACAGGCTCGAGAACGCCTCCATGCGCTTCTCGAACAGCGGCTCCACCGCCTCCGGCGTCACGTCGCGGCCGGTGAAGCCGGTGCCGCCCGTGGTGATCACCACGTCGATCTCCGGATCGGCGATCCAGGTCTCGACCCGGCTGCGGATCGCGGCGACGTCGTCGACCACGATGGCGCGCGCCGCCACCGTGTGGCCGGCCGCGGTGATCCGCTCGACGAGGGTCGCGCCGGACTTGTCGTCCTCGGGCGTGCGGGTGTCGGACACGGTCAGCACCGCGATCTTGAGCGGCACGAACTGGCGCGAGTCGTCGAGGCCGGGCATGCGAATCTCCGAATCGGGCCGGCCCGCGCACCCTGCGCGCGGCAGGCCCGGTGCCGCACGATGGCGTCCGCCCCGGCGGGCGTCAATCGCCCGTCGGGAGGCGGCGTCCTGGCCCGTCGTTCCGGGGCGGCGCACTCGGGTCGGCGCTTCGCGCCGCCCGAGCACAGGCTCCGCGCCGAACCCGGAACCCAGCCCAGGATGCCGATCGTGCCGTTGGATTCCGGGTTCGCGCCTGCGGCGCGCCCCGGAATGACGGAGGGATTCGCCCTCTATGGGCGGACAGAGAAACCGCTCACGCCGGGGTCGGCGTGCGGTCGTGCGGGGCGCCGGCCTCGTCCCAGGCGGTGACGCGGCCGTGCTCGTTGTCGATCAGCAGCATCAGGTCGAAGTAGCGGATCGTCGGATAGCCGCCGGTGCGCCGCTTGATGCCCTCGCGCCAGGCGTCGTCGTGGGCCCGCTGCGCCGCCTCGATCGACGGCCAGACGTAGATGCCGCCGCCGGTCCCCGCGGCGTCGCCGAGGCCGAGCAGGAAGTGCTTGCGCAGGAGCTCCCGGTTGGCGCTCCACTTCGGGATGGTGGTCTCGGCGTCCGCGAGCACGCGGGCGCGATCCCAGCCCTCCGGCGATTCGAAGGTGACGAACTCGACGATCATGGCAGGCCCTCTGCAGAGGCGCGCCGGCACGGACCGTCCGGACGCGGCGCGCGAAAAAGCACGCCGCTCCCTTATCACAGACTCTGGGCCTGGAACGTATTGCAGGCCGCAACCGAGCCCTGCTTGAGGCCGGTCTCGAACCAGCGCTGGCGCTGGGCCGACGAGCCGTGGGTGAAGCTGTCCGGCACCACGCGGCCGCGCGCCTGCATCTGCAGCTTGTCGTCGCCGATCGCCGCGGCGGTGCGCATCGCCGCCTCGACGTCGCCGGGCTCGATCAGGTTCCACTTCTGGTCGGAGAAGTGCGCCCACACGCCGGCGAAGCAGTCGGCCTGCAGCTCGACCCGGACCTGCAGCTTGTTGGCCTCGACCTTGCTCATGCCGCGCTGCATCTCCTGCACCTTGGGCAGGATGCCGAGCAGGTTCTGGACGTGGTGGCCGACCTCGTGGGCGATCACGTAGGCCTGGGCGAACTGGCACGACTTCGAGCCGACGTCGCAGCCCTTGAAGCGGCGCTCGATCTCGCGGAAGAACGAGGTGTCGAGATAGATCTTCTTGTCGGCCGGGCAGTAGAACGGCCCCATCGACGCCTGGGCGACGCCGCCGCAGGGCTGGTTCGTCACCTCGTTGTAGAGCACCAGGACCGGCGCCCGGTAGGTCTTGCCGCTCTTGGAGAAGACCTCCCTCCACTGCACCTCGGTGCTGCCGAGGACGCGGGACACGAACTTGCCCATCTGGTCGTCGGGGCTGCCGGTCTGGCGCTGGCTCGACTGCGCCGGCGCCTCGCGATGGCTGCTCCCGCCCACCATCTCGGCGCCGCCGATGAGGATGCGCGGATCGATGCCGAGCGCCCAGCCGATCAGGCCGAGCACGACGATGGTGCCGATGCCGAGCCCACCGCCGCCGCCCATGCCCATCGGCATGCCGAAGCCGCCGCGGCCGCCGCCGTCGTCGCCGCGCCGATCCTCGACGTTCTCGCTCTCAGGCAGGTTGTCCCAGCGCATCGGTTCTTGCTCCGTCGCCTCGCGCGGACGCCGCGCCACCTCGGGGACGCCCGGACGGACACGTCCGCCCGGAAGGGCTCGCCCGCGCGTCTGGCGAGAATATGGTCCATGACAATTTACGGCGCCAGCCCGCCTCCGGGATTAAGCCGATTTTTACCTTGGTCGGCGACATTCCTGGGGTCGGTTGAAGGTCTCGCGTCGCCGATCGCGTCGCTCAAGTAGAGTACCGAGTCATGGGTGTTACGCGTCGCGGGGCGTCCGTCAGGACGCCCCGCTCAACTCCCCGCCCCGCCCCGTCGTTCCGTGTCGTCACGGGAGACTGCGTGGCCGAGATGTCGAAGCTGCCGGCCGCCTCGGTCGACCTCGTCTTCGCCGATCCGCCCTACAACCTGCAGCTCCAGGGCGACCTCAAGCGTCCCGACGATTCGCGCGTCGACGCGGTCGACGACGCCTGGGACAAGTTCGAGAGCTTTTCGGCCTACGACGACTTCACCCGCGCCTGGCTGCTCGCCGCGCGCCGCGTGATGAAGCCGTCCGCCACCCTGTGGGTGATCGGCTCCTATCACAACATCTTCCGGGTCGGCACGATCCTCCAGGATCTCGGCTTCTGGATCCTCAACGACGTGATCTGGCGCAAGTCGAACCCGATGCCGAACTTTCGCGGGCGCCGCTTCACCAACGCGCACGAGACGATGATCTGGGCGGCGCGCGAGCCCAACGCCAAGGGCTACACGTTCAACTACGAGGCCCTGAAGGCCGGCAACGAGGACGTCCAGGTCCGCTCCGACTGGACGCTGTCGCTGTGCACCGGCGAGGAGCGCCTGAAGGACGGCGCCGGCAAGAAGCTGCATCCGACCCAGAAGCCGGAGGCGCTGCTGGCGCGCGTGATTCTCTCCTCGTCGCGCCCCGACGACCTGGTGCTCGACCCGTTCTGCGGCACCGGCACCACCGGCGCGGTGGCCAAGAAGCTCGGCCGGCGCTTCGTCGGCTTCGAGCGCGACGGCGCCTATGCCGAGGCGGCGCAGGCCCGCATCGATTCGGTGCTGCCGCTGCCGGCGGCGAGCGTCGCCCCGTTCCAGACGGCGCGCGAGGCGCCGCGCGTCCCGTTCGCGGCGCTGATCGAGCGCGGCATGGTATCGCCCGGCACCACGCTCACCGACGCCAAGCGGCGCGTCACCGCGCTGGTGCGCGCCGACGGTGCCGTCAGCCTCGGCGAGACGGTCGGCTCGATCCACCGCATCGGCGCCATCGCGCAAGGGCTGGACGCCTGCAACGGCTGGACCTTCTGGCACGTCGAGACCGACAAGGGCCTCGCCCCCATCGACACGCTGCGCGCCGCCTTCCGGGCCGAGCAGATGCAGGCGGCGGAGTAGGCGAGTCGGCGATTACGCGCGGGCCAGTCGTCCCGACCCGAAACTCGTCATGGCCGGGCTCGTCCCGGCCATCCACGCTCTTCCGCACCGAGCGTCAGCGAAGACGTGGATGCCCGCGACGAGCGCGGGCATGACGACTCGAACCATTGCACCGCTCGGGGCTGGTCGCACGTCCGCTCACCGCGCCGCCGTCACCTGGATCTCGATCTTCAGGTCGGCGCCCTGCAGGAGCGCCTCGATGCAGGCGCGCACCGGGGTCGCGCCCGGCACCACCCAGGCGTCCCACACGGCGTTCATCTCGTCGACGGTGCGGATGTCGCTGAGCCAGATCGTCGCGCTGATCAGCTTCGACTTGTCGGTGCCGGCCTCGGCGAGCAGCCGGTCGATCTCGCCGAGAATCTCGGTCGTCTGCGCCGCGAGGCTCCGGCCGGCCGTCTCCTCGGCGGTGAGGCCGCGCAGATAGACGGTGTCGCCGTGGATCACGACCGCGCTCATGCGCGGGCCGACATGCAGACGCTGGAGAGTCATCGGGGGCTCCGTTTCGGCTTGCTGATTCGGGGGGACGGGTCCGGCGGCGCCGGCTTCGGGTCGATGCCGGCATGGGCCAGCACCTTGCGCATCACGTTGGGAAACGCCTCGCCGGCGATGTCGCCTTGCGCGACCCAGCGGGTCCCGGCGGGCGCATCGACACCGGCCGGAACGGCGGCGACGAAGACGAAGAGCTCGAGCGGGAAATGCGTGAAGACATGGGTGACGACGCCCGGCAGGCGCCGCCAGCCCGGCGCGACCGCGTCGAGACCGGGCGCGTGATCGAGCGCGTTCTGCGGCGAGAAATCCGCCGACCACGCGGTCGTCGGCACCTCGGTCATGCCGCCCAGGAGCCCCTTCTCCGGACGCGAGCGCACCAGCACGGCGCCGTCGCCGCGCACCGCCACGAAGGCGGCGCCGCGGCGCAGCGTCCCCTCCTTCTTCGGCGCCTTTCGCGGGAAGCCCTCCGGATCGCCGCGGCGGCGCGCCGCGCATGGCTCCGACCACGGGCACAGCACGCAGGCCGGCGACTTCGGGGTGCAGATCGTCGCGCCGAGATCCATCAGCGCCTGCGCGAAGTCGCCGGCGCGGCCGGCCGGCTCCAGCGCGTCGGCGAGCGCCCGCAGCCGCGGTTTTCCGCCCGGCAGTTCCTCCTCGAGCGCGTGCAGCCGTGTCAGCACCCGCTCGACATTGCCGTCGATCGGCACGACCGGCACGTCGAAGGCGATGGCGGCGATCGCGTTCGCCGTGTAGTCGCCGATGCCGGGCAGCGCCCGCAGGGCGTCCACGGTCCCGGGAAACACGCCGCCGTGACGCTCCGCCACGGCCCGGGCGCAGGCGTGCAGGTTGCGGGCGCGGGCGTAGTAGCCGAGGCCGGCCCACAGCCGCAGCACCGAATCGAGCTCGGCGGCGGCGAGGTCCCGCACGGTCGGGAACGCCGCCGTGAAGGTCCGGAAATACGGCACCACCGCCTTGACGGTGGTCTGCTGCAGCATGATCTCGGACAGCCAGACGGCATAGGGGTCGGCCCTCACGCCGGCCGGCGCCCGCCAGGGCAGCACCCGGCGGTGGCGGTCGTACCAGCCGAGCAGCGCGGCGGTCAGCGCGGCGGCGTCGGGCCGGCGCGCGGGGGCGAGGCGCGCGGCGGACGGCGTTCGCGGGAGGCGCGGCTTTCGCCCGGCGGGCGGCACTGCTACGGTCATGCCGCTCCTCTGACAGAGGCCGGCGCCGCGAACAAGCGCCGGCCAGACCCCGAACCGGAGCCCATCCGAGTCCCGCCCATGCCGCCGCCGGTCCGGTCCCGCCCCCGCCCCCTCGCCGACCTGGTCGGCCCCGCGCTGACGCCGGCCTTCCGGCGGCAGGGCTTCGCGGCGACCGAGATCGTCACCCACTGGGACGACATCGTCGGGGCCGAGGTCGCCGGCATCGCCGAGCCGATGAAGATCGAGTGGCCGCGCCGGCGCGAGGCGACCGACGCGCAGGAGCCCGCCACCCTGGTGCTGCGGGTGGAAGGGCCGGCGGCCATCGAGGTGCAGCACATGGCCGGCGTCATCGTCGCCCGCATCAACCAGTATTTCGGCTGGCCGGCGGTCGGACGGCTGGCGATGCGACAGGCGCCGCTGCAGCGCCGCCGGCAGAAGAAGGCCCGGCGCGGCCCGGACTCCGAGGCCGTCGCGGCGGCCGCGGCGGCCCTGCCCCCGCTCGCCGACCAGGGGTTGCGCGACGCGCTCGCCCGGCTCGGCGCGGCGGTGAAACGCCGCTGACCGGCCCGCGGCCGGCTCCGTGGCCGGCCCGGCCGGCCGGGCCGTCGTTCAAGCGGACGTGAACGCGGCGCTGCCGCCACAAATCCGCGCCAGATTGCCCTTTTTGTGCAAACCCGCTAGCCAACCGCTCGCGCTTCCGGAGGAGCCGGACGCAGCGCAGCCGAAGAGGATCCCCGTGCCCGTCACTCGCCGCCAACTCGTCACCAGCGCCTCCTGCCTGGTCCTCGCCGCCGCGATCGGGGTTCCGGTGACGGCGCGCGCCGACACGGTCGACGTGGCGGAGCTGATGAAGCCGAGCCCGCTCGGCGAGATCACCATCGGCAAGGCGGACGCCCCGGTCACCATCGTCGAGTACCACTCGATGACGTGCTCGCACTGCGCCCATTTCTTCCGCGACGTGCTGCCCGCCATCAAGGAGCGCTACGTCGAGACCGGCAAGGTGCGCTTCGTGCTGCGCGAGTTCCCGCTCGACCCGCTCGCCGCCGGCGCCTTCATGCTGGCGCGCTGCGCCGGCGAGGGCAAGTACTACCCGATGGTCGAGACGCTGTTCACCCAGTTCAACAAGTGGGTGGTGCAGAACCCGATCCCGCCGCTGCTCGGCATCGCCAAGCAGGCCGGCTTCACCCAGCAGAGCTTCGAGGCCTGCCTGCAGAACCAGAAGCTGCTCGACGGCATCGACGAGGTGCGCAAGCGCGGCTCGCAGACCTTCAACGTGCAGTCGACCCCGACCTTCTTCGTCAACGGCGAGCGCGTCGTCGGCGCCCTGCCGCTGGACGAGTTCGTCAAGGTGATCGAGAAGCATCTCAAGGCCTGATCCTTCAGCAGTAGCAAGGACTTGAGCCGGACCGCGGCGGCGCGGCGGCGCCGCTCCGCGGGCCCCGGGAGGGGCCGCGCCGGGGCGGCGGCACGGCCGGCGGCGGTGGACAAGCCGGCCGCCCCTGTTGCGTTCGCGGCCGCGATCGATTCATTCTCCGCCGCGATGCGGCAGACCTCGACCTTTCAGGGCCCGGGCCCTTTCCTCGCGTGCGCGACGGCGATCCCGTCCCGCGCGGCCGAAGCCATGCGTCCTGCGGGGGGAGCACTCCTGTCATGAAGTTCAAGCGGCTGCGCCTGATCGGCTTCAAGTCCTTCGTGGAGCCGACCGATTTCGTCATCGAGCCGGGCCTCACCGGGGTCGTCGGCCCGAACGGCTGCGGCAAGTCGAACCTCGTCGAGGCGCTGCGCTGGGTGATGGGCGAGGCGTCGCACAAGGCGATGCGCGCCGCCGACATGAACGACGTGATCTTCTCCGGCAATCACAAGCGCCCGGCCCGCAACACCGCCGAAGTCCAGATCCTGATCGACAACGCCACCCGCACGGCGCCGGCCCAGTTCAACGGCGACGACACGCTGGAGGTGTCGCGCCGCATCGAGCGCGAGCAGGGCTCGGTGTACCGGGTCAACGGCCGCGAGGTGCGGGCCCGCGACGTCCAGATCCTGTTCGCCGACGCGTCGTCGGGCTCGCGCTCGCCGGCGCTCGTCCACCAGGGCCGCATCGGCGAGATCATCCAGGCCAAGCCCGAGCAGCGCCGCCGCGTGCTGGAGGAGGCCGCCGGCATCTCCGGCCTGCACGCCCGCCGCCACGAGGCCGAGCTGCGGCTGCGCGCCGCCGAGCAGAACCTGACCCGGCTGGAAGACGTCATCGGCCAGCTCGCCCAGCAGATGGAGTCGCTCAAGCGCCAGGCCCGCCAGGCGGTGCGCTACCGGGCGCTGTCCGGCCATGTGCGCAAGGCCGAGGCGACGCTGTTCCACGTCCGCTGGAGCCAGGCGACCGCCGAGGTCGCGGCCGCCGAGGCCGCCAAGGACGAGAGCTCGCGCGCGGTGGTCGAGTTCACGGCGGCGCAGGGCGAGACCGCCACGGCCCAGGCGCTCGCCGCCGCGGCCCTGCCGGCCCTGCGCAACGCCGAGGCCGAGGCGGCCGCCGCCCTGCAGCGCCTCGTCTCGGCCCGCGACGCCCTGGAGCGCGAGGAGGCCCGCGCCAACGAGCGCATGGCCGAGCTGATCCGGCGCGCCGAGCAGATCGCCCGCGACCGCGATCGCGAGGCCCAGATGCTGGCCGACGCCGACGGCACCATCGAGCGCCTGGAGGCCGAGCGCGAGACGCTGCAGGGCGATCTCGAGGCCGCCGCCGAGCGCCGTGCCGAGATCGACGAGCGGGTCGCCGTCGCCGACGAGTCGGTCGGCGCGACCGAGAAGCGGCTCGCCGAGCTGACCGCGGCGCTCGCCGACGTGGCGGCGCGCCGGCGCCAGCTCGAAAGCGCGATGCGGGCCCAGAGCGAGCGGGCGAGCCGCACCGAGAGCGAGCTCGCGAGCGTCACGGCCGACCTCGACCGGATGATGGCCGAGGCGAACAGCGCGGTCGATCTCGACGCGCTCGCCGAGGCGGTCGAGGCCGCCAACGAGGCCGCCGCCGAGGCGGAGGCCGCGTCGGTGCGGGCCGAGGCGGCGCATTCCGCGGCCCGGCAGGCCCTCGACGTCGCCCGCCAGCCGCTCGCCGAGGCGGAGCGCCGCGCCAACCGGCTGGAGACCGAGGCGAAGACGCTGGCCAAGGTGCTGCATGTCGACGCCAAGCAGATGTGGCCGCCGGTCATCGACGCGCTCAAGGTCGACAAGGGCTACGAGACGGCGCTCGGCGCCGCGCTCGGCGACGATCTCGACGCGCCGGTCGAGCCGAGCGCGCCGATCCGCTGGACGCTGGCGGAGGGCGACGGCACCGACCCGGCCCTGCCCGACGGACTGGAATCGCTCGGCGCCCACGTCTCGCAGGCGCCGGCGGAGCTGAAGCGCCGCCTCGCCCAGATCGGCGTCGTCGCCCGCGCCGACGGCCCGCGCCTCGCCGCGCAGCTGAAGCCCGGACAGCGCCTCGTCTCGCTCGACGGCGACCTCTGGCGCTGGGACGGCTTCGCGGTGGCGGCGCATGCGCCGACCGGCGCCGCCCGCCGGCTCGCCGAGCGCAACCGGCTGGCCGACATCGAGCAGGAGCTGGCGGTCGCCCGCGCCGAGGTGGAGACCCGCCGGGCCGCCGTCGAGGCCGCCCAGGCCGAGGTGCGCGAGGCGGCCGAGCAGGAGCAGGCGAGCCGCGGCGCCCGCCGCGACCTGCAGCGCGCCGCCGACGCCGCGCGCGACCGCCATGCCGCCGCCGAGCGCGAGCTCGGCCGGCTGACCGCCCGCCGGGCCGGCCTGGTCGAGGCGCAGTCGCGCCTCGCCGCCACCCGCGACGAGGCCCGCGCCGCCGCCGAGGAGGCCGCCGCCGCCCTGGAGGAGCTGGAGCCGACCGACCGGCTGGAGGCCGATCTCGCCGAGGTCCGCACCCGCGCCGGCGTCGAGCGCGCCGCCCAGGCCGAGGCCCGCGCCGCCGCCCAGGCGCTCGCCCGCGAGATCGATCTGACCACCCGCCGGCTCACCACCGTGGCAGGCGACATCGAGGCGTGGCGGAACCGCAAGCAGAACGCCGGCGGCCAGATCGAGACGCTGGCGGCGCGCCTCGCCGAGACCGAGGCCGAGCGCGAGGAGCTGTCCGACGCGCCCGCCCACTTCGCCCTCAAGCGCCGCGCCCTGATCGGCGAGGTCGAGACCGCCGAGGCCGCCCGCCGCGAGGCCGGCGACCGGCTCGCCGCCGCCGAGACGGCCCAGCGCAACGCCGACAAGGCCGCCAACGTGGCGCGCGACGCCATGGCGACGGCGCGCGAGCAGGCGGTGCGCGCCGAGGAGCGCTTCGAGGCGGCCAAGCGCCGGCTCGCCGACGTCGCCCGCGAGATCAACGACGTGCTGGAGGTCGAGCCGGCCGCGCTGCTGGCGATCGCCGAGCTCGCCCCGGAGGCCGCCCTGCCCGAGCTGTCGGCCGTGGAGGAGAAGCTCGACCGGCTGCGCCGCGAGCGCGAGCGGCTCGGCGCCGTGAACCTGCGGGCCGACGAGGAGCTGCGCGAGATCGAGCAGCAGCACACCACCCTGACCACCGAGCGCGAGGACCTGGTCGCCGCCATCAAGCGGCTGCGCCAGGGCATCCAGAGCCTCAACAAGGAGGCGCGCGACCGCCTGGTCGCCTCGTTCCAGGTCGTCAACGAGCACTTCAAGCGGCTGTTCGCCAGCCTGTTCGGCGGCGGCACGGCGGAGCTGCAGCTCACCGAGAGCGAGGACCCGCTGGAGGCCGGCCTGGACATCCTCGCCAAGCCGCCCGGCAAGAAGCCGGCGACGCTGTCGCTCCTCTCGGGCGGCGAGCAGGCGCTCACCGCGATGGCGCTGATCTTCGCCGTGTTCCTCACCAATCCGGCGCCGATCTGCGTGCTGGACGAGGTCGACGCGCCGCTCGACGACCACAATGTCGACCGCTTCTGCGACCTGCTCGACGAGATGATCAAGTCGACCGACACCCGCTTCGTGGTGATCACCCACAATCCGATCACCATGGCGCGGATGAACCGGCTGTTCGGCGTGACCATGGCGGAGCGCGGCGTGTCGCAGCTCGTCTCGGTCGATCTCGAGGCGGCCGAGAAGATCATCGAGCAGGCGGTCGCCTGAGCCGGCGGGCGGCGGCTCCGCTACCGCCCGGCCCTGCCCTCCGGCCCGCGCGCATCGTCCGGCGCCGTCCCGACCCGACATCCCGAAGAATTGTCCGGCGCGCCGCCCCGCGGCCGCCGGCCGTCCGGAATCGTGCCGAGATCCCGGTGTAAGTTGTTGGTCCGCGCGGGAACTGCGACGTTCAGTGGCGGTTCACCTGGACGTGCGACCATGTCGCGCGACAAAGCGGGCGAGGCGACAAGACCCTTCGGAGAACAACGGACCATGCGTTTCTGGACAAAAGGGTTGCGAGGCGGCCTGGTGAGCGCGCTGGCCATCGGGGCGACGGTGATGTTCTTCGGCGCGACCACCACGGCGGACGCCCAGCGCGGCGGCTTCCGGGGCGGCGGCGGCGGCTTCCACGGCGGTGGTGGAATGCGGATGGGCGGCGGCGGCTTCGCCGGCCCGCGCATGGGTGGCGGCGGCTTCCGGGGCGGCTTCGCCGGGCCCCGGATGGGCGGGCCGCGCTTCGTCGGAGGCGGCGGTCCGCGCTTCGTCGGACGGCCCGGCTTCGTGAGAGGCCCGCGGTTCTATGGCGGCGGCGCGCGGTTCGTCGGCGGCCCGCGCTATGTCGGGCGCCCGATCTATCGCGGCGGCTATCCGGGCTGGCGGCGCGCCTACTGGGGCGGCCGGCCCTACCGCTGGCGGCGTCCGTGGATCGCGCCGGTCGTGGTGGGTGCCGGCTTCTACGGCGCCGGCTACTACGGCTCGTGCTGGCGCTGGCGCTTCACCCCGTGGGGCTGGCGCCGCGTGAACGTGTGCGGCTGGGGCGGCCCGTACTGGGGCGCCGCCTATCCGTGGGGCTGGTGAGCCAGACGCTCGGCCGCGACGACGATCCGGCGGCGAGCGACCATCTGCGACGATCTGCAGGAGAGCCCTTCGGGGCTCTCCTTTCGTTTGGGGCTTGTCGTTCCGGCGCGCGTTGCGATGACGGTGCCGCCGGCATCGAACCGGACGGCGCCGCCGCGCGACCAAGGGGTGCGGCCGGCGGGGGGACGACGACGCCGCACGCCCCGCTCCGGCTTCCGCTATAGTGAGCGGCCGGCCATCGCCGGCCTGCGCCCGTCTCGGAGCCCCTCCATGTCCACCACCGCCTGGATCGTCATCGGAGTGATCGTCGCGCTGATCCTCTGGGTGATCACGATCTACAACGGCCTGGTCGCGATGCGTCAGCGCGTGAACCAGTCCTTCGCCGACGTCGACGTCCAGCTCAAGCAGCGCCACGACCTGATCCCCAATCTGGTCGAGACCGTGAAGGGCTACGCCGCGCACGAGCGCGGCACCCTCGAGGCGGTGGTCGCCGCCCGCAACCGCGCCATCTCGGCCCAGGGGCCGGACCAGCAGGTCGCCGCCGAGAACCAGCTCACCGGCGCGCTGCGCCAGCTGTTCGCGCTGTCCGAGGCCTATCCGGACCTCAAGGCCAACCAGAACTTCCAGCAGCTCCAGACCGAGCTCTCCGACATCGAGAACAAGCTCGCGGCGGCGCGGCGCTTCTTCAACAACGCGGTCAGCGAGTACAACACCGGCATCCAGCAGTTCCCGGCGGCCCTGTTCGCCGCCTCCTTCGGCTTCCACCCGCAGACCTTCTTCGACGTCGGCGAGGAGCGGAAGACGCTGGAGCAGGCGCCGGCCGTGAAGTTCTGAGCCGCGACCGGTGTCGCCGGAGTTGTCATGAAGTGAAGTACCCCCCACCCCCGACCCCTCCCCACCACGCGCTTCGCGCGCGGGCGGGAGGGGTGGGAAAGCGCTTCGCCCCCCTCACGTAAGGGACGCCGAGCGCATCGACTCCCCTCCTCCGAATTGCGTCAGCAATTGGCGGGGAGGGGTCGGGGGTGGGGGGCTCTTCCTCTCGATCACGTCCCTCGGAAGCGCCATGGCCTACGGGCTCTACACCCACATCCAGTCGAACCGGCGGCGCTCGGTCGTCCTGCTGATCGGGCTGTTCGGTCTCGTCTACGTGATGGTCTACGCCGGCGCGCTCGCCGGCGAGGCGCTGACCACCGACGCGTCGCTGCCCTGGCTGCTCATGAAGGCGCGGCAGGACTTCGTCGTCGCCTTCCCGTTCGCCACCGTCGGCACCGGCCTGTGGATCGCGATCGCCTGGCGCTTCCACCAGGCGATGATCGACGCCGTGACGGGCGGCCGCGACGTCACCCGCAAGGACCAGCCGCGACTGTACAATCTGCTGGAGAACCTGTGCATCTCGCGCGGCATCCCGATGCCGAAGCTGAAGATCGTCGAGAGCGACGCGCTCAACGCCTTCGCCACCGGGCTGAACGAGAAGCAGTACGCCGTGTCGGTGACGACCGGGCTCCTGGAGCGGCTCGACGACGCCGAGATCGAGGCCGTGCTCGGCCACGAGCTGACCCACATCCGCAACGGCGACGTCCGCCTGATGGTGATCGCCGTGATCATCGCCGGCGTCATCTCGTTCGTGGCCGAGCTGGTCTTCCGCATGGGCCTGCGGGTGCGCTGGAGCGGCGGCTCGCGCAGCTCCGGCGGCGGCGACCGCGGCAAGGGCGGGGCCGGCGCCGCCCTGCTGATCGCCGTCGTGCTGGTGGCGGTGGCCTGGCTGCTCTCCTCGGTGATCCGCTTCGCGCTGTCGCGCTCGCGCGAGTTCCTGGCCGACGCCGGCGCCGTCGAGCTCACCAAGAATCCCGACGCGATGATCTCGGCGCTGCGCAAGATCGAGGGGCGCGGCGAGCTCGAGGGCGCCACCTCGGCCGTGATGGAGCTGTGCGTCGACAACCCGCGCCAGGGCTTTTCCGACCTGTTCGCCACCCACCCCTCGGTCGACAGCCGGGTGGCGGCGCTGGTGAAGTTCGCCGGCGGCCACGATCCCGGGCCGATCGCCCTGCCCCCGCCCGGCGAGCCGTTTCCCCCGGAGGAGACCGGCGAGGCCGAAGCCCCGCGGCACGGCCCCTGGGGCGACGTCCCCGACCCGGCCGGCACGCCCGGCACGGCCGGCACGACCGGCACCGCCACACCTCCGGCGGCGCCGGACCCCTCGTCCGGAGACGGCCAGGGGCGCAGCCCGCTGCCCGGCCAGGGGCCCGGCGGGGTGCCGAATCCGTTCCCGATTCCGGGTCCGTGGGGCCCGCGACGCTAGGTCCGCCCCCGCCGCCGTGGATTCCGGCGGTTTCGCGGCCCTTCCGACATGCGCGCGCGATCGGGCTGGCGTAACCTGCCGGCAGTGATTCGCTCTCTTTCGGAAGGATCGTCATGGCGAGCCCAGCCGTCGTGCTGGTGGGGGCAGACAAGGGCGGCGTGGGCAAGACGACGGTCGCCCGAACGCTGCTCGACTACCTGCTGGCCCGCAAGCTGCCGACCCGCGCCTTCGACACCGAGTCCCCGAAGGGGACCCTGAAGCGCTTCCATCCCGACATCACCGAGATCGTCGACATCACGACGGTGGCGGACCAGATGCGCATCTTCGACTCGCTCACCGACGCGCAGGTGACCGTGATCGACGTGCGGGCCGGGCTGCTCACCCCGACGCTGCGGGCGCTGCGCGACATCGGCTTCACCGACGCCGCCCGCAAGGGGCAGATCAGCCTGACCCTGTTCCACATTCTCGGGCCGTCGATCTCGTCGCTGGAGGAGATCGCCGAGACGTCCGAGCACGTCAGCGGCACCAAGTACCACCTGGTGAAGAACTTCATCAACAACACCTCGTTCTTCGAGTGGGACCAGGCCACCTACGACAACTACTTCAAGCGGCTGCAGGGCGTCTCCGAGATCACCATCCCGAAGCTCAACGAGATGGCGGCCGAGCAGGTCGAGCTCGCCTCGGTGCCGTTCCTCACCTTCGTGGCCAACAAGACCGCCAAGGCCGAGACCGCCAACTACTCCTTCGTGCTGCGCGGCTATGTCCGCTACTGGCTGAGCCACGTCTGGGCCGAGTACGACCGCATCAAGCTGTCCGAGCATCTCGGCCCCCGCGACGTCGTCCCGCTGCGGGCCGGGCAGACGGGGTGAGGCCTCCTGCCGTCGTTCCGGGGCGCCGCGCGGCGGCGAACCCGGACTGACCAGACAGGGGCGCGGCCCTTTCGCGGCCCCCCTCCCGCTTCCCGGTGGAGAACCGGCCCCGCCGCCCCGCCCCGCGCCTGCACCGCTTGCATCGGCAAAACTCCGCCGCGATAACAGCCGCCGTCCGTCCCGCGGCGCCCGAGGGCGCGGCGGGCGAAGCCATGCCCCGATGCCCGCACGGTCGTCCCGCTGCCGACATCGACCGGTGCCGTCCCGGCCGGGAGGGCGCGCCGGCAGCCGAGGAACGAGGATGGAATTCGACAATGCGTTCGAGGTGCCGCTGCCGCCCGAGCAGGCGTGGCCGCTGCTTCTCGACATCGAGCGGATCGCCCCCTGCATGCCGGGGGCCGAGCTGACCGAGGTGGTGGACGACCGGACCTACAAGGGCCGCACCCATGTGCGGCTCGGGCCGGTGGCGCTGTCGTTCGGCGGCGTGGTGACGTTCGAGGAGATCGACGCGGCCGCCCGCGCCTGCAAGGTGACGGCCCAGGGCACCGACAGCAAGGGCCGCGGCGGCGCCAACGCCACGGTGGCGTTCCGCATCGAGCCGTCGGCGGGCGGTTCGACCGTGAAGGTCCACACCAGCCTGGCGCTCACCGGCACGGTCGCCCAGTACGGGCGCAGCACCGCCATCGTGCAGGCGACCGCCGCCCAGCTGATCAAGCAGTTCGCCGAGGCCCTGCGGGCCGAGCTGGCCGCGAACCCGCCGGCCGCGGCGGCGGCCCCGGCGGAGACCGCATCGGCGGCCCCGGCCGCGGCGGCGGCCCCGACGGAGACCGCATCGGCGGCCCCGGCCGCGGCGGCCACGGATGCGCCGCCCCCGCCCCGGCCGGCCGCGCAGCCCGCCGCCCGGCCCGCGGCGAAGCCGATCTCCGGCTTCGCGCTGGTGACGGCCGTGATCCGCGCATGGATCCGGCGCCTGTTCGGCCGGAGCTGACGGCCGATGCACGACCTCCTCTACCGCCTCGCCTGGCCGGCCCTGAAGCGGCTCGATCCCGAGCAGGTGCACCGGCTCGCCGTGGTGTCGCTCAAGCGCGGGCTGATGCGCCCGACCGCCGCGGCCGACGACCCGATCCTCGCCACCCGCGTGTTCGGCCTCGACTTCGCCAACCCGATCGGCCTCGGCGCCGGCTTCGACAAGCACGCCGAGGTGATCGACGCGATGTTCGGCTTCGGCTTCGGCTTCGTCGAGGCCGGAACCGTGACGCCGAAGCCGCAGCCCGGCAATTCCGGCCAGCGCCTGTTCCGGCTCGACGAGGACGAGGCGGTGATCAACCGCTTCGGCTTCAACAGCGAGGGGCTGGAGCCGTTCGTCGAACGGCTGAAGGCGCGGCGCGCGAAGGGCGCGCGCGGCGGCATCGTCGGCGCCAACATCGGCAAGAACCGCAGCACCGAGGACGCCGCCGCCGACTACGAGACCTGCATCGCCGCGGTGGCGCCGCTGGTCGACTACGTGGTCGTCAACGTCTCCTCGCCCAACACGCCGGGCCTGCGCGGGCTGCAGGCGCGGGCGCCCATCGAGGCGCTGGTCGGCCGCGTGCTCGCCGCGCGCGACCGCGTCGGCGCGGCCGGGGCCGAACCCGCGCCGAAGCGGCCGCCGATCCTGCTCAAGGTCGGGCCCGATCTCGACGAGGACCAGGTGCGCGACATCGCCGAGGTGGTTCTCGACACCGGCGTCGACGGCCTGATCGTCGGCAACACCACGGTGACGCGGCCGCCCACCCTGCGCAGCCGCTGGCGCGACGCCGAGGGCGGGCTCTCGGGCCGGCCCCTGATGGGGCTGGCGACCGAGTGCCTGCGCTCGATGTACCGCCACACCCAGGGCCGGGTGCCGATCATCGGCTGCGGCGGCGTGTCGAGCGGCGAGGACGCCTACGTGAAGATCCGCGCCGGCGCCTCGCTGGTGCAGCTCTACTCGGCGCTGGTCTACAACGGCCCGGGCTTCGCCGTGACCATCAAGCGCGACCTCGCCGCCCTGCTCCGCCGCGACGGCTTTGCGACCATCGCTGCCGCCGTGGGCGCGGATCACCGGCCCCTGTGACCTCTCCCGCGAGGGGCGAGGGCGTCGCCGCCGCCGCCCGACCTCACGCGCGGGAGATCGTGATGCGGTCGAGCGTGATGCCGGCGGCGGGCTCGCGGCGCAGGCCGAGCGGCCAGGCCGCGACGGTCTCGGGCACCGTGAAGCGGACGGCCGCGTCCCCGCGCCCGTCCACCACGGCCTCGACGCGGCTCTCCACCCGGCCGGCGATGTCCCACTCCAGCGCCGCGGGCGCTCCGGCGTCGATCGCGATCGACACGGTGCCGCGGCGGCGCGCCCCGCTCGGCAGGCCCGCGAAGACGACGCGCCACGACCCGGTCTCGGGCAGCGGCAGCGTCAGGGCGGCGCTGCGGCCCTGCATCGGTGCCCCCGCCGCATCCGGCGCGGCCCAGCCGTGCTCCAGCAGCGCGCGGCCGGCAGCGGCGCCGGCCGCGAACCCGAGCTCGACCGTGCCGGTGTCCTCGAGCATGCGCCGAACCGCGGCGCTCGCCGCCAGGCGCTGCACGGCGCGATCGAGCAGGTCGCCGCCGCAGCCGCCGGCGAAGCGCGGTGCGGTGTCCCCCGACGCGATCGCCGCCGCGACGGCGGGCAACGCGAACCGCGTGCACGCCTGCGCCACCACCGCGGCCGCGAAGGCGACCGGCTCGGCCGCGGGATCGTAGAACAGGAAGCGGCCCTCGCGCGGCCGGCACAGGCGGTCGAGCACCACGCCGAGCGCGACCTCGCGCTCCGCCTCGGCGACCAGCGGCCACAGCGTCTCCAGCATGCCGAGGCCGTACTCGATCCACACGGCGCGCTTCCACGCCGGCTCGCGCCTGTGCCACCTGGTCGAGACGCTGCCGGCGTGCTTGCGCTTGTAGTAGAGCGGGCCCGGCACGCGCAGGAGATCGCCCTCGCGCGCCAGCTTCGCGAGCCAGACGAACTCCTCGTGGGCGCTCTCGAACGGCGTCCGCCGGATCGGCCCGGTGCGGGCGATCGCCGCCGTCCTGATCAGGCCGCGGAACGGCACGCCATTCATGCTCTCCAGCACCGCGAGGGCACGGTCGCGGGCGAAGCCGGTGACCGACGGACAGACCGCCAGCGCGGTCTCGCCCTCGGTCCATTGCAGGTCGCTGTAGAGACAGACGGCCGCCGGATTCGCGTCGGCGGCGGCGAGCAGCGCGGCCAGATAGTCGGGCGTGACGACGTCGTCCTGCTGCCAGTAGCAGAAGAACGCGCCGCGCGCCTGCGCCATCAGCCAGTTGATGTTGCCGTCCCAGCCGAGCCGCTCCTCCTGCATCACGCGCACGACGCGCGGCTCGTCGAGGAACGGCGCGCAGGCCGCGGCGGTGTCGCGGTCGCCGCCGTCGACCGAGATCAGCACCCGAAAATCCCGGCAGGTCTGTGCCGCGATCGAGCGCAGCGTCTCGCCGATGTGGGCGGCGCCGGCGAAGGCCGGAACCCCGATCAGGATGCGTGCGTCGGTCTCGATCATGTCCTGGTTCCGTCCGGCGTCGGCGGTCGGGCCGGCCGGCGTCGTGCGCGCGTCATGCCGGCGGGTTGCGAGCCTGCGGCCCTGTCGATAAGTTGTTCGCCTCTGACATTGCAAGGCCACCTTGTCTCGATGACGACATGACGGGTTTCGAGTCTCTGACGGCGTTCGGCGGCGTGGTACGGCCGATCCGGATCGCCTCGCGCCGGGATGCCCGGGGCGCGCTGCATCCCTTCGACTATGCCGACCTGCCCTTCGTGCCGCGGCGCGTGTTCGTGGTCGAGCCGTCGGCGGCCGGCACGGTGCGGGGCGGCCACGCCAACACGAAGGCGCGCCAGCTCCTGGTCCGGCTCGCCGGCACGATCGACGTCGCGCTCTGCCACGCGGGCCGCGAGGCGCGGGTCCGGCTCGACGCCACCGAGACGGCGCTGCTGCTGGAGCCACTGGTGTGGGCGGAGCAGACCTACGTCACGCCGGACGCACTGCTGATGGTGCTGGCCAGCGAGCCGTTCGATCCCGGCAGCTACATCGGCGAGCGGCCGGCGGCCGGCGGGCGCGGCGACGGATGACGCGGCATCGCGCGCGGCGCATCGGCATTCTCGGCGCCGGCATCATGGGGTGCAGCCTCGCCCTGCTCCTCGCCCGACGCGGCCTGCACGTCACCCTGATCGACGCCGCGGCGGAGCCGTTCGCCGCCGCCAGCCGCTGGAACGAGGGCAAGATCCATCTCGGCTGCCTCTACGCCGCCGACCCGTCGCTCGCCACCGCCCGCAAGGTGCTGCCCGGCGGGCTGGCGTTCCGCCGCATCGTCGAGGATCTGATCGGCCGCTCGATCGCCCCGGCGATCTCCAAGGACGACGACCTGTTCGTCACCCACCGCGACTCGGTCGTCGATGCCGATGCGATGGGGCGCTATCACGACGCCGTCGCGGCGCTGGTGCGCGAGCATCCGGACGCCGCGCACTATCTGCACGACGTGCGCGACGCGCGGGCCCGGCGCCTCGCCGAGGACGAGCTGCGGGCCGTCACGCCGTCGGACGCGATCGTCGCCGGCTTCCGGGTGCCGGAGCGCTCGGTCGACACGCTGTGGATCGCCGACCGCTTCGCCGCGGCGATCGCGGCGGAGCGCGGCGTCGCCTTCGTCCCCGCCACGACGGTGCGCGCCGTCGCGGCGCAGAACGACGGCCGCTGGCGGATCGTCGCCGAGCCGGCCGTCGACGCGACGTTCGACGTGATCGTCAACGCGCTGTGGGACGGCCGCGCCGCGGTCGACGCGTCGGTCGGGCTGCGGCCCGACGGGCCGGTCTCCTACCGCTGGCGGCTGTCGCTGTTCGCACGGCTCGCCGCGCCCTGCGACCTGCCGAGCCTGGTGATCGCCACCGGCCCGTTCGGCGACGTGAAGAACTACGACGGCCGCACGCTGTATCTCTCCTGGTACCCGGCCGGCCTGGTGGTCGACGCCGCCGCGTGGCGCCCGCCGCCGGCGCTCGACACGGCCGGCCGCGACCGCGTCGCCGCCGCGATCCTGGACGGGCTCGCGCCCTATGTGCCGGAGCTGGTCGCCCGGGTGCGCGCCGCCGCGACGGTCACGGTGGGCGGCGGCTGGGTGGTGGCGCAGGGCGAGGGCTCGATCGGCGATCCGGCCTCGTCGCTCCACCGCCGCGACCGCTACGGCGTCACCCGCAGCGGCACCTATGTCTCGATCGACACCGGCAAGTACTCGACCGCCCCCTGGCTCGCGGCGCAGCTCGCGGCCGAGATCGCCGGGTGAGCCTGCGTCCGGGTGATCCGTTCGCCGTCATTCCGGGGCGCGGCGAAGCCGCGAACCCGAAATCCAGCGACAATTTCGGAGTCCTCGGCTGGATTCCTGTATCTGTCGGCTGTCACTGGCATAGTGACGAGCTGACGGAGACCGCTCGTTGGATTCCCGGCCCTGCGTGGCCGTAATC
>NZ_JAUSUJ010000039.1 GCF_030813915.1 Rhodoplanes tepidamans
CTCGGCTGCGCCCGGCTGACGCCGGTCTTGAACGGGCGATTCGTCATAAGACGAATCTTACATCAGCTCGACCCGCCGATTCTTGCCCAGTCTCTTCGCTATTCCGCCCTACGATCACGACGCTATCGTCGCCTCCGCAGACCAGGATGGCCGCGGCATGAGCGAGATCCTGAGGCGGGTCCAGACGCTGGTCCTCGGCGGCGATTGGCTCGCCTCCGAGCACGGCTATGGCGAGATTCTCGCGGATGATTTCATGGCGACCGTGGTGGTCGCTGGCATTGCCGAGGGTGACGGTCGAGGCGTATGCGGACCGGCACCGTGGTCCGAGCGTTCTGACCCTGCAGCGGGACCAGGACGGGCGCCTCATTCACGTCGTCTGGGCCATCCCTGCCGGTCAGCGGCGTCCCGCCGTCCTGGTGACGGCCTACAGGCCGGATCCGGCGCGTTGGGATGCGGACCTCAAGGTGCGGAGACCGAAATGACCCGCAAACGGACCAAGCTGGTTCAGGTCGGAAAATACGCGGCCGAGGTCGAGGTCGAGCTGATCGAGGACGATACCGCCTGGTCGCCGTATCTCTCGCCGGCCGATGTGACCAAGCTCGATGCCGTCCGGCTCGCGCTGCGCCGCGGCGACCTTGGCGCTGCGGAGACCTACGGGACGGTGTTCGAGCTCGTCCCCGTGAAGCAAGCGTAGCCCGGGGTCGTCGGTCGTCGATCGTCACCCGGCTGGAACGCAGCGACAGCCGGGCTGAGCATCGCCGCGACGCCGGTCCCGCGTTTCGCTTCGCTCAACGCGGGCTACGGACCATTATCAACGCCGGCCGGCCGTGCTGGTGACGGCGTATCGTCCCGACGATCGCTGGGACGCGGACTTCAAAGGACGAAGATCGAAGTGATCCGGACGTCGACCAAGCTGATTCACGAAGGCAAGTACGCGGCCGAGGTCGACGTCGAGTTGTTGTACAACGACGACTCGTCGTCGCCGACGATGTCGCTCGACGATGCCCGCAAGCTCGAAGCGATGCGGCTGGCCCTGCGCCGCGGCGACCTCGCCGAAGCCCTCCGCCACGGCCGCGTGTTCGAGTTGCTGCCGGTCGTGAATTGAGCGGCCCGCCTTTTCCCGAGCGGAGCGAGACGTAGCCCGGCCGGAACGCAGCGAAGGCCGGGGCGAGCGTCGTCGCGACGCCGGTCCCGCGTTTCGCTTCGCTCAACGGGCTACGACGGGTATCCGGAATCGGAGCAGGCAAGCACCGTCCGGGTCGCGGCGCCGCCCCGCAATCCGCTTCGCTCCTTGCGGGCTACGGGTTAATATCGGCGGCAGCGAACGGTGAGCCCCATGACCGACTACGTCACCCGCACCGAGTTCGAGCATCTCGTCGGCCGCGTCGGTGTCGTCGAGCGCGAGGTCGACGGCGAGAAGATGGTCACGCGCCATGTGCTCACCGAGACGCGCCGCAACTCCGACGACCTCGCCGCGATCAAGTCCCGTCTCGACCGGGTGGAGCTGAAGCTCGATGACCTCAGCCGAAAAGTCGAGGGCATCGCCGAGGACTTGAACGGCAGAATCGCAGGTGTCGACGGCAAGGTGTCCGGCCTCGCCGCCACCTTGCCCGGCCTGATCGCCGACACCATGCGCGAGGTGCTGCGCGAGCGCGACGGACGGTGACCCGGAGCCCGGCCGGACCGCAGCGACAGCCGGGCTGAGCGTCGCCGCGAGGCCGGTCCCGCGTCTCGCTTCGCTCGACGCGGGCTACGACCACAGAGACTGCGGCAACGCGCGCCGCCTTGCTCCCCTCCCCGCCGCGTGCGAGACCGGGGCGCCGGTCCGGAACCCGCGATGCCGCTGCTGAACGACTCGCCGCTCCTGATGAACCGCGACCTGGTGCTGCGGCATCTCGCGGCGCGGCGCGTGAGGCTGTCGCGCACGAAAGTCTTCTTCCAGCAGGAGCATACGCTGGTGCTGCCGGGCGGGCGCGACGTGCCGGCGGGGACGCCGGCCGGGACCGTGCCGTCGCTCCTGGATCCGGCCGAGACCTATCTGGTGCGGGTCGTGAACGCCGCGCACTACGAGGCCGCCGACATCGTCGTCGACTACGCCGTCCCGAACGTCGTCAACGTCGCGACCAGCGGCCTCTTTCCCGACGCGATCCTGAACAGGATCGTCTACGCGCCGTCGCTGCCCTTCGCCTACGAGACCGGCGGCGACCGCCCGCTCGACGTGCTCAGCAATTTCTTCGATACGGCGCAGCCGCGCCGCGCGCCGCTGATCCGGGCCCTGACGGACCGGTTTCCCGGATACCGCAACGTCACCGGCGTGTTCGACCTCCCCGGCCTCGCCCGGCTGTACGGGAGCGCCAGGATTCTGGTCAACGCGCACCAGACGCCGCATCATCACACGATCGAGGAGTTCCGGGTGCTGCCGGCGCTGTCGCGCGGCGCCATCGTGATCAGCGAGGACGTGCCGCTGCGCACGCACGTTCCGTATCACGAGCACGTCGTCTGGTGCCGCTTCGAGGAGATCCCCGACACGGTCGCGGCCGTGCTGGCGGACTACGACGCGGTGTTCGACCGCATCCACGGCGGCGGCCGCCTGGCCCGGCGCCTCGCCGCCATGCGGTCGGACTTCGCGCGGGACATGGACGCCGCCCTCGCCCGGCTGCCGGCCCCGCCCGCACCGTGGGACGCCCGTTTCTGGGCGCGGCTGCGCGGCCTGCTCGACCGCCGCTGAGAGGGCCCGGCAGCCCTCCCCGGGGCCCGGTCTTGTGCGCCGCAGCAACCCGCTACCAAACCGCGCCCCGGGCCCTCCTCCCACCTTGGCACCGGCCCGCGTCCGGGTAAGATGCCGGCACGCATCGACCGGCAGGCCCCGGGTGCCGCGACGGCGTCCCGCCCGGCTGCCGACCGTCTCTCGACCGCCGCCAACCGCTCAGGATGGATCCCCCACGATGGCCGCTGACCAGGGTGCGCACGCGCAGAACGGGACTCTCACGATCGACGGCAAGGCGCACACGTTTCCGATCCGCCACGGCACCGCCGGGCCGGACGTCCTCGACGTCGGCAAGCTCTACGGCCAGGCCGGCATCTTCACCTACGACCCCGGCTTCACCTCGACGGCGAGCTGCGAGTCGAAGATCACCTATGTGGACGGCGATGCCGGCCACCTGCTCTATCGCGGCTACCCGGTCGAGGATCTGGTGGCCCGCGGCGACTATCTGGAGACCTGCTACCTGCTGCTCTACGGCGACCTGCCGACCGCGCGGCAGAAGGCGGATTTCGACTACCGGGTCACGCACCACACCATGGTGCACGAGCAGATGGTGCGGTTCTTCCAGGGCTTCCGGCGCGATTCGCATCCGATGGCCGTGATGGTGGGCAGCGTCGGCGCGCTGTCGGCCTTCTATCACGACTCCACCGACATCGCCGATCCGCACCAGCGGATGATCGCCTCGATCCGCATGATCGCCAAGATGCCGACCATCGCGGCGATGGCCTACAAGTACACGACCGGCCAGCCCTTCGTGTATCCGAAGAACGAGCTCGACTACGCCGCCAACTTCCTGCGCATGTGCTTCTCGGTGCCGTTCGAGGAGTACAAGGTCAACCCGGTGCTGGCCCGCGCCATGGACCGGATTCTGATCCTCCACGCCGACAACGAGCAGGGCGCGTCGTCCTCGACGGTGCGGCTCGCCGGCTCGTCGGGCGCCAACCCGTTCGCCTGCATCGCGGCCGGGGTGGCCTGCCTGTGGGGCCCGGCGCACGGCGGTGCCAACGAGGCGGCGCTGAAGATGCTGGCCGAGATCGGCAAGCCGGAGCGCATCCCGGCCTTCATCGCCCGCGCCAAGGATCCGGACGACCCGTTCCGCCTGCTCGGCTTCGGCCACCGCGTCTACAAGAGCTACGATCCGCGCGCCCGGGTGATGCACGGCATCTGCCGCGAGGTGCTGGCCGAGGTCGGAGTCGCCGACCCGCTGTTCGAGGTCGCCGAGGAGCTCGAGCGCGCCGCCATGGCGGACGAGTACTTCGTCGAGAAGAAGCTCTTCCCCAACCTCGACTTCTATTCCGGCCTGACGCTGCGCGCGATGGGCTTCCCGCCGGCCATGTTCACGGCGGTGTTCTCGCTCGCCCGCACGGCCGGCTGGATCGCCCAGTGGATGGAGATGATCTCCGATCCGAGCCAGAAGATCGGCCGCCCGCGCCAGCTCTACACCGGCGCTACGCGCCGCGACTACGTGCCGGTGGCGAAGCGGGGGTGAGGCCGAGGGGAGGCCGTCAGGCCGCGTCCGCGGGGCGGACGCGGCGCGCGATCTCGGCGCCGTGCTCCTTCTCGACCACGGCGATATCGTACTGACCCTGCAGATCGAGCCAGAACTGCGGCGGATTCCCGAACCACCGGCCGAGCCGCACGGCCGTGTCGGCCGAGATCGAGCGCCGTTCGTTCAGGATGTCGGTGATGCGACCGGACGGCACGCCGAGATCGAGCGCGAGACGGTTGGCGCTGATGCCCCGCGCCACCAGCTCCCGCTTGAGCAGTCGGCCCGGATGCACGGCAGGAGTCATCGTCCTCATCCCTTGTGATAGTCGACGATCTCGACGTCGTAGGCGTCCCCCTTGCGGAAGACGAAGCAGATCCGCCAGCGCTCGTTCACGGTCATGGCCCACTGTCCCTTGCGGTCGCCCTTCAGCTTGTGAAGACCGACGCTCCGCAGCGGGCTGAGATCCCCCAATCCCTTCGCCACATTGAGCGCGAGCAGGAGATCGATGGCCGCGTCGAAATCCAGGCCGCGTAGCTGGTTCGGCCGCTCGCCGCCCCAGACTCTGCGGCTCACGGCATTCCGCCATGTCCGGATCATGGCAAGAACATACGACGCCGCGCGGCGAGCGACAAGCGGCCGCCGAAGGTCCGGCTGGTCACCCGGGCGCCCGCGCACGGCGCGGCTACGCCGCGGCCTTCTCCTTCAGCGCCGGCGCCAGCTCGCGCCGGAAGACCTCGCAGAACTCCTGCTGGCGCGGGCCGATCTGGGTGATCACCACGTGGTCGAAGCCGGCGTCGACATACTTGCCGATCGCCTTCACATGCGCCTCGATCGACGGGCCGCAGCTCACCACCTTCGCGATGTCGTCCGGCGTCACGCTGGCGCTCGCGGCGGCGAAGCCCTCGGTGTCGGGCAGCTCGGCCATCACGGGCCAGCCGGCGGCCGACCAGCGGAAATACTTGTGCGCGGTCCGCTTGGCCTCGTCCTGGCTCGGCCCCCAGCAGACCGACACCTCGCAGTAGCGAGGCCCCTTGCCGCCGGCCTTCGCATAGGCCCCGGTCAGCGCCGTGTCGGCGTCGGTCGCCATCAGGCCGTCCGCCTTCTCGGCGGCGAGCCGCGCCGCCATCGGCCCGCCGGCGGCGAGCACCACCGGCACCTTGCGGTCCGGCCGGTCGAACAGCTCGGCGTGATCGAGCACCAGGTGGCGCCCCTGGTAGTTCTTCAGCGTGCCGCCCAGCAGGCCCTGGATGATGTCCAGCGCCTCGGCGAGCCGGTCCTGGCGCTCGACGCGGCCCGGCCAGCCGGCGCCGATCACGTGCTCGTTGAGCCGCTCGCCGGCGCCGAGCCCGAGCGTGAAGCGGTCGCCGCTCAGCAGCGCCACGGTGGCGGCGCCCTGCGCCACGATCGCCGGATGATACCGGAAGGTCGGGCAGGTCACGGCCGTCATCAGGCCGATCCGCCCGGTTGCCTGCGCCACCGCGCCGAGCACCGACCAGGCGAGCGGCGCGTGCCCCTGCTCGTCGAGCCAGGGCGAGAAATGGTCCGAGATCGCCGCGAAGTCGAAGCCGGCCTCCTCGGCCGCCACGGCGTTGCGGACGAGGTCGAGGGGCCCGTGCTCCTCGGACATCAGCTTGTAGCCGAGCTTGATCATGTCGGTCGCGCCTGTCGAACGGGAAACCTGCGGCGTGGTCGGCCGCACCGCTCTGGCAACGTGCCGGCGCCCGATTGGTTCGCAGGCACCGTGGTGCCGCGCGGCGAGGCCGGTCGCGTGTTCGACGCCGGTCCGGAAGCTGGTCCCGAATCGAAAAATCCCCGGCCGGGGGCCGGGGATTCGTCTTCTTCTGCCGACGCCTCGAACAGCTTCGTCAGGCCGCCTTCTTCTTGGCGGACGGCACCGCCGCATTGGTGATGGCCTCCAGGTAGAGGTCGAGCAGCGTCTCGCGCTCGTCCCGCTCCTTCTGGTCCTGCTTGCGGATGCGGATCACCTCGCGAAGGATCTTCACGTCGAAGCCGTTGCCCTTGGCTTCGAGGAAGATCTCCTTCTTGGCCTCGTTCAGCGCCTTGATCTCCTCGTCGATGGTCTCGATGCGCTCGACGATGGTGCGCAGCTGATCGCCGGCGATACCCGTGACGTCCGAACCGCTCATGGTTTACTCCTGGTCAACGCGACCACGAAAAACTGCGCCATCCGGCGCCGTCCGGCAAGGCGCGGGCGCCGCCGTGGTTGACGTTTTACTAACGGTCGCCGACCCTGGCGCGACGCGGCGCCGGACGGGCCCCGCGACGACGTCCCGTCCCCGCCGGCATCGCGTGGACACCTTCGGCAGGCTCCCATGACCGAGCTCATCACGAGAGACGAATTCGACCAGCTCGCCGCCCGGCTCGGGATTCTCGAGCGCGAGGTCGACGGCGAGAAGATGGTGACGCGCCACGTGCTCTCGGAGGCGCGGCGCACCAGCGATCGGGTCGCCGCGCTGGAGGCGCGGCTCGACCGCATGGAGCGCAAGGTCGACGACATCGGCCGGCGTCTCGCCGAGCTCGACGGCAAGCTGACGGTGCTGACCACCACCCTGCCCCGCATCGTCGCCGACGCGCTGCGCGCCGCGCTGCGCGAGCGCGACGGGCGCTGAGGCGCCACGGGCGGCGCGGGCTCGCCCCTACTCCACCGCCTTGCCGGAGGTCGCCGCCGGCCGCGGAGCGGCGCGCGGGGTCGGGAGCGGCGTCGCCGCGGCCGCGGCGGCCGGGGTGCTGGGCTTCGCCGGCGTGTCGGAGGCGACGGCCGGCTCCTCCGGCATCTCGGGCTCGAAGGTCAGCGCCTTGACCGGATCGACGAGGCCGGCGCCCGTCTCGGTCTCGGCCGTGCCGGTGATCGGCGCGGCGCTGCCGACCAGGATGGCGCGCACCTCGTCGGGGGTCAGGTCGGGCCGCTTCTCCAGCATCAGGGCGACGACGCCGCTCACATGGGCGGCGGCGACCGAGGTGCCGGTGGTGAGCTGATAGGCGCCGCCCGGCGCCGGCACCAGGATGTCGACGCCCGGCGCCGCCACGGCGATGTGCTTGCCACGGTTCGCCTGGGCGAGCGGCGCGTCGGCCTGGTCGGTGGCCGTCACGGCGATCACGTTGGGATCGGCGGCCGGATAGAGCGGCGGCGACTTCGGGCCGGCGTTGCCGGCGGCGGCGACCAGCACGATGCCGCGGTCGTAGGCCTCCTTCAGCTTGCGCTCGATCATCACGTCGTAGGGGCCGGCGAAGCTCATGTTGATGACCCGCACGCCGCGCCGCATCGCGTGATCCAGCCCCTTGAGGATCTGGAACGTCGTCGCCTCCGGGCCGGCGCTGCGCTCGTCGAACGCCTTCACGGCGACGATGCTCGCCTCCGGCGCGACGCCGCGCAGCCGGTACTTGGCGACGATCGCCCCGGCCATGCCGGTGCCGTGCAGGTGCGGTCTCGCGGCCGTGCCGGCGGGGTCGAAGCGCTCGGTGACGGCGCCGTGCATGTCGGGATGGCGGGCGTCGACGTCGGAGTCGATCACCGCGATCGCCACCTTGCGGCCGCGCGCCTGCGCGTGCGCCTCGTCGAGCTTCAGCTTGGCGATGATGTACTGGCCGGGGTCGCCGGGCGGCAGCGGCTGCAGGCTGGCGGCCGCGGCAGCCGGCACCGGCTCGCCCGCGGCGGCCTCGGGGGCCACCTCGGCGGGAGCCGCGGGGGCGGCCGGATCGGCGGCGGCGCCCTCGGCCGGCGGGCCGCGGACCGGCGGCGTCTCGACGGCGGGCGACGGCGGCGCCTCGGCGGCGGCCGGCGCCACGATGTCGCTCGTCACCTGATCGAGCCGGTAGACGTAGTTCGGCTGCGCCGAGGCGACGACGCGCTCGCGCTCGAGGCTGCGGATCACGTCGCGGACGTCGCGTCCGTCGGCGGTGCGGAACTGGTAGAGGGTGCGGCCCGTCCCTTCGAAGCCGTGCGACGACACCACGGCGATGCCGAGCCGGCGGGCCGCGGCCTCGACGTCGGCGCGCGGCACCGTGTCGGCGACCTGCACCACCACCTCGCGCGGGATGTAGCGGGTCTCGCCGCGCGGCGGCAGGCCGCTGTAGACGCGCTCGTGCTCGGTGCGGCCGATGCCCATGCCGGGCGGCGGCCCGACCGGGCGCGGCGGCGGCACGTAGAAGCGCTGCCGCATGGTCGCCCAGGCGGCGGCCGCCGGCGAGCGGAAGCCGCCGTAGCGGCCCGGCCCGGGCCCGCCGGGCCCCCCGAAGCCGCCGGGCCGGCCCGGTCCGGCGAAGCCGGGGCGTCCGGGCCCCCCCGGGCCGAAGGCCTGCCCGGGAGCCCCGGGCCGGCCGAAACCGGCACCGCCGGGGCCACCCGGCCCCGGACGGGCGCCCGGGCGGTCGCCCGGGCGCGGAAGCGCCGCATTGCGGCCTCCCGGACCGGCGGGGCCGCCGGGGCCGACCGCGGTCGGGGTGCCACGGCCGCCGGCCGGCGGCAGGGCGGCAGGACGGGGCAGCACGCCCGGGCGGCCGGCGCCGGCCGGCCCCGGGCCGCCCGCGGGCCCCCCCGCACCGGGGCGCCCCCCGGGCGGAACGGCGGCGGTCGGCGTGCCGGGAGCCCCGGATCCGGCGGACGGTGCCGCCCCCGACGGAGAGCCGTGAGGCGGCGGACCGCCGGGTCGCGGGCCGGTCGGCAGGCCGGCGGTCGGGCCGCGCTCGCCGCGCGGATCGCGCAGCCGCGGATCGCCGCCAGGACGCAGGTCGGGACGGAGGTCGGGACGGAGGGGGTTCGGACGCACGGCGTCCGGGCGCGCCGCGAGGCCGGGGCGGCCGGCCGGCCGCAGGCCCGGCGTCCCGGCCGGCAGGTCGGGCCGTGCCGGCAGCCCGACGCGGGCGCCCGGCCCGTCGCCGCCCGGCCCGCTCAGGCCGTGCGCCCGGACGGACGGGCCGGCGGGGCCGCGCGGCCCCTGCAGCTGGGGAGGACGGAGGAGGCGGGGCACCGGCCCGGCCCGCGGCGTCTGCGCGGCGGGCGCCCGGGGCGGCTTGGCGGCAGCGGCCGGCCGGTTGCGGTCGAGCCGCGGATCGACCGGCTGGGCCGCGGCGCCGAGGCCGCCAGCGGCGACCAGCACGGCCGCAAGCGACAGCATCCGGAGCGCCTTCAGGCGTCCGGCCTTGGCGGTCCCGCGGACCGGTTCGTTCGTCACCACACCCGCCCCACCGTCAGCGGCGGCCGACCGTCGCGGCCGCCCACGTCGTCATTTCACCGACCATGCGCCCACATTGTGACGCTCCCGGGCCCGCGGCGCGTCACGGCTCGGGCCGCAGAATGTCGCGGCCGGCCAGCAGCGCCTGGACGAGACCGTCGTCGCCGCCCGTGCAGGCGAGCGACCCGTCGCCGCGGAAGAACGCGGCGCGCCATTCGGGCCGGACCTCGTCGTGCCAGCGGCTGCGCCGCAGCGCCACCTGGGCGTTGGCCGAGCCGTTCCAGCCGCGCCGCACCATCACGTGGCCGGCGACCGTCGCGACCGCGCCGTCGTCGACGATCATCCGGCCGGCATGAACGTCGCCGCCGATCCGCAGATGGCCGTCCTCGCCGGTGGCGACGACGAGGTCGGCCGTGACGTTGCGGTCGACCACCAGGTCCATGGCGCCGACCGCGATCGCCCGGCAGTGCAGGCTGCCGCGCACCCACAGGAAGCCCGGAGTCGCCTTCGCCCGCCGGCTGAGGATCGCGCCGAACAGCTCGAGGTCGCCGTCGACCACGACGCCGGCGACGCTCGCCGACAGCATCCCGTCCATGTCGAGATCGCCGGCCGACACCGCGTGATTGCCGGAGTAGCGCACGACCAGCAGCGACGGGCGCGGCGATGCGATGACGATGTCGTCGAGGGTGGTGCGGTCGCCGAAATGCGCGTCGAGATCGAGCCCCTCGCGGGCCTCGTCGAGCGGAACCGAGATGAATCCGAAAGCCATGCCGTCCCCATGGCAGACCCAGGTCGCGCGGATTGGTCGCGCCGAGCCGGCGGAAGGTTCAGGCACGATCCGGACGGGCCGGGCGGCGCGCCGACGGCTTCGCGGCGGCGGCGCCGGCTGCTACCATCGGGCGCAGGAGTCTCGCCGTGACCACCGACACACCCGCCGCGACCGAACGCCCCAAATCGCGCCGACTCGCCGGCGCGCGCCGGCTGATCGCGCGCCTGCGCGACTACTACGAGGCCGACACGCCGGAGGCGCACCGCTTCCGCTACGGCCTCCTGGCCTTCGACCTCGCCACCGTGCTGTTCATCGTGGTGACGTCGTTCCTGCCGCGCAGCGACGTCGTCGAGCAGTTCGACGTGCTGTTCGGGCTGGTCATCCTGGTCGACTTCGTGGTCCGGCTGGCGATCGCGCGGCGTCCGCTGCGCGAGCTGCTGCACCCCGCCACCTGGGCCGACATCGCCGCGATCGTCTCGTTCCTGGCGCCGCTGGTCGGCGAAGGCGCCGGCTTCCTGCGGGTGCTGCGCACCGTGCGGCTCCTGCACACCTATCAGCTGCTCGTGCGGCTGCGCGCCGACAGCGCCTGGTTCCGCCGTCACGAGGACGTGATTCTCGCCACCGTGCATCTCAGCGTGTTCATCTTCGTGATGACCGGGCTCGTCTACGAGACCCAGCACGCCCGCAACCCGGCGATCGCCAACTACGCCGACGCGCTCTACTTCACGGTCACGGCGCTGACCACCACGGGCTTCGGCGACATCACGCTCGCCGGCACGACGGGCCGGCTGATCTCGGTCGTGATCATGATCCTCGGCGTGACCCTGTTCCTCAACCTGGCGCGCGCCCTGCTGCAGCCCACGAAGGTGCGCTTCACCTGCCCGAACTGCGGCCTGATGCGGCACGATCCCGACGCCGTGCACTGCAAGGCCTGCGGCGTCGTGCTCAACATCCCGGACGAGGGCGGGCGGTTCTGATCGCCCGCGGCGGCCGCCCGGAACCAGCCCGCCGGTTCCGGCCTTGACCTGTGGAGGAGAGCCGCATGGTCCGCGATGGTCCCGCCCAGCCCGCCCCGCCGCCCAAGGACGCATCGGCGCAGCCGCCGCCCCATCCGGCCGAGCCGTACCCGGCCGAGAAGGCGCGCGGCGGCGAGATCGTCTTGCGCACCCGCACCCGGCGCACGATCTTCGTCGCCGGGCTGGTCGGCATCGTCGTGCTGGTGGTGCTGACGCAGCTCTTCGGCTGAGTGCCGCCGCGCGCCCCGCGCCGCAGGACATCGGACGACAGACCCGGACCCCTGCCCCATGACCGACATCACCACCGGCACGGTGCGCGACAATCCCGCCCGCTCGCGCTTCGAGCTCGGCGACGGCGACGCGCTCGCCGTGACGCATTACCGCATCGCCGACGGAGCCATGGTCTTCACCCACACCGAGGTGCCGTCCCGGCTGCGCGGCCGGGGAATCGCCAGCCGGCTGATCGCCGGGGCGCTCGCCGCCGCGCGCGAGCGCGGCCTGCGGGTGGTGCCGCTGTGCTCCTTCGTCGCCGCCTACGTGTCGCGGCACCCCGAGGCCGCCGACCTCGTCTCCTGACCGTCAGCTCTCCCGACCCCGACTCCCCTGACCGCCGGGCCCTGCCGCGTCCCTGCGACCCGCATCTCGGCCCGCCGCCTTCCGCACTCTCGCGGTGCGTGACCGCACGCCGACGCGGAACGCGGGCGAGCCGAGATCGTCGCATGGTTGCCCGTGTCCGGACGGATGGCTCAAGCCTAACCCGTTCAGGTGTTCTTAACGGCTCGGGCTCATTAGAAACTGTATACAGATCGACTTTTTCGCCAGCGCCTCGGGCGCCAGGGCGCAAGCGAGGCGCGCCCGTCGGACATCCAAGGTCCCGCCGCCCGCTCGATCGCACCCCGCTGCCACGCTGGCCGTCCAGCCCAGTTCCGGAGTTTCCCGTGAAGGTCTTTTCCGTCCTGAGCCACCTGTCGTTGCCGACCAAGATCTCCGCCCTCACCGTGGCCGGCATCGGCCTCCTCTGTGCCGGGCTGGTGCTGGTCGTCTCGCACCAGGTGGGGCGCGAGCTCGAGGCGCAGGCGCAGGCGCGGCAGGAAACCAACATGCGGGTCGCCTGGGAGGTGCTGCGCGGCGCCGGCGAGCTGCGCCTCGCGGGCGACCGCCTGATGGCCGGCCAGCGCCCGCTCGACGGCGACACGGCGCTGGTCGACCGCGTCCAGACCCTGGTCGGCGGGGTCGCCACGGTGTTCCTGCGCGACATCCGGATCAGCACCAATGTGCGCAAGCCGGACGGCAGCCGTGCGGTCGGCACCAGGCTGGTCGGTCCCGCCCACGACGCCGTGCTGGTGCGCGGCGTGCCCTATCGGGGCACAGCCGACATTCTCGGCGAGGCCTATTTCACGGCCTACGACCCGATCAAGGACGCCTCGGGCGCCACCATCGGGGTGCTGTTCGTCGGCCTCAAGCAGAGCGACTTCTTCGGCATGCTCGACGGCCTGGTCGGCGGCATCGCCCTGCAGGCGCTGCTCGCCGCCGTCGTGATCGGCGGAATCCTGTACGCCGTGCTGCGCTGGCAGACGCGTCCGCTGGTGGCGCTCGCCCGCATCATGGGCCGGCTGCAGGAGGGCGACCATTCGGTCGCGGTCCCGTCGCTCGACCGCGGCGACGAGATCGGCCTGATGGCGCGCGCCGTCGAGGTGTTCAAGGAGCACGCGATCGAGCGCGAGCGGCTCGAGGCCGAGCAGAAGCAGGCCGAGGCGCGCGCCGCGGCGCAGCGCCGGGCCGACATGGCGCGCCTCGCCGACCAGTTCGAGGAGGCGGTCGGCGGCATCATCGGCTCGGTGTCCGCCTCGGCGACCGAGCTGGAGGCGACGGCCGGCACGCTGACCCGCACGGCCGACGACACCCAGAAGCTGTCGACCACGGTCAGCGCGGCGTCCGAGGAGGCCTCGACCAACGTGCAGGCCGTGGCGGCGGCGACCGACGAACTCACCTCGTCGATCGGCGAGATCAGCCGCCAGGTTCAGACGTCGAGCCGGATCGCCGACGAGGCGGTCAGCCAGGCGGCGAAGACCGACGGGCGCATCGGCGCGCTGTCGGTCGCGGCGAACCGCATCGGCGACGTGGTCAAGCTGATCACCGACATCGCCGAGCAGACCAACCTGCTCGCCCTCAACGCGACGATCGAAGCGGCACGCGCCGGCGAGGCCGGCAAGGGATTCGCGGTCGTCGCCCAGGAGGTGAAGGCGCTCGCCGCCCAGACCGCGAAGGCGACCGGCGACATCTCGGCGCAGATTTCAGGCATGCAGGCGGCGACCCAGGATTCGGTCGCGGCCATCAAGGAGATCTCGGGCACCATCGGCCGCATCGCCGAGATCGCCGGCGCCATCACGGCGGCGGTCGATCAGCAGGGTGCGGCGACGTCGGAGATCTCGCGCAACATCCAGCAGGCGGCGGCCGGCACCGGCGAGGTCGCCGAGACCATCACGCGGGTCAGCCGCGGCGCCGAGGAGACCGGCGCCGCCTCCGGCGAGGTGCACGCGGCGGCGAGCCGGCTCGCCGACGAGAGCAACCATCTTCGTCTGGAGGTCGAGAAGTTCCTGGCGACGGTGCGTGCCGCCTGACGCCACATCGATCCCGCGGCACGCCACCGCGCTCACGTGAGAGGACGTCCCTCGGGCCCGCCGCCCGGAGCTGACCCGCAACGCGGGCTTACGCGCCTTGCTCGGATCGGTTCGGACAGCGGGTCGAGAGGAACCATAGCGGGAGAGTCGGATCGGCACAGCCGCGGTTTCCCGGAAGGGATACTGCGGACCCGGTCCGAAAATTGTCTCACGGCAGTAAAAGGGCGGGTGTCGACAAGCTTACTGACTCCATCCACCCGTGTTGTTGCCGAGACAGTCCGGCGCATGGGCTCACGCGCATCGGAATTATTGTTCATCACGCCACACGCCGTCCGGTCTGCTCGCGCACCGTGGTGACCGCCTCGGCCACCCATGCGTCTTTTGCGAACCATTCGTGCGACACCCGGCAGTAGGGACAGAAGGTCCGGCTGAAGAACACCGGCATGGCGGCGAATGCCTCGCGGCTCACGGAGATGTCGGTCGACACGGCGCGTCCGGTCTCGGGGCAGCGGATCATCAGCGTTCCCATGGCGGGGGTCCTCTTCGTTGCGAGAGAGCGAGAGGCGTACAGGCCGCTTGCGAAGAGGCGACGAAAACCGCGTGACCATTTCGCGGCGTTGCCGCGGCAGGTAGTGGGGGACCACAGCGGCACGGCGAAGCAGCAGCGCCGCAGCCGTCGCGCAGGCCCCCGACGCCGCAACGTTTTCTCATCGTGACGACGACGCAGCACCGGCGGCGCGGCGCCGAGATCGACCAAACGAAGGCACGCCGGTGACGTGCCGGCGGCATCGCGGGAAGTTGAGGGGATCGTGAGGCCCGCGACCGTCAGCCGCCGGACCGGCCGGCCCGCGTGTCCGGTCGGGAGTCGATCTCGCTGCGGCGGAGCAGATAGTCGAGGCCGCCCACCCGGTACCAGCGATAGCCGAATCCCTCGATCACCAGACGGTGCCGGCCCGTCTCGTCGACCTCGAGATGATCGTCGCCGAGGAGGTCGACGAGCAGCCGGCCGTGCTCGCCGTCGATCCCGGTCGCGAACGCGACCTCGCGCGGCGTGCCGGCGAGATTGTGGACGAACAGCACCGCGTTGTTGCGCCAGTCGTAGCGCATCACCAGCACGGCCGGATCGCGGGTCGTGATCACGGCGAAGTCGCCCCAGCCGACCTCCGGCACCTCCTTGCGCATGCGGATGATGCGCTCCGTCCAGTTGAGGAGCGATTCGGGGTCGCGACGCTGCACCGCCGCGTTGAGGTGCTCGTAGCCCCACGGGCCGCCCGAGATCACCGGCAGCACCGGCGCGTCGCTCCTGGTGAAGCCGCCCTGCGGCTCGCCCGACCATTGCATCGGTGTGCGGGCGCAGTTGCGCTCCGGCAGGTCGAGGTCGTCGCCCATGCCGATCTCGTCCCCGTACCGGATGACGGGCGTGCCGGGCAGCGTGAACTGCAGGCTGCAGGCGAGCTCGAGCCGGCGCTGGTCGCCGCCCAGCATCGGCGCGAGGCGGCGGCGGATGCCGCGGTCGTAGAGCTGCATGTGCTTCTCCGGACCGAAGGCGGCGAACACCGCCTGCCGCTGCTCCTCCTCCAGGCGGCCGAGATCCAGCTCGTCGTGATTGCGCAGGAACTGGCCCCACTGCGCCGTCGCCGGCCGCGACTTCGTCGCCTTCATGGCCTTCACCAGCGGCCGCGTGTCGGCGCTCGCCAGCGCATAGAAGAGGTTCTGGTTGACCTGGAAGTTGAACATCATGTGCATGCGGTCGCCGTCGCGCCCGAAATACTCCATGTCGGTCTCGGGCAGCACGTTGGCCTCGGCCAGCACGATGCTGTCGCCCTTCCGCCACTGCATGAACTCGCGGAAGGTGCGCAGCATGTCGAACTGCTCCTTCGGCGTCGTCACGTCCGGCCCCTTGGTGCCGATGATGAACGGCACCGCGTCCACCCGGAAGCCGGAGACGCCGAGCTGGATCCAGAAGCCCATGATCTTCAGGATCTCGGCCTGGACCTCCGGGTTGGACGTGTTCAGGTCCGGCTGGTGCTCGTAGAAGCGATGGAAGTAGTACGCCTTGGCGAGTTCGTCGTACGTCCAGGTCGTCTTCTGCACGCCGGGAAAGACCATCCCCTCGTCGGCGTTCTTCGGCTTCTTCTTCGACCAGACGTACCAGTCGCGGTACTTCGAGGCGGGGTCGCGACGCGCTTCCTGGAACCAGGGATGGTCGATCGAGGTGTGGTTGACGACGAGATCGATCAGCACCCGGAGGCCGCGCTGCTTGGCGCCGTGGGTGAACTCGACGAAGTCGCCGAGCGTGCCGTAGCGGGGATCGATGGCGTAGTAGTCGGAGACGTCGTAGCCGTCGTCGCGCTGCGGCGACTTCTGGAACGGCATCAGCCAGACGGCCGACACGCCGAGGCCGTGCAGGTAGTCGAGCCGGCGGGTGAGCCCCTGGAAGTCGCCGACGCCGTCGCCGTTCGCGTCCATGAACGTCTCGACCGACAGGCAGTAGATCACCGCGTTCTTGTACCAGAGGTCGTCGATCATGCTGGTCCGCTCCGTGTCCGGCGCCGCCCGGCGACATGGCCGCACCGGCGCCGGGGCACGCGCCCGAGCGGAGCATCGTCGCACCTCGGCTTCGGTCACAACCGCCGGCGCGAGCGTCGGGTTCCCGACCGGCGGTCCGCTCAGCGTGCCAGCATCCACACGCCGAGACCGATCAGCACGACGCCGCCGACCCCGCGGCTCACCGCGGCCCAGCGGGTGTCGAGCACCCGTTCCGCCGCCATCGCGGCGAGGCCGAAGATCACCAGGTCGTCGAGCATGAAGAACAGGACGTAGAGGGCGATGTAGCCGTAATGGGCAAGGGCCGTGAGGTCGGCGAGCGAGAGGATGTGGGTGAAGATCGCCGGCAGCGCCGCCGAGCAGACGAACTCGACCGCGTTCACCGTGACGGCGAGACCGATCACCAGCGCGATGCTGCCGATCCCGATCGGCGCGGCGACCGCGTCGCGCGCCCACTGCATCGTACGGCGGCGCTGCCCGGCGTCGCCGGTCTCGCAGACGACGGCGCCCCGCGTCGCCACGAGTCCGAACAGATGGTCCGCCCCGAAGCCGATCGCCGCCAGCCCGACCAGCCGGGTCAGCGGCCGCACGTAGCCGATCAGCAGGAAGGTGTTCAGCCACGCCGTCATGAACAGGAAATAGAGGACGCCGGAGGCGAGCACGAAGGTGCCGACCAGCCACCATATCTTGCGGCGGTCGCGCAGCCCGGCGATCAGCGAGATCAGATAGATCAGCACCCACATGGCGCACGGATTGAAGCCGTCCGACAGGCCGGTCACGATCGCGAGGCCGGCGAGCGACCAGCGGGCCGGATCGACGGGACCGAGCAGCGGCAGGCGCAGGACCGGGTCGGCCGCGGCCCCTGCCCCGCCGGCGCCGGCCGCGAGGGCGAGGAGGTCGCGGCCGGTCGTCTCCGCCGTGTCGAAGCCGATCATGTGGCGCGATCCGACGACGAACAGCGGCACCCCGAGATCCGCCTCGGCGATCCCGAGCCGGCGCGCCGTCGCGAGCAGCAGCGTCTCCTCGGCCGGCACCGAGACGTCGTGCAGCACGGGATCGAGGCCGGGTTGGCTGCGCAGGAAGCGGAGGGCGGCGTGGCAGTGCGGGCATTCGGGATGGACGAAGACGTGCAGCCGCCCGTCCGCCGCGACGGTCTCGGCGGTCGCGCCGGCGGTCGTCGCGACCGTCGCACCGGCGGGCGGCCGGGCGGGCCCCGCCCCGGACAGCTCAAGCGCGACGAAGACGAGCCCGAGGAGCACCGCCAGCGCGAGACGGAAGCGGAACGGCGTGAGGGTCGGCAGGCGCGGCATCGACAGCCCCGATCCGGCGCGCGCCGGCGTTCGCGGCCGGCCGGCGCAAACCTCCGATCCGAACTCTATCGCGCGGGCGCACGCCCGGGTTGATGCCGGTCAAGGCCGGAGCGCCGGTCCGCCGTGGCCGCTGCCGCGGCTTTCGCGCGGTGGCGGGAGGGGGCTACAGTCGGGCGTCCGCTCTCCTCACCCCCTCGCCGAGGTGCCCCGTGCCGGTGCGTCCCATCGTCAAGTTCCCGGATCCGCTGCTGCGCAGCCCGGCCGCCGAGGTGGAGGCGTTCGACGACGCGCTCGGGGCGCTCGCCGCCGACCTGCTCGACACCATGCGGGCGGCCCCCGGCATCGGCATCACCGGCCCGCATATCGGCGTGCTGCAGCGGGTCGTGGTGATCGAGACCTCGTTCGCCGACGGCGCCCGCACCTTCGTCAATCCGGTGATCGTGTGGTCGTCGCCGGAGACGGTGCCGCACATGGAGGGCAGCGTCTCGATGCCCGGGGTCAGCGAGGAGATCGAGCGCCCGGCGCGCGTCAAGGTGCGGTGGCAGGATCTCGACGGGCTGACCCACACGGCCGAGGCGGACGGCCTGCTCGCCGTCTGCCTGCAGCACGAGATCGACCAGCTCGACGGCTGCTTCTGGATCGATCGCCTGTCGCGCCTCAAGCGCGAGCGGGTGGTCAAGAAGTACGAGAAGCTGCAGCGCCGGTGACGGTGGCGGCCGCGCCACCCTGCCATTCGCCGCGTCGTGTTGACCCGCCGGGGAGCGGCACTATGGTGCCGCGGTGCCGTCCGTGGGACGGTGCGGACCGCATTGTGGACTGCTCGACCATGGACTTCTTCGCTCCGGCCCAGATCGCCGGATACGCCGCCTTCGTGCTCGGCATGGCGGCCTTCCTGCAGACCTCCGACCGTCCGCTGAAGCTGCTCAACGGCCTCCAGTGCATCGCCTACGCGATCCATTTCTTCATGCTCGGCAACATTCCCGCGATGGCGACCGCGATCGTCTCGGCGGCGCGCTCGTTCCTGGCGCTGCGCACCACCTCGCCGCTGCTCGCCGTCGTGGTGGTCGCGATCCTGCTCGCGATCGGCTCCCAGGTGGTCACCCACTGGACCGGCTGGCTGCCCGTGGCGGCGTCGAGCTTCGGCACGCTCGCCGTGTTCCTGATGCGCGGGATCCCGATGCGGCTGGTGATGCTGGCCTGCTGCCTGATGTGGCTCGCCAACAACGTGCTGTCCGGCTCGATCGGCGGCACCCTGCTGGAGGGCGCGATCGCCGTCGCCATGACCTCGACCATCGTGCGGATGGTGCGAGCCCGCCGCGCCGCCGCGGCGGCGTGACGGCGCCGTCGCGACTCAGCCGAAGGTCTTCGCCCAGACCTCGGGCGAGAAGCCGACCAGCAGGTCGTCTCCGATCTCCAGCACCGGCCGCTTGATCATCGACGGCTGCGCCAGCATCAGGCCGAACGCCTTGGTCTTCGTGAGATCCGCCTTGTCGGCGTCGGGCAGCTTGCGGAACGTGGTGCCGGCCTTGTTGAGGAGCCGCTCCCACCCGACCTTGCCGGCCCAGGCTTCGAGCCTCGCCTTGTCGATGCCGCGGCTCTTGTAGTCGTGGAAGTCGTAGGCGACGCCGTGCTGGTCGAGCCAAGCCCGCGCCTTCTTCATCGTGTCGCACGCCTTGATGCCGTAGAGGATGGGTGTCCGGCCCGCCATCGTCGCTGCTCCGCCTTCGCTGACCCGCGTCACTCGATCGCCGATTCGCCCCTCGCGCGGCAAACCGACGGCGGCCGCTCACCCGGCATGATGGCCTTGCGGCCGCCCGCACCGGAACCCGCGGCCGGGATCGGGGCGCGATCGTGCCGTTTTTCGCGGCGTGCCGCATCCCTGCCCCGATCGGCGGCAAAAACCGTTGACGCTGCGCGGCCGGCCGTCCTCGATGGCGGAACGCGCCGGTGCGGGCGGCGATCGCCACCGCCCCGGGGCGCGCCGCCGGACGTCCAGCGAGGCCGAACAGCGTGAGCGTCGTCACCACCGTCCTGATCCTGCTGCTGGTCGTCGTCGTGTCGAGCGCCGCGTCCCGGATGCTGCCGGTCGCGATCCCGCGGCCGCTGGTGCAGATCGCCTTCGGGGCCGCCATCGGGCAGTTCTCCGACATCCGGGTGGAGTTCGACGCCGAGCTGTTCTTCCTGCTGCTGCTGCCGCCGCTGCTGTTCCTCGACGGCTGGCGCATTCCCAAGGACGAGCTGCTCAAGGACCGCGCCACCGTGCTGGAGCTCGCGCTCGGGCTCGTTGCCTTCACGGTTGTGGGAATGGGCCTGTTCATCCACTGGCTGATCCCGACGATGCCGCTCGGCGTCGCCTTCGCGCTCGCCGCCGTGCTGTCGCCGACCGACCCGATCGCCGTCTCGGCGATCGCCCGGCGGGTGCCCATCCCGCGCCGGATGATGCACATCCTCGAAGGCGAGTCGCTGCTCAACGACGCGACCGGCCTGGTGTGCTTCCGCTTCGCCGTCGCCGCGGTGGCGACCGGCACGTTCTCGCCCATCGAAGCCGCCCTCACCTTCGGCTGGGTGGCGGCCGGCGGGCTCGCGGTCGGCGTCGGGGTGTCGCTGGCGATCCTGCGGCTCAAGGAGATCGTCGGCCGCCGCTTCGGCGAGGATTCGGGCTCCAACATCCTGGTGAGCCTGCTGATCCCGTTCGCCGCCTATCTCTCGGCCGAGGAGACCGGCTGCTCGGGCATTCTGGCCGCCGTCGGGGCCGGCGTGACGATGAGCTATGTCGAGGCGACCGGCCAGGCGCTGGCGCTGACCCGGGTGCGGCGGCGCGCCGTGTGGGACATGATCCAGTTCGCTGCCAACGGCGTCGTGTTCGTGCTGCTCGGCGAGCAGCTCCCGGCGATCCTGCCGAAGGCGCAGCAGACCGTCGGCCTCGCCGGCGAGACCGACCCGATCTGGCTCGTCGGCTACGTGGTGGCGATCGCCGCCGGGCTGACGGCGCTGCGCCTCGCCTGGGCGAGCGTGTCGCTCGGCATCACCTGGTTCCGCACCTGGCGGCGCTTCGGCCTGGCGGCCCCGAGCCTGGTGCGGCTGGCGATCGCCACCGCGTGCGCCGGCCCGCGCGGCGCCGTGACGCTCGCCGCGGTGCTGACCCTGCCGGTCACGCTGCCGGTCGGCGAGCCGTTTCCGGCCCGCGACCTCGCGATCTTCATCGCGATGGGGGTGATCATCGCGTCGCTGCTGATCGCGGCGATCGGCCTCCCGCTGGCGCTGCGCGGGCTCGACCTGCCGGCCGAGCCGTCCACCGACGGCGAGGACGACCTCGCCCGGATCGCCGCCGCCGAGGCCGCCATCGCCCGCATCGAGGAGGTCCAGCACGCGATGGCCGAGGGCCGGCCGGACGCCGACCGCTACGTCGAGATCGCCTCGCGCCTGATGGACATCTACCGCGCCCGCGTCGAGAACCGCTCCGGCGACGATCCGGTCCGGGCCCGCGAGGACGAGGGCATCGAGCGCGTCATGCGGGTCGCCGCCGTGCGGGCCTCGCGCGAGGCCGTCCTGGGCCTGCTGATCGAGCGGAAGATCGGCAGCGCGGTGGCGACACGGCTGATGCAGGAGTTCGATCTCCTGGAGGCGCGCTACCAGGCGCGCGAGTGAGCGGCCGTGAACGGCGGGGCGGACAGGAGGCGGGCATGAGCACGAAGGCCAGGGCGGCCGGCAAGGGCGGCACGATCAGGATCGGCATCGGCGGCTGGGTGTTCGAGCCGTGGCGCGGCACCTTCTATCCGGACAGGCTGCCGCAGAAGCAGGAGCTCGCCTACGCGGCGGCGCGCCTGACCTCGATCGAGATCAACGGCACGTTCTACGGCTCGCAGAAGCCGGAGACCTTCGCCAAGTGGCGCGACGAGACGCCGGACGGCTTCGTGTTCGCCCTCAAGGGCCCGCGCTTCGCCACCAACCGCCGGGTGCTGGCCGAGGCCGGGCCGTCGGTGGACAAGTTCTTCGCGAGCGGCGTGGCGGCGCTCGGCGAGAGGCTCGGGCCGGTGAACTGGCAGCTCGCGCCGACCAAGACGTTCGATCCGGACGACATCGATGCCTTCATGGGGCTGCTGCCGAAGAGCGTCGACGGCCGAACGATCCGCCATGCCGTCGAGGCGCGGCACGAGAGCTTCCTGGATCCCGCCTTCGTGGCGCTGGCGAAGAAGCACGGCGTCGCGATCGTGGTGGCCGGCGACTCCAAGTATCCGCAGATCGCCGACGTCACGGCGGACTTCGTCTACGCCCGCATCATGGGGACGCAGGAGAGCGAGCCGCTCGGCTACGCCGCCGCGGCACTCGACGCCTGGGCGGCCCGGGCGAAGGCATGGGCGGCCGGCGAGACGGAGACCGGCCTGGCGACGGCCGCCCCCGATGCCGCGCCCGAACCGAAGCCGCGCGACGTGTTCCTCTACGTGATCAGCGGCGCCAAGCCGAAGAACCCGGCCGCCGCCATGGCGCTGATCGAACGGGTGGGCTGACGACGTCGCGGCCGACGGCACCACACCGACCAGCCGCGCAACCCAGGATTGACACGACGCGTCGCCCGTGTTCTACTTCCGTTCTCGGCCGGCGGCCGGCGCTGACGACCTGCCGCGGTCGGGACCGAGCGACAATCCGGGTGGCGTGGGGGCGTCCATGGGGGCGTGGCGGGTGGCGTCGATCGCGGCCGTGACGGCGATGGCTCTCGTTTCGGCCGGCAGCGGCAGAGGCCAGTCGCCGAGCTCGGGCGTGCCGATCGACGACGCCCTGCAGAACATCACCACGCTGGTCCGCCCCGGCCGGGTCGGCTACGCGACGATCTGGGACGGCAATGCCTTCGTGCAGTGCCGCCGGCTGCCGGGCCGCGAGATGCGCTGCGAGGCGGCGGGCGCCGTCCTGCAGCCGTCGCTGTCCCGGGTGCTGACGCCCGAGCGGCTCGGCCGGCTGGCGGCGCTGGGGTTCGTTCTCGATCCGAGCTTCGGCCATCACGTCCGGGTGTTCCCGGCCGAGGTCCCGACCGCCACGATCGCCGCACTGGTCCTGCAGGTGCTGACCGAGGCCTACGATGCGAAGACCTCCCGCCTCGAGCTGAGCACGGCCTGGGTCGCCGACCTGCCCTGCCCGCCGCGCGCCGGCCCGACCCAGAACCTCGCCGGCAGCGTCACCGACGCGCCGTCGATGCGGGCGACCGCGATCCGCACCTGCTCCTACAAGGCCGATCCCGAGACGCCGCAGGTCGTGCCATCGGCGGAGGCGCTGGTCGGCCTCTACGGGCCGACGGTGGCGGCCGAGATCCAGCGGCTGCGGCTCAACAGCACCCGCCGCGTATACGTCGTCTTCGCGGCCGGCATCGGCTACGTGCAGTGCGGGCCGGAGACGGCTCCGGTCGCGATCTATTGCGAGGCACAGTCGGCCGAGAGCTGGCCGGCGCTCGCCGCGGTCCTGACCCCGGAGCGGATCGCGCGGCTGCACCGGGCCGGCTTCGCCGATCCGGGCCGCGCGCCCAACTATTCCCGCAGCTATCCGGTCGAGACGTTCACCGACGCCGCGATCGCCCGCGAGATCCTGACGCTCCTGTTCGACGTCTACGGCTACACCGGCGCGACGAAGCTGAAGATCGAGACGGAGTGAGTGCGCCATGGGCGGGGGCGCACCCGAGGGATGAAACGGCGTCCGCGTCTTCCGGCCGCGCGTGCCCCGGACGATGCCGCATCGGGCGGGACCCGATGCGCGACGTCAGGCGAAGCGGATGTCGGTCGGCCGGCGCAGCCAGCGCACCGCCACGGCCTCGGTGCCGTCGTCGAACGGGTCGTGGTCGCGCAGGTGATGGAACGACAGCCCGGTCTCCCGCTCGATGTGGCGGATGGTGACCTGGCTGCTGCGGAACTGGCCGAACACGAACTCCTCCCGGCTCGGCAGGACGTCGCGCTGCGACATCACGTAGCCGGTGGCGGAGAGCGCCTTGGTGCTGTCGTGCCGGAAGGCGAGGATCTTGAAGAACGCGGTCGGCACCGGCACGCCGAAGAACTCCGGATCGTCGTCGCGGAAGATCGGTCCGGTGAACACCGAGATGCGCATGTCGTCCTGGTCGCAGTTCTCCAGCGCGTAGTTTTCCAGGCTCAGCCACAGGCCGGCGTTGAACGGCTGCACCTGCGGGCACGCATTGGTGACGAAGAAGGTGTGCCGGTTGGAGGTCACCGCGTCCTCGCGCCGGTCGCCCCAGTTCGGGTCCTCGCGACGGGTCATGTGGCCGCGGCTGAACTTGCCCTGATCCTCGGGACCGTAGCATTCGCCGATGATCTGCAGCGCCTCGTCGAGCCGCCGGTCGGTGCGCCAGCGCGGCCGCTGGCCGTTGATCGAGAAGGTCTTCGATCCGTCGATGTTGACGGCGCTGAAATAGCAGAGCCGGCGCGCCGCGTTCATCACCACGCTGAAGTTGCGATAGTGCAGCACGCTGCCGCTGCCGTCGGTCAGGGTGGCGACCTCGCCGGGCGCCTGCCCGGTCACCTCGGGGAGCGGGATCTCGAAGCTCGCGTCGCCGCGCGGCAGGATGAAGTCGGCCGCGTAGCCGGCGAAGCCGGAGAGGTCCTCGGCCGCCTCGACGGCGCCGGCCGGCAGCACGTCCTCGGCCGGGACCGGCGACGGCGCCGCCGGAACCCGGGTGGGCGCGAGCCCGAGGTCGCCGAGGATGCGGGCGATCTCGTCGGCCGCGACCGCGTAGTTCGCCCGGCGGTACTCGCCCATGAAATGCAGGCCGACGGCGGCGCCGGTCGACAGGTCTAGCAGCACGGAGCCCGAATTGCCGCCCAGCGTCGTCGCGTCGTGGGCGAGCAGCCAGGCCGGCGCCGCGGGCAGGTCGAGCCGGTCGATCTGCCCGGGCGACAGCCGCTTCACCCCGTAGACGCCGGAGAAATACGTCTCCTCCACGGCGCGGGCCTCGGGCGGGATGCGCTCGTCGGGCTGCGGATAGCCGACCACCGCGATCCAGCGGTCGGGCGCGGCCGTGCCGGTGGCGAGCGGGATCGGCGGCGGCAGCCGGCCGGGCCCGGCGAGGCGGAGCAGCGCCACGTCGGCGACCGCGCTGCTGCGATGCGGCAGGTAGACGACCGCCTCGACGGCGATCTCGCTCTCCTCGATGGTGCCGTGCTCCTCGCGGAAGTCGACGACGACCCGGTAGGGCCGCCCGCGCAGATCGGTGAGCAGCACCGGCCGGCCGTTCGCGTCGGTGGTGGCGAACCGCTCGGCGACGTGTCGGTTGGTGACGGCGATGCCCTCGGCCACCATCCAGGCGGTGCCGATCGGCCATTTCACCATGCCGTCGAACACCTCGACCCGGCCGACCGAGCGGAGCCGGGGCGCCACCGCGGCGCGGGCGGCGCGCAGCCGGAGCGCCAGCTCCTCCTCGGCCGGCAGGTCGAAGTCGTCGCCCGAGACGAACAGGGTCGGCCGCCCCACCATCTCGATGATGCTCTCGATCTCGGCCGACACCGAGCGCGGCAGGCCGACCGGCGAGGCGGCCCCGGTCGCCGCCGCGATCGCCGGACCGGCGAACTCCAGGCGGCCACGATCGGAGGGCGCCGCGGCGCGGGCGATCGCCGGCGCGTCGACCCCGACCTGGGCGAGCCGCGCGGCAATGTCCGGGCGGCGGCTGAGAATCCTGGCGACCCCACGGCGAAGCTGTTCGGCGTTCATGCGACGGCCCTCCCGGCCGATGAACGGCGGCCCGCCCCCGGCATCCGCCGGCGGCCGCCCGACGACGCGCATCGTGACACGAGATCACGCTATGCGGGCATCTTGTCGCGCCGACGACAGCCGCGTTCGCGCCTCGCACGCACTGGTGTCGGCCCTGTCGATGCAATATATGACCAGGTAGATGGTCAGGAGACTGGCATGAACGCGATCAGTCTGGCGGACGCCAAGGCTCGCCTGAGCGAGCTCGTCGACCGGATCGAGGCCGGCGAGACGATCGACATCACCCGGCGCGGCAAGCCGGTCGCCCGGCTCACGACCGTGGAGAAGCCGCGCAAGCAGATCGACGTGGCGCGGCTGCAGGCGCTGACGGCGATCATGCCGCCGCAGGCCGAAGGCGCCGCCGATCTGGTGCGCGCAATGCGGGACGGCGACCGCGCCTGATGATCTATCTCGACACGTCGCTGATCGTCGCCGCGCTGTCCAACGAGCCGGCGACTGCGCGGGTCCAGGGCTGGCTGGCCGAGCAGGAGCCGGCGCAGCTGCTGATCAGCGATTGGACCATTACCGAGCTGTCCTCGGCGATGGCGATCAAGCTGCGGTCGGGGCAGATCGATCTCGCCCAGCGCGCGGCGGCGCTCGCGGTGTTCAACACGCTGGTCGCCGAGAGCTTGGGCGACGCCCTGCACCTCGCGACCGCATCGGAGTCCGGAGCGACCCTGTACACGCTCGATCGGACCCTCGCAGCGGCCGGGCCGCTGCTCGGGGTGCCGACGCGGCTCCTGACCTGAACCGGTCGCCGCCGGCGAGGCGCATGCCCGACCGGTGGCTCCGTATCCTGACGCCGAACCCCGCTCAGATCCCGCCGGGCAGCGGCGCGGCGGGATCGACCAGACCGGCCTGCCGCAGCGCGCGCCAGAAGTCGGCCGGCACCGTCTCCTCCAGCGCGGCGCGGTCCTCGGCGATCCGGCCTGGGCGGCTGGCGCCGGGGATCACGGCGGCGACCGCCGGATTGGCGAGCGAGAACTGCAGGCCCGCCGCCTTCATGCTCACCCCGTGCCGGTCGGCGATCGCCTTGATGCGCGCCACCTTGTCGAGGATCGCCGGCTTGGCCGGCGCGTACTCGAAGTTCGGCCCGCCGACCAGCGCGCCCGAGCTGTAGGGCCCGCCGACCACGATGCCGAGCCCGCGCGCGGCGACCATCGGCATCAGCCGCTGCAGCGCGCGGCCATGATCGAGCAGCGTGTAGCGGCCGGCGAGCAGCGCCCCGTCGGGACGCGGCCCGTCGAGCTCGAGCAGCAGCTCGATCGGCTCGACCTTGTTGACGCCCAGTCCCCACGCCTTGATCACCCCCTCGTCGCGCAGGCGGTCGAGCGCCTCGAACGCGCCGTTGCGGGCGGTCTCGAACACGCCGAGCCAGTCGTCGCGATAGAAGTCCTGGGCCACGTCGTGCACCCAGACGATCTCGACATGGTCGGTCTTCAGGCGCTTCAGGCTGTCCTCGATGGAGCGCAGCGTGCCGTCGGCCGAGTAGTCGTTGACGACCTTGTTGGGCCGGCCGTGCGCGAACACGCCGCCCTTCTCGCCCTGGTCGCGGGCGGCCGGGTCCTCGATCTCGTCCAGGATGACGCGGCCGACCTTGGTGCTGATGACGTACGCGTCGCGCGGCTTGCCCGCGAGCGCCTCGCCCATGCGGATCTCGGCGAGGCCGGCGCCGTAGAAGGGCGCGTTGTCGTAGTAGCGGATGCCGTCGGTCCAGGCCGCCTCGACGGTCGCCCGCGCCTCCTCCTCCGGGATGTCGCGGAACATGTTGCCGAGCGGCGCGGCGCCGAAGCCGAGCTTGCCGGGGAGGATGTCCTTCAGGGCCATGGGAAGTCTCCAGTCGTGTCGTCCGGATATCGTCCGATCGTGGTCCGCCGGTCCGCGGCGGCCGCGAAGCCGGCCGGGAGAGCGGGGCCGGGAGAGCGGGAGAGAATGATCAGAACTCCTGCGCCGTCGGGCGCAGGACGATCTCGTTGATGTCGACCTCGGGCGGCTGCGCGATGGCATAGGCGATGGCGCGCGCCACGGCGCTCGCCGGAATCGCGATCTTGTAGAAGTCGAGCACGGTCGATTGCGCCGTGCCGGTGGTGCCGTGCTTGAGGTCGCTGTCCACCGCGCCGGGCTCGATCGAGGTGACCCGCACCTTGGGGCCGACCTCCTGGCGAAGCCCGTCCGAGATCGCCCGCACCGCGAACTTGGTGCCCGAATAGACGGTGCCGCCGGGCGCGAACACCTTGACGCCGGCGACCGAGCTCAGGTTGACGATGTGGCCGCTCTCCTGCGCCAGGAACACCGGCAGCGCGGCCGCGATGCCGTACAGCGTGCCCTTGATGTTGACGTCGATCATCGCGTCCCATTCGTCGGTGTTCACCTCGGCCATGGGGCGGATCGGCATCACGCCGGCATTGTTGATCAGCACGTCGAGGCGGCCGAAATCGGCGATCACGGCATCCACCACCGCCTTGACCCCGGCCTTGTCGGTGACGTCGAGTGCATAGGCGCGCGCCTCGCCGCCGGCCGCGGCGATCTGGGCGACCACGGCGTCCAGCTTGTCCTTGCGGCGCGCCGCCACCGCGATCCGGGCGCCCAGCGCCGCGAGATGGCGGGCCGTCTCGGCGCCCAGCCCGGTGCTGCCGCCGGTGATCAGCACGACCTTGTCCTGAATGCCTTCGCTCATCACGCGTTCCTCCGCTGGCCCCCACGCGCGAGTCGGGACGGCGGCCGCCGGGGGTGAGGCGGGAACCGGGACGATGGACATGGTCGCGCCCGTCGGTCCTGGACGACTCCCGGGCAGGGAGTCGATCGGGCGACGAACGGCGGTCAGGCGATCCGGACCGGGTCCAGCAGCATCGAGGTTCGCTCGGCGACGTCGCCGACCGCGGCCACATAGGCCTTGAAGTGGGGCGTCTCGCGATGCGACGCAACGGCCGCGGCGTCGACGTAGAGCTCGTCCAGCACGAGCCGGCCGGGATCGCCCTGCACCTGCCAGACGTCCCAGCGCAGGTTGCCGGGCTCGGCGCGCGACGGCTCGACCATGGTGTCGACCAGCGCCTTCAGGGCCTCGGCCTGGCCCGGCTTGGCGACCAGGAGGGCGACGATCTTGACGGGATGGGACATCGGGCAGGTCCTTTCCGGAGGCAACGCTTCGGCGGCGCGGACGATCCGCGGCGCCGGACGGAGCCTGATCTCACGCCGCGCCCGCGCGGTCGAGCGCCGCGGCCGGAGGCGGTGCCTCGCAGTCGACGGGGGCGTCATGCACCGGGCCCGTCCCGCCCGGCCGGGCGGGCATCGAAGCCGTCCATGGCGACCCGGGCCACCGCCGCCAGCTCGGCGTCGCTCGCCGTCCCGCGCCGGGACCCCGCCGACGCCGTCGTCCGGTCGCGGCCGTCGCGCTTGGACTCGTAGAGCCTGAGGTCGGCCCGCCGGCACAGCGAGTCCCAGGTCTCGTCCGGCTCCGCCTCGGCGACCCCGAAGCTGGCGGTGACGCGCCGCGTCCCTCCCGCGAGCGCGAACGGATGCTGCGCGATGGTGGTGCGTAATCGCTCCGCGCATTCGTAGGCATCCGCCAGCCGGGTGCCGGGCAGGAACACGGCGAACTCCTCGCCGCCGAGGCGGCCGACCACGTCGTCGCGGCGCGCGGTGCCGCGCAGGAGGCGGCCGACCTGCCGCAGCACCGCGTCACCGCCCGCGTGGCCCAGCGTGTCGTTGATCTTCTTGAAGTGATCGAGGTCGCACAGGAGCAGCGAGGCCGGCGTCTCGCGCCGGTCGAAGCGGGCCGCCACCCGGTCCTCGAAGCCGCGCCGGTTGAACACCCCGGTGAGCGCGTCCATGTCGCGCTCGTGCCGCATGTCGTCGATGACGTCGGTCCAGGCCGCCGCCAGCAGGGTGAGCGCCAGGCCGACGCCGAACAGCGCCAGCGACAGCTGCAGGGTCTGCCAGAACGGCGAAGCCGCGAAGGCCAGCGGGCCCTGCGGCGCGGAGACGCCGATCGTCAGCACGGTGCGGGGGACGAAATGCAGTGCGAAGACGAGCAGGATCCAGAACAGCAGCCGGTCGACGACGCGGCCGCGCGCCAGCGCGGTCAGCCGCAGCGCGGTGACGAGAAAGACCAGCCCGTAACCGAAGTTCTGGATGTAGACGCGCGCCAGGAGATTGCGGTCGACATAGAAGAAGTAGCCCAGCAGGGCCATGACGCCGACGAGGACGACGACGGCCGGCCCCCACCCGACATGCTTGCCGGCCCGCGACAGGATCCCCTCGGCCGCCATCAGCACGGCGGTGGTGTAGAGCGCGCCGGACAGCATCGCGTTCGGCCCGGACGCCGCCGGCAGCCACAAGATCTGCGACACGGCGCCCAGCGTGAAGGCCGCGCAGGCCCCGGCGAGGACCAAGAGATACGGGCGTGACCGATCGATCAGCCAAGCGCCGAGAAACGCCATGCCGAACAAGAACAGTATTCCGGGCGCGATCAACGAGAGGGTGACGCGAACGACGCTACCGTCCATGCTCGAAACGTTCCAATCTCGCCCCTCTTCGACCATTCCGCGCCATGACGGTGTAGTCCAGGAGATATAATCGTACATCTACTCCATGATTCAAATGCGATCGATCCGGCGCGGCGCGCCCCGACATCGACGGCAACGACCTGTTCGCGCTGATCAGCGCGCTGGCTTGGCTCGCCGACCAGCCGCCGCTGGTGCCGCGGGCGGAGCATCTGTTCGACGTGGTCACCGGCGCGATTCTGACGAGGCGATAGAGGGCGGCGCAGCCGCGATCCTGTGGCCCGCGAGCGGGTCCGCTTGTCCCGTGGGGATATCTGGATATATTACTGGATAGACGAGGAGCCGGCGATGGGCGACCCGCAGAAACGTGCCATGGAGAAGTATCGGTCGCGGCTGGGCGCCCGCGGCCTCGCCCGTTTCGAGGTGCTGGGCCGGGACAGCGACCGCGCCCTGATCCGCGCGCTGGCGAAACGGCTGGCCGAGGACACGCCGGAGGCGGAACGGCTGCGCGCCGTCGTGGCAGGATCGATCTCCGGCGGGCCGCCGGCCCGGGGAGGGATTGCCGCCGCACTGCTGGCATCGCCGCTCGCCGGCTCGGGGCTCGACCTCGGCCGCTCCCGGGAGCCCGGACGCGAGGTCGATCTGGGATAGCGACGGCGGCCGATGCGGTATCTGCTCGACACCAACGTCATCAGCCAATTCACCCGGCCGATCCCGTCGCCGTCGCTGCTCGCCTGGATGGCCGAACAGCCGGACGACGCCCTGTTCATCTCGACCCTGACGCTCGCCGAGATCCGCCGCGGCATTCTGGAGCTGCCCGACGGCAAGCGCCGCGACGCCCTCGACGGCTGGTTTTCCGGGCCGCAGGGACCGCAGGCGCTGTTCGCCGGCCGCATTCTCGGATTCGACGCGCGCGCCGCCCTCGCCTGGGCCGGCCTGATGGCCGAGGGCCGCCGAAAGGGCCGCCCGCGCAGCGCCCTCGACACCATCGTCGCCGCCATCGCCGCCGCGAACGGCTGCACGGTCGTCACCGACAACGAGAAGGATTTCGTCGGCGTCCCGGTGATCAACCCGGTGCGGGGACGATCGTAAGCGCAGGATGGGTGGTGCCGAAGGCGATACCCATCACCGACGACGCGAATCGCACGACACTACGCAAGCGATGGGTTTCGTCTTCTTGCTCAGCCTATCCTGCGCGCGACAAGCCTCGCCGGCGACGTTGCAACCGGCCGATCCGCTCCTTGCGAGTTTATCCCGAAACTGGGATAATGCCCACATGGCTCGATCCCTGGCGCGAGGCGAGAAGCCGCTCGACTGGGTGGGCTCGTCCAAGCGCGACTTCATCGCCTTCCCGGGTCCGGTGAAGGACGCGATGGGAAACGCCCTCGGGCTCGCCCAGTTCGGCGGCAAGCACCCGTCGGCAAAGCCCTGGAAGGGCCAGGGCCCCGGCGTGTTCGAGGTCGTCGAGGATTTCCGCGGCGACACGTACCGGGCGGTCTACACCGTGCGGTTCAAGGAGGTGGTCTACGTTCTCCACGCATTCCAGAAGAAATCGCCGAGAGGCATCAGGACGGCGCAGGTCGACATCGATCTCGTCGAACGTCGATTGAAGATCGCGCAGCAGGATTACGAGGCTCGCCATGGCACCAAGAAAAGCTGAAAAGCACGAGGCCGATGCGACGATCACGCGCGGCACCGGCAACGTGTTCGCCGACCTCGGTTTCGAGGATGCCGAGGAGCGCCAGACCAAGCTGCGGCTGGCCCACGCGATCAACCAGGTGATCGCCCGCAAGCGCCTGACCCAGGCCGCCGCCGCCGAGAAGCTGGGCATCACCCAGCCGAAGATCTCGGCGCTGGCGAACTACCGGCTCGGCGGCTACTCGGTCGAGCGGCTGATGACGTTTCTCACCGCACTCGACCAGGACGTGGAGATCGTGATCCGGACCAAGCCGCGGTCACGCGCCGCGGGGCGGATTTCGGTGGTGGCGGCGTGAGATCGCAGGGCGGGTCAGGCCTACTGGCGGATGACGGCGCCGCGCGCTTAATCCGCCCTACGGGCTCGAACGGCTGCACCGCGGTCACCGACAACGCGAAGGATTTTTACGGCGTCCCGGTGATCAACCCGGTGCGCGGAGAAGGAGCGAAGTGATCGTGCCTGTCCGAGTTCGGGGGATGTGTGGAGTCGAAGGCGATCCGATACCGAGATCCTTCGACCCATCTCTCGTGTCCTTGAAAAGGAAGTATGAATGGAGTATTTTTAACAATGGCCGTCTCGCCAGACCTGTCGCCGGGTCAAAGCTGACATTCTGTTAGATACATTCGACCTTCGTAAATTGGTCGATGCGTAATCGGCGAACATCGACCCAGATACGAAGGATCGAACTCATGACATCCATAGCACTGTCTGATTCTGGCCTGCGGGCTATGAAACGCGCGCTTGTCGCCCGTTTTCCAAACGAAAAGTCGTCCCACTTGAGCGAGGCGCTGGCTGCAGCGTGCGGTTTCGGTACATACGCGGCGTTGCGGGCCGCGGTTAGAGCGAATCAAATAAGCCATCCGAGTTTTGTGCTACTCGACGAATCCGCGTTTCTTGCTCGCCGCGAAAAGCTGACCGGCCGCACTCCGACGCCAAACGAACGAAATATGCTATTCGATACGCTACCGATCAAAGACAACAGCCACATACTTAGGACATCTTCTTCCAAATTCAGAAACGTTGACTATTCGAAGTCTTGTCGACTGCGGGCTTGGCGAAACGCTATGGTAGCCGGGATTAACGCCAGCCTTGCTCGGCAATTGTTCTCACTGCGTCCAGGTGACAACCGCTGGCCTGGAGTCTCCCGAGACAACAATATTCGGCAACAGCCGCATGTGTTCCGATTCGAAATCGAAGAGATTCCTGCGATCGCGTCCCTGTGGGATGCCGGATGGGATGAAATCTCGGTCCACGTGGCATTTTGGCCCACCGACGAAGCCGAGCATCGGATCCCAGCCGCAAACGCAGGCTTCCACGCCGGCGAGTTATTCGCATCTGGATGGCTTGAGCGTCGCAACGGGGCATGGCTTCAGGTCGCATCGGACAGTGGAAGAAACTGGAGTTTTCACTGCCGAAAGCAGCGTTTATCCAGGGCATCTGCAATAACCGTACACCCAGCCGGATATGCAGATCGAGGAAGCTTCATACTTTAGGTAAATGTTTCGCTGCCCTCTCCTTTGTAGGATGGGTTAGGCGCAAAGCGCCGTAACCCACCACTTCTTTTAGAAAGCCCAGCCGGTGGGTAACGTGCCTTCGGCGCTGACCCACTCTACGCGCCGCGTCACTCAGCGGCGGCGATGCCGGGTCGATAACGAGGCGGCGGTATCGGCAGCCCGTTCTCCCGCGCGACATCGAGCCAGGCCTCCATGGCGACGCGCAACTCGGCGACGGCCGCCTCCGGGGTCGGACCATGTGCCGCGCACGGCTCGAGATCCGGCGCCTCGGCGATCCAGGCGCCGTCCTCGTCCGACCAGGTGACCACGATCGCGTAGCGGTTCATTCGCCCGGACCCAGCGTGAGGTTGCATCGCCGGATGATATCCCGAAGCTGGCGCACTTGGTATCGCTTGGCGTTGCTCCCATCCGGCTGAACCGGGAACGGGCGCCCGACTGCCGGGTTCAGCCAAATGCGATGGCTTCCCTTCTGTGCCTTCAGCACAAAGCCGAGCGCGAGCAGCAACGATTCGAAATCCCGAAACGAGACGGTTCCCTCACCGGAGAGAACCCGTTCGTAGATGCCGATGAGCGCGCGCCGCGACACCATCGAGCATGGCCTCTCCCCGCCCCCCTACTCCCACTCGATCGTCCCGGGCGGCTTGCTCGTCACGTCGTAGACGACGCGGTTGACGCCCTTCACCTCGTTGATGATGCGGGTGGCGGCGTGGCCTAAAAACTTCATGTCGAACGGATAGAAATCGGCCGTCATGCCGTCCGTCGAGGTGACGGCGCGTAGCGCCACGACGTAGTCGTAGGTGCGGCCGTCGCCCATCACGCCGACGGTCTTGACCGGGAGCAGCACGGCAAAAGCCTGCCAGATGTCGTCGTAGAGGCCGGCGCGGCGGATCTCTTCGATATAGATCTCGTCCGCATACCGGAGGATTTCGAGCTTTTCCGCCGTGATCTCGCCCGGGCAGCGGATCGCGAGGCCGGGGCCGGGGAACGGGTGGCGGCCGACGAACACGTCGGGCAGCCCGAGTTCGCGGCCGAGCGCGCGGACCTCGTCCTTGAACAATTCGCGCAGCGGCTCGACGAGCTTCATGTTCATGCGCTCGGGCAGGCCGCCGACATTGTGGTGCGACTTGATCGTCACCGACGGGCCGCCGGTGGCCGAGACGCTCTCGATCACGTCCGGATAGAGCGTGCCCTGGGCGAGGAACTCCGCCCCGCCGAGTTTTTTGGCCTCCTGCTCGAAGATGTCGATGAAGGCCTTGCCGATGATCTTGCGCTTGTCTTCCGGGTCGGTGACGCCGTCGAGCGCCTGCAGGAACTGCTCGCGCGCGTTCACGTGGACGAGCGGGATGTTGTAGTGGCCGCGGAACATGGCGATCACCCGCTTGGCCTCGCCGCGGCGCAGGAGGCCGTGGTCGACGAACACGCAGGTGAGCTGGTTGCCGATCGCCTCGTGCAGCAGCACGGCGGCCACGGCCGAATCGACGCCGCCCGAGAGGCCGCAGATCACCTTGCCGTCGCCGACCTGGGCGCGCAGCTTCTCGATCGCCTCCTCCTTGAAGGTGCGCATCGTCCAGTCGCCCTGGCAGCCCGCCACCTTGCGCACGAAGTTGCGCAGCAGCAGGGCGCCGTGCGGCGTGTGCATCACCTCGAGGTGGAACTGGGTGCCGTAGAAGTGGCGGGTCTCGTCGGCGATCATCGCGATCGGCGCGTTGGGCGAGGTGCCGACCACCTTGAAGCCCTCGGGCGGGCGGGTGACGCGGTCGCCGTGGCTCATCCACACCGGATACTTCTCGCCGACCTGCCAGATGCCGTCGAACAGCAGGCTCTCGTCGGTCACCTGCACCTCGGCGCGGCCGAACTCGCGGTGGTGGCCGCCCTCGACCAGGCCGCCGAGCTGGTGCGCCATCGCCTGCTCGCCGTAGCAGATGCCGAGGATCGGCACGCCGGCCTCGTAGAGCGACTTCGGCGGCAGCGGCGCGCCCGCCTCGTGCACCGAGGCGGGGCCGCCGGAGAGGATCACGCCCTTCGGGCGCATGGCCTCGTAGGCCTCGGCCGCCTTCTGATAGGGTACGATCTCGGAATAGACCCCCTCCTCGCGCACCCGCCGGGCGATCAGCTGGGTGACCTGGGAGCCGAAGTCGACGATCAGGATCTTGTCGTGTTTCATGGCCGAGGGGTTAGCGGATCACGCGTCCCGCCGCAATCCGGAGCGCCCGCAACCCCCGGTGAATTCGTGTGCAATCCGGCCGTCGCGCCCCGTAACGGTCCATAAAGGCGGACCGGCGAGGATGCGGCCGAACGGCCGTCGCGGCCCCCCGTGCGAGCGCCGAGCGAGACACCCCCATGACCCCGACCACGGCCGTCGCCGATCCCGCCCCGGATTCGCCCGGAGCCTGCGACGCGCGCCGCCGCGCGCTCTTCCACGAGAGCCTCGGCCAGCGCCTGCAGCGCGTCGCGCTGGGCACCGCCTGGGCCCTGAAGCCGCCGCGGCTGCAGGGCCTGCCCGGGCTGGCCCGGCTGTGGGCGCTCGACCTCGTCGACCCCGCCGCCGGCCTGCCCGACCCGGACCGCACCGTGAACCCGTTCGGGATCTGCGGGATCGTCCACGACCCGTCGCCCGCCACCGTGCTGGCGGCCTATCGGGAGGGGCTGTTCCCGTTCGCCCATGTCGGGCCGCTGAAATGGGTGTCGCCGGCCGAGCGCTGCATCCTGCGGCTCGACGAGCTGCACATCGCCAAGCGGCTGCGCCGCCAGATGCGCCAGGGCCGCTACACGGTGACGTTCGACCGCGATTTTCCGGGCGTGATCACGGCCTGTGCGGGCCGGCGCGAGGGGCGCTGGCACCTCACCTGGATCACGCCGCGGATCATGCGGCTCTACGCCGACATGTTCGACGCCGGCCAAGTCCACTCCTTCGAGGTGTGGAACGAGGCGGGCGCCCTCGTCGGCGGCGGCTACGGCGTGGCGGCGGGCGGCGCGTTCTTCACCGAGTCGCAGTTCTCGCACGAGCCCAACACCTCGAAGATCGGCTTCACGGTGCTGCACTGGCATCTGGCGCGGTGGGGCTTCCGGATCGACGACGGCAAGTGGCCGACCCCGACCATCCTCGACATGGGGTTCCGGACGGTGCCGCGGGGAGAGTTCCGTGCGCTGCTGGCCGACGCCCCCGCCCTGCCCGGCAAGCCCGGCCGCTGGAGCGTCGAGACCGACCTCGCCACGGTCGCCGCCTGGCAGCCGGGCGGCGCTGGCAAGCCCGACAAGGATTGATACCGCGCCCGGGTGACCCGTTCGCCGTCATTTCCGGGGCGCGGCGAAGCCGCGAATCCGGAATCCAGCGGCAATCTCGGAGTTCTCGGCTGGATTCCTGTATCTGTCGGCTGTCACTGGCATAGTGACGAGCTGACGGAGACCGCTCGTTGGATTCCCGGCCCTG
>NZ_JAUSUJ010000040.1 GCF_030813915.1 Rhodoplanes tepidamans
ACGACGACGGCGTCGTGGTGGTGCCGCGCCGGGATGCCGACGCGGTCGCCGCGGCGGCCGCCAAGCGCGTCGCCAACGAGGAGGACAAGCGCAAGAAGCTCGCCGCCGGCGAGCTCGGCCTCGACATGTACAAGATGCGCGAGCCGCTCCTGAAGGCCGGCTTCCGCTGGGTGGACAGCCTCGACGAGACGGAGGCGCGACGATGACCGAACGCATCGCATTGATCGGCTTCGGCGAGGCGGGCCGTAGCATCGCGGCCGGCCTGGTCAAGGAGGCGAAGGTCGCCGTGAAGGCCTACGACCTGCGCTTCGCCGGACCGGAGGGCGCGGCGCTGCGCGAGGCGGCGGCGGCGTGCGGGGTCACGCCGTGCACGGATCTGCGCGAGGCCGCCGACGGCGCCACCGTGATGCTGTCGCTCGTCGTCGGCAGCGCCGCGGTCGCCGCCGCGCGGTCGGCCGCGGAGGTGCTGAAGCCCGGCTGCATCTATGTCGACATGAACTCGGTGTCGCCCGGCACCAAGCGCAAGGTCGGCGCCGCCGTGGCGCCGTCCGGCGCCGACTTCGTCGAGGCGGCCGTGATGGCGCGGGTGCCGCCCTACGGGCATCGCGTCCCGCTGCTGCTGGCCGGGCCGAAGGCGCAGGAGCTGGCGGCGCGGCTCGGCAGGCTCGGCATGGCGGCCGAGGCGGTGGGCGACACGGTCGGACAGGCGTCGCTCAACAAGATGCTCCGCAGCATCATGGTCAAGGGCGTCGAGGCGCTGCTGCTCGAGTCGCTGCTCTGCGCCCGGCGCTGGAACATCGAGGAGCGCATCCTCGACTCGATCGCCGAGACCTTCCCGGGCCTCGACTGGCGCGAGGTCGCGACCTACTACCTGGGCCGCACCGCGATCCACGGGGCGCGCCGCGTCACCGAGATGGCCGAGTCCGCCGACACGGTGGCGGAGCTCGGGCTCGATCCGATCATGTCGAAGGCGATCGGCCAGCGGATCGGCTGGGCCTACGAGCGGCTGCGCGACGTCTCGTGGCCCGGCGGCGCGCCGAAATCCTATGTCGACGTCCTCGCCGAGCTCGACCGCTCGGTGCGCGCCGCCGAGATGAAGGCGAGCGCGTGAGGATCGGGCGGCGCCCGACGAGGCGCCGCCCCGTCACGACGGAAAGCACCCACCGAGACCCGCCGGCGACCGCCGCCCCGCGACGGTCGCCGGCGGCGGAACAGCCGAGACTTCCCGGAACCCATCCTTCATCAGGTCGCGGAGAGTGTCATGATCACGCGTCGAACCACCCTGACGACGCTCGCAAGCTGGACGGTCGCCATGTACTCGAGCTCGCTTTCCTCCGGCCGCGCCGCCGACGGCCCGGTCGCCACCGACAAGGCCCCCGCGGTGCCGGGTCCCGATCCGCATCCGCGGACGCCCGCGTTCCGGCTGCCGGCCGGCACGGTCGACACCCACATGCACATCTACGGGCCGATCGCGAAGTATCCGTACTCGGACGCCCGCTCCTACACGCCGCCCGAGGCGCCGCTGACGACCTACCGGGCGCTGCAGCGGACGCTGGGCGTGCAGCGCGCCGTCTTCGTCAGCGCCACCATCTACGGGACCGACAACACCATCGTGGCCGACGCCATCGCCAGCGACCCGAAGAACTACCGCGGCGTCGCCACCATCGACGACAGGCTCTCCGACAAGCAGATCGAGGCGATGGACAGGGCCGGCTTCAAGGGCTGCCGCTTCACCTTCCTCAGCCGGCTGCGCAACGCCCCCGACACGCGCGTGTTCGACCGCGTCGTCGACCAGATCAAGGGACTCGGATGGCATGTCGACCTCTACATCGAGGCGGACAAGCTCGACACCTTCCTGCCGATGCTGCGCAAGCTGCCGCTGCCTTACGTCATCGACCACATGGGCGCCGTCAAGGCGGCGGCCGGCGTCGAGCAGCCCGGTTTCAAGGGCCTGGTCGAGCTCCTCCGGTCGGACGAGAAGTGCTGGATGAAGGTCACCGGTCCGGAGCGGGCCACGGCCACGGGCGCGCCGTTCGACGACGTCGTCCCGTTCGCCCGCAGGCTGGTCGAGGCGGCGCCCGACCGCGTCCTGTGGGGCACCGACTGGCCGCACCCGAACGTGAAGTTCATGCCCAACGACGGCGATCTCGTCGATCTCGTGCCGCGTTACGCGCCGGACCCGGCGCTGCAGCGCAAGCTGCTGGTCGAGAACCCGCAGAAGCTGTTCGGCTTCGATCCCGTCTGACCTCGGCGGGCCGTCGCCCCGGCGGGGCGACGGCCCGGCGGAACCAGGACGGACCTCGAGCCAGGCGACCACGCCGCGCGCGTAAACCGTGCGCGGCGATCGGTCGCCGGTGGCCACGGGGATCGGCTATAAGGGCGGCGCGTTCGCCCGAGGTCGTGTCGTGGATCCGTCTTCCGTCAACAGCTTCGACGCCGTCCTCGCGGCGCTGGCTCTCTTCGCCGCCCTGATGGGCTTCGCCACCGGCCTGCTGCGCAGCGTCGCCACCGTCGCGGGCTGGCTCGCGGCGGCGCTGCTCGCCGTCTGGGCGACGCCGCCGGTGAGCACCATGCTGGCCGGCGAGGCGCCCGGCGCGGCCGGGCTGCCGCAGGCCGTGATCTTCGTCGGCGTGCTGGTCGCGGGCGGGTTCCTGCTGTCGCGCTTCCTGCGGAGCGCCGTCGCCGCCTTCGTGGCCCCGATCGTCTCGCTGCCCGACCGGCTCGCCGGAGCGATGCTCGGGGTCGGGCGCATCGGCCTCGTCGCCGCCGTGCTGGTGCTCGCGGTGGAGCGGATCGTCCCGGTGGACCTGCAACCGCAGGCCTTCGCCGAGTCACGGCTGCGGCCGGTGCTGTCCGGCGCCGGCGCCGCCGGCCTGAGGTCCCTGCCGGCCGGAATCGAGGCCCTGGTCGACCGGCTGAAGCGCGAGCACGGCCTCTGAGCGCCCGGAACACGGTCTGCCGCATTTCCGCTATGGTGCGGCGGTTTTCTCCACCCGGACGTCCCGGCAGGAGCGAAATGGTACGCAAGCACATCGTGGCGGCCGGCGGCATCGTCGTCCGCGACGGACCGAGGCCGCTGATCGCGATCGTCCAGCGCCGCAAGGACCGGCGCTGGGTGCTGCCCAAGGGCAAGCTCGCGGCCGACGAGACGCCGATCGCCGGCGCCCGGCGCGAGGTGATCGAGGAGACCGGCCACGACGTCGTCGTGCACGAGTTCCTCGGCGTGATCACCTACCCGACCCGCAGCGCCTTCAAGGTCGCGCAGTTCTGGCGCATGCAGCCGCGCGAGGCGCCGCTGCGGCCGCTGATGCGCGACATCCGGGCCGTCGACTGGCTGCCGCTGGACGACGCCGTCGCGACGCTCGCCCTCCCCTGGGAGCAGGCCTTCCTCGACGGCATCGGCGCCCATGCGACGAAGGCGGCGCAGCCGGCCCCGGCGGCCGCGGCGATCGCGCCGGACGACCCGCTGTCCGGGCGCGACCCGGCGGCATCGGCAGCCTCCCCGCTCGCGCCGGCGGCCGCCCCGGAGGACCCGGGGCTGCTGCAGCGGCTGTGGCGCGGCTGGCTGGCGCCGCGGCGCGCGTGACGGCCGCAGCGGCATTCCGCCACCGTCCGAACGGCGCTACACTGCGGCCGCTTCACAAACCCGGGAGGACGAGATGACTCGCACCCTGCCTCTCCTCGCTGCCACGCTGCTCGCCGGCCTGATCGTCGCCGAGCCGGCACACGCCGCCTATCGGGTGATCCGGTGGTCGACCGGAATCTGCCAGGTGTGGGATTACAGCCTGCCGACGCGGCCTTTCCCCTATGACTACCGGGTGCTCACCGGGCCGCTGCCGAGCTTCGGCGCGGCGACGCGCGCAAAGACGCGGCTGTGGCGCGCCGGCCGCTGCCTGATCTGACCCGAGGGGGTCGCGGGCACATCGGCGCACAACGTTCGGAGGTTTCGTGCTGCAACGGATCGTGCCGCGCTCGATGAGCGCCCTGCGCCCGCGTGCCCTGTCGGAGCTCGCCCCGCTCCTGACCCTGTTCCTGGTCGCGGCGGCCCTGTTCGGCTTCGTGGAGATCGCCGGTGAGGTGATCGAGGGCGAGAACCACGCCCTCGACGAGGCGATCCTGCGCGTCCTGCGCAACCCGGCGGACCTCGCCGACCCGGTCGGGCCGGCCTGGCTCGAGAAGGCGATCCGCGACCTCACCGCGCTCGGCAGCGTCACGGTGCTGACGCTGCTGACCGTCGTGGTGCTGGGCTATCTGGTCATCGACGGCAAGCGCGCCGCCGCCCTGTTCGTCCTCGTCTCGGTCGCCGGCGGCGCCCTGCTCGTCGACGGCCTCAAGCTGGTCATCGCCCGCCCGCGCCCGGATCTGGTCGCCCACCTGGTCGACGTCTCGACCTACTCGTTCCCGAGCGGCCACGCGACCGCGTCGGCCGTGACGTTCCTGACGCTCGGGGTGCTGATCGCGCGCACCCACAGCCGGCGGCGCGTGAAGGCCTATGTGATCGGCACTGCCGTGGCACTGACGCTGGCGATCGGCGCCAGCCGCGTCTATCTCGGCGTCCACTGGCCGAGCGACGTGCTGGCCGGCTGGTGCCTGGGCGCCGCCTGGGCCATGCTGTGCTGGCAGATCGGGCTGTGGCTGCAGCGGCGCGGCAAGATCGAGCGGCCGGCGGAGCACGATCCGGCGTGAGCACGGGCCCGGCTGCTCCCCCGCCGTCGGGCTCCGCTGCCGTAGCACCCCACGCGGGGGCGCGCCGCGTGCTGCGCCTGATGCTCGCCGCCGGCTACACGCTCGCGGGCGTCGCGCATCTGATGCGGCCGGAGCCGTTCGTCGCGATCACGCCGGACTGGGTGCCGCGTCCGCTCGACGTGATCCTGATCACGGGCGTGCTGGAGATCGCCGGCGCCGTCGCCCTGCTGGTGCCGCGCACCCGCAAGCTCGCCGGCGCCGCGCTGGCGCTCTATGCAGTGTGCGTCCTCCCGGCCAATGTGAAGCACGCGATCGAGGGCATCGCACTGCCGCCGGTGCCGGACTCGTGGTGGTACCACGCCCCCCGCCTCGCCTTTCAGCCCGTGCTGGTGTGGGCGGCGCTGTTCTGCGCCGGTCTCGTCGACTGGCCGGCGCGGCGCGGGTCCGGGCCCGCTCCGCATCCACCCGGAAAAACGTCGCGTTGACCATCCCGACCCGGGATTGCCGCGCCGTCTTGCCGTCCCGACCGGCTTACCGTTCACTGGTTGCACGACGTCGCGACCCCGCGCGTCGGGGCCGCCGGCCGGGCGGCCCTCCGTCAGCAGGAGGCCGCGATGGCGCAGGGCACGGACTTCATCCTTCGGGCGCTCGTCGCCGAAGGTCTCGACCACCTGTTCATGGTGCCGGGCGGGCTGATCGACCCTTTCCTGCCGGCGCTCGGCCGGGTCGCCGGTCTCGCGCCGATCGTCGCCGCGCACGAAGGCGGCGCCGCCTACATGGCGGACGGCTACGCGCGGGCGAGCGGCCGGTTCGGCGCCGTGCTGGGCATCGGCGGACCGGGCCTCACCAACATGGCGACCGCCGTGGCGGCGGCGAAGACCGACTCCTCGCCCGTGCTGGTGCTGAGCGGCGAGGTGGCCCGCGCCATGGAAGGCCTCGGCGCCTTCCAGGACGCCAGCCAGGCGACGCTCGACGACACCGCCGTGATGAAGCCGCTGACGCGCCTCTCCGCCACGGTCGCCGACGTCGAGAACCTGAACCACTGGCTGCGCCACGCGCTGACCACGATGCTGTCGCGGCCGCGCGGGCCCGTGCATCTGTCGCTCACCCACGACGCGCTGGTCGGCGAGGCGGCGGCCTCCTACGTGCCGGTCTCGCCCTTCTTCGCCGCCGTCGAGCCGCTCAGCCTGCCGCAGGCCGAGGCGGCGCTGGCGACGCTGGCCGCGACCCAGGACGGCCGCGCCCCGCGCATCGTCTGCCTGGCCGGCGCGGGCGTGCGGGATCCGGTCTCGGCGGCACGGCTGAAGGAGGTTGCCGAGCGGCTCGCCATGCCGGTGGCGACGACGTTGCGCGCCAAGGACGCGTTTCCGGAGGACCATGATCTGTCGCTCGGGGTGTTCGGCTATGCCGGCACCCGGCACGCCACCGCGGCGGTGTTCGCCGACGATCTCGACCTGCTGCTCGTGCTCGGCTCCGGCCTCAACGAGCGCGACACGATGCACTGGACCCTGCGCGAGCGCGCCAAGGCCGTGACCATCCACGTGAACACCGACATGGACGAGCTGACGGCGCATTGCGAGGCCACCCACGCGGTACCGGGCAGCGCCGGCGCGTTCCTGGAGCTGATGGCGCAGCGCCTCGGCGGCGGCCCGACGGACGCCGCGCTCGCCGAACGGCGCGCCTTCGTGGCGCGGATCAAGGCCGGCCCGCGGCTCTACGACATCGAGAGCTGCGCGCGTCCCGGCCGCCCCATCCACCCGGCCGCCGCCGTGACGGCCCTGAGACAGGCGTTTCCGCGCGACGGCATCGTGCTGGTCGACTCCGGTGCGCACCGCGCCTTCATGGGCCACTACTGGGAGGCCTACGAGCCGGGAACCTATGTCTCGGCCACCAATCTCGGCCCGATGGGCTGGGCGATCCCGGCCGCCGTCGGCGTGCAGTGCGCCCGGCCCGACCGCCGCGTCGCCGTCGTCACCGGCGACGGCTGCATGCACATGCACGGCATCGAGATCCAGACCGCCGCACGCCACCGGCTGCCGATCGTCTATGTGGTGCTCAACAACGCCGCGCTCGGAAACGTCTGGCTGCGCGCCCACACCGAAGGCGCGGTTCCGGCGGCGCTGACCTCCCTGCCCGATCACGACTGGGCCGGTTTTTCACGCGCGCTCGGAGGCGAAGGCTTCACCGTGACGGACCCGGCGGCCCTGGAGGAGACATTTGCGAAGGCGCTCGCCTGCGGCACCACGGCCATGGTCGACGTCAAGGCCGACAAGGACTGCCCGACGCCGGTCTACGATTTTTCCGCCGGCGCCAAGGCCTGGTCGTATCACGAGTGAGGAACGCCATGACCGTGCTGACCATGGACGCGGCCGCGCTGCCGCCGCCCGCCAGGGCGCTCTACGACGCGATCGCCGCGAAGCGCCGCGCCCGTGGCGAGGGGTTCGGCGGGCCGTATCTGGCGCTGCTGAATCATCCCGAGCTGGCGCGGCGGATCGAGGCGCTCGGCTTCTTCCTGAAGTTCGAGGGCGTGCTGCCGCGCGACGTCTATCAGTTCATCGTGCTGACGGTGGCGAAGGCGACCGGCGCGGCCTTCGAGTGGCAGGACCACGTGAACCACGCCCGCGCCGCCGGGCTGCCCGAGACGCTGATCGCCGCGGTCGGGTCGGGCGACGCGACCGCCCTGCCCGCGCCCTACGACATGGTCCACGCCGTGCTGGCCAAGACGCTGGCGTGGCAGGAGGTGCCGGACGATCTGCAGGCGACGGCCGCGAACACGTTCAGGCCCGAGGGGCTGGTCGAGATCGTCGTGCTGTCCGGCTTCTATCAGATGTTCGCCGCGATCAATCAGGGATTTGGAATCGGCGCGCCGCCGCACGGCTGATCACGCCGCCGGCAGATGGCGGCGGTTGGCGGCCCGCATGAAGCGCTGCGCCAGGCCGGCGAGCGAGAACAGCGTGACCTTCGACTTGTCCCAGGTGCCGCGGCCGAGAATCTCGTCGGCCGCCATCAGGCCGCTCTCGACGGCCGGGCCGATGCCCTCGCCCAGATCCATGGTGGCGAGGCCGGCGGAGTCGCCGATCAGCAGGCAGTTGCCGGAGCGCACCGCGCCGTCGCGGGTGAACAGGTAATACGGGTGCCCGGTCTCCTGAAGGCCGTCCGCCGTCGCCGCGTCGAGCCGGCCTTCGGCCACGAGGTCGTCCAGGAAGGCGCGGAAATGCTCGTGGATGTTGGCGCCGGACGTCCGCAGATACTTCGCCTTGGCGCCGAGGCCGATGTTCACGTGGCCGTCGCCCTTCGGTACCACCCAGGCGTAGCCGACCAGGCCGCGCTTGAAATAGAGCCGGCACGTGTCCTCGCGCGACGGATAGGCGAACTCCTTCTCCAGCGTGACGATCTGGCGCGACTTCGGGCGCTGGTTCGGAAACAGCGCGCGGCGCGCCGGGCACATGGTGCCGCCGGCGCCGATCAGCCAGCGACACGCATAGGTCTCGTCGATCACGAAGCGATCCCCGTCGCGCCGGATGGCGCGGACCTCGTGCTGGACCACCTCGGCACCGGACCGTGCCAGCAGCCACGCATCGAACTCGACCCGGCGGATGGAGAAGTTCTTCCCCGGCGTCGGGAACCAGCGCAGCCAGCCCGGCATCCCGCGCAGATGCGAGCGGATGTCGAGCGGCAGCATCGGGTGGGGATAGTCGCCGGGCGCGATCTCGAGGTCGCGCAGGACCTTCTCGGTGATCCAGCCGGCGCACAGCTTGAGGCGCGGGAAGCGGGCCTTGTCGAGCACCAGCACGTCGCGGCCGTGCTGCCGCAGGCGCCGGGCGCAGGTGCTGCCCGCGGGTCCGCCGCCGACCACGATGGTTTCGACCTCTCGCATGGCGGGACCGATACGACGGCCGCCGCCCCCGGCGCAAGCCGGCGCGTCCGATCAGGCCGTGAGGACCAGAGGCGCGGCCGGCGCCAGGGCACGGCCCGCCTCGAACGCCTCGCCGAGCAGGTAGGCGAAGCCGAGCAGCGCCAGGAATCCGAGGAAGAACAGCGCGAACAGCACCATCGAGACCCGCTTGGCGATGCGCGACACGTTGGTCAGTCCGATCGCGCCGGCGATCAGCGACACGACCAGCAGCAGGATGGCGTATTTCAGCATCTCGGGTCTCCTCTGACCCGGAATGAACGAGCCCGAGCGGCACCGGGTTCCGGCTCCCGGACTCTGGACCGCCCTCGGCACCCGAGACCGCGCCGGGCCGACCTCGCCTAAAATAACTTCAATCAAGACGCCACACGAATTGATTGCATTATCGGACCATAGTACCATTTGACTCAGTTCACGTGACCGAGAGGACGCTGGTGCCAGGCGGACGGGAGTTGCTGTGGGCAGGGGCCCTCGCGGCAGCCACGACCGGGGCGACGCTCCTCGCCGGCTGCGGGGCCCGCGACCGCTCCTACGTCCAGGCGCAGCCGTCCGAACACGCGGGAAGCTGGAAGATCGAGCACCGGATCGACCGCGTGACCGGCCGACGCGTGTCGTTCGCCGCGGTGATCACCTGGGCGACGAACACCAAGGCGGGCGGCGGCACCGCCGCGGCCGAGGTGGTCTGCTCGGGCACCCGGCTCCACGTGCAGTTCGAATTCGCTCATCGGGTCGGAGCCGAGCGGAACTCCAGCATCGCCTACCGGGTGGACGACCGCCCCGGCGACGAGGTCGAGGCGACCTTCGAGCAGGACCAACGGACCGTCTCCATCACGGATCCGGCCGCCGTCACAAAGTTCGTCGAGGAGGTCTCCGCCGGCAGCATGCTGCTGGTCCGCGCCTCGTCACCGTTCGCCGGCCGCACATTCGCCGAGTTTCGCATCGTCGGTGCAGCGGCGGCGTTCGCGCCCCTGCTCGAACGCTGCCCGCTGCCTTCGGCATCCCCCACCCGCACCAGCGCGGCGTCGGGCGCGTCGAAGGCGAAATAGGGGCCGCGCGGTCCGAGGGGGTCCTGCCGATGGTGATGCTGGTCGCCCTGTCCAACACTCACGTGCCGATCGTCGCGACGGCGCTGACGGCCGAGTTCCGGTCGGTGTTCCCGCGACATTTCCTCACCAGCGGCGACGACGGCAGCTTCGTCGCCGCCGGACCGCTGGACGGCCTGCAGGTGTTCGCCAAGTCGCTCGTGCCGGGGGCTTCGGGCTTCTTCATGGTGCAGAGCGTGCCGGGCCCCTACTCCGACGTCTCGAAAGCGCCCGGCCGGATCGGCGACCCGGCCATGCGCGAGCGCGCGCTGGCGCAGACCTGCTGGCTGTCGGTCGAGCTCGTCCACACCTGGGCGTCGCCCGAGGATGCCCGCCGCTTCATCGCCCGCACCATGGCGCGGCTGGCGCCGGACGACACGGCGGTGCTGCTGCGGCCGCCCGACGGCGCCGTCGCCTTCGACGCCGCGGTCCGGGCCCGGCTCGCGGCCGGCGAGACGGTCTGCTGACGGAGGGGAGCCGGGTCAGGCGTAGACCGGGCTGCGCTCCAGCAGCTCGATCGAGATGTCCTCGGGCCCGCGGATGAAGCAGATGCGGATGCCGGGCCGGGGCGAGTGCGGCTCCTTGGTGAAGACGACGCCCTTGGCCTTCAGCTCGGCCGCGACCGCGTCGAGCCCCTCGACGAACAGGCCGAAATGATCGAGGCCGCGGCACGGCAGCGCCGGGGGCGGATTGACGCCGTCGCCGGCCGTCACCGGAGCGACGAAGATCCTCATGCCGCCGAGCTTCAGGTCGATGCGCGGCCTGCCCTGCTCGACGCTGCGCAGGACCTCGGCCCCGAGCGTGCGCTCGAACCACTGCGCCATCGCCTCGGGATCACCGGTGCGCAGGTGGATGTGGTCGAACACGAAGGCGGCCATGGGGAGCTCCGGCGGCTGGGACGGGATGAATCGGCCGGCCACATTACGGCGCTCGCGCCGCGCCGTCACCCGCACGGCCCGGGAGACGCTCAGGCGGCCTGGTCCGAGGACCCCGGCCAGGCGGCACCGTTCGCCGTGACCGCGACCCCGTCGCCGTCGTACACGAACTGCATCGTGACCGCGCGCTGCGCCTCCATCATCCGGGTGAAGCGCTCGATCACGTCGAGCGGATCGCCGGCGTTTCGATAGGAGTCCTCGGGCTCGGTGTGCTCGAGCGCGTAGGCCTGCGCCGTGATCGAATGGGCGATCCTGATCGAGCGGCGCAGCTCGGTGTCGCCCGCCAGCAGATCCGTGATCGCGTCGAGATCGTCACGATCGCCGGAGACATGGATGCCCGCGTCGTCGACCGAGATGGTGACGGCCGGATCGGCCGGCAGTCCCGCGGCCGTGAAGGCCGCCTCGATCTCGGCGGCGAGATCGGCCGTCAGGGTCGCGACGCCCTCGCGGGTCGGCGGCGCCAGGCGGCGCACGCGGCTCGGATCGATCTGATAGGCGATCGTTCCGTCGCGGGTCACCACGACCGCGGACGACTCCCCGGCCCGGCCGGACGCGGCCCCCGTGGACGCGGAGCCCGTGGACGAGGAGCCGGCGGAGCGTCCGGCCTCGGCGGCCGCCTCGTCGGCGGCGAGCGCGGCCTCGAAGCTGTCGGCCGGGTCGACGCCCCCCGGGGTGTACGGGGACGACGAGGACGACGACGAGGACGACGAGGACGGCGAGGACGGCGAGGACGGCGAGGACGGCGAGGACGGCGAGGACGAGGACGACGAGACGACGGCAACCATGACGCGGCACTCCAAAGTCGACCTCCGATCAGCAACTCGCGTGCCTCTCCGGACCGCGAAAAAAGCCTTTCGCCACAGCAGGTCGCGCGAGGTCCGATGCCCTCCGCCGCAGGCAGGTTTTACCGCCCCGGCAAAGCCTGCCGACCACGTCGCCCCGATTCGCCAGCCGGGAGAATCATTTACGGTCGTGCCTTACGATTCGAGTCGAGGCACGCTCACGGGGAGTCTTCCGGACCATGGCGACGGCGTCGGCCTGGCGCGACGAACGGAACCGGCGCTCGCTCGCCCGGCTGCGCAAGGCGCTGCCCGAGATTTTTCCCGCGCCGGTGCTCGACCGGGCGCTGTCCCGTCCGCTGATCCCGCCGCTGCCGCGCATGGCGATCGACGGCTACTGGCGGGCGCATCCGTTGCGCGCCGACCGGCTCGCCCGGGCCCTCGCGGCGGCGAGCGGCGCGCCGGACGGCTGGACCTGGCGGATCGCCGAGACGGGCACGAAGCGCCCCGACCGTATGCGTGGCCTGCCGGCGAGCTTCCGCACGCCGCCGGCGCCGTATCGCGAGCCCGCCTTCGCGCCGGGCGGCGGGCGCTGCTGCGTCTGCGGCCAGCCGGTCTACCGCTTCGGCTGGCATGTCGACCTGTGGGACCGCGGCCCCAACCGCAACGCCGAATGGCACGCCGCCTGCGTGGTCGCCTGGCAGTTCTGGACGGCACCGACCGAGCACGTGGCGCTCCTGCGCAAGCTGCAGCAGCGGCGCTGCGCGGCGCGCGGCAAGCGGCTGTGGCGGACCGCCGAGATCGATCACCGGGTGCCGCTGTTCGAGGTGTGGCGCGACCGCCGCGACACGCCGTGGCCGGCTCTCCTCGCCTATTGGGGCCTGCCGAACCTGCAGGTGATCAACCGCGACGTCCATGTGGAGAAATGCGCCGACGAGGCGCGCGTCCGCTCGGCGCGGCGCCGCGACGGGGCGGCGCTCACGCGGTGAGCGGCATGCCGTCGTCGCGTCGCCCCGGACCGTGCACCACGACGGTGTCGCGGCCGGCGTGCTTGGCGGAATAGAGCGCCGCATCGGCGCGGGCCAGCGCCGCGTCGAGCGGCTCGCCGACCGCGAGCCGGCAGCCGCCGACGCTGATCGACACCCGCACCGCGGCGCCGTCGTCCACCGCCACCGGCGTGCCGCCGATCGCCACCAGCAGCATCTCGCCGAGCCGCTGCAGCGCCGCCTCGGACGGCTCGCGCGCCACGACGATGAACTCGTCGCCGCCCCACCGGCCGTAGACGTCACCGGGCCGCAGCACCGCCCGCAGCCGGTTCGCGGCCTCGGAGAGGACGCGGTCGCCGCCGTGATGGCCGTGCGCGTCGTTGATGGTCTTGAACAGGTCGAAGTCGATCAGCAGCAGGCCCAGCGGCACGCCGTCGCGGGCCGCGGCGGCGCGGCGCTCGTCGAGGGCGGCGAGCACGCCGCGCCGATTGTAGATGCCGGTGAGCGGATCGACATGGGCGAGCCGGCGCAGCTGCACGGTGCGCTCCGCCACCGCCGCCTCGAGCTTGCCGGTGTGATCGCCGACCCTGGCCGCCATGCGGGCGAAGGCGCGCGACAGGCGGCCGATCTCGTCGCGGCCGCGGTCGACCGACGCGGCGAAGTCGCCCGCCTCCATGCGCCGGATCGCCACCTCGAGCTTCGCCAGCCGGTCGAGCACGACGCGGCGGAAGAACAGCATCATCAGGGCGACCGCGGCGGCCGCGATCAGTGCCAGCAGAGCCGCGATCGGTGCGAACATGCTGCGGTCGATGATCGCGTCGATGTCCATCAGGGTCACGTTGAACCAGCCGACCCGGTCGAGATAGCCGACGCCGACCAGATAGTCGGCGCCGCCGATCCGGATGAAGCGCGACTCGGCGCCCTCCTGCCCGTCGGCGAGCCGCCTGAGAACCGCGGCGAGCGCGGCGCGCTCGTCCTCGCGGTCGATCAGGGCGTAGATGGTCTTCTTCGCCTTGGTGTCCTTGGTCAGGCTGTGGAAGTCGACCATGCGGGGATCGCGATGCGCCTGGATGGCGCCGGCGCGATCGACGAACATGCTCTGCACGCCGACCTGCGGAATGTCGACCACCTCGCGGATGAAGGCGGTGAGGTCGACCCCGGTGCCGATGACCCCGAGCATGCGGCCGTCCGCGGCGATCACGCAGTTGATCCACACCTTGGTGACGGCGAGATTGTCGTCGCGGTCGACATTGAGGCGGCAGCCCGGCCCCTCGCCCAGCGTCGTGAAGTACCAGCCGTCGCGCGGATTGTCGCGGCTCACCGTATAGCGGAGCTGATCGCCCGTGTAGGATCCGTCGCGATCGTTGAAGTAGTAGTTGCCGGAGGCGTGCACCACGAAGAAATAGCTGTGGTCCTGGAACGACTGCCGGTAGCGCTCGAGCTCGGCGAGACCGCGGACCCGCTTCTCGGGCGAGGCCTCGTCGGCGGCCCATTCGGTCACGGCCGGCGAGCGGGTCAGCGTCTCGGCCAGCGACACCTCGCGCATCAGCGCCTCGAGGCCGCGATAGCGATCGAACAGCACCTGCTTCTCGGCGAACAGCGTGCCGAGCTTCACCACCGTGCTGCGGACGATCCACTCGAAGGCCACATAGGCCGGCAGCGAGACCGCGACGAAGACCGCGAGGGTCACGAGCAGCAGGCGCATCTGGAGCGACGCCCTCAGGCGCGTCCGGAGCGTGCGCAGCAGCGCCGTGATGTCCCGCCGCATCGAATCGTCGTCCCCGATCATCGCGAAAGCGGACCGTCGGTCGGCTCCCCGGCCGTCCGAAGTCCCGATTGTGCCTTTCCGTATAGCAATTCGGCCACCGAGTAATTAACGCGCTTCGCCCGGCATGTTAAAAGCCCCTCGATCCGCAAGCGGCCCGTGTGGGCGGCTTCGCGGCCAGCATTCCGAGCAAGCGAGCCGCATCGACCATGCCCGTCTTCACGCCGCACCAGAACGAGGCCTTGTCGGCTGTCGCGCGCTGGCTGGACGACCGGCCCGGCTCGCGCGGCACGCCGCCGGTCTTCCGCCTGTTCGGCTACGCCGGCACCGGCAAGACGACGCTGGCCCGCCATCTCGCCGAGGGCGTCGACGGGGAGGTGAAGTTCGCCGCCTTCACGGGCAAGGCCGCCCAGGTGATGCGTTCCAAAGGATGCCATGGCGCGTCGACCATCCACAGCCTGATCTACCGGCCGATCGAGACCGAGACGGAGCAGCCGAGCTTCACGCTGTGGGACGACGCGCCGGCCTCGAAGGCGAAGCTGATCGTCGTCGACGAGTGCTCGATGGTCGACGCCGAGCTCGGCCGCGACCTGATGTCGTTCGGCGTACCGATCCTGGTGCTCGGCGATCCGGCCCAGCTCCCGCCCATCCAGGGCGGCGGCTTCTTCACCGAGCACGCGCCCGACGCGATGCTGACCGAGGTGCACCGGCAGGCCCAGGACGACCCGATCGTCCGGCTCTCCATGCAGGTGCGCGAGGGCGGGCGCCTGACGCCCGGGGAGTACGGGGCGAGCCAGGTGGTGCGGCGCAGCGAGCTCGATCCGGCCCGCGTGCTCGACGCCGACCAGGTGCTGGTCGGCCGCAACGCGACGCGGCGCGCCTACAACGCGCGGCTGCGCGAGCGGCGCGGGCTGGCCGAGCCGCTGCCGGTCGCCGGCGACAAGCTGGTGTGCCTCAGGAACAACCGCCGCAAGGGCCTGTTCAACGGCGGCCTGTGGACCGTGAAGGAGCGCGCCACCGGCCGCTCCAAGGTGCTCGTCACGATGCGGATCGCACCCGACGAGGAGGTGTCGACCGCCAGCAAGCTCGTGAAGGTGACGGTGCGGTCCGAGTGCTTCCTCGGCAGCATCGAGGAGATCGATTGGGCCCAGCGCAAGGTCTACGACGAGTTCGACTACGGCTACGTCCTCACCGTGCACAAGGCGCAAGGCTCGCAGTGGGACGACGTCGTGCTGTTCGACGAGAGCTTCGCGTTCCAGGAGACGCGCGAGCGCTGGCTCTACACCGGCATCACGCGGGCGGCCAAGCAGCTCACCGTGGTGGTGTGATCGAACCGCGGAACCTCGCATCGGGCTGCGGCATTGGGGTGCGGGCGCCCGCGCGGCGCCGGTTCCGGGAGACGACCCATGCCCCTGCCCCGCCTCGCGCTGTCGAACCTGCTCGCCATGCCGATGCTGATCGGCAGCCTCGCCGTCGCCGCGGCCCAGTCGACCACCCCGTCCGGCTCGACCACCACGCCCGACACCCCGGCCAACGCGCCCAAGACCGGCCCGTCGTCCGGCACGGCGCCCGGCAACGAGGGCTCGACCGGCTGGACCGGCGGAACCGGCGGCGCCTTCACGGGGACCTCGAACCACGCGCCGACGCCAGCTTCGCCGAACCAGCATCCGGAAACCGTCGAAGGCGTGAACCCGAAACCCGGCACCACGACGACGCCGTCGCGCTGAGGTCCGCAGTCACGCGGCGCGCAGGTGCTGCGCCACCGCGTCGGCCTCTGCGAACGCGGCCTCGAGCTGCCGGCTCAGCTCGGCGGCGCGAGCGGCCGTGATCGCCGCGGATTCGGTCTCGAGTGCCCGTGCGATCTCGGCGAGCCGACGGAAGCCGAGGGCGCCCGCGGCCCCCTTCAGGGTGTGCGCCTCGATCCCCAGCGTCTCGCGATCGACGCCGGCGGCGAGCCGGCCCAGCACCTCGAGCCGGCGGCGCGAGTCGTCCAGGAAGCAGGCGAGCGTCTCGGCGAAGCCGTCGTCGCCGATCTCCTCGCGCAGCATGGCCGCGACGGCGGGATCGTGCACGGGCGGCGCGACGTCGGCGGTGCGGCGCGTCCGGCCGCCGCCGCGGCGCGCCGGGGCGCGCCGGTCGGCGCCTGCGCCAGGCTCGTCTCCCCCGGTCTCCTCGACCCCGGCGCCCCCGTAGGCGACCGCCTGGACGGCCTGGGCGAGGGTCTCGATCAGCACCGTCTTGCGCACCGGCTTCGCCATGAAACCGGTCATCCCCGCCTCACGGCAGGCGCGCATGTCGTCCGGGAAGGCGTTGGCGGTCAGCGCCACGATCGGAAGCGTCGCCCAGCGGCCGCCGCGCGTGCGGATCCGGCGCGTCGCCTCGAGCCCGTCCATGCCGGGCATGCGCACGTCCATCAGGATCACGTCGCACGGGAAGTCGGCCACCGCGGCGAGCGCCTGCAGCCCGTCCTCGGCGATCCGGATGGTGATCTCGAAGGCCTTCAGCATCCGGGTGACGACGAGCTGGTTGGTGCCGTTGTCCTCGACAAGCAGCAGCCGGAGCGGACGGCCGAGCCGCCCGAGGGCCGCCGTGAAGGCGGCGTGCGACACCGGCCCGCCGGCGCCGCGCTTGCGCGGTGCGTCGGTGACCGGCAGCGGCAGCGCGATCGCGAAGGTCGAGCCGCGGCCGAGCTCGGACCGCACCCCGATCTCGCCCCCCATCTGCTCGACCAGCCGCTTGCAGATGGCGAGCCCGAGCCCGGTTCCGCCGAAGCGCCGGTTGATCGACGAGTCGGCCTGGACATAGTCGGAGAACAGCGTGCCGACACGCTCCGGCGCGATGCCGATGCCGGTATCCCGCACCGCCCATTCGAGCGTCGCCGCCTCGCCGCCGCGCACCACGCAGCCGAGGACGAGCTCCACCTCGCCGCCGGCCGGCGTGAACTTCAGCGCGTTGCCGGCCAGATTGAGCAGCACCTGGCGGATGCGCCCCGGGTCGCCCAGCATCAGGGCCGGCACATCACCGGCGACCGAGAGAAACAGCGCCACGCCCTTGGTCCGCGCCTGCGGCCCGAGCACCCCCACGACGTCGTCGGCGAGCTCGCGCGGCGAGAAGGAGACCGCCTCGAACTGCACCCGACCGGCCTCGAGCTTGGAGAGATCGAGGATGTCGTTGAGGATGGCGAGCAGGCTCTCGCCCGACTGGTTGATCGCCTCCAGGGTCCTGCGCTGATCGGCGTCGAGGCTGGTTTCCAGGAGAGTCGCGGCGAGACCGAGCAGCCCGTTCAGCGGCGTGCGGATCTCGTGGCTCATGATGGCGAAGAACGAGGACTTGGCGCGACACGCCGCCTCGGCGGCATGCTCCTGCTCGCGCGCCCGCACCGACTCGGCCTCCGCTTCGGCCCGCTGCTGCTGGGCTCGCGCCAGCTCGGTGATGTCCTCGTGGGTCCCGACCCAGCCGCCGGACGCCCGCATCCGCCGGCTGACGCCGACGATGCGGCCGTTCGCCAGCGTCTCGATCCAGGACGCGTCCTCGGTCGGCGCGACGTCGAGCCGGCTGTCGGGATCGACGACGCCGGTCGCACGCAGCCCGCGGGCGAAGTCGTCGAACGGCATCCCGGGCTCGATCGTCAGGCCCGGCCCGCCATACATCTCGACGAAGCGCCGGTTGCAGACGATCAGGTGCCCGTGCGCATCGCACATCGAGAGGCCCTGGCTCATGCTCTCGAGCGCGTCCTTGAAGAGATGGTTCTGGCTCGACAGCTCGGCCTGGCTCGCCTCGAGATCGCTGCGGGCGCGGCTCAGGCGGCGGATGCTGGCCGTCATGAACAGCAGCACCGCACCCCCGATCATCGCGCCGGCGATGCTGATCAGCCACAGCGTCGGCGCCGCGGTGCCGACCAGCGCATGCGACGATTCGAGCTGCTCCTGGATATGGCGATCGAGCAGGGCGTCGATGCGATCGATGATGGCGCGCGCGGCCGTCACGACTCCGTAGAGCCGCAGCACGTCGGCGGCACGCTGGTCCTCGGTCGCGTCGCGCCCCTCCCGGCTGGCGATACGGTCGAGACTGTCCGCGATCGTGTTGGTGTGGTTCCAGAGCGCGATGTGGTCCTGCGCCGGCACGATGCCCGCCGTCGCCGAGATCAGCCGGTCGAGCGACGAATCGACCAGCAGAAGGCGCTTCATGGCGACGCTCGCGTCGCCCAGGAGCCGGTCGCGCTCCGCCTGGTCGATCCTAGGAAGGCCGCCGGCGACGGCTCCGAACACGCCGCTGAAGTCGTCGTCGAGACGGCGGAGAAGGTGATGACGCCGGACATCGGTGTCGATCCCGGTGACCAGCTCCCGGCCGCCGGCGATCTGATCGGCGTGGTAGGCGGCGGGTCCGACGATCGCGGCGAGCATCAGGACGATCGCCACGGCGAACGGCCCGACGCCCTTGATGCTCGCCCGGACCGACTTGCCGGGGGCTGCCTCGACGGCTCTCATCGGCGGGCGCCCGGCGGCGCGGTCGCCGGCCGAGTCCGTGCCGTCTGGCCAGGCCCCGCATAGGACCGTCCGGCGAAAAGACACTGGATGAGGAGGCGGACCGGGGGCATCATCGTCGCTTCGGGCACGGGCGAAGATCGCCTCGATTTGAAGCAACTGTACTCGCGTCCGATTAAACGATCTTTACCTCCACCGAGGACTCGCCTTCGTCTTCGGACCGCGCCGACGCCCCTCGAACCGCGCCGCCGCCCCTCGAAAGGACCAGCCGATGACGAGAAGCCACCCGAGCAGGACTGCGAGCAGGGCGACGACGTCGGCGCGGCGGGTCGGGCTCCGCACCTTCGCGGCCGCTGGCACGGCTGCGGCCCTGATGCTGGCGGCCGCCGCCCCGGTCGCCGCCGACGAATCGCACGATCGCCGCGCACGGCCCCGCGTGCTCGCCGGTCCGATCGTCGGCGGGCTCGCGGCGAACAACGGCTATTACGCCTATGGTCCCTATGCGGCGCCCGGACCGGCCGCCTGGGGCCCGCTGCCGTGGAGCAGCCTCTACGGACCGGCGGTGCCGCCGGCGCCGGGCTGCTTCCTCCAGCGCCAGCGGGTGTGGACCGAGTACGGATGGCGATGGCGGACGGCGCCGATCTGCTATTAACGATTGTTCATCACGCTCAACGCTTTAGCGGGGCGGGCTGAGACGACGCCCTACTAACGACAAATTGGACCGGTTTATCGAAGCTACGCCGTCAGCCGCACGGGGCTGATCGTCGGCGCCCCGGACCCCCGTCCCGACTGCGCATGTCCGGGCGCGCGGCCCATCCATCGGAGCCTCACGAGGGGACCATGATCCGAACCCTGACTGCTGTCGCGGCGGCGGCACTGGCCGCCACACTGCTGCTGCCGGCGAGCGACGCCAATGCCCAGTACTACTATCGCCGGGGCCCCAGCGGTGGCGCCGTGGCAGCCGGCGTGCTCGGCGGCCTGGCGGCCGGCGCCATCATCGGCGGCGCCATCGCGAGCTCCCGCCCGGCCTATGGCGAGCCGGTCTATGTGGCCCCGCCGCCGCCCCCGCCGCCGTATGCGGGCTACGCGCCGGTAGCCGGCTGGGCGCCGTATCCGGCCTATGCGGGCGCCGTGCCGGTCGGCTGCCCGGGCGGCTACTGGGCGCGCCGGCCGATCTACGGGCCGTACGGCGAGTTCGTCGGCTACTCGCGGCCGCGCTACTTCTGCCCCTGATCGGCGCGACCTCGCCGATCACGACGCATCATGACGCTTCGACGGCCGGCCCTGCGCCGGCCGTCTCGTTTTGTAGAGCCGCCGCTCAGCGGCCCGCGCGGGCCTGCATGTGGTCCAGCACCGACGCGTCCGGCCAGCAGTCGAGCGGCAGGCCGTTCTGCTTCTCGTAGGCGCCGAGCGCGAGGCGGGTGCGCATCCCCGCCTTGCCGTCGATCTTGTCGCGGTAGAGGCCGAGCGCGGCGAGATGCTTCTGCATCTGCTCGAGGTCGGCGGTGCGGAGCTGGACGACCTTGTCCCACGCCCGCACGAACGGTCCGCCGCCGGCGATCCGGTCCGAGACGTTGCCGACGAACAGCACGTACAGGTCGGAGAAATTGTAGTCCTTGATCACGTAATAGTTCTTCAGGATCAGGAAGGACGGCCCGTGGGTGCCGGCCGGCTGCAGCAACGACGCCGGCTCGTCCAGATCGGCCGCGCCCGGGCGCCGGCCGCCCGCCGGCACATAGCCGGCGGCCAGCCACGCGCGCAGCGGCTTGACGTTGTCCGGATCGGCGATCGTGCAGTCGAAGCCGCGGGCAGGCGGCGTCACCTCGTAGGCCCAGTGCTTGCCGCGCTGCCAGCCCTTGGCGTGGAGCTGCTGGGCCGCCGAGGCGAGCGCGTCCGGCACGGAGCGGAAGATGTCGTAGCGGCCATCACCGTCGAAATCGATGCCGTGCTTGTAGAGCTCCGACGGCAGGAACTGGGTGAGCCCCATGGCGCCGCCCCACGACGCCCGCATGTCGGCGCGCGGGGTGCCGTCCTGCAGCATCTTCATGGCGTATAGGAGCTCGGTGCGGAACATGTCCTTGCGGCGGCCGTAGAAGCCCTGCGTCGCCAGCACCCGCAGGGCGTCGTGCGGCAGCTTGTAGGAGCCGAACGCGGTCTCGCGGCCCCAGATCGCCAGCACCACCGAGGCCGGCACGCCGAACCGCTCCTCGATGCCCTTCAGGGTCTGGCGATGCTGCTCGTAGAGCTTGCGGCCCGTGGCGGCGAGACTGGCGAGGTTCTTATCGCGCAGATACTCGGCCGGCGTCTGGACGAATTCGGCCTGGCCGCGCGGCGGCGCCTGGGCACGGCCCGGGATCACGAGGTCGGGCAGCGACAGGTCGGGCTCGAGCCCGCGGATCGCCTGGTCGAAGGTGGCGCGGGAGACGCCGAGCGCCTGGGCCTCCGGCCACAGCGACTGCAGCCACTGCTGGAAGGCAGGATCGGGCGCGGCGGCGAGCGGTGCGGGGGCGAGGGCGAACATCGCCAGGGTGGCGAGGGCCACGACGGCGCGTCGGCCGGCGGACAGGAGGGTCATCCAGGCGTCTCCGAGAACGTTCCGCGAAACAAGACGAATCGGAAACGGAGAGAGGCCGGTAAACAGGGCGTTAATGCGGACGCCGGCACATGGCCGGCGTCCCTGCGCGGATTTTTCGCGCCGGAGGGGCACTGCGGCCCGCCCCGGCTCGACCTCAGGTCAGCGGTTCACCGCGTCGCTCCTTGATCATCGTGACGGTGACGACGATGTCGATCGCCCAGGCGATCACCAGGAGCGACAGCGCCGCCGGCAGCGAGTACTTGCTGGCGAGCCAGCCGACCACCAGAGGGCCGAAGCCGCCGACGCCGCGGCCGAAGTTGAACAGGATGTTCTGGGCGGTGGCGCGCGCCTGGGTCGGATAGCTCTCCGAGATCAGCGCTCCGTAGCCGCCGATCATGCCGGAGAGCGTGATGCCCGAGGCGAAGCCGGCGAACAGCAGCACGGTCGGATCGGTGACCTGCGGATAGATGAACGCCGTCGCGAGCGCGCTGGCCTGGAACTGATCGCCGCCTCGCTGCGAGCCGCCGGCACCGACCGCCGGCGGAACCGGGTCGCCGCAGGACCGGACATCCGACGAGCAATGCATCGCCGGATCGGTCGCCTGCGGGCGATGCGAACTCGCGTCCGTCCTTCGTTTCCGAAATCGCGAACACCGACCAGAGAACACCGCAATCCATAAGCAAAAGAACAATCCAGGAAACAAGACGAATCGGAAACGAACCCTGGACGGTAAACAAAACATTGAGATCACGAAGACCCGAGAACACGAGACTTCTGGCGGATGGATCAGATGTTCTCGCTCCGATCTCGAAACACGAATCGGAAACGGACCGTGGCCGGTTAAAATACTCCTAACACGATCGAGATCACGGGCACGCCCTTCGGGGGCGCCGTCGACGCCATGGCCAGCTTTGTCACATTCAGAAAAAATCCAGCGGCGGCGCAAGAGGAGGTTGTATAAACCCGGCGGTCAAGAAACTCGCGGGTTCGCGTCATGAACAACGGCGGAACGGCGCTGGTGTGCGGCGCCGGCGGCTTCATCGGCGGGCATCTGGCTCGCCGGCTGAAGCAGGACGGATGGAGCGTGCACGGGGTCGACATCGCATCGCCCGCCTGGGGCGCGCTCCCCATCGACACCTTCACGATCGGGGATCTCCGCGATCCCGCCGTCTGCCGGTCGGTGATCGACCGCCGCTTCGACGAGGTCTATCAGCTCGCCGCCGACATGGGCGGCGCCGGCTACATCTTCACCGGCGACAACGACGCGGCGATCATGCGCAACTCGGCGCTGATCAATCTGAACGTGCTGGAGGCCTGCCGGCTGGCCGGCTGCGAGCGCGTGTTCTTCTCCTCCTCGGCCTGCGTGTATCCGCGCCACCACCAGCACGACGCGGACAGCGCCGACTGCGTCGAGGCGAGCGCCTATCCGGCCGATCCCGACAGCGAGTACGGCTGGGAGAAGCTGTTCTGCGAGCGGCTCTACCTCGCGTTCAACCGCAATCACGGCATGCGCAACCGCATCGCCCGCTTCCACAACGTTTTCGGTCCGTACGGAGCGTGGACCGACGGCCGCGAGAAGGTGCCGGCGGCGATCTGCCGAAAGGTCGCCGAGGCCCGCGACGGCGGCGAGATCGAGGTGTGGGGCGACGGCGAGCAGCTGCGCTCGTTCCTCTACGTGGACGAATGCGTCGAGGGGATGCTGCGCCTGATGCGGACACCCGATTTCGAAGGCCCGGTCAACATCGGTTCCGACCGCCCGGTCACCATCAACCGGCTGGTCGACATGGTGTGCGAGATCGCCGGCAAGCGGCTGACGCGGCGGCACGTGCCGGGGCCGACCGGCGTGCGGGCCCGCAATTCCGACAACACGCTGATCCGCGAGCGGCTCGGCTGGGCCCCGTCGCAGCCGCTGCAGACCGGCCTCGCCGCGACCTATGAGTGGATCGCCGCGCAGGTCGAGGCGGTGCGGGCGGACGCCGCGCCGGCCGCGCCGGCGTCGACCATGCTGGCGGCCGGGAAAGCGCAGAGCGCAGCGGCTCCGGTCGCGGCGGTCTGACGGACGCTCCATGGTCCGGCTCGTCCCGCGTCGTCTCGGCCGCCTGCTCGGCCGTCGGCATCTCAGCGCCGCGACGGCGGACGCCTCCGAGCCCGGCACCGGCGCGTGCTGCTTCCCGCCGCGCGACGCCGGCCTGGTCTCCAACGTGAACTTCGTCGCCGGGACCATCATGGCGGGCCGCGAGGTGTTCCCGCTGTTCTCCGCGGCCGCGCTGCCGCCCGGGACGATGCTGCGCCAGTTCCCCTATCTGGACGCCGTGCAGGAGAACGCCTGGTTCGCCTTCTTCGCGCCGCTCGTCTATCGGGACGGCGATCCCCGCCATCACGATAGCGCCCTGCTGATGCAGTTGCCGCGCTCGCAGGGCCTCGCCGCCGACCCGGTGTTCCGCGTCCCGGCGGCGACGCGCGCGCTCTACGCCCGGCCCGATTTCCCGGAGTGGCGCAAACGCACTCACGCGACGCTCGGTCCGCTGCTGCGCCCGGCGCCGGCGGTCGCGTCCGCGGTCGAGACGATGCTCGCCGACCTTCCGGCGCCGCGGATCGGCGTGCATGTGCGCCACCCGTCGCACGGCGTCGAGCAGGGTCTGGTGCTGTTCGCCGACTATTTCGGCGCGATCGACCGGCTGCTCGACGAGACGCCCGATGCGAGCCTGTTCCTCGCCACCGACACCGAGCTGGCGCTCGCCGCGTTCCGGCTGCGCTACGGCACGCGGGTGCGCTGGCAGGCCGAGGCGGTGCGCAGCTCGATCGACGATCTGCTCGTGTGGGCCGACGCGGCGGCCCGCGGCACGGTCGACGCGATGGGCTTCGTCGACGGCGTCGGCCATCAGACCCACTACCGTCTCGCCGCCGCGGGCGGTGGCGCCGACGGTATCCGGGCCGGCGTCGAGGCTGCGACCGATCTGTTCACGCTCGCCCGCTGCGACAGCTTCGTCTGCACCCTGTCGAACTTCACCCTCGCCTGCTCCTATCTGAATCCCGACCAGCGTCAAATCCTGGTGGCGTGGCGCATGGTATGAGGGCCGCGTGGAGGTGGCCCATGCCCCGTGCCCGCCCGTCGCTCGTGCGTCTCACGCTCGCCGGCCTTGCGGTTGCCGCTGCCGGGCTCGCCGGTGGAGCGCCCGCGTCGGCCGCCTCGCCGCACGAGCTGCTCGACGCCCTGGTCGCCGCCTATCCGGACAGGCTCGCCCGCCACGACGGCGACAAGCTCTACTGGCGGGACGGCACCGTCATGCCGGTCTCCGACGGCCGGTCCGACAAGCCGTTCAAGGAGCTGCTGGCGAACCCGTCGATCCTCGATCAGATGAAGCTGCCCTACCGCACCGGACGGCTGGCGACGCCGCCCGCCGTGAACGACGATCCGGGCCGCTTCCGCAACGAAGCCTTCTTCAAGAAGATGTACGGCGACTGCACCAAGGGCGAGGTGCAGGCCCGCATGGTGTCGATCGTCTGGCTGCCGAAGAGCTGGGGCAAGCGGATCTCGGTCACCGCCGTCAACGGCGTCGCCGACCGGCTGAAGGCGGTGTCGGAGGAGATCGAGGCGCTACCGCCGGCGATCCGCCGGGCCGCCTTCCCGATCGCCGGTGTGCTCGCCTGCCGGCCGGTCGCCGACACGGGCAAGATGAGCATGCACGGTTACGGCGCCGCCATCGACCTCAACCTCGAGGTCTCCGACTACTGGCTGTGGCAGAAGAAGACCGACCCGATCCCCTACCGGAACCGGATGCCGCAGGAGATCGTCGACGCGTTCGAGCGCCACGGCTTCGTCTGGGGCGGCAAGTGGTATCACTACGACACGATGCATTTCGAGTACCGCCCCGAGCTGGTGCGGGCCGGGGCGAGGTGACGTCCGCTGCTGCGAACGCGTCGCTACGGCGCAGGGCCCTCGGCCGTCTTGCGGGCCAATGACAGGAACTGCCGCACCGTAGCGGAGGGGTCGCCGCGGCGGGCGACCAGCAGGAGCGGTGCCGTCGGCATCGCGCGGCCTTTCAGGCGGCGGTAGACGACGCCGTCCATCTGCATGCGGGCGAGCGACTCCGGCACCAGCGACAGGCCGAGGCCGGCGGCGACGAGGTTGAGGGTCGAGACGATACGCGGCACCTCCTGACCGACCACCGGGCTGAATCCCGCCGCCCGACACGCTCCGATGATGGCGTCGTAGAGGCCCGGGCCGCTGCGCCGGCGGTAGAGGATGAAGGTCTCGCCGGCCAGCGCCTTCAGCGGCAGTGACGCGCTGGCGCCGCCGGCGGCCAGCGCATGGGCCCGCGGCAGCGCCACCACCATGGGCTCGGCGAGCAGGGGATGCACGACCAGACCTTCCGCCTCGACCGGAGTGCGGACCACGGCGACGTCGACGGTCTCACGCTGCACGCCGTCGACCAGCTCCAGCGTGCCGCCTTCCTCCAGCGTCGCGGCGACGCCCGGGAACGCCTCGCGAAACGTCCGGATCAGCCGCGGCACCAGCGGGTGGAACGGCGCCGAGCTGGTGAAGCCGATGCAGATCTGGCCCTGCTCGCCGCGAGCGGTGCGGCGGGCACCCGCCACGGCGTGCTCGGCCTGCGCCAGCACGGCGCGCGCATCGGCCAGAAAGCTGCGCCCGGCCGCGGTCAGCTCGACGCCGCGCGGACGGCGGCGCAGGAGTTGGACGCCGAGCTCGCGCTCCAGCGCCTTCATCTGCTGGCTGAGCGGCGGCTGCTGCAGCCCGAGACGCTCGGCCGCGCGGGTGATGTGGCTCTCCTCGGCGACGGCGACGAAGTAGCGGAGGTGGCGGAGCTCCATCTGTCATATCCCAAACATATGGATTTCGATTGAAGCATAGTATGGATCGACTGACGGCACGAGACTAGGGATGCGGCGATCTCAGCAGGAGACGCCGCCATGTCCGCGAGCCCGACCGATACGATCGATCCGACCAGAGAGTCCGTTGCCGCCCTCTACGCCACGATGGCGCGCCGCCTGGCGGTGGTGCGGGGCCGGCTTCGCCGGCCGCTGACGCTGGCCGAGAAGGTGCTGTACGGCCACCTCGACGCGCCGGAGACACAAGAGCTCGATCCAGGCCGCGCCTATCTGGCGCTGCGGCCGGATCGCGTCGTGTTCCAGGACGTGCTCGGCCAGAGCGGCATGCTGCAGTTCATGCAGACCGGGCTCGACCGCGTCGCGGTGCCGACCACGATCCACTGCGACCACCTGATCCAGGCCCGCACCGGCGCGGCCGACGACCTCGCCGCCTCGCTCGCCGAGAACGGCGAGGTCTACGGCTTTCTCCGCAGCGCTGCGGCCCGCTACGGCTGCGGCTTCTGGGAGCCGGGCGCCGGCATCATCCATCAGGTGGTGCTGGAGACCTACGCGTTCCCGGGCCAGCTCCTGATCGGCACCGACTCGCACACGCCGAACGGCGGCGGGCTCGGCACCTGCGCGGTCGGGGTCGGGGGCGCCGACGCCGTCGAGGTGATCGCCGGCCTGCCGTGGGAGCTGCTGCATCCGCGCCGCATCGCCGTGCATCTCACCGGCACGCTGAACGGCTGGGCGGCGCCGAAGGACGTGATCCTGCATGTCGCCGGCGCCCTCTCGGTGTCGGGCGGCACCAACGCGATCATCGAGTATATCGGCCCGGGCGCCCGCACCATCAGCGCCACCGGCAAGGCCACCATCGCCAACATGGGCGCCGAGCTGGGCGCCACCACGTCGATGTTCCCCTACGACGACTGGATGGCCCGCTATCTCGCCGCCACCGGCCGCGGCGACCTGGTCCCCGTCATCGAGCAGAACCGCGATCTGCTGGTGCCCGATCCGGAGGTCGAGGCCGACCCCGAAAGCCACTACGACCGCGTCGTGCGGCTCGATCTCTCGGCGTTGGAGCCCCATGTCTCGGGCCCGCACACGCCCGACCTCGCCCGGCCGATCTCGGCGCTCGCCGCGGCGGTCGCGTGCGGTGACGACAACCTCGTCGACCATCTCTCGGCGGCGCTGATCGGGAGCTGCACCAACTCGTCCTACGAGGACATGAGCCGGGCCGCCGACGTCGCCGCGCAGGCGCGCGCGCACGGCGTGCGCGCCGCCGTGCCGCTGATGGTGACGCCGGGCTCCGAGACGGTACGGGCCACCATCTCGCGCGACGGCCAGCTCGAGACGCTGCAGGAGATCGGCGCCGTCGCGCTGGCCAACGCCTGCGGCCCCTGCATCGGGCAGTGGCGCCGTGCCGATCCGGCCGCCGAGACGCCGAACGTGATCGCCACCTCGTACAACCGCAATTTTCCACGTCGCAACGACGGCCGCGCCGGCACCATGAACATCATCGCCAGCCCCGAGATCGTCACGGCCTTCGCGCTGGCTGGTCGGCTGTCGTTCAACCCGCTCACCGACACGCTCCTGGGCGACGACGGCACGCCGTTCCGCCTCGCCCCGCCGCAGCCGGCCCCCGACGTCCCGTCCCACGGCTTTCTGAGCGGCACCAAGACATGCGTGATGCCGCCGGCCGACGGCCGCGACGTCGTCGTCGCCATCGCTCCGGCGAGCGAGCGGCTGCAGCAGCTCGATCCCTGGCCGGCGTGGGACGGCGCGGATTTTTCCGACATGCCGGTGCTGCTGAAAGCCAAGGGCAAGACCACCACGGACCACATCTCGCCGGCCGGCCCGTGGCTGAACCTGCGCGGCCACCTCGACCGCTTCAGCGACAACATGTTCATGGGCGCCGTCAACGCCTTCACGGGCGAAACGGGACGCGGCCGCAACGTGGTGACGGGCGAGATCGGCTCGTTCTCGGCGATCGCCCGCGCCTACCGGGCGCAGGGCCTGCGCTGGGTGGTGATCGGAGACGCGAACTACGGCGAAGGCTCGAGCCGGGAGCACGCCGCGCTGTCGCCGCGGCTCCTCGGTGGCGTCGCTGTGATCGCGCGCAGCTTCGCCCGGATCCACGAGACCAACCTGAAGAAGCAGGGCTTGCTGGCGCTGACCTTCGAGACGCCGGAGGACTACGAGCGGATCGGGGTGGACGATCGCATCAGCCTGGTCGGCCTTCACGATCTCGCCCCCGGCCACGCCGTGACCTGTGTGGTCCGGCACGGCGACGGCACGCAGGAGACGCTGGCGCTGCGCCACACTTACGGCGCAGCGCAGCTCGACTGGTTCCGGGCCGGCTCCGCGCTCAACACGATGTCGCGCCGGCGCGCGGCGGGCTGACGCCGACCACGCCGCTGTCGCGCAGGCTCTCGATCTCCTCGGGGCTCTTGCCGAGGAGATCGGCCAGCACCTCGGCCGTGTGCTCGCCCAGAAGCGGCGGGGCGCGGTCGTAGCGCGGCGGGGTGCCGGCGAGGCGCAGCGGCGAGGCGATGGTGGCGACCGTGCCGCCGTCGCCGCGCGGAAGATCAACGCGCAGGCCGCGATGCTTCACCTGCGGATCCTCGAACACCTGGGCGTAGTCGTTGATCGGCCCGCACGGCACGCCGCGCGCCTCGAGCGCCACGATCCAGTCGGCGGTGGTGCGCGTCTTCAGGGTGGCGGCGATCTCGGCCGTGAGGGCGTCGCGGCCGAGAATGCGGCCCGTGGTGGTCGTGTAGCGCTCGTCGGCGGCGAGGTCGGCGCGACCCAGCTCCTCGCAGCAGCGCTGCCACTGGGTGTCGTTGCCGACCGCGATCACGACATGCCCGTCCGCGGTCTCGAACACCTCGTAGGGCACCAGGCTCGCATGGGCGTTGCCGTAGCGGTGCGGCACCTTGCCGCTGGCGAAATAGCCCGTCACCTGGTTGCCGCCGAGCGCGACGATGCAGTCGAGCAGCGCCATGTCGATGTACTGACCGCGGCCCGTGACGCTGCGGTGGTTGAGCGCCGCCAGGATGGCGATCGAGGCGTACATGCCGGTGAGCACGTCGGCAATCGCGATGCCGACCTTCTGAGGGCCGCCGCCAGGCCGGTCGTCGCGCTCGCCCGTGATGCTCATCAAGCCGCCCTGGGCCTGGAACACGAAGTCGTAGCCCGGCTTGTGGGCGTCGGGCCCGTCCTGCCCGTAGCCCGTGATCGAGCAGTAGACGAGCCCGGGATTCGCCGGCGCGAGGCTCGCGTAGTCGAGACCGTAGCGGGCGAGATCGCCCACCTTGAAGTTCTCGATCAGGACGTCGCTCGCCGTCGCGAGGGCGCGGACCAGCGCCTGCCCTTCGGGGCGGGCGATGTCGATGGCGATCGACCGCTTGCCGCGGTTCGCCGCAGCATAATAGGTCGAGTCGGCGGCCGGGGCACCGTCTGGTCCCACGATCCAGGGCGGCCCCCAGGCGCGGGTGTCGTCGCCCGCGCCCGGCCGCTCCACCTTGATCACGTCGGCGCCCAGATCCGCGAGGTTCTGGGTGCACCACGGGCCGGCGAGCACCCGCGACAGATCGAGCACGCGGATGTGGGAGAGAGCAGAGGTCATGAGCAAAGAGAGTCCGGAACTGGGGTGCGCGGCCATGGGCCGGCGACCGCTCATTGGGTGGCGCGGATGTCGGCCTTGGTGACGACGCCGTGCCATTTGTCAATCTCGTCGGAGACGAACTTGGCGAAGGCGGGCTGCGACAGGCTGCCCGGCTCGGCGCCGAGCTCCTTCAACTTGGCCTGCGCGGCCGGCGAGTGCAACACCTCGCGGACGTCGGCCGAGATCTTGCTCACCACGGCCTCGGGCATCTTGGCGGGACCGTAGAGGCCGAACCAGGCGGTCGCCTCGAACCCCTTCACGCCGGCCTCGTCGAGCGTCGGGATGTCGGGCGCGGCGGCGGCGCGGGTGCGGCTGGTGACGCCGAGCGCCCGAAGATTGCCGGCCTGGATGTGGCTCACCACGCCGGGCAGCGAATCGAACATCATCGGGATATGGCCGCCGAGCAGGTCGTTGAGGGCCGGTGCCGCGCCCTTGTAGGGAACGTGCGTGATCTTGATGCCGGTTTGGAAGGCGAACAGCTCGCCCGAGAGATGATTGGCACCGCCCGTCCCGGCCGAGCCGAAGTTGAGCTTGCCGGGCTCCTTCCTGGCGAGCGCGATCAGCTCCTGCACGCTCCCGGCCGGGAGCGAGGGATGCACCACCAGCACGTTCGGCACCGAGGCGATCAGGGCGAGCGGCGTGAAGTCGGCCCGGGTGTCGTAGCGGAGCTGCTTGAACAACGACGGATTGATCACGTGATGGGTCGCCGTGATCATCAGCGTGTATCCGTCCGGCGGCGACTTGGCGACCTGCTCGGAGCCGACCGTGCCGCTCGCACCGCCCCGGTTGTCGACCACGACGGTCTGGCCCCATTTGGCCGAGAGCTGGTCCGCCACCAGGCGTGCCAGGATGTCGGTGGTGCCGCCGGCCGGGAACGGCACGACGATCTTCACGGGCTGCGTCGGCCAGCTCTGGGCGCGCACCGGCGGCGCGACGAGCGTCAGGGCCGCCGCGAGCGCGGCGGCGATCAGGCGTGTCATTGGCGTCTCTCCCGATTGTCTTTGTTATGTCGTCCGGACCGCCGGCCGCTGGGCCGACGGTCGTCGCATCACCGTGCCGGCGGGAACTCGGCCATGGCCTCCCCTTGCGCGATGGTGGCGCCGTGCTGGTTCTTGATCTCCACTGCGATCACGGCCCAGCGGCTCTTCGCAGTCTCCTTCTTGGCCGTCACGGTGCCGGTCGGCACGATGGCGTCGCCGGGCTTCACGGGCGCCTTCCAGCGCGTCTCCAGCCGCCGGTGCACGCCGCCCATCGGGTACAGCCAGTCGGTCAGCATCTTCGTCAGGATGCCGAAATTGGTCATCCCGTGCATGATGATGCCGCCGAAGCTGGTCTTGCCGAAGCTGCCCTTCATGTAGTCGTCGTCCCAGTGCAGCGGGTTGTAGTCGAGCGACGCCTCGCAGAAGTCGCGGATGGTCTCACGGGTCGGATGGAACGGCGCGCCCGTGATGGTGTCGCCGATCGCGAGCGACTCGAAGCTCTGCCTCTCCAGGATCTCGGTCATGCCCGTCCTCACATCGGCCGGATCGTCCAGCCGCGGCCGGAGCAGATCACGTCGTCGTTCTGATTGAAGAACACGTTGTCGTGGATGACGAACAGACGGTCCTTGCGGATGAACTTGTCGAGCGCCCGGGCGTCCATCCGGATGGTGTCGCCGGGCCGGGCCGGGACGTTGTAGCTCCAGGACTGGCCGGCATTGACGGTGCCGGGGCTGCGCATCCAGTCGTCCATCGGGGTGCAGGCGAACATCAGCAGGATGTGGATCGAGGGCGGCGCGATCAGCCCGCCGAAGGGCGAGGCCTTCGCATAGGCCTCGTCCATGTACAGCGGATGCAGGTCGCCGACCGAGCGGCAATAGGCCTGGATCGCCTCCCTGGTCAGCACATAGGGCACGGTCCTGCGGGGCGCCCCGGGGACGATGTCGTCCCACATCTTTCGCGTCTTCTCGTCCTTCCAGAAATCAACCGCCACGGCGCTCGCGGAACTCATGCGTCTCCCCTCGGGCTTCCTCGTATCCGTCACCCGGGGCTTGCGCCGCTGCATGCGATGCGCTAGAAATAACCGCCAGGCGAACTTTATTGATCACTTAGCGAACCTTGCCGTCGCGATCCGCGGCTGTCAAGGCGGGAGTCGGCGCGCATGGCGACGGTCGAGAGCGAAACCTTCGTCCGCGCGCTCGCCCGTGGTCTGCGGATCATCGAGGTGCTGGGCCAGGGGGACACGCCGCGCCGGACGGTCGCCGAGATCGCGGAGGCGAGCGATCTGCCGCGCAGCGTCGCCAAGCGCTTCGCCCTGACCCTGACCGAGCTCGGCTACACGGGCCACGACGGCAAGCGCTTCTGGCTCACGCCGAAGGTGATGACGCTCGGCCTGTCCTATCTCTATGCCCTGCCGTTCTGGCGGCAGGCCCAGCTCGCGCTGGAGGAGCTGTCGGCCGAGATCGGGCAGAGCTGCGCCATGTCGGTGCTCGACGGGCACGAGATCGTCTACGTGGTCCGGGTGCCGACCTATCGGATCCTGCGCGCCAGCCCGACCCTCGGCAGCCGGCTGCCGGCGCATGCGGTGTCGATGGGACGGGTTCTGCTGTCGAATCTGCCGGCGGCGGCGCTCGAGGCGTATCTCGCGTCCGCGCCGCTCCGTCGGCTCACCCACGCCACCGTCACGGACCCCGACACCCTGCGCACCGCCATCGAAGGGGTGAGGAACACCGGCTCCGCCTGGGTCGATGCCGAGCTCGACGAATCGATCTGCGGTCTCGCCGTGCCGGTGCGCGACGCCGACGGAACCGTCGTGGCCGCCGTCAATGTCAGCCTGCCGTCCGGGACCTTCACCGAGGCGCGAGCCCGGGCGGAGTTTCTCGCGCCGCTGCGCCAGACCGCGGCCCGCATCCGCGCGGCCATGTGACGGGGAACCCGGCCACCGCACGAGCGTGCGGCTTGCTGAAAATCACGGATTCTCTCGGATTCATGGTGAGGAGCGCTCCCCGGAAACGCGTCTCGACCATCCCGGGCGGCACTGGCCGCCGGCCGCACGGCGCACCGAGGTTCGCCGCGCCGCGATGCGATCCGCACCGGCCGGAATAAAAGCGCCCGCCGCTTGTCTACCTGATCGAGATCGCTTCGACCCGAAGCGATCCACCCCCGACAGGAGACGGAACCATGAACAACCTCATCGGACGCACGCTGGTCGCCGCCGTGGCGCTCGCAGCCATCGCCTCCCCGGCGCTGGCCCGGACCTTCGAACGCGATGTCCCCACCGCCGACATCGTGCCGGCGCGGTACGGCCATTCCCAGTCGCCGCATCAGGGCATGGCGATGGTGCAGACCCCGTCGGACGCGGTCTTCTACAACGGCCGGATCGTCGGCCGTGACCCCGATCCGAGCGTGCGGCAGCAGCTCCTGAAAGACGCCCCCGACCTGGGCTGATCGCGCCCCGCCGCGGGAACGCGAAGGCGGGGAACCGAGGGCGACGTGACGTGTGGCCCAGGATTCCCGCTTTCGCGGGGATGAGCGGACGTGGGTCGAGATCAGCGGAAACGGCTCTCGCCGTCGTCACGACCCCGGACGTCGACCCCACGAGCCGACTTCGACCCACAAGGAGCAGACCATGATCACCCCCATCCGCAACACGATCGTCGCGGCGGCCGCGGCCGCCGCTGTCGGCGGCTCCGCGCAGGCCGAGCCCCGCACCCGCATCCCGGACGATCAGCCGGTCCGAAGCGTCGTGCTGGTTCACGGCGCCTTCGCCGACGGCTCCGGCTGGCGCGGCGTCTACGACGAGCTGACCTCTCGCGGCTACCGTGTCACCATCGTGCAGAATCCGCTCACCTCGTTCGACGACGACGTGAAAGCCACGCGGCGAATCCTGGCGCGCCAGGAGGGTCGGAGCATTCTGGTCGGTCACTCCTACGGCGGCTCCGTCATCACCGAGGCAGGCGTCGATCCGAGCGTGGCGGGCCTCGTCTACGTCTCGGCGCTCGCCCCCGATGTCGGCGAGAGCACGGGCGACCAGTTCGCCGACATTCCGGCGCCGCCCGAGTTCGTGATCGAGCCCGGCCCCGACGGCTTCGGCTTCGTCAATCGGGAGCGCTTCAAGGCCGGCTTCGCCGGCGACACGAGCGATGCGGACGCAGCCTTCCTGCGCGACTCGCAGGTGCCGATCGCCATGGCGATCTTCGGCACCCGGCTGACGCAAGCCGCATGGCGCACGAAGCCCAGCCGGGCTGTCGTCGCGACGCAGGATCGCGCGATCGACCCGCGCCTGCTGCGGCGGCAGGCCGAGCGCATCGGCGCCGAGATCACCGAAGTCGAGGCGAGCCACGTGCCGTTCCTGACGCAGCCGCACGCCGTGGCCGACGTGATCGATGCCGCCGCACGCGACGCCTCACGGGCCGCCCGCTGATCCGGCCCCGGCCTTTCCACGGCGGAGCGACCACCCGGGCGAGCTCCGGTTCCTGAACAGGGATTTTGTGATCATGGACGACCTTGCTTCGCCGGATCATCCGGACTTCGCCCGACGGGCGCACGAGAACCAGGCGCGGCTGACCTCGGCCCTTCAGCCGAGCTACGACGTCATCGTTTGCGGTGCCGGATCCTCCGGCTCCGTAGTCGCCCGGCGCCTGGCGGAGAACTCCGACGTTCGGGTCCTGCTGCTCGAGGCGGGCGGCAGCGACGACGCCGACGCGGTCCTGAACCCGGCCCTGTGGCCCACCAATCTCGGCAGCGACCGCGACTGGGGATTCAAGGCGCAGCCCAACCCTCATCTCGACGGACGCGAAATCCCGATGTCGATGGGCAAGGGGCTGGGCGGCGGGTCGAGCATCAATGTCATGGTCTGGTCGCGCGGGCATCGAAACGACTGGCAGCTCTTCGCTGAGGAAGCCGGCGATCCGCGATGGGGCTACGAGAACGTGCTCGGGATCTATCGCCGGATCGAGAGCTGGCAGGGCGCTCCCGATCCGAAGTACCGCGGGACGGGAGGGCCGGTCTGGGTGCAGCCGGCACCCTCTCCGAGTCCGATCGCGCTGGCCATGCTGGAGGCCGCGCGCGAGCTCGACATCCCGGTGTTCGATCATCCGAACGGACCCATGATGGAGCAGGTCGGGGGCGCCGCCATCACCGACATGCTGGTGCGCAACGGGCGGCGTCATTCGCTCTACCGGGCCTATGTCCGCCCCTGGCTCGATCGGCCGAACCTGACGGTTCTCACGCAGGCGCTCGTGCGCCGGGTCGTGTTTCAGGGTCGTCGCGCGGTCGGCGTCGAGCTCGTGCACAACGGGACGCCGATGGTGATCGGCGCCCGGACGGGGGTGGTTCTGTCGCTGGGCGCGATCCAGACGCCCAAGGTCCTGATGCATTCGGGCGTCGGCGATCGCCGGGAGCTTGAGACCTTCGGGATCCCCGTCGTGCAGAACCTCCCCGGCGTCGGGCAGAACCTGCAGGACCATGTGTCGTTCGGCTGCACCTGGGAGCTGTCGGAGCCGCTGGCCCCCCGAAACAGCGGGAGCGAAGCGACGATGTACTGGAAGAGCCGGCCCGAGCTGGATGCGCCGGACCTGCTGTTCTGCCAGGTCGAGTTTCCGGTGCCGAGCGAACGAACGGCGGCGCGCGGCGTGCCGGCGCACGGATGGACGATGTTCGCGGGGCTCGCCCGCCCCGAGAGTCGAGGACGTCTGCGCCTGCAGAGCACCGATCCCGCCGCTCCCCTGGCGATCGATGCGAGCTTCCTGTCCGACGCCAGAGACGTGACGACGGCGGCCGCATGCGTCGAGCTTTGCCGCGCGCTGGGCAATGCGCAGGCCTTCCGCCCGTTCGTTCGCGGCGAGGTGATGCCGGGCGACCTGAAAGGCGACGCGCTCGATCGCTACATCCGCGACGCGGCGGTCACGTACTGGCACCAGAGCTGCACCGCCAAGATGGGTCGAGACGAGATGTCGGTCGTGGACGGGGCGCTCCGCGTCTACGGCGTGGACGCGCTGCGGGTGGCGGACGCCTCGATCATGCCGCGGGTCACGACCGGAAATACGCAAGCGCCCTGCGCCGTCATCGGCGAGCGGGCCGCCGAGATGATGCGGGAGGCCCACGGCCTCTAGAGCGGTTCCCGACCTGAGTGAATCGCGAGGGATTCCCAAATCGGCGCGGAGGTGATTCAAGCTGTCTGCCGGAGAGGGAGGCCGGCAGGCA
>NZ_JAUSUJ010000041.1 GCF_030813915.1 Rhodoplanes tepidamans
CCTGACTCGCTCCGGGATCGGATTCGCCCGAAATTCCGCCGTCACCCGCGCGCAAATCCGCCTCGCGGCATGAAGTCGAGTTCTTGCCCTGCCTCCTCGTTTTTTTCACCTCTCCCCTGCGGGGAGAGGTCGACGCGCGAAGCGCGTCGGGTGAGGGGGGCCGAGCGATCCAACCGGCGTCGTAAACACTCACCCCGGTGCGCGCTGTCGCGGGCCCCGACCTCCTCCCCGAGGGAGAGGGTTCGGCCCAGCCTCGCCTCGGCGCCTCACCTCTCCAGCTTCTGCATGGCAGCGATGCACGCGTCGAGGAACGCCACCGAGGCGGGGGGCAGGGTGCGGCCCTTCTTCTTGACCAGCGCGATCGGCCGCACGAAGGCGGGGTCGTCGATCCCCTTGGAGCGCAGGCCGCGCTCCACCCGGACCTCGCGGGCCGAGCGCGGCAGCACGGTGACGCCGAGCCCGGCCCGCACCATGGCCACGGCCGACATCATGTAGGTGACCTCGCAGGCGAGCGTCGGCGTGTGGCCGACGCCGAGCAGTGCCGCGTCGATCACGTCGCGCAGGCTGGTGCCCGGATTGGTGAGGATCAGCGGCAGCTCGACCAGGTCGCGCACCCCGATCCGCCGCTTGCGGCCGATCGGGTGCGACTCCGGATAGACCAGGCAGAGCTGGTCGGTGGTCTGGTGCAGGACGTCGAGCTCGGCGTCCGCGACGGCGCCGCCGGTGAGGCCGAGATCGACCTCCTCGCTGCGCACCATGGCGACGACATGGCTGGCGATGGCGTCGCGCACCAGGAAGCCGAGGGCGGGATTGTCGCGCCGGCAGCTCATGATCACCTGCGGCAGCAGCGACGCCGCGAAGCTCGGCAGCGCCGCGATCCGCACCGTGCCGCGCCGCCCGGCACCGATCTCGCGGATGTCGCCGAGCGCGCCGTCGAGATCGCTCAGGGTGCGCTGCAGCACCGGCAGCAGCTCCAGGCCCACGCGGGTGATCTCCACGGCGCGGTTGGAGCGGTCGAGCAGCCGGACGCCGAGCGCCGCCTCGAGATTGCGGATCTGGACCGTGAGGGCCGGCTGCGACAGATGCAGCAGCGCCGCCGCCTTGGTGAAGCTGCGCGTCTGAACGATCGTCAGGAAGGCCCGGATCTGCCGCAAGGTGATGTCCATAAAGGTTCACTATCGCGGCGATAAACTAATTTCAATTGTCTTATCCACGCATGCGCCTATTGCTGGTGCTGCCCCCGAAGAAGCGACGTCGGCAGGTTCCGCCGCCAGACGCCCCGCGGGGCTGGCGCCTGGTCCTGCACAGCGAATTCCCACGGCGATCGCGCCGCGCCCGTCCCCCCCGGGACGCGGACCTCCGGTCGCACCCTCAGCAATCCGGATCGCGCGCGCGGTCGAGCCTCGCCCGCCCGCGGTCCGACGGACCCCAGGGTAGAACCATGCTCGCCTTGATCGGGCTTCTCGTCATTCTCATCGTGCTCGCCGGGATCCTCACCAAGAGGCTCTCGCCCATGGCCGCGCTGATCATCGTGCCGATGGCCGGTGCGCTGATCGCGGGCTTCTCGGTCGCCGACACCGGCAAGTTCGCCGTCAACGGCGTCAAGAGCATCGCCCCCGTCGTCGGCATGTTCGTGTTCGCGATCCTGTTCTTCGGCATCGTCAAGGATGCCGGCACGCTCGATCCGATCATCAACGGCATCCTCCGCGTCGTCGGCGTGCGGCCGTCCCGCATCGTGCTCGGCGCCGCCGTGCTCGCCGCGATCGTCCATCTCGACGGCTCCGGCGCCGTGACCTTCCTGGTGACGATCCCGGCGATGCTGCCGCTGTTCGATCGCCTCAAGATGGACAAGCGCATCCTCGCCTGCGTCGTCGCGATGGCGGCCGGCACGGCCAACATGCTGCCGTGGGGCGGCCCGACGCTGCGCGCCGCCACCTCGCTGCACGTGTCGATCGGCGAGCTGTTCATGCCGGTGCTGCCGGTACAGATCGTCGGCCTGCTGTTCGTGTTCGCGGTCGCATTCCTGCTCGGCCTGCGCGAGGAGAAGCGCCTCACCGCGGCCGGCGTCCTCGGCGGCGACATCGCCGTCTCCTACACCCGTCCGGAGCTCACCGAGGCCGAGCAGAAGCTGGTGCGGCCGAAGCTGTTCCTGGTCAACGTCGCGCTGGTGCTCGCCGTGCTGGCCGCGATGATCACCGAGGTGGCGCAGCCGGTCGTCTGCTTCATGGTCGGCACCGTGGTGGCGCTGCTGATCAACTATCCCGCCGTCAAGGACCAGCGCGAGCGCGTCGACGCCCACGCCAAGGCCGCCCTGATGATGGCCTCGATCCTGCTCGCCGCCGGCGTGTTCACGGGCATCATGAAGGACACCAAGATGCTGACCGAGATGGCGAAGTTCGCCGCCGGTCACGTCCCGACCGATCTCGCCCATCACATGCCGGTGGTGCTCGGCCTGATCTCGATGCCGCTGAGCATGCTGTTCGATCCGGACTCCTTCTACTTCGGCGTCCTGCCGGTCCTGGCCGAGGCCGGCGCCCAGCTCGGCGTGCCCGCCGTGCACATGGGCCAGGCCGCCATCATGGGCCAGATGACGCTCGGCTTCCCGGTCAGCCCGCTGACGCCCGCCACCTTCCTGCTCGTCGGCCTGTGCGGGATCGAACTCGGCGAGCATCAGAAATTCAGCTTCTTCTTCCTGTGGGCGGTGTCGGTCGTGATGACCATCACGGCCGTCGTGCTCGGCATCCTGCCGCTGTGAGCCCCGCCCGAACCGAAGGACACATGCCATGAGAACCATCAGGATCGGCTCGGGTGCCGGCTATTCCGGCGACCGCATCGAGCCCGCCGTCGAGCTCGCCGAGAAGGGCGGCATCGACTATCTGGTCTTCGAGTGCCTGGCCGAGCGGACCATCGCGCTCGCCCAGCAGGCCAAGATGAAGAATCCCGCGCTCGGCTACGATCCCCTGCTGGAGCCGCGGATGCGGGCCGTGCTCGCCACCTGCAAGGCCAAGGGCATCAAGATCGTCACCAACATGGGGGCGGCCAATCCCGAGGCCGGCGCCAAGAAGACCGCCGAGATCGCCAAGTCGCTCGGCCTCTCCGGCCTCAAGATCGCGGCCGTGTCGGGCGACGACGTGATCGAGGCGATCCGCGAGACGCCGCATCGCCTCGAGGAGACCGGCGGCTCGACCACGGATCTCGGCAACCGCATCGTCTCGGCCAACGCCTATTTCGGCGTGGCGCCGATCGTCGAGGCGTTGGCGCAGGGCGCCGACGTGGTGATCACCGGACGGGCCGCCGACCCGGCGCTGTTCATGGCGCCGCTGGTGCGCGAGTTCGGCTGGGCCCTGGACGACTGGGACAAGCTCGGCAAGGGCACGGTGGTCGGCCATCTGCTCGAATGCGCCGGCCAGGTGACGGGCGGCTACTTCGCCGATCCCGGCGTCAAGGACGTCGCCGGTCTCGGCCGGCTCGGCTTCCCGATCGGCGAGGTGTCGGAGGACGGCACCCTGGTCGTCACCAAGGTCGCCGGCTCGGGCGGCAAGGTGACACCCCAGACCGTCAAGGAGCAGCTCCTCTACGAGCTGCACGACCCGGCCAGGTACTTCCAGCCCGACGTGATCGCCGACTTCTCGCAGGTCGAGATCGAGGAGATCGGGCCGGACCGGGTGCGCGTCACCCACGGCACCGGCCGGGCCAAGACCGACACGCTGAAGGTGTCGGTCGGCTACATCGACAGCTATGTCGGCGAGGGCCAGATCTCCTATGCGGGCCCGGGCGCGGTGTCGCGCGGAAAGCTGGCGCTCGACATCGTGCGCGAGCGCCTCGCGCTCATGCAGGTGAAGACCAGCGAGCTGCGCTTCGACCTGATCGGCATCGACTCGCTGCACGGGCCGACCCGCGGCGCGACCGGGGCCGAGCCCTACGAGGTGCGCATCCGGGTCGCCGGCCGCACCGACACGCTCGCCGAGGCGGTGAAGATCGGCAACGAGGTCGAGACGCTCTACACCAACGGTCCCGCCGGCGGCGGCGGGGCCTTCAAGTCGGCCCGCGAGGTCGTGGCGGTGCAGTCCGTGCTGCTGCCGCGCCGGCTCGTCGGCTCGTCGGTCCGGATCCTGGAGGCGTGATCATGAAGCTGCGCGACCTCGCCCACTCCCGCACGGGAGACAAGGGCAACACCTCGAACATCTCGGTCATCGCCTACGATGCAAAAAGCTGGGACCGGCTCTGCCGCCACGTCACGGCCGAGCGCGTCAAGGCGCATTTCGCCGACGTCGTGAAGGGCGACGTCGTCCGCTACGAGCTTCCCCGGATCGCGGCGCTCAACTTCGTGATGTACGACGCGCTCGGCGGCGGCGTCACCCGCACGCTCGCCCTCGACGCCCACGGCAAGTCCCTGTCGTCGGCGTTGCTCGATCTCGAGATCCCGGACGACGAGTCGGCGGCGTAGTCCGCCCGTCCCTTCGAATGGGCGCTTGCACGGCGACCGATCCCCGCGTCGCCGCGCGGCACGCCCGAGGACCGCGACCGGCACCGGCCGGCTCCAGTGAGACGTTCGCCGCCATCTCGGGCGGACGTGGAGCCGGACCGTTCGTGCGAGGACCGGTCGCGGTCCGCGAGGGCCTCGATGCGAGCGACGGCGTCACCGCGTCCAGCCGCCCGTCCCGGGCGGCCGCGGCGCGGGACCGCCGGGAGCCGGGCCGCCGCCGAGCGGCTTCTTGAGAATCTTGAAACGGTCGGGGTCGAGCCCGTGGCTCGCCTGCAGCGCGGCGAGGTCGTCGACGCCGCCCGGCTCGTCCGCCCGCACCGTCGCGCCGGCCAGGGTGGCGCCGCGCCAGCGCTCCAGCACGGCGGCGACGAAGTCGTGGTCGGTGCCGTTCGCCGGATCGACCCTGGCGCTGCCGATCGCCTCGCTTTTCGGCAGCAGGTGGGCCGGCACCTCGCGGAAGCGCAGCCGGGTCGGCAGCGCGACGCCCTCCCCGAAGGCGAGCACCTCGCGGGTGCCGAGCGACGGCACGAAGCCGAGCAGGTTGGCGGCGGCGTCGGAGACCGCCGCGCGCAGCAGATCCTGGTCGCGGTCGTTCGCCATGCGCATCGCGAACAGGGTCGAGCACTGCGAGATGATGGTCGGGTCGAGCTCGGCCGGGCGCTGGGTGACGAGCGCCAGGTAGACGCCGTACTTGCGGCCCTCCTTGGCGATGCGCGACACCGCCTTGCGGGTCGGCCCGAAGCCGACCGAGCGGTCGGCCGAGGCGTAGCGGTGCGCCTCCTCGCAGACGAACAGCAGCGGCATGGCGCCGTCGCTCCACAGGCCGAAGTCGAACGCCATCCGGCACAGCACCGAGACCAGCGAGTCGATCACCTCGGCCGGGAAGCCGGCGAGCTGCATGATGGTCATCGGCCGGCCGTTCGGCGGCAGCCGGAACAGCGTCGCGATCACGTCCGCCATGGTGTCGCCGCCCACATTGGCGTTCTCGAACATGAAGGCGTAGCGCGGATCGTTGGCGACCGATTCGATGCGCTGGATCAGCTTGTGATAGACGATGCGCGAGTTGCGGTTCTCCAGCTTGCCCATGCGCTCGTCGATCAGCGCGATCAGGTCGGCGAGCCGGTAGGGCACCGGCGTGTCGGCCGTGAAGCCGGCGCTGCGCGGATCGAGCCGCTTGAGACCGGGCCGCTCGGCCCCGCCGGTGCGGTACTGCAGGTAGCTCACCTTGGCGATCGGGATCACCTCGGACAGAATCGCGATCTCCTCGTCGAGGCCGGGCCGGCCGCCGAAGAAGACGTCGACGATCTCCTCGAAGTTGAACAGCCAGAACGGCAGCTTGAGATTGCGCGGATTGAGGATGTGGGCGTGGTCGGGGAAGCAGCGGCCGTACTCGTTGTGGACATCGAGCAGGAAGACGCGGAGATCCGGCCGCCGGGCCAGCGTCTCCTGCAGGATCAGGGCGACGCCGCTCGACTTGCCGACGCCGGTCGAGCCGAGCACGGCGAAATGCTTGCTCAGCATGTCTTCGACATCGATCGCGGCCCGGATCGAGGGATCCTGCTGCAGGTGCCCGACGTCGATCGCGAGGCTGCCGCCGATGTCGTAGACGATGCGCAGCGCCTCGCTGTCGATCATCGCCACGGCGTCCCCGATGGTCGGGTAATGGTCGATGCCGCGCCGGAAGCGCGGCCGGCCTTGCGGATCGGGCGCGATCTCGCCCATCAGGTCGAGCTGCGCGACGGCCACGACGGTCTGGTCGTGCACGTAGGTGCGGGTCAGTCGCGTCACCTCGGTGACGACGCCGATCAGCTGGACGGTGCCGCTGCGCACGGTCATGAACCGGCCGACCGTCGCCCGCGTCGCGCCGATGTCCTGCTCGTGCAGGCCGACGGTCGCCTGCGAACCGCGCACCGAGACGACATGACCCAGGCCGGCCGCCGTCGCCGGCGCGCCGTGGTCCCGCCGCCGCTCTGCGTCCTGCATGTCGTGATGCCCCCGAAAATGGGCCGCGGGCGCGGCCTGCAATATCGGGACACACTACTGCCGCGGCGGCTGATGTTTGGTTAATACCGGAGGTAGCGCCGTCCAGGCCGGGACACCGGGCCGCTCAGAACGGCCAGCTCAGGCCGGAGGGGGCGGAGGGCCGCGACGGGGCGGCGCTCGGGGCGGGCTTGCGGCGCGGCCGCCGCGGCGTCTCGCGCGGCTCGCCCGCCGGGCGCGGCGTGGTGATCCAGCCGAACTTGCGCATCGCCGCCTCGGCGGCCCGCTCGCCGGACAGCCAGGCGCCGTTGACGGTGCCCCACTGGGTCTCGTGCACGGCCTCGCCGGCGAACCAGACACGGTCGCGCACCGGCTCGGACAGCGCGGCGCGCGATCCGTGGCCGCCGACGCCCGCCGCCGAGGCGGCGCCCATCGCCCACGGGTCCTGGTTCCAGCGGGTCGCGTGGGTGCGGCGGACCGCCTTCCGGATGTCGCTGCCGTAGAGCTTGGCGAGCCACTCCTGGGCGTAGTCGACCATGGCGGCCTCGCCCTGGGCGGAGAGGTCGCGGCCGAGCCTGCCGCCGAGCTGGATCATGCACAGCGGGCCGCCGGACACGTTGGCGAGCATCGCGGCGGTGCGCGGACCGTCGGCCTTCTCGTAGATCAGGTCGTCGCGCTGCGGGCCGAGCGGGCTGCCCTCGAGCTCCAGCACCACGTGGTCCTGGCTGCCGAGCGAGAGCCGCGAGAAGGCGTCGAGATGGCGTTTCGGCAGGTCGGGGTCGAAGCGGATCTTGCCCGCCGCCATCAGGTTGGTGGACGCCGTCACGATGGCGCCACGGGCCACCAGGGTGCCGCGCGTCGTCTCCACCTCGACCTTGCCGCGCACCCAGGTGTTGATCCGGGTGGCCGGGGTCGACAGCCGCACCGGCAGGCCACCGGCGAGCCGGGCCAGCAGCGTCCCGAGCCCCTCCCGGCAGTAGGCCGGGGTGTCGCGTTCGGCCGCCTTCGAGATTTCGACGACCGACAGCTCGCGCAGGTCCTTGCCGTAGGCCAGCGGGCCGAGCACGTATTCGACGGTGCTGCGCCAGTCGAGCAGGTCCTTGGGCAGCGCCTGCAGGCAGGCGATGTCGGTCTTGCCGCGTGCCGCCTCGGCGAACGCCCGGTTGGTGCGGACCAGCACCGACAGGAAGTCCTCCAGCTCGCTCTCGCGCCCGTAGCGCCGGCCGATGCGGAGCCGCTGGCCGGGCGGCGCCGCCGAGACGTCGAGCCCGGTGCCGGGCGCGAGCTTCGCCACCGGATTGATGTCGGCGCCCCACAGCCAGTGGGCGCCGCGGTCGAACGGCATGCCGAAGATTTTGGTGTCGGTGGCGCAGCGCCCGCCGATCCGGTCGCTCGCCTCGACGACCACGACGCGGCGGCCCGCCGCGGCGATCCGCCGCGCCGCCGCGATGCCGGCGGCGCCGGCGCCGACCACCACGATGTCGACGTCGCCGGACCCCTGCGCCAGCACCGGGAACGGCCGGGCGAGCGCGGCGGCGCCCATGCCGGCGCTGGCGCCGGCCAGGAACGTGCGGCGGTCGAGTGACGGCATGCGGGGTGGCCTCCCTCCCGGTCCAACTTGCCCCAAGGGGCGGCGCGCCGCAAACCCCGTTTGTGGACGGTCGTGGCGCCGGCCGCTCCGCAGCCTCCGTTGTCGCACGGGGGGCGGCGCCGGCGCCGCCCCCCGGCCCGATCGGAGCTTCCGGTCCGAAGCCCCGCTCTTGCCCCGGCGCGGCCGGGGCTCTACCTGAGGACGGCCGCGTTCGGCGGCGACTGCTCACAGGTGGGCCGCGGTCCGCAGCCCGAGGACGTGTCGATGTTCCGTGCCGCCTCGCTCGCCATCGCCCAGATGATGTCGCCGCCGTTCCGCTCGGTGCTGCTCAAGTCGGCCGGGCTCGCGCTGCTGCTGCTCGCCGTGCTGGTGGTCGGGCTCTATCAGCTGGTCGCCTGGCTGGGCGGCGAGGGCGGCACCTGGATCGAGACGTCGCTCGGCGCGGCCTGGCACAGCGCCGTGGTGGCACTGGGCTGGGTGCTGACGATCGCGCTCGGGGCCGGGCTGTTCGCCGGCGCGATCTTCCTGATGCCGTCGGTGACGTCGCTGGTGGCGAGCTTCTACGCCGACGACGTCGCCGCCGAGGTCGAGCGCGCGCACTACCCGGACGATCCGCCCGGCGTCGCCCCGCCGATCGGCTACGCGATCGTCGAGGGCCTGAAGACGGCGCTGCTGGCGCTGCTGATCTATCTGTGCGCGGTGCCGTTCCTGCTGATCGGCGGGCTCGGCGCCGTCGCCTTCTTCCTCGCCACGGCCTATCTGCTCGGCCGCGAGTACTTCCTCATCGCCGCGGTGCGCCAGCAGCCGATCGGCGACGCCAAGGCGCTGTGGCGCGACAACCGCACCCGGGTCGTCACGGCGGGCCTGCTGGTCGCCGCCTTCGTGCTGATCCCGATCGTCAACTTCGCGACGCCGCTGTTCGCCACCGCCTTCATGGTGCACGTCCACAAGCGCCTCTTCGCCGAGCGGCGGCGCGAGCTGATCGAGATGCCGCACGAAGGCTGAGCGCGGGCGCCCGCTCAGGGCGGCATCACCGCGAAACCGCCGCCGCCGTCGAGCGCGATGCGGCCGGCCGCCACGGCCGCGGCCCAGCGCACCGCCGCGGCGAGCCCGCCGAACGCATACAGATGCGGCGTCACCTCGCCGAACCCGCCGTCGCCGTCGGCGGCGCGCCGGCAGGCCGCGGCGACGCCGCGCACCACCCGGTCGGGCGCCGCCCTCCCCAGCATGTCGCGGGCGAGCCCGACATTGCGGGCGAGCCCCTGCGCCGAGGCCCGCACGCCGCAGATCTTCGCATAGCGCAGCAGCGCCGCCACCGAGGCCGGCCCGGCGAAGCCGACCCGGACCGGATGGTCGATGCCCTCGGCGCGCAGCCGCGCCAGCCAGCCGACGACCGGATCGGCCGCCACCGTGAACTGCGTCACGATGTGGGCGGCGAGTCCGGTCTCCCCGGCCGCCGCGAGCTTGGCGGCGAGCGCCCGCTCCAGCGCGATCGGCGCGAGGCGCGGATGGCCGTCCGGATAGCCGGCGATGCCGACCTCGCGGATGCCCAGGCTCTGCAGCAGGCCGCTCTCGATCAGCTCGACGGCGGCCCGGAACGGCCCGGCGGCCTCGCTCCGGTCGCCGCCGATCACCAGCACGCGCGACACGCCGGCGCGCTCGACCATGCGGCCGAGATGGTCGGAGAGCGCGGCGATGCTCGCGACGCTGCGCACCGCGAGATGCGGCACCGGCTCGAAGCCCGCCGCCCGCACCGCCTCGACGACGGCGCGCTGGTCGGCGAACGGCTTCGCCGGCAGCGCGCTCACATAGACCGGCGTGCCGGGGGCCGCGTGGGCGCGCAGCGCGCCGGCGTCGTCCGGCCCGAGCCGCGTCGTCTCGAATGTCGCCCGGGCCATGAAGGCGGCGATCGACACGATCGTCTCGTCCATCTCGCCGTCACGTCGCCGCAGCGCCGCCTGCATCTGCACCATGGCCTGTCCTTCTGGTCGCCGAAGCCCTTCCCGGACGTCGCCATCCTCACTGCCGCCGCCGCGAGATCACGTAGGACTCGTCGTGGAACCAGAGTCCGCCGTGCTGCTGCAGCACCTCGCGGGTGGCGTCGAGATAGCGGCCGTCGGCGACCACGGCGGCGAGGCGGTCGTCCTCCACCTGGGCGACGTAGACGGCGGCATTCCAGGCGGCGAACAGGGTCGAGGTGCCGATCGTGTCGGCGAGCTCGCCCGGCAGGGCGTGCATGTCGTAGCGGAACAGGGCGCGGTTGTCGGCGAAGGCGTTGAACACGAGGTCGCGCCCCTCCGGCCCGAGCTCCTCCTTCACGGCGCGCAGGATGTCGTGGCGGTCGTGCACGAAGGGATCGTCGCCCGGCCACACCCGCTGGACGATCTCCTGGCCGGGATCGTGGCCATAGGAGTGGATCGCGATCAGCCGTCCGCCGGGCCCGAGCGCGCGGGCGAGCGGCACGATCACGCGCCGCGCCTTGAAGGCGAGGGGCGCGCGCGCCCGGTAGGGCTGCGAAGCGATCACGAGGTCGTAGTCGGCGGCCGCCTCGCCGGGCCGCGGAATCACCCGGTCGAGCAGGAAGCGGTGGTCTTCGCGATAGATCACCAGCACGACCGGCCGGTCGAAGGCGGGCGTGCCGGTGCGCGGATCGATGCCGGCGTTCCAGTTCTCGGCCAGGAACGGCTCGAGGCCGGCGATCTGCTCCTCGAACCGGTGGGCCGAGTTGCCGGCCAGCGCGAGCTCGTGCCAGACCAGCCGGCCGTCGAGCGCCGGCGTGCGGGCGCCGAGCCACGGGGCGTCCGCATAGGCGAGATTGGTCAGCACCAGCACCTGGGCTGGATGCTCGAACAGACGATCGGGCATCTTCTGCAGCGTGAGCCGGACGTCCTCGAGGCTGATCTCCTTGCCGACCACGAAGAACGGCATGGTCGGGAAGCGGTCGTGCATGGCGCGCATCACCCGGGCCAGCACGGTGCCGTCGCCGACGCCGGCGTCGAACAGCCGCATGGCGGGCGGGCGCGGCGCGAGGCCGGCGAGCTCCAGCGCGACGCGCTGCGCGACCACGCGCTTCTCGCTGCACGTATGGACGAACAGCAGGTATTTCTGGCGGTTGTCGAAGAAGCGGAAGTGCCGCTGCGGGCTCGCCTCGCTCGGCACGGCGCGCGGCGGCAGCGGCATGCGGGCCACGGCGCCGTTGCCGCGCACGGTGCCGTTGGCGCGCAGCAGCAGGCCGGCGCGCAGGTCGGGCGGCACCCGGTTCGCCTGCATGAAGGAGCGGATGCGGTCGAGCGTCTCGGTGGTGATGCGGCCGCCGTTGCGCAGGCGCGCGGCGAGCTTGCCGTCGTTGACGGCGCGCCGGCCGAAGGTCGATTCGGCCAGCCCCGTCTCCCGGCAATAGGCGGAGATCTCCTGGAGCAGCTCCTGGGCGTTCATCGGCGCATCCTCCGGGCCGCCGACCACGTCTGACGCGCGGATTTGCAGCCCTGACATATTCGACCGTCGCCGATTCGGTGGGTCAACCCCAAAGTGGCCCGGCGCAGCGGTGGGACGGCGGTGGGCGGATCACGTTCGCGTTGCCGGCGCCGGCGCGGGCGCCCGACGGGCCGCCGGCGCGGCAGCGCTGCTGCGCTGCGCAATTTCCGTCCCGCGACGAAATGGTTGCGCTTCGCGGCGCGGCGTCGGATAGGACGCCGCGTTCGCCGGAGGTCCCGATGCCGCGCCTCGCCGCCAATCTCGCCTATCTGTTCGCCGACCGTCCGCCGCTCGACCGCTTCGCCGCCGCCGCCGCGGTGGGCTTCCGGGCCGTCGAGCTGCAGTACCCTTACGACCAGGATCCGGCCGCCATGCGGGCCGAGATCGTCCGCAGCGATCTGATCATGCTGGGCGTCAACACGGCGCCGCTGCCCGACGCGCCGTCCGGCATCGCCGGAGTGCCGGGCCGCGAGGCGGAGTTCGCGGCGCTGTTCGAGCGGGCGCTGGCGCTCGCCGTGGCGCTCGGCGGCCGTGCGATCCACTGCCTCGCCGGCGTCGTCCCCGAGGCGCAGCGCGAGGCCGGCGAGGCGACCTTCGTGACAAACCTGAAGCACGCCGCCGACCGTGCCGCACCGCACGGTCTCACGGTCCTGATCGAGCCGCTCAACACGGTCGACCGACCCGGCTATCTGCTCGACCGCGCCGAGCAGGCGGCCGCGATCCTGGCCCGCGTCGAGCGCGCCAACGTGAAGATGCAGTTCGACCTCTATCACCAGCAGATCATGGGCGGCGACCTGCTGCGGCGGTTCGAGCGCCACCTGCCGCTGATCGGCCACGTCCAGATCGCCGCGGTGCCGAGCCGGGCCGAGCCCGACGAGGGCGAGGTGAACCACGCGGTCGTGCTCGCCGCCCTCGACCGGCTCGGCTACGCCGGCTTCGTCGGCTGCGAGTATCTGCCGCGCGGCCGCACCGAGGACGGGCTCGGCTGGGCCGCCCCCTGGGGCATCGGCGTGCGCGTGTCCTGACCGCGCCGCACAACGCGTTTCGTCGCATTCGACGCGATTGTCGGCAATTCCTTAAAGACTTCTCAAGGGACGGGGCGCACGCTTTCCGTCCGGTCGATTCCGTCCGGATGACACAGCCAGGACGCGAGAGGGCATCATGTTGAGCTCTCGCAAGACCCGCTTCCAGTGGAGCAAGCAGGACCGCGGCAGCGACGTGTCGCTCTTCCGATCCATGTCGCAGCGCTGGAAGCCGACCGTCCACCACCACGATCCCGACCTGACCGACGCGATCAAGAGCCCGCCGCCGCCGACCGAGCCGCGGCCCGCGGAGACGCCGGGCTGGACGCCGTGGCTGTGGGTGGACTGAGCGGCGCCGTCAGTCGGGCGGCAGCAGGCGTTTTCGCGCGAGCTCGGTGATCGCCGTCGCCCCGGGAGCGAACCCGCGGGTCACCGCCTCGCAGGCGAAGGCGCCGGGCGCTCCGTCGATCCGGTAGAGATTGTAGGCGGCGGGCTGATGGTGCCCGTCCGGCGAGGCCGAGGCGGACGGCAGGCCGACGGCCGGGATCCGCGACGACGGGCCGTCCAGCCAGGCGAGCGCATGGACGTGGTCGTGGCCGTGCAGAACCAGCTCGGCGCCGCGGCGCGCCAGCACGGCCCGGAACGCGTCGGCGTCGACCAGCCGCTTGGCCCGGCTCGCCGGCGTCCGGTAGGGCGGATGGTGCAGCATCACGACCCGGAACAGGCCCTCGTCGGCGAGCTGCGCCAGCCGCGCGTCGAGCCGGGCGAGCTGGTCCTGCCCGAGCAGGCCGGTCGCCAGGAAGGCCGGGGTCGGCACCGCGCTGGACAGGCCGACAAGCGCGACCGGCCCGCGCCGCCGCACATAGGGGAAGCGTGGATCGGTGTCGTTGCGGGCCTCGCGGTCGCCCTTCATCCAGGCGTCCCAGTGCCGGTCCCACTGGGCCATAGCGGTGCGCACATAGGCGTCGTGGTTGCCCGGGATGAAGCTGACGTCCTCGGGCGGGCCGAGCGCCGCCAGCCAGTCGCCGGTGGCGGCGAACTCGCCCGGCAGCGCGATGTTGACGAGGTCACCGGTCACGGCGGTGTGGTCGGGCTTCTGCGCCGCGAGGTCGGCGATCAGGTCGGACAGGATCTCGACCCGGTGATGGCGGCGCCGGTTGCGCCGCCAGTTGAGCCAGCCGACCACCCGCTTGGACAGGAGCTCGCGCAGCCGCGGGCGCGGCAGCGGGCCGATATGCGGGTCGGTGAGATGGGCCAGGACGTACATGCGGCGCCCTTATAGCAAAGGGCGCCGCGCCGTCATCCGCGGCGTCCGGCGCCGTCACGCGCTGCCGATCAGGATTCCGGCGAGGAACACCAGCACGCCGCCCAGCACCACCTGGAAGGTGGCGGAGAGGAACGGCGTGTCCATGTAGCGCCAGCGGATCCACGAGATCGCCGCGAGCTCCAGCACCACCACGGCGAAGGCCACCACGGTGGCGACCCAGAAATGCGGGATCAGGTAGGGCAGGGTGTGGCCGAGCCCGCCGAGCGTCGTCATCAGGCCGCAGACGCCGCCGCGCAGCCACGGCGAGCCGCGGCCGGTGAGCGAGCCGTCGTCGGACAGCGCCTCGGCGAAGCCCATCGAGATGCCGGCGCCGATCGACGCCGCCATGCCGACCAGGAAGGTCGCCCAGGTGTCGTGGGTCGCGAAGGCGGCGGCGAACAGCGGCGCCAGGGTCGACACCGAGCCGTCCATCAGGCCGGCGAGGCCGGGCTGGACGTATTGCAGCACGAACATGCGCCGCGCCGTGGCGTCCTCCTCGGCCCGCACGTCGGCGGTGAGCAGTTCGCCCTCCAGCCGCTCGGCCATGGCCTCGTGCCTGTCCTCGGCCTCGGCGAGCCGGTCGAGCAGCTGGCGGATCGAGGCGTCGCGGCTCGCCGCGGCGGCGCGGCGATAGAACCGCGCGATCTCGTACTCCATCGTCTCGGCGTATTTGCGGACCTCGTCGAGGCCGAGCGGCCGGACCAGCCACAGCGGCTTGTGGCGGACGAAGCCCTTCACGTCCTGGCGGCGGAGCAGCGGGATGTAGTCGCCGAACTTCTCGCGGTAGAGATCGAACAGCCAGCTGCGATGGCGGATCTCCTCGTCCGCCATGGCATCGAGCACGGCGGCGGATTTGGGGTATTGTGCCCGCAGGCCCTCGGCGAAGCCGCGATAGATCCGGCTGTCCTCCTCCTCGGTGCTGATGGCGAGCGCGAGCACCTCCTGCTCGGTGAGGTCGGCGAAGCGTTTCATGGGGGCTGCCTCCGCGGATTTCTTTAGAATAGTTCTAAAGTAAAACGCGCCCGATGCAAGCGGGCCGGCCCCGCGGCGGCCGCGGGGCCGCCATGCCCACAACCATCCGGTGCAGGTCGATTGCCAACACGCCGACGAGTCGGCCATTCTGGACCGGCGGCGAGGTCGGCGGACCCGGTGTGGACCATGGCGGACGACGAGCATTCCGGCGACCGGGTCGGGGTCGGGCTGGCGGAGGCGGGTCCCCATTACCACGGCCATCGCGACCGCCTGCGGGCCCGGTTCCGCGAGGCCGGCAGCGACGCCCTCACCGACTACGAGCTGCTCGAGCTGGTGTTGTTCCGGGCGCTGCCGCGCCGCGACGTGAAGCCGCTCGCCAAGGCGCTGGTCGCCCGCTTCGGGTCGTTCGCCGAGGCGATCGCGGCGCCGCCGCAGCGGCTGGCCGAGGTGCCCGGCCTCGGCGACGCCGCCGTCACCGAGCTCAAGATCGTCCAGGCCGCCGCCCAGCGCATCACCCGCGGCGAGGTCAAGCGCCGCACCGTGCTGTCGTCGTGGTCGGCCGTGCTGGACTACTGCCGCACCACGATGGCGTTCGCCGACCGGGAGCAGTTCCGCGTCCTGTTCCTCGACAAGCGCAACCAGCTGATCGCCGACGAGGTGCAGCAGATCGGCACCGTCGACCACACGCCGGTCTATCCGCGCGAGGTGGTGAAGCGGGCCCTGGAGCTGTCCGCCACCGCCGTCATCCTGGTGCACAACCACCCGTCCGGCGACCCGACCCCGTCGCGCGCCGACATCCAGATGACCCAGGCGATCCTCGACGTGGCGAAGCCGCTGGGCATCGCCGTGCACGACCACATCATCGTCGGCAAGGACGGCCACGCGAGCTTCAAGGGCCTGCGGCTGATCTGATCCGCCGACCGACGAGGCGACCGCGCGGGCCGGCCGGCGCGCTGGCGGCACCGATCTCCTCCACCCGACCGGAGTTTCTTCGGGAGCGCGGCTCCGGTGCGCCGCCTCGGCCTCGGCCGGTCACCGAAGGTCGCCGGCGATGCCCGTCCGGAGCCCTCCGGCCCCGCCTCCCGATCGCCGCCCGGGTGACACAGAATTGACACGCCACTGGCATGCCAGTTAAATCCCATCATGGGGACCCCTCGGACCTTGCGCCGTGACGACGCCTACGGGCGCATTCGCGATCTCGTCGTGCACCGTGCCCTCGAACCGGAGGCGCCGCTGTCGGAGCGCGGGCTCGCCGAGACGCTCGGCCTCGGCCGCACCCCGGTCCGCGAGGCGCTGCGAGCGCTCGTCCGCGACGGCCTGCTGGTCGTGCATCCGATGCGCGGCACCTTCGTGCGCCAGCTCTCCTTCGAGGACCTGCGGGAGATCCACGAGATGCGGCTCGGTCTCGAGGGGCTGGCGGCGTATCTGGCGGCGTGCCGCGGGCCGACCCCGGAGCTCGACCGCTGCACGGAGGCGCTGCGCTGCTTCGACGGCGTCGCGGACCTCGACGTGCTCCAGGCCCAGGAGGCCGGCTGGGCGTTCCACGAGGCGCTGTTCCGGGCCGCCGACAACAGCCGGCTGACCGCCGCCTACGAGGCGTTGCGGGCCCAGAGCGGCCTCGCCCTGCGGCAGATGCCGCGCTACAGCGCCGACCGCACCCGCGCCGCGGTCCGTGAGCATCTCGACATCTACGCCGCCGTGGCGGCGCGCGACCCGGACGTCGCGCAGCAGCGGATGTGGCGGCATCTGGCGGTGGCGTTCGACGCCCGCCTGCAGGCCCTCGGCGTGCCGGTCCGGCCGCAGCCCATCCGGTCGGACAGCCCGCAACCGTAGCGATCGCGACGAAAGGTCGGTCCATGAGCGCACGCTCTCACCTCCTCAACCCCCTCCGCTGGCCGCTCGCGATCCAGATGCTGGTCGGCCTGGTGCTCGGCCTCACCGCCGGCATGCTGTGGCCGGACTTCAGCGTGGCGCTCCGCCCGCTCGGCACCGCCTTCGTCGAGGCGATCAAGATGATCGTCATCCCGGTCGTGTTCGCGACCGTGACGCTCGGCATCTACCGCATGGGCCGGGAGATGCGCGCGCTGGGCCGCGTCGCGGTGATCTGCTTCGCCTATTTCTACCTGGCGACCGTGGTGTCGATCCTGATCGGCCTCGGCCTCAACGCCCTCTTCCATCCCGGCGCCGGCGCCTCGCTGGCGGCGACCGGCAAGATCCCGGCGAATCTCGCCGTGTCGGTCGACTGGGTGAAGTTCTTCATGGACATGATCCCGTCCAACGTGCTGGCCGCCATGGCCCAGCAGAAGGTGCTGCCGACCCTGGTGTTCTCGATCCTGTTCGGGCTGGCACTGGCGACCCTCGGCGAGGTCGGAAAGCCCGTCGTCGCGCTGCTCGAGGCCGTGATGCTGGCGATGTTCAAGATCACCCGGTGGATCACGGCCACGGCGCCGGTCGCGATCTTCGCCATCGTGGCCTGGCTGTTCGCCTCGCAGGGGCTCGCCACCGTCACGGCGCTCGCGAAGCTGGTGCTCGTGATGTATCTCGGCCTCGTCGTGCTGGTGCTGGTGTTCTGGCTGATCCTCGCGGCCATCGGCGAGAGGCCGATCGCCGTCACCCGCGCCATCATGGAGCCGGTGATCCTCGGCTTCTCGACCCGCTCCTCCGAGGTGACGCTGCCGGTCCACATGGAGAAGCTGCGCGCCATGGGCGTGCCCGACCGCATCACCGGCGTCGTGCTGCCGCTCGGCTACGCCTTCAACCGCGACGGCTCGATCATGTATTTCGCGCTGGCCGTCACGTTCCTGGCCGAGGCCTACGGCGTGGAGCTGACCGGGGCCGCGCTGTTCACCATCCTCATGGTGACGACCATCGCGAGCAAGGGCAGCGCCAACGTGCCGTCCGGCGGCCTGGTCGCCGTCGCCATGGTGCTGACCGCGATCGGCCTGCCGGTCGAGGCGCTCGCCGTCATCGCCGGCGTCGACGCCTTCCTCGACATGGGCCGCACCGCCGTCAACGTGTTCGGCAACACGGTCGCCGTGAAGCTGGTGCAGCGCTACGCCGCGCAGGCGGGCGGGGAGCAGGCCGTCGGCGTGCCGGTCGCCGCCGGGGCGGGCGAGGCATGAGCGGCGCGCACGACGCCGGCGCCGATCCGATCGATCTGCGCAGCGACACGGTCACCCGGCCGACCGCCGCGATGCTGGAGGCGATGCGCACCGCGCCGCTCGGCGACGACAGCCGCGACGGCGATCCGACCGTGGTCCGCCTCGAACGCCTCGCCGCCGCGAAGGTCGGCAAGGCGGCGGCCCTGTTCCTGCCGAGCGGCACGATGGGCAACCTGATCGCCGTGCTGGCTCATGTGACGCGCGGGTCGGACGTGCTGGTCGATCCGCTCGCCCATCTGGTCGGCTCCGAGATGGCCGGGCTGGTCGGCGTCGCCGGCGTGGCGCCGCGCCCGGTGGCGAGCCGCGCCGGCCGCTACGACCTCGCCGCGCTGGAGCAGGCGCTCGCGACGCCCCCGTCCGGGCGGGTCGGAGCCGGCCTCGTGTGGCTCGAGTCGAGCCACAACGGGGCGGGCGGCCGCATCCTGCCGGTCGACCACATCGGCGAGGTGTGCCGGCTGGCGCGGCTGCGCGGCGTGCCGGTCCATCTCGACGGGGCGCGGCTGTTCAACGCGGCCGTCGCGCTCGGCATCGGCGCCGACGTGATCGCCGCCCCGGTCGATTCGGTGATGGTCTGCGTCTCCAAGGGACTCGCCGCGCCGGTCGGCAGCCTGCTGGCCGGGTCGGCCGAGCTGATCGTCCGGGCCCGGGCGCTGCGCCGCATGCTCGGCGGCGCGATGCGCCAGGCCGGCGTGATCGCGGCGGCCGGCATCGTCGCCCTGGAGACCATGGTGGAGCGCCTCGCCGACGACCACGCGGTGGCACGCCGGCTCGCGACCGGCCTGGCGGCGCTCGACCCGACGCTCCTCGATCCGGCCACGGTCGAGACCAACATCCTGCGGCTCGACGTGTCCCGCACCGGCCGCAGCGCGTCGGCCTGGGCGAGCGCGCTGGACGCGGCCGGCATCCGGGTGCAGGCGAGCGGCGCGTCGCAGCTGCGCATGGTCACCCATCGCCATGTCGACATGGCGGCGGCCGACCGGGTCGTCGCCGCCGCCGCCGCCGTGGCGTGAAGCGGGCGGCGCACCGCGCCGGCCCGTTCAGGCGGACATCGGCTCACTCCTGCCTGAGGCCGAACTCCTCGACGAGACGCTTCTGGGCGGCGATCTCGGCCATCGCGTAGGCCCGGTAGGCCTCGCTGTCGAGATACCAGGGCTCCTGGTCGAGCTTCTCCATGGTGGCCCGGAAGGCCGGATCGTCCATGCCCTTGCGCAGCGCGTCGTGCAGCGTCCTGATCACGGCGGGATCGAGAGCCCTGGGCCCGGCCAGCCCGTAGGGCGACGTCGCCACCATGTCGAACCCGGACTCCTTCAGGGTCGGCACGCTCGGCCAGCGTCTGGTCCGGGCGGCCCCGAATGTGACGAGCAGCCGCAGCTGGCCGGCGTCCACCTGCGGGGCCCAGACGGTGACGTCGGCGACGGCGTCGATGTGGCCGCCGAGCAGCGCGTTGATGCTCTCGTTGCCGCCCTTGTAGGGCACGTGCAGCCAGTCGATGCCGAAACGCCTGCCGATCTGCAGCATGGCGACGTGCTGGGTGGAGGTCGGTCCGTTGGTCCCGTAGCTGATCTTTCCGGGATGGGCCTTGGCGTAGCTGATCAGATCCTGGAACGTCCGGAACGGCGAGTCGGCCCGCACCACGATTCCGTAGACGTAGCCGGTGACGCCGACGATGAAGCTGAAGTCCTTGGCCGGGTCGTAGAGGGTGCGGCGCAGGAACGGCGCCCGGAACACGGTCAGCGGGACCTGCACGATGCTGTAGCCGTCCGGCTGCGCCGAGGTCGCGATCTGCTGCGAGGCCAGCACGCCGGCGGCGCCCGGCCGGTTCTCCACCACGATCGGCTGGCCGAGATGCTTCTCGGTCGCGGAGGCCAGCGTGCGCAGGGTGAGGTCGGTCGCGGTGCCGGCCGGATAGGACACGTACAGCGTCACCGGCCGGGTCGGATACGCTTGCGCGCCGGCGCTCCGCGGAAGGGCGGAGAACGACACGGCGCCCGCGGCGAGACTGAGAACCTGACGGCGTTGCAGCTTCACGGCTGTCTCCCTGATGGAACGGCGGGCGGCGCGCCGCGGCGGCTGCGCGGTCCCGGCTCGGGCGATGACGCTCGTCGGCGTCGCGGCGGATGCCGACCGGAGCAGGTTGCATGTGCGGGACGATGATCGCGCGGGCGCGGCCGGAGCGAACATTCCTTCGCGACCCGGGGGGATGAGAAAAAGATATGCCGCGGCGACTGCGGGCCGCCGCCACGGCCCGATTGTTTCCAACTTTGTCGTTTTTTTCCAGTGTGTTGCAAAGGTAAAGTCGCGGCGCGCGAATTGACGGCGGGGGGCCGGTCCGACTACATGGCCGCGTGCGTCTCTGTCCGGGTCTCTCTGCCGTGTGCGTCTGGCTGCCGCGAACCGATTCCGTCTCTCCGTCGCGGTTGCGCGCGCGATGACCCGCCGCTCCCGCGCCGTCGCGATCGCGGCCGTGCTCGCCCTCGCCGGCGGGGCCGCCTGGGCCGTCCGGGCCGCCCTGACGCCGGCCCCGCTCGCCGACGTGATGACGGCGACCGTGACGACGGGCGACATCGAGGAGACCGTGCTGGCGAGCGGCACGCTCAAGCCGGTCAAGCTCGTCGCCGTCGGCGCCCAGGCGTCGGGCCGCATCGTGGCGCTGAAGGCGAAGCTCGGGGACCGTGTCGCGAAAGGCGACCTGATCGCCGAGATCGATTCGCTCACCCAGCAGAACACGCTGCGCACCGCCGTCGCCTCGCTCGACGACAAGCGCGCCCAGCGCACCGAGAAGGAGGCGACGCTCGCCAATGCCGAGGCGACACTGGCGCGCCACCAGCTCACCTTCGCCCAGAAGGCGTCCTCGCGGGCCGACTACGACACCGCCGAGACCACGGTGAAGACGACGCGCGCCCAGATCGCCCAGCTCGACGCCCAGATCGTCGAGGCCGAGGTGGAGGTGGAGACGGCGCGGGTCAATCTCGGCTACACGCGCATCACCGCGCCGATCGACGGCACCGTGCTGGCGATCGTCGCCCAGGAAGGCCAGACGGTGAACGCCGTGCAGTCGGCGCCGACCATCGTGGTGCTCGGCCAGCTCGACACGATGACGGTGCGGGCCGAGATCTCGGAGGCCGACATCGTCAAGGTGCGGCCCGGCCAGGACGTCTGGTTCACCATCATGGGCGAGCCCGAGCGGCGATTCCACGCCACCCTGCAGTCGATCGAGCCGGCCCCCGAGTCGATCAAGAGCGATTCGAGCTTCTCGACCTCGACCAGCTCCTCCAGCGCGACGAGCTCGTCGTCGTCCTCGTCCACCAGCTCGGCGATCTACTACATCGGCGTGTTCGACGTGCCCAACCCCGACGGTCGGCTGCGCACCTACATGACGGCGCAGGTCCGCATCGTGCTCGGCGCCGCGGCCGGCGTGCCGCTGGTGCCCGCCGCGGCGCTCGGCCCGAAGAACCCGGACGGCACCCGGAGCGTGCAGGTCGTCGGTCCGGACGGGGCGATCGAGATCCGCCCCGTGACGGTCGGCCTCGACAACAAGGCGACGGCGGAGGTCCGCTCCGGGCTGCGCGCGGGCGAGCGGGTCGTCACGGGTCGCCGCAGCAGCGAGGCGGCCGGCCAGACCCGCATGGGCCCGCCGCCCCCGATGGGGTTCTGACGCCATGTCGGCCGACCCTGCAGCGGACGCGGGCGCGCCGCTGATCGTCCTCTCGGACGTGTGGCGCGAGTATCCGGCCGGCGACGGCACCATCGCGGCGCTGGCCGGCGTCGACCTCGCGATCCGGGCCGGCGAGATGGTGGCGATCGTCGGGCCGTCCGGCTCCGGCAAGTCGACGCTGATGAACATCCTCGGCTGCCTCGACCGGCCGACCCGGGGCAGCTACCGCATCGCCGGCCGCGAGACCGCGGCGCTCGGCCCGGACGAGCTGGCGGCGCTGCGGCGCGAGCGCTTCGGCTTCGTGTTCCAGCGCTATCACCTGCTCTCCGAGCTCACCGCGCTCGGTAATGTCGAGATGCCGGCGACCTATGCGGGCACCGCGCCGGCCGACCGGAGGGCGCGGGCCGCGGCGCTGCTCGGCCGGCTCGGCATGGCCGACCGGCTCGGCCACCGGCCCGGCCAGCTCTCCGGTGGCCAGCAGCAGCGCGTCTCGATCGCCCGGGCGCTGGTCAACGGCGCCGACGTCGTGTTCGCCGACGAGCCGACCGGCGCGCTCGACCGCACCAGCGGCGAGGAGGTGCTGAAGATCCTCGACGAGCTGAACGCCGACGGCACCACGGTCGTCATCGTCACCCACGACATGGCCGTCGCCAGCCGGGCCGAGCGCATCGTCGAGATCAGCGATGGCGTCGTCACGGCGGACCGGCGGGTCCGCGACGGGCGCCCGCGCCGGCGCGCGCCGGGCGCCGGCGCCGCATCGGCCGCCCCGGCGTCGCGGTGGCGCGCCGCCGCCGACCGCTTCCGCGAGGCGCTGCGCATGGCGCTGCTCGCCATGAACGCCCACCGGCTGCGCACCGTGCTGACCATGCTGGGCATCGTCATCGGCATCGCCTCGGTGGTGTGCGTGGTCGCGCTCGGCGAGGGCTCGCGCCGCAAGGTGCTGTCCAACATCGCGAGCCTCGGCACCAACACGCTCGAGATCTTCCCGGGCAAGGATTTCGGCGACGTCCGCTCCGCCAAGGTGAAGACCCTGGTGGTGGCCGATGCGCGGGCGCTCGCCGAGCAGCCCTGGGTGGCCGGCGTGACCCCGACCGTCTCGACCAGCAGCACGCTGCGCCACGGCGCGCTCGAGGTGAGCGCCATGATCAACGGCGTCGGCGAGCAGTACTTCGCCGTGAAGGGCACCACGCTCGCCGAGGGCCGCTTCTTCGACGGCCGGAGCGTCGTCACCATGGCCCAGGAGGTCGTGATCGACGAGAACACCCGCAAGGCGCTGTTCGCCGACGTCGCCGGCGGGGCGGTCGGCCGGACTCTGCTGATCGGCAAGGTGCCGTTCCGGGTGATCGGCGTCACGAAGGCGCAGCAGGGCGGCTTCGGCTCCAGCGCCAACCCGTCCGTCTACCTGCCCTACACCACCGTGCAGGCGCGCATCCTCGGCACCTGGTCGCTGCGCAGCATCACGGTGCGGGTCGCCGACGACACCGACACGGGCCTCGCCGAGCAGGCCGTGGTGGAGCTTCTCACCCGTCGCCACGGCACCAAGGACGTGTTCATCCTCAACACCGACGACATCCGCCGCACCATCACGGCGACCACCGCGGTGCTGACCCTGCTGATCGCGGCGATCGCCGTCATCTCGCTGATCGTCGGCGGCATCGGCGTGATGAACATCATGCTGGTGTCGGTGTCCGAGCGGGTCGGCGAGATCGGCGTACGCATGGCGGTCGGCGCACGCCAGAGCGACATCATGCAGCAGTTCCTCATCGAGGCCGTGCTGGTGTGCCTGATCGGCGGGCTGATCGGGATCGCCCTGGCGCTCGGCTTCGGGGCCGTGTTCGCGGCGGTCGGCTCCAGCTTCAGCCTGGTCTATTCCGGCACCTCGATCGTCGCCGCCGTGCTCTGCTCGACCCTGATCGGCGTGCTGTTCGGCTTCCTGCCGGCGCGCAACGCCTCCCGCCTCGACCCGGTCGCCGCCCTGGCGCGGGACTGATCGAAGGCGCGAGCCTCCCGATCGTCGCCGTCCGCCTGCGCGAGCGCTTGTTCGGAATGTCCCGGTCGTCCCGGGGCGCGCCTGCGGCGCGGGCCCGGGACCCATACGCCCTGTCCGTCGTGAGCCACCGCGGCACCGGGTCCATGGATTCCGGGCGCGCGGGCTGCGCCCGCGCCCCGGAATGACGGATTCCGCAAAGCCTCGCCGTCACGGAGCACGACGAAGGAGAGGGGTTCGACGCGGACCGTCAGTGCGTCGTGCCGCCCGTGTCCTTGGCGTGGAGCTGCAGGTATTTCTGCAGGAAGCGATACTGCTCGTCGTCGAGCGAGATCTGCTGCTTCATCGAGTTGAGCACGCCGATCCATTCGTTGGCCGAGTAGTGGGCGACTTCCGGCGAGGAGTGGCAGACCGTGCAGGTCGAGACGTACAGATCCTCGCCGTACTCCCACAGCTTCCTGCCATCGGCGACGAGGCCCTTGGCCGGGATCCACACGTCGATCGTGCCCTCGGTCCAGGTCTGGCCGGTGTCGGGGTCGACCATGCTCTGCGCGTGCTCGACCTTGTCGGTGACGGCCGGCGTCATCAGCACCGAGAAGATGCGCTTGCCCTGGCGGGCGTACAGCATGCGCTCGACGCCCTGCTGCTGCCAGCCGGAGACGCGCACCCGCGCGGCGTCGCCGTCGCGCGCCAGCACAGTCACGGCGGTGCCGCCGAGGATGCGGCCGGCCGGGGCGCCCGCGTCGCCGTCCGGCTTGTCGATGGTGAACGGCACGGTCTCCAGCGTGTAGACCGTCTCGCCGGCCTTGGGCGAGGCGGTCGCGGCGGCGGCCTTCAGCGACGCGAACATCGTCTTCCAGCCGGCCGTCATGTCGGGGAGCTTGTGGGCGATGCCCTTGTGGCAGTCGATGCAGGTGCCGCCGGTCTGCGCGGCCTTCTGCATCTGGGTGGCGGCCGCCGGCTTCTGCTTGTGGAAGTCCATCGCGTCGAAGCCGTGGCAGTTGCGGCACTCGCGGCTGTCGGACGCCTTCATCTTGGCCCAGACGCTGCGGGCGAGCCGCAGGCGCTCGGACTCGAACTTCTCGGTCGTGTCGAGGCTGCCTTTGAGGTGCTCGAGCAGGTCGTTGGTCGCCATCACCTTGGCGACCACCTTGGGGCCCCACGCGCGCGGGACGTGACAGTCGGAGCACACCGCCCGTACGCCCGAAGCGTTCTTGAAGTGCACGCTCTTCTTGTACTCCTCGTACACGGTGCTCTTCATCTCGTGGCACGAGACGCAGAAGTCGAGCGTGTTGGTCATCTCCATGGCGGTGTGGAAGCCACCCCAGCCGACGATGCCGACGACGACGCCCGCCGCGGCGACGCCTCCGAGGATCCAGGTGCGGCGGTCGAGCAGAAATCGTTTCACGGTGGTCTCACGTGGTCGAAGGCGCGACGCGGCCGGCCCCTCGTGCGGGTCGGCTCGGGCGGCGGGGGTTGCGGGGCGCCGGCCGCGCGGGCGCGGCCGGCGGGTCTCTGGTCGCCGCTCAGGACGCCGGCTGGTCGTAGGCCGTCACGGCCGGCGCCGGCTTGCCGTACTTCTCGACCTGGCAGATCGCCGTGCCGGCGATGGTCGCCTGGGCGAAGGTCGAGGTGAGCGGATTGTCCAGGGTCAGCACGTTGACGGCGCCCTGCTTGTCGAGCGCGCCGATCTTGCCCGGGGTCTCCGGATCGTACCAGGCGCCCTCGTGCAGGCAGATGGTGCCGGGCATCAGGTCGGCCGTGACGATGGCGGCGGCCAGGACCTGGCCGCGGTCGTTGAACAGCCGCACCACGTCGCCCGACTTGATGCCGCGCGCGGCGGCGTCGTCGCTGTTGATCTCCACCGGCTCGCGGCCGTCGATCTTGTAGGCCTTGCGGATGTCGGTGTTGTCGAGCTGCGAGTGCAGCCGGTCGTTGGGATGCGGCGAGATGAGCTGCAGCGGATACTTGTCGGCGTGCTTCGAGCCCTTCCACTCCACCGGCTCGAGCCAGGTCGGGTGCGCCGGGCAGTCGTCGAGCTTCATCTTGGCGACGGTCGGCGAGGTGATCTCGATCAGGCCCGTCGAGGTGCCGAGCGGGTTGAGCAGCGGATCCTTCCGGTAGTCGGCGAGATGCACGAAGGTGCCCTTGCCCATCGGGAACTCGACGATGCCCTCGCCGGCCCAGAACGTGTCGAAGTCCGGCATCGCCACCGCCTTCGACTTCGCCTTGGCGTCGTCGTAGAAGAACCGGCACCAGTCGAGCTGGGTGCGCCCCTCGGTGTACTTGTCCTTGAAGCCGAGCCGGTCGGCGAGCTCGGTGAAGATGTCGTAGTCGAGCCGCGACTTGTACTGCGGCGCGACGGCGGCGTGCGAGGCGAGGATCAGGTTCATCACCTGGCCGATGTCGTCGCGCTCGAGGTCGCTCGCCGCCGGCAGCACGATGTCGGCGAAGCGCGCCGTCGGCGTCCACCACGGATCCTGCACGATGATGGTCTCGGGCGCCTGGAACGCCTTGATCACCCGGTTGGTGTTCTGGTGGTGGGTGAACTGGTTGCCGCCCGAGGTGTAGACCAGCTTGATGTTCGGGAACGTGATCGTCTTGTCCTTGTAGCGGACGGTCTTGCCCGGCTGGAGCCAGGCGTCGCACAGGCAGGCGATCGGGAACGGGTCGGGAATCGGGTTCTTGCCGCTCGCCATGCCGCCGACCACCGGCATGTCGGCCTTCGGGAAGGCGCCGTCGGCGTAGTGCATGCCGAACGACACGCCGCCGCCGGGCAGGCCGAGTTGGCCGAGCATCGCGCCGAGCGTCATCACGGCCCACGGCGCCTGCTCGCCGTGGTGCTGGCGCTGGGTCGACCAGCCGCAGGCGATGGTGGTGCGGGTCTTCGCCATCGTGCGGGCGAGCTCGCGGATCGTGTCGGCCGGGATGCCGGTGATGGTCGCCGCCCACTCGGCGGTCTTCGGCGTTCCGTCCTTGGCGCCGGTCAGATAGGGCGCGAAGGTGTCGAAGCCGAACGTGCAGTCGGCCAGGAACTTCTTGTCGTGCAGGTTCTCGGTGAGCAGCGTGTGCATCATGCCGAGCGCCAGCGCGACGTCGGTGTTGGGGCGGATCGGCACCCAGCGCGAGCCGAGCGCCTTGCCGGTCTCGTTGTTGTTCGGGCTGATCAGGATGGTCTGGATGCCACTGTCCTTCAGGCTCGCCCACTGGGCGGTCGAGTAGTGGCCCGACAGGATCCGCGTGGTCATCAGCGGGTTGGCGCCCCAGATGACGATCAGCTTGGCGTTCGCCTTCACCACCGGCCAGTCGCTGGCACCGTAGGGCGCGCCCCAGCCGACGGTCGCGAGAATCTCGGTGATGGCCTGGTTGCTGTAGTTGCCGAAGAAGGTCGACGAGCCGCCGAAGCCGTTGAGGAACCGCTGCAGCATCGGCTCGGTGCGGTGGACATGGGCGTGGTTGGAGGCCCACGAGCTCTTGCCGCGATGAAGCGAGCCGTTGCCGTAGGTGTCCTTCACCCGCTTGAGCTCGTCGCAGACCAGCTTGGCGGCGTCGTCCCAGCTCACCTCGACGAAGTCGCGGGTGCCGCGCAGCGTGCGGTCGCTCTTCTCGCGCTTCTGCAGGAAGTCGCGGCGGACCATCGGGGCGTGGACGCGCGCCTGGTTGTAGAGCCGGTCCGGCATCGCCTTCAGCATCGGGGTCGGGAAGGTGTCCTGCTTGAGCGGCTCGATGCCGACGACCTTGCCGCCGGTCTTGAGGAGCCACATCGGGCCGACCGAGGTGTTCACCAGGACCTTGCCGTCGGTGACGCCGCCGGCGCCGGACGCCGCCTTCGCCAATGCCGGGAACAGCGTCAGTCCGAGGGCGCCCGGGATGACGCTGCGGATGAAGGTGCTGCGTGTCAGCATGGGTGTCGTCCTTCGATTGAGGTTAAAAACTCGATGTAATTCGAGCGAAAAGGTGCGTATTCGCAGCGCGCCGTGTCGCGCTGCGTCCAGGATCGGTGCGGGTTTTCCACGAAAGCTTCGCGGGGCGGATGTCGATGATAGTATAGGAAGTCGAGGCTGCCGGATCCAGGATTGGTCTTTTCGTCACTTTTCGCCACGCGAAATAAGTAAGTATTTGGGCTGATCCGAAGGCGGCCCCGTCGATATTTGATAATTATCAATCAACTGGAAAGCTATTACGTTAACGATACAGCTTCGCCCGGCCCCGAAGGTGGTGCCTCCGGCGGGAGACGGCGGAAAGGCCGGTCGGTGCTGGGGTGGCGCCTGGTCCCCGGGATTCCCGTGGCCCCGTACCGATGCGGTTGGAAACGCTTCCGGGGATCCGGGTTCGCGTTCCGCGGGAGATGAACGAAACGCGGGCGAGCCCGGCCATGTCCTGCGGGCGGTTCCGCTATTCCCCTGGAGGCGGGCCGGGAGGCTCTCCGGGGCGGTCCGTCGTTCCGTCCTCGCGAACGAATCGCCCTACCGCTTGACCATGAGAATCGGGTCGCGGGTCTCCGGCACCCGCTGCCAGGTCTTCGGCTCGGTCTCCTCGAACCGCCAGGTGCGGTTGCCGGCGCCGGTGATCACCAGCTCGTCGCGGTCCATGGCCCAGGCGATCGGGGCGAAGCGGGTGACGGCGGCGTCGCAGTCCGGTCCGAGCCGCAGGGCGAAGCCGTCGACGGCCGGGGTCGCGGCGAGCGTCACCGCGCACAGCACGCGGCCGCCGCGGCGCAGCGTCCACTCGCCCGCCATCTCCTCGCTCGACGGGGCGGGCGGCTTCACCGAGGCGGCGGTCTGCAGGAACAGGATGCCCTCGCCCGGCTTCGGCGCCTCCCACAGCCCCTGCTCGACCTCGCTGAACTCCAGCATCGCCTTGCCGCGCGCGTCGACGAAGCGGAGGAAGTCGTTGTCGGCGAGCGTCCAGGCGGCGGCGTCGCGCAGGAACGGGAAGACGCCGGCGCACGCCTTGTCGAGCTCGAGCCGCATGCCGATCGGGCCGGCCGCCTCGGTCCTGAACGCGACGGCGCAGTGCCGGTCGCGGTCGGCGTTGGAGAACTCCCAGCTCGTTCCGGCGACCGCGCGCGCCGCCTCGCTGGGCGCGGCGGCGGCGCTGGGGGCGGGGCCGTTCGGCGCCCGCTGGGCGGCGGCCGGGGCGGCCGCGGCGATGAGCGTCAGCGCGAGAATCGCAAGGTGCGAACGAGGTCGAGTCTGCATTTGTTCAGGCTAGCACGGAGCCGAAAAACGCGCCACGCGCGGCCGCCGCGGTGCCGGTTCGGTGAGTCACCGCGCCGGCGGCCACGGCGTCTCCGCCACCGGGGTGAGCGGACCCTTGCCGGAAAACCACGCGGCGAGGTTGTCGACCACCAGCTGGTCCATGCGGGCGCGGGTGTGGACCGAGCCCGAGCCGAGATGCGGAAACAGCACCACGTTCTCCATGGCGATCAGCTCCGGCGGCACCCTCGGCTCGTCGACGAACACGTCGAGCCCGGCCGCGAAGATGGTGCGGTCGCGCAGCGCCTGGATCAGTGCCGGTTCGTCGACCACCGAGCCGCGCGCCATGTTGATCAGGATGCCGTCGGGCCCGAGCGCCTTCAGCACCTCGGCGTCGACCAGGTTGCGGGTGGCGCCGCCGCCCGGCAGGATCAGCAGCAGCGTGTCGACGTCGCGCGCCATGTCGAGCAGCGCCGGATAATGCCGGTACGGCACCTCCGGATTGGGCCGGCGGGTGTGGTAGACCACCGGCACCCCGAAGGCGTCGAGCCGGCGCGCGATGGCGCGGCCGATGCGGCCCATGCCGACGAGTCCGACGGTGCGGTTGCGCAGCGTCGCCTTGCTGAGCGGATAGGGCGCCTCCACCCACTTGCCGGCCCGCAGCCAGCGCTCCGCCTGCGGCAGCTCGCGCACCGTGCACAGCAGCAGCCCGAGCGCCGTGTCGGCGACCTCCTCGTCGAGCACCTCCGGCGTGTTGGTGACGACGATGCCGTGCTGCCCGGCCCAGGTCGCGTCGATGTGGTCGTAGCCGACCCCGAAGCTCGCCACGATCTCCAGCTTCGGGAAGCGCTGCATGAAGGCGGCGTCGATCCGGTTCGCCGTGTAGGCGACGGCGAGCGCCCGCACCCGGTCGGCGACGTCGGCCAGGAAGCGCTCGCGGTCAGGCGCCTCGATCAGCCGGTGCAGCCGCGAGATCGGGTCCAGCCCGCCGACGATGACCGGCTTCGCGGTTCCGACCAGGAGAATGTCCGGCGTGTCCATCGAGGGTCCTTCCTGCCTGCGTTTCGTCGCTTCTCCGGCTTATCAGCGGCCGGACCGGGGCGGCAAGGCCGCGGGGCCGGGCGATTCCACGCTCCGGCGAAACGCGGTATGGGTACGCGGCGTGTCTTCGGGAGGTCGCGCGCGCATGGGCTACGTCGAGTCCGTTCTCCTGCCGGGCGAGACGGTGCGGTTCCGCACCGGCCGGCACTGGGTGCTCTACCTGCCGGGGATCGCCGTCGCGGTGCCGGGGGCGGGGTGCGCCGCGTGGACGGCCTGGACCTGGGCGACGGCGGATTTCGGCGAGACGGTCGACACCGTCTGGATCGCGCTCTCGGCCGGCCTGCTCGTGCTCGCCGCCGGGCTGCTCCTGCGCGCCTGGTACCGCCGCCGCGTCACCGAGATCGCCGTGACGGACCGCCGCGTGATCTACAAGTCGGGCCTGCTGCGCCGCTCGACCAGCGAGATGCCGCTGGAGCGGATCGAGAAGGTCGATGTCGACCAGGGCCTGCTCGGCCAGATGCTCGACTTCGGCAATGTCAGCATGAACGGCATCGCCTGCGGCATCGGGGCCGACCGGCTGCGCCGCATCGCGGCGCCGATCCGGCTGCGCAGCCACGTCGTCGCCGGCGACGGCGTCGCGCGGCGGCCGCTCGGCCCACTGGTCGCGGAGATCGGCAGCCCGCCGCTCGCCGCCGCGCCGGCGCTCGCCGAAGGTGCTCCGGCGGCCGCGGCGCGCTGAGCGCCTCGCCGGTCGCCGCGGTCAGCCGCGCCGGCGCACCCGCTCGCGGTGCAGGAGGTAGAGCCCGGAGGCGATCACGATCGTCACGCCGGCGATGGTCCAGCGGTTCGGGATGTCGCCGAACACCACGAAGCCGAGGATCGTCGTCCACAGGATCTGGCTGTAGGAGAACGGCGACAGAATCGAGGCCGGCGTGTGCCGGTGGGCGACGATCAGCAGGAAATGTCCGAGGCTGCCGAAGGCGCCGAACCCGATCATCAGCGCGATCAGCAGCGGATCGGTCGGTGTCGTCCACACGAACGGCATCACGGGCGTGAGCAGAAGCACGCCGACGAGATTCGAGTAGAACAGCGTCGTCTCGTCCGTATCGAAGCGCGACAGCACCCGGGTCGCGATGGCGTAGAACGCGGCGCAGACCGCCGACAGCATCGAGAGGAGCGCGGCCGGATGCACCGCGCCGACCCCCGGCTGCAGCACGATTACCACGCCCACCAGCCCGACCACGATGGCGGCCCAGCGCCGCGGTCCGATCCGCTCGCCGAGCATCGGCCCGGCCAGCGCCGCGACCATCAGGGGCGTCGAGAACAGGATGGCGAGCGCCTGGTCCAGCTGCAGGTATTTCAGCGCCGCGAAGTTCAGGACCGTGGTGGCGAGCAGCAGCGTCGAGCGGCCGATCTGCAGCCCGGGACGCCGGGTGCGCAGCAGTCCCGGCCGGGTGAGCGGGTTGAACACCAGGAGCGCCAGCACGAAGGCGCTGGCATAGCGGGCCCACACCACCTGGATCACGTCGACATGGCGGCCGAGAAACTTGGCAGTGGCGTCGAGACAGGCGAAGCAGGCGACGGCGCCGCACATCAGCAGGATGCCGAGGAGCCGCATCCGCTGCGCGTGGGCGGCAGGGTCCGGTCCGGCCGGCACCGGCAGCGCCGTTCCGCCCGGATCGCCCGCCTCGGTCGGCGGCGGGGGCGAGGGCGGATCGGGCGGCGCGGTCATGGCGGTTCGCAGGGTCGGAGGTCGGGGGGCGCAGATCGATGATGCCCGTGTGGCCGTTTCGGGGTGGTGACCGCCGGGGGGCCGCCATGGGGCCCATCCGGCCCCCCGCGGTGCCGCCGCCGGGGGCGCGGGCCGGGGCGCGCGCGGGGCCCCCGCGCCGCCCCCCCCACGAGGACCGCCTCACCCACCCGGAGAACGCGAGGCCCGCCGCCGGGGGCCGGCCCCGGCGGGGGGGGGGGGGGGGGGGGGGCCGCGCGGGGGGGCGCGGGGCCCCCCCCCCCCCCCCCCCGGCGGTCCGGCCTCAGGGGCCGCGGGCGAGGGCGCTCTCGTGCCAGCGGCGCAGCACCAGCCAGGAGACGAGCGACAGCACGGCGTAGACGGCGATGCCGGCCGCCGACAGCAGGATCAGGGCGGCGAACATGCGGGGCACGTCGAGCCGGTAGCCGGCCTCGGCGATCCGGTAGGCGAGGCCCGAGCCGGCGCCGGCCGAGCCGGCCGCGATCTCGGCCACCACGGCGCCGATCAGCGACAGGCCGCCGGCGATGCGGGCGCCGGCCAGCATCAGCGGCAGCGCGGCGGGAAGCTGCAGGCGCAGCAGCCGCTCCAGCCGCGAGGCGCCGTACAGCGTGAACAGGTCGTCGAGATTGTGGTCGACGGAGTGCAGCCCGAGCGTCGTGTTGGCGAGCATCGGGAAGAATGCGACGATCCAGGCGCAGGCCAGCACGGCGACCGGCTGCGGCAGCCAGATCAGCAGGATCGGCGCGATCGCGACGACCGGCGTGACCTGCAGGATCACGGCGTAGGGGTAGAGCATGTCCTCCAGCAGCCGCGACTGGCCGAACAGGATCGCGAGGCCGGCGCCGCCCAGCACGGCGAGCAGAAAGCCCAGCGCCGTGGTCTCCAGCGTCACCATCAGCGAGCCGAAGAGGATCTCGCGGTCCTGGACCAGGGTGGCGAGGATCGCGCTCGGCGCCGGCAGCTGCCAGGCCGGGACGTCGAAGGCGCGGACCAGGATCTCCCACCCGGCGCAGCCGAGCACGAGCGCCAGCCCGGGCAGGCTGATGCGGCCGGGGCGGCGCCACCAAGACGGGCTGTCGGGGGCCGCGGCCGCGCTCATGCGAAGCTCTCCCCCATGGCGCCGGCGAGCGCGGCGCCGACCGTGCGGCACAGGCCGGCGAACTCCGCCGAGGTGCGGAACGTCTCGCCGCGCGGATAGGGCGCGTCGATCGCGATGTCGGCGGCGACTCGGCCGGGCCGCGGCGTCATCACCACGACCCGGGTGGAGAGATAGACGGCCTCGAACACCGAATGGGTGACGAACACCACAGTCTTGCCGAGCGCCCGCCACAGGGTGAGCAGCTCGTTGTCGAGCCGGAACCGGGTGATCTCGTCGAGCGCCGCGAACGGCTCGTCCATCAGCAGGAGATGCGGGTCGGTGACCAGGGCGCGGGCGATGGCGACCCGCATCTTCATGCCGCCGGAGAGCTCGCGCGGATAGGCGGTTGCGAAGTCGGCGAGCCCGACCCGGGCGAGCGCGGCGGCGACGCGGGCCTCGGTCTCGTCGTCCCGCCGGGTCAGGCGCAGCGGCAGCCGGACATTGCCGGCGACCGTCGCCCACGGCATCAGGGTCGGCTCCTGGAAGACGACGCCGAGATCGCCTGGCGCCGGCACCGCGCCGGTCCCGCCGTCGCCCCAGGTCAGGGTGCCGCCGGAGGGCTTCGACAGGCCGGCTATCAGCCGCAGCGCCGTCGACTTGCCGCAGCCCGACGGCCCGACCAGCGAGAGGAACTCGCCGCGCCGCACCGAGAGGTCGAGCCCGTCGAGCGCCCGCGTCCCGCTGGGGAACGCCTTCGCCACTCCGCGCAGCGCGACGACGGCGGGGGAACTCATCGTTGGCGCGCCAATGGTCGACCACCCGTCATGCGCGGGCCCGCCCCGCGCATCCATCCAGGAGAGAACCCCATTTTTCGAAGATGACGGGTCGCCGGGTCAAGCCCGGCGACGCCGCCGCGGCGCGCACGACCGGCCTCGCTCCGCCTCAGTTCTTCGGCCGCAGGTCGATGCCGACCCGCTTGTTGACGAACTGCAGCGTGTAGGACCGGCGGAAATCGACGGTCGGCTTGGTGACGCCGGCTTTCACCATGGCGGCGAAGAAGGCGGCCATCCGGGCGTCCGTCATGGCGCCGATGCCGAGCCTCTCGGCGTCGCCCGAATCGACGATGCCGTAAGTCTTCATGCGCTCCCGCGCGTAGGCCAGCAGGTCCTCGCTCATCTCCGGGTTCTGCTTCCTGATCAGGGCATTGCCGGCGCTCGGGTCGCCGTAGAGATAGCTGTACCAGCCGACGATCGAGGCATCGACGAAGCGCTCCACCAGCCCGGGCTTGTTCTCGACCAGGTCGCGCCGCGTCTCGATCAGGGTCGAGTAGCTGGAGAAGCCCTGGTCGGCGAGCAGGAACACCACCGGCCGGATGCGGCTCTGCCGCTCGATGGCGAACGGCTCGGAGGTGACGTAGCCCTGCATGGCGCTGCGCTTGTCGGCCAGGAACGGCTGCGCGTTGAACGTGTAGGGCTTCACCTGCGCGTCGCTGAAGCCGTACTCGGCCTTGAGCCACTGGAAGTAGCTCGCCATGCCCTCCTTGGAGACGAACAGGTTGAGCCGCTTGAGGTCGGCGAAGCGCTCGACCGCACCCGGATGGGCGATCAGCACCTGCGGGTCCTTCTGGAAGATCGCCGCCACCACCACGGTGGGGACGTTCTGCTCGACCGCGTCGAAGGCCTGCAGGGTGTTGGCGCTCATGTAGAAGTCGAGCTTGCCGACCGGCAGCAGGATGCGGTTGTTGGCGTTCGGGCCGCCCGGGACGATGGTGACGTCGAGGCCGTAGCGCCGGTAGGTGCCGTCGGCGAGCGCCTGGTAGAAGCCGCCGTGCTCGGCCTGGGCGACCCAGTTGGTGCCGAACGCCACCTTGTCGAGCGTCTGCGCGCCGGCCGGGCCGGCCGCCGGACCGGCCACGGCGGCGAGCGCCGCGAGGGCTGCGGCGACCAGGGGGATCGCGCCGCGCCGGCGCCGGAATGGGCTTGCGAACCGCATCAATTCGTCCTCTGTAGGGGCCCCACGGCCCCGCCGCGCCGGACCGGTGTCCCCGGACCGGTCGAGACGCGAGACCTGCTTACCCCACGAGTTCTACGACAATGCTGCCGAAACGACACTGGGGCGACATGACCTGGGGGGACTTCGCCGCCGGTGACACCGGGCGCTGGATCGCGGTCCTGCCGGTCGCCGCCGTCGAGCAGCACGGGCCGCATCTGCCGGTGGCGACCGACGCGCTGATCGCGCAGGCGCATCTCGACCGCGTCGCGGCCCTGGTCCCGGACGACCTGCCGGCGACGCTGCTGCCGGTCCAGGCGATCGGCCACTCCTCCGAGCACCTCGCCTTTCCGGGCACGCTGACGCTCTCGCCCGAGACGGCGATCCGGGCGTGGACCGAGATCGGCGAGAGCGTGCACCGCGCCGGGGTGCGCAAGCTGGTGATCGTGACCAGCCACGGCGGCAACGTGCAGGCGATCGACGTCGTGGCGCGCGAGCTGCGCGCCCGCCTGCGCATGCTGGTGGTCACCACCCACTGGCACCGCTTCGGCTATCCGGACGGGCTGTTCACGCCGCACGAGCAGCATCACGGCATCCACGCGGGCGACATCGAGACCTCGCTCGTGCTGGCGCACCGGCCGGAGGCGGTGCGGATGGACAGGGCCGACAACGCCGAGCCGGTGTCGGTCGCCATGGAGCGCGAGTTCCGCTGGCTGCACCCCTATACGCCGGCGCCGTTCGGCTGGATGACCCAGGACCTTCACGAATCCGGCTCGGTCGGCGACCCGCGCCCCGCCTCGGCCGAGAAGGGCGACGCCGCGCTCGACCACGCGGCGCGCGGCTTCGTCGAGCTGCTGCGCGAGGTCGACCGGTTCGACCTCACGCGGCTGAGGAGCGGGCCGCTGAGGTGAGCTTCGGTCGCTGCGAAGCGCGGACCGATCCGTAGGGTGGACAAAGCGAAGAGACTGGGCAAGAATCGGCGGGTCGAGCTGATGTAAGATTCGTCTTATGACGAATCGCCCGTTCAAGACCGGCGTCAGCCGGGCGCAG
>NZ_JAUSUJ010000042.1 GCF_030813915.1 Rhodoplanes tepidamans
TTCCGGGGCGCGGCGAAGCCGCGAACCCGGAATCCAGCGACAATCTCGGAGTTCTCGGCTGGATTCCGGGTTCGGCGCTGCGCGCCGCCCCGGAACGACCACCGAACTGATCAGCCGAATGCGATGAGGCGGCCGCCTCACGACTAGAGAAGACGTCCCAAGGAACGAGAGCCGGGCGGGTCCCTCCCCCGGCTCTTTTTCTGTCCGGAGGGATGCGCGCGACTCTTCAGTTCGGGAGACGCGCGGCGCCCCTCCGGCCGGCGGACGCGAAGAAGGCCGGGACGCGGACGCCCCGGCCTTCTCGTCACGCCCGCCCCGGGTGCCTCCGGGACGGACAATGGCTGATGGGATGCGCTCGGTTACGAACCGCCGCCAATGCCGACTCGTCATGCCCGCCACTCGGGTCCGGCCTTCGGCCGGCCCGCGCACATGCCTCGTGCCGGGCATCCCGTCTTCAAGGCCGCTCGACCACAAAGACGTGGATGGCCGGGACGAGCCCGGCCAAGAACGGAGGAGGAGTCCGGGACTGCCGCCGCCGATGTCTGTCTCTCGCCCTACTCCGCCGCGCTCTTCTGCACCCAGCCGACGGCGGCGGCGCCCTTGAGGCCGAGGATCTGCCGGGCCTCGGCCGGGGTCGCCACCGGAATGCTCAGCGCCGCCGCGATGGTCATGATCCGCTCGACCTGCTCGGCGCTCGACTTCGCCAGCACCTTCGGAGCGAGATAGAGATTGTCCTCGAGGCCGACCCGGACGTTGCCGCCCATGCCCATGGCGGTCGCCATCATCGGCAGCTGGGCGCGGCCCGCCGCGGAGAGCGACCAGGTGAAGGTCTTCTCGCCGATCATCCGGCAGGCGCTCTCGTACAGGAACACCAGGTTGCCGACCGTCGCCTGCATGCCGCCGAGGATGCCGAGCACGAACTGGATGTGGATCGGGGCCTTCAGCACGCCGGTGCTCAGCAGGAACTGGACGTTGGACAGCATGCCGGCGTCGTAGACCTCGAGCTCCGGCTTGGTGCCGGCCGCGGTCATGAACGCGGCGAACTCGGCGAGCGTCTTGAACGTGTTCGGGAAGATCCAATCGTCGGTGGCGCGGATGAACGGCACCTCCCAGTCGTGCTTCGGCTCCTTCAGCTTGTCGGCGAGCGGGTGGAACGCGAAGTTCATCGAGCCGGTGTTGAGCGAGGCGAGCTCGGGCTTCAGGAGCGCCACCGAGCGGGCCCGGTCGGCGACCGTCATCTCCTTGGAGCCGCCCGTGGTGATGCAGATCGGCGCGTCGGTGCGGGCGCTGATCTTGCGCACGATCTCCTCGTAGAGCTTGGGGTCGGCGGAGGGCTTGCCGGTCTGCGGGTCGCGCGCGTGCACGTGGACGATGGCGGCGCCGGCCTGCGCCGCGGCGACCGCGTCGTTCGCGATCTCGTCCGGCGTCACCGGCAGGTACGGCGACATGCTCGGCGTGTGCACCGAGCCGGTGACCGCGGCCGTGATGACGAGCTTGGCCATGGGGTTCTCCTCGAATCTGTCGGGACGGGGCGCCCGGCCACGGCCGGCGCCCCGCCGCCGGGGGCTAACGTTGTGTCTTCAGGTGATCGACGACGCGCTTCTTCAGCGCCGCCTGCTCCTCGGGGGTCCAGCGGCGGAAGCCTTCGCCCGACTTCATGCCGAGCTTTCCGTCCTTCACCAGGGCTTCGAGATAGGGCGACGGGCCGGGCCGCGACTCGATCGCCGGCAGCACGGTCTGGTGGATGGCCAGCGTCAGGTCGGTGCCGACCAGGTCGGCGTTCTCCAGCGGGCCGAGCACGGCGAGGCGGCGGCCGAAGCTCGCCTTGATCACCGTGTCGACCGTCTCGGCGTCGCAGATGCCGCGCTCGACCAGCGACACCGCCTCGCGCCACAGCGCGTGCTGCAGGCGGTTGCCGACGAAGCCCGGCACGTCCTTCTTCACGTGCACGGGCGTCTTGCCGGCGTTCGCGTGCAAGTCCATCGTGAAGGCGATGGCGGCCTCCGAGGTCCATTCGGTGCCGATCACCTCGACGAGCGGCACCAGGAAGGGCGGGTTCCACCAGTGCGTCCCGACGGCGCGCTCGCGCTTCGCCAGGTTCCGCATGATCTCGGTGATCGGGATCACCGAGGTGTTGCTGGCGAGCACCGCGGTCGCCGGCGCCGCCGCCTCGACCTCGGCGAACAGCCTGCGCTTCAGCTCGAGATTCTCGGACGCCGCCTCGACCACGAAGTCGGCGTCGCGGACCGCCTCGGCCAGCGTCCCGGCGAGGCGGATCCGCGTCACCGCGGAGACGTCCTCGCCGAGATCGATCAGGTTCGCCTCGACCCGGGAGAGCGCGCTCGCCAGCGTCGGCGCGTGGGCGTCGGTGAGGGCCACCTGATGCCCGGCAAGCGCGAAGACCTGGGCGATGCCGTGCCCCATCATGCCGGCGCCGACGACGGCGATGCGTGCTGTCCCGCTCATGGTTCAGCCCGCCGTGTAGCCGCCGTCGGCGTACAGGATGTGTCCGGTGTAGAAGTCGGACGCCGCCGAGGCGAGGAACAGGAGCGGACCGGCGAGGTCGGACGGCTCGCCGAGCCGGCCCTTGGGCACGCGGGCCAGGAAGGCCGGGCGGACGCCGCGCGCCTTCTCGGTGTCCTCGTACATCCACGCCGTCAGGGCCGAGCGGAAGACCGTCGGGGCGATGGCGTTGACCGTGATGCCGGTGGGCCCGAGCTCGCAGCCGAGCGCCTTGGTGATGCCGTCCACGGCCGACTTGGAGGCGCAGTAGGCCGTGTAGCCGGCCGGGTGGCCGAGCAGGCCGCGGGCCGACGACATCAGGATGATCTTGCCGCCCTCGCCCTGCGCCAGCATCTGGCGGGACGCGGCGCGCGCCATCAGCCAGGACTGGGTGACGTTGGCGTCCATGACGTCCTCGAAGCGGTCGGGCGTCATCTCGCCGATCTTGGCGACGTCGTTCTTGCCGGAGCCGACGACGAGAATGTCGAGCCGGCCGAACGCCTCGACGGCGGCGGCCACGATGGCGTCGCAGTTCTTCTCGTTGCTCGGCCGCAGGCCGACGGCCTTCACCTCGGCGCCGAGCGCCCTGCACTCGGCCGCCACCTTGTCGAGCTCGGCGGCGTTGCCGGCGGCGACCACCACCTTGGCGCCGGCGCCGGCCAGCACCTTGGCGGCGAGCGCGCCGAACGCGCCGGACGCGCCGGTGACGACCGCGGTCTTGCCGCGCACGTCGAACAGCGCGAGCGGGTTCTTCAGAAAGTCCTCGGACATGATGTCATCCTCTGACGACGCTCCCGCGGGAGCGCGGGGTCGCCGGGGCGGAGAGCCCGGCGGCGCATTGGCGCCCCGCCAAACCCTCCGCCGCCGCGACGTCTCGTCTCGGCCGGCGCGCCGGCCCCCTCTCGCCTCGTGGTGAGGAGCGATCCGGGCGCGCTCGCGCGCCAGGGTCGCGTCTCGAACCATGTGGCCGCCCCCGCCCTTCGAGACGCCCGCTTCGCGGGCTCCTCGGGACGAGGGCGGAGAGAGGTGGCTTCTCCGGCGCGCCGGTCTCGGCTCTCGTGATCCCGGCCCGCGGCTCAGCCCTTGGGGGCGGCGACCGCCACCAGGATGGTGCAGACCTCGTTGCCGCGATTGACGATCTCGCGGCTCTCGTTGGGCGCGATGGTGCAGGCGTCGTGCTGCTTCAGCACCGTCTCCTTGCCGTCGACGATGACGGTGAGCTCGCCGGCGAGGACGAAGTACACCTTCTCGGGCGGCGAGGCGTCCGGCCCGGCGCCGCCGCCGGGCAGGAAGTGCGAGACGCCGACGACGACACCGGTGGTGCCGCCGGCCTCGGCGCCGAACACCCGCAGCGGCATGCAGCCGCGATGGCCCGGCGCGTCGTAGGTCTTCAGCTCGGAGAAGCGCTTGACCTGCATCAGAAGCGCTCCCCTTTCTCGATCCGATAGGCGCCCTTGGGGTCGGCCATCGCGACCAGGCGGATGATGCAGCCGTCGCCGCGCTCCCAGCGCCACGGGAACATGGCGAAGGTGCAGCGCCGGCCCGTGACCTTGTCGATCTCGCCGCCGACGTTCTCGATGCCGAGAATGCCGTTCTTGAACAGCAGCCGGTGCACCGGCTCCCACTCCGGATGATCGTCCTTCCAGTCGCGGCCGCCGGACCACTTCTTGTACTCGGCGGCGAGGTGCGGATGGATCGGGCCGTTGCGGTGCGGGCCGATGGCGGTCGCGAGCGGGTGGTCGTTGGCCTGGGTGTCGTGGCCGACCACCTTCACCTTCTTCTCGACGAACCACTCGCCGGCCGACTTCACGAAGCCCGGCGACAGGCAGAAATACTCCTCGCTGTCCTCGTACTTCTCGTGCCAGCCGGTGTTGACGATGACGACGTCGCGCGGCCGCACCAGCTTGCCGGCGGCCTTCTCGAGATCGTCGTAGCCGATCGGCTCCCACTGCTTCTTCGGGATCGAGACGACGATGCCCGAGCCGAAGAAGTGCGGCAGCGGCACCTCGTCCATGAACGGCGTGCCCTCGACCACGTGGGCGGGCGCGTCGATGTGGGTGGTGTGGTGCATGCTGGTCGTGATGCGCTGCGACAGCACGCCCGACTTCGCCATGTAATGGATGCGCTCGATCTGGACGTCCTGGAAGTACGGCCAGTTCGGCTTCTGCAGGCCGAACGGATGGGAGAGGTCGTAGAACTCGAGCCCCATGCTGTTGTCGAGGTTGCCTTCCATCGACACGCCCCGGATGACCGGCATCGTTCGTTCTCCTTGTTGTGAGTGTCCGAAGATAGTGACCCGCGATGTGATCCACACGTATCGCATCGTGGTCGCCCTGGTCAACGTGACGGGCCATGCGCGGTCCGCGCGGCTGCGCGACGGCGGACGGATGCCGCCGGTCGCGAGGCGCGGCGGCATGGCGACCACGGCACACGGAAGTGCCTGCGCCATCGGCCTTGGGAGCGGCGGGGGCCGCGCCCGGCCGGACCGGGGCGGCCCGTCACTGTACCGGCATCCGGAACTCCCGAAGCCGCTTCGTAGCACTGCGTAGGTAATCGTCCCGAGCCGTCCGAATGGACGCCCGGCGGGGCCGCCCGCCGGCTTTCTCTCGCATCTGCGAGCACCACGCGTGCTGTTGATTTCGATGATGTTATTTGATCGGCCCGGCATCGCCGCGACAGGTTACGCGGCGTCTCTTTCGCGGTGCAGCACAGGCCGCCCCAGCCTGGACTCCAACTCACTTCGTAGTACGACTATCCCGCTATTCGATACATAGGCCCTGCGAGACTCGTCGTCACGCCGGCGTGCCGAAACGTGACGACCCGCCTCGCCGCGCGCGAAGGAGTGACGGGATGTCGGACAGCATCACGGTGCCGCTGGAGCGGTCGACGAGCGGCGCGCCGCTCGCCGTGCGGAGCAATTTCGGTCCGCGCGGCTGGAGCATGGTCGGCTTCAGCCTGATCATGTACTACAATTTCGCGGCCTGGACGGCGGACGGCCTGAACGTCATCGTCCAGAGCTTCGTCGACCTGCACGGCTGGGACTTCGCCACCCTGCTGGCCTTCTCGACGCCGGCCGGCTGGCTCGGCGTGATCGGCTCGCTGATGATCGCCGAGCTGATCAACCGCAAGGGCGCCAAGATCGTCGCGATCGTCGGCCTCGTGCTGCTGGGCCTCGTGCTGATCTGGTTCGGCCGCGTCACCTCGCCGATGGAGTACGCGGTCGGCCTCACGCTGATCAACTTCCTGGCGACCGGCGTGTGCTTCAACGTTCCGGGCACGCTGCTCAACACCTGGTTTCCGCGCAAGAAGGGGCTGGCGCTCGGCTGGGCCACCATGGGCATGTCGCTGTGCACGGCGACCCTGGTGCCGATCATGGTGCTGCTGTTCGGCGTGCTCGGCATCCCGAACGCCTACGCGGCCTGCGGCCTGATCCTGATCGCGCTCGGCCTCGCGACCATCGTCTGGGTGCGCAACTCGCCCGAGGAGGCCGGCTGCTACCCGGACAACGAGCCGCTGAGCCGCGAGCAGCTCGCCGCCAACCTCGCCGAGCTGGAGAGCCACCGGAGCCCCTTCACCATCCCGGTGCTGCTGCGCGACCGCGACATGTGGCTGATCTCGCTCGGCTACGGCCTCCTGTGGCTGGTCGACATCGGGGTCGTCAGCCAGCTCGTGCCGCGCCTGATCTCGATCGGCTACGACCAGTCGACCGCGATATTCATGTTCACCACGGCGGCGTTCTTCTGCGCGATCTTCAGCTACGTGTGGGGCTGGCTGGACGTCCGCTTCGGCACCCGCCGGGTCAGCATCGCCTATGCGCTGTTCTTCGTCTTCACGCACGCCTGCCTGATGGTGAAGGGCGGCGACGTGTTCACCTATTTCACGCTCCTCCTGGTCGGCATGAGCATCGCCGGCATCAAGGAGCTCGCCACCTCGCAGGTCGGCTCGGTCTACGGCCGCTACGACTTCGCCGCCGCCAACCGGGTGATCTCGACCATCGCCTGCCTGTTCCGGGTCTGCTGCTTCGCCGTCATCGCCGCCAGCCTCAAATGGACCGGCGGCTACGACGCCGCCTATGGGGCGTTCATCGTGCTCGATCTCGTCGCGGCGGTGCTGATCTATTTCATCACCGACACCTGCAAGGGCAAGGTCGACCCGGCCTGAACACGGCCGGCCGCCGGATCGTGCGACTCGAGCCCGGCCCGATGCGCCTGCGAGTTCGACAGGCTCGCCCTGATGCGGCGCGACCTGTCCTGATGCGGCGGCTCTGGAGCCGCGCCCCCGGGCCCGCCGGCGCCCCTGCGCGGCGGGCTCGCATGTCCGACGAGTCGACCAGGCCGATCCGAAAGGCCCTTCTGTCCCGCGCTTCGATACAGGGCCCCGCGCCGTATCACTGCGTAGGTGTTCGTGCTGACGGTGGCGCGGGCGGTCCCGGCGGGCATTTCCGACCGGCGTCTTCGGCACTGCAAACACCGCATCGACGCCTGATAAAAGCGGAGATCTCACGTCGGCCGCGGCGTGGGTCGTCGCGGCGCCGTCGCTGCGCCGCAGCACCGAATTCCCGGCCACCGCGAGGTCCGGTCGCTTGCTGATAAACCCACCATTTGATACGGCTGAACCGTACTACAGGACACCTGCGGAGGGCCGGTTCCGGCCCGCGATCCCTTCCGGACCTCCGCTCCGACCCGATTCACACCGGACAAACGGAGCTTCCCTTGGTCACCAAGATCGCACTCGAAGAGCACGCGCTGTGCCCGAGCCTGACCGAATACTGGTACCCGACCGTCGCCGACGTGCCGGACGTGGTGCGTGACCGCCTCCTCGCCGCCCTCACCGACTTCGGCGAGGCCCGCCTCGCCGCGATGGACCGCGCCGGCATCGGCAAGTCGGTGATCGGCATCGCCGGTCCCGGCGTGCAGGTCGAGCCCGACACGGCCCGCGCCATCGCCAAGGCCAAGGCCTCCAACGACTACCTGGCCACGAAGGTGGCCGAGAACCCGGCCCGCTTCGCCGGCTTCGCCCACCTGCCGCTGCAGGACGCGACCGCCGCCGCCGACGAGCTGCAGCGCTGCGTCGAGCAGCTGAAGTTCCGCGGCGCCATGGTCAACGGCCACACGCTCGGCCGCTATCTCGACGATCCCGCCTACGCGCCGTTCTGGGAGCGCGCCGCCGCGCTGAAGACCTGGATCTATCTGCACCCGGCCGACCCGGTGTCGACCATGCCGGCGCTCGCCGGCACCTACGGGCTCAAGCGCGCCACCTGGGAATGGGGCGTCGAGACCGGCACCCACGCGCTGCGTCTCGTCTTCGGCGGCGTGTTCGACCGCTACCCGGGCGCGCGGCTGATGCTCGGCCATCTCGGCGAGACGCTGCCCTACCTGCTGTGGCGGTTCGACAGCCGGGCGCAGCTCTACGGCGTGAAGCTGCCGCAGCCGCCGTCCTTCTACATCAAGCGCAACATCGCCGTGACGACCTCGGGCATGAGCTCGGCCGAGCCGCTCGCCTGCGCGCTCGCCGCGCTCGGGACCGACCGCGTCTGCTTCGCCTCCGACCACCCGTTCGAGGACGCCGGCGAGGCCGGCCATTTCCTCGACACCGTGGCCCTGCCGGACGAGACCCGCGTCGCGGTCGCCTCCGGCAACGCCAAGACGCTGCTCGGCCTCGCCTGATCGTCCTCTCGCACCCAGGATCAAGACCATGTTCAAGAATCCGTGGTGGGTCGTCGTCGGCTCGGTGTTCGGCCTCCTGGTCGGCAACGGCGCGATCATGCAGTTCACCTTCGGCGTGCTCCTCAAGCCGATCGGCCAGGAGTTCGGCTGGGACCGCGGCACCGTGTCGATGGCGATGGTGATCGGCCTCGTCTGCACCGGCCTGATGACGCCGCTGATCGGCATCCTGGTCGATCGCTACGGCATCCGCCGCATCGCCCTGCCCTGCATCGCCGCGTTCTCGGCGATCGTCGCCCTCACCTCGCTGACCCCGGCCTCGCCGCTCGCCTTCATCGCCTTCTACGGCGTGATGGGGCTGGCCGCCTCGGGCCAGACGCCGCTGATCTACTCGAAGTCGATCGCGGCGAGCTTCGACGACCATCGCGGCCTCGCCCTCGGCGTCGCCATGGCGGGCGTCGGCCTCGGCGCGGCGCTGATCCCGCAATACGCGCAGGCGCTGATCGGCATGTTCGGCTGGCGCGGCGCGTATGTGGGGCTGGGCGCCCTCACCTTCGTGCTGGCCATCCCGGCCGTCGCCTTCCTGGTGCGCGAGCCCGACCGGGCACTCGCCTCCGAGACCGGCGAGCCCCCAAAGGAGCTGCCCGGGGTGACCGGCCGCGCGGCGCTGAAGACCAAGTACTTCTGGCTCCTCGTCGTGCCGTTCTTCGCGCTCGCCGCCGCAGCCAACGGGTCGATCGCCCACGTGGTGCCGCTGCTCACCGACCGCGGCGTCTCCCCGCAGATGGCGACCTCGGCCCTCACCATGGCGGGCCTCGCCCTGATCGCCGGACGCCTGCTCGCCGGCTATCTGCTCGACCGGCTGTTCGCGCCCTATGTGGCGGTGGTGTTCATCATCATCCCGCTGATCGGCATCGTGATGCTGACCACGACCAGCAGCACGGCGATGGCGTCGCTCGCCACCGTGCTGATCGGCCTCGGCCTCGGCGCCGAGGTCGACCTGATCGCGTTCTTCATCTCGCGCTATCTCGGCCTGCGCAGCTTCGGCGAGATCTACGGCTACCTGTTCGCCATCTTCATGCTGGCGAACGGCATCGGCCCCTACGTGATGGGCGTCTCGTTCGACAAGGCCGGCTCCTACGTCCCGGTGCTGTGGACCTTCGCCGGCGGCCTCGTCGTCGCCTCGGTGCTGATCCTGCTGATGGGCCCCTACGTCTACCCGTCGCGGCACGAGCTCGCCCGCCGCAAGCTCGCCGTGCAGGACGCCTGACGCGACCTCTCGAAGGGCCGGCCCCGCGCCGGCCCTTCGTTCCTCCGGCCCCGGATCGATCCGGGGCCGTCTCTCCCCCTCGTGATCCCAGACGCACGGCCGGATCGAGATCCGATCGTCGGCCCCGCTCGCCCTCGCGCGCGGGTGCCTCCGGGCCAGGATCGCCGACCCGTTCCGCGACCGTCGCGGGATCACGCGGGTCCGACCTCGCGACCTGGAGCTTTCCACGATGGCTATCGAGACCGGCACGGCGACCCCGGCGACAAGCGCCGCCACCCACGGCCTTCCCGTCAAATGGCGGGTCCTGATCAGCGGGTTCATGAGCTACGCGTTCGACGCGCTGGACTTCATGATCCTCGCGATGTCGCTGCCCCTGATCATCAAGGAGCTCGACATCACCATGGCGGACGCCGGCCTGCTCGGCACGGCGACGCTGCTCGGCGTCGGCATCTCCTCGATCGCCATGGGCTGGTTCGCCGACAACTACGGCCGCAAGACCGCGCTGATGGTCGGCATCGCGATCTTCGGCCTGTTCACGGCGGCGATCGGCTTCGCGCAGGGCTACTGGTCGATCATGGCGCTGCGTTTCGTCGCCGGCCTCGGGCTCGGCGGCATCTGGGGCGTCATCGCGGCCTTCATCAACGAGACCTGGCCGTCGCACCAGAGTGGCCGCGCCGCCTCCTTCGTGTTCTCGTCCTGGCCGATCGGCTTCGGCTCGGCCGCGCTGCTCGCCGGCTTCATCCTGCCGCGCTACGGCTGGCGGGTGCTGTTCTTCTGCGGCGCCGTCGCCCTCGTCGCGGTCGCCTACACCTACTTCTTCGTGCCGGAGTCGGAGACCTGGAAGAAGGCCAAGGCCGAGCGCGAGGCCGGCGGCGGCGCCCGGGCGTCGGTCGGCATCGGCGAGATCTTCGCCCCCGAGGTCCTGCGCTACACCATCGTCGGCACCCTGTCGGCGAGCTTCGCCCTGATCGCCTACTGGGGCGTCAACACCTGGGTGCCGACCTTCCTGGTGAAGGAGCGCGGCATGGCGATCGGCGACATGTCGATGTTCATCGTCATGCTCAATGTCGGCATGTTCCTCGGCTATCAGCTGTTCGGATATCTGGCCGACACGATCGGCGGCAAGAACGCCCTGATCATCAACTTCGTCGGCGCCACCGTGATGGTGCCGGTCTACGCCTTCGCCGAGAGCACGACGCTGCTGTTCTGGCTCGGCCCGGTGATGGCGCTGTTCTTCTCCTACGCGGGCATCTTCGGCTCGTACTTCGCCAAGCTCTATCCGCTCCGCATCCGCAGCCTCGGCTCCGGCTTCTGCTTCGACGTCGGCCGCGGCATCTCGGCCTTTGCGCCGTTCCTGCTCGGCCAGATCGCCGCGCATTACAGCCTGGCGGTCGGCATCTCGCTGTGCGGCGCGAGCTTCGCGCTCGCCGGCGCGATGGTGCTGCTGCTGCCCGACACCCGCGGCCGCGCGGCGGCCGACTGAGCGGGACCTCCTCCCGCACGAACGCGAAAGGCCGCCCACGGGCGGCCTCTTTCGTCTCGGGCGGCGCTGCGCGCGCGGCTCACGCCGCGGCGGCCTCCAGCTGGTCCTCGACGGCGCGCTTGGTGGCCAGCAGGTGCTCGGCGATGACGGTCTCGCGGCCGTAGAAGCGCTGCGCCGGCACCGGCACCGAGATGCCGACATAGTTGCCGAGCGAGTCGCGCAGCACCACGCCGGCGGCGCAGACGCCCGGCGCGTGCTCCTCGCGGTCGAAGGCGACGCCGCTGCGCCGCACCCGCCGCAGATCCTGCAGAAGCGCGTCGAAGGTGGTCAGCGTCGCCGGGGTGCGGACCGGATAGTTGCGGCCGATCAGCTCCTCGATGGCGTCGTTGCCGAGCTGGGCCAGATAGGCCTTGCCGGGCGCCGTGCAGTAGAGCGGGAAGGTCTCGCCGATCGCCGACACCAGCCGCAGCCGCTGCGAGCCGATCACCTGGTCGAGGAACACCAGATAGTCGCGCTTGACTGTGGCGAGATCGACGGTCTCGCGCAGCTCGGCCGACAGCTTGACCAGGAAGGGCCGGCACAGCGAGACGAAGTCGCTCTGCACCGAGGAGGCGAGCCGCAGCAGCGTCGGCCCGAGCCGCACCCGCCCGGTCGGCGAGGCGGCGATCAGCAGCTTCTCGGCCTCCAGCGCGGCGACGATGCGCTGCACGGTGGACCGCGCCAGGTCGACCCGCTGGGCGATCTGCCCGAGGCTGAGTCCCGCCGGCTGGTCCTCAAGGGCGCGCAGGATCGCGGCCGCGCGGGTGATCACCTGCACCGGTCCCCGCTCGGCGGTGCCCCCTTCGGCGCTCTGTGCGGTGTCGGCGCGTCTCATTCCGGTCGGTCCTGTCGTCCGCGGCGATGCCGCTCGTGAGTCTGATCCACCATACGGTACGCACCGCTTTTATTGCAATACTACGGGCTGCAGCGCACCACTGCGGCAGAGGCAGTTCTCGCCGATACGCGGGGCGACGACGACGCGCCATGCGTGATCTCACGTAGACGAAAAAGGCCGGACCCGCGGGCCCGGCCGAGTGTCGTCTCTCAGAGCGGAGTCGTCTGCGCGAATGGCGCCGTGATCCGGCGTCGTCGGAGGAGCCGGCCGCCGCGTCGCCGCTCCGACGAGCGCGTGCCTGCGCTCCGGCGACGTGCGGCCGGCTCCGTCTCCGCTCGTCCCCGCGTGCGGGGAGTCGCAGGCGCGGCCGAGGCGCCTATTCGGCGGCGCTCTTCTGCGCCCAGCCGACGGCGGCGGCGCCCTTGAGGCCGAGGATCTGCCGGGCCTCGGCCGGGGTCGCCACCGGAATGCTCAGCGCCGCCGCGATGGTCATGATCCGCTCGACCTGCTCGGCGCTCGACTTCGCCAGCACCTTCGGAGCGAGATAGAGATTGTCCTCGAGGCCGACCCGGACGTTGCCGCCCATGCCCATGGCGGTCGCCATCATCGGCAGCTGGGCGCGGCCCGCCGCGGAGAGCGACCAGGTGAAGTTCTTCTCGCCGATCATCCGGCAGGCGCTCTCGTGCAGGAACACGAGATTACCGACGGTCGCCTGCATGCCGCCGAGAATCCCCAGCACGAACTGCAGATGGATCGGCGGCTTCAGCACGCCGGTGCTCAGCAGGAACTGGACGTTGGACAGCATGCCGGCGTCGTAGACCTCGAGCTCCGGCTTGGTGCCGGCCGCGGTCATGAACGTCGCGAACTCGGCGAGCGTCTTGAACGTGTTCGGGAAGATCCAGTCCTCGGTGGCCTGCAGGAACGGGATCTCCCAGTCGTATTTCGGCTCCTTGATCTTGCCGGCGAGCGGGTGGATCGCGAAGTTCATCGAGCCGGTGTTGAGCGAGGCGAGCTCGGGCTTCAGGAGCGCCACCGAGCGGGCCCGCTCGGCCACCGTCATCTCCTTGGAGCCGCCCGTGGTGATGCAGATCGCCGCGTCGGTCGCGGCGCTGATGCGGGTGACGATCTCCTCGTAGAGCTTCGGGTCGGCGGAGGGCTTGCCGTTCTGCGGGTCGCGGGCGTGCACGTGGACGAGCGCCGCGCCGGCCTTGGCGGCGGCGACCGCGTCGGCGGCGATCTGCTCCGGGGTGAGCGGCAGATAGGGCGACAGGCTGGGGGTGTGCACCGAGCCGGTGACGGCCGCCGTGATGATGAGTTTCGACATGGGGGATCTCCTTGTGATTGTCTCGGCGATGCGTGGCGCCAGAATCAGGCATGCGGCGCGGACCGCGTCTGCGTGCTTCGGCGCGGTCGTCCCGCACTCCGCTCATCCCCGCACAAGCGGGGATCCGGGGCGTCTTGCCGTGTTCGCCCCTGGGTCCCCGCCTTCGCGGGGACGAGCGGATGTGGTGTCGAGACGGCGCCCTCGCCCTTCGAGACGGCCGCTTCGCAGCCTCCTCGGGGTGAGGGCGGAACGAGGGAACGCAGGCGCGCCGCCTCACGCGTCCAGGATCGCGACCGCGCGGGTCCAGCCCGCCGAGGCGCCGCGGATCTTGGCCGGGAAGCAGGCGACCGTGAATCCGGTCGGCGGCAGCTTCTCGAGATTGTGCAGCTTCTCGATATGGCAGTAGCCGACCGTGCGGCCCGACTTGTGGCCTTCCCAGATCAGCCCGGCGTCGTGCGTCTTGGCGTAGCGCTTGGCCGTGTAGACGAAGGGCGCGTCCCAGCTCCACGCGTCGGTGCCGGTGACCCGCACGCCGCGCTCGGTGAGATAGAGGGTCGCCTCGCGGCCCATGCCGCAGCCGGCCGCGACGTAGCCCTCCCTGCCGTAGATCTCGCCGGCGCGCGTGTTGACGACGACGATCTCCAGCGGCTTCAGCGTGTGGCCGATGCGGGCGAGCTCCTTCTCCACGTCGGCGGCGGTGACGATGTAACCGTCCTCGAAGTGGCGGAAGTCGAGCTTGACGCCGGGCTGGAAGCACCAGTCGAGCGGCACCTCGTCGATCGTGATGGCGCGCTCGCCGTTGTTCATGGTCGAGGCGAAGTGATAGGGCGCGTCGAGATGGGTGCCGTTGTGGGTGGTGATCTGCACCCATTCGATCGCCCAGGCCTCGCCGTCCGGCAGATCCTCGGCCTTCAGGCCGGGGAAGAAGGGCAGCAGCTCGTCGGTCGTGTCCTTGTGGTTCCGGTAGTTGATCTTGGGCTCGTAGATCGGGGGATCGGCGAGCGTGCCGTTCTCGAAGTAGATGGAGAGGTCGATGATCTTTCGCATGGTCTCGGCTCCGGTGCGGGCCGGCCGCGGCGGGGACTGCGGCCGGCCCGAGGGCTGCGCGCGGATGTCAGCTCCGCGGCGCAGCGGCGGGGGTTCCCGCCTGCGCGGCGGGGACCTCGGTTCGCGGCAGGAAGGCGGTCAGGATGGCCGAGAGGAGGAACGGCACGGCACAGATCAGGATCGCGGTCTGCAGGCTGTAGGCGGTGGCGATGCCGCCGAGGATGAACGGCGCGAAGGCGGAGACGCCGCGGCCGACGTTGAAGCAGAAGCCCGAGCCGGTGGTGCGCACGCGGGTCGGGAACAGCTCGCCGTAGTACGAGCCCATCAGGCCGACGAAGGCCATGAAGAACGCGTAGGCCGGGCCCATCCACAGGAGCGTCGCCGGATTCTCGGTGAGCGCGTAGACGGCCAGCATGACGGCCGAGCCGCCGAGCGACAGGACGAGCGCATTGCGCTTGCCGATCAGGTCGGCGATCCAGCCGAACACGTTGTAGCCGACGAACATGCCGACGCTGAGGATGGTCATGAACATGCCCATGTCGGCGACGGAGAGGCCACGCTCCTTGACCAGATAGGTCGGCAGCCAGGTGGTCGGGCCCCAGTAGGCGGTCAGCGCGAAGGCTGAGACGAGCGTCGCCAGGATGGTGTTCTTGGCGAGGCCTCCGGTGAAGATCTCCTTCACCGAGACCTTCTCGGCCTTGACGCCCTCGCCGCGGGCGCGAGCGTCGCGCTGCTGCTTCCAGGCCTCCGATTCAGGCACGAAGAAGTACACGTAGACGGCGACGATCAGGGCGATGCCGGCGGTCAGGAACAGGGCGCGCCAGCCCCACATCGGGATGATCTTGCCGGCCAGGAACGAGGCGAGGCCGACGCCGACCGGGAACGAGCTCATCACGAAGGCGGCGGCGCGGCCGCGCTGGGCCGGCGGCCAGGTCTCGGCGATGTAGGCCGCGATGACGCCCCACAGCCCGCCGAGACCGAGGCCGGCCAGGAAGCGCAGGATCAGGATCTCGGTCCAGGTGGAGGCGAAGGCGATCACCATGGTGAGCAGGCTGAAGCTGATCAGCGACCACAGCATCGCCTTGCGGCGCCCGTAATTGTCCGAGTACCAGCCCATCACCACGCTGGAGATGCCGACGCCGATCAGCGTCGCGGTGGCGAGCAGGCCGGCCTCGGACCGGGTGAGGCCGAGATCGTTCATGATCGGCTGGAACGCCATGGCGAGCAGCACGAGATCCATGGCGTCGAACGTGTAGGCCGCGAATCCTCCGCCGAGGACGCGCCATTTGGCGGTGTCTTTGTTCATGCGTAACCCCTGAGGTTCTTCCCGGCTCTCCGCGGGCCTGCCCGGACGGCGTCTGGTCGTTCGACGCCGCCGCGGCCGGCCCGAGGGGAGGGCCGGCCGGCCCGGACATCGCCCGCGACGGTCCGCGGTTCTCCGTGTTCAGCCTCCCGAAACTAGACTGTACGTACGTACAGTGCATCCGGAGAATCACGAAGCCGCCCTGCGCCGGCGGAGGAGATCCCCTGCGAAAACGGCAGAGCGGCGGTGAGGGACGGGACCGGGGGCTTCGCCGAACGGGACGAGGCGCGACTCGGACGGCGGCGCCTCGCACCTCGCTGCCCGGCCCCGGGAGCCGGTGGCTCACGGAAAGCCGGACGCACGAGATATCCGGCACGGCGGCCGAGTCGCGGCGGGCGGCGCGGACGCCAGAGCGGTTCGATGGCGTCGCCCCACACTCCGCTCAGTCCCGCGGAAGCGGGACTCCAGGGCGCCACGACCTGCGGCCCTGGGTCCCCGCCTTCGCGGGGACGAGCGGAGATCGGGTCCGATTCGGCGCAGCCGAAAACCGCTCTAGCATTTGTGCGGGGTGGACAGCGGCGGCGGGCGGCGACTAAGTTGCCCCGCATCAGCCGGCTCGACTCCACGAAAGGTCATCGCGGCCGAATGTCTTCTCCATCCGCGCGCGACCGCACCATGAAGCCCGCAGCCGAAACCGAGCCCTCCGAGGCGCGCAAGCCCGCCAGGGCCGACAAGCCCGCCAGGGCCGACAAGCGCAGCAAGGTCGGAAAGTCCGCCGCGACCGAGCGGCCGCGCAAGCCCGCCGCCGCCCCGCCGGCGAAGCGCGCCGTCGCGGCCGAGGAGCCGACCCGCCGCGCCAAGATCCTGCGCGCCGCCGAGCGGCTGTTCGCCATGGAGGGCTTTCACGGCGCCTCGATGCGCGACATCGCCGAGGCGGCCGGCGTCGGCCTGTCGATCGTGGTCTATCACTTCGAGACCAAGCAGAACCTCTACCGCGCCGTCTTCGCCGAGCATCAGAAGCTGTTCGAGGAACGCCTCGCCGAGCTGCGCGCCATCGAGGACCCGACCGCGCCGGACGCGGTGGAGAAGATCGTCGCCGCCTTCGTGATGCCGGTCATGCGCCAGCAGGGCCGGCCGGACGGCAAGTACTACTCGATGCTGACGGTGCGCGAGGCCTCCGACCCGCACGAGCGCTCGCGCGGCATCCTGCGCGACTACTACGACCCGATGGCGCGCGAGTTCATCGCCGCGCTGCAGCGGGCGCTGCCCGGACAGTCGCCCGAATACCTGCACTGGGCCTATCTGTTCGCGGTCGGCGCGCTGGTGATGAACTTCTTCGACGAGCGCATGTCGCGCCTCTCCAAGCACCGCTACAAGCCGGGCGACCTGCCGACCAAGGGCCGTTTCCTGGTCCGCTTCATCGCCGCCGGCATCAAGGCCGGCCCGGACGCCGCCGCGGAGGCGTGATACCAAAGGCCTCTGTGACTGACTCGCTTGGGATTCCTGAGCGAGGCGGATTGTGATTCGCTTGGCGCGGGAGGATTCGCGCCATGGCGACAGCGGTTTCTCTACGGACGGATTTCTCGGCGGCCGACCTGCGGCGGCTGGCGGCGGCGTCGAAGAACGCCAACCAGAGCCGGCGGCTGTTGTCGCTGGCGGCGGTCCGGGACGGGATGAACCGGACCGAGGCGGCGCGGGTCGGCGGCATGGACCGGCAGACGCTGCGCGACTGGGTGCATCGGTTCAACGCCCTCGGTCCGGACGGGCTTCTGGACATCCCGTCGAAAGGCCCGACCACCCGGCTGACCGCCGCCCAGCTCGCCGAGCTGGCGCAGATCGTCGAGACCGGCCCGGACCGGGCCGTGCATGGCGTGGTGCGCTGGCGCAGGGTCGACCTCCAGCGCCTGATCGCCGAGCGCTTCGGGGTCGAGTATCACGAGCGGACGATCGGCAAGATCCTCGACGCGCTCGGCTTCTCCCACATCAGCGCGCGACCCCGCCATCCCGCGCAGGATGCCGGAACCATCACGGCGTTCAAAAAAACTTCGCGGCGACGCTGAACGCCCATCTCGCCGACGTCGCCGACCGCAAGCCGGTCGAAATCTGGTTTCAGGACGAGGCGCGCATCGGCCAGAAGAACGGCATCGTGCGCATGTGGGCGCGGCGTGGAACCCGGCCGCGTCAGCCCGCCGACCAGCGCTACGAAAACGCCTGGCTGTTCGGCGCCATCTGCCCGGCCCGCGGCACCGGCGCCGCAGTCGCCATGCCGGTGGCCGACACCGAGGCCATGCAGATTCACCTCGACGAGATCGCCCGCACCGTCGCCAAAGGCGCCCACGCCGTCCTGTTGCTCGACCGTGCGGGCTGGCACACCACGCCCGCTCTCAGGGTGCCGAAGAACATGACCTTGCTGTTCCTGCCGTCGCGCTCGCCGGAGCTCAATCCGGTCGAGAACATCTGGCAGTATCTGCGTGGCAACTGGCTTTCGAACCGCGTCTTCGACACCTACGACGACATCGTCGACGCCGCCTGCGATGCTTGGCGGCGTCTCGTCGCTCAGCCGAACACAATCACCTCGATCGGACGCCGGGCATGGGCGCACATCGGTCAATCATGAGGGCCGTTGGTATGATCTCCCGTCCGGCCTGCCGCTCTCCGGCACGGAGAACGGCCGTCACCGTCACTCGACGCTCTCGCGCAGGCGGACGAGCTGCGGGCGCAGCGGCTCGCAGGTGAGCTCGCGCTCCAGCCGGACGATGGCGTCGCGGCGCGGCGTCGCGCGCAGGCGGGCGATCTGCTCCTGCTCGCGCCGGCACGCCTCCGGCGAGCCGGTCGCCACAGCGGCCGCAGCCGCCGGGCCGGACACCTGCGGCCGGGCGGGAGCCGTGGCGGCAGGCGGCGGCGACGACGACGACGGCAACGGCAGGGCCGGGGCCGGCGCGGGCCGGCTCGCCTCCGACGCCAGTGCCGGGGCAGGCGCCGGTCCGGCAGGCGCGGGCGGCCGCGCTGCCGCGGCAGCAGCAGCCGGCGCCGGGCCGACGACGCTCTCGCGCAGCCGCACCACCTGGGCCCGCAGCGCATCGCAGGCGAGCTCGCGCTCGAAGCGCAGCACCTCGTCGGCGGCCGGATCGGCGCGCAGCCGCGCCAGCCGGTCGCGATCGCGCCGGCACGCCGCCTCCGCCGCGACCGGATCCGCGGGCCCGCCCCCCGGCGCCACGGCAGCCGGTGCCACGGCGGCCGGCGCCGCGACGGGCGGCGGCGGCGGGGCGAGGCGCGGCATCGCCGCCGCCACGGCCCCCTGCCCGGCCCGCTCGCCGAGCTTGGCGATCTGGGCGCGCGCCAGCTCGGCGTAGAAGCCGCTGCCGTGGCGGGCCAGGAAGGTCTCGAACGCCGCCACGGTGCCGACCCGCTCGGCGAGCTCGTAGTCGCGCTGCAGGTCCTGCGCCGTGACCACCGGGGCCGCCGGCTTGGCGGCCGGCACCAGCGCCACCGTGGTGCCGCCGAGCGAGCCGTAGACGAACGGCTCCTGGGCGCCGCCGGTCTCGCGCAGCACCTCGTCGCGCACCCGGCCGAACGCCAGCCGCACGTCGAGGCCGGGCTCGGCGATGTGGTTGAGCAGCGCCGCCGTGAACGGGCTGTGGCGGCCGACGCCGTCGGCGGCGACCGAGCCGGCCTTGGCCGCGAAGGCGACCAGCGTGTTGCCGGCGGCCGGCTCGACCGTGGCGAGGCCGTTCACCACGGCCCGCATCGACACGGTGCGCTGCATCTTGCCGAGGAAGGGATTGTCGCGGCAGGCGTCGAGGATCACGAGCCGCAGCACGCGGGCGCCCTCGATCGACCACATCACGCGCTCGAGCGGGATCGCCTCGTCCTCGACGTCGTAGTCGCGCGCCAGCTTGGCGTCGACCGGGATCAGGTAGTTGCCGCCCTTCACCTCGACGCCGTGGCCGGCGTAGTAGACGACCGCGATGTCGGCGTCGCGCGCCACGCCCATGAACTCGCGCAGCGCCCGCTTGAAGTCGAGGACGCCGAGATCGTGGCGCGGCTGCACCACGTCGAAGCCGGAATTGCGGAGCAGCGCCGCCATGGCGCGGGCGTCGTTCGCCGTGTTGGGCAGCGACGGCACGCTGCGGTATCCGGAGTTGCCGATCACCAGGGCGACGCGCTTCTCGGCCCGCGCCGGCCCGGCCGCCGCCGCGACGGCGACCAGCACGACCGCGGCCGGCAGGACGAGCGCGGCGAGCGCCCGGCCGGCCGCCCCGATCAGGCGCCCGATCGTGCCTGCCGCCGTCACCGGTATCTCCAGCGCGAGGCCGAGCGCGGCCGGCGGCCCGACTTGGTGACCGTGACGGTGATCTCCTCCGAGTAGACGGGCGGGTCGTGCGGCACGTGGTCCTCGTCGGCGAGCAGCAGACGCAGCGTGTGGCGGCCGAGCGGCAGCGTCACCTTCGCCTCGGTCTGGCCGGTGCCGAAGTGGAGGTGCTGGAAGTCGTTCGGGATCGGCTGGTCGAGCGGCGGCAGCGGCGTGTCGATCAGCAGATGATGATGGCCGGTGTTCGGCTTGGCGATGCCGGCCGGCGCCACGCCCATGTTGATCAGGCCGAAGCGGATCACCGGGTTGCGCGACACGTAGGCGCCGCCCTTCGGATAGACGAAGTAGACCTTGGCGTCGGGGGGCGACGGATGGCGCGTCTTGGCCGCGGCCGGGGCGGCCGGCGGCGGCGCCGGCGCGGCGGCGACGGCGCCCGCGCCCTCGACCACGGTGACGCGGATGCGCGGCGACATCACGGGCGGCGAATGCGGGACGTGGTCCTTGTCGCCGAGCACGAGCTGCAGCGTGTGCTCGCCGGGCGGCAGCGTCACCTCCGCCTCGGTCTGGCCGGCGCCGTAGTGCAGATGCTGGAAGTCGTTGGGGATCGGCTGGTCGAGCGGCGGCAGCTCGGTGTCGATCAGCAGATGATGATGGCCGGAGTTCTCGCGGTCGGAGCCGGCCGGCGCGACGCCCATGCCGGTGAGGCCGAAATGCACCGTGAACCTCGGCGGCACGATCGCACCGTCGCGCAGGGCGATGAAATAGACCGCGGCCCCGGACGGCGACGGCGACGGCCCGCCGCGCTGGGCGTCCGATGCAGCGCCGTGGCCGCCGTGGCTCCCGTGACCGCCGCCGCTCTGCGCCGGCGCCGGGGCGGCACTCAGCATCACCGCCAGCAGCGCGGCCAGACCCGCCGACCATGATCCCGCGACGCCCGCCACCGCAGCCCGCATGCCCTGCCTCCGTGTCTGCTCAGCCGAGACCTCGATCCGGATTGGTGGCGACGGCGCGCGGACCGGTTCGATCGTCCGGCGCCGGCGCCGGCGCACCGGAGGGGACCGACGTGAACCGGGATCCCGCGCGACCGCACCACGACTCCGGTCGTCGCCGCGAGGCGCGCCCCGGCGATCCGCTGACACGATCGTGAACACCGGACGGCAGTGACGTCACGCGCGGCCGTCCTTTCGGTCTCGGTCGGTATCGGGCGGTACGTTGACGCCGGCGACGCATCTGCGACACTTTTCGCGAAGCTCGGGATCCTGCGCCATCACGTCATTGCGGGAAAGCTGATTATGCGGCGACGGCTGGGGTGTCTCCTGTTTGTGATCACGCTCGCGGCGGGTCCCGCCGCCGTGGTGGCGCAGGAGCCGCAGGGCCTGCGCCGCTTCGACCTGCAGCCGCGCGTGCCCGACGCCGGCGTGCCGGTCGCGCAGCCGGGCCCGGCCCGGGTCGCCGGCGAGACGTTCCGCGACTGCGCCGACTGCCCCGAGCTCGTCGTCGTTCCCGAGGGCGAGTTCGACATGGGCTCGGCCGACAGCGAGTACGAGAAGCCGGTGCACCGCGTGGTCCTGGCGCGGCCTTTCGCGATCGGCCGGCGCGAGGTGACGTTCGCCGAATGGGACCGCTGCGTCGCCGCCGGCGGCTGCCGCCACCGGCCCGACGATCACGGCTGGGGCCGCGACGCGCAGCCGGTGATCGACGTGAGCTACGACGACGCCAGGACCTACGTGGCGTGGCTGGCGCAGACCACCGGCCGCGGCTACCGGCTGCCGAGCGAGGCCGAGTGGGAATACGCGGCGCGCGCCGGCTCGGTGACGCCGCACTGGTGGGGCCGCGAGGTCGGCCAGGGCCGCGCCAACTGCACGACCTGCGCGACGCCGGCGCCGCGCCGCACCCTGCCGGCCGGCTCGTTCCGGCCCAACGCCTTCGGCCTCTACGACACCGCCGGCAACGCCGCCGAATGGGTCGAGGACTGCTGGAACGAGACCTACCGGGGCGCGCCGCGCGACGGCACGGCGTGGACGGCCGGCCAGTGCCGCCAGCGCGTGCTGCGCGGCGGCTCGTTCGGCTCGACCCCGGCGGCGATCCGCACCGCCGCCCGGTTCCGCTACGACAAGGACGTGCGCTACTACGCCAACGGCTTCCGCGTCGCCCGCGACCTGCCGTGAGCGCTCCGCGTCAGGCGCGCCGCTGTTCGAACGTCGCTTCTATCTGAACGTCGCCTTCACCTCGACCGGCCTGTCGGCGAGCCCCTCGTAGCGGGCCGTCACGGTGCGGCCGGCGGCGGGCGGCGACAGCGGCGAGAAGCTGCCGAGGCTCAGCATGTCGCCCTTTTTCAGGGTGATGCCGGCGCGGCCCAGATCCGCGACCAGCCAGGCGACCGCGTCGAGCGGGTGACCGAGGATCGCCGTGCCGGGGCTCCTGGCGATCTCGCGGCCGGTGTCGTCGACCAGCACCACCGTCATCTTCGCCAGCCGGTCGGCGAAGTCCTGGGTCGCCGCGACCGGCACCGGCGCGCCGGTGACGCCGAGCCGCGCCCCGACGTTGATGGCGGTCAGCACGCCGCCGTCCATGTGGGCGCCCTTCTGCAGCACCAGGTCGGGCAGCTCGAGGAACGGCACCACGGCGTCGAGGTGCTTCAGCATCTCGACATGGCCCTTGGCATCGTGGATGCCGGCATCCTTCACCGTGACGATCAGATCCGACTCGAACAGCGGCGCCGCCCCGAACGCCGCGTCGACGGTGGCGCCGTCGGTCAGGATCATCTTGGCGAGCAGCGTGCCGCGCACCGGATGCGGCACGCCGAAGCGCTTCTGCACCGCCTCGTTGGTGAGGCCCGCCTTGTAGCCGACGACGTTACCGAGCGACGGCTTCAGCCTCTCCACCAGCTTCTGCTGGGCGCACAGGCCGTCGGCGACCGAGAGGCCGGGCCCGTAGCTCTCGGCCGGCTGGCGCGCCGCGACCTTGGCGGCGAGCGCCGCCACGGCGTCGTCCGACGGACAGGCGGCGAGCGCGGGCGCGGCGAGCAGGACCAGGACGGCGAACGGACTCACGGCGGCGGCGAGACGCGGCATGGGCTTCCTCCGGTGTGGTTTGACGGAAGCGTAGCGCAGGGGCCGCAGCGCAGGAAAGTGGCCGAGGATGGGGCGCGCGCGACCCGCTGCCCCGGCCCTACCTCTCCCCCTCGCCCGGCGTCAGGCCGTAGGGGGCGACGAGATCCCAGACGTGCTGCGGCACCATGTGGCGCAGACGCCGGGGGCGCTCGCGGCGCAGATGGAGGACCGTCTCGATCGCCTTCATCTCCAGCCGGGCGCGGGCGAACTCGAGGCCGCGCGGGCCGATCTTCGGCATCAGCCAGGCGACCAGCGGACGGAGAAAGTCCGGGGTGCCGCGCACCGGCAGGCCGCCGGCGGCGCGCTCGGTGTTCTTCAGGAAACCCTTCACGGGCGCACGGCGCTTGCCGGCGCTGCCGGGCGCGGCGGTGCGGACCTCGTCGCCGAGCAGCGACAGGAGCTCCTCGCCGCGCGCGTTGCGGATCAGCAGCCACTGCTCGCCCTCGCCGCCCATGTAGCCGACCGTGATGTCGGCGAGCACGTTGGTGTAGTCGACGCAGGTGCGGCAGGTGAGCGGGAAGAAGTCGCGCGGCAGCTTCGACAGCGGCAGCATCAGGAACGGGACGCGCCTCTGCGTGCCGTCGGAGAAGCGCAGCTCGACGTGATAGTCGGCACGGAACTCCAGATACGTGATGGTGTCCGGATCGTCGGCGAGCAGCGCCAGGAACTCGTGGAAACGCTCCGTGGTGGTGTTGTCGGAGCAGGGCGTGCCGACGACGTAGATCCGCTCGAATCCGAGCTCGGCCTCGATCGCGCGCAGCGCGTGGATCTGGCACGGGATGCCGACCACGGCGATGCGCCTGAACCCCAGCTCCCGCGCCGGCGCCAGCAGCGCCAGCAGCGGCGCCCAGCCCATGCGCATGCCACGGCACTGCGCCATGCCCTCGGGGCGCGTCACCAGCACGGGGCGCGGCCGCCAGCGGTCGGCCGGATCGGCCGCCATGGCGAGCACGGCGTCGACCGCCCCGGTCTCCAGCAGGCGCTCGCCGATGCGGGTGACGATGCCGGTCCACTGCGCCCCCGGCCGCGGGTCCTTCAGGGCGGCCCGCAGCATGCGGCGGAACGGCCCGAAGAACAGCTCGTCCGGCTTGTGCGGATCGCGGGCGCGGCCGTGCACGGCCGTCTCCATGCCGGGATAGTCGGGCTTGAGGAACTGGCAGGCGTGGCCGCACTGCCCCGGCGTCGCGGTGCGCGAGATCCCGCAGTCGGTGCACAGGTCGCGCTTCACCGCCGCGCCGATCGGCGGAGTCCACACCGGTGGGATCGACGGGTGATGGAGGGTCACGGCCCGCTCCGCAGCTCGCGCGGCGCCTCGCCGCCGCGGCCGACGATAGGCCGGCCCCCCGCCGCACGCCAAGCGGGACGGACGCGCATGGCCGGCGGGACTAGTCCGTCAGGGCCTGACGAGCGACACGAAGGTCGGACCGGCCGGGTCGGCCGCCACGGCCGGCGCGGCACTCGCGACCGGCCCGGCGGGGGGGCCGGGCGGCGGCAGGCCAGCGCTGGGCACGCCCGGCAGCGGCAGCCCGGGCGGCGGCGCCGACTTGGTGATCGGCGGCATCGACGGCAGCGGATAGGGCGGCACCAGCACGATCGCGCCGGGCGTGATCTCCGGGCCGGGCAGCAGGCGCGCCTCGGCCACCCGGGTCTTCAGGAAGGTGAGCGAGCGCTCGACCTCGACGGCGGCCGACAGCGGCGTGGCGATGACCAGCCGCTCCAGCGCATAGCCGTAGGAGGCGGTGCGGTTGACCAGCGACTGCTGCACCCAGCTCATGATCAGGGCGTTCTCGGCCATGCGGGCCTGGGCGTTGCCGGCCTCGGCCGACGTGAGGCCGTTGACATGGGCGAGGCTCTTGCCGCGCTTGATGTCCATGTCGAGCACCCGGCGCGCCGCCGCCACCCAGGCCGGCAGCCGGTTGACGTCGTTGCGGATGTCGTCGTTGAGCTTGGAGTAGCGGGCGGTCGCCGAGCGGAACGCCGTCTGCATCAGGTGCTGCTCGTAGGCGGCGACGTTGAACACCACCCAGTCCTGCCGGACCCCGCGGGTGACGCCGTACTCCTCCAGGATCGAGTACCAGCGCTGCCGCTCGTAGGGCGGCTCGATCAGCGGGAATGCGAGATCCCGCATCACCCGCTCGTCCTCGGTATAGGGATAGGCCGAGACCGGCAGGCCGGCCTGCTTGGCTGCCGCCGGCCCCATCCAGTCGTGGATGCCGTCGCGCACCAGGCCGGGCTTCACCCGGCCGAAATCGCCGTTGGCGCAGCCGCCGAGCAGCGCCGCCACCATCACCGCGAGCGCCGGCCCGCATCGCCGCGCCCCGCCCGTGCGGACGCGCCCTTCCCGGACCTGCACCTCGATCACCACGTTGCCGCACTCACCGCCGTGCCGTCGGGCGGCGCCCCTTGCGGGCGGCCGAGCCGCCGTCGCGCAGGCCGTCGCGCGGATCGTCGTGCCGATCGACCCGCACCACCGGCAGGATGATGATGGTGGCCGGCTCGTCGGCATTTCGGCTCCGCCCGTCGTAGACGTGACGATCGGCCGGGAAGGAGATGATGGTTCCCATGGCGTCCTCCATCGGGTCGGAGTGACCCGCGGTATGCCACGATCGATTACGCGCCGTTATGGTTAACGGTCGGTTAAGCGTAACTCGTTGGTCCGGAAGGGTTGCACGCCGGTGACACCGGGCGTTTTCGCGGTGCTTCGAGGCTGGATTCCGGCCCGCGCCGGGGCGCCGCCGGGCGGTCGCGCCCGGGCCGCCCCGATCGCTCGAACTTTAGGGAAAAGGTTAACGGGTTGTTGGGGTTAAGGCTCCGCTAACGAGTCCCGTCTTAAGCTCTCGGAAAGGTCGTTTCGGGGGACGTGGTCGCACGGCCGGTCGCGCCGACCGGTCGAGGCACCTGGCGGGGGCTCGTTCGCGTATGTCGTCCTTGTTTCCGGGACTGGACAGCCTGGTGGGGCTCGCCCGGCACGGCGTCGACGTGAAGCCGACGCTGCTGCGGGTGCTGACCGACCTGTATGTCCAGAAGCCGACCCACTCGCCGGACGAGGAGCGCCAGTATGTCGAGCTGTCGCTGCGCCTGATCGACGCCGTCGATCAGGCCACCCGCGAGACCGTGGCCCGCACGCTGGCCGCCTATCCGGGCGCGCCCGACAAGGTCCTGGCCCGCCTCGACGGACGCCCCGCGCCGGCCGAGGACCCGCCGCCCGCCCCGGCGACCCGCGGCGAGGCCGAGGCGCGTGCCCTGGTCCGCGACTTCTTCGCCGCCGACACCGACGGCCGCCGCGCCGTGCTGGACGCGCTCGACCGTCTGGGCCCGCTCGCCGCCGGCACTTGGCCGACCCCGGGCGACGAGGTGGCGCGCCGGCTGGAGACGAGCGTGCTCGGCGGCCGGCCCGGCGACTTCGTGCGCGAGATCGAGCGGGCGCTGGGCATCGCCCGGCCGCTCGCCGAGCGCATCGTCAACGATCTCGGTGGCGAGCCGCTGGTGGTCACGGCGCGGGCGCTCGCCGTGCCGGCCCCGGCGCTGCAGCGCATCCTGCTGTTCGTCAATCCGGCGATCGGCCACTCGGTGCGGCGCGTCTATGCGCTGAGCGCCCTGTTCGACGAGATCAGCCTCGCCGCGGCGCTGCGCCTCGTCGCCGCCTGGCGGATCGCCGAGCCGGCCGTCCCGGTGCGTCCCGGCCAGGCCCCGTCGTCGCGCGCCGGGCTGGTGCGCAGCCGCATCGGCGCCACCGTCCCGGATCGGCTCGCCGGGCCGGACCGGCTCGTCGGCCCGCCCCGCCTTGCGCCCGGCCGTGTCGTCGGCGGCGAGTCCTGATCAGCGCAGCACGCGGTCGAGGAAGTGGCGGCCGGTCGGCTCCTCGATCTCGATCACCCAGACGTCGGGATCGAACCGGCTCTCCTTGGCGATGAACGCCTCCACGGCGCTTTCCGGCGCCGGGCTCTCCTTCAGCACGGAGACGAAGGCGCGGTCGAACGGCATCGCCTCGTCGAAGGCGGTCTGCGGTGCCGGGCCGTAGAGGTCGGCCGTGCCGTTCAGCCGATTGACGATGACGAAGACCGCGCCCGCGTCCTCGGCGCCGCGCCGGCGCACCGCCGCGAACACGCCCTCGACGCCGCAGCGGCGGATATAGGCCGCGACCCAGATTCCGGATTTCAGACGCATGCGGCCTCGATGAGCGATGAGCGATGAGCGATGAGCGAATGGCGAATAGTGAAGGAGCCGGCGACCGGGCACCATCCCCTACTCGCTACTCGCTACTCGCTACTCGCTACTCGCTACTCGCTGTTCGCCTTCACTCGATCGGCCGGCCGGTCAGGGCGACGAGCTCGCGCACCAGGCGGTCGCTGACCTGGCCGGTCACCGGCATGCGGCGGGCCTCCTCGAAGGCCGCGATGGCGTCGTGGGTGGCCTTGTCGTGGACGCCGGTCTGGCGCACCTGGCCGTAGCCGTAGTCGGCGAGCGCGCGCTGCACCGCCTTGATCTGCGCGGTGCCGGCGGCGGTCGCCGGCGAGGTCGCCCGCGGCTGCGCGACCGGCTGCGGCGGGGTCGGCGCCGGCGGCGGGGCGGCCAGCGCCGCGGCCTTGACGGGCGCCACCGGATGGGCGGCGAGCGGGGTCGGCGTCGGCGACGCGCCGGTGGTCGCCCGCGCCTGCACCACCGGTGCGTGGGTCGCGGTGGCCGAGCCGCCGATCAGGCCGGCGATCGGATCGGGCCGAGGGGGCGCCGCAGCCGGCTTCGGCTTGGCGGGCGACCGCATGATGGACTTCAGGATCGCGTCGGTCGGCTCGCCGGTCGGGGCGAGGCCCTGCGCCTGCTCGAACTCGCGGATCGCCGCCTCGGTGCGGCTGCCGGCGATGCCGTCGACGGCGGCGTCGTAGTAGCCGCGCCGCAGGAGCTCGCGCTGGATGTCGGTGACGAGCTCGGGGCGCGCCTTGACGGCCGGCTTCGCCGCCGCGGCCGCCGCCGGCTCGACGCGGGCCGGCGCCTGCGCGTCGGCGGGACGCGGACGCGGCAGCACGCTGAGCGCGCCGGTCTGCTCGCGCGCCGGCGCGGCGCGCGGCTTCTCGGTCTTCAGCGCGAAGATCGGCGCCGGGTGCGGGCCCGGCTGCATGAACAGCGCGTTGATCACGATGGTGGCGCAGGCGGCGATGCCGGCCGCGCCGGCCAACGTGTCGCGCGGCCGCCGCAGCAGCGCCAGCGCGAGCGCACCCGTCCGGCCCGGGCGCGCCTCGCGCTCCCGTCCGTCGCCACTCCGATGATCGACCTCCTGGTCGACCGGATCACGCACGCTTCTTGACCGCAACCGCCGCCTCGCCGCTCGTCTGTTCGGATGGAATGTCCTCGGGCGCCGGCTCGCCCGGGAGGTTCAGCCGCCGCACCGTCGAGGCCGCCGGAACGGGCGGCGCCCTGCGGGTGCGGGCGGGATCGCAATCGAGCGGAATCCGCACCGTGACGCAAGTCCCGGCGCCGAGCCGGCTCGCCATGGCGACCTCGCCGCCGTGCAGGCCGACCAGCCCCTTGACGATCGACAGCCCGAGCCCGGTGCCGTGATGCGGGCGGTCGTAGGAATCGCGCGACTGGAAGAACGGGTCGCCGCAGCGCGCCAGGTCGTCCTCGCGGATGCCGATGCCGTTGTCCTCGACCATGATGGCGAGACGCGTCGCCTCGCGCCGCGCCGCCACCGTGACGCAGCCGCCGCGGTCGGTGAACTTCACCGCGTTGGACACGAGGTTGAGCAGAATCTGCTTGAGCGCGCGCTTGTCGGCGACGATCTCGGGCAGGGCCGGATCGATCGCCACCTCGAGGCGGATGTCCTGCTCGCGCGCCTTGAGCGCCAGGAGGTCGCAGCACGAGTGCACCACCGGCGCCAGCGCGAACGGCTCGGGCCGGATGTCGAACTCGCCGGTCTCCAGCTTCGACATGTCGAGGATGTCGTTGACGACGGACAGGAGATGGCTGCCCGACTCGTTGATCAGCCGGGCGTATTCGAGTCGCCGCTCCGGCGTGATGCCGAGCGCCTTCTCGTTGATCAGCATGTCCGAGAAGCCGATGACGGCGTTGAGCGGCGTGCGCAGCTCGTGGCTCATGGTGGCGAGGAAGCGGCTCTTCGCCGAGTTGGCGCGCTCCGCCTCGGCGCGCGCCTGGTCGAGCGCCCGCTCCTGCTCCTTGCGCTCGGTCACGTCGCGCATCACCGCGACGACCTCGCGGGTGCCGGGCTCGGGGCCGGCGACGGCACGATCGAGCGGACGGCAGCGCATCTCGATCCACACGAAGCGCACCGGCGCACCCGCCGTGTCGGGCTCGCGCCGCACCCGGAACTCGACCGAGCGCGCGAGGCCGTGCGCCGCCGCATCGGCGAGCGCGCTGAGATAGGCCGGGCGATCGGCGATGTGGACGCGATCGAACAGGCCGTGGCCGCGCAGCTCGCCGGCGCTGACGCCGAACAGCGGCTCGACCGCGGGCGACGCGAACAGCACGGCGCCGTTCGGCCCGTGCCGCGTGATCACGTCGGTCATGTTGCGGGCGAGCAGACGATAGCGGTCCTCCTCGGCGTAGAGGAGCCAGAAGCTCTTGCGGGTGAGCGATTCGGCACCGAGCGCGAGACCGGTCGCGTAGAGCGCGGCGGAGACCACGCCGAGCGCGGCGAGCACGCCCGCGTCGTGGCCGGCGCCGAGCGGCGCCGGAAGCAGGCCGAACGCGCCCATGCCGACCAGCAGGCCGGCGGCGCCGAGCGCCAGCATGGAGGCGAGCGCGACGACGCGGCGCGACGCCGACAGCGCGCCCTCGAGCGGCACCACGACCAGCCAGATCGCCGCGAAGGATCCGATGCCGCCGGTCTTCGCCGCCACCACGGTGACGATGCCGGTGAGCGCCAGCGCCGAGAGCACGTGAGCGCTCTCGTAGCGTCCGGTGCGCGACAGGAAGTAGGAGGTGAGAATCGGCGCGACCAACCAGCAGAAGACGAGCACCTCGAGCGCGCTCGGCGCGCCGCGCAACGCCAGATAGGCCGGGAACGCGACGAGCGCCGTGAGGCTGCCGATCAGGCGTGGCGCGATGAAGGCGCGATGGCGCGCCCTCGCCAGCGGATCGCCCTGCACGGACGGATGCACCAACGCGTCCAGGTAATGTCCGAGTGATGTCAAAACGCTCACGTCGCCCACTGCACGCCCCGACACGGACGCGCCCCTCCGCGTCGAGGGGATCGTCTCAGACCGCCATTAAACGAACGCTAAGGTCGCCCGTTCGGGCAGGTTCGGTTTCGCCGGCGGGCGGCAAACCGTGCAGCCGTCACGATCCTATCTGCGCGGATGGTGAACACGGTATTGAATGGTGAACACGACGTTGATTGGTGAACGGTCCGTTGCGACGCGTCGCATGCGCGCGTTAGCGCCGAAGAAATCGATCGTTTCCGCACCGTCCCCTCCGATTCGCCCAACCCCTTGAACGAGCGTCGCACGGCATGCCCGAAAGGTCCTGACCGATGGTGAACGCGATCGCTCGAATTGTCGGAAAACTCGAGTCGAATGCCGCCGTCGCTTCGAACCGCGCGTCAAAGCGCGGCTGCTAGCGTTCGGCTCGGGGAACAAAGAACAGGGACACGGGACGAGGGAGACGGGGACCACAGGGACAGGACAATGGGTTTCTTGTTGCGCACGGCCTTCTGGCTCGGCGTCGTGGCGGTGCTGTTGCCGACCGTCACGCGGACGCCGTCGGACGGCGACGGCGCGGCGGCGGTGAGCGCGGCGGATGCCGCCTCCGCGGCCGCGTCGACGGTCGCGGACCTGCGCCAGTTCTGCGCGCGCCAGCCCGACGTGTGTGCCATCGGCACGCAGGTCGCGGTGGCGATCGGGCAGAAGGCCCAGGCCGGCGCGAAGATCATGTACGAGATGGTGAGCGAGACGCTCTCCTCCAGCGACCGCACGCCGGTCACGACCGGCGCCACCGCCCTCAGGGGCGACCTCGCGCGCCCGCAGGCGTCGCAGAACACCCTGACGGCCGCCGACCTCGCGCCCGACTGGCGCGGGCCGCAGCCGCGCCGCGAGGCGGCCCGCCCGCCGGGCTGAGCCGGACGGTCCCCGGCGAGCGGCGACGACGATCGACGGCGGCCCCTGCGGCCGCCGTCCTCGTTTCGGGCAGCCTGTCCCGGCATCCGCCGCACGGCGAATTCCCATTCGGGGCGATCGCCCTTATGTATGCGGGGATCGGCCGCGCGGGCGGCCTCCGACCGGACGGCAACCGAGCGGCGAGACAGGCGACATGACACTCGACGAGATTCTCGACAACTTCGCGCTGCTCGACGACTGGGACGACCGCTACCGCTACATCATCGAGCTCGGCCGCACGCTGGAGCCGCTGCCCGAGGCGGACCATGTCGAGGCCAACAAGGTCCAGGGCTGCGCCAGCCAGGTGTGGCTCACCACCGCGGTACGCCCGGACGGTGCCGGCGGGCCGGTGCTCAGCTTCAAGGGCGACAGCGACGCCCACATCGTGCGCGGCCTGATCGCGATCCTGTTCTCGCTCTACTCGGACAAGAACGCCCGCGAGATCCTGGCGGCGGAGCCGACCACCATCTTCGAGAAGCTCGGCCTGAAGGACCACCTGACGCCGCAGCGCTCCAACGGCCTGAAGTCGATGGTGGCGCGGATCCGCCGCGACGCCGAAGCGGCGTTGGCGACGAGCGAATAGCGAAGGGCGAATAGGGCAAGAGTGGGCGGGGGAGACCGCTACTCGCTACTCGCTACTCGCTACTCGCTACTCGCTACTCGCTACTCGCTACTCGCTACTCGCTACTCGCTACTCGCTACTCGCTACTCGCTACTCGCT
>NZ_JAUSUJ010000043.1 GCF_030813915.1 Rhodoplanes tepidamans
CGCCCCCCCGGGGGCCGCGGGGGGGGGCTCGGCTCTGGGGCGGCGGGGGGGGGCGGGGGGCCGCGGCGGGGCTCCGCGGGAGGGTACGGGCCGCGCCGTGTGGGCCGCGCCACTTTTCGTTTCGGGCCCGCAGGACGAGCCGTCGGCATGGCGGCCGGGGGGCCCCGGATGGTGGATTGCGGCACTCACACACCGGCTCGGCAACAAATCCACCGGCAACTGGTAATAGAGGATGTCAGTCAGAACTACGATTGCGATGTAGTGTTGCCGTGCAACTACAGCTTTCATTCTTGGCCGGATGTACTCTCGCTCAGGTAAGCAGAAATTCGAGGTGCCCCCGGCGGCACGTCCAAGTCGGGGAGAAATTCGGTCCCGTAGCAACCCGCAGGGCACCGACGGATCAGGGACGAGGGGGATCCAATGAAGAAAATGCTGCTGGCGACCACGGCCGTGGTCGCGTTCGGATTCGGTTCGGCTGCGGCCGCCGACCTGCGGCCGGCCTACAAGGCGCCGCCGCCTCCGCCGCCCGCGCCGGTGGCGAACTGGAGCGGCTGCTATGTCGGCGCCGGCGGCGGCTACGGCATGTGGAACCAGGACCACGAGGAGTATTTCCCCGGCGGGGTCCCGATCTCCTATTCGACGACGTCGGGCGGCCGCGGCTGGTTCGGCACGGTGGGCGCCGGTTGCGACTACCAGTTCGCCCCGAGCTGGGTGCTCGGCGTGTTCGGCGACTACGACTTCGCCAGCCTCAAGGGCGACCACAGCATCACGCTGGGCGGCCTGTCCTATACGGGCGAGGAAAAGCTCAAGTGGGCGTGGGCCGTGGGCGGCCGGCTCGGCTACGTGGTGGTCCCGCAGCTCCTGGCCTACGTGTCCGGCGGCTACACCCAGGCGCATTTCGACGGCTACAGCCTGGGGCTGAACGTCGTCGGCGTTGGCGGGCCGTTCCTCAGCGTGGACAGCAACACGCGCAGCGGCTGGTTCATCGGCTCCGGCTACGAGTATCAGCTCGGCTGGATCCCGGGTCTGACCTGGAAGACCGAGTACCGGTTCTCGGACTTCGGGTCCGAAAGCGATGCCATCTACGCTTTCGGCGGGGGGGCTCCGGTCGCCTACACGGACTCCGACAAGTACGTGCAGACCATCCGCACCGAGCTGGTCTACCGCTTCAACTTCGGCGGCGCCGCTCCGGTGATGGCCAGGTACTGATCGGCGGCGGATTGGCGACCGCGCCCGGTCGCGTTCAGCAGCGTGTCGCCACGGCCCCGGGACGTCACCCCGGGGCCGTGTTGCTTCTCGCGCCCGGCGTCCCCCTGCCCTGATCGGCCCGACACCGCCGGCGATCGCCGAGGAAGTGAACCGCCGCTCAATTTTCTGAAGCAAAATTCATCTCTATGTCGATTTGGCTGCATGAAATCGTTGTGGCGGCGCGGGAAGGCGCATAAATAGGGGCGTCCGGCCGCGGTGGATTTCCCGGGTCGGCCCGGCTTGCTCCCGCTCCCCCAGGGGCCCCGCCCCCACGATCAGGACCCGTTCATGTCCCGCCAAGACGCGAACGCTCAATTCGCCCTCACTTCGTTCCTGTACGGCGGCAACGCCGCCTATATCGAAGACCTCTATGCCCGCTACGAGGCCGACCCCAAGGCGGTCGACACCGAGTGGCGCGTGTTCTTCTCGAACCTGAAGGACAATGCGGCGGACGTGGCGCGCTCGGCGCGGGGCGCCTCCTGGAAGGAGCCGCACTGGCCGGTGGTCGAGGAGGGGCCGATCCGCATCCTCGACACCGAGGTCCAGGAGGCGGCGATCCGGCTCACCGACCGCCTGTCGGCCAAGGCCCAGCACTACGGCGTCGAGCTCTCCTCCGCCGACGTCCAGCAGGCGACCCGCGACAGCCTGCACGCCCTGATGCTCATCCGCGCCTACCGCATGCGCGGCCATCTGCACGCCGACCTCGACCCGCTCGGCCTGGAGCCGATCAAGGACCACGAGGAGCTCGACCCGAAGAGCTACGGCTTCGGCCCGGCCGACATGGACCGGCGCATCTTCCTCGACTTCGTGCTCGGCATGGAGTTCGGCACGCTGCGCCAGATCATCGCGATCCTGAAACGCACCTACTGCCAGACGCTCGGCGTCGAGTTCATGCACATCACCGACCCGGCCCAGAAGGCCTGGCTGCAGGAGCGCATCGAAGGGCCGGACAAGGAGATCCACTTCACCCGCGAGGGCAAGCGGGCGATCCTCAACAAGCTGGTCGAGGCCGAGGGCTTCGAGAAGTTCTGCGACGTCAAGTTCACCGGCACCAAGCGGTTCGGCCTCGACGGCGGCGAGTCGATGATCCCGGCGCTGGAGCAGATCATCAAGCGCGGCGGCGCGCTCGGCGTGCGCGAGATCGCCATGGGCATGGCCCATCGCGGCCGCCTCAACGTGCTGGCCCAGGTGATGGCCAAGCCGCACCGCGCCATCTTCCACGAGTTCAAGGGCGGCTCGTTCACGCCCGACGAGGTCGAGGGCTCGGGCGACGTGAAGTACCACCTGGGCGCCTCGTCGGACCGCGAGTTCGACGGCAACAGCGTCCATCTGTCGCTCACCGCCAATCCGTCGCATCTCGAGATCGTCAACCCGGTGGTGCTCGGCAAGACCCGCGCCAAGCAGGACCAGCACGGCTGCACCACCGACGACCGCACCTGCGTGCTGCCGCTGCTGATCTCGGGCGACGCGTCGTTCGCGGGCCAGGGCGTGGTGGCGGAGTGCTTCGGCCTCTCCGGCCTGCGCGGCCACCGCACCGGCGGTTCGATTCACTTCATCGTCAACAACCAGATCGGCTTCACCACCTATCCGCGCTACTCGCGCTCGTCGCCCTATCCATCCGACACGGCCAAGATGATCGAGGCGCCGATCTTCCACGCCAACGGCGACGATCCGGAAGCGGTGGTGTTCGCGGCGAAAGTCGCGACCGAGTTCCGGCAGAAGTTCCAGAAGCCGGTCGTCATCGACATGTTCTGCTACCGGCGGTACGGGCACAACGAGGGCGACGAGCCGTCGTTCACCCAGCCGCTGATGTACAAGAAGATCCGCTCGCATCCGTCGACGCTGGAGACCTACTCGAAGAAGCTGTTCTCCGAGGGCATCGTCACCGACGGCGAGGTCGAGAAGATGAAGGCCGACTGGCGGGCCCGGCTCGACGCCGAGTTCGACGCCAGCCACGGCTACAAGTCCAACAAGGCCGACTGGCTCGACGGCCGCTGGGCCGGCATGAAGGTCGCCGCGCCGAGCGACGACCCGAGGCGCGGCAACACCGGCGTCGCCGCCGAGCAGCTCCGCGAGATCGGCGACAAGATCACCTCGGTGCCGCAGGGCTTTCAGGTCCACCGCACCATCCAGCGCTTCCTCGACTCGCGCCGCAAGGCGGTCGAGACCGGCGAGGGCGTCGACTGGGCGACCGCCGAGGCGCTCGCCTTCTGCACTCTCCTGGCCGAGGGCCATCCGGTCCGCCTGTCCGGCCAGGACTCCGAGCGCGGCACCTTCTCGCAGCGCCACGCGGTGCTGATCGACCAGGAGACCGAAAACCGCCACACGCCGTTCAACTACGTGAAGCCCGGCCAGGCGCGCTTCGAGGTGATCAACTCGATGCTGTCCGAGGAGGCGGTGCTCGGCTTCGAGTACGGCTACTCGCTGGCCGAGCCGAACGCGCTGGTCCTGTGGGAGGCGCAGTTCGGCGACTTCGCCAACGGCGCCCAGGTGGTGTTCGACCAGTTCCTGTCGTCGGGCGAGCGCAAGTGGCTGCGCATGTCGGGCCTCGTCTGCCTGCTGCCGCACGGTTACGAGGGCCAGGGGCCGGAGCACTCCTCGGCCCGGCTCGAGCGCTATCTGCAGATGTGCGCCGAGGACAACATGCAGGTCGCCAACTGCACGACGCCGGCGAACTACTTCCACATCCTGCGCCGGCAGCTCAAGCGCGACTTCCGCAAGCCGCTGATCCTGATGACGCCGAAGAGCCTGCTGCGCCACAAGCGGGCGGTGTCGCGGCTCGACGACATGGCGGCCGGCACCTCGTTCCACCGTCTGCTGCCCGACGACGCCGAGAGCCGTCACGGCGAGCACGTGCGGCTCGCTCCCGACCGCAAGATCCGCCGCATCGTGCTGTGCACCGGCAAGGTCTATTTCGACCTCTACGAGGAGCGCGAGAAGCGCGGCATCGACGACATCTATCTGCTGCGCGTCGAGCAGCTCTATCCGTTCCCGACCAAGGCGCTGCTCGCCCGCCTCGGGCGCTTCAAGAACGCCGAGGTGGTGTGGTGCCAGGAGGAGCCGCGCAACATGGGCGCCTGGACCTTCGTCGAGCCGTACCTGGAATGGGTGATGAACCAGGTCGGCGGCGAGTTCCGGCGGCCCCGCTACGCCGGTCGTCCGCCGTCCGCCGCGACGGCGACGGGCCTGATGTCCAAGCATCTCGCGCAGCTCAAGGCATTCCTCGACGACGCGCTGGGCTGAGCCGAAGCCCCTCGTCGTCAGACCCCCGTGGCCGGACGATCGCCCGGCCTCTCCGCCTCCCCGAACGAACCCGATCCGCGCGCCGTCGCGCTTCCGCGTCCGCCGCCTGATCCTTGGATAAAGACGATGGTTGATATCCGCGTGCCCACCCTGGGCGAGTCCGTCACCGAGGCCACCATCGGCCGCTGGTTCAAGAAGGCGGGCGAGCCGGTGTCGGTGGACGAGCCCCTGGTCGAGCTCGAGACCGACAAGGTCACCATCGAGGTGCCGGCCCCGGCCGCCGGCGTGCTCTCCGAGATCGCCGTCGCCGACGGCGAGACCGTCGCGGTCGGCGCGCTGCTCGGGCAGATCGCCGAAGGCGCCGCGGGGGCCGCCGCGCCGGCGCCCAAGGCCGAGAAGCCGGCCGCCGCCAAGCCCGCCGCGCCGCCGCCGCCCGCGCCCGCCGCTGCTCCGGCGGCCGTGAAGCAGGACGGTCCGCTCGCCCCGTCGGTGCGCCGCCTCGAGGCGGAGACCGGCGTCGCGGCCGCCGGCGTTCCGGGCACCGGCAAGGACGGCCGGGTGACCAAGGGCGACATGCTGGCCGCCATCGAGCGCGCCGCCGCGCAGCCGACTCCGGTGCCGCAGCCGGCCGCCGCCGTGCAGGTGCGCGCTCCCTCGCCGGCCGACGACGCCGCGCGCGAGGAGCGCGTGCGCATGACCAAGCTGCGCCAGACCATCGCGCGCCGCCTCAAGGATGCGCAGAACACCGCCGCCATGCTGACGACCTTCAACGAGGTCGACATGACGGCCGTGATCGCGATGCGCAACCAGTACAAGGAGCTGTTCGAGAAGAAGCACCGCGTGAAGCTCGGCTTCATGGGCTTCTTCACCCGCGCCTGCGTCCAGGCGCTGCGCGAGGTGCCGGCCGTCAACGCCGAGATCGACGGCGCCGACATGATCTACAAGAATTATTATCACATCGGCGTCGCCGTCGGCACCGAGCGCGGCCTCGTCGTGCCGGTGGTGCGCGACTGCCAGTCGAAGACGCTCGCCGAGATCGAGAAGACGATCGCCGACTTCGGCCGCCGCGCCCGCGACGGCCAGCTCAAGATCGACGAGATGCAGGGCGGCACCTTCACGATCTCCAACGGCGGCGTCTACGGCTCGCTGATGTCGACCCCGATCCTCAACGCGCCGCAGTCCGGCATCCTCGGGATGCACAAGACCCAGGAGCGGCCCGTGGTGGTCGGCGGCAAGATCGAGATCCGCCCGATGATGTATCTGGCGCTCAGCTACGACCACCGCATCGTCGACGGCAAGGAGGCCGTGACGTTCCTGGTGCGCGTGAAGGAGTGTCTCGAAGATCCGGCGCGGCTCGTGCTCGACCTCTGAGGCCGAGCCGCGTGGGGTTTCGCGCTGCGGTCGTGCGACGAGGGGCGACGTGGTATAAGGTCGTCGTGCGGCCATGAGCTTCGGGGTCTCGGTCATGACCGACGCTGTCGACGTGCGGTTCCTCGGCGAGCAGATGCGCCAGATGCAGTCGGACATCCGCCAGGTGCGGTCCGATCAGCTCCGGCTGGAAAGCGAGCAGGTCCAGATGCAGGACCGGCTGGCGCGGCTGGAGGGGAAGGTCGACGCCGGCTTCGAGAGCGTCGGCGACCGGCTCGAACGGCTGGAGGGCCGGGTCTATCGGCTCGAGGGTCGGGTCGAAGAAGGGTTCCGGGCGATCGACGAACGCTTCCGCTCGATGGAGCGGTCGATCGACGCCCGGTTCGACCAGGTGTTCCAGACCGTCGCCACCAACACGCAGATGCTGCTCGAGGCGATCAGGGGCCGGCCGTCGGACTGAGCCGGCCGATCCGACCCCGCGGCCGCGACGCCGGTCCGCGACACGTCATGGCGCAGCCCTGCGCGGGCGGCGCCCAACACGGCGCCCGCGGGCGGGCGTCGACGAGAACGGAATGTCCCACACGGCCGAATTCCTCTCCCTCATGGCGGTGTTCCTGGTCGCGGCGGTGACGCCGGGGGCGGACTTCGCCTGCGTGATGCGCGAGAGCGTCGTGCACGGCCGCCGCGCCGGCATCCTGGCCGCGATCGGCGTCGGCTCGGCCATCCTGGTGCATGTCGGCTACACGGTGCTGGGCATCGGCCTGATCGTCGCCCATTCGGTCGTCGCCTTCACGATCGTCAAATGGGTCGGCGCCGCCTATCTGGTCTGGCTCGGCGTGAAGAGCTTTCGCGCGCCTGCTCCGACGCTGCCCGATCCGGGCACGCACGATCCGGCAACCAGGCCGGCGCACCGCTCGCTCACCATCGGGGCGCTGACCAATCTGCTCAATCCCAAGGCGACGCTGTTCTTCGTCTCGCTGTTCTCCACCATCGTGTCGCCGAAGACGCCGCTCGCCCTGCAGTTCGGCTACGGCGTCGCCATGGCCGTGACGCTGGCGGCCTGGTTCACGATCGTCGCCGTGTTCCTCACCACCGGCACGGCGCGCGCCGCCTTCGCGCGGGCCGGCCGCTGGTTCAACCGCGCCACCGGCCTCGTGCTGATCGGGCTCGGCGTGCGCGTCGCCCTGCAACGGAGCACCTGAGTGTCCGCCACCCCCGTCCCCACCGAGCTTCTTCTCCTCGCCGCCGCCGTCGTGCTGCTGATCGTCCAGATCTTCGTCCAGTCCGGCACCATGACGAAGGAGCTGGGCGGCGACTGGAACGCCGGCCCGCGCGACGACGGCCGCAGGCCGACCGGCGTGATCGCCGGCCGCGCCGAGCGCGCGCTGAAGAACTATCTCGAGACCTTCCCGGCCTTTGTCGGCCTCGCCCTCGCGCTCGCCGTGACGGGCCGCACCGGCGGCCTCGGCCTCGCCGGCGCCCATCTGTGGTTTTGGGCCCGCGTCGTCTACGTGCCGCTCTATCTGGCCGGCGTGCCGAAGGTGCGCTCGCTGGTCTGGCTCGCGGCCCTGGTCGGACTCGGCCTGATGGCCGCCGCCCTCGTCCTCTGATCGATCCCCTGATCCCTTGCCTGAACGGAACCTCGCGATGTCAGCTTACGATCTCGTCGTCATCGGCACCGGCCCCGGCGGCTATGTCTGCGCCATCCGGGCGGCTCAGCTCGGCCTCAAGACCGCCGTGGTCGAGAAGCGCAAGACGCTGGGCGGCACGTGCCTGAACATCGGCTGCATCCCGTCCAAGGCGCTGCTGCACGCCTCCGAGCTCTACGAGGAGGCCGGCCACGGCTTCGAGGCGATGGGCATCAAGGTCGGCAAGCCGAAGCTCGATCTCGCCGCCATGATGGCGTTCAAGGACGAGGGCGTCGACGGCAACGTCAAGGGCGTCGAGTTCCTGATGAAGAAGAACAAGATCGACGTGCATGTCGGCACCGGCCGCATCGCGGCGCCCGGCAAGGTCGAGGTGACGGGCGAGGCCGGCACCACGACGCTGGAGACCAAGGCGATCGTCGTCGCCACCGGCTCCGAGGTGGCGCCGCTCAAGGGCGTCGCCATCGACGAGACCCGCATCGTCTCCTCCACGGGCGCGCTGGCGCTGCCCAAGGTGCCGAAGAAGCTCCTGGTCGTCGGCGCCGGCGTGATCGGGCTCGAGCTCGGCTCGGTGTGGCGGCGCCTCGGCGCCGAGGTCGAGGTGGTCGAGTTCCTCGACCGCATCGTCCCCGGCATCGACCTCGACGTGGCGCGTCAGTTCCAGCGCATCCTGCAGAAGCAGGGCTTCGCGTTCCGCCTGTCCACCAAGGTGACGGGGATCGATAAGTCGGGCGCGCGCCTGAAGGCGACCGTCGAGCCGGCCGCCGGCGGCGAACCGGTCGTGATCGACTGCGACGTGGCGCTGATCGCCATCGGCCGCGTGCCCTACACGGACGGGCTCGGCCTCGATGCGGTGGGCGTCGCGCTCGACCCGCGCGGCCGGGTGATCACCGACGCGCATTTCGCCACCAATGTGCCGGGGATCTACGCGATCGGCGACGTGATCGCCGGGCCGATGCTGGCCCACAAGGCCGAAGACGAGGGCGTCGCGGTCGCCGAGATTCTCGCCGGCAAGGCCGGTCACGTGAACTACGGCGTGATCCCCGGCGTCGTCTACACGACCCCGGAGCTCGCCACGGTCGGCAGGACCGAGGAGGATCTGAAAGCCGCCGGCATCGCCTACAACGTGGGAAAATTCCCGTTCACGGCGAACGGCCGGGCCAAGGTGAACCGCACCACCGACGGCTTCGTGAAGGTCCTGGCGGACGCCAAGACCGACCGGGTGCTCGGCGTTCACATCCTCGGTCCCGACGCCGGCAACATGATCGCCGAGGCCGCCCTGGCCATGGAGTTCGGCGCCTCCTCCGAGGACATCGCCCGCACCTGCCACGCCCACCCGACCCTCACCGAGGCGGTGAAGGAAGCCGCGCTGGCGGTGGAGAAGCGGGCCCTGCACATGTGAGATGCGCATGGGCGAGCGCGCACTCTGAGGGACGAAACGATGTCGCCGACTCTCGGCCGCGTGCCTCGGACAAGACGCATCAGGTCGGAGACCTGATGCGTCGCAGAGCCGGGGCCCAGGGGCGGCTCGGCAAGGGATCCCAGGCAAGCGAACCCGGGACCGCCTCGTCCGACCGCCCTGGGTCCCGGGTCACGGCGCGGTGCGCCGCGCCCGGGACACGAGACCCGTTCCGGCGCAGAGCAGCGGCACTACCCCTGGCGTGAACCCGGCCGGCCTCCCCATATACACAATCGCATGCGCCGCCTGACCCGACCGCTGTGGATCCTGCTCGCCGTCGTCTTCCTGGTGGAGGCGTGGCTGTGGGAGCACGTGCGGCCGCTGGTCGCCCGCGTGGTCGACTGGATCGCCTGGCCGGCCCTGAAGCGGCGCATCGCCGCCGCGATCGAGCGGCTGCCGCCGTGGCCGACCCTCCTGGTGTTCCTGATCCCGGCGGCCCTGCTGTTCCCGCTCAAGCTGGCCGCGCTGTGGATGTTCTCGCACGGCTACTGGCTGGGCGGCGTCGCCGTCTTCGGATTCGCCAAGGTTTTGGGCGTCGGCGTCACCGCCTTCGTGTTCGACCTCACCCGGCCGAAGCTGATGCAGCTCCCCGGCTTCCCGCGGCTCTATGCCCTGGTGCTGCGTGGCCTCGCCTGGGCGCACGGCCTGGTCGATCCCTACAAGGCCGAGGTGAAGGCGTGGCTCGCCCGCACGATCGCGCCGCTGCGCGCGCGCATCGGCCGGCTTCTCCGCCTGCTGGCACCCGGCCGGCGCGGCCGGTTCCTGCGCCACCTCCGCCGGCTGCGCCGCAGTGTCCAGCGCGGCGCCCCGCGGGCGGCGCCGGCGGAGTGATCTGCGACGGCCTGATCAGGTCTCCGTCATTCCGGGGCGCGGCGAAGCCGCGAACCCGGAATCCAGCCATGACCTCCGACGTCGCCGTTGGATTCCGGGTTCGTGCGCCTCAGGGCGCACGCCTCGGAATGACCGGTGCACGCTCTGACGCCTCACACGATATGCACGGCGTGCGGGGCGAACAGGCCGATGCCCATGAAGACGATGCCCAGGATGCCGACGCCGCCGGCCACGAAGGCGAGCGCCATCATGCCGGTGATGACGGCGGCCGAGCACAGCACGATGCCGATCTGGAACGCCGCCGAGGCCACCTCGTAGTGGTGATAGCGGGCCAGCGCGGTGTCGCGCTCGTGCTCCAGGTGCTCGGCATGCGCCCGCAGCTCCTTGCGGCCGTCCTTCTCCTTCGGGTCGCTGTCGTAGCGCGCGACCGTCGCCTTCCAGGCGTCGATCTGCTTCTGCAGCGAGGCGCGCACCTCGTCGTTCGGTGCGGTGGCGAGCTGCAGCGTCATCGCCTCGGCGGCGGCCCGGATCGAGGTCTGCCGCACCGTCTTGGCCTGGAAGAAGTTCCAGGTGTCGCTGGCCTTGATGTTCAGGCTGATCGCCTCGGTCTGGGCGCTCTTGCCCAGCGTCTCGGAGAACGCCAGGAACAGCGCGATCACCGAGATCAGGAGGGCGATCTGCTTGTTGTGGCCGGCGGCGTGCTCGGCGTGCTCGTGATGCTCCAGGTTCTCGTGCGGCCCGGCCATGGTTCCCCCTCGGCGCTGATGGTCCGCGCAGGCATGTAGCGGGCCGGTGGCCGGACGCAAGAGGACTCTCGTCTGAGACCTTCGGGGGAGAGCCGTCGGCGGCCCGGCGTCACCGCCGCGGATGCGCGGCCCGGTAGACCTCCATAAGGCGCTCGCTGTCGATGCCGGTGTAGATCTGGGTCGTCGACAGGGAGGCATGACCGAGCAGCTCCTGGATGGCGCGCAGATCGCCGCCCCGCATCAGGAGGTGAGTGGCGAAGGAGTGTCGCAGAGCGTGCGGGGTCGCGGTGTCGGGCAGGCCGAGCGCGCCGCGCAGCCGTTCCATGGTCAGCTGGATGATGCGCGGCGACAGCGGGCCGCCTTTCGCCCCGACGAACAGCGGCCCGGTGTCGGGCAGGGCATAGGGGCACAGCGCCACATAGTCGGCGATCGCCTGCAGGACGCTGCGCAGCACCGGCACCATGCGGCGCTTGTTGCCCTTGCCGGTGACCACGATGACGTCGCCGGCGCCCGGCGCCGGCACGTCGCGCCGCTTCAGGCCGAGCGCCTCGGAGATGCGCAGGCCGGAGCCGTAGAGCAGCGCCAGCACGGCAGCGTCGCGGGCCAGCACCCAGGGCTCGCGATCCTCGCCGGCTCGCAGATCGATGTCCGCGATGCGCCGGGCCGACCCGACCGGCAGCGGCTTTGGTAATGTCTTCGGCACCTTCGGGGCGCGCACCGCCGAGAGGGCGCCGATCTCGGCGAGGCCCTCGCGGGCCAGCCAGCGGGCGAAGGAGCGCATGCCGGCCAGCGCCCGCATCAGCGAGCGGCCCGAGATGCCGTCGGCCCGCCGCGCCGCCATGAAGGCGCGCAGGTCGGCCGTGGTCAGGCTCCCGAGCGCCGCCAGGGTGATTCGGGCGCCGAGGTGCTCGCACAGGAAGGCCAGGACCTGCCGGACGTCGCGCGCATAGGCCTCGACCGTCTTGGGCGACATCCGCCGCTCGGCCCCGACATGGACGAGCCAGCGTGCCATCGCGGCCGACACCTCCGGCGCCGCGAAGGGCAGGTCGATCGCCGGAGTCTTCGGGGCCGGTTCGGGAGCCGCTGCACGGGCCATGGGGGTCGTCCTCGACTCGCTTCTGCGCCTTGACACGACTCGTATAATCGGGGCCGATCCTTCACCCTTCGTCAACGTCCGGACCCCTGCACGCATGGCCCGACGCATCGTCGACGTGCTGCTGCCCCTCGCGCTCGACCAGCCCTATTCCTATGCGGCCGGCGATGCCGCCGTGGCGGCGGGCGACATCGTGCGGGTGCCGCTCGGCACGCGCGAATGCATGGGGGTCGTGTGGGGCGACACCGCGAGTCCCGACCCGCGGCTCGACAATCGCATCAAGGAGATCGTGGAGCGACTGGATCTTCCGCCGCTGCGCGACGACATGCGGCGGCTGGTCGACTGGATCGCCCACTACACGCTGGCGCCGCGCGGCATGGTGCTGCGCATGGCCCTGCGCATGGGGGAGGGTCTCGGCCCGGAGCGCGAGCGCGTCGGGGTGCGGCTCGCCGGGCCGCCGCCGGCCCGCATGACCCCGGCCCGGGCCCGCGTGCTGGCGGCGCTGGCCGACGGGCTGGTGCGCGGCAAGGGCGAGGCGGCGAAGGAGTCGGGCGTGTCGCCCGGCGTGATCGACGGGCTGATCGACGAGGGCACGCTGGCGACCCTGGTGCTGCCGCCGGAGCCGATCGCGCGTGCGCCGGATCCCGGCTTCGCGCCGCCCGACCTCTCGCCCGAGCAGGCCACGGCGGCGGCGGCGCTACGCGATGCCGTGCGGGACAAGGCCTTCACCACCTTCCTGCTCGACGGCGTCACCGGCTCGGGCAAGACCGAGGTGTATTTCGAGGGCGTCGCCGAGGCGATCCGGCAGCACCGGCAGGTGCTGATCCTGATGCCCGAGATCGCGCTCACCGCCCAGGCGCTCGACCGCTTCTCGGCGCGCTTCGGCGTGCGGCCCGCCGAGTGGCACTCGGAGATCGCGCCGCGGCGACGCGCCCGCACCTGGCAGGGCGTCGCCGAGGGCGAGGTACAGGTCGTCGCCGGCGCGCGCTCGGCGCTGTTCCTGCCGTTCGCCGATCTCGGCCTGATCGTCGTCGACGAGGAGCACGACCCCGCCTACAAGCAGGAGGACGGCGTTCGGTATCACGCCCGCGACATGGCGGTGGTGCGGGCCCATGTCGGAAAGCTGCCGATCGTGCTCGCCTCCGCCACGCCGTCCGTCGAAACAGAGGTCAACGCGCGAAAAGGCCGGTATCGCCGGCTGGCGCTGCCGCAGCGTTTCGGCGGCCAGGCGCTGCCGCACGTGGAGGCGATCGATCTTTCGCGCGAAGGGCCTCCGCGCGGGCGCTGGATCGCGCCGCGGCTCGCCGAGGCCGTGAAGGAGGCGATCGAGCGGAAGCAGCAGGCGCTCCTGTTCCTCAATCGCCGCGGCTACGCGCCGCTCACGCTGTGCCGCGCCTGCGGCTATCGCTTCGCCTGCCCGCAATGCGACGCCTGGCTGGTCGACCACCGCTTCAAGCGCCAGCTCGTCTGCCACCACTGCGGCTTTTCGACACCGCATCCGGCCGCCTGCCCGAACTGCGACGCCGTGGACAGCTTCGCGGCCTGCGGCCCCGGGGTCGAGCGCCTGGAGGAGGAGGTCGCGACGCTGTTCCCGGGCGCGCGCGTCCTGGTGATGTCGAGCGATCTGCTCACCAGCGTGGAGAAGCTGCGGGAGGAGCTGACCGAGATCCAGCAGGGCCGGGTCGACGTGATCATCGGCACCCAGCTGGTCGCCAAGGGTCATCACTTTCCGCGGCTCAACCTGGTCGGCATCGTCGACGCCGATCTCGGCCTCGCCAACGGCGACCCGCGCGCTGCCGAGCGGACCTTCCAGCTGCTGTCGCAGGTCGCCGGCCGCGCCGGCCGCGAGGAGGGACAGGGCTACGGCCTGGTGCAGACGCACCAGCCCGAGCACCCGGTGATGCGGGCCCTGATCGCCGGCGATCGCGAGGCGTTCTATGCGAGCGAGATCGACATCCGCGAGCGCCTCGCCTATCCGCCGTTCGGCCGGCTCGCCAGCCTGATCGTCTCCGGCTCCGACCGCGCCGCCGTGGAGACGCATGCGCGCAAGTTGACCGCGCTGGCGCCGCGCGAGGAGCGCGTGCGCGTGCTCGGCCCGGCCGAGGCGCCGGTGTCGCTGCTGCGCGGCCGCCACCGGTTCCGCCTGCTGATCAAGTCGCCGCGCGCCTTCGACCTCTCCGGCTGGATGCGCGACTGGCTCGCCGCCGCCCCGAAGACCACGGGCGACCTGAAACGCGAGATCGACATCGATCCGACGAGCTTCTTGTGAGGTGATCGATCGAGCTCCGACCTCGTGTCCCGGGCGGAGCAGTCCGCGCCAGCGGGCTGCGGAGACCCGGGACCCAGAGTCCCGCGCGAGGGCGCTTCCTTATCGGAACCGAGCATTGGCGCGTCGGGATTGATGTGTCGAAGCCGTGCCGTGCGGCCCCTGGGTCCCGGGTCTGCGCACCTCGCTGCGCGAGGCGCTCCGCCCGGGACACGGGGGGCTGTGCCTCGTGATATGATCGCGAGTTGAACGAACTCCTTGTCCCGGGCGGAGCACGCCGCTTCGGCGTGCGGAGACCCGGGGCCCAGGGGCCGCAGCGAGAGGCGCTGCGATGCAGCGGCGATTCTTCGTCTACATCCTGGCGAGCGGGCGCAATGGCACGCTCTATGTCGGCGTGACCAACGACCTGATGCGTCGGGTCGCCGAGCACAAGGCGAAGCGGGTGCCGGGGTTCACACGGCAGTACGGCGTCGACATTCTGGTCCATGCCGAGCCGTTCGATTCGATTCTGGAGGCGCGGGTGCGCGAGCGAACGCTCAAGCGATGGCACCGGGCGTGGAAGCTCGTGTTGATCGAGCAGAGCAACCCGAGCTGGCGGGATCTGTCCGAAGAGTGGCTCTGAGAATACGACTCCTGTGTCCCGGGTCTACGCGCCTCGCTGCGCGACGCGCTCCGCCCGGGACACGGGGCCCGCATGTCCTACGTCGCCGGCTCCACGGTGACGACCTGGAAGGTGTGCATCTCGCCGTCCTCGTCGCGGATCGAGACGTACTCGCCCGGGACGAAGGCGTGGGCGCCGAAGCGGTAGCCGGCCTCGTCGTCCTCCTCGGCGGTCTCGTCGTAGTCGAACACCCAGCGGGCGTGCTCGGGCCCGCCCGGCTTGTGCACCAGGCGGCCGACCTCCTCGTCCTCGTCGCCCCAGAAGCGGCGGACCCGGCAGTGCTCGCGCGCCTTGCGCCACTGCTCGACGTCGATGTGGCCGTCGGCGGCGAGCGGCGCGACGAACTCGTAGCCGTGCTGCGCCGAGCCGAGCGGATACTCCTTCGAGCGGGCGAGGTTCAGCCGGATGCGCTTGAAGCTGTGCGGCAGCTGGGTCATGGCGGACTCCTGACATCCTCCCGGGGTCGGCGACACCGCGCCGTCGCCGTACTATGATTCTGAACCGCGCCGAACGCACGGCCTTTGATCTGGATCGGTATGGAAGCCGTGAACGACGACGACCCGCTGGCCGAGGTGCTGGCGTTCCTCGGCAGCCCGGCGACCCACGGGGGGGCCGCGCCGGTGCGCATCGACACCCACGCCGCGGCCGTGTTCCTGGCCGGCGACCGGGCGCTCAAGGTCAAGCGGGCGGTGAGATTTCCGTTCCTCGACTTCTCCACCCCGGAACGGCGGAAGGCCGCCTGCGCGGCCGAGCTGGTCGCCAACCGGCCGTTCGCGCCGCAGCTCTATCGCGGCGTCGTCGCGATCACGCGGGGGGCGGGTGGCCGGCTGGCGCTCGGCGGCGACGGCCCGCCGGTCGAATGGGCGGTCGAGATGCGGCGCTTCGACGAGACCCGCACGCTCGACCGGCTCGCCGACGCCGGCGCGATCGACATGGCGCTCGCCGATGCGCTCGGGCACGTGGTCGCCGCGGCCCATGCGCGGGCCCCGGTGGTCGCTGCGGCCCCGTGGATCGCGGCGCTCGGCGACTACGTCGGCCAGAACGCCGCGGCCTTCGCACAGCGCCCGGACCTGTTCGACGCGGGTGCGGCGGCCGGGCTGACGGACCGGTCCCGCGCCGCCCTCGCCCGGCTGCAGCCGCTGCTCGCGGCGCGCGGCCGGGCCGGACTCGTGCGCCGCGGCCACGGCGACCTGCATCTCGGCAACATCGCCCTGATCGACGGACGGCCGGTGCCGTTCGACGCGCTGGAGTTCGACGAGACGGTGGCGTCCGGCGACGTGCTCTACGATCTCGCCTTCCTGCTGATGGACCTGTGGGAGCGGGATCTGCCCTGGGCCGCCAACCGGGTGCTCGACCGCTGGCTCGCCGAGACGGGCCGCCGGGAGGACCTCGACGCGCTGGCGGCGCTGCCGCTGTTTCTGTCGCTGCGCGCCGCGATCCGGGCCAAGGTGACGGCGGCGAAGCCGGCGGCGGGCGACGCCGCTGTCGCCCGCGACACGGCGGCCGCAAAATACTTCCGGTTCGCCTGCGTCCTGATCGACCCGCCGCCGCCCGTGCTGGTCGCCGTCGGCGGGCTCTCCGGCACCGGCAAGTCGCAGGCGGCCCGCACGCTGGCGCCCGACCTGCTGCCGGTTCCCGGCGCCGTGGTGCTGCGCACCGACGTGCTGCGCAAGGCGCTCTCCGGCGTCGGCGAGCACGACCGGCTGCCGGCCGCCGCCTACACGGCCGAGGCGACGGCGCGCGTCTACGCCACGCTGGTCGAGCAGGCGGCACGGGTCCTGCGGGCCGGTCACAGCGTCGTCGCCGATGCGGTGTTCGCCCGGCCGCACGAGCGGGCGGCGGTCGAGGCGGCCGCCGGCGCGGCGGGCGTCCGCTTCACCGGCCTGTTCCTCGTCGCCGATCTCACCACCCGCGAGAGGCGGGTGAGCGGCCGCACGGCGGATGCCTCCGACGCCGATGCCGCGGTCGCCCGGCACCAGGAGACCTACGATGTCGGCCGGCTCGACTGGGCGAGAATCGACGCCTCGGGCTCTCCCGCCGGGACGATGGCGGCCCTGCGTGCCGCGCTGGCCTCGCCGCGCCCGTGACACCCCACCGTCCGACGGCTTTGCTATAGTCGTCATCCCCGTCACGAGACGACACTGGAAATGACCCTCGACACCCGCCGCGTCGGCATCGCCCTCGCGGGCTTCTGCTCCTTCCTCAATCTCTACGCGCCCCAGGCCCTGCTGCCCGCGCTCGCCCACGACTTCGGCGTCACGGCCGCCGAGATCAGCGCCGTGATGACGGCCGGCACCCTGTCGATCGCCATCTCGGCGCCGTTCACCGGCGTCGTCACCGACATGCTCGGCCGCAAGCGTGTCATCGTGGTCGCCATGCTGCTGGTCGCGCTGCCGACCCTGATGGTGGCGCTCGCCGGAAGCGTGCACGAGATCGTCGTCTGGCGCTTCGTCCAGGGGCTGGCGCTGCCGCCCGTGTTCGCCACCGCGCTCGCCTATGTGGGCGACGAGTTCCCGCCCGCCGAGGTGCCGGGCGTCGCCGGCATCTACATGATGGGCTCGAGCCTCGGCGGCTTCTCGGGCCGGCTGATCCCGGGCGTGCTCACCGACCTGATCGGCTGGCGGCCGGCGATCGGCTCGCTGGCGGTGCTCTCGGTCCTGTGCGCGATCGGCTTCGGCCTGGCGCTCGACAAGGAGCGGCACTTCGTGCGCTCGGAGGGGCTGGTCGCCTCGCTGCGGCAGATGCTGCGCCACCTCGTCGATCCGCGGCTCATTCCGCTCTACGCCGTCGGCTTCGGGGTGCTGTTCAACTTCATCGCGGTGTTCACCTACGTGAACTTCCACCTCGCCGCGCCGCCCTACAGCTTCTCGGCCTCGATGCTCGGGCTGATCTTCCTCACCTATCTGGTCGGCTCGGCGACCGTGCCGTCGATCGGCCGGGCGGTCGTCGCATTCGGGCGGAAGCGTTTCGTGCTCGGCCTGCTGGTCCTGTGGGCGATCGGCGCGCTCCTGCTGCTGACGCCGGCCGTGTGGAGCATCCTGCTCGGTCTCACCCTGTGCGCCACCTGCGGGATGATGTGCCAGGGCGTCTCGACCAGCGCCGTCACGACCACGGCCAAGGAGGGGCGCTCCTCGGCGGTCGGGCTCTACATGACGGTGTTCTATGTCGGCGGCAGCGCCGGCGCCTCGCTGCCCGGCTTCGCCTGGGCGTTCGGCGGCTGGCCCGCCACGGTCGCCATGGTGCTCACCGCCATCGCCGCGATGGCGACCGTGGTGATGCTGTTCTGGCGCGACCCGAAGGCGGCGTAGCCGTTTCGGAGGACGGACACGCGCGGTCATGGTCCGCTCGTCCCCGCGAAGGCGGGGATCCAGGGCGGCACGACATGTGGCCCTGGCGTCCCGCTTGCGCGGGAATGAGCGGAAGGTGGATCGAACCCGGAGAGACGGTCCCGCGCGGACTCAGTTCCGGCCGCTCGTCACCGGCGGCTTGTCGAGGCCCATGGGCGAGTAGGTGAACACCTCGACCCCCGTCTCGGTGACGCCCACCGTGTGCTCGAACTGGGCGGAGAGCGAACGGTCGCGCGTCACCGCGGTCCAGCCGTCGGACAGCACCTTCACGTGCGGGCGGCCGAGATTGATCATCGGCTCCACCGTGAACAGCATGCCGGGCCGCAGCACGATGCCCTCGCCGCGCCGGCCGGCATGCACGATGTTGGGCTCGTCGTGGAACAGGCGGCCCAGGCCGTGGCCGCAGAAGTCGCGCACCACGCTCATGTTCTGCGGCTCGACGAAGGATTCGATGGCGGCCCCGATGTCGCCCGTGGTGGCGCCCGGCTTGATCACCGCGATGCCGCGGTTCATCGACTCGAAGGTCACGTCGATCAGCCGCTCGGCGCGGCGCGGAATCTCGCCGACCCCGTACATGCGGCTCGAGTCGCCGTGCCAGCCGTCGAGGATCAGGGTGACGTCGATGTTGACGATGTCGCCCTCGCGCAACGGCTTCTCGTTGGGAATGCCGTGGCACACCACGTGGTTGATCGACGTGCAGGTCGACTTGTTGTAGCCGCGGTACATCAGCGTCGCCGGATAGGCGCCGTGGTCCATGGCGAACTCGAAGACCAGCTGGTTGATGCGCTCGGTGGGAACCCCGGGCTTCACCTCGGGCACCAGCATGTCGAGGCAGCGGGCGACGAGTTGCCCCGCCTTGCGCATGCCGGCGAACGCCTCCGGGCCGTGAATCTTGATTTGTCCGTTCTTGCGCAGCGGTGCGGCCGCCGCATCGATATACGTCATGAAAGGTCGCGCCTCGTCGATGCCGTCCCGAATGTAGGCGTTTGCCGCCTCGAATCAATCATCGCGACGGCGGGGCCGCCGTGTCGGGCCGCCCGGCCCGCACGATCAGCCGCGCCATCCGATCGATCAGCGCCGCATCCTCGTCGATCCGCTCGGTGAGGAGGTGCACCCAGTGGAAGCCGATATAGAGCTGCAGGAGGCTCTCGGCGTCGGCCGCCGCGATCTCGCCGCGCCCGGCGGCCCGGGTGAACACGCATCCGAGGTCGGCCAGACGCAGCGGCAGGAACTTTTCGCGCAGGGCCGTCATCGCCTGCTCGCTCGCCTGCGCCTCGGCGAGCAGGGCCCGGAACGCCGCGCCGGACGGCGTCTCGCGCCAGAACCGCCACAGCGCGGCCGTGTAGCCGGCGAGATCGGCGGCGAGGCTGCCGGTGTCCGGCACCGCGATCGCGGCCGCCTTGTCGGCCGCGTAGACGGCGATGAACAGGTCCGCCTTGGACGGCCACCAGCGGTAGATGGTCGGCTTGCCGGCGCCCGCCCGCCGCGCCACCTCGTCGATCGAGAAGCCGGCATAGCCCTTTTCGGCCAGGAGCCCGCGCGCCGCCGCGAGGATCGCGGTCTCGGCGGCCGGGTTGCGGCGGGCGCCGATCGAGGCGCGGCGCGGGGCCGTCTCCGTCGGAGCAGGGGTATCGGGCTCGTTCATCGTCGGCTCACTGACTCACCAGGGTGACGTCGGCCAGGAGGCGGGCCGCAGCCCGCCTCGGAATGGGGAGGCGAGCCGCAGGTCCGCCTCGAAACGGGGAGGCGGCTGCAGGCACGTCTGCAGGCCGGCAGGCGGGCCGCAGGCGCATCCCGCAGAAAAGCCCGCCGGCGCCCCTTGACGTAACGATACGGTCCGTATAGATCAAGCGCCAAGAAACGATACGGTTCGTTTCGTAACGATCCTCGGAGCCCGACCCATGCCGTCCCTTCCGTCCGTCCCGGTTCGCCTCGCCCATCTCCGCTTCGTCGTCGCGGCCATGGCGGGGGCCTATCTGGTCATCAACGCCATCCTGGCCCTGGTGGCGCCGCTGACTGCCGGCTGGTCCTTCCCGGCCCTCACCGCCGTGGTGGTTCCCCCGATGGTGCTGGCGATGATTCATCTGGTCATCCCGCTCGCCCGGCGCGTCGGCTGACCGTCTTGGCCGCGGCGGCCGCCGCCGGGGCCGCCGCCGGCTGCGGCGGGGCGACCGGCACCGCCGCAGCCACCGCGATGCCGTCGACCGAGACGCGGCAGCGGTGAGCGATCGACTCGACGCCCGCCGCCCGGGCCCGGTCGAAGCCGAGGCCGTAGGCCGGGTCGATGTCGCGGGCGATGTCGAACGTCTCCGCCGAGCCGATCTGGATCAGGAACAGCATCACGGCCCGCTCGCCGGCCACCACCCGGGCGGCGAGCTCGTCGAGATGGCGGGCGCCGCGGGCCGTCACGGCGTCCGGGAACTCGGCGAGGCCCGGCCGCCGCATCAGCGTGACGCTCTTGATCTCGACCCAGCAGGGCGGCCTCCGCGGGTCCTCCAGCAGCAGGTCGCAGCGCGAGGCGGCGCCGTATCGCACCTCGCGGCGCAGCCCGGCATAGCCGGCGAGCGCCGGGATCTCCCCGGCCGCGATCGCCGCCGCGACGAGCCCGTTCGGATGCGCCGTGTTGACCCCGACGAGCTCCGGCCCGGCGCCGACGTCGACCTCCACCAGCTCCCACGAATGCGCGAGCTTGCGGGCCGGATTGTCCGAGCGCGACAGCCACACCCGGGCGCCCGGTGCGGCGAGTCCCAGCATGCTGCCCGGATTGGCGACATGCGCCGTCACCACGGCGCCGTCCGGCAGGGCGACGTCGGCGAGAAAGCGCTTGTAGCGACGCACCAGGGTCGCGGGGATCAGCGGGGCGGGAAAGCGCATGGCGACGATGTAGCGCGCGCCAGCCCGCGCGTCAGTCCGGAATCCGCCCGCCGAGGTCGTCCTCGACATGGATGCGGACGATCTCGTCGAACGAGGACTCGGCGACGAAGCCCAGCGCGCGGGCGCGCGCCGCGTCGAAGCGGTGCGGCCAGCCGGCGACGATCGTCTCGACCAGCGGGTCGGGCGCGCGCCGGATCCGCGCCACCGCGGCGTCGCCGGCGACGCGGCGCAGGGCCTCGATCTGCTCGCCGACCGTGCAGCACACGCCCGGCATGGTGATGTTGATGCGCGGTCCCAGCGCCTCGCGCGACAGGCCGGCGGCGTGGATCAGGAAGCCCACCGTGGCGCGCGGGCTCGCATGGGTGTGCAGCACCGCCTCGGAGACCGGCAGGGTGGTCTCACGGCCGGCCAGCGGCTCGCGGATGATCGCCGAGAAGAAGCCCGAGGCGGCCTTGTTGGGCGGGCCGGGCCGCACGCAGACGGCCGGCAGGCGTAGGCCGACGCCGTCGAGGAAGCCGCGCCGGCTATAGTCGGCCAGCATCAGCTCGCACATCGCCTTCTGGGTGCCGTAGGAGGTCAGCGGGGTGAGATGGAAGTCGTCGTCGATCGTCTCCGGGAAGGGGGCCCCGAACACCGCGCAGGACGACGTGAACACGACCTTCGGCCGATAGGCCTCGCCGACGCAGCGGATCGCGTCGAGGAGGGCGCGGGTGCCGTCGAGATTGGCCCGGTAGCCCTTTTCGAGATCCATCTCGGCCTCGGCCGAGACCACGCCGGCGACGTGGAAGATCAGCTCGGGCCGGGTGGAGACCAGGCTCGCCGCCACGCCGGGCGCGGCGAGGTCGGTCGTCACCCGCCGCACCGAGCCGGAGAACCCCGACGGCACCGGCGGCTCGACGATGTCGGTGAGGGTCAGCATCGTGATGGCGGTGCCGCCGAGAGCCCCGTCGCGGGCGAGCCGGTCGGCGAGCTTGCGGCCGATCATCCCGGCCGCCCCTGTCACGAGCACATGCATGCGGAGGTCCCTGGTGCGGGCGGAGTACCCGACGCGATCCTAGCAGGACGTGATCCTAGCAGGGTGCGGCCGAAACGGGAGCGGTGCGACGCCATGCACGCATCGGTGCGTGGGTAACTCCTCCCGGGTCATGGCGAAGCGTCGCGGGTTCTGAGATGATTCGCCCGGGAGGTGCGGACCGAGATGGAGGCCCGCGTGCCGTCGCCGATTACGATGCCGATGTCGATCGAGACCGCCTCCGCCGAACCGGCCGCTGCGGGCGTGCCCGGCGAGCTGGCGCCGACCGGGCGCCTGCGGGTCGCGGTCGCGGTGGGGCCGACCGCCTCGGCCGTCTACGCCATTCGCGACTATCCGGGCGGGCCGCTGCGCGGCGTGACCGTCACGCTGGCCGAGGCGCTCGCCGCCGCGACGGGGCTGCCGCTCGACCTCGTGGCCTTCCGCAGCTCCGGGGAGATCCAGGCGGCGGCGGCGAGCGGCCTGTGGGACGTCAGCTTCCTGCCGGCCGACGACGAGCGCCGCCGGCTGGTCGACTTCGGCGCCGCCTACCACATCCTGCAGAGCACCTACCTGGTGCCGGCGGGCTCGCACATCCACCGCGTCGCCGATGCCGACGCCGCAGGCGTCCGCATCACCGGGGTGCGCGATTCGGCGTCGCTGCGCGCCTCGCAGCGCGCGGCGCCGCGCGCCACCCATCTCGCGGTGGAGACGCCCGAGGACGTGGTCGCGATGATGCACGGCGGCAATGCCGACGCCATCGCCATGGGCCGCGAGGCGCTGGCCGGCCTGGCGCCGCAGATCGAGGGCTCGCAGATCCTCGCCGAAGTCTTCCTCACCACCTGCACGGCGGTCGCGGTGCCGAAGGGGCGCCCGCGGGCGCTCGCCTGCGTGGCCGGCTTCGTCGAGGACGCGAAGGCCTGCGGGCTGGTGCGCCGCGCCTTCGACCGGCTCGGCCTCGCCGACGTGATGGTGGCGCCGCCCGGCCGGGTGCCGTGACGGCGGCCGGCCGGGTCGGCCCGGCCGACCGTCAGAGCGCCAGCAGGCCGGCCGTGCCGTCCTCGGCCCCGAATGCGAGCCGGGTGCCGGCGGCGCTCCAGGCGAGCGCCGCGACGGCGCCGCCGCCGGGCCTGCGCACGACGATCTCGGCCGAGTCCTCCAACCGCACCAGCAGCACCATGCCGCTCTCGTAGCCGACCGCCGCGACCGGCTCGCGCGGGTGGCAGGCGACCGTGACGATCAGGTCCTTGGCCGGGGCGAGCAGGCGCGGCTGCAGGCCCATCGGACCGTCCTTGCCGTGGAACGGCCACAGCACCAGCGCGTCGGCGCCGGCGGTGGCGAGCTCGCGTCCGTCGGCCGTCCACGAGGTCGACTTCACCTTGGTGGCGTAGCCGGACATCCGCATGTGCTTGCCGTCGGCGACGCGCCAGCCGTGCAGCGACGGCTCCTGCATGGTGGTGACGACGAAGCGGCCGTCGGGGCTGAAGGTCACGCCGGTGTGCGAGCCCTTCCATTCGAGCGCCTGGGGTGGCTCCTTGGCGTTCGGGAACCAGAGCGAGACGCCACCGTAGTGGGCGATCGCCAGCCGCAGGCCCTTCGGCGCGAAGGCGAGGCCGCCGGGCGTCGAGCCGGACTCGGTCGACCGGAGCTCGCCCTTGGCGGTGCGCACGACGGTCTCCTTGCCGGCCGACCAGGCGACGACGCCGTCGCGCCCCGCCGCGACATTGTCGATCCAGCGCCGCTTCGGATCGGCGGCGATCTCGGTGGTGGTGCCGTCCGGGGCGGTCGCCATCACGCGGCCGTCGTCGCCGCCGGTGATCAGGCGGGTGCCGTCGCTCGCCGCGCCGAGAAGCCCGCCCTTGTGGACCGCGACGTGGCGCTCGGTGCCGTCGTCGCCGACGAGCAGCACCGTCTCCTCGCCGAGCGCGAAGGCGGCGACCTCGCGCCCCTTCGGACCGAGGAAGCCGATCGCCACCACGGGCGCGCCGGCGTCGAAGGTGCGGGTGCGCTCGACGAGCGAGTTGGACGGGGCCGAGGTGTCGCTCATGTGAAACTCCGGGCGGCGCCCCACATTCCGCTCATGCCCGCGCAGGCGGGCATCCAGACGCCGTGCCGTGCCGCCCCTGGGTCCCCGCCTTCGCGGGGACGAGCGGATCGACGCGGGGCGAGGGAGCGGCGGGCGCTCATGCGTAGCAGGTCTCGAAGCCGTCGCGGATCAGCTTTTCCGGCAGGTCGCGGCCGATGAAGACGAGGCGGCTCTCGCGCGGCTCGTCGTCGCGCCAGGCGCGCTGGTGGTCGCCGTCGAGGATCATGTGCACGCCCTGGAAGACGAACCGGTCGGGATCGTCCTTGAACGCCAGGATCCCCTTGCAGCGCAGGATCTTCTGGCCTTCCTCGGCGACCAGTCCCTGGATCCAGGGGAAGAACCTGTCGGGGTCGAGCGGCCGCGTCGCCTTGATCGACACCGACTGGATGTGCTCGTCGTGGAAGTGCTTCAGGCCGTGGCCGTGACCGCCGTGGCCATGCTCGTGACGATGATCGTGTTCGTCGTGGTGGTGATCGCCGTGATCGTGATCGCCGTGATCGTGGTGACCATGATCGTGCCCGTGGTCGTGATCATGATCGTGCGCGTCCGTCTCCAGGAAGGCCGGCTCGATGTCGAGGATGCGGTCGAGGTCGAAGGCGTTGCGGCCCAGCACCTCGGCGATCGGGATGCCGCAGCGCTCGGTGCGGTGGAGCTTGGCATAGGGATTGATGGCGCGCACATGCGCCTCGACGTCCGCGAGCTCGTCGGCCGAGACGAGGTCGGTCTTGTTGACCAGGATCACGTCGGCGAAGGCGATCTGGTTCTTCGCCTCGGGCGCGTCCTTGAGCCTGTCGCGCAGCCACTTGGCGTCCGCGACCGTGACCACGGCGTCGAGCTTGGCCGACTTGCCGACGTCGGCGTCGACGAAGAAGGTCTGCGCCACCGGGGCCGGGTCGGCGAGGCCGGTGGTCTCCACCACGATGGCGTCGAACTTGCCGCGCCGCCTCATCAGCCCCTCGATGATGCGGATCAGATCGCCCCGCACCGTGCAGCACAGGCAGCCGTTGTTCATCTCGAACACCTCCTCGTCGGCCGAGACGACGAGGTCGTTGTCGATGCCGATCTCGCCGAACTCGTTGACGATGACGGCGAACCGGAAGCCGTGCGGCTCCGACAGGATGCGATTGAGGAGAGTGGTCTTGCCCGCACCGAGATAGCCGGTGAGGACCGTTACGGGGATTTTGTCGGTCATGGGGAGCTCCGTTCGGTCCCTATATAGGGGACCGGACCGCGGAGGGGAAACCCCGGGGGGGATGACGCGGGGCGGCGCGGGGAGCCCCGATCCGTCATTCCGGGGCGCGGACCGCAGGTCCGCGAGCCCGGAATCCATAGTCCCGGTGCCGATGGTTCACGACAGGCAGGGCGTATGGGGTCCGGGCTCGGCCCCTCGGGCCGCCCCGGACCGACAGGTCACTCCACGAACTCGACCGTGGTGCCCTTCTGCACCATGGCGGCGAGCGCCATCGCGTCCCAGTTGGTCAGCCGCACGCAGCCGTGCGAGTCGGAGGTCCCGACCTCCTCGGGCACCGGCGTGCCGTGGATGCCGTAGCTCGGCGCGGTGAGGCCGATCCACACCAGCCCGAGCGGGCTGTTGGGGCCGGCCGCCACGTTGAAAGGCCGATTGGTCCGCACCTCCTTGAAGGCGAAGCGCGGGTTGTAGCGCCACACCGGCCCGCGGGCGATCCGCCGCACCATGTAGGTGCCGGAGGGCGTCGGCTTGTCGTCGCTGCCGATCGACGCCGGGAACGCGGCGACGAGCTTTCCGTCCGGGTCGAAGGCGAGCAGCCGGCGGTTCGGCTTTTCCACCGCGATGCGGACGACCTTGGCGGAGGTCTGGCGGACCACCCGGGGAACCACGATGCGGGCGCCCGGCACGTCGAACGACACGCCCGGGTTGAGCAGCACCAGGAGGCGCGGGTCGATGTGGAACCGCTCGGCCAGGAGCTCGCGCGGCCCCGTGTAGGCGAGGCGCTTCAGCCGCGCCATGTCCTCGAGCTGCTCGGGGATCTCGGGCGCGAACGGCCCCGCCGTGTCGGCCCGGGTGATTTCGTAGGTCGCCAGCACCGGCTCGTCGCTGCTGGCGGCGAGCGCCGCGAAGGTGTCGGCGTCGAGCGTGCCGCTGTCGTCGAGCTCGGCGCCGCGCTGGAACAGGGCGAGCGCCCCGCGAAAGTTGCGGCCCGGCACGCCGTCGATGGCACCCGGCGAGAAGCCGGCGCGGTCGAGCAGGATCTGGGCCTTCAGGACCGCGATCGAGAAGCCCTCCGGGGCCGCGTCGGAGAACGTCGCACCCTCGATCGCCTCGGGCGTCAGCGGGCCGGCCGGGGCCGGGGCGGCGGCCAGCAGGGCGAGGCACAGAAGGGCGGCGGGCACGGCGGCGGAGGGCAGGCGGCGCGGCAAGGGGCACTCCCGGTGGACGCCCGGCCGGCGCGCAGGGCCGGGCGGACGCAGTCGCGAGACAACGCCGCGAACCCGGATTGGTTCACGGCCGGCGGCGTGGTGCCGGAGCGTTCCGCGAGACGCAACATCCGTGCCGGTTCGCGTCCCGCCCGGGTGGGCCGGCGGGCGCGCCGTCCCGGGCCGGCGAAGCTGCGCCCGCGTGCCGCTTCCGGTGCCGCCCGGGCGTCTCTATGCTGCCTGTCATAACAAGCCGTGAACCCCGTCGAGGAAACATGCCCCATACGACTCTTTCGGAAGAGCAGCGCCTGATGCGCGCCTCCTGCCGCGCCTTCGTCGACGACGTCGTGATCCCGTTCGTCCGGCGCGAGTGGCAGCGCGAATGGGACATGCGGCCCGACGCGCGGCTGCCCCCGGCGATCCTGGAAGGGGCCGAGGCGGTCGGCATCCGCACGCTCGGCGTGCCGGAGGCGTTCGGCGGCATCGAGCTCGATCCGGCGACCGAGGTCGGCACCTTCGCGCTGATCGCAGAGGAGATCGCGCGCGGCGATTCAGGCCTCGCCGACAAACTGGTGCAGAACTGGAAGGTCGCGGTGCTTCTCCGCAACGTCGCGCCGGAGCACCTGCAGAAGAGGTGGTTCGGCCGGCTGATGGAGGATCCGCAGTTCCTGCTCGCCCACTGCCTCACCGAGCCGCGCGGTGCCTCCGACCGCTGGCTGCCCTACAACGTCCCGGAGGCGGCCATGCAGACCCGCGCGGTGCGCACCAGCCGCGGCTGGGTGATCAACGGCCGCAAGCAGTTCATCTCGAACGGTTACGACGCCGGGCTCTACGTCGTCTACGCCAACACCAATCCGGCGGTCGGCATGCTGCAGGGAACGTCGAGCTTCCTGGTGCCGCGCGACACGCCCGGCCTCACCGTCGCGCGCTGCAACGAGACGATGGGCTGCCGCTTCATGAACAACGGCGAGCTGGTGTTCGAGGACATGGTCGTGCCCGACGATCATCTCCTCGTCGAGAACGATGCGCTCGGCCGCGCCGGCATCTATTTCCGGCCCGGCAAGATCATCCAGGCGGCGAAGAATCTCGGCGTCGGCATGCGGGCCTTCGAGGTCACGGCGGACTATGTGCAGAACTACGTGCAGGGCGGCCGCATCCTGATCAAGCATCAGGCCGTGGCGCTGCGCCTCGCCGACATGGCGACGCGGCTCGAGGCGGTGCGGGCCCTGCTCGACCGCGCCGCCCGCGCCGTCGACGAGAAGGACCCGGACGCCGACGCGCTGTGCAACATGGCCAAGGTGCACGCCTCGGAGGAGGTGTTCAAGGTCGCCCAGCACGCCCTCGAGCTGCACGGCGGCAACGGCGTGATGCTCGACTTCGGCGTCGAAAAGCTGTTTCGTGACGCCTCGATCTTCTTGCACATGGACGCCACCGTCGACATCTCCAAGCTGAAGATCGTCAAGGCGCTGTTTCCCCACACGGCCGGCCGCTACGCCGGCCCGGAAGGCTGAGTATTCACGATGAGCCAGAACCGCACCCGCGTCGTCACGGTCGGCGAGGTCATGATCGAGCTGGCGCGCGGTGCGGACGGGCGATTCGCCCTGTCGTGCGGCGGCGACGTCTTCTCGACGGCCATCTACCTGGCGCGCGCCGGCGTGCCGGTGGCGCACGCCACCGCGCTCGGCGACGACGTCTATTCGGATCAGATCGTGTCGCTCGCCACCGCCGAGGGCGTCGACGGCGACCTGATCCTGCGGGTCCCCGGCCGCCTGCCGGCGCTCTATCTCGCCGACACCGGGGCGAACGCGGCGCCCGTGTTCCACTACTGGCGCGACACGGCGCCGGCCGGCAGCCTGTTCGAGCTGCCCGACTGGGGCCGCGTCGCCGAGGGCCTGCTCGGCGCGCGGCTGATCTACTTCTCCGGCATCACCCTGTCGCTCTACTCGAACGAGGGCATCGGCCGGTTCCTGGCGATCGTCGAGCTCGCCCGTCAGAACGGCGCCAGGGTGGCGTTCGACGGCAACTTCCGGCCGCGCGGCTGGACCGGCGACCTCGGCCGCACCCGGGCCGTCTACATGGAGGCGCTCAAGCGGGTCGACATCGCGCTGCCGACCTTCGACGACGAGGCGCTGCTGTGGGGCGATCCGAGCCCGGAGGCGACGATCGACCGCCTGCAGGCCTTCGGCATCGGCGAGGTGGTGGTGAAGAACGGCGCCAAGGGCGCGCTCGTCGCCTCGGCCGGGCAGCACGCCTCGCAGCAGCAGGCGCAGCAGATGCACGCCCACGTGCCGGTGCCCGAGGTGGTGGTGCCGGTCGACGCCACGGCGGCGGGCGACGGGTTCAACGCCGGCTATCTGGCGGCGCGCCTCTCCGGCCAGTCGCCGCCCGACGCCGCCGGCGTCGCGCATCGACTCGCCGCCCAGGTGATCCGCCACCGCGGCGCCATCATGCCCCGCACCGAGGGCGCGGTGCACTGAGCGAGGGGCCACTGCCGTCGCCCCGAACCCGGCGACCCCTCTCCCGCGAGGGGAGAGGGGTCGGAGGCGAAGCGATCGCGTCGCCCGCCGGCGCTCACGCCGCCTTGCGGGTCGCCAGGAACTCGCGCATGCGGTCGAGCGCCTTGACGATGTTCTCGGTCGAGTTGGCGTAGGAGAGGCGGATGTAGCCCTCGCCCAGCACGCCGAAGTCGGGGCCGCCGATCACCGCGACGCCGGCGTCGTCGAGCAGCGCGGCGGCGAGCGGCTTCGCCTTCCAGCCGGTCGCCTTGATGTTCGGGTAGGCGTAGAAGGCGCCCTTCGGGGTGGCGCAGGACACGCCGGGCAGCCGGTTGAGGCCCTCCACCACCACCTTGCGGCGGCGGTCGAACTCGGCGACCATCGCCTCCGCCTCGTCCTGCGGGCCGGTGAGCGCCGCGAGCCCGGCATACTGCGCCGCGGCGTTGACGCAGGAGTGCAGGTTGACGGCGAGCTTGCGCGCGTTGTCGTAGAGCTTTCCCGGCCAGATCGCATAGCCGAGCCGCCAGCCCGTCATGGCGTAGGTCTTGGACCAGCCGTTGAGCAGGATCAGACGGTCGCGGATCTCCGGATACGACAGCAGGCAGACGTGCTGCTCGCCGTCGTAGACCATGTGGTCGTAGATCTCGTCCGACATCACCGCGACCTTCGGCCACTTCGCCAGGCCGGCGACCAGCTTGTCGATCTCGGCCTTGGGCGTCACGCCGCCGGTCGGGTTGGCGGGCGAGTTGAGAATCAGGAGGCGCGTGCGCGGCGTGATCAGGCTCAGCGTCTCCTCGGCCGAGAAGCCGAAGCCGTTCTCCTCGCGGATCGGCACCGGGATCGGCCGCGCGCCGGTGAACTCGATCATCGAGCGGTAGATCGGGAAGCCCGGATCGGGATACAGGATGTCGATGCCGGGCTCGCCGAACATCAGGATCGACATGAACATGGTGGGCTTGCCGCCCGGCATGATCATCACCTCGGACGGCGACACGCTCACGCCGTAGCGCGTGTTCAGGTCGGCGGCGACCGCCTCGCGCAACGGCAGGATGCCGACCGCCGGCGTGTAGCCGTGGGCGCCGTCGCGCAGCGCCTTGACGGCCGCCTCGACGATGTGGCCCGGGGTGCGGAAGTCCGGCTGGCCGATGCCGAGATTGACGATGTCGCGGCCCTTCGCCGCCAGCTCGGTGGCACGGGCCAGCACCGCGAACGCGTTCTCCTCGCCGATTCGGTCGAAGCTCGCCACGGTCTCGAGCATCCTGGTCTCCTTTGACTTTGTTATGGGAACTTGGGCGTCGATGGGATACGTTGACGTCGTGAGGCGGTGCGCGGACTCATGGGCGGGACGGCAAATCGCGCGCTCCTACTAACCCCGGCCGTTCCCTTTCGGCCATCGGGGCTCTAACTTAAGGACATGGACGTATTTCTCGAAATCGCCGTTCTGCTCGTCTTGTTCGGGCTCAACGGATTCTTCGCCATGGCGGAGCTCGCCGTCGTCTCGTCGCGGCGCATCCGGCTGCAGCAGATGGCGGAGGAGGGGCGCCCCGGCGCCGCGCAGGCGCTGACGCTCGCCGACAGTCCCGGCAAGCTCCTCTCCGCCGTGCAGGTCGGCATCACGCTGATCGGGATCCTGTCGGGCGCCTTCGGCGGCGCCACGCTGGGCCAGCGCCTCGGCCCGGTGCTCGATGCGCTGCCCTATGTCGCACCCTACGGGAACCAGCTCGCCGTCGTGCTGGTGGTGGTCGCCATCACGTCGCTGTCGGTGGTTCTGGGCGAGCTGGTGCCCAAGCAGATCGCGCTCTCGGCGCCCGAGAGCATCGCGTCGCGGATGGCGGGGCCGCTGGTGATCCTGGCGAGCGTGTTCCGCCCCTTCGTGTGGATCCTCGAGCGCTCCTCGGCGGGGCTGCTGCGCCTGCTCGGCGTGCCGGAGCGCTCGTCCGCCTCGGTCACCGAGGAGGAGGTGCGCTTCGCCATCGCCGAGGGGACAGAGGCCGGCGTGATCGAGGAGGTCGAGCAGGAGATGATCCACGGCGTGCTGGCGCTCGCCGACCGCCCGATCGCCGCCGAGATGACGCCGCGGCCCGACGTGTACTGGATCGATCTGGACGATCCGCCCGAGCAGGTCGCCCGCGAGATCGCCGAATGCCCGTATTCGCGGATCGTGGTGGCGCGCGGCGGCGATCTCGGCCGCCCGCTCGGCGTGATGCAGAAGAAGGATCTGGTCGAGGATCTGCTCGCCGGCCGCGGCCTGCAGGTCGAGACGCATCTGCGCGAGCCCGTCTACGTGCCCGAGAACGTCAGCGTGCTGCGCATGCTGGAGATGTTCCGCAAGGTCCCGCTGCACGTCGCCTTCGTGGTCGACGAGTACGGCGACTTCCTCGGCGTGGTGACGCTGACCGACGTGCTCTCGGCGATCGCCGGCGACCTGCCGGAGGAGCACGAGCCGCTCGCCGAGGACATCACGCCGCGGCCCGACGGCAGCTATCTGGTGGACGGCCGGGTGCCGATCGACGAGCTCGCCCAGAAGCTCGGCTTGCCGGAGTCGGAGGGCGAGTTCCACACCGCCGCCGGCCTCGCGCTCGAGCGCCTCGCCCGCATCCCGACCGAAGGCGACACCTTCTCGATCGGCGACTGGCGCGTCGAGGTCGTCGACATGGACGGCCGCCGCGTCGACAAGCTCCTGTTCTCGCCGCCCGCCGCGGGGTGAGACGCGGCTCGAGACTGGGCAAGAATCGGCGGGTCGAGCTGATGTAAGATTCGTCTTATGACGAATCGCCCGTTCAAGACCGGCGTCAGCCGGGCGCAGCCGAGC
>NZ_JAUSUJ010000044.1 GCF_030813915.1 Rhodoplanes tepidamans
GTCCGAGTTCGTCCGCTCCATCCAGGCCCGCCAGGGCCTCCTGGTCGGCTGCCTCGAGGAGATCGCCTGGCTCCAGGGCTTCATCGACGCCGACAAAGTCCTCGCCCTCGCAACCCGATACGAGAAGACCAACTACGGCGCGTATCTGAAGCGGGTGGTCGAGGCCGACCGCTAGGTCGCGAGGCGCGAGGCCCGGCGATCCGATGACGCCCGCTGCTTCAGCATCGCGCCGGCGTCGAACCGCAGCGATCGCCGGTGACACCGGCGCGGGTCTTCTCGTCGTCGGCGCCTTCCTTCTGACTGCACTTCCGCTCTGCTGGCTAGGCTACGGGGCCGACAACGACTCGTATCTGACGCTCGACGCCGGCACCGCCACCTGGGTGAACGGTGTGCCGACCATGTCGCGCCACCCGGGCTATTGGCTGCACGAGCTGATCGTGTTCCTGCTCGATCGGACCGGCGGTGCACTCGCGGTGAATCTCGTCACGCTCGCGGTCTCCGCGGCGGCGCTCTGGCGGCTGTGGCGGCTCGCCGGGCCGGTGCCGGTCCCGTGGCGGGTGCCGCTGCTGCTCTGCCTGGCGCTGAACCCGTGGTTCCTGGCCGCCTCCACCAGCGCCATCGACTACAATTTCGCGCTGCTCGCCCTGATCCTGGCAGTCGAGGCGGCCGTGGACGGACGCACGGCCGCGGCAGGGCTGCTCGGAGCGCTGGCACTTTGGTTCCGTCTCGCCTCGCTGCTTCCGCTTCTCGGCGGGCTCGCCGGAGCCGTCATTGCCGAGCCGTCATGGCGAACGGCCCGTGCTGCGCTCGCCGCCGCGGCGACCAGCCTGGTGATCGGGGGAGTGATCTATTGCCTGTCCTGGTCCACCTCCGGCGGCGACCTGTCGTTCCTGCAGGCGCATGCCGGGCCGGATGAGATGTGGACGCCCGCCCTGTGGCTCGGGCGGGTGATCTACAAGCCGCTCGCGCTGCTCGGTCTGCCGGCGACGCTTTGGGCCCTCGCCCTGGTGGTCTTCTGGAGGCGCGACGTCGATACGATCGGCGGAAGCGACGGCCGCGAGCGCCGGCTGTGTCTCGCCGCGTCGGGCGTGGTGCTTGCGACCGGCGCGCTCTATGCCCGCTACCCGATCGAGACGAGCTATCTTCTGCCGGCGCTGGCTTTCGGCCTGGTCGTCGCCGGGATGGTGTTTCGCAGGCGGTCTCCATGGGGCGCATGGATCCTGCTCGGCCTCGTCGCGCTCAACAACATCGTTGCGATCCAGCTCGCCGCGCCGGATCGGATCGGGCGCGCCACGGCAGCGCGATTCGAGATCGCCGTGGTGCCGGGCGTGCTCGCGGCCGACATCCGGACACGGCTGGCGCTGGTCGGCTGCCGCAGCTTCGCGTGCTGGCTCGACCGGACCTCCGGTCGGGAGGCGGACGGTCACGCTTCTCCGCCCGCGGGTTCGTAGGACGACGGTCACGTCCCACCGCCGGACAGGAGAAGCCGCGACAGCATCGCACGATGACAGGCGAACTCCACGATATCAGGGGCCGGTCGCAATCCTCGACACGCGCCCCACCGCCTCGCCGGCGAATGTGTCCGAGGCATCGCCTGCGATCCGGCCCCGCCGGCCGGCTTGTCTCAGACCGCGATGCGCACGCCCGGCATGTCGACCTGCGTGGCGATCCAGGAATAGGTCGCGGCGATCCCGCGCCGCAGCGGCCACGCGGCCCGCCAGCCGAGCGACTCGATGCGGGCATTGCTGAAGTTGCGCGACTGCACGCCGACCGGCCCGTCGACGTGACGGATGCGGATGCGCTTGCCGGCGGTCGCGGCCGTCGCCGCGACCAGCTCGTCCACCGTCACGTATTCGGGATTGCCGATGTTGACCGGGCCCTCGAGATGCGACTGGGTCAGGCGGAAGATGCCGTCCACCATGTCGTCCACATAGGTGTAGCTCCGCACGGCGGTGCCGTCGCCCCACACCTCGACCTCGCCGCCGTCCGGCGCGCAGGCGACCTTGCGGCAGATCGCGGCGGGGGCCTTCTCGCGTCCGCCCTGCCATGTGCCTTCGGGACCGTAGCAGTTCTGGAACCGGGCGATCCGGACCGCCATGCCGGTCCGACGCGCATAGGCCAGCGCGATGCGCTCCGAGTAGAGCTTCTCCCAGCCGTATTCGTTGTCGGGCAGGGCCGGGTAGGCCCCGTCCTCGGCCATCTCGGGCTCGCCCGGTCTCATGTCGCGGTAGACGCAGACGGACGACGAGTAGAAGTAGCGCGGGACACCGAGGCGTGCGGCGGCGTGCGTCATGTGCACGTTGATCAGCACGTTGTTGTGCATGATCTCGCATTCGGCCCCGTGGATGAAGCCCATTCCGCCCATGTCGGCCGCGAGCTGGTAGACCTCGTCCGGCACGCCGCCGGGGATGCGCAGTGCGCGCTCGCACTGGTCGGGGTCGCGCAGGTCGAGGGTGCGAAAATCGTCGGCCGCCGTGGGCGCGAACTCCGGGACCTTCAGGTCGACCCCACGAACCCAGTAGCCCTCGCGCCGCAAGCGTTTCACCAGATGGCTGCCGATGAAGCCGCCCGCTCCGCACACCACTGCAGTCCTCGCCATCCAGTTCCGCTCCGTCGACTCTTCGATTCCGGATCCGGAGTCGGCCGTGCCATCGGCGGCTCCGTTCGGCGATAATAACATAACTCTCTTGTGATAATGTGGGAAGATTGTGGTCGGGCGGAGTCCGGTGCAGGCCGACGGTCCGGCGCGGAGAGACCGGTGCAGAGGAAAAGGACGACATGAGCATACTCGTGACCGGCGGCGCCGGGTACATCGGCAGCCACATGGTGCACGCCCTGGTGGATGCCGGGGAGCGGGTGGTGGTTCTCGACGACCTGTCGACCGGGTTCCGCTTCGCGGTGCCGCCGGAGGCCGCCCTGGTGGTGGGCGACACCGGCGACGCGGCGCTGGTGTCGCGGCTGATCGCCGAGCACGGGATCGAGGCGATCGTCCACTTCGCCGCCTCGATCGTGGTGCCGGAGTCGGTCGCCGACCCGCTGCGCTACTACCGCAACAACACGGCCAACTCGCGCAGCATGATCGACTGCGCCGTGACGGGCGGGGTGAAGCACTTCGTGTTCTCCTCGACGGCGGCCGTCTACGGCAACCCGGCCCGGGTGCCGGTCGCCGAGGACGATCCGCTGGCGCCGATGTCGCCCTACGGCTCGTCCAAGCTGATGACCGAGATCATGCTGCGCGACGCCACGGCGGCGCACGGGCTCGGCCACGTGATCCTGCGCTACTTCAACGTGGCGGGGGCGGACCCGCTGATGCGCACCGGCCAGTCGACCCGGAACGCCACCCACCTGATCAAGGTGGCCGTGGAGGCGGCGCTCGGCCTGCGCGGGAAGATCGACGTGTTCGGCACCGACTATCCGACCCCGGACGGCACCTGCGTGCGCGACTACATCCACGTCTCGGACCTGGTGGCGGCGCATGCCGACGCGCTGCGCCATCTGCGCTCCGGCGGCGCGCCGGCGACGCTGAACTGCGGCTATGGGCGCGGCTTCTCGGTGCTGGAGGTGATCGAGACGGTGAAGCGGGTCTCCGGGGTCGACTTCCGGGTCGATCTGGCGCCGCGCCGCCCGGGCGATCCGGCCGCCATCGTCGCCGCCTGCGACCGCGCCCGCGAGATCCTCGGCTGGCAGCCCCGCTGGGACGACCTCGACACCATCGTCCGCCACGCCCTCGACTGGCAGCGCAAGCTCGGCACCATGAACCTGTGATGTGAGGCACGCGGAACGGGATGATCGACCGACGCGGCTCGGCGTCGACGTGGCGGTGACGCCGCGTGGTGGCGGCGCCGATCGCCTCTGGATCATTCCGTGAGCGATACGTTATACAGCAAGAATGACGCGTATCATCGACGGGGAGTCCCCCTGAACGGTCCTCCGCCACACGAGATCGGTCGCATGGCCGGCAAGCCGCATGTCATTGCCTTCGTGCAAGGAAAGGGTGGTGTCGGCAAGACCACCATCGCGGTCTCTGTCGCCGCCGAGCTGAAGAAGCGCGGGGCGATGCTCGGCCTGGTGGACGCGGATCCGCAAGGCTCGGCGTGCTCCTGGGCCGAGACCGGCAAGCTCGCCTTTCCGGTCTGGCGCCTGCCGCTCGACGAGCGGCCGGTGACCACCTGGGTGGCGCAGCTCGGCCGCGTGCCGGGCCGGGTGGTGCTGATCGACTCGGCCCCGAACGACCGGGCGCTCGGCGCCTGCGTCGCGGTCGCCGACACGGTCATGGTGCCGTGCGGCCCGTCCGGTCTCGATCTCGACGCGACGTTCAGGACCATCGGGATCATCGAGGAGGTACGACGCCGGCGCCAGACCTCCATGAGGGTGATCCTGATCCCGAATCGCGTCGATCTGCGGACCCTGGAGGGGCAGCAGATCTCCGAAGAGCTGAAGACCGCGGGCGAGATCGTCAGTGCGCCCGTCGGAAATCGCACGGCCTTCGTCCGCGCGTTCACGACCGGGCATGCCGTCAACCAGTTCGCGCCGGGCAGTCCCGCCGACCGCGACATCCAGGTCCTGTGCAATACCCTCGAGACCGTGATCCGCGCCGCGCCGCGGCACGCCCGGCCGGCGTGAGCCAAGCCTCCGATTCCGGTGGTCCGTCGTGACTCGTCCCGTTGGGCTGCCGTCACGTCGTACAGCCCGCGGTGCCCCGCTTCACGACGGTCGGCCCGTGTGATGATAACATGGCGAGGACTGCGGCCCCCGGTTGATTGTTGCGGGGCTTGCCATCATGTATGATACATGGCGATGAGATATCGTCCGGCATGCCTTTCGTGGATCGGCTGCGCCGCCCTCGCGGTGGTCGCGGCGCTGGTCGCGGTCGACGCGTTCGCGGGTCTGCGACCCGGCGCGATCCGATCCGGATCGTTCCAACTGGCGGCACCGTCGGCCGGAACGCCGCCCGGCGGTGCGTCGCTCTGGACGGTCCTGCTCGCCTCGATCGACGATTCCGACGACGACGCGAGCGTCTGCGCGCCCCCGCCGTCCTGCGCTCTCGCGACGCGCGCGGACGATCGCGCGCCTCCCCCGAGCCACCGCGGTCCTCCGGTCGCGGCCGCTCGCGCCGTGCCGGCGCGTGCGCTGCCGCCCGCCAGTGCCCGCGGGCCGCCGGCACGGCGCGCCACGGCTGCTCGCCTTCACGTTTCGTCCTGGATCTGACGGGGGCTTCCGTACGGGACAACGCCCCTCTGGAAGGATCATCATGCGCTCCCAGACCCACAAAGAGCAGGTCACCATCGCGGCGCTCCTGGATCTCATCCGGCTGATGGGCGCCGAGCTCGTGCTCGGCGGCCCCGCCGAGCTGCGCCGCTTCGAGGCGGCGGTGCGCCGGAAGCTCGGCCGGATCGACCTGTCCGCGTATCCGCCGGACGTCGCGCAGGCGGGGATCGCCGAAGCGCGGGCCCTCGTCGACCGCACGCTCGCGACGCTGCGGCGGCAGACCCTGCAGCGTTGCGAGGCGAATCGCCGGAGCCTTCCCCGCCGGGTCGTGCACTGAACGGTCGCGGCGGCGGCCGATCAGTGCAGAACCGGCGCTGCTGCCGAACCTGCGCCGATCCGGCACGCCGCGGCGTACAGCGTAAGCCGGATGCGCAAGCCGCTGACCCGGGTCTCGGCGTCGATCGTCAGCACGGCGGGCGGCGCGAGCGGCTCCACCACCTTGCGCTCGACGATTTCGTCGGCCGGCAGCCGCTGGCCGCGCTGTCGCATCTGCGCCAGCGTCGGCGCCGCGCCGTCCTCCGGATGACGGGCGATGTCGACGACCGCGAGCTTGGGCAGCCCCCGCTCCCGGTGACAGCGGCGGTCCTCCCACACGATCCGCTCGGGCGCTCCGGCGGCGCGATCGAGATCCGGCCATTCGGCCGCGATCACGCCGTAGAAGCGATGATCGATCGCGTGATCGGAGATGCGGAGGCGCAGGACCGTGCGGGCGCGATCGGTCGACGCGGTTGCTCTCGCCGCGGCGCCGCCGGGCAGCACTTGCGCCGGCAGCACCTGCGCCGTCACCCAGTGCCGGACGCCGAACAGCGCGGGATCGTCGGACGCGGCTGCGATCGGCGCGGCGCCGGCCCCGAGGCCGAGCAGGAGAGCGGCGGCGATCCGCGGGCCGGCCCCCGGCTTCAGCGGCACACCGCTGCGCGCCGCGGGGTCGGGCAGGTCGGCACGCGCATGGGCGCGCCGGCGCAGACGTCGCTCCGGCACGGGCGCTTCCGCCAGCGATAGCCGTAAGGGTAGGGCTGGGCCCAGAAGGACGCCGGCGCGACGTCGTCCCGGCCGTCCGGGACGACGGCCGGCGTCGCCGTCGCAAGCGGCGCGGCCGGCAGCGCGGCCGCCGGCGCCACCGGCGCGACGAGGCAGAGCAGGAGAGCGGCGATGAGGGGCTTGCGGAGCATGCGCGGTCTCGCGGTGGCGTCGATCCGAACCTCGGGGCGTCACCTGCGTGGTACCGGCGCAGCGGCGGCGCCGCTCACGCGATCTGCTCCCGTGCGCGGACGATAACACGGCCCGAACGCGATTCCATCATGCGCATGTGAATTCACATGATGGATCGCGACGATGCGCCGCCTCCGAGGCGACCGCCATGCGCCGGCCGCCTCACAGCGAGCGGGACACCGCGAGCGGCCTGGCGTGGCGGGGATCGGGAATCGGGGTGCGGCCGGAGGCGCCGTAGGTCTGCGGCGCGGCCGTGCGGGTCAATTCGCCGGCGACGCCGCGGACGATCCCTTCCGAGACCGCGTGGGCGGTGGCGAGCGCGGCGAGGTTGCGCTGCAGCCGGTCCTGGAACGCCGCGTGCCGCTCCTTCACCCGGTCCATCTCGCCGCCGAGCTCGCCGCGCAGCCGCGGCAGGCTGTCGCGCAGCCGCAGGCTGTCGGCCAGATAGCGCCGCGCATGGCCGTTCTTGGCCTGCGACAGCCGCGCCACCTCGGAGAGCCGTCCGGCCCGCACCAGGCGGTCCTCCTCTTCGAGCACCTCGGCGAGCGCCGCGATGGTCTCGTCGAGCGTGCGGATCACGTCGCGGGCCTCCTCGGCGGAGGCGATGGCCGGCTGGGTCATTGGACGCTCCCTGGGGTCTGTGGCTTGGTGCCGGTGGCGCTGCGGGCCTCCTGCTGGGCGAGCAGGGCCGTGTAGACCTCGCGGGCGATGCCGATGCCGCCCGCCTTGACGGTCGACTTGGCGTACTCGTCGATCAGGAACGAGCGCCACATGCCGGTCGCCTGCGAGTTGCCCATCGGGCCCTCGTCGCCGATGCCCGTGAACATCTCCTGCATCATCGAGTTGAGGAACACGGCCTCGAAGTCCTGGGCCTGGTCCCACGCCCGCTCGGCCGGGGTCTTGGCCGGCGCGGTGCGGCTCGCGCCGGCGGCGTACACCGGCAGGGCGCCGGTCTTCACCGAATCGAGCGCCATGGCGGCGGAGGGCGGCAGGCTCGGCAGGGTGCTCATCACATCACCTCCAGGTCGGCCTGGATGGCGCCCGCCGCCTTGATGGCCTGCAGGATCGCGATCAGGTCGCGCGGGCCGATGCCGAGCGCGTTGAGCCCGTCGACGAGCTGCTGCAGCGACACGCCTTCGCGCACCACGGCGAGCTTGTGGCCGTCCTCGTTCGCCGTGACGTTGGTGCGCGGCACCACCACGGTGCGGCCCTCGGAGAACGGCGCCGGCTGGCTGACCTCGGGCGATTCCGAGATCGTCACGGTGAGGTTGCCCTGCGCCACCGCGACCGTGGAGACGCGCACGTCGCGGCCCATCACGATGATGCCGGAGCGCTCGTCGACGATGATGCGGGCGAGCTGGTCGGGCTCGATCTGCAGCTGCTCGATCTCGGTGAGCATGCCGACCACGTTGCCGGTGTACTCCTTCGGGACCGACAGCTGCACGGTCGAGGGGTCGATCGGCTCGGCCACGGGCATTCCGAGGAAGTCGTTGATCGCAGAGGCGATTCGCTTCGCCGTGGTGAAGTCGGGATTGCGCAGCGCCATGCGCACCTGGGTCAGGCGGTTGAGGGCGAACTCGATCTCGCGCTCGATGATGGCCCCGTTGGCGATGCGCCCGACGGTCGGCACGCCGCGCACGATCTTGGCGGCCTCGCCCTCGGCCTGGAAGCCGCCGATGGCGAGCGAGCCCTGCGCCACCGCGTAGACATTGCCGTCGGCGGCGAGCAGCGGGGTGATCACCAGGACGCCGCCCTGCAGGCTCTTGGCGTCGCCGAGCGCCGACACGGTGACGTCGAGCCGGGTGCCCTGAGTGGCGAAGGGTGGCAAGTTCGCCGTCACCATCACGGCCGCGACATTGCCGGTGCGCAGCGTCTGGCCGCGGATGTTGACGCCGAGGCGCTCGAGCATCGCCTGCAGCGACTGCTTGGTGAAGGGCGAGTTGTTGATGGTGTCGCCGGTGCCCTGCAGGCCGACCACCAGGCCGTAGCCGATCAGCTGGTTCTGGCGGACCCCTTCGACATTGGCGAGGTCCTTGATGCGCGAGGTGGCGCCGGCCGGCGGCCCTGCGAGCAGGGTCGCGGCGAACGTGATCGCGGCCAGTGCGGAAATCAGTCGTGCCCGCATCGCTTGCTCCTCGGACGGCGTGACGCCAAACCGGTAGCGAGGAGCGTGCCAGATGGAGAGACCCTGTTTACCATTGGAAAGACTGGCGAAATTTTCGGCGCCCGGGGCCCGGACCGGCAAGGAACGGATGCTCCGCCGGTCCGACCCGGCAGGAATTGCCGAGTGTTAACGCCGGATTAACCATTACGGCCCTCAATGGGCGGGAGCCTCGGAGGAATCGCGGCCATGCGCATCACCGGACCCAGCGGACCCACCTCGACCAGCCACGGGACGTCGGTCCGGCGCACCGGCGCAGGCGGCTTCACGCTGCCCGACTCGGGCGGGGCCCAGGCGCCGGCGGCCACCGCGGCGTCGCGCCCGCTGGCCGGCATCGATGCGCTCATCGCCTTGCAGGGCGTGGAGGATCCGACCGAGCGCCGGCGCCGGGCGGTGGTGCGGGGGCGCTCGGCCCTCGACATTCTCGACGAGATGAAGCTGGCGCTGCTGGCCGGCAATCTCGATCCGGCGATCGTGGCGCGGCTCGCCGGCATCGCGGCCGGCCTGAAGGAGACGACCGGGGACCCGGGCCTCGACAGCGTGCTGGCCGAGATCGAGCTGCGGGTCGAGGTCGAGCTCGCCAAAATGAAGTCGCCCGGCGGCGTCTGAACGCCGCCCGCCCGGTGCGCCGCTGCGCTGCGCGGCCGAATCCTCGCACAGCGAGAAAAACTTCACTTGGCGGTCGCGGGATCAGGCTCAGACCCGTCTTGTGCGGTATCCAGATGGCGCCGGCGCGGGCTGCGCCGACCCGCGGTCCGCGCCGCCGCGGCATATACTGTGATCATCGAACGGCGCCGGGATTAATCCAATCTGTTGTTGTCGTTATGTCGCAACGCTTGTATATAGCGTCCGCATCCGACGATGAATCGACCAAAGAAGTCGACAGGAAGGAAACGGGACGGCCGCGTGGGAGTGAGCGTGTCATGCGCCTGGAGACGAACGGGATTTATAGGCCTACGGACAAAGAACCCTTCATGAACGAGCGGCAGCGCGAGTATTTCCGTAACAAGCTGCTATCGTGGAAGGAAGATATACTGCGGGAAGCGAAGGAAACACTTCAGCACCTGCAGGACGAGAACCAGAACCACCCGGATCTCGCCGACCGTGCGTCGTCCGAGACCGAGCGTGCGATCGAGCTGCGGGCCCGTGACCGGCAGCGCAAGCTGATCGCCAAGATCGATGCCGCCCTGCAGCGGATCGAGGACGGCACCTACGGCTATTGCGAGGAGACCGGCGAGCCGATCTCCATCAAGCGCCTCGAGGCGCGCCCGATCGCCACCTTGTCGCTGGAGGCGCAGGAGCGCCACGAGCGGCGCGAGCGGGTGTACCGCGACAACTGACACCGTGCCCCGGCCGGGGCGCGGGCCGTCCACCACGGCGGACCCGCCTCGGCACGACCCCGCGCCTCGCCCGTCGGCGGGGCGCTTTTGCATTGAAAAGACGGATGTTTCCGGACCCGGGACGCCCGGATCCCGGGACGCCCGGACCCGGCGGCCTCAGCGGCGCGGCCGGTAGGGCCGCACCCGGACCGTGGCCGAGCGGGCGGCGCGGCGCGGCGCCACGTAGCCCGGGGTCGCGATGGTCGGGTCGTAATAGGTGACGGTCGCGGTGCTCGGGATCGCGCCGGGGGCGCGCACGCAGCGCTTCGCCGGGACGCAGGTGCCGTCGTGGCCGCAGATCGGCGCGCAGTAGGTCGCCGGCTGCGCCCAGCCGTAGTCCCAGGTCCCGTAATAATGCCTGTAGTCGCAATAGGGTGCGCAGCTGACGGCGGTCTGCGCCGCGGCCGGGCCGGCGACCGCCGCAAGCCCGGCGAGGCCCAGCAGCGCGGCCGCGAAACGCTTGTTGATCAAGACCTTGGCGACCAGAACTCTAGGCATCGGGACCTCGCTGATTCGCGGCGACCGGGCCGGACCTCGCAGTTGTAGAGCAAGTCCGGCCCGAACGGGACTCGCGATCGCGCCGCCGGAGGCGATTTCTCTCGACCGTGGAGGGTGTTCCGGCCCGGCCGCCGGCGCGCCGGCCGGCTCAGATCGTCAGCGTGCCGGCCGTGGCGGCGGCGTAGCGCTCGCCGACCTTGCCCCAGTTCACCGTGTTCCACCACGCCGCGAGATAGTCGGGCCGCCGGTTCTGGTAGGTGAGGTAGTAGGCGTGCTCCCATACGTCGTTGCCGAACAACACCTTTTTCCCGTCCATCAGGGGCGTGTCCTGGTTCGGCCGCGACTCGAGCGCCAGCTTGCCGTCCCGCGCCACCGTGACGAAGACCCAGCCCGAGCCGAACACCCGGCCGCCCATCCCATTGAAATCGCTCTTCAACTTGTCGAACCCGCCGAGATCGCGGGAGATCGCCTCGGCGACCGGGCCGGAAGGGGCGCCGCCCGGCGATCCCGACCCGCCCGGGCCCATCACCTGCCAGAACATGGTGTGGTTGGCGTGGCCGCCGCCATTGTTGCGCAGCGCGGTGCGGATCGCCTCGGGCATGTCGGAGAGCTTCGCCAGGATGTCTTGCAGAGGCATTCCAGCGACTTGGCCGTGGTCCTTCACGGCCGCGTTGAGGTTGTTCACATAGGCCTGGTGGTGGCGGTCGTGATGGATCTCCATGGTCCGGGCGTCGATGTGGGGCTCCAGCGCCTTGGCCGGGTAGGGCAGCGGCGGCAGCGTGAAGGGGCCGGAGGCCGCCTGGGCGAAGCCGATTCGGGGCATCGACAGGGCCGCGGCCGCGACCGCGGTGCCGACCAGAAAGCTGCGACGATGGAACGACATAGGGGGGCTCCTTCGGTCCGGACGGGGGGCCGCGCGGCGTCGCGCCGGCGGCTTCGGGCAGGGCAGGCTAGCGTCCGGGCGAGACGCCCGCGAGACTTTCGGGGCGCCCACACCGAAGCGTGATCGCCCGGCCGGAAAGCCCTCTGGATCAACAGGTTGCGAGATCGGCCAGGGCGTCCCGCAGGGTCGCGACGACGCTCGCCCAGTCGCCCAGGCGGGGCTGGCGGAACAGCCGGGCGGTGGGGTACCAGGGCGTGTCGGCGCGCCCGGTCAGCCACCGCCAGTCGGGCGAGAACGGCAGCAGAATCCACACCTTGCGGCCGAGCGCCCCGGCCAGATGGGCGACCGCGGTGTCGACCGAGACGACGAGGTCGAGGGCCGCGATCGCCGCCGCCGTGTCGGCGAAGTCGGCCAGGGCGGGCCCGAGCGGGACCACCCGCAGGCGCTCCAGCAGGATCTCGTCTCCCTCCCGCAAATCCCTCTGCAAGCTCACGAAATCCACGTTCGGCAGATCCGCCAGCGGGGCCAGTGAGGCGAGCGGGATGGAGCGGTGGCGGTCGTTGGCGAAGACGGGGTTGCCGGCCCAGGCGAGGCCCACCCGCAGCGGCCGGCCGGCCGCCCGGGCCGCGGCCGGGGCGACCCCGGGGGCGGGCCCGGAGGCCGGATCGGCCGCCGAGCCGCCGGCCGGCCCGTCCGCGGGCGCCCTCGTCGTCTCCCTCGTCGTCCTCGTCCTCGCCGTCCTCGTCGTGTCCTCGTCGTCGGTCGGGACGGCGAGGGCGGCGGCGAGGCGCGCCGCCATGGCGGCGACCCGCTCGGGCGGGGCGGCGAGATAGGGCACGGTCGCCGGAATGCTGTCGACTGTCGTCTGGAAACCGTGGGGCAGGCTGAGATAGGGGCAGTGGAGGTCGTGCGCCGGCGGGGCGGTGCGGTCCCAGACCACCACCGAGACGCCGTCGCCCGCGAGGCTGTCGAGCAGCGGCTTCAGCGGGGCCGTGACGGCGCAGACCACCCGGGCGCCGCGCGCCGCCAGCAGCGGGGCGTAGCGGACGAACTGGATCACGTCGCCGGCGCCCTGCTCGGGATGCAGCAGCACGGTGCGGCCGGCGACCGGCTCGCCGGCCCAGGCCGAGGCGGCGAAGCGGCCGCGCAGCTCGGCGAACTCCGGCTTGTCGAGCCGGTGGGCGTAGCCGGCGAAGCCCTCGCGCAGCCGGCCGGTCAGGAGCTGCAGCAGCGCGACGTTGAAGCGGATGTCGGCCCGCCGCGGCGCCAGCGTCAGCGCCTTTGCATAACAGGCCATGGCCTCGTCGAACCGGTGCAGCTCGCGCAGCGCGTTGCCGAGTCCGTAGAGCGACTCGGCATTCATGGGATTCAAGGCGACGGCGCGGGCGTGCGCCCGCTCGGCCTCGGCCGGCCGGTCGAGATCGAGCAGCGCGTTGCCGCGGTTGTGGTGCGCGGCGGCGTGGTCGGGCGCCAGCGCCAGCGCGGCGTCGCAGGCGGCGACCGCCTCGGCGCAGCGGTCGAGCCCGCGCAGCGCCACCGCGAGATTGCACAGCGCCTCGGGCGAATCGGGCCGCTGCTCCACGGCGCTGGCGAGCAGCAGCACCGCGTCGGCGAAGCGCCGGGTCGCGCAGCAGATCAGGCCGAGCTGATGCAGCGCGTAGAAGTCGTTGCGGTTCTCGCGCAGCGCCGCGATCAGGCGCTGCTCGGCCTCGGCGAGCCGCCCGGCCTCCTGCAGCCGCACCGCCTCGACCACGGCGGGCCGCGGCGGCGGATACCGTCTGGTGCTCCCGGTCGTGCTGTTGGCCATGCGCCGGCTCCCGCGGCACCGAATGCGTCGCCGCGCTCCCGATCGAGCCACCCTATGGTTAACGAAGCGTTGCAGCTTCGCGAGCGCGGCGCGGCACGCGGGAACTCGGCCCGCGCCGCGCGTGCTCCGCGGGTGGGAGTCAACCAGGGGTGGTCGATGCGGAGCAGGGTTGCGGACCCCTGCCGTCGAAACGCCGCTTCGGCTCCCTATATGTCTCCCGAACCGCCCGCCCTTCCGGCGGGCGTCGTGCTTTGTGTGTGGATGGTGATGCGACAAGAAACCAGAGTGCCGCGGAAGCGGCCGCCGGGCGTGCGGCGTTTCGACGAGATCGACGACTGGATGGCCGGCGACGGCCATCGCCGGAGCAAGGGCAAGGGCGTATAGGGCAGGGGAGCCGCAGCGCGCAGCAGCCTCGCAGCCCGGGTCGCGTGAAACGAAGCCCGGGCCTTGCGGCGCGGTCCTGCGGCGCGGTCCGCCCCGCATTCCGCTGCGCGTCATGCAGGCTACGATCCTGCGATCCCGGCGGCGACGGACGCGGCCCTGTGGCGAGGACATCATGACGGTATCGGGCGACGACGACCTCCAGGGACTGAAGGAGATCGGCCGCATCTGCGCCGACACGCTGCGGGTGATGGGCGAGGCGATCGAGCCCGGCATCACCACGCGCGAGCTCGACCGGATCGGACGCGACGTGATGGAAGCGGCCGGGGCGCGTCCCGCGCCGGAGCTGGTCTACGGCTTTCCCGGCGCGACCTGCATCAGCGTCGGCGAGGAGATCGCGCACGGCATCCCGGGCGACCGAAAAATCCGGCCGGGCGAGCTCGTCAACATCGACGTCTCCGCCGAGAAGGACGGCTACTTCGCCGACACGGCGGCCTCGTTCGCGGTGCCGCCGGTGACGCGCGCGGCCGAGCGGCTGTGCCGCGACGGGCGCCGGGCCATGTGGACGGGGCTGCGCCAGGTCGGCACCGGCCGGCCGCTGGCCGGCATCGGCCGCGCCGTCGGCGCCTTCGCGCGCAAGAACGGCTACACGCTGGTGCGCAATCTCGCCAGCCACGGGGTGGGCGCGTCGCTGCACGAGGCGCCGACCGAGATCGCCACCTGGCCCGACCCCTCCGAGCGCCGGATCATGACCGACGGCCTGGTGTTCACGGTCGAGCCCTTCCTGTCGCTCGGCGCCGAGCTCGCCGAGGACGGCGACGACCCCTGGACCCTCTACGCCCGGCCGCGCGCCCTCACGGTCCAGTACGAGCACACCGTCGTCGCCACCCGCAACGGCCCGCTGATCCTCACGCTGCCGGGACGATAGCGCGGCGCGGGGCGGGCGCTGCGGGGACGAACGAGTCGCCCGCATAGGTCGGTTGCCCGGGCGTCCTCCGACGATGCGGCGCGTGATACGACTTCCGCATTATCAACCCGGTCATTCCGGGACGACGCGGAGCGTCGGACCCGGAATCCAGCCCAGAATGCCGAGTTCGGAGCTGGATTCCGGGTTCGCGCCGGAGCCTGCACTCGGGCGGCGCGAAGCGCCGACCCGGGTGGCGCGCCCCGGAATGACGGATCATGCAAAGCCCTCCGCCGGGGAGCGGGGGAGAGGTGAAGCGAGGGTGCCGCAGCCGCCGCGCTCCCGCCCTCACTCGTGCCGAGCCGGCCCGCGTGGGGGAGAGGCGTGAACCCGCGCCGATCGGATGGATTTGATATGAACCGTCGTCGTGATCTGTCAGGAGATCCCGCGTGAGCGTCGCCTTCACCCGCGAAGACAGTGCCCAGACCGCGTCGGAGACGCAGCTCCCCGACCGGCCGATCTCGCCGCATCCCAACCTGGTCACGGCGGCCGGGCTCGCGGCGCTGGAGCGCCGGCTCGCCGAGGCCCGCGCGGCCTGCGCGGCCGCCCAGGCGATCGACGACGTGAACGAGCGGCGCCGGCAGGAGGCCGCCCCGCTGCGCGATGCGCGCTACTTCGCCGAGCGGGTCCGCACCGCCCGGGTGATCGCCGATCCGACGTCGACCGACGCCGTCGCGTTCGGCAGCACGGTGACGTTCCGGCGCGCCGACGGCCGCGTGCAGACCTATCGCATCGTCGGCGAGGACGAGGCCGACCCCAAGGCCGGATCGATCTCCTTCGTCTCCCCGGTCGCCCGCCTGCTGATGCGCAAGGCCGTGGGCGATGTCGTGGGCACGGGGGATCAGGAGCTGGAGATTCTTGCCATTGCGTAGCGGGGGAGGGGCGTCGCCCGGGCGGAGCGCAGAGACCGACACGCGCTGGCCGCGACGTCCTTCGTAGCCCGGGTCGAGTGCAACGAAACCCGGGATCCGCGGCGCGGTCGGTTTGGACGCCGGATCGGGCTCCATCCGGGCCAGGATCGGCTTCGCCTGCCGTCTGGCGCGTAGCCCCAGCGACGTCCGGAGCGGCGGCGGAGCCCCGGGTTTCGTTGCACTCGAGCCGGGAATTGAGTGCACTGTCGCTGTAATTCTCTGCCACTGTAATTCCCGTAATTCCCGGCATGGACGGGGAGGATCGCAGGCAGGTCGCTACTCGAGATACGTTCCGGAGGTGCGCAGATCCGCAATCTCCGCCGCGATCGGCCAGAGTGGCATGCTGACGCAGTAAAACGGGGCTGAATTCTCTGGCCCAGAGCAGCACGAGAGACTCGAGGGGGCAGGGCAGAAAGTGTCCTGAGCAGGCGGATATGACCGACGAGCCGTCACGCCGAACGCCGTTTCCGGCGTGGGACGAAAAGCGCTTGCGCGCTGCCACCCGCGCGGCTGGTGTTTCATTATGGTCGTGGAACGTCGATACCGACGCCATCACCATGGATGAGCGCGCTTATGAGCTGTGGGGAATTGGAAAAAGCACACGAGAGATCACGTTCGAAACCTTATCAAAAAACATCCACCCGGCCGACCTCAAGAGGGTGAGGTCGGCGTTCGCCGCTACGCGGGCGATCGTCGGAGCTTATGAAATCGACTTCCGGATAATGCACGACACGGCTTTACGGTGGATATCCGCCCGGGGGCAGGGCAGCGACGCCGATATCGCCGAGCGGGTCATGTTCGGCGTCTTCCTCGATGTGACCCAACGCAAGCAGGCCGAGGAAGCCAATGAGTTGCTCGCTGGCGAGATGAGCCACCGGGTGATGAACCTGCTGCAGATTGCAACCGCGCTCACTCACATCACCTCCCGCTCGGCTGAGACGAAGGAGGAGATGGCGCAAGATCTCACCAGCCGATTGATGGCGCTCGGGCGCGCGCAAACCCTCGTTCGCCCGCTGCCCGGCCGGAAGACCGACGCCGCCCTTCTCGGTGACATTCTTGCAATCGTCCTTGCGCCTTACGACGAGAAGGGCGCCACCGTTCGCGTCCGTGTCTCGGTGCCGAAGGTAAACGTAGGCCCAGCGTCGAGCACCGCGCTGGCCCTGGTCGTCCATGAACTCGCGACAAATGCCGCCAAGTACGGTGCGCTGTCGACCGAACGCGGCAGTCTGGACGTGTCGTGCAACGTCCATGATGATGACGTGGTCCTCATCTGGACCGAACGCGGCGGTCCGGCTGGCGCGGGTCCGTCGAAACGATCGGGCTTCGGCAGTAAGTTGGTCACCCAGAGTGTGACTGCCCAACTCGGCGGCTCCATCGCCTTCGACTGGTCACACGAGGGGGTTGTGGCCACGTTGCGTATGAGCAAGCAGCACCTGACAAAATAGCCGGCGAATTACGGCGAATTACGGAATTACGGGAATTACGGTGACAGTGCACTAATTGCTCCGCCGCCGTTGCCCCGGCCACGGCGCCTCGGCCGTCGCCCTTCGAGGCCCGGCTTCGCCGGGCGCCTCAGGGTGACGGGGCCAGTCATCCGTAGCCCCGGTCGAGTGAAACGAAACCCGGGATCCGCGGCGCGATCCGCTCGCACGCCGCTTGCGCTGCATTCGGGCCAGGATCGGCTTCGCCTGCTGTGTGGCGTGCCGGTCGCAGCGACGTCCGGGGCGGCGGCGGGAGCCCCCGGGTTTCGTTGCACTCAACCCGGGCTACGGCTTGCTACGCTTGCTGCGGGTCCCTGAGATCGGCACCAGGTCGGCTCCGTGCCAAAAACAGTCATACACTTGGCGGGAAAACACGCCGCACGGCCCAAATGAGCCAATCGATGAAAAGCGAGACATACATAATTATTAGGATCAGAATTGACCAAAAGATAAAAGGAAAAATCCCTGATACCTGGTCCTCATAGCTGCCACCTTGCGAGTAGCATGAATGCGGTGGCGTTCTGGCCGTATACTGCAAGCAGAACGCCAGGATGAGGGTCAGCGTTGATAGAATTAGGTTCGTTTTGGCGATCCCATCACTTCGGGAGCAAAGGACCGGAAAGAGCACAATCAGTAACGCAATCCAAACAGATGACCAAGTATGCGTCCCGTCAATTGAGAAAGTAAGAGCCTGACTGGAACAGGCTTCGTTATAGGTAGTGGCTGCGAGCAGGTTCGCCCAATAGAAGAGCGCGCCCGTGAGGCTAAATGCCGCGAGCGTACACACACGAACCAAAAATTTCGGATTACCGAGCAAACCGGAAAACCATAGCAATCTGCGAGCGCGCAGTTTGCCGACCCGCGGAGGCACAATCACGGCACGCCCATTCACACGCCATCTGACCAAGCTCGTGTCTAGCAGGCTGCGACGGGTTCGATCAACGGCTGGGCAGATGTGGAATGCCCGCTATGGGGCATGACCCGACAGGCTCGCCATGACCCCAAGAAATCCAGTCTTGCGGAATTACAGTGACAGTGCACTGATTGCTTCGGTGCCGTTGTCCTGCTCCGTGCGGCCAAGTGAGTGATTCTCGACTACGACAGGGCCGCATCCTTCGAGGCTCGGCTTCGCCGGGCATCTCAGAGGCTGTGAATCTTTCGATTTTCGCACTTTTCGAGCTGAGTCAATCAACGACTTAGCTGGGCTGAAAACGCCGAAAACTGGAAAGTTTCACAAGCTCTCAGGGTGACGGGGCCGGTCGGAGTCCGCGACCGCCAGCGGGATGCCTCGTGCCGTGACGACCCGCATTCCGCTGGCGCCTCATGCGGGCTGCGGGGTACCAACCATCCGGCTCTCCGCCCGGACGAGCCCCACCACACCCCCCGAGGACTTCCGCCGTGGACATCCCGCGGATCTTCACCGTCAGCGAAAGCGCGCACCGCATCCATAATCCGATCACCCCGGACAAGCTCGCGACGCTCGGCGCGGCGTTGCGGATGGAGGCGGGGGCGCGGGTGCTCGATCTCGGCAGCGGGTCGGGCGAGATGCTGTGCACCTGGGCGCGCGATCACGGCATCGGCGGCACCGGCATCGACATGAGCCCGCTGTTCACGGCGCAGGCGCAGCGCCGCGCCGTCGCGCTCGGCGTCGCCGACCGGGTGACGTTCGTGCACGGCGACGCCGCCGGCCATGTCGCCGACGCGCCGGTCGACGTGGCCGCCTGCGTCGGCGCCACCTGGATCGGCGGGGGCGTCGCCGGCACGGTCGCGCTCCTGGAGCGCAGCCTGCGCGCCGGCGGCCTGATCCTGATCGGCGAGCCGTTCTGGCGGCGGCTGCCGCCGAGCGAGGCGGTCGCCAAGGGGTGCCTCGCCGGCGCGATCGCCGACTTCCTGCTGCTGCCGGACCTGCTCGCCGCCTTCGGCCGGCTCGGCTTCGACGTCGTCGAGATGGTGCTGGCCGATCAGGACGGCTGGGACCGCTACGAGGCGGCCAAGTGGCTCACCATGCGCCGCTGGCTCGATGCCCATCCCGACGACGCCTTCGCCCCGGAGGTGCGCGCCACCCTGACCGCCGAGCCCGTGCGCTACGCCACGTTCACGCGCGAATACCTCGGCTGGGGTGTGTTCGCGCTGATGCGGCGGTGAGGGGGCGGGCGGAGACGGGGTGGGCCTCCGGCGGCCCCCGCGACCCGCCGCTCGCTCCGCAGCCCGGGTCGCGCGAAACGAGACCGGGGACCGGCGGCGCGGTCCGCCCCCCATTCCGCTGCGCGTCATGCCGGCTGCGATCTCCCGCGGCAGACGCGTTCGGCCCGTGCTACGGGCTCGTCCGGCACGCGGGCTCTCGCCCGCCGCGCCGCATGGCGTCGAGCGTGTCGTTGCGGATCCAGATCCAGGTTCCGGACGGCGCCCGGCAGGGTGTGTAGTCGGCCTTGAAGGCCGGGTTCGCCCAGATCCCGGTGTCGCTGACGGACGGGCTGGGCAGCAGCCCGCGGCCGAGCAGGATGGCCTCCGGCCGCATCCGCATCACGTAGTCGCCGTCGCCCGCCTGATGGGCGTAGCCGAGGCTGCGATTGCGCTTGCCGTGGAGCGCGATGTGGCGGTTGTTCAGGCCCAGCATGTCGATGGTCGGCAGGCCCGAGAAGTAGGGCGTGATGCCGGCCGCGCCGAGTGCCACGGTCGATCCCGGCGGAAGCGACGCCTTGAGCCACAGGCCGGTGCTCTTCCGCTCCGGATAGGCGCTGCGCCAGGCCTCGATGTGCTGCCTGATCGGCAGCTTCCAGGAGCTCGCGCGCGCGGTCCCCTGGCCGTAGGACCAGAACAGCGCGGCGAACGCGCAGATCAGCACCGGGGCGACGATGCGCAGATCGTCGCGAAAGGCGTGCACGATGGTCAGGTAGACGAGCGGAAGGATCGCGACATACATCCTGAACCCGACCATGTTGTCGCCGCCCTGGATGGTGACCTGCGCACACCACGCGAGCAGGATCGTCAGCACCGGCAGGGCGGCGCCGCCGAGCCGGCGCCAGCGCAGCACGAAGGCGAGGGCCGCGAGCACGACGATCGGCAGGTAGAACCAGGCGAACAGGCCGGAATAGGCCGCGCCCTGGCCGAGATTGGCGAGGCCGGCACCGGACTTCGCATGGTAGGTCGCCGGCAGCCATGAGCCGTAATAGAGCCGCGTCGCCACGTAGGCCGGCGCGAGCGCGAGGGCGAGCGCCAGCGCCAGCCCGAGCCCGCGCCGCCACGATCGCTCGACGCGCGCGACGTGGAGCACGATCACGGCCGCGATCAGCGCCCCTTCCGGCCGCGTCAGGATCATCAGGGCGAGGACCGGGAGCAGCCATCGGCGGCCGCTCGGCGTCTTGCCGGCGGCGTCGAACAGGACGGACGCGGCGATCACCACCAGGCCGGCGAACAGCAGGGTCTCGAGGCCGTTGCCGGAATAGAACGCGACGTCGCCGGTGAGCGCGAGGCCGGCGGGCGGCAGCAGGGCCCGGACCGGCGAGAGGCCGATCGTCCGCCCCGCCCACCAGGTCGCGACGAGCGTGAAGGCGCCCGCCGCGAAGCTCGCGATCTCCATCGCCTCGGGGAGGCCGGACGTGAACGGTGCCGCGGCGGCGATGAGCCACGGCCACAGGAGGCTGGAAAACCCCTGGACCGGATCGCCGTTGTAGGTCAGGCCATGGCCCTCGTAGAGGTTGGCCACGTAGACGAGATAGATATAGGCGTCGTCGCACGGGGCGTAGACGGCGCCGGCGTGGAGCCACAGCCCGGCGATCAGCGGCACGAGGAGGACGGGCGCGAGCGAGCCGGCCGGGCTCGCCCGGAACAGCGCGAAAGACGATGACTGCGGCATGGTCGTACTCGCCCGAACGGGCGCGGAGCTGTCGAAACGAGAGGGTCCGGACGCGCCGGACAAAACCGTTCGAATCGAGACGGCAATCGAACGACGCGGATGGTAGCGGCCGGCCGCACGGTCCGGAAGCTCGTGAGGACACGGACCCTCGACCGGTCCTCCCGGGCGGCGCGCCGCGCGCCGCGGCGGATGCGGCCGTGAGCGGAGGCTGCGGACGCCGCCGTCTTCCCGCTTGGCACGCGGCGGCGCGCGGATCATGCTGAGGGCGCCCGCGGCGGCGGGGGTGGGATGCACGGCGCGGCCGTGCGCGGCCCGATCGCCTTCGCCGTGCTCCGTCCGACGGACGTCTCGTCCCGCCGGACCGTCTCGTCTTCATGCGTCTTCGTTTCTTCATGCGTCTTCGTTCTTCTTCTTGGTCGTTCTTCGTCGTCGTCTCTCGTTCCGTCTCCTCGTCGTTCCGCTCCGTCTCGGGTCTCGCGCGTCCGCGGCCTCGTCCGTCCGGGCGCGTCCACAGGGGAATGCCATGCTGTCGATCGTTCGCGCGCTCGTCGTCGCGGTCGCGGCCGGCGCGCTCACGGCTGCCGCCGTGCCCGCGTCCGCCCAGACCTTTCCGTCCCGTCCCGTCACCTTCGTGGTGCCGTTCGCGCCCGGCGGGTCGACCGATACGGTCGCCCGCATCGTCGCCCAGGCGGCCGGCGGGCCGCTCGGGGTGCCGACCGTGGTGGAGAACCGCACCGGCGGCGCCGGCGTGGTCGGCTGGAGCGCGGTGGCGCGCGCCGCGCCGGACGGCCACACGCTGCTGACCCTGGAGATGTCGTTCACCATCGCGGCCGGGCTGATCCCGACGCTGCCGTTCGATCCGCGCAAGGGCTTCGTGCAGGTGACGACGGCGGTCGAGAACCCGCACGTGATGGTGGTCAATCCCGACCTGCCGGCGAAGACCGTCGCCGAGCTGATCGCGCTGCTGAAGGCGAATCCCGGCAAGTACTTCTTCGGCTCGGGCGGCAACGGCACCAACACCCACATGGGCGGCGAGCTGTTCAAGAGCCTCGCCGGCGTCGACCTCGTGCACGTGCCGTATCGCGGCGCCGGGGCGGTGCTGCAGGATCTGGTCGCCGGGCAGGTGCAGGTCCTGGTGACGTCGCTGCCGACCGCGCTGCCGCTGATCCAGTCCGGCAAGCTGCGGCCCCTGATGGTCGCCGCCGCGAAGCGCTCCCCCGTTCTGCCCGAGGTGCCGACCGCCGCCGAGGCCGGGCTGCCCGGCATGGTGATGAACTTCTGGGTCGGCTTCGCCGTGCCGGCCGGCACGCCGGCGCCGGTCGTCGCGCGGCTCAACACGGACATCCTGGCCGGCCTCGCGCAGCCCGACACGAGGAAGCGCCTCGCCGAGCTCGGCATGGAGCCGGTCGGCAACACGCCGGCCGAGGCCGAGGCGCTGATCGAGTCCGAGATCGCCCGCTGGAGCGCCATCGCCAAGGCGGCGAACATCAAGATGCAGTAGGGCGGGGGCCCCGGCGCGGCCCGGCCGGCGGCGCGGCCGGCCGCGCCGCCGCCGCGCTCAGTGCGCCGGGTACTTGGCCGGATCCGCCATCTTGCCGGTGAGGGCGGCGAGGTCGGCGGCCGAGGCCTTGTCGTCGTAGACCCCGGCGGCCACCTGGAGGCCGGTCGAGAAGGCGATGTCGGCGCCGAGCGCGTAGGAGATTTTTCGCGACACGCCGCCGGCGCCCGGCCGGGTCCACAGATACTCGACCCAGCCGCCGCGCCTGTCGCCGCCCGCCTTGCACAGATCCCGGAAGATGAAGCGGCCGCCATTGTCGGTGATCTGCATGATCGGCCGGCCGACCAGATCGGGCCGCAGCGGATGCGCCACCATGCGGTCGAGCCGGCAGTCGTAGACGAACACGTAGGAGTCCTTCCACACCCAGCGGCCGCTGGCGTTGTTGAACTCGGCGATGCCCGAGGCGCCCTTCTCGTTGAGGAAGCGCGCCGCGCCCCACACCTTCGCGACCACCTCCTCGGGCGTGGCGGTGTCGTCGCCGGCGACGGCGGGCGGCGCGGCGGCGCCGCAGAGGGCCGCCGCGAGCGCCGCGGCGATCAGCTTCGATGCACGCATGATGGGTCTCCGATCTCGGTTGCAGTGCCGGCGGCAGGCGCTCAGCCCTTGGCGCCGGCGACCTCGAGGGCCGCGACCGGTGCCGCGGACGGACGCGGCGCGGCGGCGGCGACCGGCGCGGCCGGGGCGCGCAGCCACGGCTTCCCCACGGGGAGGACGTCGCGGCCGAACACGTCGGCGAAGATCAGATGCGCCATGATGTACCAGGCCATGGCGGCGCACAGCATCAGCTCGTAGCCGGCCACGACGGTCAGCTCCGGGAAGCCGAAATGCGCGAGGTCGAGCAGCACGAAGCCGCCGAGCAGCAGCGTGAAGGTCAGCGCCAGCGCGCCCGAGATGCGCATCGCCCCGACCCACAGGATCGCCGTGAACAGCGTCCAGGCGATCAGGAACCAGCCGATGTCGCTCTTGCTGGAGACGTAGAGATTGTAGTGGTTGCCGATCAGCAGCAGCGCCAGCGCGATCCAGAAGCAGCCATAGGCCGTGAAGGCGCAGTAGCCGAAATTGTTGCCGGTCTTCTGCTCCTGCAGGCCGGCGACCATCTGGGCGAGGCCGCCGAAGATCAGCCCGAGCCACACCACCGGGCCGATGCCCATCCAGCCGACATTGTGGAACTGCAGCACCATCGTGGTGAGGCCGAACCCGGCCAGCCCGACCACGGCGGGATTTCCGACTTTCTGCTCTGCCATGCGACGCACTCCCCCTGAGCGGGCCGCGACGTGACGCAGCGCGACCGCGCGCATCCAACTATGCCGAGGCGACTCCGGGGCTGCAAGCGGAGGGTGTGTTCGTGATATTGCGTGAATAAAGGTTGTTGTCTCATGTGCTGGGAATTCTGATCACGTCCGCGGCGGGGCAATCGAATGTCGACCACGAGCGGGCGTGGCGACCGCCTGGCAACGGACCGGGCCGCTGGCGTCATACGTCCAGCTCGTAGCCCGGGTCGAGTGAAACGAAACCCGGGATCTGTGGCGCCGTCCGCCCCCGGATGTCGCTCGCGCTCCATCCAGGCTACGGGGGCGGCCGACGCGCGCCGCGCCCGCTCAGCTCGCCTTCAACAGGCTCGCGACCGAGACATCCTCGTCGAGATCGGGCCAGTGGATGCCGTGGCCGCGGCCGATCAGCCGCCAGTTGCCGCGCTGTGCCGTGGTCGCGTCGAGCAGGCGTGGAAACCACACGAGCGGGGCCGCGACCTCGCGCCCGTCCTTGAGCGTGACGACCAGGCGATCGTCCGTCACGGTGACGGCCACGGCGGTCGGATCACGCTTCACGGCCGAAATGGACATGCCACGCCTCCAGATAGTGGCCCGTACAGAAAGAACGGGAATCCCGGGTGGGAGCGTGCCAATATCCCGGCTTTCGCTGCGTTCTAACTAGGCATTTCTCGCTTATAAAAGAAATTCACTTTATTGTACTTCAGGCAGACCGGATTTCTACCGGCACCTCCGACCGCCCCTGTGATGTGGGAAACAATCAGGTTGATCTCGTCACAGCCATGGGCAAAGCTCGTACTTCTCTTGCAAATAGGCGAGTCGCAGGTGAGCGTCTACGATCACAAACCGGCCCGGTTTCTTGAGAAATTACATTTCGAGGCCGGACATCCAGCCGCTGGCATTTGTTGTGCGGGGTTCGAACTCAGAGCATGGCGTTGTAAGCCGTTTGCTGAGCATCTAATCGAATGGCTTCCGGAATACGCACTTCCCGAGGAAGAGTTGGCGGTGACGCATGGCAACATGTACGTCAAGCTGAGACAGGCGGCCATCCGGGTCTATACCAGTGAAAAGTACAAGCGACGCGGTGAAGCTGGAGAGATAACACTTCATGCAATTTGTCGTGACTACTTTGGTACGCTGCCCATCTCGCCTCGCGTTTTCTATAAGAGTGCGACAAATGATGTCGTGAAGGCATTCGACATGGTGCATGCCCGCTTTCCTAAGAAAGGGGGTGTCGAACTGTGGCTCGGAGAATCGAAACTCTATACCAACACTATCAAGGCGATCACTGAAGCAATCAAGTCGGTCACGGACCACCTTCAACAGGGCTTCCTCACAGAACAGAAGCTTTTGCTTGGGCCGCAAATCTCGCGCACCACACCTCGTTACGCCGAACTCATGCAGCTGTTCAAGCCGCAGACTAGTTTGGACAGATTTGTAGACGCAGCCGTTTTCGTTATAGGGATTCTCTCCAACAGCGCAGCTTGCCGATCGGCGAACAAGGTCGACGATGCTTACAGATCTGCGCTGCTACCGGAACTTCAGGCGATCACTCGGCAGCTCGGAAGGTCGGGCCTAACCAAGAAAATACGCATTGTACTTATTTACGTTCCGCTCGGGGATAAAAGCGCCTTCGTCAAGGAATTCGACGGAAAGCTGAAGGGGCTCCAATGACGGTCTCCCAAGAGCAGTGGGGAGAGATAGAGGGGCTACGAGGGTCTATCCTCAAAGCTCGCATCTTTTCAATTTTACAGGAAACCGCACACGACATCCAGACTCGAGATGTGGACGATCCAGAAGTTCTGAACGTCGTGCCAAGGCTTGCCCATTTGATTGAGACACGTGAGGAGCTTGCGTCATATCGCGAGGCGTTTGGAGCGCTCGCAAGGGCAGTTGGGTTATGGAACTATATCGACAAGGATACTGCGGATTACCGCGACGCCATCGTTGCTGATGCGGTGACCGCCGAGGAGCTCGGCGGGATCACATTCCATCGAGAGCAGATTGGCGCGCTGAACACGTTGCTTTCTGGGAGAAATTTGGTTCTAAGCGCTCCCACCAGCTTCGGAAAGAATCTATTGATCGATGCTTTGCTTGCGACCAATCGTTACAGGCGGGTCGCGATCGTGCTTCCAACTATTGCCCTATTGGATGAATTCCGTCGCCGAATAGAGCGACGATTTCAGGATAAGTTTACACTTATCATGTACCATTCCCAAGAGGCTCCTTCAGACGGGAACGTCATTTTTCTTGGGACTCAAGAGCGGCTGCTGCACCGACCGGACCTAGGACGCCTGGATCTTGCAGTCGTAGATGAGTTCTATAAACTCGATCCTAGTAGGCATGACGATCGGAGTTCCACGTTGAATGCGGCGGTTTATCAGCTGCTTCGCCGCTCGAACCAGTTCTTTTTTCTCGGACCAAACATAGAAACAGTCCGGTATTCGGCTGACAATCGCTGGAAGTTCGAGTTTCTGCACACTCGTTTTGCAACAGTGGCAGTGGATACGTTCGACCTCAGGCGGGTTCAGAACAAATCGGCACGTCTGACGCAGGAATTGCAGCAGAAGAAAAACTGGCCTGCACTCGTGTTTATCTCGTCTCCTGATAGAGCAAACAAGCTTGCATCGGACCTCGTCAAAAACAACTCATTTGCTGCGGTGGAAGCGTCCGCGCAATGGATCAGTGAGAACTTTGGGGAAAATTGGGAACTCAGCAAGGCTGTTGCAAAAGGGGTCGCCGTCCACCACGGTCGAATCCCGCGGTCGCTCGCCTCGCATTTCGTCCGGCTGTTCAACACGGGTGAAATTCCAGTTCTGATCTGTACTTCAACTCTTATCGAGGGTGTGAATACTGCGGCAAAGTCAGTGCTCATCTTTGACAAGTCAATTAACCGGCGCGACTACGACTTCTTCACGTTTTCGAACATCCGCGGGCGTGCGGGCAGACTCGGCCAGCACCATATCGGAGCTGTGTATCTCTTCCATGCTCCGCCGGACCAAGAGACAATCGAGGTGGAGCCACCGCTCTTTGGTGACCTTGATGAAGCTCCCGACGAGTTGGTGGTGCATATTTCAGACGAGGACACGTCAGAGGCCATCAGTGATCGTGTCGCGGAACTCGCAAGAACGATGGACCTCACGCAGGAAGAACTCCGACTGGCGTCTTCCGTCGGACTTGAGGACGCAATAGCGCTCAAGCAGCAGACCGAGGCTGCGTCTCGGCACCGCGCTCATATTCATTGGAATAGATTTCCTAGATACGACGAGATCCTTGCCGTCGCTAATATTATCTGTTCAGTTAGGCGGCCGAGCGAATTCGGCTGTAAAAGTGCGGCGCAGCTCGCTGTGTACCTCTCCAATCTTCGGTCTCACGCTATGCTGAAGGGATTCTTCCTTTGGCATAGCAGCTCGTACCAAGGTGATCCTAGCGGGTATGATGGCGTATTCCGCTTTTTGCGCGCCTGTGAGTATGGGCTTCCACAGCTTTTTGCGGTCGTTGAAATGTTCGCTAAGCGCCAAAACTCTAATACGAGCTACAGTTTGTACCTTGCCGAGATGCCGAGATGGTTCCGGGCTGAAGTGCTCAAGAATTTGGACGAACAGGGCGTGCCGGTCCAGATATCAGAGCGATTTTTGCGCCGCGGGGACTCTATTGATAGTTTGCGCCGCCGTCTCCTCCACGAGGCGAGCAATCCTCGAAGCGCTCTCACGTCTTTTGAAAGGCAATGGGTGGTCGATGCGCTACAGGTCTAGAAGGATGTTGAATTCCGATTTCCGTCGTTCCGGGGCGGCCGAAAGCTGGAAACAGAACAAAATACCTAGCCGCCGCTGTTCATCCAGTCGATGAATTCCTGCCAACTAACTTTTGGTCCAGTCGCCGCTTTTCCATTACACCACGTAAGGCCCGTCTTCGTAATCTGGATGTCCCCGAGATGCTTGCCCCCCTCATAAACATCAAGGGTGACCCCCTTGTTCTTGACCTCTAGATCAAGCCCAAACTCTTTGATCTTCACTTTCTTTGCCGCCATCGTGCACCTCCGTAGTTTCCGCCAAGCGTATAGATGCTGCGGGCCAAAAGCGAGCGGCGTAAGCGTCGTTTTCAGGCCACGGCTTTGAGGGCTTGCGGCGGGGCGTAGGCCCAGGGCAGCAGGTCGTCGATGCGGCTGTTGGGGTGGCCGTCG
>NZ_JAUSUJ010000045.1 GCF_030813915.1 Rhodoplanes tepidamans
TTTAGACACAAGCCGATCTCCGATTCAGACCTCGATGATCGGCACCCTCCGCCCTCACGAACCCCCGAAGAAGGTGGGGCCAAAACGACGCTTACGCATCCTTCGAGGCCCGGCGGAGTTTACACTCGGGCCGCGCGACGCGCGGACCCGGGTGCCGGGCCCCTCAGGATGACGGTCAGGGTTCAGGGCCGTCGGTGTGATCGCACACGCACCCGAGGCGGACCCGTTGTCTATGGTAGCGGGCGCAGCTCGAAGCCGCGCATCCAGATCACGTTCGCCGAGAGCCGGCCCTTGCCGTAGAGCATCGGGATCACCGAACCGGAACCCGACGACTGCACCCGCAGATCCTGCATGCGGCCGCCGTAGACCGTCTGCTTCGCGGTGCCGCCGAACAGGTGCTGGTCGACCATGCCGCCGACATAGCCGCCCAGCATCCGCCCGATCGCCCCGCCGAGGCCGGGCAGCAGCATGTTGCGAACCCGGTCCGGAGCGTACCGCGCTTGCCGAAGTCGAGGTCATTGAGGCTGACGACAATTATGCGACCGCCTTGGCTTCGAAGTAGTGGGATAGGCAAGCCGCACGTCGTCATGGCTTGCAGTATTTCCGGAGGCCCGCAAGATGTTCAGGGTCACTCTGGGCCATTAGGAACAAGAGGGCAGCGTTTGCGTCCCTCGCCTCCTCAACCGTCATCGAAGAGTGACTGATCAGGTCATCGAGATTGTCGGAGTGAGACTCCACTTGGGACAGCCGCTCAAGTGCACTCATACGCGCCGGGTCCAGGGCCGGATTGTTCCTGCAAAGCTCCGCGAGCTTGTCATTGATATTGCCGTTTCGAGGGATTTTGAAAGCAAGGAAAACCTCGATCACACGGCGTAGCACGTTCGGCATCATAAACGCATATTCAAATTGGCCACCTCCCGCCGCTTCGAACTGCAGCACCTTCTGGAAGAGGAAATGGTACTCTGAATCGTATTCGCGCAGCAGAGAGGACATTTCCACAATTGAAGCCGAACGGTTATTGCTCCCGTTCGGAACTGTCACGTCAATGTAGAGTAGTCGGGCCTTCGGTACCTTTGGCGGCTCCGCCCGCGCTAGCCCCTTCCACGCCTTCTTGAATTCATTCATGCAATGCTGGTTGTGCGTCATCACCAGCAGTTGAGCGACATTGCTGAGGCGGCCCCGAATGAGAGCGCAAGCATAATTCATGGCTTTAGTATCAAGACTTGATATTGGATCATCGATTATCACAATCAGTTTACCAGCCTTCTTTCCGTCCGCCTCTAGCGTCGAGAGAAAATAACAAAGCGCAATCGCTGTCTTCTCTCCCTCGCTTGGAGAGCCTTTGACGAGATTGCCCCTACGATGCAATTCATACCCTCTATCGACCGGAGCAATGGTGAGCTCTCCATGCCCGAGATACGCTTTTACAAGCTCGTTAATTTTACTGGCTGCTGGTCCATGCTGCTGTACTTTCGCCCTCAGTCCGGCAATCTCGTCTTCTAGCTTCAAAATAGATGTTTTTGCGCTATCAACAGCCTCTCTCGCGGCCTTACACTCCTGAATGTGCGTGTTGTAGGCGTCAGCACCATCAGCGAGGAAATGCCTGCGGATCGAAATACGAGCCTCTTCCTGATGCCGAGTGAAGTCGTCCACCATGCTGTTATGCTGCTCGCAGAGCGCATTAACTACGGCGACGGCGGCTTCGAACTGCCGTTTCGTTTCTTGAACCTCTTTTAGGGTAGGCAGTCCAGTCTCGACCGGGGCGGTCGGAGCACCGCGCCGGACAGACAGGCCCGCAATAGCCTTTCCAAGTGCCGACGATACTACATCGACTTGCAGTAAGAGGTTCGCGACCGCCTCTGCGTATTGAACACGGATTTCTGCCGAGAATTGTTCTTCTTTCGGGAGCGACGCGGCAGCAAGTCTCAAGGCCTCGGCAGTCTTCCGTGCGCGCTCATCTTCGATTTCAAGCTGCTCAATGAAGCTCGCAACCGTATCATCGAAAGCGCAACTCAGAAGCTCGCGTCGCTCCTCTGAAATTTCACTCCCACAATAAAGACAAGAGGATAGTTTATTATCAACATGATAGTCATGGCCGACTTTCACCCATGTTACCATCGACGGATGTCTATCGAGCCCCTCGACCACGACGCTGCCGATCGTTTTCGGGCAGAGTTCAATTGCGGACGTGACGGCCCCGAGGACAGCAGCCACCGGCATTTCGACGAGGCTAACTTTTGGAAACGGCTCGGCGCGTGCGCATGCGTCAGTCGCTGCATTGAGCGCGGCGTCACTCAGAATGGATTGTTCGTCAAATACGAGCTTTTTGTAATCATCGACGAGCTGAGTAGCTTCATACTTGCGACCTGTTTGACGTAGGCGCTCGGATATCGTACGGGCGCGCTCGCGTTTGTAGGTGGCAAACGCCTTGTCCCTTTCGGACAACACCTTCTCTTCAGCAGCGAGAGTCGAATTCGCGCTTGGTCGTACCCCCTCCAATGCTGCGAGCTTTTTCACCGCCTCGCCTTGCTCGGCGCTGATTGTGAACACTGGGTTAGCCTTGCCATCGGCCCAGTGTAGGTTCTCCTCCACGAAATCTGTGTTAAAAACACACACTCGCGTTTCAAGCCCCGCCAGTTTATCGGGGCAGGCGTAGACTGTACCGTCGGTCATTTCGACTTCGAAAGTGCAGTCTAAGGGCAATCCCTCCGGACGACTTCCCTTTTGCAGCGCTGCGAACACGCGCGACAGCGTGCTCTTTCCTGAGCCATTGAAGCCGTAAATGAGATTGTATTGGGAAAATCCGATTTCTGGCGTTTTCTTCGTCCGCTCTGAGAGAACTGCTGCCCCCTTCAGCTGACGAATATTCTTAATGATCACCATATAGTCCCCCCCAGCCGACAAGGCTGATCGATTGGCTACTTTAACACGCTTCAAGTCTTGGCTGCACCTGTGCGACTGAGAGAATTTTGTCCATATGTGAAAATTCGGGGGGTATCCGCCGAACCTAAGACGCTGATTTGACGCCCGTTTATCGCGCGAAAGCCCGGTGCACAATCCGGGAGGGTGTTCGCGAATCGCCGCCCAACTCGGCAGCACGATCTTGCGGTCCCAACAAGATGTCCGCCTCGGTTCACACCCCGCCCTCCACGATTCGCGGTAGCCGGAACGCGTGCCTCAGCTTGGCGCGCCACCAGTCGGTCAGCGCCTGCTCGACCACTTTGCCCGCCTCACGGTGGCAGTGGATCAACCCGCCGTCCGGCGCGACGAAGGCGCAGTGGTGCGCCGGTCCCTTGCCGGCCCCGAACAGCAGGATGTCGCCCGCGAGCGCTTCCTGGGGCGCGATCTCCTCGCCGGCCCTTGCCGTAGAGCATCGGGATCACCGAGCCGTAGCCCGACGATTGCACCCGCGATCCCGCATGCGGGCGCCGTCGACCGTCTGCTTGGCGGTGCCGCCGAACAGCTGCTGGTCGACCATGCCGCCGACATGGCCGCCCAGCATCCCCCCGATCGCGCCGCCGATCCCCGACAGCAGCATGGTGCCGAGGGCGTCGCCGCCCACGGTGAGGACGATGCGGGCCATTGTCGGGTTGCCCTCGCAGGCCATCGGAACAGAGGGCGCGCTGCCGCTACGCCTTCAGCGCGAGGCGGTGGTCGACGAGCGCTCGGTCGACGGTCGCGAGCCGAAGGTCTTCGACTTGGCATTGCGCCAGCAACAACCGATCGAATGGATCGCGCGTCTCGGGCTCCGGCTCGGCCGCCGTGATCACGTGCCTGGCTTCGATCGGAAGCAAGGTGAGGCCGACCGCCTCGAGATACCCGGCAACGTCGTCGAGCAGCATTCCCAGCTCGAGCTTGCCGAGCCGGGTCTTGATCGCGATTTCCCAAAGGCTCGCCACGCTCACATGGCCGACGGTCCCCGGATCGACGAGACGGCTCGCGATGCCGGGGTACTGCCGGTCGAGGCTCCGCCGGAGCAGAGCCAGCACGACATGGGTGTCGATCAGGACGCGCATCAATCCTCGGGCCGCGGATGCAAGAGCACGTCTTCGGGCAATGGCGCGTCGAAATCGTCGGCGATGAACCGGACCGGCTCCTCGACTCCCTTGGCCAGCAGATAGGCTTCGCCAGCGGCGAGGTTCAGCCCGCCCCGCTGCCGGTGCGGGACCAGGTCGAGCACGGGACGACCGTTGCGCGTCACCACGATCGTTTCGCCGCCTTCGACGGCGCGGGCGAGCTCGGTGAGGCGGTTCTTGGCCTCTCGGATCGAGACGGTTTTCATGGGTCGAATGTAGCTACATGTGGCCACTCGGTCAATCCCCGCCCGCAAGCACGGATCCCACGACTCCGCCGGGGCGGATGACCTGCTTGCAGCAAGCCGTAGCCCGGCTTCCTTCGTAGCCCGAGCGGAGCGAAGCGACGGCTGGGGTCGGCGCTGCCGCAGATCCCGGGTTTCGTTGCACTCAACCCGGGCTACGGTGGCTACGGCACTGAAGAGCGGCACCAGCCGCATGCGCCCGCAGGACTGGAAGTCCGGCGACCGCCTGGGGGTGGTCGAGGTGATCCCCCGTTCGGGGGCACTGAAGAAATGGTGAAGGACCTCAAGGCGAAGGTGTTCGCGGAGCGGGAGCTGAAGTATCTCACGAGTGGGGCGACTGGCCGAGAAGTGAGGGGACTATAATGAGTGGTCGTCCCTCGAAAGCGAAAAGGGGCAGTCAAGACGCGGATGTCGCTGTGCGCCTCCGTCCGGGATGCGCTTGCTGAACGAAGCATATTCCATGAATCCGTTTCGGCTTCACAGTGCGTCGGGCGACTAAGCATCGAGCCAGACAGGAGACAAGCCATGCCATACGTGGTGGGCCTAGTGAGATCGGGAAGAGATCCATACTCCTACATCGAGTTTCCCCCTGAGGAGCACGACGAGGAAACCGGGGGGGGGTTTTGGTTCTCCGCGCTGGGGGGGCCGATCGAGGAGGAACTCCTGCCGAAACGCACGCTCAAGGCGGTGAAGCGATCGAAAAAGAAGGATCCGGAGTTCACATTCGCATACGGGTCGCAGCCCTGCGTGACGGAAAAGGTGAAGGCCATCATCGAGCGTTTCGAACCAGGCGTTCACCAGTTCTTTCCTGTTGAAATCAACTCCCCGAATGGGACCGTGCTCGAGCGCGGCCGCTACATGCTCAATGTCACGACCTTGGTCGATGCCATTGCCGACGGGAAGAACCACAGCTCGGATCCCGGGGATCCTCGCTATTCGTCGCCATCAACCTGCGGCGTTCCGCTCAGCGTGCGCCACCGAGACATCGCGGGTCTTCACCTTTGGCGGGATGAGCGGATCGCGGCCGAGGTCCTGTTCATGTCGACGGAGCTTTTCGACGCGCTGAACGACGTCGAGCGCCTGCGCGTCGTTGCCAATCCCCTCATCCTGGTCTGAACAGAGCAGACACCATGGGTTTATTTCAGCGTCATCATCTTTGGACCCGGTCGGCGTTCGGCCAGTTCCCCGTTCTCCGGCTCATCGGATTACGGGATTACGGTGACAGTGCACTCAATCCGCTGGGCTCCGAAGCCGAGGGGGCACACCGGATCCGGAGCCGCTTCGGCTTCAGCTTCGCGGAACTGCGGCGGCGGGGCGTTCAATGAGGACTGCCCGAGGCCGGCCGTCATCCGCCCAACCAAGATTGAGTGCACTGTCACCGTAATTCCCGGATCGGCCCGGCACGCGACAACTCGTTCATCGCTCTCCGCATAAGCGGTGGACCATGGCGACACCTGCCGCACACCAACAAAGTTGACGGATTCGAGCTATGAAGGTGGACCAGCAAGGTGGCGGACCCATGGATCTCGGGACCCTGATTGATCGTCTTCCGGAGGGATTGGAAGACGACCTTTGCATCTTCGCTAAGAAGCCATGGACCGCAACGTCAGCTGCAATCACGGCGGCGTTGGAGGAGGATTCCAAGCCTCCCGAAGACCTTCTGGAGAAGGGATATTCCTACTTCCTGGAGGTTCATGCTGCGAAGGAAGCGCTTGAGGCATTTGGTGGGCGCTCCCCGACAAAGCTAGAAAAGCGGGACTTGCTCATATTCTATGCAGAAAATGACGCTTTCCCCGAGTGGATGCATGCTCGCGGGCCGCAGGATGAATGATCACCAAGGTCGCCCCATTTTTGCGAGCGGCTGAGTGCGAGAAGAACGCGCCGGCGTAGCCCCGCATTATCCGCCGACTGACTTGGACCTCGGGAGGCACCGATGACCCTTGCGAAAAGTGCATGGTGAAGCTGCAGAACACGCGCCCGGCGCGATTCGATCAGGGAAGCCGAGCCTGCCGACAATCGATCGGGCCGGCGCAAGGACGTGACGTTCTGAGGCGCTTGGTGGTCTTGACGAGATCCTCGGTAAGCATCTCCATGAATGTCCGCCCGCCATGTTCGAAGAGGGAGAAACGGGGGCCAGTGTTCGGCCAATTAATCCGCGAGACAGCATGTCCGCCGGCGCATGCCTCGGTATGCGTGCCGTGGCTTTCCGGATGGCCAACTATTGGGTATCAGAATCATAATTATGGATTGACCATGAGCATCACGTCCTTCGAACTGGAAGTTTCGTACGGTCAGATTGCGGTAATCTGCAGGGGGCTGACACAGCCCTTCAACGATTGGACGGAGCGACACGTCGCGCAAGGATTTGCCTGGCGTCCTGGAAGTGTTTCGTTTCGAACTCTCGAAGAGTTCGGTGCCCACACGATAGAAGTCTTGGTGCCAAACCGTGCAGATCCAATTGACGGTACAGTTGCAAGAGCAATTGAGGTGCCCTTTGAAATTCCAGAAAATGGAGCGGTGGACATAGCAAGTATCGCCGACGCTGCTTCTTTGAGGCTCCCCGCCGGCCCTTGCCTGCTGCGATGTGAGATGACTGCAAAAGACGACAACACCAAACCGCACGTGCGATTTGTATTCGCAAGAATGAATGCGGGACGATTCGGAGTCGTCAGAGCTGATGACGGGATCTCTGCTGGGGATCGATACTTGACCGCTGCCGAGCCGGCCGGATCGTGAAAGTCCGTTCGAAGGTCCAGTTCAGTGATACGGTGAAAGCGCTGGACTGCACCCTGCGATGAGACACGGTAATTTCTGTGACAGGCATTGCGAGGATGACCTGTGGCAGCGAGAGGAAAGATCCGTCGGTTTCCGACGGCGTTCAAATTGAAGGCGATCGGGCGTGCCGAAGGCGGCGAAGGCGTTTTGGCCGGATTACGGTGACAGAGCCCTCAATTCGCCGGGTTCGGAAGCCGAGGGCACACCGGATCCAGCGCCGCTTCGGCTTCAGCTTTGCGCCGCGTTGCGGTTGCGAACGACCGACTACCGAGTGCTCTACGTCACACTCCGCGCAATCCGTCTCACCGTCTGCTGGCGTCCCCCTCGCCCCGCACCCACGCCGCCCGCGTGCCGGCCCGACGTGCCACACCGCCCGCGCGAGATCGTCCGGATCGCGCTACCGTTTTGTCCCGTAAGGGTTTGGTCGGACGCGAGCGTGCATGCGCGGGCTCGCAACGCATGGTATCACTCCTCGCCAGCCTGCAGACCCGGCGGCCGGTTCCGGCCCGCTCGATCTTCCCGGAAAGAAGGGCAAGGAGGACTTTGCAGATGCGTTTGTCGACGATTGCCGCGGCTGTGGTTCTCGCAGCCACGCCGGCCGTGGCCCAGACCTATCCCGATCGTCCGATCACCGTCGTGGTGCCGTTCGCGGCCGGCGGCCCGACCGACACCATCGCGCGGATCACCGCGGCCAGCATGCAGAAGGTGCTCGGCCAGCAGATCATCATCGAGAACGCGGTGGGCGCCGGCGGCACCATCGGGTCGGCCCGGGTGGCGCGCGCCGCGCCGGACGGCTACACGCTGCTGATCCATCACGTCGGCCTGTCGACGGCGGCGACCCTGTATCGCAAGCTGCCCTACGACACCAAGACGGCCTTCGTGCCGCTCGGCCTGGTCACCGAGTCGCCGCAGACCATCATCGCGCGCCCGGACTTCGGGCCCAACACGCTCCAGGAGCTGATCGCCTACATCAAGGCGAACGGGACCAAGGTCACCTACGCCCATGCCGGTCTCGGCGCCGCCTCGCAGCTGTGCGGCATGCTGATCCAGACCGCGATCCAGACCCAGGTGACCACCGTGCCCTACAAGGGCAACGGCCCGATCATGAACGACCTGCTCGGCAAGCAGGTCGACATGACCTGCGACCAGGCGACCAACACCACGGGCCCGATCACCTCCAAGCAGGTGAAGGCCTATGCGGTGACCACCAAGACCCGGATGAGCACATTCCCGGATCTGCCGACCGCCGACGAGGCCGGGCTGAAGGGCTTCGAGATCAGCGTCTGGCACGGCGTCTACGCGCCCAAGGGCACGCCGCCGGAGGTCGTCAAGAAGCTGTCGGACGCCATCGTCGCCGCCATGAAGGACCCGGAGCTCGCCAAGCGCTTCCGCGACATCACCACCGAGCCGGTCGCCCCCGAGCGGGCCACCCCGGAGGTGCACCAGAAGATGCTGATCAGCGAGATCGACCGCTGGGCGCCGATCATCAAGGCGGCCGGCCAGTACGCCGACTGATCCGCGGCTCGCCTGATCACGCCGTCGACGGCCGGGGCCCGCGCCCCGGCCGTCTTGGTTTCGGCAGCCCGCAGTCCGTAGGGTGGGCAAAGGCGCGCCGATGGCGCGCCGTGCCCACGCCGTCCGGCCCCGCGCGGTCATAACCGCATGGTCACGACCGCGTGGGCACGGCGCGTTCCGCGCCTTTGCCCACCCTACGGTGCTGCTGCGGCGCAGCAGGAGAGCCTGCATTTTCATCAGCGCTTTCGTGCGCCACATGGGGTATCCCCGGATCGACGAGCGCGGCGGGCGAGCCTACAACCGGACAGCGGCCCGGTATCTCAGGACCGCGGCCGGTCGCGGCCGCGGCCGGGACCGCGGGAGCGACCGATGCAGATCACGGGCATGCTCTACGGCTCCAAGCTCCTGCAGTTCGCGGGCTTCCCCACATCCGAGGTGCTCGGGCCGGGGGCCAGCGAGGCCGAGATCAAGAGCCTGATCGACCGGCACGGCGGCATCGTCATCAAGCCGGTGTTCAAGGGCGGCGTCGGCAAGAAGGGCAAGGCCGGCCTGATCGGCATCGCCCGCGACCTCAAGACCGCGCTGAAGGAGAAGGAGCGGCTGTACTTCGCCGAGCTCACCTCGGGCGGCTTCAGGTTCAAGGCCAACGGCGTCACCTTCGAGGGGCTGGTGCCGGCCGAGCACGAGGTCTACTTCTCGATCACCGACGCGACCCGCTTCCGCGCCCCGACCATGACGCTCACCCACAAGGGCGGCGTCGACATCGAGGAGCTCGACAAGAGCCAGGTCGCGCAGATCCCGTTCGACTCGCTCACCGGCCTCAAGGCCTTCGTGGTGGCGAACGCGCTCTCCGCCCTGCACGCGCCGAGCGCCATCATCTCGCCGCTGGTGCAGAGCCTGCCGAAGATGTGGGAGCTCTATCACGGCTACGGGATGACGACGCTGGAGCTGAACCCGATCCGCATGCGCCCCGAGCGCGACGGCCGCCTCACCCCGGTCGCCTGCGACTTCAAGTGCGGCTTCGACCGCGACGACAGCCGCTGGCTCAGGCTCGGCCTGCCGGCCCATCTGTTCGCCGTCGACTACTCGGACTTCGAGCAGGAGATCAACCAGCTCCGCACCTATCAGGGCCAGAGCGACGTCTACGTGATCAACCCGCACGGCACCATCCTGGCGCCGACCTTCGGGGGCGGCGCCAACTCGCTGGTGTCGGAGATCCTCGGCGACCTCGCCATCATCTCGTCGGACTTCGGCGGCAACCCGCCCTACGCCAAGATGCGCGAGGTGGCGGCGATCTGCTTCAAGCACTGGCTGGCCCAGTCCAACGTGCTGTTCATCGTCGGCGGCAAGGCCAACAACACCGACATCTTCGAGACGCTGCGGGCGATCGCCGACGCGCTGCGCGAGTATTTCTCCAAGAACGGGCCGACGCCGCTCTACGTCGTCGCGGCGCGCGGCGGGCCCAACCTGGTCCGCGGCTTCGGCGCGCTGCGCGACACCGTCGAGGCGCTCGGCCTGCCCTACCGGATCTTCGGCTTCGACTCCGACATCAGCGAGGTGATCGGCTACGCCAAGCGGGCCGACGCCTGGATGCGCGACGGCGGCCGCGCCCTCGTCGCCGAGAGCCTCAAGATCGCCTCGCCGACGGCGGCCTGACGCGCGATGCGCCCGGCATCCTCAACGGACACCACCATGCACAAGGACGGCATCGGCCCCTTCAAGTACTTCGTGGGCATCTCGTCGCTCGACCAGGTGGCGTCGCGCCACGACCGGGTCTGCGTGCTCAACGTGCTCGGCGGCGAGTCGAAGGACGTCACCCCGGTCGGCCACGTCTATTCGGGCGGCAACGTGGTGTTCGGCACCTCGCCGGGCCGCTCGGGGCAGTGGCTCAAGACCTCGCTCGGCGGCATCCCGGTCTACAACGACGTGCGCGAGGGCCTGGAGAACGGTCACCGCTTCAACTGCGGCGTCATCTACCTGCCGCCGTCCGGCGCCCGCGACGGCGTCGCCGAGCTGATCCGGGTCAATCCCGAGCTGCGCAAGATCTTCATCGTCACAGAAAAAATGTCCGTGCACGACTCGCGCGAAATCCGCGCGATGGGGCAGCAGCACGGCATCGACATCTTCGGCGGCAACAGCCTCGGCGTCGCCGACTCGTGGAACGAGGTGCGCATCGGCGGCGCGCTCGGCGGCGACGCGCCACGCGAGGCGCTGCGCCGCGGCTCGATCGCGATCTTCTCCAATTCCGGCAACTTCACCACCACGATGGCGACCTATCTGCGCATGGCGGGATGGGGCACCACGACGCTGATCTCGTCCGGCAAGGACGTCTACATCCACTTCGCCGCGCCGGAGTTCGCCTACTGCCTCGCCAACGACATGCGCAGCAAGGCGGCCGTGCTCTATGTCGAGCCGGGCGGCCATTACGAGCTGGAGGCGACCTTCACCAAGCCGGTGGTCGCCTGCGTGGTCGGCCGCTGGAAGTCGAAGCTGACGCGCCCGGTGGGGCACGCCGGCGCGATGTCGGGCGGCGACGACGACGCCGCCGCCAAGGAGCGCTGGTTCATGGAGAAGTTCGGCGTCGACGGCGTGTTCACGCCGGAGCGGCCGGTCTTCTCGCGGCGCGGCGCCGTGGTCACCAACATCGCCCACATCACCCACGCGCTCACCGCCGTGATGCAGGCCAACGCCTGCCTGCCGGACTTCGAGCCGGAGGGGAACCTCAATCTGAAGCCGTGGTTCGGCTCCAGCCTCGGGCTGCCGCTGCCGCCCGAGCTGGATCTCCCGGTGGTCGAGGCGATGGAGCCCTACGGCCGCGAGATCGCCCGGCTCAACCGCCAGCTCGGCGCCGCCTTCCCGCGCCAGGCCATGAAGGACGCCTCGGGCGCCTCGCAGATGGATCCGGCGACCCAGGTCACCACGCTCAACGGCGTCTCGGTGCTCGACGCCGCCCAGCATCCGTTCGAGGCGAACGTCGCGCTGGCGCTGCTGCGCCAGGTCGGCGGCCCGAACGACCGCGCCCTGATCAACACGCTGGTCGGCGCCAGCCTGAACCTGCACGGCACGCCGCTGCTCGCCGCCGCGCAGGCCGCCCGCGAGGCCGGCAACGCGCCCAACGCCGTGCTGGCCGCCGCCGTCGCCATCGCCGGGCCGAAGCCGTTCGAGGGCACGCGGCGGCTGGTGCGGCTGCTGCTCGAGGCCTTCGCCCATGCCGGCCTGCCGAGCGTGCTCGACGACGGCTTCGACGTGACCACGGCGACGCTGCCCGAGGAGAGCCGCGCCCTGTTCGTCGGCGCGGTGCCCGATCCGATAGCCGCGGCGCTGATCGACGGCGTCGCGGCGCGCGGCGCGAAGTCGCCCTTCGTGCGCTGGCTCGCCACCCTGCCGGGTCCGCCGACCGGCGACGCGGCGCGCGCCGCCATCGCCGCGACGCTCGCCTGGGGCCCGCTGATGCGCAAGCGCATCTCGCCCGTCACGGCCGAGACGCTGCCGTGGTGGCTGCATCTGTTCGGCGTGATGATCGGCGCCTCGGTCGAGGCCGGCGAGCATGCGCCGGACGGCTTCTGCGGCGTTTCGAACGAGGCGCTGATCCGCGAGGCGTCGCTCGGCGCCGTCGCCTACAAGGCGCTCACCGGCCGCGACGGCGACGCCGATTCGCTGTTCGCCTTCCAGACCCTGATCGGGCTGCTGCTCTCCAACGGCCCCGGCACCATCACGGCGCAGGGGGCCAAGGGCGCCGTCTCGTCGGACGGCCCCGAGTCGCCCGAGCGGGTGCAGCTCAACAAGGCGGTGCTCGGCTTCCTGAGCCATTGCGGCTACGCCCACGGCGGCAACGGCTACGAGGGCATCGCCTTCCTGATCGACCGCTTCGAGCCGCTCGGCCTCGTCGATCCGGGCGACCGCGACCACGGCATCGACCTCGCCGCGCTGGCGAAGGACTACGCCGCCGCCTACAAGGCCTACAAGGCGGAGAAGAAGGAGGCCGGCAATTCCGGCCTGCAGAAGATCCCGGGCGTCAACCACCCGGTGTTCAAGGACAAGCCCGTCAACGTCGATCCGCGCGAGGCCTTCGTGCGCGAGCTCTACGAGCGGCGCGGCGAGTACAACGTCTTCCACGCGTTCTATCACGCCGTCGTCGAGGCGCTGTTCGCCGCCGGACTGTCGCGCAACGTCTACTGCGTCAACGTCGACGCGCTGCTCTCGGCGCTGCTGCTCAAGCTCCTGTGGCGGCCGTTCCGCGACGGCGCGCTCGGCCGCGACCGGCTGGAGACGGCGGCGTTCACGATCTTCCTCTACGCCCGCATGCTCGGCTGCGCCGCCGAGGCGGACGACCACACGAGCCGGGGCCGCGACATGGACACCCGCACCCCGGCCTCCAAATGCGCCTTCGTGTCGTGAGCCGCTCCCGACCCGCCGCGCGCCTGCGGCCCGGGCCGGACGCGGCTGATCGATCGGCCGTCGTTCCGGGGCGCGCGCGACAACGCGCGAACCCGGAATCCAGCGGCACGCGCCGCGATCCTGGCTGGAGTCCGGGTTCGCGGCTTCGCCGCGCCCCGGACTGACCGGGGCCTGATCGGGCCGCCGGCCTCAGCCCGCCTCGCGGGCGGCGGCGAGGTTGCGCCGCACCAGCGGCTGGTCGGACAGCGCCAGCGCCTGCTCGAACACGGCCGCCGCGGCGGCGCGGTCGCCGGCGTGGTTCATCAGCAGCGTGCCGAGATTGTTGAGGGCGACGAAGTCGGTCGGGTCGTTCTCGGCGGCGCGCCGGAAGGCGGCGATCGCCGCGTCGCCGTCGCCGGCGGCGAGCCGCGCGGTGCCCTCGGCGAAGTCGCGCTTGCCGGCCATCGCCCTGGCATAGGCGGCGGCGTCCTCGCACAGCGCGGCGCGCCGCGTCAGCACGCCCCGCTCCGGGCAGTCGGGATCGGCGAGCGCCGCGCGCAGGCGCCGCAGCGCCCGCTCGCGGTCGCCCGCCAGATAGGCCGCCTCGGCCAGCGCCCGCAGCGTCGCGGGCGCCGCGCCCCAGGCGTCGACGAGCCGCTCCAGCACCGCCTCGGCGCCGGCCGGATCGCCCTGGGCGAGCCGCGCCAGCGCGAGATTGTGCAGCACCCGCCGCGTGTCGCCCTCGATCGCCTGCATGCGCCGGAAGGCGCGCTCCGCCTTCGCGTAGTCCCCGGCCGCCATGGCGTTGAGGGCGAGGCGCTCGTGCAGACGCAGCAGCAGGGATCGGAGCATGGGCCTGCCCTCCGCTTTCCGGCCGATCGACTCGCGGTTCGACCCTCTCCCCTCGCGGGTCGCGCTCTCGCGCGACAAGAGGGTGCCCTCGCGGAACGCGAGGGCGGGTGAGGGGACGTGCCACGACGTCCGAGTCTGTGGCGGCCCCCCTCACCCGTCTCGCCGCTGCGCGGCGAGCCACCCTCTCCCGCGAGGGGAGAGGGAAGCCCTGCCCCGTAGACGGAAGCCGCCGCCGGTCAGATGGCCAGCGACAGCAGCCAGGCGAACAGGAAGGCCACCAGGCCGCACACCAGGGTGGCCGAGGTGTAGAGCTTGTAGGCGGTGTTCACCGGCATGTTGGAGAACTGCGACACGACCCAGAAGTAGCTGTCGTTCGCGTGCGACACCACCATCGAGCCGGCGCCGATGACGACCGCCGTGATGGCCGGGTCGAGCCCGAGCGTCCCCATCAGCGGCGCCATGATGGCGGCCGTGGTGATGATCGCCACGGTGGACGAGCCCTGCGCCGTCTTCAGCGCCGCCGAGATGGCGAACGGCAGGAACAGCCCGAGCGGCAGCTGCGCCATGTTCTCGCCGATGAAGGTCTTCATCGGCGAGGCGGCCAGCACCCGGCCGAACGAGCCGCCAGCGCCCGTGATGGCGAGGATGATGGCGGCGTCCTTGATGCCCTGGCCCATCCACGAATCGACCGCGACCGAGAGCTCCTTGCGCGGCACCAGGAACAGGCTGGCGACCACGCCGAGCATCAGGGCCGTCACCGGATCGCCGATGAAGTCGAAGAAGATCTTGAGATTGCCGTTGCCGAACGGCCGGGTCGGGAAGTCGGCGAGCGACTTCAGGAGAATCAGCACGATCGGCAGCACCAGCGGCAGGAAGCTCATGAAGGTCGACGGCAGCTTGCCGTACTTCGCCATGAGGTCGCTGTAGCTCTCCTCGACGCCGGGCGAGATGTCGTACTTCTTGCCGAGCAGGCTCGCCCAGGCGAGGCCGGCGAGCGAGGACGGGATCGCGACGATCATGCCGTAGAGGATGACCATGCCGAGATCGGCGCCCAGCGTCGCGGCGGCGGCGAGCGGGCCGGGCGTCGGCGGCACCATCGTGTGGGTGGCGTAGAGGCCGGTGGCGAGCGCCACCGCCATCACGCCCATCGAGGTCTTGGTCTCGGCGGCGAGCGCCTTGTTGAGGGGCGTGAGAATCACGTAGCCCGAATCGCAGAACACCGGGATCGAGACGACGTAGCCCGCGATGTTCATGGCGAGCGGCGCGCGCGAGCGGCCGACCATGCGCAGGATCGCCTGCGTCATCACCAGGGCGGCGCCGGTCTTCTCCAGGATGTAGCCCATGATCGTGCCGGCCACGATCACGATGCCGATATAGGTGAGGGTCCCGCCGAAGCCCTCGCGCACCGCCTTGACGACGTCGAGCGCGGGCATGCCGATCGCCAGCCCATAGGCGAAGGCGATCACGATCAGGACGACGAACGCGTTGACCTTCCACTTGCCGGTGGCGAGCACGATCAGGACGACCGCGAGCGCCAGCAAGAGGATCGATACCGATCCTGACACCATGTTGGGAATCCTTCTCCGACCCGGGAGGGAAACTGCGGGGTCGGCTGGAAGACCGCTATACGCCCGCCGCGAAAGCGCGGGAATCCGGTGTCTTGCGCACGCCGTCTTGCGCAACCGCGGCCGACGCCGTGCTCAGTGGCGGCGTGCGACGTGGCGGTGCGCCTCGGGCCTTTCCCTCTCCCCTCGTGGGTCGCGCGCTGGCGCGACGAGAGGGTGGCTCGGACCGAAGGTCCGAGACGGTGAGGGGGGCCTCCACGAGTTCCGAGCGCGCGGCACGCCCCCTCACCCGCCCTTGCTTCGCAAGGGCACCCTCTTGTCGCGCGAGAGCGCGACCCGCGAGGGGAGAGGGAAGAAAGGCCGTGCGGCGGCTCGGTGAGTCAGAACCCGGACACCCGTGGTCCGCGGAGCAGGGTGACTCACCGCGCCGCGGCGACCGCGGTGGTCAGCGGCGGCAGGGCGGCGGCGGCGTGCGAGGTGGCGATCCGCTCGGCCGGCGGGGTGCCGTAGAGCGTGGTGCGCTGGCGCGGCGTGCGGCCGACGCCGCGGATCAGCGCCTCGAGCGCCGCGGGCGTCATCTCCTGGCCGTGCGCCGCCCCGGCCGCGCGGGTGATGCTCTCGTTCATCAGCGTGCCGCCGACGTCGTTCGCCCCGGCGTTCAGGCAGTACTGGGCGCCCTCGACGCCCATCTTCACCCACGAGGTCTGGATGTTCTTCACCAGCCCGTGCAGCACCAGCCGGCCGATTGCGATCATCAGCACCGACTCGCGGAAGGTCGGGCCGAGCCGCGACTGGCCGCGCAGATTGATCGGCGCCTCCATGGCGACGAAGGGCAGCGGCACGAACTCGGTGATCCCGCCCGTGCGCTCCTGCACGCGGCGCAGATGCAGCAGATGGCGGGCCCAGTGCTCCGGCCGGTCGACATGGCCGAACATGATGGTGGCGGTGGTGGCGAGGCCGCTGCGGTGCGCCGCCTCGACCACCTCGATCCACTGCGCGACCGTCACCTTGTCGGGGCAGATGATCGCCCGCACCTCGGGATCGAGCACCTCGGCGGCGGTGCCGGGCAGCGTGCCGAGGCCGGCGTCGCGCAGCATCGGCAGGAACTCGGCCGGCGTCAGCCCGAGCGTCCGGGCGCCCTGGAAGGTCTCCAGCGGCGAGAAGGCGTGGATGTGCAGGTCGGGCAGCTCCGCCTTGATGGCGCGGCAGAGCGCGACATAGAAGTCGCCGGTGTAGTCCGGATGGATGCCCCCCTGCAGGCAGACCTCGACGGCGCCGCGCTCCCACGCCTCGCGGCAGCGCGCGACGACGTCCGGGATCTCCAGCTCGTAGGGCTTGCCGCGCAGGTGCTCGGTCGTCTTGCCCTTGGAGAACGCGCAGAAGCTGCAGCGGTACGAGCAGATGTTGGTGTAGTTGACGTTGCGGGTGACGACGTAGCTCACCGTGTCGCCGTTCACGTCGCGGCGCAGCGCATCGGCCGTGTTGCACACCTCGGCGAAGGCCTCGCCGCGCGCCCCGAACAGCGTCACGATCTCGGCCTCGCTCAGCTCCGTCCCGCGCGTCGCGCGGGCGAGGATCGGCGCCAGCGACCCCGCCCGCGGGCCGATCGCCGGCAGCGCCGGCAGCGCCGCGCTGGCGCCGGGCGTCCACGTCTCGACCCGCGCGAGGCCCTCCGAATCGCTCGCCCGCAGCACCGCGGTGTGCAGGCCCTTGTCGATCCAGCGCCCCCGCTCGGCGATGTAGCGGCGGTGCACGGCGAGCCGCGCCACCAGCACCTTGCCGGCCGCCGCCGTGTCGCGGGCGAGCGCCTCGAGATGCGGCCACGGCTTCTCGGGATTCACGTGGTCGGGCGTCACCGGCGAGACGCCGCCCCAGTCGTCGATGCCGGCGGCGACGAGGGCGCGCAGATAGCCGGAGCCGAGATTGGGCGGCGCCTGCACGGTCACCTCGGCCGGCATGATCAGCCGCGCCGCCGCGACGCTCCACAGATGCTCGGCCGCGTCCGGCTCCGGATGGTGGGCCATCCGGGTGCCGGGCTTGGCGCGGAAATTCTGGACGATGATCTCCTGCAGGTGCCCGTGCGTCGCGTGCAGGGCGCGCAGCGCCAGCAGGCTGACGATGCGCTCGGCCCGCGTCTCGCCGATGCCGATCAGGATGCCCGACGTGAACGGCACGCTCGCCGCGCCGGCCGCCGCGATGGTGGCGAGCCGGACCTCGGGCTGCTTGTCGGGCGAGCCGAAATGCGGCAGGCCGCGCTGCATCAGCCGGTCCGACACGGTCTCCAGCATCAGGCCCTGCGACACCGAGACGGCACGCAGCCGCGCGATCTCGTCGGCCGTCATCGTGCCGGCGTTGAGATGCGGCAAGAGGCCGGTCTCGCGCCGCACCAGATCCGCCATGGCGAACAGATAGTCGAGCGTCGTTCCGTGGCCGAGCCGGTCGAGCTCCTCGCGGGCGGCGCGGTAGCGCAGCTCCGGCTTGTCGCCGAGCGTGAACAGCGCCTCCTGGCAGCCGGCGGCGACGCCGGCGCGGGCGATCGCCAGCACCTCGTCGGGCGTCAGATAGGCCGCCTCGCCGCGCCGCGGCGGATGCGCGAAGGTGCAGTAGTGGCAGGAATCCCGGCACAGCTGGGTGAGCGGGATGAACACTTTTCGCGAGTAGGTGATGCGGTCGCCGAAGGCGGCGTCGCGCCGCGCCGCGGCGGCCCGCATCAGGGTCGGGCCGGGCTCGATCCCGGCGAGCAGCCGCGCCTCGTCGTCGCCGAGCGGACGGGGGGCGCGCGCCAGCGCCAGAAGATCGAGGGCTCCGCTCATCGTCTCACCTCCATCAGCGGCGCCTCGCGCTCGACCATGGCCGCGAGCCGCGCCGAAAGCTCCGGGCCGAGATCCGCCACCAGGCGGCCGGCGCGCGTCTGCGCGCCGCGGGCCACGAAGGCGGCGAGATCGTGCGGCTCGTCGATGTCGAAGCCGAAGCCGGGCACCTCGACCACGGTCGGCTCGATCCCCTGCCGTCGCGCGGCGTCGAGATGGGGGTAGAAGCTGTCCGGGCCGAAGCGCAGCGGCACCGCGTCGGCGGGCGAGCACACGATCGCGTTCGAGCCCTGCAAGTCGCGGGCCGGCGCGATCGTGAAGGCCGGCGCGGCGCGATGGGCCGCCATGACGCGGCGCACGTCGGCGGGCACGAGCAGCGGCAGGTCGCCCGGCAGCGTGATCATGCCGAAGCCTTCGGCGACGAGGCGGCGGGCCGCGCCCGTGACGGCGCCGGTGTGGCCCTCGCCGGCATGCGCGTCGGTGACCTCGGCGCCGTAGCGGCGCGCCAGCGCCGCCGCGGTGGCGTCGGCCGTCACCACCAGCACGCGCGCGAGTTCGGGCACCTGCGCCAGCACCTCGAGCACGTCCTCGGCCATCGCCATGGCGAGCGCGCTGCGGGTCTCGGCCGGCAGCACGGCGGAGAGCCGCTGCTTGGCGCCGACGACGCCCTTGATCGGCACCACGGCGCACAGTCTCGTGGCGGTCATGCGCTGGCTCCGAGGCGGTCGGCGAAGGCGAGCACGTCGGCGGCGAGCCGCTCGCGATCCGCCAGGGTGATCATCAGGGTCCGGGTGGCGATCGCCGGCACGTGCAGCGCGTCGAGCGCGGCGCGGTCGGCCTCGTCGATCACGTAGCCGTCGAGCAGGTCGCGATAACGCTCCGCCACCGCGGCCGCCGTGGCGGCGCCGCCCAGATCGGTCAGCATCGCGGCGGTCGGCCCCTTGACGGCGCGGCCGCCGATCAGCGGCGACACGGCGATCACCGGCGCCTTGCAGGCGGCGAGCGCCGCGCGCATCCCCGGCACGACGAGAATCGGCTCGATGCTGATCAGCGGGTTGGACGGGCAGATCACGACGGCACGCAGATCGGGCGCGGCGAGCGCAGCGAGCACGGCCGGCAGCGGCGTCGCCTCGGCGGCGCCCGCGAAGGCGAGCTCGCGCACCGTCAGCGCCGCGCGATGGCCGACGAACCAGTCCTGGAAGTCGAGCCAGCCCTGGTCGGTCCTGACACGGGTGCGCACCGGATCGTCGGTGACGGGAAGAATCCTGGTGGCGATGCGCAGCGAGGCGCACACCTCGGCCGTCACCTGCGACAGCGGCACGCCCTGCGCCAGCCGGTGGGTGCGCATCACATGCATGGCGAGGTCGCCGTCGCCGAGCCGGAACCAGCTCGGCCCGCCGAGCTCGGCGAGCGCCGACATGAAGCTCCAGGTCTCGCCGGCGCGGCCCCAGCCCTGCTGCGGATCGGCGAGGCCGGCCAGCGTGTAGACCAGCGTGTCGATGTCGGGCGAGACGTGCAGGCCGAGATGCGAGAAGTCGTCGCCGACATTGGCCACCACGGCGAGGGCGCCGGGTGCCAGCCTGCGCGCCAGGCCGAGCGCCAGCTTGGCGCCGCCGATGCCGCCCGACAGGGCGACCACGGTGCCGGTCGCGGCCATCAGCGGAACAGATCCTCGCCCGCGCCGCGGATCAGATCCGCGGCCGGGCGGTCGGGGCCGTCGAGGACGAGGCCGCGCACCAGAACGGCGGGCTGGCCCTCGGCGCCCTGCCCCATCAGCAGCGAGGCGGCGGCGGCGATCTCGTCGGCGAAGCCGGTCTCGGTGACGCGCAGCGGCCGGCCGTAGAGGTCGGGCTCGCCGCGGAGATCCCGCAGCGCCGGCAGGCCGGCGGCGCCGAGCGCGACGCCCACCGTGCCCTGCCGCCACGGGCGGCCGAAGCTGTCGCTGATCACGACGGCGACGGAGAGGCCGAAGCGCGCCGAGAGCGCCTGCGACAGACGCGCCGCCGAGGCGTCGGCGTCCTCGGGCAGCAGCAGCACCGGGTCGCTGCCTTCGACGGGATCGACATTCGAGCGGTCGATGCCGGCATTGGCCATCACGAAGCCGCAGCGGTGCTCGACGATCAGCACGTGCTTGGAGTGCCGCACGACGCGGCGCGACTCGCGGAGAATCACCTCGACGAGCCGGGCGTCCTTGTCGGTCTCGACGGACAGCCGCTCGGCCTCGGCCGACGGCGTCACGGTCGCGAGGTCGACATAGCGGCCTTCCGCCTTGGAGACGATCTTCTGGGCCAGCACCAGCACGTCGCCGGGCGCGACGCCGCCGGCCGCCTCGATGGCGCTCGCCAGCAGGCCGGCGAGATCGTCGCCCGGATGCACCAGCGGCAGGCCGGGCAGCGCCAGCATGGCGAGACGGCGCGCCGCAGCGCCGGTATCGAGGCCGGGGACCGGCGCGGGCTCGGCGGGACGGATCCGCGGGGACAACGGAATGCTCATCGGTTCGGGGGCCGTCGGGCGCGGCGCGTCGGGGGTTCGGTCTCGTGACGATCGGTGTCGTCGGAGCGTTTATCCGCCGTCGCGCGCCCCAATGCAAACGGCCGCAGCGTGCCCGCCGTTCCGTCCGTCAACCTTCGGACGAAACGTCCCGCAAGCCGGCACAGCGCGCGGCGGCGAGCGCCGTGGCGCCGGTCAGGGCGGCCGGAACGGCCCACCACGCGTAGCGGAAGTCCGCCGCGACGCCGACCAGGGCGAAGCTCGCCACGTAGAGGACGGCGGAGCCCGGCACCGCCAGCGCGAAGGCGCCGGCCGGCGTGCCGCGGTGCCGCCAGGCGAAACCGACGACCAGGAGGCAGGCGAGAAGCCAGGCGCCGGCCCGGAACAGCGGCGTCGGCTTCAGCACGTCGTGCACGGCCAGCATCGCCGCGAAGGCGCTGTTCTCGGGCAGTGCGAGGCGCGTCTTGTCGTCGAGGTCGAGCACCCACAGGGTGAAGTTCGCCTGCGTCAGGAACTGGGTCGTGAAGGCGGCCCGGTGGGCCAGCCAGGCGAGCGGATGCGCCAGCACCGCGTCGCGCCAGGCCGTGCCGATCACCGGCGTGCCGAACACGCCGTCGCGCCGCTCCAGCCGCTCCATCACGAAGGCGCAGGGGCGGCCGTACCAGTAGGCGTCCCACAGATAGGGATCGTAGCAGTCCGTCACGAGCCGGGCGCGCTCCGCCGCGGTCCACTCGCCGGGCAGGCGCACCTCGCCGGAGAAATGCGTGATGCCGCCGAGATCGAACACCGCGAGCGAGTGCTGCGGATGCTCGCGCGCCGCGCCCAGCGCGCCGTAGTAGACGAGCTGCAGGACGACGAACAGCGCGATCCCGGTCGGTATATAAAGCAGCACCGCCCGCTTTGCATGAAAAGCCGCCGGCCACAGCGCATAGGCGACCAGCACCGGCGCCGCGAACACCCCGTTGGGCCGCAAGAGCACGCCGAGCACGATCAGGCCGAGCGCGGCGAGGCGGAGGAGGAGGCGGCCGCTTCCGACCCTCTCCCCGAGGGAGAGGGTCGGCCGCGAGCGCAGCCCGCGGCCGGGGTGAGGGTTTACGGCGCTGACGGCTGGCCTCGGCTCCCCCTCACCCGCCGCGCTTCGCGCGTCGACCTCTCCCCGCCGGGGGGGGTTGCATCGTCCGTCATTCCGGGGCGCACCGAAGGTGCGAACCCGGAATCCAGCTCCGAACTCGGCATTCTGGGTTGGATTCCGGGTCCGACGCTCCGCGTCGTCCCGGAATGACGAATTCTGCGAAGCTCTCCGCCGGGGCGATGCGGAAACGAGCGCCAGCGCCGCGGCGAGCAGCCAGACGCAGCCGAACAGCACGTCGCGCCAGAGGATGCCGAGGAACATGAATCCCGGCGGCGCGAAGCCGAGCAGCACCGCGATCACGCCGAGCCGCGGCGTGCGCCGCGCCAGCGCCGCCCCGACCAGGGCGAAGCCGCTCCAGTACAGCGCCGCGCCGAGCAGCAGCATGCCGCGCGCTCCCGGCGCCACGGGATCGATCAGCCGCCACAGCCACGCCATCACGGGCGACTGCCAGTCGCCATAGGTGCCGGCGCGCGCCGCATCGAGCACGAAGCGCGCGTCGTAGGTCATCACGCCGGGCCAGAAGACGAGAAGCGTCAGCGCGACGCCGATGAGCGCGATGATCACGATCGCGACGAGCGGAGCGGCGCTGCGCTCCGGCGCGAGGCCGCCGGGCGGAACGGCGATCCGCGGGTCGGCGGTCGTCCGCGGGTCAGCGGACCGCATAGACGTCGCCGGAGTTCGCCTCGTGCGGCAGGCCGAGAATCCACTCGCGCATCGCCGCGGCGTCCTGATCGCCGGCGTGCACGAAGGCGTGCGACTCGCCGAGCGACGCGCGGAACCGGGCGTATCCGAGCGCCGCGCAGCGCTCCAGCGCGGCGAGCGCGACGTCGCGCTGGATGGTGGTGAACTCGAAGGACAGCGCCGCGACCGACTGCGACAGGCCGAGCAGCACCTCGGCCTCGAAGCCCTCGACGTCGATCTTGACGAAGGCCGGCACGCCGTGACGGGCGATCAGCGCGTCGAGCGTCGTCATCGCCACGGTGCGCCGCTCGGTCCAGCGCTCCTGCGACCAGCCGGGCGCGCCGGCCGCGGCGGCGACGAAGTCCTTCGACGCCGTCGAGATGGTCGGGTTGCGGGTGTTGATCAGCAGCTCGGCGAATCCTTCCGTGCGGCCGATCACCACCGGCTCGATCGCCACGGCGCGGTCGCGCCCGTACAGCACCTCGAGCACGGTGACGAGCTGCGGCTGCGGCTCGACCGCCACCACCCGGGCGCCGAGCCGGCGGAACGCCGCCACCCGGTCGCCGACATGGGCGCCGATGTCGAACACCAGGTCGCCTGTCGACACGAAGCCGGAATACAGCCGGTCGAGCCCGTCGCGGTGGCCGCGCCGACCGTGATAGGTCCGCAGCGAGGCCAGGACCCCGGTCAGGGTGCGGAGGCGCTGGAGCATGACGGGAGCCCGACGGCCGGAGGCGAGGCGACGAGGGAGGGGGGCGACGACGAGGACGACGGCGGGGACGACGAGGGCGGCGAGGACGAGGACGAGGACGAGGACGAGGCGGCCGCCAGCGCCCGCAGCACCGCCGGCGGGTCGCGCTCCTCCGGCAGCCGGCAGACCCCGCCGGCCGCCAGCAGCCGGCCGAACCACGGGGCGGCCGTGATCGCGGCCAGCGGCACCGCCAGCGCCGGCCCCAGCGCGATCACGGCGGCATAGGGCAGCGCGGCCGGAACCGTAACAAAAACAAGGAGAAGCACCGCCGCGCCGAGGACCGTCTGGGGCCACAGCAGGCGCAGCGCGGTGGCGAGCGGCACCGCATGGTCGTCGCGGGCCTGCGCGGCCCACCCGATCCCGCGCCCGAATCCCAGCCGGATCAAGAAGATGGTGTGGGCGAGCCACATGATCGGCACGAGCAGCTGCATGAATGCCATCGCCGCGACGGCGCTCGCGACGAGTCGCGGGCCGCCGCCGAAATCCCTTGCGCCGGAAGGCCTTGTCAGCATGGCGAGGAGGCTCGCGAGCTGCGGCGCGAACCACATCGGCAGCAGGATCCAGAACAGCGCCAGGGCCGGGCCGGCCGCGATCCCGTCGCCGAAGGCGGCCGCCAGCGGCCCCAGCACGGTGAGCCCCACCCATGCGGGCGAGCCGAAAAACATAAGAATCGCAAAGAGAAGCTGGTAGCGACTGACCGGCTTCAGGCGCGGCAGGCCGAGGAAGCGCCAGTACTGCATGTTGCCCTGGCACCAGCGCAGGTCGCGCCGGACGAACTCCATCAGGGTCGGCGGATTCTCTTCGAATCCAAGGGTTTCCTCGGGCAGCACGCGGACCTCGAAGCCGGCCCGGCGCATCAGCACGGCCTCGATCTGGTCGTGGCTCAGCACGTGCCCGCCGAGCGGGCCGGTGCCCGGCAGCGCCGACAATTCGCAGTGCGCGATGAAGGGCTTGAGCCGGAGGACCGCGTTGTGGCCCCAGTACGGGCCGCAGTCCGCCTGCCACCAGGCGCTGCCGACCGTGTAGGAGCGCATGCCGAGCCGCATGCTGTACTGGAACAGCCGCGCGAACCCGCTGGTGGCCGGGCGGCCGATCACAAGACCTTGAAGAATACCGAGTTTCGGGTCCGCCTCGACGATCCGCACCAGCCGCAGCACCGCCTCGGCCGGCATCACGCTGTCGGCGTCGAGGGTCACGGCGTAGTCGTGCAGATGCCCGTAGGTGTTGCAGAAATCGGCGATGTTACCGGCCTTGAAGCCGGCATTGTCGGTGCGGCGCCGCCAGGTCAGGCCGAGGCGGCCGTCGAACGCCGCAGCGAGCTGCGCGAACGCCGCCCGCTCCGCCGCGGCAATGGCCAAGTCGCTGGTATCGCTCAGGATATAGGCGTGGAAGCGGTCGCCCAGGCCGCTCGCGGCCAGCCCGTCGAGCAGCGGCCGCAGGCCGCGCACGATCCGCTCCGGTGCCTCGTTGCGGATGCACACCAGGATCGCGGTCGAGCCGGCGATCGGGGCGGTCGGCGACACCCGGGCGGCCGCCGGCAGCACCGTCGCGACCGCGTCGCCGGCGACCCGCAGGATCAGGAAGCCTATGACGGCGTTCCAGAATCCGATGACGGTCCAGGGCAGCGTCAGGCCGAACAGGACGAGCAGCAGATGATCGAGGAGCGACAGCCCTCCGGGCGACAGGGCTGCGGCGGCCAGCCCCAGCAGGCCCGCCATGGTCGCCGCGACCAGTCCGGCGAACAGGGCGCGGCGACCTGCGACCGGAAAACTGCGTTGTGCGTCCGAGGGTTCGGCCGCGACCGCCTCTGCCGACATGCAGTCCCCCTGCCCTGATGCACCGCGCGCGGGTATAGCGGTGCGTCCGATCCCCGGTCCAATAACGGATGTGCGAGTGACCCGAGACCCGAGCGCCCCGCCCTTCCCTCCCCCGGCCGACGCGCTGTGGACCGTCGCGCCCGGCCGCACCGAGATCCGTTCCGAGCCCCTGCCCGCCCCCGGCCCGGGGGAGGTGCTGGTGCGGGCCCGCCACGGCGCCCTCAGCCGCGGCACCGAGCGGCTGGTGCTGGCCGGCCGGGTGCCGCCGGCCGAGCACGACCGCATGCGCGCGCCGTGGATGGCCGGGGCATTCCCTTTCCCGGTGAAATACGGTTATTCCACGGTGGGATACGTCGAAGCCGGCCGGCCGGATCTGGTCGGCCGCACGGTCTTTACGCTGCATCCGCACCAGACCCGCTTCGTGCTGCCGGCCGACGCCGTGGTGCCGGTGCCGGAGACCGTCCCGGCGCGGCGCGCCGTGCTGGCCGCCAACATGGAGACGGCCCTCAACGCCGTGTGGGACGCGGGCGCCGGTCCGGCCGACCGCATCGCGGTCGTGGGGGCCGGGGTGGTCGGCCTGCTGGTGGCGTATCTGTGCGCCCGGCTGCCGGGCGCCGCCGTGACGGTGGTCGACATCGCCCCGGACCGGGCCCGTCTCGCGGCCGCGCTCGGCGTCGATTTCGCGTCGCCGGACAAGGCCTTGGGCGAGTGCGACCTGGTCGTCCACGCGAGCGCCAGCGCCGCCGGCCTCGCCACGGCATTGGGTCTCGCCGGGCTCGAGGCGATGGTGCTGGAGCTGAGCTGGTACGGCGACGGCCCCGTCGCGGCGCCGCTGGGCGGTGCCTTCCACAGCCGGCGCCTGACCCTGCGGTCGAGCCAGGTCGGCCAGGTGTCGCCGTCGCGGCGGCCGCGCTGGACCCATCGCCGGCGGCTCGAGGCGGCTCTGGGACTGCTCGCCGACGACCGGCTCGATGCCCTGCTGGCACCGGCCGTGCGGTTCGCCGAGCTGCCGGCGCGGATCGCCGCCATGCTCGCGCCGGACGCCGGGGTGCTCTGCCCGGTGATCGACTATCCCACTGACTGAGAACCGGAAACGCCGCGCGGCGGCCGGGGGGGGGGGGGGGGGGCCCCCCGGGGGGGGGGGCCCGCGGGGGGGGGGGCGGGGGGGGGGGGGGGCCACCCCCCCAAACGGTCGGGTTGCCACGAACATCGGCGGGTGAAACGTAGC
>NZ_JAUSUJ010000046.1 GCF_030813915.1 Rhodoplanes tepidamans
ATTCCGCCGTCACCCGCGCGCAAATCCGCCTCGCGGCATGAAGTCGAGTTCTTGCCCTGCCTCTTCGCTATTCGGCCCTGCGATCGATCCGGGCTACGCTTGCTCGTGTTGATAATTTTATTCGGTCATACGCTCCGAAGGCGGCGGAGCAACTCGTGTCTATGTCCGAGAGGATGAGTGAGGGGTCTCTCGAATCTTATTCGCAAGCGCTGACCACGTGTCGTCGCCTTCTCCTGACGGTGGCCGACGCTATCTTTCCTGCCCGATCTGAGCCGTACATCGATGGCGGTAAGAAGAAGCGTGATGTGGGTCCCGAAAACTACAAAAATCGTTTGATGGCTTATCTTGAGGTTAAGCGCCTAAGTTCGGGCACGGAGGAACTCATTCGTTCGGATTTGGAACACTTGGCTGCCTGACTCGATGCGATTTATAGTAAGGTGTCAAAGGGAGTTCATGTCGATGTTACGAAAGCTGAGGCTCGGTTGGCTGTAATACAAACATATCTATTTATCGGCGAGATTGCTCGTTCTGCCGAGATTGAGTCTGAGCCGCAGTCGGCGAGTGCCTAGATTAGCTATTCTGCTGCCTTCATGCTCCTCCTTCGCTTTGTTGGTGCTGAAAGCATTTTCCTTTCCAGCACCGGCTTCAAGAACGCGCCCGTATAACTCCGCTTCTCCTTCACCACGTCCTCCGGTGTCCCGACCGCGACGATCTCGCCGCCGCCGTCGCCGCCTTCGGGGCCGAGGTCGATGATCCAGTCGGCGGTCTTGATCACCTCGAGATTGTGCTCGATCACCGCGACCGTGTTGCCCTGGGCGACCAGCTCGTGCAGCACCTCGAGAAGCTTCTCGACGTCCTGGAAGTGCAGGCCCGTCGTCGGCTCGTCCAGGATGTACAGGGTGCGGCCCGTCGCGCGCTTCGACAGCTCCTTGGCGAGCTTGACGCGTTGCGCCTCGCCCCCTGAGAGCGTCGTCGCCTGCTGGCCGATCTTGATGTAGTCCAGCCCGACGCGATGGAGCGTCTTCAGCGTCTCGCGCACGCGCGGCACGGCCTTGAAGAACTCGGCGCCTTCCTCGACCGTCATGTCGAGCACGTCGGCGATCGACTTGCCCTTGAAGGTGACGTCGAGCGTCTCGCGATTGTAACGCTTGCCCTTGCACACATCGCAGGTGACGTAGACGTCCGGCAGGAAGTGCATCTCGATCTTGATGACGCCGTCGCCCTGGCAGGCCTCGCAGCGGCCGCCCTTGACGTTGAACGAGAAGCGCCCCGGCTCGTAGCCGCGCGCCTTCGCCTCGGGGAGCCCGGCGAACCACTCGCGGATCGGCGTGAAGGCGCCCGTGTAGGTCGCCGGATTGGAGCGCGGCGTGCGGCCGATCGGCGACTGGTCGATGTCGATGATCTTGTCGATGTGCTCCAGCCCCTCGATGCGCTCGTGCGGGGCCGGGGCCTCGGCCGCCCCGTGCAGCTTTCGCGCGACCGCCTTGAAGAGGGTGTCGATCAGGAGCGTCGATTTTCCGCCGCCCGAGACGCCGGTGATGCAGGTGAACAGGCCGAGCGGGATGTCGGCCGACACGGTCTTCAGATTGTTGCCGCGCGCCCCGACGACGCGCACGACGCGCCGGGAGTCCGGCACGCGGCGCGGCGGGATCGGGATCATGCGCGTGCCGGTCAGATACTGGCCGGTGGTCGACTTCGGGTCCGCCATGATGTCGTCCGGCGTGCCCTGCGAGACGATCTTTCCGCCGTGGATGCCGGCGCCGGGGCCGATGTCGAGCACCCAGTCGGCGGTGCGGATGGCGTCCTCGTCGTGCTCGACCACGATCACGGTGTTGCCGAGGTCGCGCAGCCGCTTCAGCGTCTCGATCAGCCGGGCGTTGTCGCGCTGGTGCAGGCCGATCGACGGCTCGTCCAGCACGTACAGGACACCCGTGAGGCCGGAGCCGATCTGCGAGGCGAGGCGGATGCGCTGGCTCTCGCCGCCCGAGAGCGTGCCGGAGGCGCGGGCGAGGGTCAGATAGTCGAGGCCGACGTCGTTCAGGAAGGCGAGGCGCTCGCGGATCTCCTTGAGAATCCGGGTGGCGATCTCGGTCTGCTTAGCGTTCAGTGTCTTCGGCAGGGCCGAGAACCAGTCGCCGGCGCGGCGCACCGACATGGCGGCGACCTCGCCGATGTGCAGGCCGTCGACCTTCACGGCCATGGCCTCGGGCTTGAGCCGGTGGCCGTCACAGGAGGCGCAGGGGATGGCGGTGAAATACTTGCCGATCTCCTCGCGGGCCCACTCGCTCTCGGTCTCGCGCCAGCGCCGCTCGAGGTTGTTCACCACGCCCTCGAACGGCTTGTGGGTCGTGTAGGCCCGCATGCCGTCGTCGTAGACGAACTTGATCTCGTCGTCGCCGGAGCCGTAGAGGAGCGCGTCCTGGGCGCGCCGGGGCAGGTCCTTCCAGGCGGTGTCGAGGGTGAAGCGGTAGTGCTTCGCCAGCGCCTCCAGGGTCTGCACGTAGTAGGGCGACGACGACTTCGCCCAGGGCGCGATGGCGCCGCGCTTGAGCGTCACGCCGCGGTCCGGCACGACGAGGTCGGGGTCGATCTTCTGGTCGAGGCCGAGGCCGCCGCAGGCCGGGCAGGCGCCGTGCGGCGAGTTGAACGAGAACAGCCGCGGCTCGATCTCGGAGATCGTGAAGCCGGACACCGGGCAGGCGAACTTCTCCGAGAAGACCAGCCGGTTGGCGTCGGACGCCGCGGCCGCGGCGAGCTTGGTTTCCTTGCCGGAACGCGCAGCCTTTTCGGTCTGGTCATGGCCGGGCTCGACCCGGCCATCCATCTTCTTCGTGAGAGATGGATCCCCGGGTCTGGCCGCTGCGCGGCCGCCCGGTGACGACGGCGAAGCGGAGGCGCTCGCCGCGTCCGCGAATTCCACCACGGCGATGCCGTCGGCGAGCTTCAGCGCGGTCTCGAAGGATTCGGCCAGCCGCGTGGCGATGTCGGGGCGCACGACGATGCGGTCCACCACCACGTCGATGTCGTGCTTGAACTTCTTGTCGAGCGCCGGGGCCGAGGCGATCTCGTGGAAGGCGCCGTCGATCTTGACCCGCTGAAAGCCCTTCTTGAGCAGGTCGGCCAGCTCCTTCCTGTACTCGCCCTTGCGGCCGCGCACGAGCGGCGCCAGGAGGTAGAGCCGCGTGCCCTCGGGCAGCGCCATCACCCGGTCGACCATCTGCGACACGGTCTGGCTCTCGATCGGCAGGCCGGTGGCGGGCGAGTAGGGGATGCCGACCCGGGCCCACAGGAGGCGCATGTAGTCGTAGATCTCGGTGACGGTGCCGACCGTCGAGCGCGGGTTCTTCGACGTCGTCTTCTGCTCGATCGAGATGGCGGGCGACAGGCCGTCGATCTGGTCGACGTCCGGCTTCTGCATCATCTCGAGGAACTGGCGGGCATAAGCGGAGAGCGACTCGACGTAGCGGCGCTGGCCCTCGGCATAGATGGTGTCGAAGGCGAGCGACGACTTTCCGGACCCCGACAGGCCCGTGAACACCACGAGCTTGTCGCGCGGCAGATCGACGTCGACGTTCTTCAGGTTGTGCTCGCGGGCGCCGCGGATCGAGATCACCCGCCCGTCGGGGCGGTGCGGCTTGTCGAACAGATCGGCCATCGGTCACCGGGTTCGATCGGACAGGGGGCGGTACGGAACCCGGCCCGTGGGGGTCGAGACGTGCATGCGGTCCTCGGGCCACGACGGTCTGGGTCGCGCCCGCGACCAGAACTTAATGAGAACGGAGCGGTTTCGCCAGAACCCCGGAGGTTGTCAACAGCGATACGATCGCCGGGGGCTGGCGGACCACCGGCGGGGGGCCGGGTCCGGGCGCCCGCGCCGCCGGCCGATGCACCCGGCGCAAAAAGCAGAAGCCCCGGACCGAGGTCCGGGGCTCCCGAGACGGAACCAGAGGTGCGCAGCCGCGATCAGTACCGCGCGACCAGCGGCGCACCACCGCCGAAGCGGTAGTTCAGGCCGACCTTGGCGGTGTGGATGCCGTCGATCTGGTTCGAGATCGACTGGCCGAAGACGACCATGGTCTGGGTCTCGTCGAGACCGATGTACATGTACTCGCCTTTGATGCTCCAGCTCGGGGCGAACGCCCATTCGATGCCGCCGCCGACCGTCCAGGTCGCCACCGTGTCCTTCGTCGAGAACGAGCCGAAGACGTTGGAGCCGAGCGTGGTCTCGACGTCGACGAAGGCGACGCCGCCCTTGGCGTAGATCAGGGTGCGGTCGACCGCGTAGCCGAGCCGGCCGGTGATCATGCCGTACCAGTCGCCCACCTTGGAGGTGGCCGTGCTGGTGAAGATGCCGACCGTCTCCGAATACGTCCCTTCGACGCTCATGTAGCCGGCCTCGCCCTCCAGTCCGAGCACGAAGGCCGAGCCCACCGGCTGCCAGTTGCAGCCCAGGGTGCCGCCGCCGATGAAGCTCGAATCGAGGCTGTAGCTGATGGACTGAGGAGCCGCGGAATTCGAAAGGACCGCGTCGTCGCCGCTCCACGCGCCGCCGACATGGCCGCCGATGTAGCACCCCGTCCACGAGAAGGCCGGCGCCAGCACGGGCGGCGCCTTCACGGGCATGCGCGCCGGCAGGTCGGCCGCGGCGGCGACGCCGGCCATCGCGAACATAGCGGCGGAAGCGAGCAGGATCTTCTTCATGAGGCCGGACCTTTCAGGGATTGAATTCCCGAATCATACAATCGGGTGATCCGGCGGAGGTGCTAATTCTGCAACACCGCGACACACTGGGACTGCAGTCGGTTGCATTCAGCAATCTCTGCGCGAGCCACCTCCAGTGTTGTCTCGGCTGCGGCCCCTCCGGTCCGTGCGACGGCGCAGGCGTTCGCCCGGCGCCGGGTCCACGGACGCGGGATTCGAAAAAGCAGAAGCCCCGGACCGAGGTCCGGGGCTCCCACTGGGACCGGTAGAGCCGTCTGCAGTCGCGATCAGTACCGCGCGACCAGCGGAGCGCCGCCGCCGAAGCGGTAGTTCAGGCCGATCTTGGCGGTGTGGATCCCGTCGTAGTCGTGATCCCAGCAGAACGTGCCGACCGGAGCCGTCACGGTGGCGACGCCGCAGGACGTCTCGCTGCCGTTCAGGCCGATGTACATGTACTCGGCCTTGATGCTCCAGTTCATGTCGAAGGCCCACTCGATGCCGCCGCCGACCGTCCAGGTCACCTTGGTGTCGCTGACGGACGCCGCGACGGTGGCCGGCAGGACGGCATCGACGATCGAATGCTCGACGTCGACGAACGCGGCGCCGCCCTTCACGTAGATCATGGCGCGATCCCACGAGTAGCCGAGGCGACCCGTGATCATGCCGTACCAGTCGCCCACCTTGGTGGACGAGATCACTTCGAGACCGAACGGCGAGTATCCCGAGCCCTCGAGGCTCAGATAGCCGACCTCGCCCTCGAGACCGAGGACGAACGGCGAGCCCACCGGCTGCCAGTTGCAGCCCAGCGTGCCGCCGCCGATGAAGCTCGAATCGGCCTTGTAGGACCACGTCTCGCCGACATTGTACCCGTCGCGGTCGTAGACGGTCGGATCGTCCGCCGACCAGGCGCCGCCGACGAAGCCGCCGATGTAGCACCCCGTCCACGAGAACACCGGCGCGACGACCGGCGGCGGCGCCTTCACGGGCATCCGCAGATCGGCCGCGCTGGCCGTACCGGCGATCGCGAGAGCCGCGACCGTACCCAAGAGAATCGTCTTCATGGAACCCCCCTCTCGCGAGTAAGCGATGCCAGAGTGTATGGCGATTCAGGTTGTGGATGGTGACATTTTCGCCACAACCAAGGAGTCATTGAAAATCAATGCTCAACTAGCCAGTCTAGCCACGTTTACGGAGCGGAATGCCTTTTCCCGGGCGGATTTCCTGTGCGGCGGAAGTTCTGCATAGCCCGCGTTGGATGGTGGCGAAAAGCAGAGGCCCCGGGGCGAACCCCGGGGCCTCTACCGAGAGCCGGAAGGTTCGGACGGCTCAGTAGCGCGCGACCAGCGGGGCGCCGCCGCCGAAGCGGTAGTTCAGGCCCACCTTGGCGGTGTGGATGCCGTTGAACTCCGTGTCGTAGGAGGCCGCGAAGGACGGCACCGTCGCCGGGAACGCCACGGTCTGGGTCTCGTCGAGGCCGATATACATGTACTCGGCCTTGATGCTCCAGTTCGGGCTCATCGCCCATTCGACGCCGCCGCCGACCGTCCAGGTTGCGATGGTGTCGCTCGTGGTGCCCGCATAGGACACGGCGCCGAGCGTGCCGGAGATCGCGGTCTCGACGTCCACGAAGGCGACGCCGCCCTTGACGTAGAGGAGGGCGCGATCCCAGGTGACGCCGAGGCGGCCCGTGATCATGCCGTACCAGTCGCCGATCTTCGTGCTCGAATACTCGGGCGCGACGAGGCCGAGGACCGGATCATAGGCCGAACCTTCGAGGCTCAGATAGCCGACCTCGCCTTCGAGGCCGAGCACGAACTGCGAGCCGATCGGCTGCCAGTTGCAGCCCAGCGTGCCGCCGCCGATGAAGCTCGAGTCGAGGCTGTAGCTGTAGCCGTAGCCGGCGCCGACCGGATACGTGGTGGCGTCGTCGCCCCACGCGCCGCCGACGAAGCCGCCGATGTAGCAGCCGGTCCACGAGAACGCCGGCGCCATCACGGGCGGCGGCGCCTTCACCGGCATGCGGGCCGGAAGATCGGCGGCCGAGGCGAACCCAGCCGTGCCGAGCACTGCGACCGTCGCGAGAAGGAGCTTCTTCATTTGACCCCCCATTGTTGGTGTCGATGACCGGAGCCTAGGAAAACTGCGGACGGCCGGGGTGACATTTTCGCCACAACCGCCGGGAATGGCGGCGCCATTCCCCACAACCGTACCGGTCCGGCGAAGAAATTTTTGCAGCGGTTTCAAAGGGAGGCGTTGTTTTACCGCAGCGCGCCAGCCGGCCCGGAAGGGCACTCGCCCGCACGGCTGCGGCCCGGCATCCGGTGCGGCGAGTCGCAGGGCCTCCCTGTCCGTGCCGCGGCCGCCGCGGCGCGAGTCGCTCCGTCGTCCGACCCCGGACCGGGAGCGCGGCACCGACGCGTGGCGCATTCGTGCCAGCCCCGGCCCGCCGGCGACGTCCGCATCGCAGTCCGCGAGCCTGGTTGCAGGCGAGGGGGCCCGAAAAAGCAAAAAGCCCCGGGGTGACCCGGGGCTTTCGCTCGACGAAGACGTCGAAACGATCAGTAGCGAGCCATCAGCGGAGCGCCACCGCCGAAGCGGTAGTTCAGGCCGACCTTCGCGGTGTGGATGCCGTCGACATTGCTGTCGAACGCCACGCCACCGAGCACGTTGGTCTGGGTCTCGTCGAGGCCGATGTACATGTACTCGGCCTTGAGGCTCCAGTTCATGTCGAACGCCCACTCGACGCCGCCGCCGACCGTCCAGGTCGCGACCGTGTCCTTGGTCGACGAGACGACACCGAGGATGCCGACCGAGGTCTCGACGTCGACGAAGGCCACGCCGCCCTTCACGTAGAGCAGGGCGCGATCCCACGAGTAGCCGAGGCGACCCGTGATCATGCCGTACCAGTCGCCGACCTTGGTGCTGCCGGAGAGCGTGGTGAGCGGATCGATGGCCGAGCCGTTGACGTCGAGGTAGCCGATTTCGCCCTCGAGGCCGAGCACGAACGGCGAGCCGACCGGCTGCCAGTTGCAGCCCAGCGTGCCGCCGCCGATGAAGCTCGAGTCGAGGCTGTACGAGTCGGTGACGCCGAGCGCCGTCACGTTGGTGTCACCACCCGACCACGCCCCGCCGACGAAGCCGCCGATGTAGCAGCCGGTCCACGAGAACACGGGGGCGACGACCGGCGGCGCCTTCACCGGCATGCGCGCCGGCAGGTCCGCGGCCGAGGCAGCGCCGGCAAAGCCGAACGCCGCGACAGTGGCGAGTAGGATCTTCTTCATAAACGGCCCCTCCTTCCGAGAAGAAATACCGAAGTCCCAAGGCCGGAACCTAGGAGGAATCGCTCCCGGGTTGGTGACATAAATGCAACAGCCACGGGGAACGTGGGGTTGTGGCGACTTTGTGGCATTTCCGAACCGGCTAACCCGTGCGACAGTCCAGGTTCGCGCGGGCGTCTTCGTGCGATCAAATTCCTGACAATCAAAATCGATTTGACCCGGCCGCAGACCATCCGGCGGCGCGGCGCTCTCGCCGGGGCCGGCCAGAGGATCACGCGGTCGTGATCAGGCGACCCGCCGAGCGCCGGCAGGGGACCCGGCGGCTTGCCCGGGCCGCCATTGCGAGGTAAGGAACATAAGGGGAACATGTCGGTTCCGGCAACCCGTCGTGGACAAGCCGCCGCGGCGCCTTGTCGACGGATCGACAAAGATTAGGGTGTGGCCGCGCTCCGCGCCGCGCCCGCGTTCATGAGAACGGGGCCGGCGAAAAGCTCCGGTCCCGGCGTTCGACACCGGGCCTCGGTTCCGGGGGGCCGGCCGCGCGGCGGCCGGACCGCGTTCCACGTGGTCGAACGCAAACGGGTCGAAGGAGTGGAGAGTCAGCGATGGCGGGTTCGGTCAACAAGGTCATTCTCATCGGCAATCTCGGGGCGGACCCGGAGATCCGCCGCACCCAGGACGGGCGGCCGATCGCCAATCTGCGGATCGCCACCTCGGAGACCTGGCGCGACAAGGCGACCGGCGAGCGGCGCGAGAAGACGGAGTGGCATCGCGTCGTCATCTTCAACGAGGGGCTCTGCCGGGTGGCCGAGCAGTACCTCAAGAAGGGCGCGAAGGTTTACATCGAAGGCTCTCTGCAGACGCGCAAATGGCAGGACCAGCAGGGCCAGGACCGGTACTCGACCGAGGTCGTGCTGCAGGGCTTCAACTCGGTGCTGACGATGCTGGACGGCCGCGGCGAGGGCGGTGGCGGAGGCGGCGGCGGCTACGACCAGGGCGGCGGCGACGACTTCGGGGCGAGCGGACCGGGCCCGAGCCGCGAGCGCCGGCCGGCGCCGGCGGCCTCGTCGCGGCGCGACGATCTCGACGACGACATCCCGTTCTGAGCCGGCTCTGAGCCGAGCCGGCGCGCGCCGGCGTCACGGTCCGGTGTCGCGCTCCGGTGCGGCGCCGCGTCCGGCACCGCCGCAGGGTGGTGCCGGAACCCGTGGATGCATCCTGGATTGGCCCGGGGCAGGGGGCGCGCGGGGCGCCCCGTCCAACCGAGGCCGATCACGATGCGAAAAATCCTTCTTCTCACGACCGTGCTGGCGCTCGCCGGCACGCCGTCCATGGCCCAGCAGTTCGGCAACCCGGCCGGTCCGGGGCCGGTCCCGCCGAGCACCGGCAACCAGCCGGCACCGCCCGCCGGCGCCATGCAGTCCGGCCAGCCCGGTCACCAGCGCGGCGGTCAGCCGCATGCCGGGCAGGGCGGGACCCTCGGCCAGAGCGAGACCACCGGTGCGGCCCCGGCGGCCGGCGCCCAGGCGCTTTCCACGGCCGATTTCGTCCGCAAGGTCGCGATCAGCGACTTGTTCGAGATCCAGTCGAGCCAGCTCGCCCGCGAGAAGGCCGACCAGGAGGGGCGCGACTTCGCCAACAAGATGATCCAGGCCCACACCAAGACCTCGACCGAGCTCAAGACCATGGTCCAGAGCGGCAAGATCCAGGCGGAGGTGCCGACCGGGCTGGACCAGGAGCACGCCCAGAAGCTGCAACGGCTGCGCGGCCTCAGCGGCGACGCCTTCGAGGACGCCTATGCCGAGATGCAGACGCAGGCCCACAAGGACGCCGTCGCGCTGTTCACGGCCTATGCCCAGAACGGCGACAATGCCGAGCTGAAGCAGTGGGCCGGCAAGACCCTGCCGGAGCTGAAGCAGCATCTCGACATGGCCGACGACCTCGACTGACGGTCGCGACCGACGACGTCGACCCGACGGTCCCGACCGGTCGCGACCGACGGTCTCGACCGGCGAGGCTCTCCCGGCGGCGGTCGGCCGGCGGCGGCGATGCCCCCGGCGCCGCCGCCGGGACGCGATGCCGCGGCCCGGATCGGGGCCGCGGCGGCGGTTTCATGGAACCTCCGACGAGTTCGGTCATTGGACCCGCAGCGGCCCGCGGCGCAGTGCCGGCCGGCCGCCACATCTTCGGAGGGACCTGATGACTCACACGTCCAAGGCCGATCCGCGTCGGTCGCAGGGCTACCAGACCTATGTCCTGGTCGCCGCCGGGCTGGCCCTCGCGGCCTTCATCTACTGGAATCGGGCGTCGGGCCCCGTCGACATGCCGTCGATGGGCTCGGTCGCGTCGGTGTTCGGCACCGCGTCGCAGCGGGCGGAGGCCGGTGCGGCTGGCGCCCGCGCAGGCGCCGCCGTGCAGGCGCTTCCCGCCGCCGCGTTCGTACAGAAGGCCGCGCTCGACCAGATGTTCGAGATCGAGGCCGGCCGGATCGCGCGCGGCAAGACCGATCCGGGGGCGCTCGATTTCGCCGACCAGATGATCATCGCCCACCGGGCGATCGCCGCCGAGCTGCGCGGGCTCCAGGAGAGCGGCAAGCTCGGCGGCCCGCTGCCGACCGAGCTCGACGCCGAGCAGCGGGCGAAGCTCGACGAGCTCCGCGCCCTCGACGGGGCGGCATTTCGCGACGCCTATGTGAGGATGCAGCGCGACGCCCATCGCGACGCCGTGGCGATGTTCCAGGCCTATGCCCGGGCCGGCGACGATCCGGAGCTCAGGCAGTGGGCCGAGAGCACGCTGCCGACCCTGAAGCAGCATCTCGACATGGCGCGGGCGCTGAACTGAGCGCATCGGCCCGCCGTCCTCCGTCCGGGCCGACACCCGGGCGGCGGCGGGCGGCCGGCGCTCCCGGCCTGGCCCGAAACATGCTCTTCTCGGCGCGAGAGAGCCGTCCCCGAGTCGCCGCGCGAGGCCGCGCGGCGGCCCGACGCGGGGACCGCCCGGGGAGCCAGGATGCCGACACTCGCCACCGCCCTTCTGCAGGGCCTGAAGGACCACGGCGCCCGGGAGCTGTTCGGCATCCCGGGCGACTTCGTCCTGCCCTTCTTCAAGATCGTCGAAGAGTCCGGGATCCTTCCGGTTTTCACCCTCAGCCACGAGCCGGCGGTGGGCTTCGCGGCGGACGCCGCGGCGCGCTGGCGCTCGGGCATCGGCGTCGCCGTCGTGACCTACGGGGCAGGGGCGTTCAACCTCGTCAACGCGGTCGCCGGCGCCTATGCGGAGCGCTCGCCCGTCGTGGTGGTCGCCGGCGCGCCCGGGGCGCGGGAGCGGGCGAGCGGGCTGCTGCTGCACCACCAGGCCCGCAGCGTCGACACCCAATTCGCCGTGTTCCGCGAGATCACCTGCGACCAGGCGGTGCTCGACGATCCGGCCACCGCGCCGCAGGAGATCGCCCGGGTGCTGCGCAGCGCCCGCGAGCGCGCGCTGCCCGTCTACATCGAGCTGCCGCGCGACATGGTCGACGCCGAGGTGGCGCCCGTGCCGGTGCTGCCGCCGCGCGCCGCCGAGGCGGAGGCGCTCGCCGAATGCGCCGCCGAGGTCGTCGCCCTCCTGGCGCGCGCCTCGTCGCCCGTGATCGTCGTCGACGTCGAGGTCCGCCGCTACGGGATCGAGGCGGCGGTGGCGACCTTCGCGCGCCGGCTCGGCATCCCGGTGGTGACCACCTTCATGGGCCGCGGCCTCCTGCAGCAGGCCCCCGACGTCCTGCGCGGCACCTATCTGGGCAGCGCCGGCGATCCCGCCGTCACCCGCCTGGTCGAGGACGCCGACGCGCTGCTGCTGCTCGGCGTGATCCTGTGCGACACCAATTTCGCGCTCTCCGAGAAGCGCTTCGACTGGCGCCACACCGTGCTGGCGATCGATCGCGGCGTGCGGGTCGGGCATCACGTCTATCCGGACCTTCCGATCGAGGAGCTGGTCGCCGCTCTGCTGGCCCGCACCGAAGGGGACGCCGCCCCGAAGCCGCGGGCGCTGCCGCCCTTCGAGGCCTATCCGCGCGGCCTCGCCGCCGAGGACCGGGCGCTCACCCCGACCGACATCGCCACCGCCCTCAACGACCTGTTCGACCGCCACGGCGCCATGCCGATGGCCTCCGACATCGGCGACTGCCTGTTCACGGCCATGGAGATCGACAACACGGCGCTGGCGGCGCCCGGCTACTATGCCGGCATGGGCTTCGGGGTGCCGGCCGGGATCGGGATGGCGGCGGCGACCGGCCAGCGGCCCCTGATCCTGGTCGGCGACGGGGCCTTCCAGATGACCGGCTGGGAGCTCGGCAACTGCCGGCGGTACGGGCTCGATCCGATCGTCATCGTCTTCAACAATGCGAGCTGGGAGATGCTGCGCGTCTTCCAGCCGGAATCGAAGTTCAACGATCTGTCCGACTGGACCTTCGCCGCCGCCGCGCCGGCGCTCGGCGGCCACGGCGAGCGGGTCGCCACGCCGCAGGAGCTCGCCGCCGCGCTGGAGCGCGCCGTCGCCCGCCGTGGCGTCTTCTCCCTGATCGAGGCGATGATTCCGCGCGGCGTCACGTCGCGCACGCTCGCCCGCTTCGTCTCGGGCCTGAAGAGCGCGCGGGACCGGCAGCCGGGGTGAGGCCCCGTGTCCCGGGCGCGGCGCCACGCGCCGTGAGCCGGGACCCAGGGCCGCGGAGCGTCCACGAACTCCGCTCAGGCCCGCGAAGGCGGGCATCCAGGGGCCTCTTTGCCGTGTCGCCCCTAAGTCCCAGCCTTCGCGGGGACGAGCGGACCGAGAGGTCCCGACATCAACGTCGTGTCACCTCCACACGGCCTTGGCGCCGTCGATCACGTACTGCACGGCGAGGGCCGCGAGGAGCACGCCGAGCAGGCGCGAGAGCACGACATTGCCGGTGATGCCGAGCCAGCCGGACACCCGGGCCGAGAAGCGGAACACCACGAGGCACAGGGCGCAGACGGCGATCACGACGCCGATCAGCACGCCGAGCCGGGCGAGGCTGCCGGCCTCGCCGGCGAGCAGGATCACGGCGGTCAGCGCCCCGGGGCCGGCCATCAGCGGGATCGCCAGCGGGAACGCCGCGACGTGCCGGACCCGCTCCTCGACGGCCACTTCGGCCTCGCGCGACTGCCGCTCGACCCGCACGCCGAGCACCATCTCGAAGGCGACGGCGAACAGCAGGAGCCCGCCGGCGATCCGGAAGGCCGGCAGGCCGATGCCGAGATGGTGCAGCAGCCACTCGCCGATCAGCGCGGCGCCGACCAGAACCACGACGGCGATCACCGTCGCGCGAAACCCGGCCTGGTTTCGCGCTGCCGGCGGCAGCCCGTCGGTGATCGCCACGAAGGCCGGCGCGAGGCCGAGCGGGTCGACCACGACGAACAGGGTGACGGCGGCGGACACGAGGAAATCGAGATCCATGGCATCGGCCTAGAGGCGGCCGGGCAGGGGGTCAACGGCCGCTTCGCCGCGGCCGAGAGGCCGCATCCGGCGGGTGTTCCCGGGCGATTTGGCGCCTGGCGCGCCGGGGCTGTCGTCCGGGCCGTGGCCGGCCCGGTTAAATTATTGTCCGGACAGGAGAAAATATCCCGTCCCGGGGGCCCGCGAAGCTGGCATTCGCAGCCGCGATGGACTATTTAAAAGGCCAACGGATTCGCCGGGATTCTCCGCACTTGGCCGACAACGACACACCCCCGCCGGGCAGCACGGGTCCGACCGGGCCCGCGGGCCCATCGGACATTCGCCCCGTTTCCATCTCCGAGGAGATGAAGCGCGCCTATCTCGATTACGCGATGAGCGTGATCGTGTCGCGCGCGCTCCCCGATGCGCGCGACGGGCTCAAGCCCGTGCATCGCCGCATCCTCTACTCGATGCACGAGCAGGGGCACCTGCCGGACCGCAAATACGTGAAGTCGGCGCGCGTCGTCGGCGACGTGATGGGTAAGTATCACCCGCACGGCGACTCGGCGATCTACGACGCCCTGGTCCGTATGGCGCAGGACTTCTCCATGCGCCTGCCGCTGATCGACGGGCAGGGCAATTTCGGCTCGGTGGACGGCGATCCGCCGGCGGCGATGCGCTACACCGAGTGCCGGCTCGCCCGCCCCGCGCTGGCGCTGCTCGACGACATCGACAAGGACACGGTCGACTTCCGGCCCAACTACGACGGCAACGAGCAGGAGCCGGCGGTCCTGCCGGCGCGCTTCCCCAACCTCCTGGTCAACGGGGCGGGCGGCATCGCGGTCGGCATGGCGACCAACATCCCGCCGCACAATCTCGGCGAGGTGATCGACGCCGCCATCGCCCTGATCGACGATCCGGCGCTCGGCGTCGAGGACCTCCTCAAGATCGTGCCGGGCCCCGACTTCCCGACCGGCGGCGTGATCCTCGGGCGGGCCGGCATCCGGGCCGCCTATCACACCGGCCGCGGCTCGGTGGTGATGCGCGGCAAGGCCGAGATCGAGACGATCCGCAAGGAGCGCGAGGCGATCATCGTCACCGAGATTCCCTACCAGGTGAACAAGGCCACCATGGTGGAGAAGATCGCCGAGCTGGTGCGCGAGAAGCGGATCGAGGGCATCGCCGATCTGCGCGACGAGTCGGACCGCGACGGCTACCGGGTGGTGATCGAGCTCAAGCGCGACGCCGTCGCCGACGTGGTGCTGAACCAGCTCTACCGCTTCACCCCGCTGCAGTCGACCTTCGGCTGCAACATGGTGGCGCTCGACGGCGGCCGCCCGCTGACCATGTCGCTGAAGGACCTGCTGGTCGCCTTCATCGCCTTCCGCGAGGAGGTGATCAAGCGGCGCACCAAGTTCCTGCTCGGCAAGGCGCGCGACCGCGCCCACGTGCTGGTCGGCCTCGCCGTGGCGGTCGCCAACATCGACGAGGTGATCCGGCTGATCCGCGCCTCGCGCGACGCCAACGAGGCGCGCGAGGCCCTGATGGCGCGCGACTGGCCGGCCGCCGACGTGCTGCCGCTGATCGAGCTGATCGACGACCCGCGCCACAAGGTGCAGGAGGACGGCACGTTCCGGCTCTCCGAGGCGCAGGCCCGCGCGATCCTGGATCTCCGCCTGCAGCGCCTCACCGCGCTGGGTCGCGACGAGATCAAGGACGAGCTCGACAAGCTCGCCGCCGAGATCACCGACTATCTCGACATCCTCCGCTCGCGCGCCAGAATCCAGTCGATCGTCAAGGCCGAGATGATGGAGGTGCGCGAGAAGTACGCGACGCCGCGCCGGACCGTCATCCTCGACCAGGACGGCGAGATGGAGGACGAGGACCTCATCCAGCGCGAGGACATGGTCGTCACCGTCTCGCATCTCGGCTACGTCAAGCGGGTGCCGCTGTCGACCTACCGGGCGCAGCGCCGCGGCGGAAAGGGCCGCTCCGGCATGCAGACGCGCGAGGAGGATTTCGTCGCCCGCCTGTTCGTCGCCTCGACCCACACGCCGGTGCTGTTCTTTTCTTCGCGCGGCCAGGTGTACAAAGAGAAAGTCTGGAGACTTCCGCTGGCGGCGCCGAACGCGCGCGGAAAAGCGATGATCAACCTGCTGCCGCTGGAGCAGGACGAGCGCATCACCACCATCATGCCGCTGCCCGAGGACGAGACGACCTGGCGCGAGCTCGACGTGATGTTCGCCACCACGGGCGGCACCGTGCGGCGGAACAAGCTCTCCGACTTCTCGGACGTGCGCCGCTCCGGCATCATCGCCATGAAGCTGGACGAGGGCGAAGCGATCGTCGACGTGCAGATCTGCACCGAGAAGGACGACGTGCTGCTCACCACGGCGATCGGCCAGTGCATCCGCTTCCCGGTCACCGACGTGCGGGTGTTCTCGGGCCGCACCTCGATGGGCGTGCGCGGCATCGCGCTCGACAAGGACGACCGGGTGATCTCGCTGTCGATCCTCCGCCACGTCGACGCGAGCGGCGAGGAGCGCGAGGCCTATCTCAAGCGCGCCACCGCAGTCCGCCGCGGCGGCGCCGAGGCCGAGCCGGAGTCCGACGTCGCGCCGGCGGAGGAAGGCGAGGAGACCACGGGCGCCGACAGCGCCGGCGGCAACATCGAGCTCGGCGAGGCGCGCTACGTCGCGCTGTCGGCGGCCGAGCAGTTCGTGCTCACCGTGTCGGAGCGCGGCTTCGGCAAGCGCACCTCGTCCTACGAGTACCGCATCACCGGGCGCGGCGGCAAAGGCATCGTCGCCATGGACAACCGCACCCGCGCCGGCATCCGGCCGCGGATCGGCAAGCTCGTGGCGTCCTTCCCGGTGGAGGAGAGCGATCAGCTCATGCTGGTCACCGACGGCGGCCAGCTGATCCGCTGCGGCGTGTCGGAGATCTCGATCAAGGGCCGCTCGACCCAGGGCGTGATCGTGTTCGACACCGCCGAGGGCGAGCGCGTCGTCTCGGTCGAGCGCCTCAGCGAGAGCGACGACGCCGACGAGAACGGCAACGGCGGCAACGGCGGCAACGGTGGCAACGGCAACGGAAACGGCAGCGGCGATCACGCCTGATGCCGGCAGGCGTGCCGGGCCCGGCGCGGCCGCCGTCTCGCGACGGGCGGCCGGCCGGACCCGACAGCGGCCTCCTCACAGGCCGCGGGGTTCCGGACCTCGGGTCTCCAGGCCCCGCACCCCCAAGCCTCGCACCCCGAGACCCCGCACCCCCAGGCCTCGGCCGGCCGGCCCCTCGGCGACCAGCCAGCGCCATTCGATGAAGCAGGCGATCGCGGCGAGCGCCACGAATCCTCCGACCAGCGCGAACGGCATCCAGTTCAGCACGATCATACTCAGCCCCCCGGAGTCATGGATCGTTAACCATGACATCGTCGCCCGGAACTCCGGCAGCAGCGTGCCGGATCGCGGCTGTGGCGGGGAGTTTTCGGGATGTTTCGGCCGGTGTCCGACGGTGTCGCCGGCCGCGGCGGCCGGTCCAACGGGCTCGGATGCGGGCCGATTCCGGGCCCGGCAAATGTGATCGCTGGCATCGTCGCCGGCCGCGGTCGGCGCGCCCGGCCGGCCGGGCCGCAGGGACCGGCCTCCGTCCGCCGCTAGGCCCGTTCGACCGCCTGGCGCGACTCGCCGGCGGCCAGGCTGCTCCGCCGCAGCCATCCCGCCACGTCGGTGACGGGAATGCCCCGCTGGCCATTGAACGTCGTCGCCACGGGCCAGGCGACGCCCCGGCCGGCCGCGAAAACGGCGCGGTACTTTTTCATGGTGTCGTCGGGGTCTCGCGCCAGCTCGGCTTCGAGGAATTCGGTCGTCCACACCGCCCGGTCCAGACGGCGGTTCAGCACCGCGTCTACCGTGTCGGCCAGCGTCGCATAAGTGAGGGTGTCGCCGGCCGTGTGGACGATCTGGTCGGTGATTGGCGGCTCGGCGAGGAGGATTTCGGCGGTGAGCCGCCCGATATCCTCGGGAGTCGTCACGGTTACGGCCGTGTCGGGGCTTCCGAGCGCATGCGTGCGGTTGTTCGCCAGATCCACCACGCCGAAGGCCGGCTCGAACAGGAAGCTCGTGAACATGCCGGTGGAGACGATGACCCAGGCGGTCCGCTTCTGCGCGCGCAGGAGATCGCGGACGTCGAGCTGTTCGTCGAACAGATCCTGAGCGCTTCCCCGCCCGATGGCGTCGTAGTCGACGCCGAACTGCCAGGGGACATAGCGCGGTACGCCCGCCTCCAGGGCGGCCCGCGTGAGCTTGACCTGCATGCCACGGCCCGCGGCGAAGCCGATGCAGCTCACCACCGTGTCGAAACGCCCGAACAGCTCGGCGAGCGCGGCGACCGACATCGCCGCGAGGTCGCCGGCGATCGGCTGGATGCCCAGCGCGCGCAGCTCTTCCACCTCGGCCTGCTTGTCCGGCCGCTGCGACCGGATGGCGGAGGCCCGCAGAAGCACGCTCACCGGCGGCCGGCCACGTGCCTTCGCCAGAGCGCGAAGGACGGCCATGCCGAGCTCGCCGGCGCCGAGCACCAGGATCGCGTCAGTGGAGGGTCGCGGACCGACTTGCATGTGTTTCTCCCATCAAACCATCATGCGAGATGGCGGCTCCGGACCCCGATGGAAGAAGGCACACGCGTGATACCGCAGGACGACCTCGATCTCGACGACATCATCCGGCGCTCGCACGCCGTGTGCGCGGCCCTGAGCGAGGACGACGACGGCCTGAAGCGGGAGGTGCTGACCCACGCGGGAAACCGCTGGTCGCTCGGCATCGTCCACGCGCTCGGCGTGTCGGGACGGCTGCGCCACGCCGACATCGGACGCCGGATGCAGGGGGTCACGCAGCGCATGCTGACCCGCACACTGCGGCAGCTCGAGCGTGACGGCCTGGTGGTGCGCCACGATCACCGGACGGTGCCGCCCCACGTCGAATACGAGCTGACGGAGCTCGGCCGGGGCCTGCTCGCGCGGATCGTCCCGCTGTGGTTGTGGGTGATCGAGAATGCCGACGGCTTCCGCCGCGCGCGAGAGCGGTTCGACGGCGCCCAGCCGCCGCGGTCCGATCCGTCGACGTGACACGGCGTGGGCACGGCGCGTTCCGCGCCTCTGCCGACCCAACAAGAAGACGGGGTCAGATCGCCCGCAGGGCGGGGCCGGGGAGCTCGTCGCGGATGTGGGCGATGCGGTTGTCGGCGTCGACCTGGACGACGGTCGGGACGTGGCGCTTCGCCTCCTCGGGCGTCATGTCCGCGAAGGTCGCCAGGATGACGAGGTCGCCCGGCTTGTTGCCGTGCGCCGCCGCGCCGTTGATGCAGATCACGCCGGAGCCGCGCTCGCCCTCGATCGCGTAGGTGACGAGGCGGGTGCCGCGGGTGACGTTCCACACGTGAAGCTCCTGGTTGGTCAGGATCTTCGCCGCGTCCATGAGGTCGGCGTCGATGGTGCAACTGCCCTCGTAGTGGAGGTCGGCATGCGTGATCGTCGCGCGGTGGATTTTCGACCAGAACATCCGGATAGTCATGGCCGCTCCTTTGGCAGATTTTGGCCCGCCTGCCAACCGGCCGGGTCGGGCGTGGGACATGCGGGCGGGGCGCGCCCGGCGAACGGCCGGCCGGCCGCCGCGGCGCGGCGTCACTCCGCCATCGCCTCCTCGTACTCGGCCGACAGGGTCAGCCACTCGTCCTCGGCGGTCGCGAGGCCGGCCGCCGCGTCGGCCCGGTCCTTGGCGAGGCCGGCGGCCTTGCCGGGATCGCGCGCATAGAGGGCCGGATCGGCGAGCGCGGCGTCGAGCCGGGCGATGCGCTGGTGCAGGGTCTCGATCTGCTTCTCCAGCGCGTTGATCTTCTTCTTCAGCGGCGCCAGCCCGGCGCGCTTCTCGGCGGCGGCGCGGCGCTGGTCGGTGCGGGAGGGCGACTTGTCGGTCCGGCTCGCCTTGTCGTCCGGCTCGTCGTCGCCGGCGAGCACCAGCTTCCGGTAGTCGTCGAGGTCGCCGTCGAAGGGCGCGACGCCGCCATTGCCGACGAGCCACAGCCGGTCGGCGCAGGCGTCGAGCAGATAACGGTCGTGCGACACCATGACGACGGCGCCCGGGAACTCGTTGATGGCCTCGATCAGGGCCGAGCGGCTGTCGATGTCGAGATGGTTGGTCGGCTCGTCGAGCAGCAGGAGATGCGGCGCGTGGAAGGTGGCGAGGCCGAGCAGGAGGCGTGCCTTCTCGCCGCCGGAGAGCTTGCCGACCAGCGTGTCGGCCGCGCCTTCCGAGAACCCGATGGCGCCGGCCTTGGCCCGCACGGCGCTCTCGGCGGCGTCCGGCATCAGCCGGCGCACATGGGCGTAGACGCTCGCGCCCTCGTCGAGCTCGTCGAGCTGGTGCTGGGCGAAGTAGCCGACGTCGAGCTTGTCGGCCCGCGTCACCCGGCCGTCCATGGGGCCGATCCGGCCAGCGATCAGCTTGACCAGCGTCGACTTGCCGTTGCCGTTGGCGCCGAGCAGCGCGACGCGGTCGTCGTTGTCGATGCGCAGCGTCACCCGTCGCAGCACCGGCTTGCCGGGCTCGTAGCCGACCGACACGTCGTCGACCGCGATGATCGGCGGCGACAGCAGCCGGGCCGGCGCCGGCAGCACGATCTCGCGCACCTCGTCGGCGATGCGGGCCGGCGCCGGCCCGAGCCTCGCCAGCATCTTGAGCCGCGACTGCGCCTGGCGGGCCTTGGTGGCCTTGGCGCGGAAGCGCTCGACGAAGGCGGTCAGCCGGGCGCGCTGCGCCTCCTGCTTCTTGGCGAGCTTCTGGTCGAGCAGCAGGCGCTCGCGGCGGGTGCGCTCGAAGGTGGAGTAGTTGCCGCGGTAGAAGGTGAGCTTGCCGTTCTCCAGGTGCAGGATCGAGTCGACGGCGTTGTCGAGCAGGTCGCGGTCGTGGCTGATCACCACCACGGTATGCGGATAGCGGGCGAGGTGCTCCTCCAGCCACAGCGTGCCTTCGAGGTCGAGATAGTTGGTCGGCTCGTCGAGGAGCAGCACGTCGGGCTCGCGGAACAGCACCGCGGCGAGCGCGACGCGCATCCGCCAGCCGCCGGAGAACTCGCTGACCGGGCGCTTCTGGTCCTCGTGCGAGAAGCCGAGGCCGTGCAGGATCGCGGCGGCCCGGGCCGGCGCCGAATGGGCGCCGATGTCGGCGAGCCGGGTGTGCAGCTCGGCGATGCGGTGCGGATCGGTCGCCGTCTCGGCCTCGGCGAGCAGGGCGGTGCGCTCGGTGTGGGCGGCCAGCACGATGTCGATCAGCGGGTCCGGCCCGTTCGGGGCCTCCTGGGGCAGGGTGCCGATCACGGTGCGGGCCGGCACCACGATCTCGCCGGTGTCGGCGTGATGCTCGCCCGTGACGGTGCGGAACAGGGTGGATTTCCCGGTGCCGTTGCGGCCGACCAGCCCGACCCGTGCGCCGGCCGGAATCTGCACCGTGGCGCGGTCGATGAGCAGGCGTCCGGCGATCCGGACCGTGAGGTCGGTGATGGCGAGCATGCGGCCTTATACACGGAATCGCCGGACACGGAATCGCCCGGCGAGCACGGCGGCCAGACGCGGCACCGTCGACTTGTCGAAAGCGGCGTGATCACGCAGAACTCGACGCACGAGGTCGGCTCCTCCCGCGGCGCGGATCGCGACCGGCGGCGGCCGGCCCCCGCCGCCGCGCGGCGGAGCTCCGCGGACCATGCCGCCGGGCAGATGCGCGGGGCCGGCATTGGTGTAGAATCGATCGAGATCAGTCGCGAGCCCGCGGAGAGACGGCGATGTGCGTTCCGGGATGCATGGAGGCGGTCAGGGCCGGGCTGTCGCGCCGCGGCTTCTTCGGCCGTGCGGGGGCGGCGGCGGCCGGCTTCGCGGCGACCGCGGTGACGCCCGTGCCGGCGCCGGCCGCGACCCTGGCGCCGCGCAGCTTCGAGCGGATGATCGACCTCACCCACACGCTCGGACCGCAGTTCCCGACCTTCTTCGACACCCCGGGGATCGAGTTCGAGACCCGGGCCGAGTACGCCAAGGACGGCTACAACATGTACGTCTGGAAGCTGCTCGAACACGCCGGCACCCACATCGACGCGCCGATCCACTTCGCCGCCAAGGGCGCGAGCGTCGACCAGATCGCGGCCGACACGCTGGTGGTGCCGCTCGCCGTCGTCGACGTGGTCGAGAGGGCCGACAACGATCCCGACTATCTGCTGTCGCGCGACGATCTCGTCGCCTGGGAGGCGAAGCACGGACGGCTGCCGCGCGGCTGCTGCGTCGCCATGCATGCGGGCTTCGGGCGAATCGCCGTCTCGGATCCGGCGCGGTTCATCGGCCGCGACGTCGACGGCACGCTGCACTTTCCCGGCATCGCGCCGGAGGCGGCCGCGTGGCTCCTGAACGACCGCGAGGTCGCCGGCCTCGCGGTCGACACGCTCTCGCTCGACAACGGGCCGTCGACCGAGTTCGGGACTCACAAGCTGTGGCTGACGGCCGGCCGCTGGGGCCTCGAGAACGTCGCCAATCTCGACCAGGCGCCGCCCACCGGCGCGACGCTCGTCGTCGGCGTGCCGAAGGTGAAGGACGCGACCGGGGCGCCGGTGCGGCTGTTCGCCTTCGTCTGAGCGCGATCTGATCAGATCGGCCGCTCGGAGCCGCGTCGCCGCACGGTCCGCTCGCGACGGCCCGTGCCCGGACGTGCTTTTAACAAGAACGATTCGAACCGGGCCGCGCGGTCGATGCGGGCTGCGCGGTCGGGCCGCGAACGCGACGGCCCGGCCGAAAAAAAGCGGGCGGTTCTTTCGAACCGCCCGCTGGGCATCGCAGCATCGCGCACCCCCGTGGCACGACGCTGCGCACCAACCGCTCGATCGCAACAGGACACGAGGTCCGTCGACCGATCGTTCGAGCGGGACAATGCTTCCGGCCGGTCTGAGCGGCTTTGATCTAGATCAGCCGCGCGCTCGAAAATGCCCGGAGCGGCGTCGCGATGCACCGCGGCGAGTGTCGAGAAATGCCCGTCCGGCGGGCGTTTCTCGACACGGCGCGCCGGGCCGGCGCGCCGATCGCATACGACCAATGTCGAATCGGAAGATGGTGAACGGCGGCGCCGCGCGGCGAGCGCCGCCCGGGACTCGGACGTCGCGCGTCAGCCGTTCCAGTTGACCGTGCCGACGTCCCACTTGGCGCGCAGCTTGGCCGCCTTCCTGATGAAGTCGTCGACCGCCGCCATCGGCTTGTGGTCCGGATTGGCCTTGCAGTAGGTCGCGACCATGGCGATCACCTTCGCCTCGTCGAGCGCGCCGAGATCGACATGCTTGCCGTCGAGCTCGAGCAGCGACACGTTGGCGGCGCTGAGATAGCCCTGCACCCAGGCGTAGAGCATCAGGTTGACCGGGTTCTGCAGCCCTTCGGTGGGCTTCAGGTCGGCGACGAGCTTGCCGCAGCTCGACGAGCCGATGCCCTGGGCGACCAGCGGCTCGGCCCGGGCCTCGACCGACGGGGCGATCAAGCCGGCGGCGAGCACGAGGGCCACGAACGTCCGTCCGATCATCGGAAACAACCTCCTGGCGCACGCCGTCGCACGGCGACGGCGGATCGAAACTCGATGCGAGGGCCGGGACACTAGAGCATGATCTCGAAAAGTGGGAGCCGGTTTTCCGCCGCGATCGTGCTTCGCACAGGAACCTGCGCGGGACGCCGGCATGCCCGACACGGCCGCGGGGGGGGGGGCGCGCGGGGGGGGGGGGGGGGCGGCGCCCCCCCCCCCCCCCGCCGCCAGAAATACCCCACCCAGCGCGGAGGATCCCCGCGCGGTGCGAGGGGGCGCCCCGCGCGCGGGCCCGGGCC
>NZ_JAUSUJ010000047.1 GCF_030813915.1 Rhodoplanes tepidamans
TCTCCCTCGCCGTCCTCGTCGCGACGAGGTCTCGGCGGGTTTTCGGCGCTCGTCCTCGGGCGGCGACGACGCGTGAGAGGACGAGGAGGACGGCGACGGCGGGCTCCGATCGTAGCCCGGGTCGAGTGCAACGAAACCCGGGAATTCGGGCCGAGGCCCCTCCCGGCCATCGCTGCCGCTCCGCCGGGCTACGAAGAAAGCCGGGCTACGCTTGCTCGGATCACCGCACCGGTCGCCGCCTGGTCCAGCGGGACGATCTTGTAGCCATCGCCCTTGTTGACGATGGCCGCATTGTTCGACCGCAGCGCCGTCTGAAACAGGTCGAGTGCGGCCAGCCGGGTCACCGGCTTCGGGGTCTGGATCGTGATCCGGCCGTCGATCGTCGGGTCGATCGAGTATTTCACCGCCAGCATGTCCCCGAGGATTGCTTTCGCCGCCTGTGGCGCCGAGACGTTGACGAGGTTGACGGTGACCCCGTCGGGCTCGGCGTCTGCCGAAGAGGACGTTGCTCCTGTGGCGGGTTCCCCGACGAACTGACCGGTTCCTTCGAGTAGGGTCGCTTGCTTGGCTGGAACAGTGTCGGGTCGTCTGGACAGCAGCGGCGCACTGATGGGAGTTGACTGAGCGATGGACTGCTCACGCCGCATCTGCGCCGGACCGACGCTTGCGGCTGCCGGCACAATCGTTTCCTGCGCGGTTTGGCATCCGGCCAAGCCGACAACCAAAGGAACTAATGCCGCCAATCGTTGCACAAGCTTACCCTTATTCGTCCGCCCCGCCCAACTCAGCTCTTGCCGGCCGCGAGGCGATTCGGCGCAATATGCTTTGCTATTCCGCGCTTCGCATTCCCACGGCAAAACTGGACATATTCGCGTCGTGCTCCGCAGGCGATTTTAGCTAGACGATAACACCTTTGGCGACGACCCGACTACCCTCCATCAACTCAAATTCCTCTCCCGACGTCAGCCATCCAACGGGACCGTTTTCAGCAAGAAACCGAACTCGCACTAGATGCGGGCGGTCTTCTTGAGGAGAGTCAATGAATTCTGCGACCAGACTCCAAGCGTCTTTAGTCCACGCATTCTTCTGCCGTGCGAACCGCGCAACAGTTGTATACGTAGGCCCAGCGGGCGGCGCTGCACGCCCCCCTTCTGATGGAACTAGCCACCACAATTTTGCTGTTACTTCTCTCATGGTAAAGACCTTATAACTGGCTTGGCAGAGTTGAGGATGTCCAAAGTACCATATCGCGCAGGACCGATCCCGTCGAGGCGTTCAAACCTCATAAATGAGCTAGCCGCTCCGCTCGGCAGTTCCACCTCAATAACTTTAAAGTTGCCCGCACCGTTCAATACCTCGCCCCATTTTGCTGCGGCGCCCGGCGTTTCCGCAAAGAATTTTCCGCCCAGCGAATTGGGGCCAGCCTGGAACGTGCCCGTATTCATAATCTGCTCGTACTCCGCTGAACTCACGGCGCGATACAAGGCGGTGGTTTCCCCACCACCAAATATAGCAGACAAAGCTCCTCTCAGCAGACTTAACGGCGCCCCAACGATAGGCATTAGCGGGTACACGAAACTGGAACCGTCAGTAATACAATGATTTTCGTAATCGTACCCCGCCTGTGCTTTTCCTGCCGCCTGATTGTACATATATCCGAACGCCGCGGTGACGGCGCCGTTCTCGAACTTTCCACCGCCGGCGACGGAGGCGAGGCCGCCGGCGACGCTGGTCAGAGCCAGACCGCCGACGTACTGCCCTGGATCGGTTCGATAGTTCGGGAACGCTGTTGGAACCAGTGGCCCGACGCCGGCTCCGACCGCTCCCGACAAAGCACCATCACGACACGAACCACCCGACGCCGCGGAGCTGAGACAGCCGACCGCGGCGTGACCGGCGACGTTTCCCGCGTAAACGCCCGGATCGAACTGCGGAGAGTTGAATGCCGGCATCGCGTGAGTGGTGGCGTTCCCCACCGCGTTGAACGCGAACGCTGTCGCTCCGGCGATGGCGGCTGCTTTGAGCATGTCTCCGAGCTTACCGCCGGATAGCCCTGTCGTGATGGCCGAGCCGAGCGCTGCGCTGGCGATCTTGACCGCCAGCAAGGCAGCCCCCCCGGTCGCGGCGGTGAGCACCGCCGCGATCACAACCGTCGCGACGATCTGGAAGATCGCCCGGATGATCGGGAACTGCGCGAAGAAATTGGCGACCCCGTGGAAGAACTCGGACAGCCAGGAGAACCCGCTCGGGTCGGCGAAGGCGAGCGGGTCGTTGCCGACATAGGAGTAGCGGTTCCAGGCCTGCGCGTTGAGCGGGTCGGGCACGGTCGGGTCGGCGCTGATCATGCGGCCGACCAGCGGGTCGTAGACGCGCCCGTTCATGTGCACCAGCGCCACCGAGTCGAGCTGCTCGTGGCCCGTGAACCCGCGCGTCGTCTGGCTCTCGATGCTGCCGGTCACGTCGTCGGCGCCGTTCGGATGCCGCCGCTTGCCCCACGCGTCGTAGCTCAGCCGCTCGACCACCACGCCCGCTTCGTTGGTGAGCACGGAGACCGAGCCGAGATGATCCAGGTGGAAGTAGCGCAGCGAGATCGTCTGCGACGCCACCTCGGTGACCCGCATCCCGACCTTGGCGTTGCCGACCGCCAGATAGTCGGTCCACCGCGCCGCCGGGCCGCCCGCTCCAGACAGCTCCGCCAAAACCCCGAACCCGGCGATGTAGAGCGTCGTGCCCTCCGGCGACACCTGCTTGACCCGCTGGTGGTCGGTGTCGTGCAGGAAGCTGATGGTCCGGCTCCCCTGCGTGATGCTCGCCGGCCGGTTGTACGACGTCCATTCCACCGTGCGGCCGAGCCCGGCGGTCTGGTTGCCGTTCGGGTCGTACGTGAAGGTCGTGCTGATCGTGCTGCCGCTGATGCTCGTCACCGCGTGCGGCCGCGGCGACCCCGGCGGCGCGTAGGTGTAGGTCCCGACGTCCGACTTCGACAGGATGTTGCCGATCGCGTCGTAGCTGAGCGTCTTCACCGGCGCCGTGCTGGTGCTGATCGTCGCCGACAAGAGCCGGTTCAGCGGATCGTAGGTGAAGCTCTCCGACAGGTTCGACGTTCCGTCGGTCCGCGACAGCGGGTTGCCCAGCAGGTCGTAGGTGTAGGTCGCGTTCTGCACCGCGTTGCCGGAGCCGGCCGCGACCGACAGGAGCCGGCCGTTCAGCGCCGAGAAGGAGCGGGTCGTCACCACGCCATTGCCGGCCGTCTGCTGGGTCAGGTGCTGCTCGGCGTCGAGCGCGTTCGCGGTCCAGAACACCTGCGCGCCCGCGTCGGACAGCTGGTCGGCATAGCCCAGAGCGTTGTAGCCGTAACGCGCCACGAAGCCCGACGGATAGCTCACCTGGCTCAGCCGGCCGTTGACGTCGTAGCCCGCCCCGAACGTGTAGACGGCGCCCTCGACCGTCGTCGCGATCTGGCTCGGCCGCCCGAGCGCGTCGTAGTAGCCCGTAGCCCGGGTCGAGTGCAACGAAACCCGGGAATTCGGGCCGAGGCCCCTCCCGGCCGTCGCTGCCGCTCCGCCCGGGCTACGTAGGAGCACGGCGACGCTTGATCCGCCCGTAGGTAGCCCGGGTTGAGCTTGCGAAACCCGGGATCCGCGGCACGGCCCGCCCCGGCCGCCGCTGCCGCTCCGCCCGGGCTACGAAGGACGCCCGGCTACCGGCGTTGCGTGTCCGGCTGGCCGAAATCACCATCGTCGCTCCGCGCGTCGCCGCCCCAGTCGATCGGCAACTCGCCGAGGCGGACGAAGCGGTGGAACGACGACCACGGCCAGTCGTACACCCGCCCGACAAGCCCGTGCTTCACGGGATTGAAGTGCACGTAATCGACATGGCGCTCGTGATCACGATCGTCGCGGATGGTGTGCTCCCAGCACCGCCGTTGCCACAGCGCCGGCTCGCCGTTCCGGTGACAGGCGACCGGCACGCCCGCCGCCGCGACGACGTCCGTGAACCGGCGCTTGATCAGGGCCCATAGCGTCGAGAAGTCGGCGTCCCCGGCCGGCAAGGTCATCACCGCATGGAGATGATCCGGCAGCACGACGATCGCATCGACCGCGAACGGGTGGCGTGCGCGCACCTCGCGGAACGCCGCCCGCAGCGCGTCGACATGATCGACGAGCATCCGCGACCGCCGGTCGGCGAGCGTCATGGTGAAAAAGTACGTCCCGCCCTGGACGAAGTTCCACCGGTGTCGGACCATGCCGAATTGTAATCGACGCCAGCCGCAATCCGTAGATCGTAGCCCGGGTCGAGCCTGCGAAACCCGGGATCCGCGGCACGGCCTGTCGCGGCCGTCGCTCCCGCTCCGCCCGGGCTACGAAGGCGGCCGCGACGAGGGAGACGACGAGGACGATGCCGCCCCGACGTAGCCCGGGTTGAGTGAAACGAAACCCGGGATCCTGGGGCACGGCCTGTCCCGGCCGTCGCTTGCGCTCCGCCCGGGCTACGACGGAGGCCGCGCTACGCTTGTTCAGAACGCGGTGCCGAACCACTTGCGGGCCACTGAGCCGTCGTCGTCGACCCAAGGGATCGGCGGCAGCGTCGGCAGGTGGGAGGCGTAGGGCATCACCTTGGAGAGCGGGATGACCACCCGGACGAAGCGGGCCCGGAAGCTCTCGTGCATGCCGCCGTCGAGGCCGGTGTAGATCGGCGCGGCCGGCACGCCGTCGGCGGTCAGTCGCGCGACGAGGCGCGCCGTCTCGGCGGCGTCGGCGCGCTGCTTCTCCGACACCGGGCCGGCGATCGTCGGATCGACCGCATGGGGCGGGCACCTGCCGGCCGGATCAAACACGACCGGCGTCGCGGCGGACGACCGCGGTCTGGCATCGAACACGTAGCGGCGCTCACACACGTCGACCTTCGGCTCGCGCCGGGTCGTCTCGAAATGGTCGCTGCCGACCTTCAGCATCGTCCAGAACGGCAGGTTCGGGCTGTTCCGGTGCCGTGCCAGGTTCGCCGGCGTCAGGCGGAACGGAAAGGCCTGGATCTGGAACCACGGCCGGCCGGCGAGCGCGTCGCGGGCGAGCCCGTAGATCTCGGATATCTGCGCGTCGGTCATGGCGTAGCAGCCGGCCGACGCGCAGTCGCCGTGGATCATCAGGAGACTGCCGGTGCGGCCGTTCGCCTTGTCGAAGCTGTTGGGGAAGCCGGTGTTGATGGCGAGATGATAGTTGGAGTGCGGGTTCATCAGCGCCGGCGTGACCGTGTAGAATCCCTCCGGCGCCTGGCGGTCGCCCTCGACGAACTTCGGGCCGAGATCGCCCGACCACCGGCAGATCGGATAGGTCTTCAGGAGCGCGAAGCGCCCGCCGGCGTCCTGCTTCCAGACCTCGAGCTCGGCCTCCTCCTTGAAGACGCGCAGCACGATCGGCGAATGCTTCGGCATCCGCTTCTCCCGGAGCAGCGCCAGCAGGTCCGGCGGCAGCTCCCGGGTCGCCTTGTCGGGCGGCGGCCTCTCGGGAGAGGTCTTGGCGGGCGGAGCGTCCTGGGCGAGGCCACGGATCGGCGCGGCCGCGGCGGCGAGCGCCGCCGCCAGCACGAGCATGCGCAGTCCCGCGACGCGGATCATGGCCTCTCCTCCGACCGGTCTCACCCTTTGCGGACCGGTCGCGGCTTTCGTAAGGCGAGCCCCGGGCGTCGCCCGCGACGGCTAAGACCGCGCCTGGACGTCGGTGTAGATGTCGGGGAAGCCGTCGTGGATGGTGCCGGCGAGCTCCTCGTCGAAGGCCTGCAGGGCGGCGACGGCGCTGCTGCGCGGGGTCTTGTGGGTGATCTTGAAGAAGGTGCGCTCGGGCGGCGCCGGGTCGATCCGGAAGGTCTCGAAGCGGCCGGTCGCCAGCATCGAATGGGCGATGCCGCGCGGCGCCACGGCCCACTGCTCGCGGTGCTCCATGACCGTGAACAGCATCAGCGGGTTGTCGACCGCGGCCCACGGCTTGCGGCTCGACGGGAACCAGTCGTCGTGCCAGGTGAGATAGCGCGTCCCCCACGGCACGAACACGCAGGTCTCCGGATCGAGGCGTCTCACGTCGACCTTGCGGGGGCCGCGCTGCTTGATGCGCACGCCGATCAGCGGCACCGAGAAGCACGGCGTCACCGCGACGTTCGCCACCGCCTGCTCGACGAGCGTGAAGCCGACGTCGATCGAGCGCTTCTCGATCTCCTCGTACATCTCGACCGAATGCAGCGAGATGGTGCGGTAGCCGACGCGCGGGCGCCGGTTCCACAGGCGGCGGCACAGCTCCGGCACGAAGGTCATGTTGGCGCTCGACACGGTGCCGATGACGAGGTGCCGGCGCGGCGGCGCCCGGCTCACCTCGTGCGCCTCGCGCACCAGCTCCTGCCAGCGCTCGGCGATCGGCAGGAACGCTTCGCCCTGCGGCGTCAGCTCGACCTTCTTGTGGCCCTTGCCGCGCTCCAGCAGCGGATAGCCGAGCCGCGCCTCCAGCATCTGCAGCCGCTTGCTGACCGTCGACTGGGCCAGATGCGTGACCTCGGCGGCGCGCGACAGGTTCCGGTGGCGGGCGAGCTGGAGGAAGATCTCGATGTCCTGGGACTGCACGGACGGCCTCCGCAGAATATTCTGATACGCGATTTATATCATTCCGAATAATCGCTTTTTCGATATTCGGAGTCGTGCGAGGAGTGGGCTCGCGAGGACGCGACGCGGCCGGCGCGCTTCCCGCCCCAGAGGCTTCGCCTCTCGGGGCGGCCCGCGCGACCGTCGCCCGCCGGCCCCCGCCCGACGCCCCGCCCCCGGCGCCGGACGCGATCCGTAATATCACGCTATCGAATAATCAGGCGCCCCACAAGGCGCCCGGTCGATCATGGGTGCTGCCATGCAGGTCATCGTCACCGAACCCATCCACCCGGTCCCGCTGGCGCGGCTGCGCGAGGAGGCCGAGGTGGTGACCTGGGACGACCCGGGCGCGGCCGACTGGTCGCGCGCCGACGCCGTCATCGTGCGGGCCGCCGCGGTGACGCGCGACCACATCCGGGCCGCTCCCCGGCTGCGGGCGATCGGCAAGCACGGCGTCGGCGTCAACGCCATCGACGTCGCCGCGGCGCGCGAGCGCGGCATCGCCGTGGTGTACACGCCGACCGCCAACGTCAACTCGGTGGCCGAGCTGGTCGTCGGCCTGATCCTCGCCCTGGCCCGCAAGCTGCCCGGCAACATGGCGGCGCTGCGCGCCGGCGCGACCCGGCTGGCGCCGCCGGAGCTGACCGGCATCGAGCTCGGCGGCAAGACGCTCGGCCTCGTCGGCCTCGGCCGCATCGCCCGGCGCACCGCCGAGATCGCCCGCGCCGGCTTCGGCATGACGATCGCCGGCTACGATCCCTTCGTGTCGGCCGAGGCGTTCGCGCAGGCCGGAATCGCGCGGCACGAGGCGCTGCCGACGCTGCTCGCCGCCGCCGACGTGATCAGCGTCAGCGTGCCGTGGACGCCGCAGACCAACGGGCTGATCGGCGCCGCCGAGCTCGCCGCCTGCCGGCCCGGCGCCCTGCTGGTCAACACGGCGCGCGGCGGCGTCGTCGACGAGACGGCGCTCGCCGCGGCGCTCGCCGCCGGCCGGCTCACCGGCGCCGCCTGCGACGTGTTCGAGCGCGAGCCGCCGCCGCCCGACCATCCGCTGCTGCGGGCCCCGAACTTCGTCGGCACCCTGCATGTCGGCGCCTCGACCGACGCGGCGCTGCGGCGCGTCGGTGACATCGTGGTGCGCGACGTGCTCGCCGTGCTGCGCGGCGAGCCGCCCGAGTTTCCCTACGCGGCGTGACCCCGGCCCGGGCCGGATCTCGCCTTCCCTCGACCGATCCACTCACGGAGCAACACGGTGACCACACCGGGCAACAGAATCTACACGCGGCTCACCCGCCCCGATCCGGCGCTGATCGAGGCGTTCCGCGGTCAGGCGACCCCCAACATCGCCGACAACATGTCGCGCATGTTCTGCACCGCGAGCGCCATCGCGCCGGTGCTGCCGGAGATGCGGCTGTGCGGCCCGGCCTTCACCGTGAAGGTGAACCCCGGCGACAACCTGTTCATCCACAAGGCGCTCGACCTCGCCCAGCCGGGCGACATCGTGGTGGTCGACGGCCAGGGCGACACCACCAACGCGCTGATCGGCGAGATCATGGTGCGCTACGCGGCGAGCCGCGGCCTCGGCGGCCTGGTGCTCGACGGATCGATGCGCGACTACGACGGCATCGCCGCCTTCGGCCGGCTGCCGGTGTTCTCGCGCGGCTACACGCCGATGGGGCCGTACAAGAACGGCTGCGGCGAGATCAACACGCCGATCGCCTGCGGCGGCGCCGTGGTGCGGCCCGGCGACATCGTGGTCGGCGACGCCGACGGCGTGGTGTTCGTGCCGGTCGCCGACGCCGCCGCCGTGCTGGCGGCGACCCGCGCCATCTCGGCCAAGGAGAAGCAGATCTTCGCCGACATCGAGGCCGGCCGCTACGACCGCAGCTGGGTCGACGCCAAGCTGAGCCAGACCGGCGCGACCGTGATCGACGACGTCTACCGGTTCTGACCGGTCCGCCCCGCGCGGCCGTCCCGGTCGCGGCGGACGGCGAGGCGACGCGATCGCGTGACCGCCTCACAACTCACAGGCGCCGCGGTGCCACTCTCGCTCCCGGCGAGGACCGCGTCGCCCCTGCCAGGGTCGCTCGAGCCACAGTGCATTCGACAAGGTGCAATTCGACATGGAACACGCCGTCGCCTACACGCCCGCTCTCGACCAGGAGGAGGCCCGCGCCCGCCACGTGAGCGAGGCCAAGAAGGCCACCGTGGCCGCCTCCTTCGGGACGTTCCTCGAGTACTACGACTTCTCCTGCTACGGCTACGTCGCCGCCATGCTCGCCTCGAGCTTCTTCCCCGGCGCGGATCCGACCGCGGCGCTGCTCTCGACGCTCGCGGTGTTCGGCAGCGCCTTCGTGGTCCGGCCGCTCGGCGGCATCTTCTTCGGCCACATCGGCGACCGCTACGGCCGCAAGGCCGCGCTGCTCGCCACCGTGCTGCTGATGGGCTTCTCCAGCACCGCCATCGGGCTCCTGCCGACCTACGCCTCGATCGGCGTCGCGGCGCCGGCGCTCTTGATCACGTTCCGCCTGCTGCAGGGCCTCTCGGCCGGCGGCGAGATCGGCGGCGCCGCCTCCTACATCCGCGAATGGGCGCCGCCGCACCGGCGCGCCCTCTACATCTCGTTCATCCCGGGCATCGCCGTGCTGGGCAAGGCGACGGCCGCCGGCATGGCCGGCATCGCCGCCGCCATGTTCGCCAAGGACTCGCCCGACTGGGCCTGGCGGGTGCCGTTCCTGGTCGCCTTCCCGCTGATGCTGGGCTGCCTGTGGATCCGGCTGCGGATCGAGGACAGCCCCGAGTTCAAGGCCCTGCAGACCGCGGGCGGCCTCTCCAAGGCGCCGTTCGGCGAATTGTTCCGCGCCTATCCGGCGTCGCTCGTCAAGCTGATGCTGTTCGCGCTGGTGCAGACCGTCGGCACCTATATCGGCACCGTCTACGTCGCCGTCTACATGAAGGCGGTGCTGAAGATGCCGCAGTCGCAGGTCGGCTTCATCGTGCTGATCGCCATCACCTGCGCGGCCGTGCTGATCCCGATCTTCGGCTGGGTCACCGACCGGTTCGGCGCCAAGCGGGTGCTGGCCGCCTCCTACGGCTTCTACATCGTGCTGAGCTATCCGATGTACGCCCTGATGGGGCCGGACTCGTTCGCCCTCTCGGTGGTCGCCCTGGTGGTCACCATGCTGCCCTACACGCTGTGCCAGGCGGGCTCCTACCTGATGTATCCGGAGCTGCTGCCGACCCGGGTGCGCAGCACCGGCGTCTCGTTCGGCCACAGCTTCGGCTCGGTGATCGGCGGCGGCCTGATGCCGTATCTCGCCACCGCGCTGATCGCCTGGTCGGGCGACATCATGATCCCGACCTACATGCTGATGGCGAACGGCGCGCTCGGTCTCCTGGTCATCCTCTCGGTGCGCGACGCCGCCCCTGGCGACGCCCGCAAGTATCGCTAGCGAGAATCGTCGGATCGCCGCTCCGGCCGGAGACGACGGACGGGCCGCCCGGCCCGTCCGTTCGCGTCTGGCCCGCCGCCGACGCGCCGCCGCATCATTCCGAATTTCGCTGGCCGACATGCGTGCGACGAGGGGCGCCCGCCACGCCACCGCGAAACCGCGGCGAGGCCGTCGCGCCGCCGCGCCGGATCCGCGGATCGACGCGGTTTTCCGGGCGTCTCACGACGCGACGCGACGCGGCTGTCGCGGTCCGCGGCACGCCCGTGCGGCGCGTCCGCGGCCGAATAATGGTGGCATCGCGACGGCGTTTGCTGCTAGACGTCGCAGCGTTGCAGCCCGCCTCGTCGTTCGCCCCGGATGGCCTGCTCCTCACGGTCCCGGACAGCGGCACACGCCGGCTGCAGGCGCGCCGCGGACCGTCCGCGGCGCCGCTCGCTGACGTCCGCCCTCCGGCCCGACGGGCCATGTGATCCGACATTGACCGCACGGCCGCACCGCGGCCGCTGCCGAACGACCTCGGGAGGCATCCGATGATCCTGCGAAACCTGTTCACGTCCGCCGCCGCCGGGCTCGCCCTCGTCGCTCTCGGCGGGGCCGCCGGGGCGCAGGACTATCCGCGCCGTCCCATCGAGATGGTGGTGCCGTTCGGCGCCGGCGGCGCCAGCGACATCTTCGCCCGCCAGTTCGCGCAGATCGCGTCGAAGTACCTCGGCAAGCCGATCTCGGTGATCAACAAGGGCGGCGCCGGCACCATCGAGGGCATGCTCTACGCCTACAGCGCGCCGGCCGACGGCTACACCATCCTGGAGGTGACCCCGTCGCTGCCGATCGTCGAGGCCCGCAACAGCTCGTCGATCAAGTTCCGCGCCGAGTTCGAGCCGATCATGAAGGTGCAGGCCGACGTGCAGCTGATCGGCGTGCCGAAGAGCAGCCCCTACAAGACGATCGAGGAGCTCGTCGCCTTCGGCAAGGCGAACCCGAAGAAGCTCAAGATCGGCGGCATCTCGCCCGGCGCGCTCGACGACTACATCGCCAACGGCTTCGCCCGCGCGGCCGGATTCACCTGGAACTACGTGCCCTATCGCGGCGCCTCGGTGATGAAGGCGGCGGTGCTGGGCGGCGAGCTCGACGTCTACCAGGACAAGCTGATCTCCTTCATGAGCCTGGTCGAGAGCGGCGACATCCGCCCGCTCGTCGTGCTCGGCGAGAAGCGCCTCGACGTGCCGGCCCTCAAGGACGTGCCGAGCTCGGTCGAGAAGGGCATCAACTTCACCGAGGGGTCGTGGCGCGGCTTCGTCGTCAAGAAGGGCACGCCCGAGAAGGTCAAGAAGATCATCATCGAGGCCTTCCAGAAGACCTACGAGGACCCGGCCTACAAGGAGGTCGAGAAGAAGGAGATGACCGACATCGTCCCCGGCTACGAGACCGCCGAGCAGTTCAAGAAGTCGCTCGACAAGGAAGTCGAGGAATACCGGGCGGTGTTCACCGAGCTCGGCCTCGTCAAGAAGTAGGCGCCGGTCCGCCGCCGCCGTCGCCCCGGACCGTCCCGCCCGGACGGTCCGGTCTTCCGTGATCCAAGGGCTTCCCGAATGGCCGCCGAACTCGTCTTCAACTGCCTCCTGGGCCTGCTGCTGGTGTTCTACCTGGTCCAGGCCTTCATGCTGCCGCCGTCCGACAACCCGGCCGACGTGCTCGGCGCCGGCGGCTTCCCGATCATCCTCGGCGTCCTCGGGCTGATCGTGCTGCTGTTCGTCACGCTGCGGCTGCTGCGGACCCGGACGGCGACCAAGATCCCGCTGTTCGAGCTCGGCACCGTCGACGGCCGCGCCGTCGCCATCAACGTGGTGCTGCTGCTCGCCTACCTGTTCGTCCTGGACGTGATCGGCTTCGTCCTGGCGACGCTCGCCTACCTGCCGCTGGCCGGCTGGTTCATCGGCTACCGCAAGCCGGCCATGCTGGCGATCTACACGGTCGCCGTGACGGCCTCGCTCACGCTCGTCTTCGGCGTGCTGTTCGGGGTGCCGCTGCCGCGCGGCGCCGGCGAGCTGCGCGAGCTGAGCTATCTGATCTACTGACCCGAGGGGCCGATCATGGACGTCTTCATTCAGGCGCTCGGCGAGGTGTTCAACCCGCTGTCGGTGGTGCTGGTCGTGGCCGGCACCGTCTTCGGCATGGTCTGCGGCGCGCTGCCGGGGATCAGCACGTCGCTCGCCATCATCCTGTGCCTGCCGTTCACCTACACGATGACGCCGGCGGCCGCCGTCGTGCTGCTGATCGCCGTCTATGTCGGCGGCGCCTGCGGCGGCTCGATCTCGGCCATCCTGATCAAGTCGCCGGGCACCCCGGAGGCGGTGGCCACCACGTTCGACGGCTACCCGATGGCGCAGAAGGGCGAGGCGGGAATCGCCCTCGGCCTCGCCGTGACGGCGTCGTCGTTCGGCACCATCTTCTCGGCCGTCGTCATGCTGATCGCCGCGCCGCTGCTCGCCACGGTGGCGCTGTCGTTCCAGAGCGCCGAGTATTTCGGCCTCAGCCTGATCGGCCTGAGCTGCATCACCTCGATCGCCGCCAAGGACCAGATGAAGGCGGCGCTGTCGGTGATCCTCGGCCTGATGATCTCGACCATCGGCATCGACAGCATCAACGGCACCGAGCGCTTCGCCTTCGGCCAGCCCTTCCTGCTCAACGGCATCAACTACATCTCGGTGATGATCGGCGCCTTCGCGGTGGCCGAGGTGCTCAAGAACATCGAGGAGTACCGGCACCGCGACAACACCCTGCACGAGGGCGGGCGGGTGTCGATCAAGCTGATGAAGTTCGCCGAGATGGTGAAGATGTGGTCGACCTTCGTCACCGCGTCGATCATCGGCGTCATCATCGGGATCATCCCGGCGGCCGGCGGCTCGATCTCCAGTCTGATCGCCTACGGCGAGGCGTCGCGCACCCACAAGAACGACCCGATCAAGTTCGGCGAGGGCAATCCGCGCGGCGTCGTCGCGCCGGAGGCGTCCAACAACGCCGGCGTCGGCGGCGCGCTGGTGCCCACCATGGTGCTCGGCATCCCGGGCAGCCCGGTGACGGCCGTCATCATGGCGGCGTTCATCATCATCGGCATGCGGCCCGGCCCGCTGCTGCTGCGCGAGCAGCCGGTGCTGCTCAACACCGTGTTCCTCGCGCTGGTGTTCTCGGCGCTGCTGTTGTTCGTCGGCGGCCGCTTCGTCACCCGCCAGTTCGGGCACATCCTCAAGCTGCCCTACCCGCTGCTCGGCCCGCTGATCATGGCGCTCGGCCTGGTCGGCGCCTACTCGCTGCAGAACAGCTTCTACGACGTCATCGTGATGTTCGTGTTCGGGCTGCTCGGCTACCTGTTCGACAAGTTCCGGTATTCGAGCCCCGCCCTGATCCTCGGCCTGATCCTCGGCGAGCTGGTCGAGAACTCGCTGCGCAAGCAGATCATCATCGGCGACGGCAGCGCCGCCGGCTTCTTCAACCGGCCGATCTCGCTCGTCATCCTGGTGACGGCGGTCGTCATCCTGGTGTGGCCGCTGATCGGCGCCGTGCTCAAGAAGAAGGCGAAGCCGGCGGCCTGATACCGCCGGCCGGCCCGACCGCCTCGCGAAGACGAACGACGGGCGGACCGGTGGGTCCGCCCGTCGTCGTTCGCGCCGGCACGGGGGTGAGGCGGCGCGCGCGGCCCGCGGGCCGGCCTCAGTTCAGGTTGATCACGCCGGTCCGGGCGATCTCGGCCCAGCGGGCCGAATCCTTCTTGATGAAGGCGGCGAACTCGGCCGGGGTGTTGCCGACCGGGCGGGCGCCCTCGCCCTCCAGGCGCTGCTTGACCAGCGGCGTGTTGATCGCCTCGACGGTCGCCTTGCGCAGCGTCTCGATCACGTCCTTGGGCGTGCCGGCCGGCACCACGAAGCCGTACCAGGCGGTCGACTCGTAGTCGGGCCAGCCGCTCTCGGCGATCGTCGGCACGCCGGGCAGCACCGCGACGCGCTCCTTCGAGGTGACGGCGAGCGGCCGCAGCAGCTTGCCCTCGATCATGCCGAGCACCGAGGGAATCGTCGTCACCATGAACTGGGTCTGGGCGCCGAGCAGGTCGTTGAGCGCCGGGCCGGCGCCCTTGTAGGGCACGTGCACGGTGTCGACCTTGGCGACCACGTTGAGCAGCACGGCGGCGAGATGGCTCGCCGAGCCGTTGCCGGCCGAGCCGTAGGTGAGCTTGCCCGGATTGGCCTTGGCGTAGGCCATCAGCTGCTTGACGTCGGTGAACTCCGACTTCGGCGGCACCACGACGACCAGCGGCGCCGCCGCGATCAGCGTGATCGGGTCGAAGGCGGTCAGCGGGTTCACCTTCAGGTTCTTGAAGATGTGCGGGTTGACGGCCATCGGCCCCTGGTTGGCCTGCAGCATGGTGTAGCCGTCGGCCGGCGCCGAGGCGACGTTCATGGTGGCGAGATTGCCGCCGGCGCCGGTGAGGTTCTCAACCACCACGGACCAGCCGGAGCGCTCGCTCATCGCCTGGGCGACCACGCGGGCGAGCGCGTCGGTGCCGCCGCCGGCCGCGTAGGGCACGACGAGGCGGATCGGTCGCGACGGAAAGGTCTGGGCGCGCAGCAGCGAGGGCGCTGCGACGAACGGCGCGGCGAGAAGGCTCGCGCACAGGTGTCGGCGATTCAGCATCGGGTCTCCTCCCGGAAGACGGTGGTCGTCGGCGCAGGGTTGTTGTTGTTGGAGCGCCCGGGTCGAGCCGGGCACCCGGTCGTCGGGGGTGAAGGCTCAGGCGGCCAGCACGGCCGCCGGCACCAGCAGGCTGCCCTCGAAGATGCGGCGCGCCGTGCGGATGACGCCGGCGCGGGTCACGCTGCCGTCCGGGCCGAAGCCGAGCGCGATGTCGAGGCGGCCGCTCGGATGCTCGATGGTGACGGCGCCGCGGTCGGCTGCCGGCGCCGCGAGATCGAAGGCGACCGTGCCGGGCGTGCGGCTCGCCACCGCGACGCACAGGCCGCCGGTGACGGCGTGGCTGCGGTGGCAGCGGTCGGGCACGAAGTAGCGCGACGTGATGGTGCCGCCGCGGCGCGGCGCCGACAGCAGGCCGACCTTCGGAATGACCAGCTTGGAGGTGTCGCCGAGGCCCATGCGGCGGCCGGCCTCGGCGCGCAGCGCGAGGATGCGGGCGAGCAGCGCCGGCTGCGCGTCGAGCGCCTCGGGCGTCTCGTCGCCGGCGATGCCGAGATCGGCGGCCGCGACCAGCATCATCGGCATGGCGTAGTCGGCGAGCGTGACGCGCACGCCGTCGATCGTCTCGCTGGTCTCGCCGCTCGGGAACAGGCCGCTGGTCTTGGAGCCGACCGCGTCGAGGAAGACCAGCCGGATCGGCGCCGCCGTGCCGTTGACGCCGTCGATCGCCGTGTCGCCGTCGTACTGCACGACGCCGCCCGGGGTCAGCACGGTCGCCTCGATCAAGCCCCTGGTGTTGCGGTTGTAGATGCGCACCGTGGTCTCGCCGTCCTTCGCCGCGACCAGCCCGCCCTCGATGGCGAACGGGCCGACGCCGGACAGCATGTTGCCGCAGTTCGGGCTGGTGTCGACGAAGGCGCGGTCGACGGACACCTGGGCGAACAGATACTCGACGTCGGCGTCCGCGCGGGTCGAGGGCGCGACGATCGCCACCTTGCTGGTGAGCGGATGACCGCCGCCGATGCCGTCCACCTGGAGGCTGTGCGGCGAGCCCATGGCGGCGATCAGCACGCGGTCGCGCTCCTCCGGATCGGCCGGCAGGTCGGATTCGAGGAAGTACGGCCCGCGCGACGTGCCGCCGCGCATCAGGACGCATGGGATTTTTTTCAGGCCGGCGGGCTTGGACATGGGCGTGGCGTGTGGCGTCGCTTTGAGACGGGGTTCCGGAGGCAGGTGGTGCCCGTCATGCCAAGCCGCCGAAAAATTGTAAATTGCAAAGATCGGCGCTATTGATGCGCCATGAACATGAATTACGAGGCCCTGGACCTGCGTGCCTTCCTGGCCGTGGCGGAGTGCGGCAGCTTCCACGCGGCCGCCGCGGCCCTGCACGTCTCGCAGCCGGCGCTGAGCCGGCGCATCCAGCGGCTGGAGGAGATGGTCGGGGCGGCGCTCCTGGAGCGCACGACGCGGCGCGTCGCCCTCACGGCGTTCGGCGGCGAGCTGCTGCCGCGGGTGCGCCGGCTGGTCGACGAGCTCGACGCCTCGCTGTTCGGCCTGCGCCACGCCGGCGGCCGCGACCCGCCGGTGACCCTCGCCTGCGTGCCGACCGCCGCCTTCTACTTCCTGCCGGCCGTGATCGGCCGCTTCGGCGAGCTGTTCCCCGAGGTGCGCTTCCGTATCCTCGATCTCTCGGCCACGGCCGGGCTCGAGGCGGTGTCGCGCGGCGAGGCCGATTTCGGCATCAACTTCCTCGGCGCCTCCGACGCCGGCCTGTCCTTCGAGCCGCTGCTGGAGGACCCGTTCGTGCTCGCCTGCCGCCGCGACCATCCGCTGGCGTCGCGCGAGGCGGTCGACTGGGCCGATCTCGAGCCCTACCGGCTCGTCACGGTCGGGCGCGAGAGCGGCAACCGCGTGCTGCTGGAGACGGCGCTGGCGCGTGCCGAGGTGCGCATGCGCTGCTTCTACGAGGTGACGCATCTCTCCACCTCGCTCGGCCTGGTCGAGGCCGGGCTCGGCGTCTCGGTGCTGCCGCGCCTCGCCACCCCGCAGGGCGACCACCCGATCATCGTGACCCGGCCGATCACGCCGCGCGTCACCCGCACCATCGGCATCGTGGCGCGGCGCGGAAAGCCGCTCGCCCCGGTGGCGGCGCGCTTCCGCGACCTGCTGATCGAGACCTGGGCGGACCGCGGGGCGGCCGACGAGGGCCCGGCCGCGCCCGGCGGGGCCGGGCCGGCGCACGGGGCGGCGTGAACCTCTCGCGGGCACGCCGTCACCCCTGCAGAACCGGCGCCCCGCGCGACCGGCCGGACCGATGCCCGTGATGCGCACCGCCCTCCTCGCCCTGACCGTCGCCGCCGCGCTCGGGCTCCTCGCCGGTGCGGTGCTGGCCGGGCTCGCGCTCGCCGGCGCGCCCGACGCGGCCCCCGCGGCCGCGACCCTCGTGGTGCGCCTCGCTGTGATCCCGGCCCTGCTGGCGGCGATCCTGGCCCACCGGCGCCCGGCGCCGCGCCGGGCTCCGCGGCGGTCCGGCCCGGCCGCGGCGGCGGGACCCGGCGGGGCGGACGACGACGGCGAGGCCTGGGCCCGGATCCTGGCGGCCGCGCCGGCCTGGCTGCGGCTCCTGCACAGGGCGCTCTTCGCCTGGGTGCTGATCGACTTCGCCCGGATCGCGCTCGCCGCCCTCACCGGCTGGCCGCCGGCCACGGAGGAGGCGCCGGGCGAGGCCGGCCCGTGGAGCATCTGGCTGTTCCTGTGGGCCGTCTGCCTGTCGCTGGCGGTCGTCGCGTTGCGGCGGACCGCCCGGGATGACGCCGGCCGGAGGCCGGGCTAGGCTCGCGCCGGCGGTCCGACCGGGACCTGCGGCCGCGGCCAGGCGAACCGGACCGAGCAGATGCGGATGCGCAAGCGGAACACCCTCCTGGTCCTCGCCCTGCTGTGGGCCGTGCTGGCGGCCGGCGTGATCGACGGGGCGCGCCGCGGCGACCTCTCGGCCGCCGCCACGGTCGTCCTCCTCCTGATGCTGGCCGCCCTGGTGCCGCTGTTCTGGCGCCTGTTCGCCAAGGCCCGGGACCGCGGCGGGCCGTAGGCGGCGCGGCCGCAGGGCGGCAGGACCGTCACCCGGGTTGCGTGAACCGACTTCCGCCTGATCAGTTCGCGGTCATTCCGGGGCGCACCACCCGGGTCGGCGCTTCGCGCCGCCCGAGTGCAGGCTCCGGTGCGAACCCGGAATCGAGCGGCGAATACTGTGCCTGTGGCTGGATTCCGGGTCCGGCGATCCGCGCCGTCCCGGAATGACCGAGGTGATCGGACGGACGGCCGGGCATGGGCGGCGCCTGTCGCCGGCCCGCCGAACCCTGGCGTCAGGACGCGGCCCCTGCCCTGGTGGCCTCCGGCACCTCGACGAGCCGTCCCGACCTCACGTCGTAGACGAATCCGAAGATCGGGATGTGCCGGGGCACCAGCGGATGGCTGCGGATGCGCCGCACGTCGTCGACGACGCTGGCGTCCTGGTCGCCGATGGTCAGCCACTTGACGTAGCGGCCCGCCGGCGAGCCGCCGCCGTGCTTCGGATTGCTCCACGTGGCGCCGTCGAAGGTCGCGGTCTCCAGGTTGTCGGCGAGCAGGTCGCCCATCACCTCGTCGGTGAACAGCTGCATGCCGCAGTCGGTGTGGTGGACGACGAACCACACCGCGGTGCCCAGGAGCTTGTGCGAGATGACGAGCGAGCGGATCGCGTCGTCGCTCGCCCGGCCGCCGGCGTTGCGGATGACATGGGCGTCGCCTTCCGACAGCCCGGCGTACTTGGCCGGGTCGAGCCGCGCATCCATGCAGGTGAGGATGGCGAAGCGGCGCGCCGGCGGCAGCGCCAGATCTTTCTTGTCGCCGAAGCCCTGGACGTAGTCGCCGTTGGCCTTCAGCACCTCGCCGTGGATCGTCTGCGCGTGATCGGACATGGGGGACCCTCGTGACCGCGGTTGATGCCCGCGCGTTCCGAGACGTTCGCGAGCCACGGATGCGTACATCCGGCGCGCCGTCGCCGTGAAGCGAAACGCCGGCGGTCCGGAATGTTTGGAAAGATCCCGCAGGCGCGGTGGCGTGGCCGAGAAGAGCGTTGCCCGCTGGACGCGCGCGAGAGCATTTCTGTTCCGGCCGGGCTTCGGCCCGCGACGACCGCCGACCCGTCATCCCGGCCGAGGCGGACGCCGGGGCCGCGCCCCGGGTCGAGTGCAACGGCGCGGGATTCCCGCGCGGCGCGCCCGCCCATTGCTGCGCTCCCCCTGGGCCACGGGGCTGCTCTCGGCGCGGACGCGGCGAGTTCTGCACGCCCCCTCATGGTGAGGAGCGATCCGAAGGATCGCGTCTCGAACCATGCGGCCACCGGGCGGCCGGCCTCGGCTCGGTGTCGCACCCCGTAGCCCCGTAGCCCGGATTGAGTGCAACGAAACCCGTGGATTCGTAGCGACCGCCTCCCCAGCCGTCGCTGTGCGCCCTGGCCAAGGTCGCGCCAATTTTGCATTGCGTGTCGCAAGTGTCGATATATTATAATATGATCACGCAACCACTGATGGCTGCCGCAATGAATTCTGCAGATTGGCTATCGGCGCTCAGCCTGATTATTAGTGCTGGAGGAATTGGAATTACCATTTGGATATGGAAATCATCCATTGACAAGAAGCTTGACAGGATCATAGATGATGAAAATGCGCTGACCTATCAACAGGCCGAGGCACTCGTCGACGTGTACATGACCTGGACTCGCGCGGATTTGAAGAATGCCTTAAATGACTTTTTCTTAAAGGACTTCGATACTCGATCCAGACAGGCGCTCTTGAACGCCGCAGACGAATTCATTCACCGCGAGGCAATGGAAATAATCCGAGACAAAAGAGCGAAACTGCAGTGCTTTATGCTGCCCAATCGAGAGAGTTTTATGCAATTCCTTGACAAGCATAGTCCAATTGAGAGCGGCGGCATCGCTGAAGCTCAGAAATTGGTCATTAAAGAAATAAAATCTGCAATAGAAAGCCAGAGCGAGAAAGAGGCCGCACGAATAAAAACATTTCATATAGTTCAGGGGGCCAGCAATTCCGCATACAGCAACGTTATTAACGTACTAAAGGTGAAATACGGGAAATAGCTCACAGGCCAACCCATCCTACCGTGGCGACGACGCCTCGCTCGACTTGTCACCCCCCACACCGCCTGCACCTCGACCACGCCCGGGACGGCCTTGATGACGCCGGCGATCTGGGGGAGACCTTGTAGCGGCCCTTGAGCTTCACCTCGATCTCGGCCTCCGGCAGCAGTCCGCCGGCGGCGGGGGCACGCTCTGCTTGGCTCGGCCTACGACGCTTTGCGCGACCCGCCCCACGCGAGGACGGCGGGCGACGAGGCGCTGGCTCAGGCGGCCGAGGACCGGGGCGCCTCCAGGCGCACGAACGACACGATGGCGTCCGACAGGTCGTCGGCCAAGGCGGTGTCCCGGCGGATCGCCTCGAAGCTGCGCGGGCGCGGCAGGGGCTCGCCGTCGGCCGCCAACAAAGCGAGGTGCCCTCGGAGCGCCGCGGCGGCGTTGTCGTTTGCTTACCACGTAAAGCTGGCAGCTATGCTCTCGCGCTCATCTTCAACTTTTTTATTTAACTCCACCAAAGAGTCTTCCAGCTCTTTATGCTCAGCCGCCCTCGAATACTTAAGAAGCTTTATCTTTCTCGTATCCCGCAAGAGGCTTTCAAGCTCCTGAGGTGCAGGGTCGGCATATGTCATATAGTGAGGAGCCCCACTTGGAAAACGGTAGCTATAATTTTCAAAAAGCAGCTGGAAGTCTGGATCGTTTAAGCCACATCCGATCATCAGAAATGTATTTGTCAAAAGAAGAGCATCTATCAAGTGGTAGAATGGAGCGAATTTTATTCGCGTCTCCGAATACTTGGCACGTCCAAAAATCATTCGGTCAGGGGAGTCGATACTGCCATGCATTTTCAGAATTAGTCGGGTGCCCCCTCGGATCAATTGATGAACATCATCGTCGTAATATGTCTTAATGATTGTTGTGCCGTCAGTGCGTTCTGTCACGTAATTATCAAATATCTTGTCAAAGTTTGGAGTAAGATATATTCCAGCATCCAGCTCGAATATAAGCTCATGCACTTTGTTCGGCTGATATGCCGGCCTTAAAAATACATTTCTGAGGTATTCATTCCATCCCTCATCCATTCTGTTTTTAATCCACTCACATGCCGAAAGATAATCGCCGCCGTTCAATGCAGCAACGAGGTGCTTAGACTTTGGCGGGACGTTCGACAGGGCAGAATCAAGAAATTCTCGCCACGTAGGCGGCCTTGCACCGTCTTTGCCGATTGAGTTCTTTGAGACGCCAGAGCCCAACATTATAACCGCACGGCGCCGCGCGATATCTTTAATTAACTGATCAGGCCAGTTAATCACGAAACTAACCCTATGTTTTCCTCGAACCTAGAGGCGATCTCACGAAACAACGCTTCGGACTCGATCACTTTATTAAAGTGAGCACCACGTACGCCATCTTTGGCTCTTAACGCGAATATCGGCCTTCTGGCAAACTGAGACATAGGAATTAAGCTGTAAAGATTTGGAATAGTTCCAAGCAAATACTCAATGCCGCCCAACTCAGGCTGCAAATGCCTCACAAAATTACTATTTATAGTAGGCCAAAGCCTTCTCATGATGCGTTCATACGCGGCCACGGCCTGACGTTCACCCGATGTCGTCTTTGCAATGTACTGTTGAGTGACATAGCCAAGAAACTTAATGTCAAAGCGCCTCTTTGTACCTCTGGGAAGAACGCTTATATCTTCCAACAACTCAAAGGCTGTATCCAACTGTTTTCGCCACTTCTCTATCGAGAGACGGATATTTTCAATCGCCCGCAAGCTAAAGATGTCAATTGACAGCGGGCTAATAAAAAAATCAGAGGCCAAAAGAACAGACCGGTTTATAGCACCCAGAGAAGGGCCGACATCGAAGAACACGTAGTCATAGTGTCGGCATTTTGTTAGTAATTCCGAAAAAACATAACTTGTTCGAATTCCGCGAGCTTCGCCACCAACGGCTTGTGACCAATCTCTGGCCAACAAATCTTCCCGCAGCGAGAGCTGTGGATCGCCGATTAGTATATCTACTCCGTATTCTTTACATCTACGAAACTCAATCTCTTCTACATAGCCTCTCCCAATAGAGAGCGGGTGTATTATTTTGTCAATTGTGAATGTATCTTTGCTTCCGTAGAGAGAATCAACTTCGTCGTCAGTAAACATTATTTGGGTGATATTGCATTGCGGGTCAGCATCTACTATTAGAACGCGGCGCATATTTTTAAGCGCTAAATAGGATGCCAAGTTAGCCAGCAAAGTTGTTTTGCCGACGCCGCCCTTATTGTTAAATACAGCAATTGCCTTCATTAGATCACCTATTCTGAGACTCCATTTGATATACACTGGTTCTTGTCGTCAAGCTCTGACAGTCGAAATCCGAGCTTCCACTATCTTCCGGATGCCCGCCCTCAGAGTCCGTTTGGAAACTCGATTCAGTGGCTGATGCGTCGTAGGAGGAGGCTTCCCATGGCGACGTGGAGCATGGCCTCGGAGACATCGATC
>NZ_JAUSUJ010000048.1 GCF_030813915.1 Rhodoplanes tepidamans
TTAGACACAAGCCGATCTCCGATTCAGACCTCGATGATCGGCACCCTCCGCCCTCACGAACCCCCGAAGAAGGTGGGGCCAAAACGACGCTTACGATCGAGAGCTTCCGGGCGCTCGATAAGCCCCGGCGGGCGAGGGCGCGGCTGGCTGAGGCGGCTGTGCGCCGCCCCCGGCGCAAGCGGACCGCGGCCTGACGGGCGTAGTGGAGCGCGGCCGGTGTTCTTCAACCCGGACGCGACAACGGCCGCGTCCGACAATTTAGTGCACTGTCACCGTTATTCTATCTTGGTGGGCGCTTACGTATCATTAGTTCCCACCTCGAGGAAGCGCACGCCTCACACGTCAAGAAGAACGTCGCTTGACACCGGGAACAGAAGACCTAGCCATCACCACAACGATTTCGCTATTCATCGTCGGCACCAATGCAGACGCAGAGCCACGACGTGTGGCATCTCGGCCGAAGCGGTTTATCAGGCGGGGAGTTCGCTTATGCGACAATGGACGCTCTTCTCTCAAAATCAGTATAAATCCTCGACGGGAAAAACAATCAATAGTGAATTCATCCAGCTTCAGTCGGTAACCACCGGCGGACCTTCTGGCAACTACGAAGACGGCCTTTCCATCAGGGCTCAAATGATCCACCAAGCCATCACAAACTGCATCGTAATCGCTGAGATACTTGGAGATTGATGCAGCTTGAGGGCTCTGATCCGCCCCAGACCAATACGGCTTTGGGCTAAACCACGGCTTTCGATGGACAGGTGCTCCACCTAGACAACCGCTATCGATAGAGCCGCCAGACGCGCGTAAATGGTCGAAGCCGATCAAGTGGCTGACGACGGAAAGACAAAGGGAGGACGCCGCGCCGTACTGTACGGTGGAACGTGAATCGCCGTACGGCGGCGAAGTCAGCACAACATCGAACGGGCCATACTTCGCGACGGGGCTCTCTCCGGAACACGCTAGGGTTCTGGAATCGCCAATTTTGACAATCGTTCGTCCGCACGGACTTGAGCTTTGTTTTGAGAGTTCCTCTAGACAGTACGTAAGCCTCCTCGCTAGTCGGTCCCAAGGGCACGGCCTGAACTTGCGACGCGATTCGGCATCCAGTCTATGCAGCTTCCAGCCCTGCTCGCGGGCGAACGAAACATCGCGAACCGCAGCGCTGAGGGCAGCCGCAACCAGCAGAGATTCGTTTTTGGAAAGATCTAAACTATTCAGCCATTGAACAACCCTACTCAGTTCTTCGATCACCGACTTTGAGAACCATTTTACCTTCCTTTCGGTTGGGCCTACGAGAAATGCTGGTTCAGGAGAATGACCTTCTGCTCGGCTTATCCCGGCAATAATGGCTCTAAGTCTTCGAGGATCAACCTTCGCGAACTTCGCCTGGGTGAGTAGCCACGCCAGCGGATTGATATCGATGCCGACCCGCAAGGGCGACCGCGTGGCTGCGGCAAGGAGGCGCCCCGACCCGCAGAACGGATCGAGCACGCTCGCATCGGGTGGCACAAATCTGCTTACGAGCGATAGAGCCAGTTCGTCAGGGACCATCGCCGGATACGGATGTATCCGGCTTAGTCGCGTTCCCAAGCCTACCAGGGAATCTCCTGGATCAGTCGATCTACGCACTCTTGCACCGTACTAGTCGACGTATCTATGCTCAAATTTGGCCCGAGCCTCGGTCCAAGGTACATTCGCTTGCGAAACTTGAGATCAGCCCGGTCCCAGAATTCCAGCTCTTCGATAGAGACAACATGTCCGGCTCGACTGCAAGCTCTGGCCTGTCGAGTTCCCATGGTGGTGCTCAACTCGATGAGGAACGGCTTTACCGGGAGGTCGGCCAGGACATGGTCTAAAAATCTTCCCTCCACAAGGCACGGTTGGTTGTTAAGAGACCAAGCGACGGTCTGCTCATCAATCGCCCGATGAACGGCATCGGGAACCTCATCCAGGCCCACGTTCAGGGAGTCCGCGGCCTCTCTGACAGGAGAGCCGCAAGACCGGAGCGGAAGGCCGCGTCGCCGAGCCAGCAGCCGCGCTGTGCTCGACTTCCCAACGCAAGACCCTCCGAAGATGCCGATAATCATTGCTTTTGAAAAATCGCTATATACTCAATAGGTTCACTCGCGCCCCGCTCCGAGACCCTCCGCCGACTGGGATTTCTTGCAACCGGGCCCCACTGAAGTGTTGTGAGCATACCAAAATCAGAGAACACTTGCTGCGCTGCGCCCGGGAAACGCCGCGACTCCCCTAACACCAAGGCGCAGAAGCCTTCCGGCTTGAGAACGCGAACAATCTCGTTTCGAACAGCACGCATTTCACTGAAGTACTCGTCAACCGCGCTCTTTCGCTTTCGTCGAAAGCGAGCACCTATCTCGGCTTGCCGCTCATCTTTTAAGGGCCACCCCATCCACAAGTAGATCAGCCGGTTTGCGTGAACGTAGTCGATCATGCCCACATATGGAGGAGAGGTGACCACCAAGTCCACAGAGGAGTTTCGTAACGACAAGAAACGAGCGTCCTGCTGGAGGATTGTAAGGGTACCAGATGTCCGATGGAGCAATATTTCCTGTGTCGGTAAGGCCAGGAGGCGCTCTCGAAAAAGTTCTATGGCATTGTGTTCGATCTTCTCTTTGGGAAGAACATTATCAGCCACCCACCCCCAATGGTGCCGCCGCTTTTTCCCGGTCCGAGTTGCGGCCCCGCCTGTAGAGGCGCATTGAAAGAGGACGTCTGAGAAAAGCGCTAGAAGTACATCACGCTCGCGAGCTCCCTTGTCTTCAATAATCTTCCAAAGAAAACGCAGCTGGGATAATGTATCCTCAGAGTACCAATCGCACAAAGCCTCGTCGGACCCCTCCCCCTTCTCGCCGATGGAATTCGTCCTGCACTGCTGGTCGAAGGTAAGCAACACCAGCAGATCATCAACGAAGCGAGCATCGATCGCGCCAGATAGGAGCGCTGCCTTTGCCGCAGCGATCATGTTCGAAACGGACATCCGATCAGACACAATTGCATTTCGCCCCAAGCGCACAGCCTCAATACCCGTAGTCGCGCTTCCCGCAAATGGATCAAGCACGACATCTCCCGGAGCAGACAATATGTGTATGAGAGCCGCGGGAATTTGGGCAATGAAGTTGCCAGGGAACCAATGAATCGACTGTACAGACCCCTTCACGTTGCCGGCGAGGGGAAAATCCCAGTTTATCCTTTTGAGTTGCATTACATCTAGAATAGGCACGCTTGCTCGTTCTCTTCAGATTTGTGAGCAGGCTGGACTATGCTTGTGCCAAACGACTCGCAGGCAAATTCCAAAACGACGCGAATATCCTTTGAAGTGAAAGGTCGTTTTGCCGATGATGCGACTCCAAATAACCACTGGTCTGGCTTCGCGCCGAATGTCTTTCGGCGCCCATCATCAAAATGAGCGGAAACTACTCGCTCGCGCTTCTCCTTGATCCCGTAAGCGAAGCAATAGCGATCCATTCGATGAGATAGGTCCTCAGAAAACTTGAGCAACTGCGGGTAAGAAGGTCGCGTTCCCTTAAGCCAGTAGATCGGCGTACACACCCACAATTCACCGGCTAACCAACGCTGAACCGTATCACGCACCTCTTTCGTTTCGGATCCCGTCAGGCGGACAAGGAAGTCGTGGTCCACAATCTTCCAATCCACTAGGAGTATTTCACGAGCTCGAAAGGCTTGAACCGTCGCAGAAAGAATCATGATCTTGCCCACGAAATCGCGCTCCGCGAGCATCAGGTGATCGTACACTTGCCGCCGTACTTCGCGCCACGTATTTATGTCTCCTTCGGATCCGGCACGGAAAACAGGTTCGCCGGCTTCCGGTTCTACATCGACGATAGATTTCGCCAATCTAAGAGGGATTTCCCTGTCAAACTGGAGGCCCATGTGAAAAGCCATCCGGAAGACGTTATCAATGTTGTCAATGTCGATATCTCCAGCGATTACTCGCCCAAGCCGCCCCTTCCCATCGATGTGCTCCATAATGTCTTGCAATAGCTTTTGCTCATCCTGCCCGACTGCACTACGCGCCCAGGTGCGCAGGCCTGCCTCCCGTCCGGCGAATATCTGAAGGTCGGCTCCCAGGACTTCTGCCTGCCTGAGCGTTACATCCTCAAGTCGCTTCTCATGATCGAAGCCAGTGCCGACGTATTGTAGAGCTTCCTCAACCAAATGTCCAAACGACGTGATGGCCCAATCGTGCAACAAAGCAGCGGCTTCGAGAACTAGAACCTCGCGTCTATCAAGCTTATTTCTGAGCGATAAATGGCAGGCCAAATGAGCGACACCAAGAACATGCTCAAAGCGGGAAAGGTTCGCAATCGAGGGTATGTCAATCGAATCAATATTTGATAGGCGTACGTGGCGGAGCCGCTGCACCAAAGGTTTTGAAACAAGCGAAGCCAATGTATCGCCGAGTTGCACCCGGCCATACAGAGGGTCGATAAATGAATTCCACGTCGTCACGAGCGCGATCCACCGCCGTCAAGACTGCCAGCCACTTTTCCAGCAATAGAGGCGTATGCTCGAAGCAGTTCCCAATCAACTGAATTCTGACACCCCTCGATGAACACCGTCAACATGCCGCCCCACATCTTTTCCGAAGGGATCACATGGCGTATGAAAATTCTGTACTGTTCAGCCGACTCAAGGTCGGTGAGCGCATAGGCGCCTTCGTATACCACCAGCGTTGGCCGCCGCACTTTATCGCCGGAGGACGTCTCGAAAAGGTTGAAGGCTTCTGAGGACGCGCTATGCATGCCCGCATAAGTCATTTTAGATGTCACTATCTGAACCGCCATACCGGCCAATGCCGCGTCCTTCTTCTTGTACACTGAATCCGTAAATGCAAAATGAGGCGAATAGGCATCTATGACGATCAAGTCCTTTGCCCACTTCCTCCAAACGTTGTCGTCCGGCTGGGTTCCTTTGAGATATTCAACAAATTCGATTGGGTGACGTGAAGCGGTTAAATATTGAACGCAGAAACTCTCCTCGAAGAATGCCTTACACAGCAGAGCCAGAATTTCGTTTGCTCTTCTTTGCTCGGCAATTTGAAGAGCAACCGAGTCGAGCGGCACCTCGTTCTTTTCGAAGTCACCCAACTGAACACCGATTGCTTGCTGAACTATGCAAATAACCTGTTTCCGCAAATCGGCGTTGGTGGACATCGGACTATAAGCAAAGGTCGGCTTTGGATCATTGAGCTTCTTGCGGCGCCTGAATTGGCGAACACCTGGCAAATGCTTGAAGCCGATACTGTCAACAAAATACACGAACCGAACGGCAGTTCGGTAAACAACCATAAACGACATCGCAAAAGCCAGCGTCAGGAATGCGACGCTTGCCTGAAGAATCCAATCAGACGCCCACGGCGGTAATAGAAGCGAGCCAAGCGCCAGGGTTGCGACAAACAGGCACAATAGAAAAACAGGAAATACCGCGTTTATGACATAGGGAGATTTGCGCTCTCGACCAACTAGAGTGTAGAGGCCGATATGGAACGCAATTAGACCGGCCGTTGCGGTCAATACTGACCATGGTGTCAGCAGTGTAGATACTGAGATCATGAAAGTATATCCAGCTCGATTTCATCGATCACATCGATGGCAATGTCGTCCAATCGAGCCATGGACGCTTGTATAGCCCGTTCCCAGAGATCTATCTGAGATGCAAGCCGTTCGCCGGTCAGAGTTACGTTCGAAATCTGTTGAATGCATTTTTGTTCTAACGATGCGGTGCTGACGCCAAGAACCTTCAGTGTGTCTATCGCGCTCTCCCGAGAGTCGAGATCGTACGCCGGGAGTTCGAGCATGATTCCGTAGCGAGAAAGGGTTGCTCTGAGCCGCTCGATGGCTAGCGGCGTCTGTTCTGGCCAGTTGCTCTGATAACGAGCATACCCAAAGGCCAGCCGCTTAACTGCGTACTTTGCGGCGATGACGCATGATGCTACCACGTATGAGTGGTGGCAGGGCAGACAAGTCATTTCGTAGAAGGACGTATCCGTCTTTAAGTCATGCGGTTGTCGCACCTGCAGCCAAATGGTTGACGGGGGTAGGAGAGGCTTAAGTTCGATCAACCTTCTGCGGACATTCTCGATGCCGAACAAGTGACCCGAAGAGACCGTAACCAGGCACAAGGACTCACCTTGTTGGGCCAGTCGCACTGCGGCAATAGACGAATCACGGCCTCCTGAAAACATTACCACACAGCTAGCGTTGGCCATTCAGCACCCGGCTTGACGCTCGGTCCGAACGCATTCATCTCCGAGCTCGCGCTATAATTGCCGTTGGAGCCGCGAGTCGCAATCAAACTTTACTGGAGATCCCCGAGCGGGTGCACACCGAATCAGCCCACCGACCCCGCCCCCGTAGTTCCGCGCCACCCCCTCCCGCATTCCGCCCTGCGGGCTCCCTGCAGGCGACGCCCCTCCCCGCGATCCGCGCCGTGCGCCGCCCCCCGCCCTGCCCTCAATTCGCCCCACCGCCGCCCCCCGCGGCGGTGGCGGCGGGCGCGGCGGGGGCGGCGAGGCGGGGATGGAAGAAGCTGTTGACGGCCTGGACGATGGTGTCGGTCACCTTGCCGCGCCACGCCTCGGAGGTGAGCTGCTTGAGGTCGGCGCGGCTCGACACGTAGCCGAGCTCGACCAGCACGGAGGGCACGTCGGGGGCGGTGAGCACCCGGAAGCCGGCCGACTTCAGGGGATGCTTGTGCAGCCGGGCGGCGGACTTCAACTCCCCCACCAGGGTGCGGGCGAACTGGCCGGCGTAGTTCTTGGTCTCGCGCTGGGCGAGGTCGATCAGGATGTCGGCGATGTCGTCCGGCTCGGCCGAGAGGTCGACGCCGGAGATCACGTCGGCCTTGTTCTCGGCCTCGGCGAGGCGGGCCGCCTCGGCGTCGGAGGCGTGCTCGGAGAGCGTGTAGACGGTCGCGCCGGCCGCGTCGCCGCTGCCGCGGGCGAGCGCGTCGCAGTGGATCGAGATGAACAGCGCCGCCTCGCGCTGGCGGGCGAGCCGCACCCGCTCGCCGAGCGAGACGAAGCGGTCGTCCGAGCGGGTCATCACCACCCGGTACTTGCCGGTCTGCTCCAGCTTGTCGCGCAGCATCAGCCCGAAGGCGAGCACGATCGACTTCTCGTCCTCGCCGCTCGGGGCGCGGGTGCCGTTGTCGATGCCGCCATGGCCGGGATCGACCACCACGATCGGCCGCGGGTCGCCGTCGGGCGCCGGGTCGCGGTCGCTGCGCCGCGGCTCGCGCGGCAGCCGGTTGTCGATCGCGGCGGCGCGCAGGAAGGTCGCCCGGTCGACCGCCGCGAGGTCGAGCACCAGCCGGGCCGGCAGGCCGTCGGCCGCGTCGAGCACGAAGGCCCGCTCGACCCGCACCGGGCCGGTGGTGTCGATGACGATGCGCGAGCCGCCCGGCATCACCAGGCCGTAGCGGAACGCCTTGACCAGGCCGCGGGACCGCTCGCCGGCCTTGGCCGGGAGCTGGAACGTCACCTGCGGCATGTCGACGATCACCCGGTAGGGGTCGGCCAGGGTGAACGCCCGCACCTCGATCGACCGCGACAGGTCGACGACGAATCGGGTCTGGCCGACGTCGCCCGCGAGGCGCGCGGCGGTCGCCACCGGCACGTCGGGGGCCGCCGGAGCGCCGGCGGGACCGGCCGGGCCGGCCGGATCGGAGGCGCGGGCCTGCTCGGCCGCCCATGCCGCAGGCACGTGCAGCGCGCCGCCGACGACGGCAACGATCAGCGCGAGGACCAGACCCCGTCCCACCCTGGCATGCCTCCCCGTGCCGGTTCCCGAATAAACTCTGGCGGTTAACGTGGGCTTTCTCGCGGCGGCCGCGGCCGCCGCCCCCCGCCGGGCACCGTAGCGGATTGCCCGCGAACGAGGCAAATGGCTGACAGGCCAGCGATTCCCGACGCGTGCTCGCCTGTCCGTGAAACGCATGCGGCTTGCCAATAGGGCATGACGCGCCTTAATAAGAGACGCTGGTGGATCGAAAGCGTCCAGGAGCCCCACGATCCGGCGCCCGGGACGTCCGAAGGTCCGTCCGCCGTTTTCGCCGCCGCCGCGCGCGGCGGATCGCGGAAACGGTCGGCAGCGATAGGCCTGCAGCGAGAGGCCTGCAGCACGAGGCCGCCTCCTTCGAAGGACGATTTGATGCGTTTGCGATCCGGTCGGACGTTCACGCGAAAAATCCCCAGCCATTGACCGTCGAGGCCACCGCGCGTGGCCCAGCACCCCAGGATTCGGAGCCGATGTCCGGGACAATGAACGAGGAGCACATCGTCGGGCGCTATGGAAGAGCGCCGGCGCTCCCGTCCTCGGCCCGCGGACCGCGACTCGCGCTTCGTACCCTTTGCTTCCACCCCCCCTTCGGCCTGCATCGTCCGACGCACCGGACCGGTCTCAGCGCGAGACCGGACGGCGCGCGGCCGCGCCGCACAGAGACACCGACATGGCGAATAAGATGCTCATCGACGCGACCCACCCGGAAGAGACCCGGGTCGTCGTGCTCCGTGGAAACCGCGTAGAGGAATTCGATTTCGAGTCGGCGAGCCGCCGACAGCTCAGAGGCAACATCTACCTGGCCAAGGTCACCCGGGTCGAGCCGTCGCTCCAGGCGGCGTTCGTCGACTACGGCGGCAACCGCCACGGCTTCCTGGCCTTCAGCGAAATCCACCCCGACTACTACCAGATCCCGGTCGCCGACCGGCAGGTGCTGATCGACGAGGAGGAGCGCGCCCACCGGGCCGCCGAGGCCGAGGCCGACCGCCGCGCCGCCGCACGCTCCGGCGGCCAGCGCCAGATCGCCGCCGGGCGCCCGCCGCATCGCGACGACCGCGTGGCCAGCGCCCCGCTGGCCGAGCCGGCGCCCGCCGCCGCCGAGAGCGCCGAGCTCCCGCAGGGCGAATCGCTGCACGGCCAGGAGACCAAGCCGGAGGGCGAGACCGAGAGCGAGGTCGCCTTCGCCCGCTCCGAGAGCGACATCGAGCCGGCGGGTGACGTCGCGCCGGCCGCCGAGCCCGCCGGGTCGGCCGGTCCGGCCCCCGCGGCCGAGGCGGCGCCCGATGCGGTCGCCCCGGTGCCGCCGGCCGAGGCCGCCGCGCCGTCCGAGACCGCCGAGCTCGCCCCGCCCGTCCCGTCCGCCGGCGAGGCGCAGACCGAGATCGCCTTCGCCCGCTCCGAGGGCGACGTCGCCGCGACCGAGCTGGTCGCGACCGAATCGTCCGCCACCGAATCGTCCACGACCGAGTCGCCCGCGACCGAGTCGCCCGCGACCGAGTCCGCCGCCCCGGCCGAGCCCGCCCCGATCGAGGGCGAGATCCTGCCGCCGGCCGGCACCGGCAACGGTCACGACCTCGACGAGGAGGACGACGACGAGGAGGAGGACGAGGACGAGGACGACGAGGAGGAGGAGGAAGAGGAGATCGTCGAGTCGGTCGGCGGAGCCGACGCGCTCGAGGAGCTGCCCGACCGTGCCCCGCGTCACCGTCGCCAGTACAAGATCCAGGAGGTGATCAAGCGCCGGCAGGTCATGCTGGTGCAGGTCGTCAAGGAGGAGCGCGGCACCAAGGGTGCGGCGCTGACCACCTACCTCTCGCTCGCCGGCCGCTACTCGGTGCTGATGCCCAACACGGCCCGCGGCGGCGGCATCAGCCGCAAGATCACCAACACCCAGGACCGCCGGCGCCTGAAGGAGATCGCCCAGGACCTCGAGGTTCCGGAGGGGATGGGCGTGATCCTGCGCACCGCCGGCGCGGCGCGCACCAAGACCGAGGTGAAGCGCGACTTCGAGTATCTGCTGCGCGTGTGGGAGCAGGTCCGCGACCTCACCCTGAAGTCGTCGGCGCCGACCCTGGTCTACGAGGAAGGCTCGGTGGTGAAGCGGGCGATCCGCGATCTCTACAACAAGGAGATCGACGAGGTCGTGGTCGCCGGCGAGGCGGCCTATCGCGAGGCCAAGGACTTCATGCGCATGCTCATGCCGAGCCATGCGAAGAACGTGAAGCTGTACGCCGAGCCGCAGCCGCTGCTCACCCGCTACGGCGTCGAGACCCAGCTCGACGCGATGTTCTCGCCGACCGTGCAGCTGCGCTCGGGCGGCTACATCGTGCTGAACCAGACCGAGGCGCTGGTCGCCATCGACGTGAACTCCGGCCGCGCGACGCGCGAGCACCACATCGAGGACACCGCCCTCAAGACCAATCTGGAGGCCTGCGAGGAGGTCGCCCGGCAGCTGCGCCTGCGCGATCTCGCCGGCCTGATCGTCATCGACTTCATCGACATGGACGAGAAGCGAAACAACCGCGCCGTCGAACGCAAGCTGAAGGAGTGCCTGAAGAACGACCGCGCCCGCATCCAGGTCGGCCGCATCTCGCATTTCGGCCTGATGGAGATGTCGCGGCAGCGCATCCGCACCAGCGTGTTCGAGAGCTCGACCGAGAAGTGCCCGCACTGCGGCGGCACCGGTCACGTGCGCTCGGTCTCGTCGGTCGCGCTGCAGTGCCTGCGCATGCTCGAAGAGACGCTGATGCGCGGCGCGACGCACAATCTCACGATCCGCACCGGCACCGCGACGGCGCTCTACATGCTCAACCACAAGCGCGCGCATCTGAGCGAGCTCGAGCAGCGCTTCCGCCTGGTCCTCACCGTGAAGGCGGACGAGAGCGTGATGGGCGCGCATCCGTTCGTCATCGAGAAGAACGAGCAGGTGCACTCGCTCGAGCAGGCGCGCGCCATCGCGGCGCAGTCGGCCGCGGCGCTGGCGCCCCCCGCCCGGGTCGAGGAGGAGGACGAGGACGACGTCGAGGTCGAGGCCTACGAGGCCGAGATCGAGGAGGAGGCCGAGGAGACCGAGGAGCGCGCCGAGGCCGAGGCCGAGAACGGCGAGGGCGAAGGTCGCGGCCGGCGCCGCCGGCGCCGCCGGCGCGGCCGCCGCGGCGACGAGCGCGAGGAGCGCGGCGAGCGTCCGGTCGCCGCCCGCGCCCCGGCCGATGCGGAGAGCGGCGAGCCCGAGGTCGCCGACGAGGATCACGACGGCGGCGAGCCGGAGGGCGATGCCGAATCCGCCCGCCCGCCCCGCAACGGTGCGCCCGGCGAGGCCGCCGACAACGGCGACGAGGCCAGCCGCCGGCGCCGCCGGCGCGGCCGCCGCGGTGGCCGCCGCAACCGCCGCGAGGGCGGCCCGGCGCCGTTCGGCTCCCCGGAGCCGAGCTTCGACCTGGTCGAGCCCGAGCTCGCCCACGCCATCGAGGATTTCGGCGGCCCGCGCCTCGGCGAGGAGATCCCGGCCGGCGAGCAGCCCGAGCTGCCCGCCTCGGCCGTGCCGGACCTCGGCGCGGCGGAGACGCCGGCTATCCCGGCCGACTCGCCCGCAGTCGTGACGGCCAGCGACGAGATCGGCCCGGAGAACCTGCCCGAGCCGGAGGCCGGCTTCGACGCCCCGGTGCGCCCGGTCGAGCCGCGCCGCGGCCGCGGCCGTCGCCACGTCGAGGCGCCCCCGCCGCCGCCGGACTTCGGGCCGATCGAGCCGCCGGAGCCCCTGCAGGCGCTCGCCCCCGAGACCATCGCCCGGCCGGCCGAGACCGTCGCGCCGACGCCGCCGGCCGAGGCCGCTCCGGCTCCGGCCGAGCCGCCGCGCCGCCGCTCGACGGTGCGCGAGCCGGTGACCTTCGTGCTCGGCAACGGCCTGTCGTCCGCCAACGGCGACGCCTCGCCGCGCCCGGTCGAGCCGCCGCCGGTCGCGGCCGAGCCGCCGCCCGCCCCCCCGGTCGTCACCGAGACGTCGGAGAGCGAGTCGGCCAAGCCGCGCCGCACCGGCTGGTGGGCCCGCCGGCTGCTCGGCGACAAGGGCTGATCCATCGCGCCGTCCGCGCGACGGTCGAAGACAGACGGTCGGATACAGACGGTCGAAGACAGAGGCGCCGCTCGCGAGAGCGGCGCCTTCTTCTTGGCCGAAGGTCCGTTCGCCGCGGCCCGGAGCGCCTATCCGGCCGGCATCACGCCGTCGGCGGCGCCGCGGGAGGCGGCCCGCCAGCGGGCGATCTCGTCGAGCCCCTCCGGACGCTCGGAGGCGACGGCCGGCCGGCCGAGATGGACGGTGCCGCGATCGCCGTCGACGGCGATCCAGTCGCCCTCCCGCACCACCGTCCCGGCGAAGCCGGCGCGGCCCTCGCCGGCGACGACCGCGAGCCCGGCGCAGCCGACCACGCAGGGCTTCGCCATCTGGCGCGCGACCAGCGCGGCATGCGCGGTGCGTCCGCCCGCCGCCGTGACGATGCCGGCCGCGGCCGCGAAGCCCGCGACGTCCGACGGGCTGGTGTCCGGCCGCACCAGCACGACCGGATCGCCGTCGGCGGCGAGCGCCACGGCCCGCTCGGCCCCGAACGCCGCCCGGCCGACCGCGACTCCGCCGGCCGCCGCGATGCCGTGCAGCACCGCCGGCCCCGCATCGACGAGCCGGGTGCGCACCAGCGCCGCCTCGTCGATGCCGGCGAGCCGGCGCAGCGCCTCGGCGGGCCCGATCAGCCCGGCGCGGACGAAATCGACGGCGAAGCGCAGCGCCGCCGCCGGGGTGCGCTTGGCGGCGCGGGTCTGCAGGATCCACAAGGTCCCGTCCTCGACCGTGAACTCGACGTCCTGCACGTCCGCGAACTCGCGCTCCAGCCGGACCAGCAGGTCGCCGAGCCGGGCGGCCGCCTCCGGCAGCGCCGCCGCGAAGGCCTCGCCGGACTGCGGCGTGCGCCGGCCCGACACCACGTCCTCGCCCTGCGCCGCGAACAGCATCTCGACCACGGGCGCGGCCGCGCCGGTCGACGGATCGCGCGAGAAGGCCACGCCGGCGCCGGAGCGCAGGCTGCGATTGCCGAACACCATCGCCTGCACCGTGACGGCGACGCCGCGCAGGTCGCCGAGCCCCTCCAGGGCCCGGTAGGCCTCGGCGCGATCGCCGGTCCAGGAGCGGAACACCGCCATGGCGGCGGCTTCGAGCTGCGCCACCGGATCGTCCGGAACGCCCGCCCCGGCGCGTGACGACACCTCCTCGCAGGCCGCGGCGAGCCGCTCCAGCGCCTCGCCGTCGAGATCGTCCTCCGTGGCGACGCCCTCGCCGCGCATCAGCTCGGCGCGGCGCGCCGCGAAGGCGGTTCGGGCGACGCCGAGCACGGTCTCGCCATAGGACTCGAGCAGACGGCGCCGGCAGTCGTAGGCGAAGCGCGGGTTGCCGGTGGCGCGGACGAGCCCGCGCACCGCCGTCAGGGTGGCGCCGACGTCCAGCACGGTGTCGAGCATGCCGGGCATCGAGCGCGCCGCGCCCGAGCGGACCGAGACGAGCAGCGGGCTGCGGCGGTCGCCGAAGCGCCGCCCGGTGGCCTGCTCGAGAAACGCGATGCCCTCGCGCAGCGCCGCCCGCACCTGCGCCGCGGCGGCCGGGTCGCCGGCCAGCACGGCGCCGCACAGGGCGATCGGCAGCACGAAGGCGGGCGGCACCGGCGCCCCGAGCCGCATCAGCCGGTGCAGGTTGGCGGCCTTGGCGCCGATCGCCTCGGCCTCGAAGTCCGCCCCGTCGCCCGATCCCAGCCTGACGATCGTCATGGTCCGCTCCTCACGCGGAGAGGTGGGCGAGAACATGGGTGCGGACCAGATGGCCGGCGGCGGCGAGCCGGTCGCTGGCGCGTTCCAGCGCCCGGGCGAGCTCGAGCGCGCCGATCAGGGCGCGCGCCGGCCCCTCGCCGCGCAGCACCAGCGCCGTGAGGGTGCGCTCGGTGGCATCGCAGTCGTGCTCGAGCTCGACCAGCCGCGACGCCGCCGCGAGCGCATCGTCGGAATCGGCACGCCGGCCCTCCGGCACGTCGGCGGCGGCGTCGATGCCGATCGCCGCGGCCTCGGCGGCACCGACCACCGCGTCGCACAGGCTGGCGAGCTCGCGCAGCACCGCGGTATCGGTGCCGCGATCGATCAGCGAGGCGAGGAACGCCGCCTGCTCGAGCTCGTCGATCGCCTCCTCCACCGTGTCGACCAGCCGCGCGATCGTCTCGCCGGCATTGAGCCGCCGCGCCGCGGCGCGCGCCTCGACGGCGATGCGGTCGGCCTTCACCTCGATGCGGCGCGCATGGGCGGTGAGCGCCGTGCCCTGGCCGGGGCGGCCGGCGATGCGCTCGGCCAGATCGGCGGCGATGCGGGCGGCGATCTCGCGGGCGAGGCCCGCCTGCCGCACCGCGACGGCGAGCAGCTGGCTGTCCGAGCGGTCGAGATGGCGGGCGAGCTCGGCCTCCACGGCGTTGTTGGCGAGGCGCAGCGAGCGCCCCTCGCGCAGCGTCTCGGTGGCGATGGCGAGCACCCCGACCACGAAGTCGAGCGCCGCCGCGCGGCCGAGCACGTCGTCGAGCCGCTCGCCGAATCCGATGCGGGTCGGCGCCGCGTGGCGCACCGCCGCGGCGATCAGCTCGGCGCCGCCGAGCTCCAGGAAGGCGCGGTGGCCGACCCGCATGCGGGCGGCGCGCTCCAGCACCCGCACGGCGTCACCCTTGCCGAGCAGGGTGCGCAGGATCTTTCGCGCCCGGTTCCAGTCGATCAGGAAGACCAGCGAAGCGCCGAGCGCCTCCAGGAACGCCGCCTGCGCGGCCGGATCGCCGGCCAGCCGCCCGGTGACCAGATAGAACGCGGCGCCCTCGCCGAGCCCGGCGGCCCGCGCCGGCTCGAGCCCGCTCCAGCGCACCGGGAAGCCGTCGAGCAGGCCGGTGAAGAACTGGGCGCGCGGCCGGTGCACGTCCGAATATGTGACCGTGACCTCGTCGCGGGTGACGGCGACGACCAGCACGTGCGCGTCGGTGGTGCCGATGTCGTTCTGCAGCACCAGGCGCTCGCCGACCCGGGTCGCCAGCGTGTCGAGACCGGGATGATCGAACTTGAGGCCGCGGGTCGACTCGACGCCGCACATGAACGCCTCGACCAGCGGCCGGTCCGCGTCGGCGAGCCCGTGGGCGCGGGCGCCCGCCACCGTCTCCTCGGCGCAGGCGGCGGCGAGGCGGTTGATCTCGCGATGCAGGTCCATGACCAGCCGGTGCAGCGTGTCGTCGTCCGGATCGTGCGGTGCCGCGGTGAGATGGGCGATGGCGGCGAGTGCGATCTGGTCCGGCCCGGGCGCCGCGAGGTCGACCGAGACCCGCGCGAGCCGCGCCGTGGCGGCGGCGCCGGCGGCCGGATCGGCGGCGGCGATCGGCGCGATCATCGCCTCGCCGTCGGCGACGAGGCCCGCCTTGAGGCGATCGAGCCCGGGCGCGGCGACGACCTCGCCCGGGCCGGAACGGGCGCCCAGCACCAGGCCGCGCAGCCCCTGCGGATCGAGTCCGGCGGCGCGCGCCTCGGCCGCGAGGTCCGGCGCCGGCCCGCCCGGCCGCCGGGCGTGCTGGGCGGCCGCCTGCAGAACGCTCATGCGCAGCTTGGCGCGGTCGTTGGCGGCGAGCGCCTCGGCGATCAGCGACGGCAGCAGAATGTCGGACTGGCCGAGATGCTCGATGATCCGGGTCTTCATGGCGATCCCTCCGCCCGCATCGGCCCGATTAGAGCGCGCGGCACGGCGGTTCGCCAGTTCATAAGACCGTCGCAATCGTCGCAGCCGCACGGCGCGCAGGGCCGTGCGGGCCGGCCCCGCCGGCCGGCCGGTTCGCCGGTGCGGAACCCGGTCCGGCCGGCCGGATTTGTCCGCAGGACCGAGGGAGCCGCCGATGACCGCCTATGCCGGGTACGCCATCGAGCCGTTCGAGCGCGAGCCCGGCCTGTGGCGCGCCGTCGTCCGCCGTGCCGAGGCCGCCGCGGCGACCAGTGCCAGCGCCGATCTCGACGCCTTCACCACCTCGGCCGACGCGCCCTCGCGCGACGACGCCATCAGGCTCGCGCAGGCCGCCATAGACGCCGGACTGGCCTGCTGAGCGTCTCTTCCGGGCGATGGAAATTCCGTCCCGCGTGCCCCGACCGTGCCACCTATCTGACTGATTATTCATCAATTAATTCTGCGTGGGGGACGAACCGGCAGGCTCCGCCGGGTCCCGAATCGTCGAAGCCCGGCACGACGCGACGATGCGTCCGCCGAAGGCGACAGACGATCCGAGACCCCATCCAGAGGAGCGTGCCATGACCATCCTGAAGACCATCCTGATCACCGGCGCCCTCGTCGCCACCGCGACGGCCGCCGTCGCCGGCCCGATCGACAACCGTCAGGCCCGTCAGGGCCAGCGCATCTATCAGGGCGTCCAGAGCGGCCGCCTCACCTATGGTGAGACCGTGCAGCTCGTGCAGGGCCAGACCCGCATCCAGGCCATGAAGATGCGGGCCCGCGCCGACGGCTTCGTCGACCCGTGGGAGCGGGCCCGGATCAACGCCGCGCAGGACTGGCAGTCGCTGAACATCTGGGTCAAGAAGCACAACTGACGCCGGGCCGGCGCCGCCAGGGCTCACGCGTCGGCGAGCGCCGGCGCGCGGGTCGCGGCGATCAGGAACGCCACCAGCTCGTCCGTGAACGGGGCGAGCGCGTCGCGCAGATCGTGGTCGCCGTCGACCGCGAGCAGCGTCGCATGCGGCGCGGCGGCGGCGAGCCGCTCGGCGTCGGAGAACGGCACGGTCGCGTCGTGCCGGCCGTGCACCAGCAGCACCGGGCAGCCGACCCGCCGGACGGTGGCGAGCGGCGCGATGGCCGCGAAGCGCGCGCCGATCGTGCGCTCGACGTGACGCAGGATGGCCCACCCGATCACCGGATAGGGGATGCGCGCCCGCGAAAGCCAGGCCCGCATCAGCTCGCCCGGATGCGCGAAGGCCGAGATGCTGACCACGGCCCGCACGGCGGGATCGCGCGAGGCGTGCAGCAGCGTCGCGGCGGCGCCGACCGAATGGCCGATCAGGCCGATGCGCCCCGGATCGACGCCCGGCTGCGCACGCAGAACGCCGAGGCCGGCCGCGATGTCCTCGGCGAAGCGCGGCATCGAGGCGAAGTCCTCGTCGTCGCTGCGACCGTGACAGCGCGCGTCGAGCAGCAGCACGGAGAAGCCGGCCTCCCGCAGCGGCGCCACCACGGGCAGCATCATGGCGGCGTTGGACCCCCAGCCGTGCATCACCAGCACGGCCGGATGCGGTGCCGCCGTGGCGACGTCCGGCGTCACCAGCCAGGCGAACAGCCGCTTGCCGCGCATGCCCGCGATCGACAGCTCGCGCACGCTCGCCGCCGGGAGCCCGAGATCGTGCGGCCCGCAGTCGTGCGGCACGCGCGGCGCCTTGAGGCCGAGCAGCAGCACCCGGTGGGCGAGCCAGCCCAGGCCGAGGACGACGGCCGCAGCCGCGGCGGCGCCGAGAAGCAGAGAGTCGACCGACGGAGTCATGCGCCGTCACTTAGCACGGATCACGGCGTGCCATGAACGCGGCGAACGGCGCCGACGCGGACCCTCCCCCTACCCCGTCCCCTTCAGCCAGCGGCCGATGCGGGCGACGGCCTCGATCATGTCGGCCTCGGCGCGGGCGTAGGAGAAGCGCACCCAGCGGTGCCCCTCGTGCGGATCGAAGTCGAGCCCGGGCGTCACCGCGACGCCGGCCTCCTCCAGGAGCGCGCGGGCGAAGGCGTGGCTGTCCGGCGTGAAGGCGGAGACGTCGGCATAGAGATAGAACGCGCCGTCGACCGGCAGGAACCGGTCGATGCCGCAGGCGGGCAGCCCCGTCGTCAGGATGTCGCGGTTGCGGGCGTAGCCGGCCTTGACGGCCTCCATCTCGGCGCGGCCCTCGAAGGCGGCCTCGGCGGCCACCTGCGACAGCGTCGGCACCGAGATGGCGAGATTCTGGTGCAGCCGCTCCATCGGCCGCACCAGCGGCTCCGGCGCGACCATCCAGCCGACCCGCCAGCCGGTCATGCAGAAGTATTTCGAGAACGAGTTGATCACCACGGCCTTGCGCGACGCCGACAGCGCCGTGGTGGCCGGGAAGGCGTAGTCGAGCCCGTGATAGATCTCGTCGGAGATCACGGCGATGCCGGCGTCCTCGGCGGTGCCGACGAGGCGCGCCAGCGCCTCGGCCGTCATCATGGTGCCGGTCGGGTTGCCCGGCGAGGCGATCAGCACGGCCTTCAGCGGCTTGTCGCGATGGGCGGCGAGCAGCGCCTCGGGCTCCAGCGCGAAACGCGTCTCGGGACCGGTGCGGATCAGCACCGGCTCGCAGCCGAGCGCGGTGAGGATGTGGCGATAGGGCGGATAGGCCGGCACCGCCAGCGCCACGCGGTCGCCGGGCTCGAGCATCGCCAGGAAGGCGAGCACGAATCCGGCCGACGAGCCGGTCGTCACCAGCACGGTCGCCGGATCGACCTCCTCGCCGTAGGTCTCGCGGTAGTGGCGGGCGATGCGGGCCCGCAGGCTCGGCATGCCGAGGCTCTCGGTGTAGCCGAGCGCGGCGCCGCTGCCGCCGAGCGCCGCACGGGCGGCGGCCAGCGCGACGCCCGGGGCCGGTGCCTCCGGCTGGCCGACCTCCATGTGGACGACGTGGCGGCCGGCCTGCTCCAGGCGGGCCGCCGCCGACATCACGTCCATGACCATGAAGGGAGGAACGTCGCTGCGCGCCGACGGCAGGCACAGGCGGGCGCGGACCGGTGTCATGAGAGCCTCGGGAAATTCGCCGAATCGAATAGGATCGCGGCGCCGGATGCGGGCGGGAGCCCCGGAGGGAGCGCCGTGCTGTTGCCGCATTCTGCAGGTTGTTGGATGCAACCGGGTCGCGTCGCGGCCCGTTGTCGAACGCCCGGCCACCCGCGTATGGTCACGGTGGCGGCCAAGCACCGGTTCGAATGAGCGCAGCGAGCGACCCTGTCAAGCGCCGGCTCACCCTGCGGGCGTCTCGCGCCGTCGCGGTCGCGGTCGCGTGCGCCGTCACGGTGACGAGCCTGCCGACGCCGGCCCACGCGCAGCGCATGCCGCTGATTCGCGACGCCGAGATCGAGCAGCTGCTGCGCGACTACACGCGGCCGATCCTCAAGGCGGCCGGTCTCGCCCAGCAGAACGTCAAGGTCATCATCATCAACGACCGCGGCTTCAACGCGTTCGTGATGGACGGCCGCCGCATCTTCGTGAACGCCGGCGCCCTGATGGACTCGCAGACGCCGAACCAGATCATCGGCGTGCTGGCGCACGAGACCGGCCACATCGCCGGCGGCCATCTCGCCAAGCTGCGCACCGAGCTCGCCAACGCCAGCACCATGGCGATCATCGCGGTGCTGCTCGGCCTCGGCGCCGCGGTGGCGGGCTCGCGCTCGGGCCAGGTCGGCGGCAATCCGGCGGCCGTCGCCATGGCGGCGCCGACCAGCATGATCCAACGCTCGCTGCTCGCCTATCAGCGGCAGCACGAGGAACAGGCCGACCGCGCCGGCGTCAAGTTCCTCACCTCGACGGGCCAGTCGGCGCGCGGCATGGTGGAGACGTTCAAGCGCTTCGCCGACCAGCAGCTGTTCGCCTCGCAGGGGGCCGATCCCTACCTGATGTCGCATCCGATGCCGCGCGAGCGCATCGCCGCGCTCCAGGAGATCGGAAAGACGCAGTTCTGGGACAAGAAGGACTCGCCCGAGCTCCAGCTCCGCCACGACATGATGCGGGCGAAGCTGCACGGCTTCCTGGACCAGCCGGGCATCGTCGCGCGGCACTATCCGCTGTCCGACCAGAGCCTGCCGGCCCGCTACGCCCGCGCCATCTCGACCTATCGGCACGGCGATCTGCGGCAGGCGATCGCCCAGATCGACGGGCTGATCCAGGCGCAGCCGAACAATCCCTATTTCTACGAGCTGAAGGGCCAGATGCTGCTGGAAGCGGGGCGCCCGGCCGAGGCGCTGGCGCCGCTGCGCCGCGCCGTCGGCCTCGCGCCGAGCCCTCTGCTGATCCAGGTGATGCTCTCCCAGGCGCTGATCGCGACCAACGATCCGAAGGCCGCCGACGAGGCGATCGGCCATCTGCAGAAGGCCCTGCTGACCGATCCCGACATCGCCGACGGCTACGCCCAGCTCGCCAAGGCCTACGGCCGCAAGGGCGACATCGCCCAGGCCGATCTCGCCGCCGCGCAGGCCGCGCTCGCCCGCGGCGATTCCCGCACGGCCCGTCAGCTCGCCCTGCGCGCCAAGGAGCGCATGCCGGTCGGCTCGCCCGGCTGGGTCAAGGCCGACGACATCGCCAGCGTCCGTCCGACCGGCACGTCCGGCGGCCGCCGCCCGTAACCGAAAAGGATTCCTTCGATGCCGTTCCGCCGTCCGCTGCGCGCGCTCGCGATCGCCGCCGTCCTCCTGCCGGCGCTCGCCGCGCCGCTCGCCGCGCAGAGCTTCTCGGCGCCCCAGCGCGGCGAGATCGAGCAGATCGTCCGCGACTATCTCCTCAAGAACCCCGAGATCCTGCAGGAGGTGCTGGCCGAGCTCGAGAAGAAGCAGGCCACCGCCGACGCCGAGAAGGCCAAGCTGGCCGTGCAGAAGCACGCGGAGGCGCTGTTCAACTCGCCGCGCCACGTGGTCGTCGGCAACCCGCAGGGCGACGTCACCCTGGTCGAGTTCTTCGACTACAACTGCGGCTACTGCAAGCGCGCGCTGGGCGATCTCCAGGCGCTGATGCAGGCCGATCCCAAGCTGCGCGTGGTGCTCAAGGAGTTCCCGGTGCTCGGCGAAGGCTCGGTCGACGCCGCCCGGGTCGCCGCGGCGGTGCGGCTGCAGGACAAGACCGGCAAGAAGTACTTCGACTTCCACCAGCGTCTCCTGAACGGCCGCGGCCAGGTCGACAAGGCGAAGGCCCTCGCCGCCGCCAAGGAGGCCGGCTTCGACGTCGCCCGCGTCGAGCGCGACATGAACGGCGAGGAGGTCCGCGCCAGCCTGGAGGAGAGCCTGCGGCTCGCCGAGGCGCTCGGCCTCAACGGCACGCCGAGCTACGTGGTCGGCTCCGACGTGGTGGTCGGCGCGGTCGGCCGCGGCGCCCTGCAGCAGAAGATCAACATGGCCCGCTGCGGCCAGGTGGCCTGCTGAGCGGGGCGACCCAGGCCTGAATGCTCCCGGTCGTTCCGGGGCGCATCACCCGGATCGGCGCTTCGCGCCGTCCGGGCGCAGGCTCCGGTGCGAAACCGGAATCCAGCCGCGAGCCCGGCACATGTCGCTGGATTCCTGTATCTGTCGGCTGTCACTGGCATAGTGACGAGCTGACGGAGACCGCTCGTTGGATTCCCGGCCCTGCGTGGCCGTAATCCCGG
>NZ_JAUSUJ010000049.1 GCF_030813915.1 Rhodoplanes tepidamans
GACGGCCACCCCAACAGCCGCATCGACGACCTGCTGCCCTGGGCCTACGCCCCGCCGCAAGCCCTCAAAGCCGTGGCCTGAAAACGACGCTTACGTTGGACCTCGGTTGCCGCTCCGCGGCGCCCTGATGCGGCTGGTCGAGGCGTCGCCGCACAGGGCATCGGCGCACGACGGCCCCGGTCTCCCGACCTCCGCGGCGGCATGGAACGGCAGCGCCGATTGCCGCGTTCCGACCCGGTCACCGCCGTTGGACTCCGCACGCTGCGATCCCAGGACCCGCGCTTCACATGAGCAAGCTCGAATACACGCCGATCGACGAGCCGCTCGTCCGCCGGGCAGCCGACGTGGTCGATCGGTCGCGCGACCGCGGCCTGACGCTGGTGACGGCGGAATCATGCACGGGCGGGCTTCTGGCAGCCGTGCTGTCCGAGGCTCCCGGGGCCGGCTCGCAGCTCCATGGCGGATTCGCGGTCTACACCAAGGCGCAGAAGACGGTCGCACTCGGCGTCCCGGCGGAACTCCTCCAGAGCCGTACGGCGGTCTGCGAGGACGTTGCCCGGGCCATGGTGGCGGGCGCGCTGGAGCGCTCCTGCGCCGACGTGGCGGTCGCCGTCACGGGCGTCGCCGGTCCGGCCTGCGACGAGGACGGCAATCCGGTCGGCCTCGTGCATCTCGCGGCTGGGCGGCGTGGTGCGCCGGCCCGGCACGAGGTCTTCCGGTTCGGCGACATCGGGCGTGGCCACATACGGTACCGGACCGTGGTGGCGGCCCTCGATCTGCTCGGCGCGGTGCTGGCCGACGAGCCGGCGGCCGCGGCCACCGGCGCCGTGGCGGAGCTGGCGGTCAGCCGGCGTCGTCCAGCGTGAACCCGACCTTCAGGGTCACCTGGAAATGCGCCACCTTGCCGTCCTCGATGTGGCCACGAGTGCCGACCACCTCGAACCAGCGCATGTTCCGCACCGTCTTGCCGGCCCGCGCGATGGCGTTCCGGATCGCGTCGTCGATGCTGATCGGCGACGAGCCGACCAGCTCGACCAGCTTGTAGGTGTGGTCCGTCATCGGGTTTCGCTCCCCTGCCCGTGACGCCGGCCCGGCGCGGCGCGCCGGGTCTCGGCGTCAGGCGTTCAGCACGCGACCATAGGCGTCGAGCACGGCTTCCTTCATCATCTCCGACAGCGTCGGGTGCGGGAAGACCGTGTGCATCAGCTCTTCCTCGGTGGTCTCCAGGTTCATGGCGACCACGTAGCCCTGGATCAGCTCGGTGACCTCGGCGCCGACCATGTGGGCGCCGAGCAGCTGGCCGGTCGCCTTGTCGAAGATCACCTTGACCAGACCCTGGTCCTCGCCGAGCGCGATCGCCTTGCCGTTTCCGGCGAACGGGAAGCGGCCGACCCGGATGTCGCGCCCCTGCTCCTTCGCCTTGGCCTCGGTGAGCCCCACCGAGGCGATCTGCGGCGTGCAGTAGGTGCAGCCCGGGATCTTGGACTTGTCCAGCGGATGCGGGTGCAGGCCCTTGATCGCCTCGATGCAGATGACGCCCTCGTGCTCGGCCTTGTGGGCCAGCATCGGCGGGCCGGCGAGGTCGCCGATCGCGTAGAGGCCCGGCACGTTGGTCCTGCCGAGCCCGTCGGTGACGACGATGCCGCGCTCGATCTTCACGCCGAGCTTCTCCAGCCCGAGATTTTCCACGTTGCCGACGACGCCGACCGCGGAGATCACGCGGTCCACGGTCAGGGTCTGTGTCCCGCCCTTGCCGTCGTCGATGGTCGCCGTGACGCTGTCGGCCTGCTTGTCGAGCCTGGTCACCTTGGCGCCGGTGAGGATCCTGAAGCCCTGCTTCTCGAACTGCTTTCGCGCGAAGGCGGCGATCTCGGCGTCCTCGACGGGGAGAATCTGCGGCAGCACCTCGACCACCGTCACCTCGGCCCCCATGGTGCGGTAGAACGAGGCGAACTCGATGCCGATCGCGCCCGAGCCGACGACCAGCAGCGACTTCGGCATCGTCTCCGGCACCATCGCCTCGAAATAGGTCCACACCAGCTTGCCGTCCGGCTCCAGGCCCGGCAGCACGCGCGGCCGCGCGCCGGTCGCCAGGATGATGTGCTTCGCCTGGTAGCTGCCCGGGCCGAGCGCGCCCTTCGGCGCCTCGGTCTTCGCGGCGGCCACCGTGATCTTGCCGGGCGCGTCGAGGGTCGCGGCGCCCCAGATCACCGAGACCTTGTTCTTCTTCATCAGGAAGCCGACGCCGTCGGCGAGGCGCTTCGACACGCCGCGCGAGCGCTTCACCACGGCGGCCGGATCGAAGCTCACATTGTCGGCCTTCAGGCCGTAGGCCTCGGGGTGCTGCATGTGGTGGTAGATCTCGGCCGAGCGCAGCAGCGCCTTGGTCGGGATGCAGCCCCAGTTCAGGCAGATGCCGCCGAGATGCGACTTCTCGACGATCGCCGTCCTGAAGCCGAGCTGCGCCGCCCGGATCGCCGTGACGTAGCCGCCCGGGCCGGAGCCGATGATGATGACGTCGAAGGTGGTGTCGGACATTCGCTTCTCTGATCGGCTGATCCTCTCCGGCGGAGAGGCGGCCCGCCGGGACCGGCGGGCGTTCGGGGGAGATTCGGTTTCAGATCACAGGCGCGCTAACACCGAGACCATTGCTCGCGACCTCATGCCGAGGAGCCGCCGAAGGCGCCCTCGTCCCTCGCGACGCCCGCGTCGCGGGCTCCTCCGGACGAGGTCGAAGGGCATTGCCGTCGGCATCACACCACCATCATCACGGGGGTCTCGATGAAGCGCTTCACCGCACCCAGGAACTCGGCGCCGAGCGCGCCGTCGACGGCGCGGTGATCGGTCGAGAGCGTGATCTTCATCTGGGTGGCGATCTCGATCTTGCCGTCCTTCACCACCGGCACCTGGGCGCCGGCGCCGACCGCCAGGATCGTCGCATGCGGCGGATTGATCACGGCGGCGAACTCCTCGATGCCGTACATGCCGAGGTTCGACACCGCGGTGGCACCGCCCTGATACTCTTCGGGCTTCAAGCGCCGCGCCCTGGCGCGCGTGGCGAAATCCTTCATCTCGGCCGAGATCACCGAGAGCGGCTTGGTGTCGGCGTTGCGCACCACCGGGGTGATCAGGCCGCCCGGGATCGCCACGGCGACCGCCACGTCGGCCGCCTTGTGCTTCAGGAGCCCCGCCTCCGTCCACGTCACGTTGGCGTCCGGGATCGCCTTGAGCCCCATCGCCAGCGCCTTGATGACGAAGTCGTTGACCGACAGCTTCCAGGCCGGCTTGCCGTCCTTGTTCTTCGGGGCCGCGGCGTTGACGGCCTCGCGGGCCGCCAAGAGGCCGTCGATCGTGCAGGTGACGGTCAGGTAGAAATGCGGGATCGTCTGCTTCGCCACCTGCAGGCGCTGCGCGATGATGCGGCGCATCTGATCGTGCGGCACGAACTCGTAGGAGCCCTCGGGATAGAGCGCCTTGATCGCCTCGTCGGACGGCGCGAGCGCCGGCATCGGGGCTGCGCCCGCAGCCGTCGCGGGGGCGCCGCCTGCGGCGGGCTTCAGGCCCTTGCCGCCGCGTGCGGCCTCGACGTCGCGGGCGACGACGCGGCCGTGCGGACCCGAGCCCTCGACGCGGCCGAGATCGATGCCGGCCTCCTTGGCGAGCCGGCGGGCGAGCGGCGAGGCGAACTGGCGGGCGCCGCCGTCCTGCTGCCCGGCGGCCGAGCCCGACGCGATGTCGTGCAGGCCGACGCGCGGCACCGTGCCGGCGGCGCCTGCCGAAGCCTGTGCGCTCGCCGGCGGCGGAGCGCCCTGCCCCTGCGCGGCGCTTTGGGCGGGCTTCGCGGCCGCCTTCGGAGCCTCCGCCTTCGGCGCCGCCGCCTTGGCTTCGTCGGCGATCACGGCCGCGACTTCGCCCTCGACGGCCAGGACCGCGATCGGCGAGTTGACGGCGACGTCGGCCGTGCCGGCCGGCACCAGGATCCGGGCGATCGTGCCCTCGTCGACCGCCTCGTACTCCATCGTCGCCTTGTCGGTCTCGATCTCGGCGATGATGTCGCCGGAGCGGACCTTGTCGCCCTCCTTCTTGAGCCACTTGGCGAGGTTGCCCTTCTCCATCGTGGGCGAGAGCGCGGGCATCAGGATGTTGATGGGCATCGGAGGTGTCTTCCAGTTGGGCGCGGCGGTCGGCGCCTGTGACGCAGTCGCCTTCGGCACAGGCGGCCGGGCGCGCCGGCCGCCGGAACTCGGGTCGGTGCTAACGCTTGGCGCGCGGCCGCGGTGCCGGCTTCTTGGCGACCGGCTTGGTCGCCTTGGCGGATGCGGCCCTCGGCTTTGCCGCGGCCGGACGGGCCGCGTTCGTCCTCGCAGGAGGCTTCTTGGCCGGAGCCGACGTCTTCGGGGCCACCTTCTTCGGGACCGCTGTGCGGCGGGCCGGCGTCTTCGGCATCGCCTTCGCGCCGAGGTCGGCCGCGTAGGCCTCCTCGATCTCGGCCAGCGCCTCGGCCTCGGTCAGGTCCGTCTCGAGCGAGTAGATCTGCGCGAGCCGGCGCGTGATGTCGGCCAGCACCTCGCCCCAGGTCGCCGGGTCCTTGAAGGCGTGGCGGGCGGTGACGAACAGCTCGTCGTCGATCAGCCCGGCGCGGAGAATCTCCACGCCGCCGTTGGCGAGCGCATCGTCGGTGATCGGCAGCGCGTGGTAGATGGCGTCGTCGGTGGAGCGCGCCATGGCGTCACCGATAGGCGACGGCGCGGGCTGCCTGGACCACCTCGTCGACCGTCGGCAGCGCGAGCTTCTCGAGATTGGCGGCGTAGGGCATCGGCACGTCCTTGCCGGACACGCGGGCAACCGGCGCGTCGAGCCAGTCGAACGCGTTCTCCATGATGCGGGTGGCGATCTCGGAGGCGACGCCGGATTGCGGCCAGCACTCCTCGACGACGACGCAGCGGCCGGTCTTCTTCACCGAGGCGACGATCGTCTCGGTGTCCATCGGACGCAGCGTGCGCAGGTCGATCACCTCGGCCTCGATCCCCTGCTCGGCGAGCTGCTCGGCCGCCTTGAGGGCATAGGTCATGCCCATCGACCACGCGACCAGCGTGACGTCGGTGCCCGGCCGCGCGATGCGCGCCTTGCCGATCGGCACCACATAGTCGTCCACCTTGGGGACCTGGAAGGACTGCCCGTAGAGGATCTCGTTCTCCAGGAAGATCACCGGGTTCGGATCGCGGATCGCCGACTTCAGGAGGCCCTTGGCGTCGGCCGCCGTATAGGGCGCGACGACCTTGAGGCCCGGGATGTGCGAGTACCAGGCCGAGTAGTCCTGGCTGTGCTGGGCGCCGACGCGCGCCGCCGGCCCGTTCGGTCCGCGGAACACGATCGAGCAGCCCATCTGGCCGCCCGACATGTAGAGCGTCTTGGCGGCGGAGTTGATGATCTGGTCGATCGCCTGCATGGCGAAGTTGAAGGTCATGAACTCGACGATGGGCTTCAGGCCGGCGAGCGCCGCGCCGACGCCGAGGCCGGCGAAGCCGTGCTCGGTGATGGGGGTGTCGACGACACGGCTCGCGCCGAACTCCTGCAGCAGGCCCTGGGTGACCTTGTAGGCGCCCTGGTACTCGGCGACCTCCTCGCCCATGACGAAGATGTCCGGATCGCGCCGCATCTCCTCGGCCATGGCGTCGCGTAGCGCCTCGCGGACCGTCATCGTGACGAGCTCGACGTCCTCTTGGGCATCGTCGCCGAACTCCGGGACGGGCTGGGCCGTAGGCTGGGGCGGGTTGGCGACGGCGGAGGGCGCCGCCTTCGGGGTCTCGGCCGTCGCAGGGGCCGCGGCCGGGGGCGCCGACTGGGCGGCCTTGTTCTGCTGCGCCGGCGTCGCGGCGGCGCTCGCGTCCTCGCCGTCGGCGACGATCACGGCGATCGGCGTGTTGACGGCGACGTCGGCGGTGCCGGCCGGCACCAGGATCTTCCCGAGTGTGCCCTCGTCGACGGCCTCGACTTCCATGGTCGCCTTGTCGGTCTCGATCTCGGCGATGACGTCGCCGGCTTTGACCTTCTCGCCCTCCTGCTTGACCCATTTGGAGAGGTTGCCCTTCTCCATGGTGGGCGAGAGAGCCGGCATCAGGACCTGGGTTGGCATGGGGGTTCGACCCTCGTTGTCCGGGAGGCGCCGCGATCAGCGCAGGATGTCGGTGTAGAGCTCGGACGCGTCCGGCTCGGGATCGTAGGTCGCGAACTCCGCGGCCTCGTTGACGATCTTGCGCACCTCGGCATCCATCTTCTTGAGGGCCTCCTCGTCGGCCCAGCCGTTGGCGAGAATGCGGGCGCGCGACTGCTCGATCGGATCGCTCTCGACCCGGACCTTCTCGACCTCCTCGCGCGTGCGGTACTTGGCCGGATCCGACATGGAGTGGCCGCGGTAGCGGTAGGTCTTCATCTCGAGGATGTAGGGCCCCTCCCCGCTGCGGCAGTACTCCAGCACGCGGTCGGCGGCGGCCTTGACGGCACGCACGTCCATGCCGTCGACGAGCTCGCCCGGGATGTTGAACGAGGCGCCGCGCTTGGAGAGGTCGACCTGGGCCGAGGCGCGCTGCACCGAGGTGCCCATGGCGTAGCGGTTGTTCTCGATGATGTAGACGACGGGCAGCTTCCACAGCGCCGCCATGTTGAAGCTCTCGTAGACCTGGCCCTGGTTGGCGGCGCCGTCGCCGAAATAGGTCAGCGAGACATTGCCGTTCGCGCGATACTTGTTTGCGAAGGCGAGGCCGGTTCCGAGCGAGACCTGGGCGCCGACGATGCCGTGCCCGCCGTAGAAATGCTTCTCGCGGCTGAACATGTGCATCGAGCCGCCCTTGCCCTTGGAGTAGCCGCCCCGCCGGCCGGTCAGCTCCGCCATCACGCCGCGCGGATCCATGCCGCAGGCGAGCATGTGGCCGTGATCGCGATAGCCGGTGATGACCTGGTCGCCCTCCCGCATGGCGAGCTGCATGCCGACCACGACGGCCTCCTGGCCGATGTAGAGATGGCAGAAGCCGCCGATCAGCCCCATCCCGTACAGCTGGCCCGACTTCTCCTCGAAGCGCCGGATCAGCAGCATGTCGCGGAACGCCTTGAGATCCGCCTCGCGGCCGAGCTCCTGTACCGGGCTCGCGTCGATCGGCAGGATGGACGGCCGGGTGGCGGCCGGCGCGGGCGTTTCGGCGACTTTTTTCTGGGAAGCCATCGTTACCTCGGGGTCTGGCGACGAACGATCACCCCCATAGCCGAATTCCCGGCGCTACGAAAGGATGGTCCGGACGTCGGAACCTGTGAGAATTATTCATATGTGGCTTAGGCTTGCAGCCGGCAAGGAGCGCCACCCGGACGCGCCTGCGCCGGATCACCGCGCTTTGACGATCATGACCACGTCGCGGTGGTCCACATAGTTGAGCAGCGCGCGTGCCCGCTCGTCGAGAAGATCCGGATCCAGGCTCTCGGACTTCAGGAGCGACACCCGGCGCTGCCAGACCTCGCGCTCGGCCTTCGCAACTGCGAGCTCGGCTGTGAGCTCGGCGATCTGGGCATCCAGATCCTTGCGCGCGTTGATGCCGCGACTCCCCGTGTAGGCGTTGATGCCGAAATAGCCGATCATCAGCGCCGCCAGCACATACAAGCAGAGCGCCGTGACGATCGAACGGATACGGGGACGCGACACCATGATGAGGCCATAGGGCGCCGGTTCCGTTAAAATGCGGTTTAATCCGTACTCCGGCAGCAGAAAGCCGGCGCAAGGCGCCGGCTTCCGTGTCTTTTCGGTCGCGGTGTGCTGCTCGGCTCAGGCGAGCGCCTTGAGCGCGGCGCGGCCGGCATAGATCGCCTGGCTGCCGAGCTCCTCCTCGATGCGCAGGAGCTGGTTGTACTTGGCGATCCGGTCCGAGCGGGCGAGCGAGCCCGTCTTGATCTGCCCGCAATTGGTCGCGACGGCCAGATCCGCGATGGTCGAGTCCTCTGTCTCGCCCGAGCGGTGCGACATCACGGCCGTGTAGCCGGCCTTGTGGGCCATCTCCACGGCGGCGAGCGTCTCGGTGAGCGAGCCGATCTGGTTCACCTTCACGAGGATCGAGTTGCCGATCCCCTTCTTGATGCCTTCGGAGAGGCGCGTCACGTTGGTGACGAACAGGTCGTCGCCGACGAGCTGGCACTTCGCCCCGATGGCGTCGGTGAGCGCCTTCCAGCCCTCCCAGTCGTCCTCCGCCATGCCGTCCTCGATCGTCACGATCGGGTAGCGCGCCACGAGGTCGGCGAGATACTTCACCTGCTCGTCGCGGGAGCGCTTCTTGCCTTCGCCTTCATAGTGATAGGCGCCGTCCTTGAAGAACTCGGTAGAGGCGCAGTCGAGGCCGATATAGACGTCCTGGCCGGCCTTGTAGCCGGCCTTTTCGATCGCGTTCACGACGAACTCGAGCGCCGCGTCGGCCGACGGCAGGTTCGGCGCGAAGCCGCCCTCGTCGCCCACATTGGTGTTGTGGCCGGCGGCCTTGAGGCCGGCCTTGAGCACATGAAAGATCTCGGCGCCGGTGCGCAGGGCCTCGGCGAAGCTCGCCGCGCCGACCGGCATGATCATGAATTCCTGAAAATCGATCGGATTGTCGGCATGCACGCCGCCGTTGACGATGTTCATCATCGGCACCGGCAGGACCCGGGCCGAGGTGCCGCCGACATACCGGTAGAGCGGCAGACCCTTGGCGGTCGCCGCCGCCTTCGCGACTGCGAGAGAGACGCCGAGGATCGCATTGGCGCCGAGCCGGCCCTTGTTGGACGTGCCGTCGAGCTTGATCATCGTGTCGTCGATGAGCACCTGCTCCTCGGCGTCGAAGCCCGAGATGGCGTCGTAGATCTCGCCGTTGACGGCCTCGACCGCCTTGGTGACGCCCTTGCCGGCATAGCGCGACTTGTCGCCGTCGCGCAGCTCGACGGCCTCGTGGGCACCGGTCGAGGCTCCCGACGGAACCGCGGCGCGGCCCTTGGAGCCGTCGTCGAGCACCACATCGACCTCGACGGTCGGGTTGCCGCGGCTGTCGAGAATCTCGCGGCCGATTATGTCCACGATGGCGGTCATCAAGGGCTCCCGCATTGCATCACTGGGGGGTGATGGTGTCTTAACAGGCCGGACCGTACCGGCCAAGCGCCCTCGGCGCATGCCGACCACCATGGTCGCCGCCGGCGACCGGAGAAAGACATGCCGCGCACCACCCGCCCCCGCTCCCACCCGCTCCAGCTCGGGACGCCGACCGCCCTGCCCGACTCCCCCGCGACCGCGACCCTCGACCGGGTGCCGAACCCGCATCCCGACACGCCTTACGTGGCGCGCTTCACGTTTCCGGAGTTCACCTCGCTGTGCCCCGTGACCGGCCAGCCCGACTTCGCGACCCTGGTCATCGACTACGTGCCCAAGGCCTTCCTGGTCGAATCGAAATCGCTCAAGCTGTATCTCAACAGCTTCCGCAACCACGGCAGCTTCCACGAGGACTGCACGGTGGCGATCGGCAAGCGGCTGGTGTCCGTGCTGAAGCCGCGCTGGCTGCGCATCGGCGGCTACTTCTATCCGCGCGGCGGGATGCCGATCGACGTGTTCTTCCAGGCCGGCAAGCTGCCGGCCGGGGTGTGGGTGCCGGACCAGGGGGTGCCGACCTATCGGGGGCGCGGCTGACGCGCGACCGCCGCTCGCAGCGCCGCGAGCAGCGATTCGACCTCCCGGCCGGGGTCGTCGGCCCGCATCACCCCGCCCATCAGGGCGACCCCGGCCGCCCCGGCGGCGACGAGGTCCGGGATCATGCCGGCCGTGACGCCGCCGATCGCCAGCACCGGGACGGGACATGCCGCAGCGATCGCGGCGAAGCCGGCCGGCCCCAGCGCCGGTCCGTAGCCCGGCTTGCTGGCGGTCGCGTAGGCCGGGCCGGCGATCGCCCAGGCGACCAGGTCGGGGTCGAGCCGGGCCGCTTCCGCGGGGGCATGCACCGAGACCCCGATCAGGGACGCGGGCCCGAGCAGGTCGCGGGCGCGGCGCGGGTCGGTGCCGGCCGGCAGATGCACGCCGGCGAGGCCGGCGGCCTGTGCGACCTCCGGGCGCCCGTGCAGGACCAAGGTCGCGCCGTGCCGTTCTGCAATCGGAAGAAGACCCTTTGCGAGAATGAGTTGTTCCGGTTCGCTCAGATCCTTCTCGCGGATGCTGGCAAACCGCAGCCCGGCCGCGCAGGCCACCTCCAGGATGTCGGTCAGTGGCCGGCCCGCCTGCCGCCGGTCGGTCACCAGCAGCAGCGGCGGGTCGGGAAGCCGGCCGCCGCCGGTCACGTCCCGACCAGGCCGAGCTGCGGGCTCGACGGCTCGGCGTGGCGCTTGCGGGCGATGCGGCCGGCCCGGGACGCGAGCCGCCCGGCCTCGACCCCGGCCCGCATGGCGGCCGCCATCCGGACCGGGTCGTTGGCCTTCGACACCGCGGTGTTGAGCAGCACCGCGGCGCAGCCGAGCTCCATGGCGAGCGCCGCCTCCGACGCCGTGCCGATGCCGGCGTCGAGCACCACCGGCACGGCCGAGCGGGCGCAGATGGTCTCGATCATGTGCGGGTTGCAGATGCCGAGCCCCGAGCCTATCGGCGCTCCGAGCGGCATCACGGCCGCCGCCCCGGCGTCGGCGAGCTTGCGGCACGTGATCGGGTCGTCGTTGCAGTAGGGCAGGACCGTGAAGCCGGCCGCCACCAGCGTCTCGGTCGCCCGCAGAAGCTCCTCGACGTCGGGATAGAGGAGCTCGCGGTCGCCGATCACCTCGAGCTTGATCCAGGTGGTGCCGAGCGCCTCGCGGGCGAGCTCGGCGGTGAGCACCGCGTCGCGCGCCGTCTGGCAGCCCGCCGTGTTGGGCAGGAAGTGCGCCCGGTCGCCGATCAGGTCGACCAGGCTCTCCTCCTCGCCGGCGAGGCTGATGCGGCGGATCGCGGCCGTCACCATCTCGGTGCCGCTCGCGGCGATGGCGTCGAGCATCACCTGGCGGTTGGGGTAGCCGGCGGTGCCGAGGAACAGGCGCGAGGCGAAGCTGCGCCCGGCGATCACCAGCGGATCCGTGGTCTTATGGTCTGTGGTCATGTCAGCCTCCGGGCCGGGCCCGCACGATCTCGACGGCGTCGCCGGCGGCGATCGTCGTCCGGTCCCAGGCGGTGCGAGGCACCACCCGGCCGTTGAGGGCGACCGCGATGCCGCGGGCGCCGGATTCGATGTTCCTGGCGGCGAGCAGCGCCGCGATGGTTTCGGCGGCGAGCGGCTCGGCGGAGCCGTTCACCGTGATGGTCTCGGGCACGGCGACGCGCGCCGCAGTCGATTCGGTCATCTCGCGGGTCCTCTCGAACGAGGTCAGGCGGCCGCCTTCGCGGCGAACCGCTCCATGCCGAACGCCGCGATCGCCGGATCGGTCCCCTCGCCGGCCACCAGCCGGGCGATGGCGTCGGCCGTCACCGGCGCGAGCAGGATGCCGTTGCGGTGGTGGCCGGTGGCGTAGACGAGCCCCGGCACCTCGGAGACGCCGAGGATCGGCGCGTCGTCGCGGCTCCCCGGGCGATGGCCGACCACGGTGTCGACGATCGGCAGCTCCTCGATGGCGGGGAGCACCCGCCACGCCGCCTCCAGCAACGAGAAGATGCCGCCGGCCGTGATCGCGGTGTCGAAGCCCTTCTCCTCCACGGTGGCGCCGAGGATCAGCTGGCCGTCGTTCCGCGGCACCAGGTAGCAGCCCGGCGCCCACAGGACATGGCGCAGGAGGGGGGCGGCGGGGTCCATCGTCAGGGCGATCACCTGCCCCTTGATCGGCCGCACCGGCGGGCGGGCGGCGGGGGGCAGGCCCTCGATGCCGCGCGACCACGCGCCGGCGGCGAGCACCACGGTGCCGGCGGCGATCCGGCTGCCGTCGGCGAGCTCCACCCCGGTGGCCCGGCCGTTGTCGACGACGATGCGGGCCACCGCGGTGTGCGGCCGCAGGTCGACGCCGACCGCGGCGGCGACGCGGGCGAGCGCCGTCACCAGCGACCGCGTCTCGACCTGATGGTCCTCCGGGCTGAACATCGCGCCGGCGAGGCTGGCGGCGAGGTGCGGCTCGCGCCGGCGCACCTCCGACGGCGGCAGCCAGTCGAGGGTGAGGCCGAGGCTCTTCTGGAACGCGTGATGGTGCAGCAGGCGGGCCCGCTCGTCGGCGGTCGGGGCGACCACCAGGGTGCCCTCGCTGCGCAGGCCGACCGCGACGCCGGTCGCCGCCTCCAGCTCGGCCGCGAAGGCCGGCCACATCGCCTGGGCGTGGCGGCCGAGACGGACCAGCTCCTCCTCGCCCGGCTCGGCCTCGGCGCAGGCGGCCAGCATGCCGCCGGCGACCCAGCTCGCCGCGGCGCCGACCGCGCCCTTGTCGAGCATCGTGACGGCGAGGCCGCGCTGCCGGAGCCGCCAGGCGATGCCCAGCCCGCAGACCCCGGCCCCGATGACGACGACGTCGGGCGCCCGGTCCGGCGCGGGACGCGCGGACGCGGATTCGGACTGCGTGGATTCGGAATACGGATGTGATTCAGCTGCCATCGGCGGCTCCCTTCGCTGGCATGACCCAGACAGGTTCAGTGGGTGTGATCTCAGCCGCGCACGGGCGCGGCACCCCAGGCCGTTGAGGAAGATGATGACCGATCCGGGCGGCGCCCGCAAGCGCCGCGCGGTTGCGGGCCGGGTCAGCCGGTCCTGCCGGTGCGCGGCTCCGGTCGCGCCGGCCGCCGCAGCCAGGCGGCGCAGACGAGGCCGGTGGCGAGCAGCACCACGCCGGCGGTCGCGCTGGTGGCGGCGACGCCGAGATGGTCGAAGCCGCCGCGATAGAGCACCGGCCCGACCGCCTGGCCGAGGAAGAACGAGCAGCCGTGCAGCGCCACCGCGGTGCCGCGCGCCGTCGGCGCGAGCTCGGTGACGTAGATCTGGATGACGCCGTGCAGCGAGTAGAAGCCGAGCCCGATCACCACGAAGATCATGAACTCGAACGGCCAGGCGTGGCCGAGCGTCACCGCGGCGACGCCGAGCCCCATCAGGGCGCCGCCGCCGCGCATCAGGCCGCCTTCGCCGAACCAGCGCAGCAGCCACGAGATCAGCCCCGAATACAGGAACCCGCCGATCGCGAAGCCGGCGATCACCACGCCGGCGATCGCCGCGCGCTCCTCGCCGCGCGCCGCCAGCAGGGCCGCGACGAACGGGAACAGGCCGTGCAGGAAGGCGCCTTCCAGGAACACGGCGGAGAAGCAGATCTTGGCGAGCGGGTTCCGGAACACCGTGCGGTAGCCGGCCGCGACGGTGGCGAGCGAGAACCGCGTCCGCACGTCGGTGACGAGCCCGCGGAAGCCGATCTGCACGGCGACCAGCGCCACCACGGCGAAGCTCGCCACCAGGGCGAACACGCCGCGCCAGCCGACCGTGTCGGCGATCACGCCGGCGAGCGGCGAGCCCAGCACGTTGCCCAGCATGGCGGCGGCGAGCAGCCGGCTGAAGGCGATCTGGCGCTTGTGCACCGGCACGAGATCGCCGCCGATGGCGAGCGCGATCGGGAAGATGCCGCCCGACACCATGCCGACCAGCACGCGCGAGCCGAACAGCACGGAAAAGTCCGGCGCCACGGCCCCGAGAAACCCGGCCATGATGCTGAGCGCCAGGCAGATCTTGAGGATCCGCACCTTGCCGACGGTGTCGCCGAGGCTGCCCAGCACCGGCTGGGCGAGCGCATAGGGGAGCGCGTAGGCGGTGGACAGCAGCGCCACGGTGCGCACGTCCATCTGGAAGCCGGCGGCGATCTGCGGGATCACCGGGTCGATGGCGCGCATGAACAGGCTGGTGGAGAACAGCGACAGCGCGACGACCGCGAGCACGCGCCCGGTGCCCGGCGGATCGTCGCCGGCGGCGGGCGGGGTCGGGGCTGACGCGGGGACCTCGCCGGAACTGCCGGCGTCGCGCGGGGCACTCATCCGCGGAGTTGTACAGGAGCGCGGCGCCGCGACAAGGTCCGGCCGCGCCGGTCACCTGTTCCCGCGTTTCATCGACCCGGCGGTCGTGTGCCGGAATTTCACGGCAGGATCGCATGCGGCAGGAACCGCGACGTGTTCTTGGTGATCGGCGAGGCGTCCTCGCGCACCGACAGGCCGCAGGCCTCGCCGTTCACGATCCAGGAGCCGAGCACCGGGTAGCCGCCGTCGAAGCGCGGCAGCGTCGCCACCGCCTGGCGCACGAAGCCCTCGGCCCCGTACGGCCCGCTGTCGGAATCCATCACCTCGCCGCCGACCACCAGGGCGACATTGGCGCCCTCGCGCGAGTAGAGCGGCTTTCGCGCGTAGGATTCGCCGAGCTGCGCGGACTCGGGATCGTCCTCGAACCAGGCCGGCAGCAGGTTCGGATGGCGCGGGAACATCGACCACAAGAGCGGCAGGATGCCCTTGGAGGAGAGGATCGCCTTCCAGGGCGGCTCGATCCACCGCGTCGAGGCGCCCGGCAGGGAGCGCCCGAACGCCTCGCGAAACATCCACTCCCATGGATAGAGCTTGAAGGCGAGCGCGATCGGCCGGTCCTGCTCGTCGACGAAGTCGCCGTTCGGCCGGCGGCCGATCCGGTCCATGGCGATCATCGTGGTGTCGAGGCCGGCCTGGCGGGCCGTGTCCTCGAGATAGGCGAGCGTGCCGAGATCCTCGGTGCTCTCCAGCGCCCCGGCGAGATGGACGCCGCGCACCGGCTCCCCGTGCCCCTGCCCCGTCGCGGCTCCGCGCGAAATCGCGGCGGCGACCTCGCGCCAGCCGGCGATCAGCTTCTCGTGCACGGAGTTGAACTGGTCGCTGCCGGCCGGGACGATCTTGCGGGCGATCGCCTCCTCCAGCCACAGCCACTGGAACACCCCGGTCTCGTACAGCGCCGTCGGCGTGTCGGCGTTGTATTCGAGGAGCTTGGCCGGCCCCTGCCCGTCGTAGCAGAGGTCGAGCCGGCCGTAGAGCGAGGGATCGCCGCGCTTCCAGCTCGCCGCGATGTAGGTCCAGTAGGCCTCCGGGATCTGCAGGAGCCGCAGGATGCGCTCGTCGTCGACGGCGCGGGCGACCAGCTCGCGACACAGGCGATCGATCTCGAGCGTCGGCGCCTCGATGTCGCGCTCGATCTGCTCCAGCGTGAAGCCGTAATAGGCGGTCTCGTCCCAGTACGGGGCGCCGCCGATGGTGTGGAAGTCGAAGCCGACGCGCTCCGCCGTCGCCTTCCAGTCGTCGCGCTCCGGACAGGCGATGCGCCGCATCTCAGCCTCCCGACGACATGGCGCGGGCGAACGAGCCGAAGCCGCTGCGCAGGGTCGCGCCGATCCCGGACGAGGAGGAAGCGGACGACGCCGTGCCGCTCGCCGCCCTGGCGACCACCGGCTGGGCCTGGCTCGACGACGACCCGCGGTGCCACCAGGACGAGCCGCTGCGCCAGCTCGAGCCCGACGAGCCGGAGGAGCCGCGCGGCGCGCAGCCCTGCTGCTCGGCCGGCGCGGCGCCGGGCGTCAGCGGCGCGTGCAGGCCGCCCGGCTCGGGCGGCCGGCAGTCCCGCCCCGGCATCAGCATGTAGGCGGTGCCGCCGACGCCGAGCGCCGACATCAGCACCAGCCCGACCTGGCTCGATCGCTTCATGGCGCGACCCGGCCTAGTAGGACATCGAGGCGGCGTTGAGCGCGCCGGCGGCGAGCGAGGCGAGGCCGAGCCAGATCGCCGGGGCGAGCTCGCCGGCGGCGATGCGGCCCGACAGATCCGGCACCGGGATCCTCACCAGGAAATAGACGCCGATCTGCACGGCGAGCGCGATCAGGCTCCAGACGGCGCAGTCGAGGATCGAGGCGGCGTGGGCGATGGCGCTCGCCACCGGTAGGGCGAAGCCGAGCAGCGCGAGGCCGAGCGACACCGCGGCGCCCGGCACGTTCTTCGCGATCAGCGCGAACTCGTCGTGATGGGTGACGCGCGTGTAGATCAGCAGATAGAGGACCGACGCGATCAGGGCCGTGCACAGATAGGCGAGAAAGGCCGGAAGCCCGGCGAGCGACTGCAGCAGCATCACGTCCCCCCGTGTCTCGTCCTGATGAAGTTGCGGCGCCGCGCCGGCCGGTTCAATCACCCGTTCTCATTGGTCCGGTCCGGCGAGGGCGGCCTTGGCCAGCCGGTCGAAGGCGACCAGGGTGCGCAGCAGCGCCTCGAGGTCGGCGAGCGGCACCATGTTGGGGCCGTCGGAGGGCGCCCGGTCGGGGTCCGCGTGGGTCTCGATGAATACGCCCGCCACCCCGACCGCCACGGCGGCGCGGGCCAGCACGGGCACGAAGGCGCGGTCGCCGCCCGAGGCGGTGCCCTGCCCGCCCGGCTGCTGCACCGAATGGGTGGCGTCGAAGATCACCGGCGCCCCGGTGCGGGCCAGGATCGGCAGCGCCCGCATGTCGGAGACCAGCGTGTTGTAGCCGAACGAGGCGCCGCGCTCGGTCACCAGCACGGACGGGTTGCCGGCACCGGTCACCTTGGCGACCACGTTGGCCATGTCCCACGGGGCGAGGAACTGGCCCTTCTTGACGTTGACGACGCGGCCGGTCTTCGCCGCGGCGATCAGCAGGTCGGTCTGCCGGCACAGGAAGGCCGGGATCTGCAGGATGTCGACCACCTCGGCGACCGGCGCGCACTGGCCCGCCTCGTGCACGTCGGTGAGCACCGGCAGGCCGAACGTCTCGCGGATCTCGGCGAACACCGGCAGGGCCGCGGCGAGCCCGACGCCGCGGGCCCCCTTGAGGCTGGTGCGGTTGGCCTTGTCGAACGAGGTCTTGAACACGAGGCCGATGCCGACCCGGTCGGCGATCTCCTTGACGGCCGCGGCGGTCTCCAGCGCGTGGGCGCGGCTCTCCATCTGGCAGGGGCCGGCGATCAGGGCGAGCGGCAGGGCGTTGCCGAACCGCACGGTGCCCGCCCCGCGGCCGACCGCGACGATGGATTCGGGAGGCGGCGTCACGGTGGAGCGGGCGGTCTCGGAGGAGGTCATCGGACGGTGGTCTCGTCTCGGGGGTCGGTTCGGACGGGCGTTCGGAGGGAACGGGCCGGGACCATGGCGGCGCCGCCTCGCCGGGTCAACGGCTCGCCGGATCGACGGGCGGCGGGGCGGCGTGCGGTCCGCGCCACGGCGCCGGCGTCTCGGGCAGCCCGGCCTGGCGCTTGGTCCAGGCGAGCAGCGCCCGGTCCGCCGCCTCGGCCGCCGCCCGCGCGGTGCGGCCGGCCTCGCGCGCCGCCACGGCGCAGCGGATCCACAGCCGCGCCGCGTCGCAGCGCCCGCGCCAGCGCAGCGCGAGGCAGCGCAGCGGGTTGCCCAGGCAGCGCCCGGCGCGCCGGCAGGACTTTCGGTGGCAGCGCGCCGGATTGCCGATCGCCGTGTTGAACCGCGCCGTCTCGGCCGCCGTCCAGCCCGGTGCCGGCGGCACCTCGCCCGGCGCGTCGGGGAGGACCAGGGCGGCCCGCGTCGGAGCTTCCGCCGTCGCCCGCGCGGGACGCGGCGGACTGCTGGGCGGGCGCGTCGTCTGCCCTCCCGCAGTCCGCCCTGCGGGCTCCATGCGGGCTTCGAGTCCTGCGAGTCCGCCGTCCACGCAAAGCCTCCCCTGCTCCCGCGGCGCGGTTCGGCGCCCGGGGTGTGCCCATGACCCGTGCCCCGGCCCGTTCGAACGGCCGAGGGAGGCGGAGCGCCGGGAGGCGCCACACCGAGCCGCGCCCGTGGAAGCGCGGCGCGCATCGAAGCGTCGATGCGCCCGCCTCCCGGCG
>NZ_JAUSUJ010000050.1 GCF_030813915.1 Rhodoplanes tepidamans
TTAGACACAAGCCGATCTCCGATTCAGACCTCGATGATCGGCACCCTCCGCCCTCACGAACCCCCGAAGAAGGTGGGGCCAAAACGACGCTTACGGTCCAACCAGCTGCAATCTCGATACAAAAAACATTCCATAATATGTCTTATGCGATTCGTGCGTATGGGTGCGGACCCTGTCCCCTCCGGCGGGCACTGCGGTTCGCGAGCCGGCCGAGGCTGGCTCGGCCCGGACGGCGGCTCGTCGGCCCATCGTCTCGGGTGTTTGCGCAATGTGGTCCGCGGATCGGTTCAGCGCGATCTCGGGGTCGTCTCGGTGGCCGGTGCCGTCTATGGTGCCGCGGCACGAAACGTCGAACGAGCCAGTCGGAATGAGCCAGTCGGACTTCGCGGTGCCGATCGAGGACCGCCACTTCGAGGACTATGTGCCGGGCGTCACCTACGAGTACGGCTCCGTCGCCGTCACCGAGGACGAGGTCATCGCCTTCGCGAGGCGCTTCGATCCCCAGACGATGCACACGGACCCGGCTGCGGCGGCCCGCGGTGCCTTCGGCGGCCTGATCGCCAGCGGCTGGCATACCGCCGCCATGGCGATGCACCTGATCGCGACGCGCTGGCTCACCACGACCGCGGGCTTGGCGAGCCCCGGGGTCGACGAGCTGCGCTGGATCAAGCCGGTCCGCCCCGGCGACGAGCTGCGCATCCGGGTCACCACGGTCTCGGCTGAGCGGTCGCGCTCCAAGCCCGATCGCGGCCTGGTGCGGTCCTTCATCGAGGTGCTGAACCAGCGCGACGAGGTGGTGATGAGCATGATCGGGATGGTGCTGATCCGCTGCCGGACGCCGGCGCCATGAGCATGACTCCGTCCCGCGACATCGCCCGGCTCATCGAGATCATGGCGGCGCTGCGCACGCCGGGCTCCGGCTGCGCCTGGGACCTCGCCCAGAATTTCTCGACGATCGCGCCCTATACGATCGAGGAGGCGTACGAGGTCGCCGACGCGATCGCCCGCAACGATCTCGGCGATCTCGCCGACGAGCTCGGCGACCTCCTGCTCCAGGTGGTCTTTCACGCCCGGATGGCCGAGGAGGACGGCGCCTTCGACTTCGGCGACGTGGTGATGGCGATCACCCGGAAGATGGTGCGCCGGCATCCGCACGTGTTCGGCGACGCGCGCGGCGAGACGCCGGAGATCGTCGCCGGCCTGTGGGAACGCATCAAGGCCGAGGAAAAGGCCGAGCGGGCGGCCCGCAGCTCGACGCGGAGGTCGGAAGAGGGCGCGCTCGCAGGAGTGCCGACCGCCCTGCCCGCCCTCACCCGTGCCCTGAAGCTGCAGCAGAAGGCCGGCCGGGTCGGCTTCGACTGGAACAATCCGCGCGCCGTGCTGGCGAAGATCCGCGAAGAGACGGCCGAGATCGAGGCGGCGCTCGACGCCGGCGACCGGGCACACGCCGGCGCGGAGGTCGGCGACCTGCTGTTCGCGGTCGTCAACCTGGCGCGCCACCTGGACGCCGACCCGGAACGGATGCTGCGCGAGACGAACCGGAAATTCGAGCGGCGTTTCGCCTTCATCGAGCGCGTGCTGGCCGAGCGCGGCAAGACGCCGGCCGAGTCGACGCTCGACGAGATGGACGCCCTGTGGAACGCCGCGAAGGCGGAAGAACGGGAGAGCTGAACCGACAAAGACGGCGTTCAGCCCGCCTGCACCCGTTCGCCGAACTTCGCCCGCACCTGTCCTTCCCGGCTCGGATGCACCCGCAGATGAACGGTGGTGACACCGTCCTCGGAGGTCGTCGAATCGAGCACGTCGCCGGTGCGATGGAGCCAGCTCAGCGCGGCGCCGTCGGCGGCGTCGACCTCCACGGTCAGCGCCACACGGGTGCGGGCGACGCGCTCCGAGATCGTCGCGACGAGGGCGTCGAGCCCCTCCCCGCTGATCGCCGACACGAGTCGCGGCCGGCGCTCTGCCGGTTGCCGTGCGGCAAGATTCTCGAGCCGCTCGCGCTCCTCCGGTGAGACTTGGTCGATCTTGTTCCAGACCTCCAGGATGCGCTCGTCCTCGGGCGGGATGCCGAGCTCCTCCAGAACCTGGTCGACGTCTTTCGACTGTGCACTCGTGTCCCCGTGCGACACGTCGCGCACGTGCAGGATCAGGTCGGCCTCGATCACCTCCTCCAGCGTCGCCCGGAAGGCGGCGACCAGCATGGTCGGCAGATCCGAGATGAAGCCGACCGTGTCGGAGAGAATCACGCGCGGCCCGTCGGGCAGGTCGACGGCGCGCAGCGTCGGGTCGAGAGTGGCGAACAGCATGTCGGCGGCCAGCACGCCGGAGCGCGTCAGCCGGTTGAACAGCGTCGACTTGCCGGCATTGGTGTAGCCGACCAGCGCAACGATCGGGTACGGGACGCGCTTGCGGCTGGTCCGGTGCAGCGCGCGGGTGCGCTTGACGCCTTCGAGGTCGTGCTCGATGCGCCGGATGCGGTCCTGGATGAGGCGCCGGTCGGTCTCGATCTGGGTCTCGCCCGGGCCGCCCAGGAAGCCGAAGCCGCCGCGCTGGCGCTCCAGATGCGTCCAGGACCGCACCAGCCGGCTCTTCTGGTATGTCAGATGCGCGAGCTCGACCTGCAGGGTGCCTTCACGGGTTGCGGCGCGGCGCCCGAAGATTTCGAGAATCAGGCCGGTCCGATCCAGGACCTTGGCACTCCAGGCCCGCTCCAGATTGCGCTGCTGCACGGGCGACAGGGCGCAGTCCATCACCACGAGCCCGATCTCCAGGCTCTTCACCAGCCCGGCGAACTCCTCGACCTTGCCCTTGCCCAGATAGGTCGCCGGCCGGATCGCCGACAACAGGACGATGCCGCTCTCGACCACGTCGAGATCGATCGCGCGGGCGAGCCCGGTCGCCTCGGCCAGCCTCGCATCGGGCGCGCGCATGTCGGCGTCGGCCCGGGCCGAACCGGCCCGCACCTCGGGATGGCGAAGATAGGGTCCGATGACGAGGCAACGCGCTGTCGCCGAGCCCGTCGGGGTCGGCGTCAGGCGTTGCGGATCGTCGCGGTGTCGTGGCTCCAATCAGGCCTTTTCCGCTGCTTCTTCCGCTCCCTCGAACAGCTGGATCGGATGACCCGGCATGATGGTCGAGATGGCGTGCTTGTAGACGAGCTGAGAGTGGCCGTCCCGTCGCAGCAGCACACAGAAGTTGTCGAACCAGGTTACAACGCCCTGGAGCTTGACTCCGTTCACGAGGAAAATGGTGAGCGGCGTCTTGTTCTTGCGGACGTAGTTCAGGAAGGTGTCTTGTAGGTTTTGTGAGCGATCGGCTGCCATGGCCGTTTGTTCCGTTGTACTCGCGGTCCCCGTTCGCGAGGTGGCGACTTTTTCGCGCCCGGCGCGCGCCGAGGATGCGACGCGCGCAGGCGTGGGCGGTCGGTATTAGATTGCACCGCGGTAACGAGCGCAAGCCCAAGCTGGCCGATTACCGCCTGAATCCGCAGCAGGTTCCAGACTCAGGAGAATTCCGCGTGACGGTGGAACGCGGCCCGGAGCGCCGCAGCGACCGGTCCGGGCACCCCGCCCCCGACCGCATGGCCGTCGATCCGCACCACCGGCATGACGATCTGGCTCGCGGCGGTGACGAAGGCCTCCCGGGCCGCCAGCGCTTCGGCGACCGTGAACGGCCGCTCGACCAGGGTGAGCCGCCCTGCCCGGGCCGCGTCCTTGACCACCTCCCGGGAGATGCCGCGCAGGATGTCGGGCCCGACCGGCCGGGTGACCAGTTCGTCCGTCGCCGTGACGATCCAGGCGTTCGACGACGCCCCTTCGGTGACGAAGCCGTCGCGGTCGACGAACCAGGCCTCGCGGGCGCCCTGCTCCCGTGCCGCCTGCTTGGCGAGCACATTGGGCAGAAGGGCCACGGCCTTGATGTCGACCCGGGCCCAGCGGGTCTCGGGCAACGTCACCACGGCGATGCCGGTGCGGGCCGTGGCGGCGCCGATCGCCGGATCGATCCGACGGGCCGACACGACCAGGCTCGGTCGGGTGCCGGCCGGCGGGAAGCCGTGATCGCGGCGGGCGACCCCGCGGGTGACCTGCAGGTAGACGATCCCGTCGCTCATCCGGTTTCGCCGGACCGTCTCGTGCAGGACGACGCTCAGCGCGGAGACCGGGAGCGGCAGCGGGATGCGCAGCTCCGACAGGGACCGCAGCAGCCGCTCGGTGTGGCGGCGCTCGTCGACGAGCCGTCCGCCCTGTACCTCGCAGACCTCGTAGACGCCGTCGCCGAACTGGTAGCCGCGGTCCTCCACATGGACCATGGCGGCGCGATGCGGCCGCCACTGGCCGTTCACATACACGACACGAGACATCGAAGGTTCAGTCCATTCCCAGCGCCTTGAGCTTCCGGTGCAGGGCCGAACGCTCCATGCCGACGAACTCGGCGGTGCGCGAGATGTTGCCGCCGAAGCGGCTGATCTGGGCCCGCAGGTATTCGCGCTCGAAGGCCTCGCGGGCGTCGCGCAGCGGCATGCCCATCAGGTGCTCGCCGCCATTGCCGCGCGGCATCGCCGGCACCATCGAGCCGACGTCGGGCGGCAGCATCGAGGCCGTGATGATGGCGTCGGGATCGCCGCCGGCGAGGATCATCAGGCGCTCGACATTGTTGCGGAGCTGGCGGACGTTGCCGGGCCAGTCGTGCGACTGCAGAACGGCCAGCGCGTCGTCGCCGATGCGCCGCTTTGGCAGGCCGGTCGCCTGCGAGATCTGGTCCTGGAAGTGCTCGACGAGGTCCGGGATGTCGTCGCGCCGCTCGGCGAGCGGCGGCACCCGGATCGGGACCACGGAGAGGCGGTGATAGAGGTCCTCGCGGAAGCGGCCGGCCGCGATCTCCTCCTCGAGATTGCGCGCCGTCGAGGAGACGATACGCACGTCCACGGCCACCTTGGTGGTGCCGCCGACCCGCTGGAACTGCTGGTCGACCAGCACGCGCAGAATCTTGTTCTGGGTCTCCCGCGGCATGTCGGCGATCTCGTCGATGAACAGCGTGCCGCCGTGCGCCTCCTCGAGCGCGCCGACCTTGCGGCTCTCGCTGCCGTTGGTCTGCTCGGTGCCGAACAGCTCCACCTCCATCCGTTCCGGCGTGATGGCGGCGGCGTTGATCACCACGAACGGGCCGGGGGCGCGGGCCGAGAGGGCGTGCACGGTGCGCGCCGTCAGCTCCTTGCCGGCGCCCGACGGGCCGACGATCATGATGCGGCTGTTGGTCGGCGCGACCTTCTCGATGGTCTGCCGGAGGTGATTGATCGCCGCGGAGCGCCCGACCAGGGTGGTCTGGAACGGCGCGATCTGCTTGAGCTCTCTCACCTCCCGCTTGAGCCGCGATGTCTCGAGCGCCCGGTCGGCGACCAGCACCAGCCTGTCGGCCTTGAACGGTTTCTCGATGAAGTCGTAGGCGCCCTGCTTGATCGCCGCGACCGCGGTCTCGATGTTGCCGTGGCCCGAGATCATCACCACGGGCAGCTCCGGATGATCCACCTTGATGGTGGCGAGGAGCTGCAGGCCGTCGAGCTTGGAGCCCTGCAGCCAGATGTCGAGGAACACCAGGCTCGGACGGCGCGCCTGGATGGCCTTGAGCGCGTCGTCGGAGTCGCGCGCCGTGCGGGTCCCGTAGCCCTCGTCCTCCAGAATGCCGGCCACCAGCTCGCGGATGTCGGCCTCGTCGTCGACGATCAGGATGTCAGACGCCATGTGGTTGCTCGCCCTGCTGCTGGTCTGCTTCGGCGGTGGCCGGCTCGGCGGCGAACCGCAGCCGGAACCAAGCCCCCCGCGCGCCCGGCGTCCGCTCGGCCGCGTCGTGCAGCTCGATACGTCCGCCGTGTTCCTCGAGAATCTTGCCGACGATCGCGAGGCCGAGGCCGGTGCCCTTCTCGCGGGTCGTCACATAGGGCTCCAGAAGCCGCCGTCGACCTTCCTTCGGCAACCCGATCCCGTTGTCGACGACGTCGATCACGATGTCGTCTCCGTCGCGCGCCGTGGCCACGTGGATGTGGCCCTTGTCGAGCTCGGCTGACGGGACTGCGGCAATCGCTTCTGTGGCATTCTTGATGATGTTGGTGAGCGCCTGGGAGATGAGACGCCGGTCGAATCGGGCCGGCATCGGACCGTCGGGTATGTCGGCCGTGATTTCGACATCGGCGTGGCCGACCCGCATCAGGAACACGGCCTGGCGGACCGTGTCGGCGACGTCCTCGGCGGTCATCACCGGCTTCGGCATGCGGGCGAAGCGCGAGAACTCGTCCACCATGCGGCGGATGTCCTCCACCTGGCGGACGATCGTGTCGGTGCACTGCTCGAACACCTGCTTGTCTTCGACGATCACCTTTCCGTACTTGCGGCGCAGCCGCTCGGCCGAGAGCTGGATCGGGGTCAGCGGATTCTTGATCTCGTGGGCGATACGGCGCGCCACGTCGGCCCAGGCCGAGGTGCGCTGCGCCGTGACCAGGTCGGTGATGTCGTCGAGCGTGAAGACGTAGCCGTGCTCGGGGTCGGCGGACTGCTCGGTGGTGAGCCGCACCGAGACGGTGCGCTCGCGCCCGGCCCGGTTGATCGAGGCCTGCCCCTGGGCGAAGCGCTGCCCGGCGGTGCGGGCGCTCAGGAACATCTCGGAGAGCTCGGGCAGCACCTCGGCGAGCGGCTTGCCCAGCACGTCGGCCTCGGTCGCGCCGATCAGCTTCTCGGCCGAGCGGTTGAGGATGCTGATCGTCCCCTCGGCGTCGACGCCGATCACGCCGGCGCTGGCGCCGGCCAGCACCGCCTCGGTGAAGCGGCGGCGGCTGTCGATCAGGTCGCGGGCCCGCACGATGTCGTCGCGCTGGGTGCGCAGCTCGTGGGTCATCTTGTTGAAGGTCTCGCCGAGCTGGGCGAGGTCGCCCTCCGAGCGGCGGACCGGAACCTGCACGTAGAGATTGCCGGTCGAGACCACGTTGGCGGCGCCGATCAGGCGCCGGATCGGCGCCACCAGCCGGTTGGCGAAGTTGAAGCCGATCCACACGGCAGACAGCAGCACCGTGAGGGCGATCACCGTGAACATCAGCGCGAAGGCGATCTGCACGCCGAGCCGTCGCTTCTCCAGCTCGGCGAACTCGGTGACGGTCGTCTGCGTCTCCCGGAACTGCGACACCACGATCGGATTGAGCGGCCGCGCCACGAACAGGGTCAGGTCGTCGTAGCCGCGCAGCTTGATGGCGCCGGCGACGTAATTGGCGTCGGGATTGAGAATCACCTGCGGCTCGACCTCCCCGACGCCGGCCAGCATGCCGGCGCTCGGCCGGGGGATCTCGTGGGCGAGCTTGATGTCGGCCTTTTCGACGATGGTGCGGTCCTGGCCCAGCATGATGGCGACGGGAAGGCCGCGCACCTGGGCCTGTGCCGTGAAGAACTGGCGGAAGCGATCGCGGTCCTGGTCGAACAGCGGTCGCGCCCGGCCGACGTCGAAGGCCATCGCCTGGGTCTCGCTGCGCAGCGACTGGGCGTGCTCGTTGAGATAGGCCTCGGCGACCACCAGCGAGTTGGCGATGACGCCGCGGGTCCGCTGGGTGAAGAACCGGTCGAGGCCGCGGTCGAGCGTGATCGAGGCGACCACGGCGACCAGCACGGCGGGCGCCGCGGCGATCACCGAGAACAGGCCGACGATGCGGACGTGCAGCCGGGCGCCGGCGGTGCCGCGACGGCGTGCCTGGATGATCTGCCAGACCTCGCGACCGATGACCCCGAGCAGAAGCGCCACCGCCACGCCGTTGACCATCAGCAGGCTGACGACGACGTTGTGGGTGGGAACGATGGGCGTCAGCCCAGCCAGCACCAGGAAGGTGACGAGCGCGGAGAGCAGCGCGGCGGCGACGCCGATCGGCCCGATGATCCGGGTCCCGGCCCCGCTGCTCGGCTTCACCACCTCCGCGAGCTGGGCGGTCGCTGCCTCCTCGACCGTTGCCATACACCCCCCTCGGCCGGCGCCCGTCACCGGGCGCGCCGTTGTCTGCCTCCGACGTTGAGGCGTTTGTACAACAATGTTGCCGAATTGAGACGAATCCGCGGCGCCCTCTTCATCACGAGCGCGCGAGCGGGTCTGCCGGCACCGGGCTAACCCATCGGCATCAGCTGGAGGTGCGGATCACCCTGATGTCGAGGTCGCGGATCTTCTTGCGCAGCGTGTTGCGGTTGACGCCCAGCAGCTCGGCCGCGCGGATCTGGTTGCCGCGGGTGGCGACCAGGGCGGCCGAGAGCAGCGGGTGCTCGACCTCGCGCAGCACGCGGTGGTAGAGGCCGGGGGGCGGCAGGCTGTCGTTGAAGCCGCCGAAATAACGAGTGAGGTGCCTCTCTACCGCCGACGACAGGTTCTCGTCGATTCGCGGCTCGTCGCTCGGGGCGCTGGCGGCCGGCTGGGCGAGCTCGCCGTCGATGACGGCGGCCGTGATGGTCTCCTGCGGATAGAGGGCGGCCAGCCGCCGGGCGAGATTCTCCAGCTCGCGCACGTTGCCGGGCCAGCGGTAGCGCTTGAGCCGGTCGAGCGCCGCCTTCTCGATCTGCTTGGCGGGAAGGCCCTCCCGCTCGGCCATGACGAAGAAGTGGTGGATGAGGTCCGGGATGTCCTCGGTGCGCTCGCGCAGCGGCGGCAGGCGCAGCGGCACGACGTTGAGGCGGAAGTACAGGTCCTCGCGGAACAGGCCCTGCTGGATGAGGATGCGCAGGTCCTTGTTGGTCGCCGCGATGATGCGCACGTCGGTCTTGATCGCGGTGCGGCCGCCGACCGTCGTGTACTCGCCCTGCTGCAGCACCCGCAGAAGGCGCGTCTGGGCTTCCATCGGCATGTCGCCGATCTCGTCGAGGAACAAGGTACCGCCTTCCGCCTGCTCGAAGCGGCCGGGACTGCGCGCATTGGCGCCCGTGAAGGCCCCCTTCTCGTGACCGAACAGCTCCGACTCGATGAGGTCGCGCGGAATCGCCGCCATGTTGATGGCGACGAAGGTCCCGGACCGGCGTTTGCCGTAGTCGTGCAGGGCGCGCGCCACCAGCTCCTTGCCGGTCCCCGACTCGCCCGTGATCATCACGGTGAGGTCGGTCTGCATCAGCCGGGCGAGGAGGCGATAGATCTCCTGCATCGCCGGCGAGCGGCCGACCAGCGGGATCGACTCCATCTCCTCGGGCGGCGCCGCCTTGGAGGCGATCTCCTTCGGCTCGGCGAGCGCCCGGCCCACGATGGTGATCAGCTCCTTCAGGTCGAAGGGCTTGGGCAGATACTCGTAGGCGCCGCGCTCGGAGGCGCGGATCGCCGTCATGAAGGTGTTCTGCGCGCTCATCACGATCACCGGCAGGTCGGGCCGGAGCTTCTTGATGCGGGGCAGGAAGTCGAAGGCGTTCTCGTCCGGCATCACCACGTCGGTGATGACCAGATCCCCCTCCCCCTGGCTCACCCAGCGCCACAGCGTGGCGGCGTTGCCCGTCGAGCGGACCTCGTAGCCCGCGCGCGACAGGGCCTGGTTGAGCACCGTGCGGATCGCGGCGTCGTCGTCGGCGACCAGAACTCGACCGGTGGGCATCGTCATCCTCATGAAGCCGCGCCGCCGCCGCGATCGGCGGCGTCGTCGCCCGTGTACATCGGCATCAACACGCTGAACGAGGTCCGGCGCGGCTGCGACTCGCACTCGACGATGCCGCCGTGGTCCCCGATGATCTTCGCGACCAGCGCCAGGCCGAGGCCGGTGCCGGTCGGCTTGGTGGTCATGAACGGCTCGAACAGATGCGGCCGGAGATCCTCCGGCACGCCCGGGCCGTTGTCCTTCACGCAGAATTCGAGCGGCAGCGACACCCGGGTCTTGCTGCCCGGCAGCGACAGGCGCACGCCCGGCCGGAACGCCGTGGTGAGGTGGATCTCGCCGTCCGTCGCGGTCGGGCCGATCGCCTCGGCGGCGTTCTTCACGAGGTTGAGGAACACCTGGATGAGCTGGTCCCGGTTTCCGAGAATCGCCGGCAGCGAAGGATCGTAGTCTTCGACGAAGCGGATGTGACGGGCGAAGCCCGACTGGGCGAGCCGCTTCACGTGCTCCAGCACGACATGGATGTTGACCGGCTCGCGGTCGACCGGCCGCTTGTCGGCGAACACCTCCATGCGGTCGACCAGCTTCACGATGCGGTCGGCCTCGTCGCAGATCAGCCGGGTCAGCGTGCGGTCGTCGTCGCTGGCCGACTGCTCGAGCAGCTGGGCGGCGCCGCGGATGCCCGACAGCGGGTTCTTGATCTCGTGCGCCAGCATGGCCGCGAGCGCCGTCACCGAGCGGGCGGCGCCGCGGTGGGTGAGCTGGCGGTCCATCTTGTCGGCGATCGAGCGGAGCTGGAGCATGACCACCACGTGGCCGGGCTGCTCCGGCACGGGAGCGACGTGCAGGTCGACGATCCGCTCGCCCGGCATGCGGGGGGTGGCGAGGTCGACCTTGTACTCGTTGACGGCGGCGCCGCGCCCGCGCACCTGCTCGATCAGGGCCAGCACCGGGCTGCCGAACGGCACCAGGTCGCGCAGCTTGTAGCGGCGCAGGAACGGCGCCGACATGTCGAAGAAGTGCTCCGCCGCCGTGTTGGCGTCGGTGATCTCGCCGTCGGGGCCGACGACGACGACGGAATGGGGCAGCGAGTTGAGCACCGCCTCGGCCGACGACATGCCGAGCGGGGCGTGGCCGGACCAGTGGGGGCGAGCGTCGAGGGGGGCGGACTTCATGCGGCTACCTTCCACTTGAACGCGGCGTATGCGTCGCGCAGCCGGTCCGCGACCGCGGCCGGCTCGTCGATGGTGAGCACCCGCGACCGCCACGCCTTCACCTCGGCCGGCGAGACGCCGGCTTCGGCGGCGGCCGCGTCGAGCGCCCAGCCGAGATGCTTGCGCGCCTGCCGGGCGCCGAGCGATGTCCCGTAGAGGCCGAGCATCTCGTCGTAGAGCTGCAGCAGCCAGGCGAGCTGGTCGTCGAGATCGGGCGCGGCCTCGCGCCGGCCGCCGGCGAGGAAGCGGGCGATGCGGCCGGGCAGCCACGGCCGGCCGCAGGCGCCGCGGCCGACCATCACGGCGTCGGCGCCGGACCTCGCCAGCGCCGCCACGGCGTCGTCCTCGGACCGGATGTCGCCGTTCACCACCACCGGGATGGCGACGGCGTCCTTGACGGCGCGGACCGCCGACCAGTCGGCGGTGCCGCCGTAGAACTGGCAGCGGGTGCGGCCGTGCACGGTGACGAGCCGCACGCCGGCCTGCTCGGCGCGGCGGGCGAGCTCGGGCGCGACGATCGCGCCGTCGTCCCAGCCGAGCCGCATCTTCAGGGTGACCGGGATGTCGACCGCCCGAACCGTGGCGTCGATCAGCGACACCGCATGGTCGAGGTCGCGCATCAGCGCGGCGCCGGCCGCGCCGTTGACGACGTTGCGGGCCGGGCAGCCCATGTTGATGTCGACGATGTCGGCCCCCGCCCCGGCCGCGATGCGGGCGCCCTCGGCCATCCAGCGCGCCTCGCGGCCGGCGAGCTGCACCACGTGCAGGCCGACGCCCTGCCCCTCCAGCCGCAGCCGGGCGAGCGCCTTGCCGGCCACCAGCATCGAGGAGGCGGTCATCTCGGAGACCACCAGCCCGGCCCCGAGCCTTGCCACCAAGCGGCGGAACGGTGCATCCGTAATCCCGCACATGGGCGCGAGGACGACGGGATTCGGCAGTGACACCGGACCCACCGTCAGGCCGTGCGAGGTTCGGAGTGCACCGGAATGCATGTATGCCTATACTTTGGGCGTAGACGCGATCTGCATAGACCTTAGCCATTCCGTGCGCCAAATCAAGCCTTCCCGGCGCACGGGCCGAATCCGCTTACCGCCGCCCGGGGCGGCGAGCGGCGGTTGCGTGCAGCCGGAAATACGCTAAACCAGAGTGTGAAGACGAGCCGGTCAGGAGCTTGAAATCATGAGTGGAGGGGTGGCGGCCGTGGTGGTCGCGGGAGGGCGCGGGATCCGCGCCGGCGGCGACCTGCCGAAGCAGTACCGCTGCGTCGGAGGCATGGCGGTCATTCGCCGCACACTCGTTGCGTTCACTGCCCATCCGGGCATCGCCGCGGTCCAGCCGGTGATCCATCCCGACGACGAGGAGCGGTTCGCGGCGGCGGCGGCCGGACTTTCGGTGCTGCCTCCGACCCACGGGGGGACCACCCGGCAGGCCTCGGTGCATGCCGGCCTGGAGGCCCTGGCTCCCCATGCGCCCGAGATCGTGCTGGTGCACGACGCGGCCCGGCCGTTCGCCTCGCAGGGCCTGCTCGACCGCGCGATCGCGGCCGGCCGGGGCGGCGCCGCCATCCCGGGCCTCGCGGTCAGCGACACCGTCAAGGCGGTCGACGCGTCCGGCACCGTGGTCGAGACCCTCGACCGCGGCCGGCTGCGCACCGTGCAGACCCCGCAGGCGTTCCGCTTCGACGCCCTGCTGGCCGCCCACCGCGAGGCGGCGGCCGCCGGGCGCGACGACTTCACCGACGACGCCGCGCTCGCCGAATGGGCCGGCCTGCCGGTCGCGATCTTCGAGGGGGAGGCGACCAACGTGAAGCTCACCACTCCGGACGACTTCCGCCGCGCCGAGGCCGAGCTGATGGCGGCGCTCGGCGACGTCCGGGTCGGCACCGGGTACGACGTCCACGCCTTCGCCGCGACCGGCGACCATGTCTGGCTCGGCGGCGTGAAGATCCCGCACGACCGCGGGGTCGAGGGCCATTCCGACGCCGACGTCGCCCTCCACGCCCTGGTCGACGCCATCCTGGGGGCGCTGGCCGACGGCGACATCGGGGTCCATTTCCCGCCCAGCGACCCGCAGTGGAAGGGCGCCTCGTCGGACCGCTTCCTCGCCTTCGCGGTGGAGCGGGTGGCGGCGCGCGGCGGCCGCATCGCCCATGTCGACCTCACCGTGGTGGCCGAGGCGCCGCGGCTCGGCAAGTACCGCGACGCCATCCGGGCCCGGGTCGCCGAGATCGTCGGCCTGCCGGTCGACCGGGTCGGGCTGAAGGCGACCACCAGCGAGCAGATGGGCTTCATCGGCCGCCGCGAGGGCCTGGTGGCATACGCGACCGCGACGGTGCGGCTGCCCTGGACGGTGCCGTGAGCGGCCCGGCCGTGCCTCCCGAAGACGCCACGCCAGGCGCCGCACCGGACGCCACGCCCGACACCTCCCCCGAGGCCGTCGCCGCGGCGGCGGCGCGCGTCCTCGACGCCTGCCGGGCGCGGCGGCTGACGCTCGCCACCGCCGAATCCTGCACCGGCGGCCTCGTCGCCGGGGCGCTGACCGACATCGCCGGCTCCTCCGACGTGGTGGAGTCCGGCTGCGTCACCTATTCGAACGCCGCCAAGGAGCGCCTGCTCGGGGTGCCGCACGAGACGCTCCTGCGCCACGGCGCGGTGTCGCGGGAGACCGCCGAGGCGATGGCGCTCGGCCTGCTGGCGCACGCCCCGGTCGACCTCGCCGTGGCGATCACCGGCATCGCCGGGCCGGGCGGCGGCTCGCCCGAGAAGCCGGTCGGCCTCGTCCATTTCGCCGCCGCGCTGCGCGGCCGGCAGCTCGTCCACCGGGCGTGCCGCTTCGGCGACCTCGGCCGGGCGGCGGTGCGCCGCGCCGCGGTGCGCGAGGCGCTGGCGCTGCTCGAGCGGCTGGCCACCGCGGACCCCGTCCGCCGGTGAGGCCGCGCCGCTCATGACGCGTCACTCCACCGCGACGGCGGCGCGCCCGTCGCGGCCGTAGACCACGTCGGCGCGCGCCTCGAAGGCGCCGGCGAACTTGCGGAACGCGGCGTCGAACACGGCGCCCATCAGGGTCGACAGCATCCGGCTCCTGAACTCGTAGTCGATGAAGAACTCCACCTCGCAGGCGTCGTCGCCGAGCGGCTTGAAGCTCCACCGGTTGGACAGCACCTTGAGCGGGCCCTCCAGATACTCCACCGTGATGAACAGCTCCGGCCGGTTCATCGTCACCCGGGTGGTGAAGTGCTCGTGGAAGACCTTGTAGGACACCGTCATCCGGGCGATCGCCGTCTCGATCCCCTCGCCCGTGACGGAGCGGCCGCGCACCTTCATGCCGGTGCACAGCGGCACGAACTCCGGGTAGCGGTCCATGTCGGCGACGAGGTCGAACATCTCCTCGGCGCCGTGGCGCACGCGGCGTCGGGCGCGGAAGCGCGGCATCGGGGCTACCGCCGCTCGGCGCGGGCGGCCTGCAGGCGACGGAAATCGTCGCCCGCATGGTGCGAGGAGCGGGTCAGCGGCGAGGCGGAGACCATCAGAAATCCCTTCGCGTAGGCAATCGTCTCGAGCGACTTGAACTCGTCCGGCGGCAGGAAGCGGGCGACCGGGTGGTGCTTGCGGGTCGGCTGCAGGTACTGGCCGATGGTGAGGAAATCGACGTCGGCGGCGCGCAGGTCGTCCATCACCTGGAGGATCTCGTTCCGCGTCTCGCCGAGCCCGACCATGATGCCGGACTTGGTGAACATCGACGGGTCGATCTCCTTCACCTGCTGCAGCAGCCGGATGGAATTGAAGTAGCGGGCGCCCGGTCGCACCGTGAGATAGAGCGACGGCACCGTCTCGAGATTGTGGTTGAACACGTCCGGCTTCGCCGCCACCACGGTCGCGGCGGCGCCGGGCTTGCGCAAAAAGTCCGGGGTCAGCACCTCGATGGTGCTCTGCGGGGCGCGCGCCCGGATCGCGCGGATCACGGCGGCGAAATGCGCCGCCCCGCCGTCCGGCAGGTCGTCGCGGTCGACCGAGGTGACGACCACATGGGCGAGGCCCAGCGTCGCGGTCGCCTCGGCGGCGCGCGCCGGCTCGTCCGGGTCGAGCGGCGCCGGGATGCCGGTCTTGACGTTGCAGAAGGCGCAGGCCCGCGTGCAGGTCTCGCCCATGATCATCATGGTCGCGTGCTTCTTCTCCCAGCACTCGCCGATGTTGGGGCAGCCCGCCTCCTCGCACACCGTGTGCAGGCCGTGCGCCCGCACGATGCCGTGGGTCTCGCCGTAGCCCTTGGACACCGGCGCCTTGACCCGGATCCAGTCCGGCTTGCGCATCACCGGCTGGTCCGGACGGTTGGCCTTTTCGGGGTGTCGCGGGCGCTGCGGCCCGTTGACGGTGTCGAGGACGACGACCATGGCGACCTTTCAGGACATTGTGGCGTTTACTTACGCATGGCGCGACCCGACCGCAAGGCGGCCGGCGGAGCCGGCCCTCGCCGTCCGCCCGGAGCTCGTAGCCTGCATCTCGTAGCCTGCATGGAGCGCAGCGGAATGCAGGGTGCGGAATGGGGGTTGCGACGACGCCGATGCGCCGCTCCCGCAGTCCGCCCTGCGGGCTCCATGCGGGCTGCGAGTCCTGCGAGTCCGCCGTCCACGCAAAGCCTCCCCTGCTCCCGCGGCGCGGTTCGGCGCCCGGGGTGTGCCCATGACCCGTGCCCCGGCCCTTACGAGACAGGCCGAGGGAGGCGGAGCGCCGGGAGGCGCCACACCGAGCCGCGCCCGTGGAAGCGCGGCGCGCATCGAAGCGTCGATGCGCCCGCCTCCCGGCG
>NZ_JAUSUJ010000051.1 GCF_030813915.1 Rhodoplanes tepidamans
GGCTGGGTGTTGGGGGGCCTCATCGACCCGGGGGGCGGCGTGTTGTCCCGCTACGTGGGGGTGTGGGGGGGGGGCGCGCCGCAGGCGCGCGCCGGGGTGAGGGTTTACGGCGCCGGTCGGCTGGCCTCGGCACCCCCTCACCCGGAGTTCGCGCGAAGGCGCGAGCTCCGACCTCTCCCCGCAGGGGAGAGGTGAAGGAAGCGGAACGTCAGTCTACGCCGCCAGCCGCTCGCCGAGCGCCAGGCCGACGCGGGCCGCGGTGAGGTTGAGCTCGGAAAACTTCTCCGGCGTCTCGCGGCGGATCGCCTCCTCCAGCGAGGCCGGGCGGACGAGGCCGGAGAGGCCGACGAAGGCGCCGAGCGCCACCATGTTGGCGATGCGGGCGTTGCCGGTGGCGACCGCCCGCTCGGCGAGCGGCAGCCGGTGCAGGCGGCGGTCCGCCGCCGCGGCCGTGTCGATGCGGAGATCCGCGATCACCAGCGCATCGGGCTTGGCGAGCGCGATCGAGCGGTCGAAGCCGACCTGGTCGAGCGCGATCAGCGCGTCGAGCCCGGTGACCAGCGGGAAGTCGGAGAGATCCTCGCTCACCACCACGTCGGAATGGCAGAAGCCGCCACGCGAGGTCGGCTCGTAGCTCTGCGACTGCGAGGCGCGCCGGCCCTCGACCGCGAAGGCCTCGAAGAGAATCCGGGCGCCGAGGATCAGGCCCTGGCCGCCCGAGCCGGCGAGGCGGATCTCGCGTCGGTTGGTGCCGGGCGTCATGGCGTGATCTCCCCGCGAATCGCCGCCGCATGGGCGCGCAGCCGCTCGCCGTATTCCGGCAGGTCGCGCTCGACGAACACGCCGGTCGGCAGCGCGTTCGGCCGGAACGGCTGGTCGGGCGCGTCGCGATGCTGCTCGGGGCGCATGTCGGCCTTCTGGCTCAGGATCATCTCGGGCGCCTCGCCGAGATCGTTCTTGCGGCCGTAGATCTCGGTGCAGTCCGACATCACCTCGACGAAGGCGAAGCCCTTGTGGCGCAGCGCCCGGGCGATCAGCGTCTTGAGCGCCGGCGCCTGCCGGGTCACCTCGCGGCCGACGAAGCCGGCGCCCGCCGCGGCGGCGAGCGCGCAGGCGTCGAAGGTCGGCTCGATGGCGCCCGACTGCGTCGTCGAGGTGACGCGGGTCGCCGCGGTGGTCGGCGAGGCCTGTCCGCCCGTCATGCCGTAGACCTCGTTGTTGAGCATCAGGCAGGTGATGTCGAGGTTGCGGCGCGCCGCGTGGATCAGATGGTTGCCGCCGATGGCGAGGCAGTCGCCGTCGCCCGTCACCACCACCACGGTGAGGTCGGGGCGGGCGAGCTTCAGGCCGGTGGCGAAGGCGAGCGGCCGGCCGTGCGTCGTGTGCATCGTGTTGGCGTCGATGTAGCCGCCGACCCGGCCCGAGCAGCCGATGCCGCAGACGACCGCGAGGTCGTCCTTGGCGATGCCGCAGTCGTGCACGGCGGCGAGCAGGGCGCGCAGCGCGATGCCGTGGCCGCAGCCCGGGCACATGAAATGCGGCATGGCGGCGAGCCGCAGCCACTCCCTGGGGTCGAACGGCGCCTTCTGATCGCAGGTCGTCTTGGGCGTGGCGTCAAGCATGGACGGCGAGCTCCCTGACGGCGGCCGTGATCTCGTCGGGCGCGATCGGCTCGCCGTCGATGCGGGTCAGCGGCCGCACCGGCGGCGTGTGGCCGACGATGCGCTGGATCTCGAGCACGAGCTGGCCGGCGTTCATCTCCGGCACCAGCACGGCCCGGGCCCGGCCGGCGAGCCGCGCGAGCGCCGCCTCCGGGAAGGGCCACAGCGTGATCGGGCGGAACAGACCGGCCTTGACGCCGGTCTCGCGCAACGTGGTCACGGCGCGGCGGGCGGCGCGGGCCGTGATGCCGTAGGCGACGATCAGCACCTCGGCGTCCTCGGCGGCGAGCGTCTCGTGCTTCTCGATCAGGGCGCGGTTGACGTCGATCTTGCCGAGCAGGCGCCGCATCATGCGGTCGACCACGGGCGGCGCCTGGGTCGGGAAGCCGCTCTCCGCATGGGTGAGGCCGGTGGTGTGGACGCGGTGGCCGTCGCCGGGCCGCGCCATCGCCGGCACGCCGTCGTCGTCCGCCGCGTAGGGCTCCCAGCCGCTCGCGCCGTTCGCCCATTTGCGCTCGCGCACCCGGACCGCCGAAGGCGCCGGCACCGCGACGCTCTCCAGGAGCTGGGCGATCACCTGGTCGTACAGCACCGTGACCGGCGTGCGCAGGCGCTCGGCGAGGTCGAAGGCGCGGATCGTCTCGGTGTAGATCTCCTGCACCGACGCGGGCGCGAGCGCGACCACGGGACGGTCGCCGTGGCTGCCGAAGCGCGCCTGCATCACGTCGCCCTGGGCGGGACGCGTCGGCATGCCGGTCGAGGGGCCGCCGCGCATCACGTCGACGATCACGCAGGGCGCCTCCACCATGGCGGCGTAGCCGATGTTCTCCTGCATCAGCGAGAAGCCGGGGCCGGAGGTCGCCGTCATGGCGCGCAGGCCGCCGAGCGAGGCGCCGATCACGGCGGCGATCGAGGCGATCTCGTCCTCCATCTGCACGAAGGTGCCGCCGACCTTGGGCATCGCGTGCGACAGGTGCTCGGCGATCTCGCTCGACGGCGTGATCGGATAGCCGGCGAAGAAGCGGCAGCCCGCCGCGATCGCGGCGAGCGCGCAGGCATGGTTGCCGTGCAGGGCCGTGAGCGTGGTCATGCCGGCACTCCCTCGTTGCGCACCGTGACGGCGAAGTCCGGGCACAGCCATTCGCACACCCGGCAGCCCGTGCAGGCGGCCGGCGTCCTCACGATCGCCTTCGGCCCGTCCATGGCGAGGCAGCGCTCCGGGCACAGCTTCACGCAGATGCCGCAGCCCTTGCACCACGCCGCATCGATCGACACGCCGATACGGAGATCCGGACCCGGCGCGACAGCCGCCGCGGCGCTCGCCGCCGGCGCCTCGTCGGGCGCGGGCGGCGTCCAGGCGCGGCCGGCGTCGAAGGCGGCGCGGTTGATCTCGCGCGTGCCCTTCGGAACGATCGCGGCGATCACCTCGTGCCACTCGGCCACGGGGTAGTCGAGCCAGGCCGAGAGGCGGCCGAGCAGCACCGTGTTAGCGGCGCGTGAATCGCCGAGCGCCGTCGCGATGCCGGTCGCATCGAGTGCGCAGCCGTCGGCGTGCCGGCCGACGACGTCCGCAGGCGTTTCCCGGGCGTAGGCGGAGGGAGCGCCGAGCTTGCGGCTGCGGCAGGCGAAGGGCGGCACGATCTTGCGCGTGTCGGCGATGAAGACGCCGCGGCCGGGGCGCAGATGATCGAGCCAGCGCAGCGCCTCGGCCCATTCGAGCGCGATCAGCATGTCGGCCTCGCCGCGCGCGATGGTCGGCGACCACACCTGCTCGGCGAAGCGCACGTGGCTGAACACGATGCCGCCGCGCTTCGCCATGCCGTGCACCTCGCTCTGCTTCACGGCGAAGCCGCGGCGCTGCGCCATCAGGGCGAGGGCCTTGGAGATCATCAGCACGCCCTGGCCGCCGACGCCGACCACCAGGATGTTCAGGCCGGCGCTCGCGGGCCGCGGCGCCGGGGCGAAGTCCTCTTGTGGAAGCGGGCGCATCAGTGGACTCCCGTCGCGACCGGCTGGATGCAGTCGGTCGGGCAGACCTGGGCGCAGATCGTGCAGCCGATGCAGGTCGCGGCGTCGATCGTCACCTTGTGGCGGCCCTCGAACAGCTCGCCCGACCAGGTGATCGAGGGGCAGCCGAGATTCATGCAGGACTGGCAGGCGATGCAGCTCTGCGCCGTCACGGCCACGGGCGCGCCCTTGATCTTCACCGGATCGAGGACGCAGGGGCGCGAGGCGATCACCACCGAGACGCCGCGATGCGCCGTCGCCTCGCGCAGCGTCTGCAGCAGTCGGCCGACCTCGTACGGGTCGACGACCCGCACCCAGTCGATGCCGATGGCGCGGCACAGCGCGGCGGTGTCGACCCGCGGCGCGTCCTCGCCGCGCAGGTCGCGACCGGTGCCGGGATGGTCCTGGCCGCCCGTCATCGCGGTGATGTGGTTGTCGAGGATCAGCACCGTGATGTCGGCCTTGTTGTAGACGGCGTCGATCAGCGGCGGGATGCCGGAATGCAGGAAGGTCGAATCGCCGATGGTGGCGACGACGGGCTTCTCGGGGCCGGCCTTCGCCATGCCGACGGCGTTACCGATGCTGGCGCCCATGCACACGCAGGTGTCCATCGAGCGCAGCGGGTCGATCGCGGCGAGCGTGTAGCAGCCGATGTCGCCGGCGACATGCGCGCCGATGCTGCGCAGCGCGAAGAAGCTCGCGGTGTGCGGGCAACCCGAGCAGAGAACCGGCGGCCGTGCCATCGGCACGATGTCGATCGGCGCGACAGGGGCGGGCGCCTCCATCAGCCCCGCCTTGGCGAGCCCGTCGCGCAGGAGCTCGACCGAGAGCTCGCCGAGGCGCGGAAACAGGCTCTTGCCCTCGGCCGGAATGCCGATGGCGCGAATCGCCTCCTCCAGCGCCGGCTCCAGCTCCTCGACCACGACGACGCGGTCGACCGTGGCGGCGAAGTCGCGGATCGCCTCGACGGCGAGCGGATAGGAGCCGGCGAGCTTGAGCACCGGCAGGTCCGGCGCCGCCTCCTTCACGTACAGATAGGCGAGGCCCGAGGTGACGATGCCGCAGCGCCTGTCCGGCCCGTCCTCGCGCCGCGTCAGCGGCGTCGTTCCCATCCACTCGGCGAGCGCCGCCTCGCGGGCGATCACCTTCGGGTGCAGGCGGCGGGCATTGGCCGGGATCGTCACGGTGCGGGTGTGGTCGCCGACGAAGCCGCGCGACGGCGGCACGCTGCGCGTGCCCACCCGTACGACGCTGCGGGTGTGGGAGAGCCGCGTGGTGCCGCGCAGGATCACCGGCGTGTCGAACCGCTCGCTCAGCTCGAACGCGGCCCTGGTGAACTCCAGCGCCTCCTGGGCGTCGGCCGGCTCCAGCACCGGCACGCCGGCGAGCCGGCAGAACAGCCGCGTGTCCTGCTCGTTCTGCGAGGAGTGGATGCCGGGGTCGTCGCACACCACCAGCACGAGGCCGCCATGCGCGCCGATATAGGAGAAGCTCATCAACGAGTCGGCGGCGACGTTGAGGCCGACATGCTTCATCGCGGCGAGCGCCCGCACGCCGACGAACGAGGCGCCGATCGCGGTGTCGAGCGCAACCTTCTCGTTGGTCGACCACTGCGCCGTCACGTCGGCGGGATCGTACTCGGCGAGGCTCTCGAGGATCTCGGTCGACGGCGTGCCCGGATAGGCGGCCGCGACCTTGACGCCGGCCTCCCAGGCGCCGCGCGCGATCGCCTCGTTGCCGGTGAGCGGCAGCGCCTCGGCGGGCTTCTTGCTCGAGACGGCCCCGGTCTCCTGCGCCAACGCTTCGATGCTCACGGCAAGCTCCCTCCGGTCCGTTCACGCCGACGGACCCCTTGTTTGGAATCACTCTGGTCCGTCTCGTCCGGATCCGAGTTGAGAAAGGTCAAAGGGGGTGGGTGAGAGAGGGGAAGCCTGCCGCATGCGCAGCCTGCTCTCTCCCCCCTTGTGGGGGAGAGGGGGGTGAGCCGCACGGCACATCGCGAGCGCTGTGCCCCCCCTGTGCCTCCCCACAAGGGGGGAGGGGACGCTGGGGCCGCCTGCGCCGTCACGACCGTGAATCTGATCATCCCCCGAGATGCCGCTGGTCCTTCACCCGCACCGCCTTGCCCTGCGAGCGCGGTACCTCGCCGGGGCGCCTCGCGGCGATCTCGCAGCTGATGCCGATGGTCGACTTGATGCGGTGCTGCACGTCGCGGGCGACGCGCGCCAGCGTCTCGTCGTCCTGCGGCACGTCGGGCGCGACCTCGACCTCCACGGTCATGTGATCGAGCGCGTGCCGCCGCGTCAGCACGATCTGATAATGCGGCGCGACGCCGGGCAGGCCGACCAGCACGGACTCGACCTGCGACGGATACACGTTGACGCCGCGGATGATCATCATGTCGTCGTCGCGGCCGGTGACCCGCATGATCCGCACATGGCTGCGGCCGCAGGCGCACGGCTCGTCGATCAGCCGGGTGATGTCGCGGGTGCGGTAGCGCACCATCGGCAGCGCCTCCTTGGTGAGCGTGGTGATCACCAGCTCGCCGGTGGCGCCCATCGGCAGCGGCTCGAGCGTCTTCGGGTCGACGATCTCGAACAGGAAGTGGTCCTCCCAGCCGTGCAGGCCGGCCTGGGCCGTGCACTCGCAGGCGACGCCGGGGCCGAGAATCTCCGACAGCCCGTAGATGTCGATCGCCTGCAGGCCGAGCCGGCGCTCCAGCTCGGCGCGCATCTGCTCGCTCCACGGCTCGGCGCCGAACACGCCGACCCGCAGCTTCAGCGCGTCGCGCCGGATGCCGCTGCTCTCCGCCACCTCGGCGATGTTGAGCGCGTAGGAGGGCGTGCAGCACAGCACGTTGGCGCCGAAGTCGCGCATCAGCGTGACCTGCCGCTCCGTCATGCCGCCCGACACCGGCACCACCATGGCGCCGAGCCGCTCGGCCCCGTAATGCGCGCCGAGGCCGCCGGTGAACAGGCCGTAGCCGTAGGCGACGTGGACGATGTCGTGCCGGGTGGCGCCGGCGCCGACCAGCGAGCGCGCCATCAGGTCGGACCACAGGGCGATGTCGCCCGCCGTGTAGCCGACCACGATCGGCTTGCCGGTGGTGCCGGACGAGGCGTGCACCCGCACCACGTCCTCGCGCGGCACCGCGAACAGCCCGAACGGATAGTTGTCACGCAGGTCCGCCTTGCCGGTGAACGGGAAGTGGCGGATGTCGGCGAGCGTCTTTAGATGGTCCGGGGTGACGCCGCGCGCCTCGAAGCGGCGGCGCATGTGGGGAACGTTGTCCCAGGCGCGGCGCAGCGTCGTCTTCAGGCGCGCGAGCTGCAGGGCGGCGAGCTCGGCCCGCGGCATCGTCTCGGCGGCGGGATCGAACAGCGGGGCCGCCACGGGAGCGGGCTTCAGGGCCGGCCGGTTCATTCATCTCCCCTTCGGTCTGGCGCGCGGCGGCAGGGCGGGTGCCTTGCCGGCCGCGGCGCGGGTGAACGATGTCGGGGGTGAGGGCCGCCGGTCGGTCCGGGAGGTGCTGTGGGCGATGTCTTACGCACGGCAACGAACAGGAACACCGCGGTGGCTCGGAAGCGCTCGCGTCATTGGAATAATAATGAAGTGTCCATACGGGATGCGCCGGCGCAGCGCAATTGCGCAGAATGCCCGACCGGCGAACGAGCATTGCGGCCTGATCAGATCGCGCCGCGGGCGACGGGATGCTGCACCCGCCGCTCATGAATTGCGATGATGGAATATAATCTGTAATTATTCGAATGGCGTGCCGCGGCTGCGGCACGCCGGGGGATCAAGCAAGATTCTGCATTAAGCGAGAAATCGCGTCGGCCAGCACCTGGCAGCCGAGGACGATGTCGGCGTCGGCCGTGTTCTCCGCGACGTGATGGCTGATGCCGCCGATGCTCGGCACGAACAGCATGCCGGCCGGCAGCACGCGGCCGACCTCCATGGCGTCGTGGCCGGCGCCGCTCGGCAGCAGCACGGGCGGATGGCCGGCGGCCACGGCGGCGGCCGACAGCGCCGCGACGATCTCCCGCCCCATGACGGTCGGGGCGACGAGGGTCGTCCGCACCATCGCGATGGCGACGCCGTCCCGGCTCTCCCCCGCGACCCGCTCGGCCAGCGCCGCCTCCATGCGGTCGAGGATCGCGACGTCGAGGTCGCGCATCTCCACCGCCATCTCGGCCTCGCCCGGCACCACGTTGGCGGCGCCGGGGCGGAACGTCATGGCGCCGATGTTCCACACCGTCTCGGGCCCGCCGAGCGCCGGGAACGTCTCGCCGATCCAGGCGGCGAGCCGCACCAGCGCGGCGCCGGCGTCGCGCCGCATCCCCATCGGGGTGGTGCCGGCGTGGTTGGCGGCGCCGGTCGCGGTGATCCGGAAGCGGCGGATGCCGGTGATGCCGGTGACCACGCCGATTTTCTGCCCGGAGGCCTCCAGCCGCGGGCCCTGCTCGATATGGGCCTCCAGGAACGCCACATGGCGGGTCGGGTCGAGCCGGAACGGCGCCGGCTCGCCCGCGAGGGGCGCCAGCGCGTCGGCGAGCGTCCTCCCGTCCTCGGCGCGGGCGGCGTCGATCTCGCCGTCCTTCAGGGTGCCGCAGAAGGCGCGGCTGCCCAGGAAGGGCAGATAAGTGCCTTCCTCGTCCTGGAACGAGACCACGTCGATTCCGACCGGGCCGCCGCCCGCCTCGCGGAACGCACGGGCGATCTCCAGCCCGTAGATCACGCCCATGGCGCCGTCGAGCCAGCCGCCGCGCGGCACCGTGTCGGAGTGCGAGCCGACCAGGATCGCCCGCGCGGCCCGCGGGTCGCGCCCCAGCACGTTGCCGAGCCGGTCCATGCCGGCGTCGAGGCCGGCCGCGGCGAGCCGGTCGACCAGCCAGCGGCGGGCGGCGAGGTCGTCGGCCGAGAGGGCGATGCGGTCGACCCCGGGGGCGAGGCCGCCGAAGCGGGCGAGGGTGCGCAGGTCGTCGAGCAGGCGGTCGCCGCGGATCGCGGGCATGCGGGCAGGCTCCGGAAAACGCATGTCGCCGCCGCGACTTGCGTCGCGGCGGGCGAAACTCTGGGGCAATGCGAGCCGGGGATCAGGCTTTCGGCACGACGATGCGCCGATAGAGATGCCAGGTCGCGTGACCCAGCACTGGTAGCACGATCACGAGCCCGAGGAAGCCCGGCAGCGAGGCGACGATCATCAGGAGCACGATCGTGGCCGCCCAGCCGATCATCGGCAGCGGGCTCGTCACCACGGCCCGCACACTGGTGATCATGGCGGTGACGAAGTCGACGTCGCGGTCGAGCAGCAGCGGGAACGACACCACGGTGAGCGAGAACAGGACCAGCGACAGCGCCGCCCCGACCACGTGCCCGATCAGCAGGAACATCCATCCCTCCGGCGTGGTGGTCACCACGGTGAGGAACTCCTGCATGGAGGTGAAGCTGCGCAGGCCGAGCATGAGGGCGAGCAGCAGGCGCACCTGGTACATCCAGACGACGAAGACGAACAGCGTCACGAAGGCCATCCAGCCGAGCTCGCGGTGGCGCTGCTCGAACACGGTGCCGAGCACGCCGGACCAGGAGAGCGGCACCCCGGCTTCGCGCCGCCGGCTGACCTCGTAGAGGCCGACGGCGACGAACGGCCCGAGCAGGGCGAAGCCGGCGGCGAGCGGGTAGGCCAGATAGCCGACCCCGGCCCAGAACGTGCAGGCCACGATGGCGAGCCCGCCGGCGGCGTAGAAGGCGCCGAAGGCGAGGCCGTAGAGCGGCGCCGCCTGGAAGTCGCGCAGGCCCTGGATCATGGCCTCCGCGATGTCGCGCACCGTGACGGCGCGGACCTGCGGATCGGCCCGGCGGGCGACCGCCGGAGCGGCCTCCGCCGCGGCTTCGGGCAGAGTCGTGGATGGACTGGTGGACAGGCTGCTGGACAGGCCGGTGGTGTGGACGGCGTCCTGGTGGCTCATGGCGACCCCCTTGGCACGCTGGCGTTTCCTCGACCCGTAGAGTTGCGGAGGCGCCTCCGGCTGGCAAGGGGGCGTGAGCCCGCACCCGATCACCATCGCGAGATGGGGGCGGGCTCGCCCAGGGCAGGCTCGGCCGCATGACGACGGGATCGACGCCGTCGATCCGCACGCTGCCGTCGATCAGCGGGCGGCTGCGGTCGTAGGCGCCGACCGCGACCGACAGGCGCAGGTCGGGAATGGGGGCGTGTCTCTCGTGCTCTCGGTGTTGCGGGGGCGGGACGAGGTACATTGAACCCGGACGGGGGCCGGAGCGTTGGCGGACGCGGGCGTCGGGGCCGGCAGTCTCCTGAAGTGGCGCGGGCAAGCGCTGCGACGGTTCTGGTCGCGGTCGGGCGGGCAGGGCGCGGGGTGGGCGCGAACGGGTCCCGAAGGCAAGCGCGATGGCGGCCACGCGGGCCGTCGCCACCGGCCGTCCCGCGGCCGGACCAACGGGAGCTACCGGCTTGCACGACGTCCTCGACGATCCCCATCGCCTCGGTCATCCCCGGCCGTCCCCCGGCCTGCCGCGCAAGGCCTTCCGGACCTTCGTCCACTTCTTCTCCTATCACCTGTTCCTCAAGCGGCGCAGCCGCCGCACCGTCGACGCGGCGGGCTTCCGGCTCGCCGTGCTGCCGACCGTGTTCGACCCGCGCCGCTTCCTCACCAGCGAGTATTTCGCCGGCTTCATCGGCACGCTCGATCTCGACGGCCTGCGGGTGGCCGATGTCGGCACTGGGTCCGGGATCCTGGCGCTCGCCGCGGCGCGGGCCGGCGCCGCGCAGGTGCTCGCCGTCGACATCAATCCCAACGCCGTCCGCGCGGCGGTCGAGAACGCCGCCGCCAACGGCCTCGCCGACCGGGTCGACGGGATCGGCTCCAACCTGCTGTCGGCGGTGGCGGCGCGGCCGCTGTTCGACGTGATCATCTCCAGCCCGCCCTCCTTTCCGGGCGAGCCGCGCGACGTCGCCGACCGCGCCTGGGTGGCCGGCCCGGACTATCGCGACATCGCCGGCCTGTTCGTCCAGGCGCGCGAGCGGCTGCGGTCGGACGGCCGCATGTACGTGCTGTTCTCCTCCGACTCGGACCTGCACCGGCTCGGCGCCCTGATCAGCGAGGCCGGCTTCGCGGCCCGCCTGGTCGGCGACCGCTCGATCGTGCTCGAAACCTTCATTCTCTACGAGCTGCGGCCGGTGTGAGCCCCGAGGCCGCCGTCGGCGGGGGTTTGCGGCGCCGCGGCCGATCGCCTAGGGTCCGGCCGCGGCGATCCGGCCGCGGCAACCGACGCGACCTTCGATGACCTCTCCGGCCCCGATTTCCTCAGCCGCCCCGGCTCCGGCGGCCTCCGGCCCCTCCACCTCGCTTCCCCGCCTGATCGTCCCGCGCCGGTTCTCGGATTCGCGCGGGTGGTTCTGCGAGACGTTCAACGCGCGTCGGCTGCTGGAT
>NZ_JAUSUJ010000052.1:0-2500 GCF_030813915.1 Rhodoplanes tepidamans
GAGTCCGGGAGAGGTGAGTGGAACTGCGAGTGTAGAGGTGAAATTCGTAGATATTCGCAAGAACACCAGTGGCGAAGGCGGCTCACTGGCCCGGTACTGACGCTGAGGTGCGAAAGCGTGGGGAGCAAACAGGATTAGATACCCTGGTAGTCCACGCCGTAAACGATGGATGCTAGCCGTTGGGCAGCTTGCTGCTCAGTGGCGCAGCTAACGCCTTAAGCATCCCGCCTGGGGAGTACGGTCGCAAGATTAAAACTCAAAGGAATTGACGGGGGCCCGCACAAGCGGTGGAGCATGTGGTTCAATTCGAAGCAACGCGCAGAACCTTACCAGCTCTTGACATGCCACGACGGTTTCCGGAGACGGACTCCTCCCCGCAAGGGGCGTGGACACAGGTGCTGCATGGCTGTCGTCAGCTCGTGTCGTGAGATGTTGGGTTAAGTCCCGCAACGAGCGCAACCCTCGCCCTTAGTTGCCATCATTCAGTTGGGCACTCTAAGGGGACTGCCGGTGATAAGCCGCGAGGAAGGTGGGGATGACGTCAAGTCCTCATGGCCCTTACGGGCTGGGCTACACACGTGCTACAATGGCGGTGACAGTGGGACGCGAAGGGGTGACCCTTAGCAAATCTCAAAAAGCCGTCTCAGTTCGGATTGGGGTCTGCAACTCGACCCCATGAAGTCGGAATCGCTAGTAATCGCAGATCAGCACGCTGCGGTGAATACGTTCCCGGGCCTTGTACACACCGCCCGTCACACCATGGGAGTTGGCTTTACCTGAAGGCGCTGCGCTAACCCGCGAGGGAGGCAGGCGACCACGGTAGGGTCAGCGACTGGGGTGAAGTCGTAACAAGGTAGCCGTAGGGGAACCTGCGGCTGGATCACCTCCTTTCTAAGGATGATCCCTCAGGGATGCCTCACGCATCTCTATCGGATCTCTTAGGAACATCAGGGACGAACGGTTTTCGGACCGTCGATCCCATTGCGGGACGCCGCCGTCTCCGTTTCTCTTTCTTCATGGACGAGCTGGAGCCGAGACCTCGCGCCCCGTCGGGCGGCTGGTCACGGCATGTCGAGGCTCGACGGCCCGCGAGGGCCGGCGGACTCGACCGGGCGGGCTTGTAGCTCAGCTGGTTAGAGCGCGCGCTTGATAAGCGTGAGGTCGGAAGTTCAAATCTTCCCAGGCCCACCAGATTCAAAGTGGCGAATAGCGAGTGGCGAATGGTATTTCGCCGCGCAGCCGAGCTGCCGATGACCCTATTCGCTGCTCCCGATTCGCTATTCGCTCTGTTCGGGGCCATAGCTCAGCTGGGAGAGCGCCTGCTTTGCAAGCAGGAGGTCGTCGGTTCGATCCCGTCTGGCTCCACCAGGCACCGGTGCTCGGCACTCGATGCGACCCGCGCGGCGCAGCGCTTGCGACGCCGGGGTGTGGCGCCACTCGTCCAGAAGAACAAAACAATCCGCGTCGTGGCCTCGGGCCCGGCGCGTGGTGTCTGACATCGTGAAGAGGAGATCGCTCCGAGTTCATTCGGGCGACGCCGCAAGGCGCCGCGCGGACGAACGCGTACTCCAGCATCGACCTTCGTGCGGGCCTTCGGGCGCGGACGGACGCCGGTGTTTGTCGGCCTCGCTTGACCGCAGGGCCGTCGGACCGATCTCGAAGCAAGCTGGTCTTTCTTAGATCGATGATCGTTCCGTGCGTCGTGCCCTGCGGGGTGCGGCGGACGGCGGCGCGCCGAGTGCCGATGCGAGAGCATGACGGGCATCGATAATGAGAGCGATCAAGTGCCTTAAGGGCATTCGGTGGATGCCTTGGCGCTGAGAGGCGATGAAGGACGTGCTACGCTGCGATAAGCCGTGGGGAGCTGCGAGGAAGCTTTGATCCGCGGATTTCCGAATGGGGAAACCCACCTTCGATGCCAGTAATCACAGCTCGGCACCGTGTCGAAAGACGCGGCTGCCGAGTTGCGGCTACTGGCATCAAAAGAAGGTATGAGCCCCTGAATAAAATAGGGGGTTTCAAGCGAACCCGGGGAACTGAAACATCTCAGTACCCGGAGGAAAGGACATCAACAGAGACTCCGCTAGTAGTGGCGAGCGAACGCGGACCAGGCCAGTGGCGAATGGAAGACAACCGGAACCTGTCAGGAAAGCAGGACCTCAGAGGGTGACAGTCCCGTACGGGTAATGCGACCATTCGTCCTCGAGTAAGGCGGGACACGTGCAATCCTGTCTGAACATGGGGGGACCACCCTCCAAGCCTAAGTACTCCTCAGCGACCGATAGCGAACCAGTACCGTGAGGGAAAGGTGAAAAGCACCCCGACGAGGGGAGTGAAATAGACCTGAAACCGGATGCCTACAAACAGTCGGAGCCCGCAAGGGTGACGGCGTACCTTTTGTATAATGGGCCAGCGACTTAGTCTGACGAGCGAGCTTAAGCCGATAGGCGGAGGCGCAGCGAAAGCGAGTCTGAACAGGGCGTTCAGTTCGTCGGATTAG
>NZ_JAUSUJ010000053.1 GCF_030813915.1 Rhodoplanes tepidamans
TCACCCGGATCGTCGACGGCCACCCCAACAGCCGCATCGACGACCTGCTGCCCTGGGCCTACGCCCCGCCGCAAGCCCTCAAAGCCGTGGCCTGACCACAACGCTTACGCGGCAGGGCCGAAGCCACGCCGATTGTCTTCGACACACCGAATCGCTGCGCCGGTCGCGCGGCCGGCGCCGGCAGACGCGCAGGCTTCTGGCGCACGGTTCTGTCCGACGCTTGCCGATGCTTCAGGAACGATGGCGGGACGTGGTCTCTCGCGGCCGGACGCGGCGCGCGCGAGCATCAGCGCCCCGGTCTCTCGGAGGCGGGTCGACGGCCGTCGGCGCAAATGCGGACGAAAATCAGCGATAGCCCCAGCGGCAGCGCATCTGCGGCACGATCACGGTGCCGCTCGGCCGGTTCTCCACCGCCAGCCAGTCCTCGCACAGCCGCACGAGCTGGCGATTCGGGTTGACCTGGATCCGGGTCGGACCGCGCGTGGCCCGCCGGGCCTGGGCACGCTCCTCGGCGGCTTGGCCGTTGTCCCACGACTGCGCCGTGGCCGGCCGGATGTCCGCCGCCACAAGGCCCACCGCGACCGCTCCGATCGCGATCACTCCGGATGCAATGCCCGCGATGTCGCGCATGGCCCGCCCCTCCTGTCCCTCAGCAACCTCGCGCACCGCTGCGCGTCGTGTCAATCTGGCGCCGCCGAGATGCCACGATGTGTGCCTTCCCGGTCGCACCCGGTGGGCCGCAGGCCTCGATCGACGGACGACATCATGAGCGAAAACCCGCTATCCGATCCGATCGCCTGGCGAAACGCCAAGGCGCCATCCCTCGACGAGCTCGAGGTGATGGCCGCCGAGGTGTTCCGGGGCCTTCCCGCCCGGTTCCGCAGCATGTGCGAAGGCGTCGTCATCCAGGTCGACGACTTTCCGAGCGACGAGGTCCTGGACCATATGGGCCTCGAGAGCGAGTTCGATCTGCTCGGGCTCTTCCAGGGCATCGGCCTGCCGTTCCGTTCGGACAGCGCGCCGGTTCAGATGCCCAACATGATCTGGCTCTATCGCAGGCCGATCCTCGACTATTGGGCCGAGCACGACGAGACCCTCGGGGCCATCGTCCGGCACGTGCTGGTGCACGAGATCGGTCACCATTTCGGCCTGTCCGACGACGACATGGCGGGGATCGAGAAGGCCGCGGGGTGAGCGGTCAGACCGTCGGCGGTCGCGGCCGGGCGAGCTGGCGCACCGCCTCCTCGGCACGGCGCACCGCGGGGATGCCGCGCCACCAGTCAGCGATCTCGCGCGGATCGCCGTCGGAATCGCGGTCGCTGCCGCGGCTGACCTTCAGGTGGCCGTAGCCGGCGTCGCGGTCGGCCCGTTCGACCGCCGTGATCTCGTCGCCGAAATGGCTGGTCGCGCTGCGCCACGGCCGGGCGACGAGCGTGACCAGGCGCTGATCGGTGACGACATGGACCGAGCGCGACGCCTTCAGGGCGGCGACGAGCGGCGCGCTCAGCATGGCGAAGCCGATCAGCACGAAGGGGAGGCCGAACAGGCCGAAGACGATCCCCATCCAATGCGGCAGGTCGCCGCCGGCGGGGTCGTGGCCCCACAGTCCGAGCGCGAGGCCGACGACGGCCGTCTCCCAGAACACCGAGAACACCGTCCACGGGATCCCGAACAGGAAGATCAGCAGCGTCGGCGGCACAGCGTCGCGGGGTCTCGGCTGGCCCGCATAGAGGACGCGCTCGTGGGCGCCGAGCTCCCGCCGGACCGCGTCCTGCACATCCCGCGGAAGAGACAGAAGGTCACCGCTCATGGCCGCAGTGTACCGCAGCGGCCGTGAACGGATCGTCACGCGCCCCGACGCCGGAGCCGGCGCGGGCCATCGCCCTTCCGCCCTGTCCGGTTCCCACCTATCTGTCCGAAGCCCCCGGCGCTACGGCGCCTCTTCGACGGAGACCGACATGCCCCCGCTGGTCCGCTTCGCCGTCCGCTCCTGGCGCCTCTTCACCCCCCTGCTGTTCGCGGGCCTGCTGCTGCTCCCGCCGTCGGCGCGCGCTCATCACGGCTGGGGCTCCTACGACGCCGACAAGCCGATGACCATCGAGGCGGCGATCGAGGAGGTGACCATCGGCAATCCGCACGGCAGCATGGTGCTGGTCCACGGCGGCCGACGCTGGGAAATCATTCTGGCTCCGCCGTCGCGCATGAACGCCCGTGGGGCGACCAGCCAGGTCGTCGCGAAGGGGCGGCCCGTGAAGGCCTATGGCTATCCGCGCCGCGACGGCACCGCCGAGATGCGGGCCGAGTGGATCGAGATCGACGGCAAACGCTACGAGCTGCGCTGACGCGGCGTGTCCGGTCTCCTCGCGGCCCTGGAAGGGTCGGGCTTCGCGGCGCAGGTCCGCGAGTCGATCGTCCTGTATCCGGCCGCCAACGTTCTGCACGTGCTCGCCGTGATGGTGTTCTTCGCCGGCGTGGCGGCGATGGATCTGCGGATCCTCGGCCTGCTGCCCGGGCCGGACCCGGCCCGGGTGGTGGCGCGGCTGCGGCCGCTGTCCGCCGCCGCGCTGGGCGTGATCGTCGCGAGCGGCGTGCTCCTGTTTCTGCCGGAGGCGACCCGGACCGCCGGCAACCCGGCGTTTCTGGCGAAGCTCGTCGCGATCGGGGTCGCCGTGATCAATCTCGCCGTGAACGATCTCGCGTCCCGGCGAGGCACCGGACACGCGATGCTCGTCCGCGCGACCGCCGCCGTGTCGCTCGCGCTGTGGCTCGTCGTCGCCGCCCTCGGCCGGCTGATCGCGTATGTCTGAGCGAAGCCGGACGCGCGGAGCGCCCGAGGGCCCGGGTCGGGACCCGAGCTTGACCGGAGGGCGACGAACGTCCATCAAAAGGGCACTTTCGCACTTCGACACCGCCGATCGCAGGACGACCCGCATGGACAAGTTCACGACCCTCGAAGGCATCGCCGCGCCGCTGCGGACCATCAACGTCGACACCGACGCGATCATCCCGAAGCAGTACCTCAAGACCATCAAGCGCACCGGCCTCGGCAAGGGCCTGTTCGCCGAGAAGCGGTTCCGCGACGACGGCTCGGAGAACCCCGACTTCGTGCTGAACAAGCCGGCCTACCGCAACGCCACCATCCTGGTCGCGGGCGACAACTTCGGTTGCGGCTCGTCGCGCGAGCACGCGCCGTGGGCGCTGCTCGACTACGGCATCCGGGCCGTGATCTCGACCTCGTTCGGCGACATCTTCTACAACAACTGCTTCAAGAACGGCGTGCTGCCGATCCGGGTGTCGCCCGAGGATCTGGAGAAGCTGTTCGACGACGCCGAGCGCGGCGCCAATGCGCGTCTCACCATCGATCTCGAGAACCAGGAGATCCGCGGTCCGGACGGCGGCCGCATCACGTTCGAGGTCGACCCGCATCGCAAGCACTGCATGCTCAACGGTCTAGACGACATCGGCTTGACGCTCGAAAAGGCGCCCAAGATCGCCGGCTTCGAGAGCAGGATGAAGGACGTCCGTCCCTGGGCGTGAGCCGAAGCCGCACGCATTCCGAGAATCGGCGATGGCCGGGGCATGCCCCGGCCATTTGCATGTCGGCGGCAGGTCGCCGGCACCGAAGGCCTCGGCCGGCCGGAGGGCGGCCGAAAACCGCCCGCCCGGCGCGCCGGGTTGCGCGGCCGTCGGACCAACCGCCTTGAGCCGACCCGTCACCCTGAGGTGACCGGCGCAGCCGGGCCTCGAAGGATGCGGCCTGGGCCGTCGCCCACCAATCGCGAGTGTGCTCGAGACCGGCACAAAAAATCGGCCAGCCAATTTGCCATGGCCCGGGCTCTGCCCGAGCTCGTCCGGGGGACGGTGAGAGTCAGGACGGGAGGCCGCGAGTATCACCCGGCTGGCGGACGGGCCGTCCGGTCTGCCGGCGCGAAGGGGCCGCGGACCGGATCTGGTCGGGCTGACCGCGCCATCGAACCGGCACCTGGTCTGCGGGAACACGCCGCGTCGTCGGGTGCGGCTGAACGGGACGGCCCGGCGCGCGCTGCACATTCTCCCCATTTGTTGGCAGAAAATAGCATGCGGCGGGGCTCGTCCCGACCCTGTCCGGGAGCCTCCGGGCCCTCCGAACCCGCCCCGAACGGTCGGCCCGGCTGCCACTGCGACGCCCCACGGGCCGGCTGCACGACAAATAATCTCGTTCTATCAAGGGCTAAGACAAAATCGAACCAAACCGCGATTTAGGCTGTTGACTCCCATCCGGGGGAGGCGCATATAAGCGTCATCACGGGCCGCCGCCGCCTCGGCGCGATGGCGCATCCCTGGAGTTCCTCACTAAGGCGTGGAACGCTGATCTCCGGCTCTGGTCGGGGCGGCGTTTTGTCGTCGGGGGTTCCGGGCCGTGGGTGCGGGTTCTTCCTGCACCATAGGGTGAGGGGCTTTTGCTCCGCG
>NZ_JAUSUJ010000054.1 GCF_030813915.1 Rhodoplanes tepidamans
GTAAGCGTCGTTTTGGCCCCACCTTCTTCGGGGGTTCGTGAGGGCGGAGGGTGCCGATCATCGAGGTCTGAATCGGAGATCGGCTTGTGTCTAAACTTGACCCTATGCTCGAGCCCAACGGGGCGGTTCACCGGATCGAGGTGATCTCGGGAACGGGCCGGCGGCGGCGGTTCTCGGCGGACGACAAGGCCCGGATCGTCGAGGAGACGCTGGTGCCCGGCGCCGTCGTGTCGGAGGTCGCCCGGCGGCACGGGCTGATGCCGCAGCAGGTGTTCACGTGGCGGCGGCTGGCGCGGCGACCGGTGGCAAGTGCGCCGGCGGCCGAGGCGACGCTGTTCGTGCCGGCGGTCGTCGAGACATCCTCGCCTTCGCCGGAGCCTGTGCGTCGGCCTCGGAAGCCCCGGAGAGACCGCGAGGCTGCGGATGTCGCCGGCACGATCGCGCTGGAGATCGACGGTGTGAGCGTACGGATCGGCGCCGGCGCTGAAGCCCGGACGGTGGCGGCGGTGATCCGCGCGTTGAGGGCGCGGCCGTGATCGGCCCGACGGGCGCAGTGCGGGTGATGGTGGCGACCCGGCCGGTCGACTTCCGCAAGGGCGCCGAGGGGCTTGCCGCGCTGGTGCGCGAGGAGATGCGGGCCGATCCGTTCTCCGGGACCATCTACGTGTTCCGGGCAAAACGTGCCGACCGGGTGAAGCTGATCTTCTGGGACGGGACCGGCGTTTGTCTGTTCGCGAAGCGGCTGGAGGACGGCCGCTTCCGCTGGCCGACCGTGCAGGACGGCGTGGTCCGGCTGTCGGCCGCGCAGCTCTCGGCGCTGCTCGAAGGACTCGACTGGTGCCGCGTTCATGCGGCCCGCGAGACGCCGGTGCCGGTCGAGCCGAGCTGACCGCGACAGAGTGAATCACGTCGCACGCGAGGCTCGCGAAGCACTGCGCTGCATGGTGTAATCGCACCATGCCGGCTGCTTCGGACACGCTCCCTGACGACCCTGCCACGCTGAAGGCGATGCTGGTGGCAGAGCGGGCGCGCGCCGAGCGGCTCGAGCAGATCATCAAGGAACTGCAGCGTCACCGCTTCGGCCGGCGGGCCGAGACGCTGCCGGAAGACCAGTTGCTGCTCGGCCTCGAGGACGTCGAGCAGGTGGCTGCGAGCGGCGAGGCCGAGACGGACGCCACAGCCCCGGCCGAGCGCGCGGCCCGGGCCGCCAAGCGGCGCACCAACCGCGGATCGCTCCCCTCGCATCTGCCCCGCATCGAGATGGTGATCGACATCGACGATCACGCCTGCCCGTGCTGCCGCAACGCGCTGCATCGGATCGGCGAGGACGTCAGCGAACGGCTCGACGTCGTGCCGGCCCAGTTCCGGGTCCTGGTGGTGCGGCGGCCCAAATACGCCTGCCGGGCGTGCGAGAACGCCGTCGTGCAGGCGGAGGCCCCGGCGCGCCTGATCGAAGGCGGGCTGCCGACCGAGGCGACGGTGGCGCACGTTCTCGTCGCCAAATACGCCGATCATCTGCCGCTCTACCGGCAGGCCCAGATCTATGCCCGCCAGGGCATCACCCTCGACCGCTCGACGCTCGCCGACTGGGTCGGTCGCGCCGCCTTCCTGCTGCGGCCTGTCCACGACCGGCTTCTCGCGAAGCTGAAGGCGTCGCCGAAGCTGTTCGCCGACGAGACGACGGCGCCGGTGCTCGACCCCGGCCGCGGCCGCACCAAGACCGGCCAGTTGTGGGCCTATGCGAGGGACGATCGTCCCTGGGGCGGGACCGACCCGCCCGGCGTGGCTTACGTCTACGCGCCGGACCGCAAGGCCGAGCGGCCGATCACCCATCTGGCCGGGTTCAGGGGCGTGCTGCAGGTCGACGGCTACGGCGGCTACCGCGTGCTCGCCGAGCGCAGCGCCGTGCACCTCGCCTTCTGTTGGGCCCACGTCCGCCGCCGCTTCTACGAACTCGCCGCGGCCGGCGCCGCGCCGATCGCGAGCGAAGCGCTCGATCGCATCGCCCGGCTCTATGCCGTCGAGGCCGAGATCCGCGGCTGCTCCGCCGAGGAGCGACGCGCCCTCAGGCAGGAGAAGAGCCGCCCGATCGTCGCCGACATCGAGCCCTGGCTGCGCGAGAAACTCGCGCTGATCAGTCAGAAAACCAAGCTCGCGGAGGCGATCCGCTACGCGCTCTCGCGCTGGGACGGCCTCACCCGCTTCCTCGACGACGGCCGCATCGAGATCGACTCCAACGTCGTCGAACGCTCGATCCGGCCGATCGCCCTCAGCCGCAAGAACGCGCTCTTCGCCGGCTCGGACGGAGGCGCCGAGCACTGGGCCGTCGTCGCCTCGCTGATCGAGACCTGCAAGCTGATCGGCGTCGATCCGCAGAGCTATCTCACCGACGTCATCACCCGGATCGTCGACGGCCACCCCAACAGCCGCATCGACGACCTGCTGCCCTGGGCCTACGCCCCGCCGCAAGCCCTCAAAGCCGTGGCCTGA
>NZ_JAUSUJ010000055.1 GCF_030813915.1 Rhodoplanes tepidamans
GAGACTGGGCAAGAATCGGCGGGTCGAGCTGATGTAAGATTCGTCTTATGACGAATCGCCCGTTCAAGACCGGCGTCAGCCGGGCGCAGCCGAGCCTTCTGCCGCCGAGCGTAGAGGACTATGTCGGGCCGGACAACCCGGTCCGCGCGATCGAGGCGTATGTCGGGGCGCTCGATCTGGCGCGGCTCGGGTTCCGGCATGCCGGCGCGGTCGGGGGCGGTGCCGGCCAGCCGCCCTATGATCCGGCCGACCTGCTGAAGCTGTACCTCTACGGCTACCTCAATCAGCTCCGCTCGTCGCGGCGGCTGGAGCGGGAGGCGGGGCGCAATCTCGAGCTGATCTGGCTGCTGCACGGGCTGACGCCGGGCTATCGGACCATCGCCAAGTTCCGCCGGGACAACTGGGCGGCGCTCAAAGCGGCGAACCGCAGCTTCGTGCTGGTGGCGCGCGAACTCGGCCTGCTCGGCGGCACACTGGTGGCGATCGACGGGGCGTTCTTCGACGGCAATGCGAGCAAGGGAAGCATCGCGACGCGCAAGCGGCTGGCGGCGGAACTGGCGGCGATCGAGCGCGACATCGAGGCGTACGGCGCCGCCCTGGAGGCGACCGACACGGCAGAAGCGGACCCGCCGGGAGGCGACGATCGCGGTCCCGACGGCGGCCGCAAGGGCGGCGATGTCGGCCGCGAGATGGCCGCCCTGATGGCCGAGCGGGCGCGCCGGCAGGCCGAGCTCGACGCCCTGGCGGCGAGCGGCGAGACGCAGGTGTCGCGCACCGACGCCGACGCCCGGCTGTTGACGAAGCGCGGCCACACGATCGCAGGGTACAATGTCCAGATCGCGGTCGACGACGCCCACAAGCTGATCGTGGCGAGCGAGGTGGTCGACGACGGCAACGACACCGGCCAGCTCCATGCGATGGCGCAGGCGGCGCGCGATGCGCTCGCGGTCGAGACCCTGACCGTGGTGGCCGATGTCGGCTACTTCAACGGCGACACGCTGCGGGCGTGCGAAGCGGACGCGCTCACGGCCTATGTGCCGGAAGCCGACAAGAACCGCCGCCTGGCGAAGCAGGGCCGCTTCACCCTGAAGGCGTTCGTCTACGGCGCCGCAGAGGACGTCTACGTCTGCCCGGCCGGCGCGACACTGCGTCCGATGGCGGGCCACACGCAGGATGCCGCCGGCAAAAGGTATGTCCGCTACGCCGCTCTGCAGTCGGGCTGCGGCGCCTGTCGGCTGCGGGCGCGGTGTCTCACCGACAAGGCGAGGCGGCGGGAGGTGCATCGCTGGGAGCATCAGGACGTGGTCGAGCGCCATCGCGCCCGCATGGCCGCGCCGGAAGCCGACGCCATCGTGCGACGCCGGGCCGCGCTCGCCGAACATCCCTTCGGCACGTTGAAGTGCCGGGCCGGCTATCGGCACTTTCTCGTGCGCGGGTTCGACCGGGTGCGCGGCGAATGGGGCCTGATGGCGCTCGCCTACAACTTCACCCGCGTGCTCGCCATCCTGGGGTTGGACGCCTTCGTCGCCGCCATGGCCCGACGGGCCGCCGAATTGCTGCTGTTCAGCTTGCGGCGTGCCCTTCAGCTCGCCGGTGGCGTCGGCGCAGGCTTCCTGACTCGCTCCGGGATCGGATTCGCCCGAAATTCCGCCGTCACCCGCGCGCAAATCCGCCTCGCGGCATGAAGTCGAGTTCTTGCCCTGCCTC
>NZ_JAUSUJ010000056.1 GCF_030813915.1 Rhodoplanes tepidamans
GCTTTCTGGAGAAGATCCGCGCCGCCTGAGCGGCGCCTGCTCGACAAGATCCGCGCCGCCCGAGCGGCGGCGCCGATCGCACCGATCCTCGTGAACAAGCCGGCGGTCGCGAGACCGCCGGCTTTCGCTTTTTTGGCGTCAGGCCGCGCGGCAGCGGGCAGTGTGGCGGGGCCGCGGCGGCCCGCGGACCGCGCGAACTTCACTAGCACTTAAGGAGTAAGGTCGATGATGCGGAGGTAATAAGATGGGGGCTGCCGATGTCGTCCCGTATTTCGTCCAATGCTCTTCTGACATCCGTCATCGCCGTCATGGCGACCGTGATCGTCCTCGTCCTCGCCAACAGCGCCGTCGACGCCTGGCGCATCCACGCGACCGCGAGCCGTCTCGCCGACGTCTCCGAGGTGTCGCGCGACCTGTTCCGGGCGATGGCGAACATTCGTCTGAACCGATCCCGTGCCGTCCGGGCCCTCAATGTCGAGGGCCAGTCGACCACCAACGAGCTCGCCCAGATCGAGCAGTCGCGATCGGTCGGGATGGAGTCCCTGCGGAGCGCGCTGCGCCGGCTGCCGACGATCGCGTTTCCCGGCCGCGAGGAGGCCGTTCGCGATCTGTCGCGGCTCGCCGACACGCTCGCCACCCTCGACCAGGAGGCCGCGGCGGACATCAGGAAGCCGAAACGGGACCGCCGGCCGACGCTCGGCCGCGAGCTGCAGGCGACGACCGACGCGCTGCTCGACCGGATCCCGCGGATCAACGAGTCGCTCGACCTGATCGCCCGCGGCCAGGACGCCGTCATCGACCAGCTGATGATGGTCAAGGACGCCGGCTGGATGATCCGCAGCGACTTCGGCGACATCTCGGCGACGATCTCCAACGCGCTCGCGTTCAAGCGGCACCTCGAGGCGCCCGCCCGCCAGAAGCTCGCCGACTCGATCGCCCGCGCCGCCGCCGGCTGGGACATTCTCGATCGCATCCGCTTCGGCCTGGCACCGCAGTCGCCCGCCACCCGGGCGATCGAAACCGCGAAACGCAGCTGTTTCGATCCGTCCTTCGTCGCCAAGCGCGACCGCATCGCCGCGATGATCGGCGGCGGCGAGCCGATCACCGTCGGGGCGAGCGAGTGGCGTTCCGACTCGGTGCCGCGTCTCGATCTCGTCGCGGCGATTCCGGAGACCGCGCTCGACGTCGCCCGAGATCACGCCCAGGCGCAGGTCGCCGCGGCGCGCACCAACCTGGTCGTCAGCCTGGCGCTGCTGATCGGCGCGCTGGCGCTGGCCGCCGGCGGGCTCGCCATCGTCAGCCGCCGGGTGATCCGCCCGCTGCAGGGAATCCAGGGCGCCATGATGAAGGTCGCCGACGGCGACCTCTCGGTCGAGGTTCCTTATCACGACCGCACCGACGAGATCGGCAGCCTCGCCGCCGCGCTCGCCACCTTCAAGCAGAACGCGCTGGAGAAGGCCCGCATCGAGGCGGAGCAGCAGAAGCGGCGCGATCAGGCCGGCCATCGCCAGCAGGCGATCGAGCACGCCATCGCGGAGTTCGAGGCCGGCATCGGCGCGGCGCTCGAGGCGCTCGGCTCCGCGGCCGGCGAGATGCGCCGCACCTCCGAGACGCTGACCGCGACGGCCAC
>NZ_JAUSUJ010000057.1 GCF_030813915.1 Rhodoplanes tepidamans
AGAGACTGGGCAAGAATCGGCGGATCGAGGTGATGTAGGATTCGTCGTATGACGAATCGCCCGTTCAAGACCGGCGCGAGCCGGGCGCAGCCCAGTCTCCTGCCGCCGAGCGTGGAGGACTATGTCGGGCCGGACAATCCGGTGCGGGCGATCGACGCGTTCGTGGCGGCGCTCGATCTGGCGCGGCTCGGGTTCCGGCATGCCGGGTCGGTGGCGGGCGGCGTCGGCCAGCCGCCCTACGATCCGGCCGATCTGCTGAAGCTCTATCTGTACGGCTACGTCAATCGGGTCCGCTCGTCGCGCCGGCTGGAGCAGGAGGCGCGGCGCAATCTCGAGCTGATCTGGCTGCTGCATGGACTGACCCCGGGCTATCGCACCATCGCCAAGTTCCGGGCGGAGAACTGGGCGGCCCTGAAGGCGGCGAACCGCAGCTTCGTGCTGCTCGCCCGCGAGCTCGGCCTGCTGGGCGGCACGCTGGTGGCGATCGACGGGGCGTTCTTCGACGGCAATGCGAGCAAGGGGAGCATCGCGACGAAGAAGCGGCTCGCCGCCGCGCTCGCGGCGATCGAGAGCGACATCGAGGCCTATGGGGCCGCGCTCGATGCGGCCGACGCCGCGGAGGCCGCTCCTGCCGACGGTGACGACCGAGGCCCCGGGGGCGGCGGCGACGTCGGCCGGAAGATGGCAGCCCTGATGGCGAAGCGGGACGCCCTGAAGGCCGATCTCGCCCGGCTGGCGGAGAGCGGCGAGACGCAGGTGTCGCGCACCGACGCGGATGCCCGGCTGCTGACCAAGAGCGGCCAGACGGTCGCCGGCTACAACGTCCAGATCGCCGTCGACGACGCCCACAAGCTGATCGTCGCGAGCGAGGTGGTCGGCGACGGCAACGACACCGGCCAGCTCCATCCGATGGCGGTGGCGGCCCGCGAGGCGCTGGCGGTCGAGACGCTCACCGTGCTGGCCGACGTCGGCTACTTCAACGGGACCATGCTGAAGCGCTGCGAGGACGACGGCATCGTCGCCTATGTGCCGGAGGCCGAGCGCACCGGACGGCTCGCGGCGCGGGGCTGCTTCACCCACGCCGATTTCACCTACGATGCCGCCGCGAACGTCTATCGCTGCCCCGGCGGCGCGGCGCTGCAGCCGACCAGGACGCCCAAGGACAAGAGCGGCCGGATCGAGGTCCGCTACGTGAGCCGCAAGCGAACATGTGACGCATGTTCGCTGCGGCTGCGCTGCATCGCCACCAAGTCCGGCACCCGGGAGGTTCTCCGCTGGGTCCACGAGGACGTGCTCGAGCGCCACCGGGCGCGCATGCGGGACGCCGGCACGCCGATGCGCCGTCGTGCCGCCCTCGCCGAGCATCCGTTCGGCACCCTCAAATGCCGCGCCGGCTGGCGCCACTTCCTGGTGCGCGGCTTCGACAAGGTGCGCGGCGAGTGGAGCCTGATGGCGCTCGGCTACAATCTCTCCCGCCTGCTCGGCATCCTCGGCCTCGACCGGTTCGTGGCCTGCCTGGCCGAATGCGCCGCCGAACTGCTCGCAAGCGGCGCCCGGAACGCCGTCCAGCCCCTCAT
>NZ_JAUSUJ010000058.1 GCF_030813915.1 Rhodoplanes tepidamans
TCGGCCTGCTTGACGGCGTCGCCGGCGATGCGGCTCGACTCCTGCACCTGGCGGGAGATCTCGTGCACCGAGGAGGCCATCTCGTTGGTGGCGGAGGCGACGCTCTGGACGTTGGTCGAGGCGAGCTCGGAGGCCGACGCCACCCGGGTGGCGAGGCTCTGGGTGGTCTCGGCCGTGCGGGTGAGGGTGCCGGCGGCGGCCTCCAGCTCGGTCGAGGCGGACGACACCGTCTCGATGATCTCGCCGACCGCGGCCTCGAAGCCGTCGGCGATCTTCTGCATCTCGGCCTTGCGTTGCGCGGCGGCGTGCTTCTCCGCCTCCTGCTGCGCTTCGGCCTCGGCCCGCGCCTTCTCGGCGGCCTTGAGCTTGAAGGCCTCCACGGCGTCGGCGATCTGGCCGATCTCGTCCTTGCGGCCGAGGCCGGCGAGCACGACGTCGAACTTGCCCTCGGCGAGCTGGCGCATGCCGGAGGTGAGGTCCGTGATCGGCCGGGCGATGCCGAACTGGGCGATCACGAAGGCGACGATCAGCGCGACGCCGACACCCGAGCCGACGATCAGGTAGGAATTGGTGATGGCGCTGCGCGTGCTCGTCAGCAGCTCGGCGGTGCCGGCCGCCGTGAGGCGCTCGATCTCGGCGGCCAGCTTCAGGGTGTCGGACAGCGCCTTCTGGGCCAGCGGGTCGACGCTGGTGCGGAGCAGGTTGGTGGCTTCGTCGTTGCGGTTGGCGAGGGCGAGCTCCTGCACCGGCTTGCCGGCGATGCCCATGGCGGCGAGATCGCGCTCGACCTGCTCGTAGCGCGATGCGAGGGCGGGGACCGCGGCCTTGGCGGCGACCGCCTGCTCGGTCGCGAAGGCCAGCGCCTTGGCGATCTGCTCCGGCATCTTCCGCATCTCCTCGTCGCTGGTCTCCGCGATGATGCGATACAGGTACATCTCGTACTGGTAGACGCCGCGGTTGAGACGGGCGTTGGCCAGACGGGCCGCCGCCTCGCCGGTGAGGAACTTGTTGTAGCCGCCCTCGATCGTGTGCATCTGCTGGCCGGAATACCAGGAGCCGAAGCCGGCGATGGCGGCGAGCAGCAGGATGACGGAGAGGATCTTGGGAAGGATGCGGATGTGGGACAGCAGCGACATCGAGGTTCTCCAGAACGCGGACGGGGCATCTCGCTCTGCGGAAGGCGACGACGGCCGGCCGCGGCGCATGCCGGGCGGAGCGGCCGGCCCCGGCCTCCCCGTGCGTCGGGTGCACCGCGGCCGCCGGACACCCGCCCGGAGGGACACGCGTCCATACTCCGACGAACTCATTAAAATAAAATTGTTCGGATCATCGAGACCTAAGTGTACTGTTCATCTTTCTCTCAATTACTGGGCGAACAAAGTATAGTACGGCCGTACTATGCTGGCGGCCCTGAATCTGGACCCGTCGTCCTGAGAGTCCGTTTGGAAACTCGATTCAGTGGCTGATGCGTCGTAGGAGGAGGCTTCCCATGGCGACGTGGAGCATGGCCTCGGAGACATCGATCCTG
>NZ_JAUSUJ010000059.1 GCF_030813915.1 Rhodoplanes tepidamans
TCTCCCTCGCCGTCCTCGTCGCGACGAGGTCTCGGCGGGTTTTCGGCGCTCGTCCTCGGGCGGCGACGACGCGTGAGAGGACGAGGAGGACGGCGGCGGCGGGCTCCGATCGTAGCCCGGGTCGAGTGCAACGAAACCCGGGAATTCGGGCCGAGGCCCCTCCCGGCCATCGCTGCCGCTCCGCCCGGGCTACGAAGCGCGCCCCCGCTCCCACGAGGCCGCATGGCTCGAGGCTCGCTTCGCTCGCACATCACCATGAGGAGTGAAGACGGAGCCGCGCCACACGATCGTGGCCGCGCCGCGTCCCCTCACTCTCTCCTCATCCTGAGGCGCCCGGCACCCGGGTCCGCGCTTCGCGCGGCCCGAGTGTAAACTCCGCCGGGCCTCGAAGGATGCGGCCCCGGACGGGCCACGACGCCCCCGTAGCCCGGGTTGAGGGCAACGAAACCCGGGGTTTCCCGGGCGAGGTCCGCCCGGCCGTCGCTCCCGCTCCGCCCGGCCTACGACGAAAGCCGGGCGGCGAGTGTTCCGGGCTCGACCGGCTCGGCCAGGAGATCGGCGAGCGTGAGCGGTGCGTGCTCGGGAAGGCCGGCGACGCGGGCAGCCGCGGGGGTGCCGCGCGACATGCGGGTGGCGGTGTCGCGGGCGGAGCGCCAGAGGGCGTCGGGATCGATGCGTTGCGCCATGGATGGCGCCCAGCGGTCCGTCAGCTCGGCGTGGAAGACGACGATCTCGCCCTCCCAGTGACGGGCGGCGTCCGACTCCGGCTCGATCGCGAGCTTGATCAGGTGAAGCAGGACTTGCCGGATCAGGCTCTTGACCGCGGCGAGCTCGGACCGTCCCACGCTCTCGATCTCCTCCGCCACGGCCTCGGCGTCGAAGGCGGTCGGAAGGTCGCGGCGGCGGCCGAGGGCACGGATCAGCTCCGCCTGCTGCTCGGACCACCGCAGGATGTCCTCGTCGTAGAGGCGGCGCGCCCCGGTGGCGCGCGCCTCGCTGCGCTGTCGGCTCATGCCCGCTCCGCCGGGACGCCCCCATCGCCCCCGGTTCTTCGCCGGCGATCCTACCAGAACCGCGGACGGCCGGCACGCCGGCCGAAGGCGGGCACGATCGCGGTTGGGGTCGGGCGGCGCTGCCCCCGATGTCGCTGCGCTCCATCGGGGCTACGGGTGCAGGGGCCGGCATCGGGGCCGCATGGTTCGAGGCTCGCTGCGCTCGCACCTCACCATGAGGAGGGAAAACGTGGGGTGCCGCGGGCCCGAACGAGCCACGACGCTCCCGTCGCCCCCGTAGCCCGGGTCGAGTGCAACGAAACCCGGGTTTTCGCGGCACGGCCCGTCCCGGCCGTCGCTTGCGAGGCTGGGCAAGAAAGCGCTTCAGGCCTGGAGGGCGGAGAGTGGTCGCGGGGAGGCTTTCGTTCGGGCGCTTTCGGCCGCGAATCGGGCCA
>NZ_JAUSUJ010000060.1 GCF_030813915.1 Rhodoplanes tepidamans
CCGAGCTTGACCACCTCGAGCGCCCCCATCTCCAGATAGATGCGGTTGACGTCGGTGATCTCCAGCTCGCCGCGCGCCGACGGCTTCAGGTCGGCGGCGATGTCGAGCACCCGGTTGTCGTAGAAGTAGAGCCCGGTCACGGCCCAGGGCGAGCGGAAGCGCGCCGGCTTCTCGATCAGCTCCACGGGGCGGCCGTCGGCGTCGAACACGACGACGCCGTACTGGCTCGGGTCGCGCACGAAGTAGCCGAACACGGTGGCGCCGGCGTCCGACGCCGCCGCCCGCGACAGCTCGGCCGACAGGCCGTGGCCGTAGAAGATGTTGTCGCCGAGGATCAGGCACACCTTGTCGGAGCCGACGAAGTCGCGGCCCAGCACGAAGGCGTGGGCGAGCCCGACCGGCTTCTCCTGCACCACGTAGTCGATGCGGATGCCCCAGGTCGAGCCGTCGCCGAGCAGGTGCCGGTAGAAGCCCAGATGCTCGGGCGTCGAGATCAGCAGGATGTCGCGGATGCCGGCCAGCATCAGCACCGACAGCGGGTAGTAGATCATCGGCTTGTCGTAGACGGGCAGCAGCTGCTTGTTGACCGCCAGCGTCGCCGGATAGAGCCGCGTGCCGCTGCCGCCGGCCAGGATGATGCCCTTCATGATCAGAAATCCTCTCGTCAGAACTCGGGCCGCCGATCCGGCGGTCATTCCGGGGCGCCGCGAAGCGGCGAACCCGGAATCCAGCCCGGACCTCGACGCTCGTCGCTGGATTCCGGGTTCGCGCCTGCGGCGCGCCCCGGAATGACGGATTAAAGTCGACCGCCTCCCGTCTCAGAGCAGCCGGTCGAGGGTCGCGGCGAGCGCCGCGCGCCAGTCGGGCTGCGTGACCGGGAAGCGGGCGAGCGTCGCCGAACAGTCGAGCCGCGAGTCGGCCGGCCGCCGCGCCGGGGTCGGATACTCGGCCGTGGTGATGGCCTCGACCCGCGGCACGTTCGGGAGCCGCGAGCCGGCGATCGCGAAGATGGCGCGCGCAAACCCGCACCACGTCGTCTCGCCCGCATCGGTGAAGTGGAAGGTGCCGCCCGGCTCGTCCGGATGCGTCACCAGATGGCGCGCGATCGCGAGGCACGCCGCCGCCAGATCCGCCGCCGTGGTCGGGGTGCCGCGCTGGTCGTCGACCACCTTCAGCACGTCGCGCTCGGCGCCGAGGCGCAGCATCGTCTTCAGGAAGTTGGCGCCGAACGGCGAGTACACCCAGGCGGTGCGCAGGAT
>NZ_JAUSUJ010000061.1 GCF_030813915.1 Rhodoplanes tepidamans
CGCCAGCCGAGCTCCGCCTCCAGCTTGGAGAAGTCGATCGCGTAGCGGAAGTCGTGGCCCGGCCGGTCGCGCACGAAGGTGATCAGATCCGCGTGCGATCCTGCGGCCCGCGGCGCCAGCTCGTCCAGCACGGCGCACAGCGTCCGCACCACCTCGATGTTCTGCCGCTCCGCCGCACCACCGACATTGTAGGTCTCCCCCACCCGGCCGCGCGCGAGAATCAGCGCCAGCGCGCGGGCGTGGTCCTCGACATGGAGCCAGTCGCGCACATTGGTGCCGGCGCCGTAGACCGGCATCGGCTCGCCGGCGAGCCCCTTGATCAGGTTCAGCGGGATCAGCTTCTCGGGGAACTGGCGCGGGCCGTAGTTGTTCGAGCAGTTCGAGATGACAACCGGCAGGCCGTAGGTGTGGCCGAAGGCGCTGACCAGATGGTCGCTCGCCGCCTTCGAGGCCGAGTAGGGCGAGCGCGGATCGTAGGGCGTCGTCTCGGTGAACTGCCCGGTCTCGCCCAGCGTGCCGTAGACCTCGTCGGTCGACACGTGATGGAAGCGGAACGCCTTCGCCCGCTCCGGCGCGAGGGCGCGCCAGTGCGCCAGCGCCGCCTGCAGCAGCACGCAGGTGCCGACCACGTTGGTCTCGACGAAGGCCATCGGCCCGTCGATCGAGCGGTCGACATGGCTCTCCGCCGCGAGATGCATCACGGCGTCGGGATCGTGCTCGGCGAACAGCGCCGCCATTCGCGGCGCGTCGCAGATGTCGGCCCGCACGAAGCGGAAGCCGGGCTTCCCCTCCAGTCCCGCCAGCGACGCCAGATTGCCCGCATAGGTGAGCTTGTCGACCACCAGCACGGACGCGCCGAGATCGTCGACCAGATGATGCGCCACCGCCGAGCCGATGAAGCCCGCCCCGCCCGTCACCAGAATCCGCCGGCCCTGCAGCATCGCCCCCTCCCCCGTCACGCCGGCGCCAGCGCGGCGAGCGGCACGCCGTCATAGGCGAACGGGCTCTCGAACGCGGCGAGACGCGGATACCTGGTGTCCTTGTCGGACAGGCTGACGAGATCGCGCGCCACCGGCCACGGAATCCCGATGTCCGGATCGTCGAAGGCGATCCCGCCCTCGCACTCCGGCGC
>NZ_JAUSUJ010000062.1 GCF_030813915.1 Rhodoplanes tepidamans
CTAGAGCGGTTCCCGACCTGAGTGAATCGCGAGGGATTCCCAAATCGGCGCGGAGGTGATTCAAGCTGTCTGCCGGAGAGGGAGGCCGGCAGGCATGTCGCGAGCGCTTTCTCTCGATCTTCGGACGCGGGTTCTGAAGGCGGTGGCCGATGGGATGTCGCACCGGCAAGCCGGTGAGCGGTTCGGGGTCAGCGCGGCGAGCGTCAGCCGGTGGCGACGGCGAGCCGAGGTCCAGGGGGACGCCCGGCCGAAGGCGCTCGGGGGCGATCGCCGGTCCGGCCGGATCGAGGCCTGCAAGGACCTGATCCTGGGCGTGCTCGCCGAGACGCCCGACATCACCATCGAGGAACTCCGCCGGACCCTCGCGAGCCAGGGGCACACGTTCGGCTTCGGCACGATCCAACGCTTCTTCGAGCGTCACCGGATCACGCGCAAAAAAAGACCGGGCATGCCAGCGAGCAGGATCGTCCCGACATCGTGAGGCGTCGGCAGGCCTGGTTCGACGGCCAGCTCGACCTCGACCCCGAGCGGCTGGTGTTCATCGACGAGACGTGGGCCTCCACCAACATGGCTCGGCGCTACGGCCGGGCACCGCGGGGCGAGCGCCTGCGGGTCGGCATTCCGCACGGACACTGGAAGACGACCACCTTCGTGGCCGGGCTCACCTGCCGAGGCATGATCGCCCCGTTCGTCCTCGACGGCGCGATCAACCGCGAGGCCTTCGAAACCTATGTCGCGTGCGTTCTCGTTCCCACGCTCAGGCCCGGTGACGTCGTCATCATGGACAATCTCTCGAGCCACAAGGGCCCCGCCGTCCGCGCGATGATCGAGGCGGTCGGCGCCAACCTTCTCTTCCTGCCGCCCTACAGTCCCGACTTCAATCCGATCGAAAACGCCTTCTCCAAGCTGAAGGCCCACCTGCGCAAGGCCGCCGAGCGAACCGTCGACGGCCTCTGGGCCGCGATCGGCGGCCTCGTCCGCACCTTCACCCCGGCGGAATGTGCCAACTACTTCGCCGCCGCAGGATACGATGCAGCCTGATCGGATTCCGCTCTAG
>NZ_JAUSUJ010000063.1 GCF_030813915.1 Rhodoplanes tepidamans
TCCGTTCCGCTCGTCGATCGAACAGTCGCACGGGTGCCGGCCCGCCCGGCCGCCCGCATACAGGTCCGGTTCCCATGACATCCCAGTCCGTCTCGACGGCGGCCGGCATCGATGCCGGCCAGCGCTTTCTCGACGTCGCCCTCGCGCCGTCCGGAAAGACCTTCCGGGTGCCCAATCTGGCCTCCGGCATCGCCACCATGATCGCCCGTCTGACCGCGGCGGGCGTCACCCGCGTCGTCCTGGAAGCGATCGGATCCTACGCGCAGACCGCAGTCGCCGCCCTGACCGAAGCCGGCTTCCAGGTCGGCATCGTCAATCCGCGCCGCATCAAGGCCTTCCGCGACGCCGAGGGGCGCCGCGCCAAGACCGACAGGCTGGACGCGCAGCTCATCGCGCGCTTCGCTCTCGTCATGACCGACGCCGTCCGCCCACTCCCCTCCGCCGAGCAGCAGACCCTCAAGGCGCTCTCCCTGCGCCGCCGCCAGCTCACCGAGATGATCGCCATGGAGAAGACCAGGCTCAAGCAGACGCTCGAGCCGCTCCTGATGGAGAGCCACCGCGCCACCATCGCCGAGCTCGCCGCCCAGTGCGAGCGAATCGAAGCCGAACTCGCCCGCCGGATCGCCGACGACACCGAGCTCGCCCGCGTCTCCCGCATCCTCACTTCGATCCCGGGGATTGGCACCCGCATCGCCACCGTGCTGGTCACCGACCTGCCCGAACTCGGCCACCGCGACCGCAAATCCATCGCCAGCCTGGCCGGCCTCGCACCCCATGTCAGCCAGTCCGGAAACGCTCCGCCCCGCGCCGCCATCGCCGGCGGACGACCTTGCGTCCGCACCAGCCTCTACCTCGCAGCCCTCGTCGCCGTCCGCCACAACCCCAAGCTCAGGGACGACTACAAGGCCATGCGCAACCAGGGAAAGCCCGCCAAGGTCGCCCTCATCGCCGTCGCCAGAAAGATCCTCGTCATCGCCAACGGCCTCGTCAAAGCCGACGTCGCATACTCGCACGCTTGACATTCAAGACAGTCGCCGGGTTCG